>JAEYPF010000016.1 GCA_023411115.1 Methanobacteriota archaeon
ATGTAGATTACAAAAGGAAAGCTTTAAGATTAGATGTTAAAGCAGACCCATTAGAAGGCGCACCTCAAGCAAGAGGAATCGTAATTGAAAAAGTAGGTATAGAGGCAAAACAGCCTAACTCTGCTATACGAAAATGTGTAAGGGTACAACTCATCAAAAATGGAAAACAGCTAACCGCTTTTGCTCCTGGAGATGGTGCTATCGGATTTATAGATGAGCACGATGAAGTTGTAATCGAAGGAATTGGTGGCCCTTCTGGAAGGTCCATGGGTGATATTCCTGGAGTAAGATGGAAGGTTACAAAAGTAAACAACGTAGCCTTAGAAGAAATGGTAAAAGGTAAAATAGAAAAACCTGTAAGATAATCATTTTGATTTTAGTACATAATCGTTGAATTAACGAATTATTTACTATTTACACAAAATAAATAAAACGAAAACCAGTGAGGTAATTTCATGAGTAAAGTTTTTGATAAATGGGAATTAGAAGAGGTGAAAGTTGAAGACCTGGGTCTTGTAAATTACATTTGCTTAGAAGACATATTAGTTCCACATACCTTAGGAAGACACGTCAAAAGACAGTTCGCCAAATCAAAAGTTTCAATCGTTGAACGGTTAATGAATAAAATAATGAGGACACATATAAACTCAGGAAAGAAAAATAAAGCTTATAATATCGTAAAGGACTCATTAGAAGTTATAAACAAGCGTTCAAAAGAGAATCCCATACAGATATTAGTTAAAGCAGTTGAAAATACTGCCCCACGAGAAGAAATTACAAGGGTAAAATACGGTGGTATCGGATATCAAGTAGCAGTAGACATCGCACCTCAGCGAAGAGTAGATTTAGCACTTGGCTTTATAACAAGAGGGGCTATGCAATCCGCATTTAAACGGAAACGATCAGCAGCAGAGTGCTTAGCTGACGAATTAATGCTTGCAGCTGAATACGATACAAGAAGTTTTGCAATTGGAAAAAAGGATGAAAAAGAGAGAATTGCAAGATCTGCACACTAAACTTTAAATTTTTTAAATTAAGCTGATATTAAGGCATATCTAAATCAAAGTGAAAGTTTAATTCCTTATACCCCTCTCTAAACTGGGGCTAAAATATATAAGGTACTAATATATACAATAAAGATAGGCATATCAATCTATTATTATACTAAAACTAGTATCTAAAATGCCTTAAAATATCTGCTTTTTAACTATTTTATAATTACCAGGTGATTATAGTGAGTAGACGGACTAAAATGATTAATAAGATTAAAGAATTGATGTACCAACCCGAAAATATAAGAAATATCGGGATTGTTGCCCACATCGATCACGGGAAAACAACCCTTTCCGATAACTTGCTTGCAGGTGCAGGAATGATATCTGCCGAACTTGCAGGGGATCAGAGGTTCCTTGATTTTGACGAGCAAGAACAAGCAAGGGGAATCACTATCGATGCAGCAAACGTGTCAATGGTGCACAAATACAAAGAAGGCGAATACTTAATTAACCTTATAGATACACCGGGTCACGTTGACTTTGGTGGAGACGTAACACGTGCAATGAGAGCTGTAGACGGTGCAGTAGTAGTAATATGTGCTGTTGAAGGAATTATGCCTCAAACAGAAACTGTACTAAGACAGGCTCTTAAAGAAAACGTTAAACCAGTTTTATTCATTAACAAGGTTGACCGTCTCATAAACGAGTTAAAATTAGACGGTGATGAGCTTCAACAGAGATTTGTAAAAATCATCGCTTCTGCAAATAAGATCATAAGATCAATGGCTCCAAAAGAACTTAAAGATGACTGGCTGGCCAAAGTAGAAGATGGAAGTGTGGCATTCGGTTCTGCATATCACAACTGGGCTATAAACGTCCCAATTATGCAGAAAACAAGTATCACATTCAAAGATATTTACGAATACTGTAGAGATGAAAACCAGAAAGAATTGGCTCAAAAAGCGCCGATTACTGAAGTTTTACTTGATATGGTTATAGAACATTTACCAAGCCCTGAAATATCACAAAGATATAGGGTACCTGCAATTTGGGCTGGAGATATTGAAAGTGAAGAAGGACAGGGTATGCTCAATACAAGTCCAGATTCCCCACTGGCTGTAATGGTTACAAACATCAGTATCGACAAGCACGCTGGTGAAATAGCAACTGGTCGTGTATACGGTGGAACAATAGAAAAAGGTACTGAAATCTACTTTGTGGGTTCACATGGTAAAGCAAGAACTCAGCAGGTCGGAGTATACTTTGGTCCAGAAAGGATCAACACTGACAAAGTTCCAGCAGGAAACATAGTTGCAATAACCGGTGCAAGAAACGCTGTCGCAGGGGAAACAATCTCCGAGCCCGGAAGAAAAATCAAGGCATTCGAAGGATTGGAACACATCTCCGAGCCAGTTGTTACAGTTGCTGTTGAAGCTAAAAACACCAAAGACCTTCCAAAACTTATAGAAGTTTTAAGACAGGTTGGAAAAGAGGACCCAACAGTAAGGATTGAAATTAACGAAGAAACTGGTGAGCACCTCATAGCAGGTATGGGCGAACTCCACCTTGAAATTATCACTTACAGGATCAATGAGAAAGGTGTGGAAATCGAAACATCACCACCAATCGTTGTATACAGGGAAACCATTGCCGGTAAAGCCGGACCAGTTGAAGGTAAATCGCCTAACAAACACAACAGATTCTACATTGAAATCGAACCACTGGAAGACACAATGTTCCAGGCTCTACAGAACAAAGAACTCAAAGAAGGCAGAGTAAAAGGAAAAGAAGAAGCACAGAAATTCATGGAATACGGCCTTGAAAAAGACGAAGCAAGAAGAGTTTGGGATGTATACGAGCGCAGTTTATTCATAAACATGACCCGTGGTATACAGCACCTTGACGAAATTAAAGAACTTCTCCTCGAAGGTTTCGAAAGTGCACTTGACGATGGTCCAATCGCCAGAGAAAGAGTTATGGGTATAAAAATAAAGCTAATGGATGCAAAGATTCACGAAGATGCAGTGCACAGAGGTCCAGCACAGGTTTTACCTGCTATAAGAAAAGCTGTATATGGATCCATCATGATGGCTCAGCCAACATTACTCGAACCTATACAGAAAGTATTCATAAATACTCCTCAGGATTACATGGGTTCAGCAACCAGGGAAGTACAAAACAGAAGAGGTCAAATCGCCGACATGCAGCAAGAAGGTGACATGATGACCCTTGAATCAAAAGTACCTGTTGCAGAAATGTTTGGGTTTGCGGGAGACATAAGGTCTGCCACAGAAGGTAGATGTTTATGGTCAACAGAAAACGCAGGTTTCGAAAGATTACCTGGCGAACTTCAAAAACAGATTATAAGGCAAATAAGAGATAGGAAGGGACTTAGTCCTGAACCTTACGGACCTGACCATTACATAGGTTAATGGGAAAAATTCCTTCTCTTTTTAGTTATAAAACATGTGGGAAAAGTTAATAATCCCACTTTATAACACAACACTTAAAAGTTAAGTTATCTAATAGGTAGAGTATACCGATAACTTAATAAACACAAGTTACAAACTGTAAACTGTTACACTAATCAGTAATATGATTTAAAATGGAGGTTATAGGAAATCCTCAAAAAAATTCTATGAATTTTTTTGGGAGTTAGAAAATGTTTCACATTTTCTAAAATGCATAAGCATTTCCTTAACCCCAAAAATCGAAAATTTTTGGAGGTTGAAGAAAAATCCTTTAGATTTTTCTGAACCCCCAATTATGAAATAATTGGAGGTTATTTAAATGGCAAAAGGAAAAGAACATATAAACTTAGCGTTTATTGGACACGTAGACCACGGTAAATCTACACTTGTCGGACACGTATTGCTTCAATCTGGAGCTATTGCAGAACAGCAGCTTTCAGACGGTGAAAACAAGTTTAGATTTGTCATGGACAAATTGACAGAAGAAAGAGAAAGAGGGGTGACAATCGACCTTGCTCACGCAAAATTCGAAACCCCAAAATACGAGTTCACAATTGTGGACTGTCCTGGTCACAGGGACTTCGTTAAAAACATGATTACAGGAGCATCACAGGCTGACGCTGCTGTATTAGTCGTTGCTATTGACGACGGTATTATGCCACAAACCAAGGAACATGCTTTCCTTGCAAGAACACTCGGTATTAACCAGTTAATTATTGGTATAAACAAAATGGACCTTGTAAACTACGACGAAGCAAAATTCAACGCACTTAAAGATGAAGTAGGTGCATTAATTAAAACAGTAGCTTACGACCCATCCAAAATACATTTCATACCACTCTCCGCATTTGAAGGAGACAACATTACAGAACCAAGCCCAAACACACCATGGTACAAAGGTCCTTCACTCGTAAAAGCACTTGACGAGTTCACAGCACCTGAAAAACCAACAAACTTACCATTAAGGGTACCTATTCAAGATGTTTACTCAATTACTGGTGTTGGAACAGTACCTGTTGGAAGAATAGAAACAGGTATTATGAAAAAAGCTGACAATGTCATATTTGAACCTGCAGGAGTATCCGGGGAAGTTAAATCCATCGAGATGCACCACGAAATGCTCGACTCAGCAGAACCTGGTGACAACGTAGGATTCAACGTAAGAGGTGTCGGTAAAAACGATATCAGAAGAGGAGATGTCGCAGGACACACCACTAACGCACCAACCGTTGCAAAAGAATTTACAGCTCAAATTGTAGTTCTACAGCACCCTGGTGTTATCACCATCGGTTACACACCTGTATTCCACTGTCACACAGCTCAGGTAGCATGTACATTCCTGGAATTACAGAAAAAACTTGACCCAGCAACTGGTCAGGTTAAAGAAGAAAACCCAGACTTCCTCAAAACAGGGGACGCTGCGTTTGTCAAAGTTAAACCAACCAAACCAATGGTTATTGAAAACGTTAAAGAAATTCCACACATGGGAAGATTCGCTATCAGAGATATGGGTCAAACCGTGGCTGCTGGAATGTGTATCGACATAGAAAAAGCAAAATAGGATAACTCCTATTTTACCTTCTTATTTATTGGAGGAAAACAAATGCATAAAGCAAGGATCAAACTCACAGGAACAGACCCAGAAAAGTTACAATTTGTCTGCGACCAGTTAAGAAGAATCGCAGAACGAACAGGCGTTGACATGTCAGGCCCAATCCCACTTCCAACTAAAAAACTGGTAGTACCAACCAGGAAATCTCCAGATGGAGAAGGCAAAGCCACATGGGAAAAATGGGAACTGAGAATTCACAAAAGACTTGTTGGAATCGAAGCCGACGAAAGGGCAATGAGACAGGTCATGAAAGTAAACGTTCCTGATAACGTAAGTATTGAAATAGAACTCAAAAGCTAATTCCTTTTTAATAGCTTCAAATCACTTTTATTAGCTTAAATCAAATTTAAGCTTATAATCCCTTTATTTACAGGGATAACTATAAATACAATTAAAACAAATAAAAAATCCTCATGCCGGGATAGCCTAGCCAGGAAAGGCGCGGGACTTGAGATCCCGTGGAGCTGTGCTCCTCCAGGGTTCAAATCCCTGTCCCGGCGTCAATTCTAATTTTAAATTAACTACTTTTTTCACAAAAACTAAAACCATGATCTCAAAATAATTAAAATCCCCTTGTAGAGGATTTCAAATAAATTAAACTACACTCCAGTGAAATAAGCACGATATATCAAAAGTGCAGGGATCAGGAGAAATATTAAAAGGAATAATACACCTACAATCAAAAGTACAATTAACAGTGCCCTTGATGATTTTTTTGGTTTTTCTTTAACTGGATTCACTTTCATACCACAGTTAGGACAAAAATTGCCCTCTACAATTTCTTCTCCACAACTTTGACATTTCACACAATCACCCAATTCAACATTTATTATGGGGAGATATGAATTTCAAGTATTTATTATTATCTAAATTTATAATAAATTCCAAAAAATAATATAAAACTAAATTTTAAATGGGATTGTAAAGTAAAAAGTCGAACCGACCCCATATTTTGATTCAACTCTCATTTGCCCCCCATGGCGTTCAATAATTCTTTTTACAAGAGATAACCCAATACCAGTTCCCTGATATTCAGTCCTTGTATGCAGCCTTTGGAATATGGTAAATATTCGATCAAAATACTGTTCTTCAATCCCAATTCCATTATCAGATACACTGAAAATGTATTCACCTGCTTTTTCATCTTTGTTGGCAGAAATATGTACCCTTGGAGGTTCATCTGGTTTCCTAAATTTGATTGCATTTACAATTAAATTCTGGAAAACCCTTAGAAGCTGACCAGAATCAGCAGTTACCGTCGGAAGTTTATCATGAGTAATTACGGCATTATTTTCATCTATAATTGCTTTTAAACTGTTCATTACTTCCTGAAGAGTATCTTCGATACTAACTTCCTCAAATTCTTTCCCTTTTGTCATAATTCGGGAATAATCCAGTAAATCATGAATCATCTGCTGCATTCTCTGTGCTGCTTCCACAACATATTCTATAAATTCATCAGCATCACTATCAAGTTTACCACCATATCGCCTCTCCAGCAACTGTGTAAAACTTGAAATTGTCCTTAGTGGTTCCTGCAAATCATGGGAGGCAACATAGGCAAAGCTCTGGAGTTCGTCATTGGAACGTTTTAACTCGCCTATTGTTACTTCTAATTTCTTTTCAGCTTCTTTCCTTTCAGTAATATCGATACTTATAGAAAGTGCTGTTTCAATTTCGCCTTTATCATTATATTCAGGAATTATAACTATTTTAAAGAATTTTAGTCCAATTACAGTAGGGAATTCAAATTCTATATTTTGTATCTTACCTGTTTTGAGTACTTCCGAGTATTTTTCTCTCCATATTGATTTATATTCTTCTGAAGTCTCTATTTCTTCAAGATTTTTTCCAATGAAGAATTCAGGTGATTGACTTGTAAACTTCTTTATGGTAGGATTTACATAAAGATAATTTAGTTCCCTGTTAATTCTAATAATAAGATTAGGAGAATTTTCTGCTAGTGATCTAAAATTTGCTTCACTTTCTCGAAGTTTTCTAACTAACTGGTTAATCCGTTCTTCTGCTTCTTTACGTTTGCTGATATCACGAACAATTTCAAGAGCAGCTTTTATTCCGCCGTAATTCATAAAATGAACGTTAACATCTACAGGTATTCTTCGCATATCTTTAGTAACATGAATAGTTTCAAATCTAGCATGTCCCTCTTTCAAAAGTTTTTCTACATGTTCATGTGTTTCCGGTCCTTCATCTATATCAAATGGACCCATATTCAACATTTCTTCCCTACTATAACCCAGTCTCTCAATTCCCGCATTATTTATTTCAATATAATGTGCAGATTTAATATCTCCTTCAACACGGATTAGGCTAATCATATCAGTTGCATTATCGAAAATTCCCCTGAATTTTTTCTCACTTTTTTTTAAGTCGTCATAAGCTTCTTCAAGCTCAGAAGTGCGTTTTTTGACCATTTTCTCTAAATTATCATATGCTTTTTTTAGCGCATCTTCCGCTTTTTTACGTTCTGTAATATCAGTAAAGAATGTTATAAAACGCATTTTTTGAGGTGAAAACACAGCAATATCATAATATTTAGCTAATGAAGGGACATAATATTCAAAATGTTTGAATCCCCCCTTTAAAGCCACATCCCCATATGATTTAATTAATTCATTAACTTCTTCAGAGGGAAAGATTTCTTTAACTCGTTTATATATAATTTTTTCTCTTTTAAGTCCCGTAAAATCCTCAAATGTGGCATTAACTTCTAAAAACCTGTAATCAATTGGGTTTCCATTATCATCAGTTATAATTTCATGCAATGCAAATCCATTAAGAGGATTATTAAAAAACTGCCTGTAAATTTCTTTACTTTCTTTCAAGGCATCTTCGGTCTTTTTACGCTTACTAATATCAAGGGAAAGTATAAAAATACCTTCAGGTACTGGTTCTATCCTTGATTCAAAATATGTCCTGTTCCCACCTGGAAATGTAAATTCACTTTCCATTGAAAGTGAAACTCTCTCATTCATGGATCTTTGAAGGTTAGAAAACATTTTTGTTTCTTCAATGCCAGGATACACTTCCATTACAGTTTTTCCTAACAAGTTCTCCCTACTAACATGACATTGCTTAGATGCAGCATCATTAACGTACAGATACCGCCAATCATGACTAATTATTTGACAGCCTTCAAGCATATTATCAAAAATAGAATAATCTTTCCCCATATCTAACGGCCCTCTACCTATTTATCATGTTTTTTAGTTTTGATTTATTCGTTTCTTTATTTTAGTATGAATTTTATTGTTTATTTTTTTTATTATGGCTTTTAATCAGGAGTATTTTGATATAAATCCAAAAGATATAACCAAGTTAGCTTACATTTTAAAAAATAAATTCAAAAAAACTCCTTATATTGACTTAATGGATTATAATAACAATAAAAAAATAAAATTATAACATCTGTAAATTACTTTCTAACTGTATGAAGAACCGACAATTTATTTCAGTCACTTTTTTCCTTTTAACCTGTCACGTTCTGCAGATGCCTGATTTATAAATTCTGCAATCTCAGATAAATTTCCATAAACTTCTTCTAGAACAGTTTCTTTACCTGATATACTAGGCGATTTATATTCTATTTTACCTTCACCTGAGAAATCATCCTCAGAGATCAGAATACCAAATTGACGCCCTATTTCAGGCTCAATCACATCATCAAGGGGATTAGCAAGCCTTTCTTTCACATCAATGCCCAGTTTGGCCTGGTATTCCTCAAGTTCGGCTTCAACAAAACCTATAACGATAATTTCACGTGGGTCATGTGCGTTGATCATGGTATACAGTTTACTGGAAGTCCCAAAACCAACTGTATGGTACCACGCCTTTCTGAAATCTTCATAGGTTTTGCCTTCTTTAAGTCTTCTTGTTACAATAGATACAGTTATCATATTCATCCCTTTTTAGATAAATTACCGGATAATGTTACTTAATATACCATTTAACCTATCTTTAGCTGTTTTTGCAGGCTGGCAATTAGGATTTAGCTCAAGAACTTTATCATAACATTTTAATGCCATATCGTGTTGCCGGAGTTTCTCATGAGCTTTAGCTTTATGGTAATATTTTTCTTCATCCCAAGGTTCTATTTCTATTGCTTTCTGATAAAATTTCAAGGCTTCTTCTGGATTTCCCATCATAGTTAAAATGTATCCTTTACTATCCAGTGCATGTACACTTTCTGAATATAATCCAATGGATTCATTAACACATTTTAAAGCTTCTTCGTATTGTCCGATTTTTGCAAGTGTATAGCCTTTATTATTTAATGCCGCGCTATTTTCTGGATTTAATTCTAAAGCCTCGCTAAAGTTTTCCAATGCTTCACTGTACTGATAAAGTTTTCCATGGATAATTCCCTTTTTAGTCAATAATTCAGCTAATTCAATGTCCCATAAGTTTTTGGGACGCCTTATTTTTTTAAATATTGATCCATGTTTTAATAGTTTTTCATTAATTATTTTCAGTGAATCTTCGTAGTATTTAATAGATTCCTGCCTATAGCTCGTTTTAGAAAGTAGAACTGCTTTATTATAGAGAGCATCTTCATTTTTAGAGTCTTTTTTAAATACTGCCTCAATTAATTCTCCTGCTTCATCATATCTTTTAAGCTGCAAAAGAGCATTGGCCTTTAAATTCAACGTAGCCATTTCTCTTGTTTTATTTGATTTTTTTTCAATAAGTTGATCCAGTAATTCTAATTGTTCATTCTGTTTATTCAGCATATTCAGGGCATATGCCTTTGAATACATTGCACCGTAATCTTCAGGCCATGATTTCAATATTTTATCAGAGGTATCTATGGATTCTTGATATCTGCTCCTACTAACAAGAAATATAGTTTTCATTATCATTGATAATTTTTCCATTTCGTAAGTAACTGCCACAACAAGTACTAATGCCCCTAATATCGGAAACATGAATAAAACAGGATTAGTTAGCCCGTATCTTGGATCAGATATATAAAGATACGCCAGTGCCGCCAGTAAAATTGCAATAGAAATACCCAAATAAAGCTTCCGATTAAAATTGTAAAATATATTGAATATAGAACTTATAATCATAACCAGAAATAGAAGTATAATGAACAATGGAAGCTGATTCACAAAAATAGAAAGAACCATGAACAAAAGCAGGCCAAAAATGATTAAAATGTTGAATGATCTAGATCTAATAATTAACACCCCTTATCTTTAATGCTCTTTTTGCATATTTCCAATATTGGTATTGCACCCAAAAATAACTTTACTTTTCAGCGCATTACTCAAAACCCATAAAATATAAATGGCCATGTATGTATTATGTGTTCAAATTGGAAGTGGTAGATGCAAGAGCAAGGAAATGCAAGGACTAGTCCATAATTATAGACAAGAAGCTGAGAAAACGAAAATTAGAGCATGTAAAATTAAAAATTTTACTACCCGAAAAATCTATTATTTTTCGACGGCAGGCAAATACAAAGTATTTGCTGCATGCAAAATTCTATGAATTTTGCTGTTACGAAGTTTTCAATTTCATAAACATCAAAAACTTCGTTTTTGACAGCATGACAAATATATTCAACTGGATAACAACAACCATTTCTGTAATGAATTTGTAAGCGAACTTTTTCAGTTTGCATGAATAAATTCCTATCTTGACCAGCTCTAAACCCCACATTATCCTGTCTTTATTTCTATTTTCTCCAAATTTCATTTAAAAAAACGCTTCAATTCCTGCGCAATGGGTTCTGGCTTGCCGTAATCTTGTGCAGAATCATGATTAAGGCCCTTAAGTTCAATAAGATTAGAATGAGGCAATACCTGGTTTAAGGCATTGACACTATCCTTCAATAAAGATTGAGTCTTGCTGCCTTCAAGCAATAATACTTTTGCAGACACATTTTTGTAGTCCCCAAGTGTTCCTTCCGTTTTTTCCACGATATGCAATTCATTGTCCAGTGTCGGGATAAGTTCCGGGTAAGATACGTCATCACCTTTAACAGTTTTGATGTTTACCCATAACATAAGTTTGACAAGTGGCACCATTACAAAATCAGGTATTGGCTTAAACAAATTAACAGAATCCTTTGTTAAATCCACTGTTGCTTTAGCCACTTTTCCCTCGGCCATATTCTTGTCTAAATGCTGAATAGCGGTTTTAAATTGTTCTAGTTCTGGCTGTCCCGCGAAAACAAGAGGTTCATAAGCAACGACCTTACAAATAGCAGGATTAGAGATAGCTGCATGTAATGCAAATAAAGCTCCATCAGCCGTTCCAAAGACATAATGTGCACCTGTTTTTTTAAGAATAGCATCAAGATCTTCATCTTCCCTTTCAATACTGTAATTATCACCTATTGGTCCACTCAAGCCCCTGCCACGGCGATCTGGAATATATACTGTAAAATCATCTGACAATAATGTACCGAGCTTCATAAGATGTTGTGATGCATTTACTCCGCCATGCAGGAGAATAACACCAGGGCCACTACCCATCTGCCTGTATCCAATTGTGGTACCATCTTTAGAGATTACAAAACCCGTTGTATATAGTTTATTTTTATCGCTCATATCTAATTCCTCCTTTATTTAAAGAATCGTTTAAGTTCCTGTGCTACAAGTTCCGGCTTACTGCCATTTACTGGCCCTGAATGGCCAATGCCCTGAAACTCAAAGCGCTGCACATGTGGTAAGACTTTTTCCAATGCATCAAGAGTATTTCTCAAAAAAATAGGACTCTTACTACCCCCAAGTAGCAAAACTTCAGCAAACACTGCTCGGAAGTTGTTAAGTGTTCCCTGCATTTCATTAACAAGCTGATAATCATAGTGAAAACTTGGAACAAGTACTGTCTGAGATACGTCATCGCCTTTTATGCCTTTAAGTTCTCTGCTATAGTACCATGAGAAAAGCCTTACAAGCAGAAACCGCGGCAATCCAGTAATCCAAGGCGGTAAACCAAAAAATACCCCAAAATCTTTTAACATAGTAACGGTGGCATCTGGCAGCTTACCCTCTGCAACCTCCTTGTCAAATCGAGGCATAAATGATAATATATTCATTATTGAACCGTCAATATCAAGAGGAGGTTCATAAAGGGCAGCTTTGTGAATTACCGGTAATTTAAGTGCAGCTTGAAGTGCAATAAGAGCACCTGAACTCAGTCCAAATATATTCTGTGCGCCTGTTTCTGTAGTAAGTGCATCCAAGTCTTCAACTTCTTTCTGCATACTATACTCTTCACCAAATGGTCCGCTCAATCCTCTTCCACGGCGATCTGGAATATAAACCGTGAACTCGCCTGATAGAGCTGTGCCAAGTTCCATATAATGTTGTGAAGCGTTAGCACCGCCGTGCATAAGAATAAGACCAGGACCACTACCCATTTTTCTGTATCCAATTGTAGTTCCGTCCTTAGAAACTACAAAACCCTTAGTATATCCTTGTTCTTTACTCATGTCAAATCATCCTCTGATTTAAATTGAATATTGGAAGTTTTCTTTACAAATTTATTATTGGCAAAATCAAAGCCGATGGACGCTCTGGATCGTGGAAAATACTTTGATTAGCAACTTTTATAGTTGTGGCGGTCGCTAATGGCTCATCAGTGCCTAAATTTCGTGCGAAGCGTGGGAAAGCACCACTGGAAACCTGTACTCGGATATGGTGTCCTTTCTGGAATCGGTAAGCAGTAGGCCATAGATTGATTGTAACTTTTATAATGCCATCAGGTTGATGAGCTGGCCTGTCTGGGAACAATCTTTGTATTCCGTCACAGACATTAAGGCTTTTACCAGATGAATCAACGTCGCAAATTTTAACAAAAAAGTCTGTATACCGTACACTGGATTTAATAAAAAGCTCTGCAGAAACAGGACCAATTAACTCTACATCCTTATTCAGTATATCACTGGTATAAATAAGAACATCTGATCTAGATTCAAGAGTTCTGTTATCTTTAACTGGACTCCCCGTTGATGCGCCGCCTATACTAGGTGTAGGATCAGCCGGATCATATGTATAGCTGTCTGGCTCGCAAACAGCAGGTAAATCTGTAGAAAAGCCAAATTCTGGTTGCAGATACCACCGTTGAAGTTCCATGTCAGTAGGAGGCCAAGCAGTGTACTCACGCCATTCATTAGCAGCTCCCATTACAAATATACGCACTGGTGCTTCTCGGAGACCTTCACGCTTGTTTAGCATATGCGCCTTCAGCCAAATTATTCCCTCTCTTCCCCCAAATTGTGCTGCTTTAGGGTGAGTCCATGGACCAATGGTTAGATATGGAGTTTTTCCATCATTTTGCATAGTATTGTAATCTTTTATAGCAGGAGGCAGGAAAAAATCGTGCCACCCCGTAATCACATGATTAGAGGCTTTTGTAATAGATACTGCATCACTGCTGTTGTATTGATCCCAATAATTATCTTCAGGTAGGTAATGCGTTAGCCATTCCCTCCAGAAGGTATTTTTATGGCCGAAAAGTACTGTATCTAACTCTTCAAGAGGCAGATGTATTGCCTGTTTAGCGCGCTGTTTACCTCCTGTTAAAGCCTTAATAGATGCTAATCTCGAATTACGTCCCGAGTCTACCGTCATCCAGAATAAAAACACTTCTAACATTAAAACATTACCAGAATAAGCCATATCATGGAAATTAGAACCAGTTGCCTGTGTTGACATTGCTTTTAGCATTGATCCAGCATAGCGAGCTATGGGCCACTGACTATAACCTAGATAACTAGCACCTTCAGAGCAAAGCTCACCGTTAAACCATTCTTGCTGTTTTAGCCATGCTATTATGTGTGGGGCATCTTTACGTTCCGATAAGAATGGTTCATATTCACCAGTAGAGCCGTAAGCGCCACGACTGCTCACAACCACTACATTAAATCCCTGTTCAGCGGTAGCTGTAGAAATAGCCTCATTAGTCGCACCGATCCTAGTATTATAAACGGAGCATATCAAAATTGTGGGTCTTTTACCCAAACGGTGTGGGTAATAGCAGTTAGCCAATAATACAGCCCCGTCAGGCATTGGTATTTTAAGGTCCTTTTCAACTTTAATGTCGTTGGTTTCTGCAGGTGGAAAATTAAGAAACTTTGCCATTATTCGACTATAAATACTCATATGAGATCCTCCCTTATCTACCTAATCCAAATTTTAGAAAATCTACAAATGTATTGATATCCTTAAGAAATTTTGACTCATCATAGTCTTCATCCATGCCAAAAATTTCGTTGTAGTGGAGGAAAAAATGATTTACAACTTTTACAATGAAATCCTTCGAAAACCTGTTACTAAGGTCTCCATCTTCTATTGCATCTGTCACCATTTTTTCAACCCCTTCTTCCAAGGTTTTTTTTCGAAAACTGTTTACATATTCAATGATTTCTTTAGTGTCTTCGTTTTCTTCCTCCTTAAAAAACATCATGGTAAGTTTCAGGTGTTTAGGAAAACGAGTGGCAGCTTCAGCCCCTATCTGGGCACTTAGTATAATCTTTTCAAAAAAATCTTTTTGTTTGAAACCCTCAGAGTTTTCGGGGTCCCAAAAATCTTTCGATTTTTGAGGATCTCCTGCGAGTTCTTTCATGCGCTTATCCTGAAATTCCATTTGGAATTTGTAGGCAGACTCCTGCAGGAACAAATAAAGCGCTTTCTTGTCTTTAAAGTGATAATAAAATGTACCCTTACTAATACCTGCATTTTTGATTATCTTATTTAATGAGGCATTTTCATAGCTTTTAGTTGCAAACTCGTCTAAAGCTGCCTCAATGAGTTCATTTTTTCTTTTAAATGACTTTTCCTTCGTTTTAATCACTTCCCTCCCGAATGTATTACAAATGCAAGCAGTATTGTTACTTAAACTGATAAATATTCAGTATTTCTAATATTAGTCCTATTATATTAGATCTCCATATTTTATAAACCTAGTGGTCTAGACCAAGTGGTATAATAAAAAAAATGTGATTTAACGTTAAAACAAAAAATATAGAAAAAAATAACCTACTGAACCTAAATCCATTTAAAAATGAGAAAAAATTGAATGAGCGTATAATTATTCATTAAACAGAACTCGCTTAAGTTCTCGCAGATTCAATTCAATTAGAGACTTTGCCTCAGGTTCTGCCAGTATTTTAAACTGTTCCATCTTGGTTTCAAGGTAGAGCTTATTCAATATATCCTGAAGTTCAGGAACAGGCATTTCTAAGATTCTCTTTATGTCTAAAAGGTTTTTTTGAGTCAATTTACTTTTATACTCATTTATTTGAGGTTCAAACTCTTCTACCGCATTTATTTTCATAGACACATATTTATTTACCGTGAATGGAGGCATCTGCTCGATTCCACGCAGTACTTTCCACACATCATTCTCTTTAAGTTCCAATCCGAATGATTCATTTAAAATTTTGGTTGCCTTCGATGCCCGTTCAGTGCTGCCCCGGCCGTAAACAAAGGACGCAAGTAATGCTCCAGCTAAAATTGCAAGGAATACATAGAGCTGATGCTCAGAAATAGAGGAGAGTGGGAAGCCCAAGATATAAAATATAATGCCAGTAATTAAGGCGGACCCTACTATGAACGTTAAAACTGCTAATATAATCGCCATTGCTTTATTTTTGATCAATTTGTTCACCGTTTACCTATCATTACACTGTATATTTATAGTTTAAAACTTAATTTTTTACAAATTTCTTTTTTAAATTAAGTGATATTTAAACCTGTAATGTAATTTCCCAGTGTAACAGTAATATTAGCTTCAATAATCGCTGCAATAAATAGCAGAGTTATTGCAAGTGCAAATAAAGCTAAAGAGTCCTTAAATTTCCATGAATTTACTTTTAATGACTTCTCAATCTGCTCACTTAGAACAGTATTCTTTTTAAAATGCAACCCATCTTTTATTGTGCTAATAAATGCGCTTAAAAGCCTAAATCCGGCAGTGCCCGCAACTATAATGGCTAAAAATTCAAATATACCGTGGGGTACTATGTAAAAAATACTAATGGGATTTTTAGCTGTTATAAATCCAAAGAGAACTCCGTTTACTATCAGCTGAATTATATCGATAATTCCAAAGAAGATCCCCCCAAAATACATAAAAAATGCATTTGTACTGTTATGCATGAATAATGAAAGTGTAGTTCCATCGACTTCAGTTTTCATGGTTGATACGGCATGTATTAGATATTTAGTCATGTACTGATCAAATGGTCCATATAAGAAAGGACCTATTCCCCCTATGAGTACAGATGCAAAAAATACAGCCGCTGCAACAATTAAAAGACTTTTATTTCGCCTGTAAAGGTTTATAAAAAACATTTTGTATTTAACTTCAAAGCTATTGTTTGAAAATATCATAAACTGGATTCACATATTCCTTGTTATATTTGTCAGTATTATACTGAACAAGTATATAACCTTTTTAGCATGTAAACTGTCTGTAAATGGTTTTTAGGTAGAATTAAATCAAAATGAATCCAGATATTGAACTTTATTCCACTTTCAAACTGGTAACATAATCATACCCCTCTGGAGGGTTCATTCTTGCAGTTTCGTCAGTACTAATATCCGCCTTTTTGCCGAAATGTTCCAGTGCAACATTTAAATGGTAAATTGCAATTCCCATACTTATGGTGTTGTACCTTTTTACTCTAGGTGCCTTGTGTTCTTTTACAGCGTATGGTTTATAGATGTAAGCATGGATCATGTTTTCATCACCTGTAAAAAACCACGGTTGGCTGTTACCTGCCGATGGGGCAAGCCTAGCTGCGCCCAGTACTTCATCTGCACCTTTAACACTGCTTATCTCGTTTAGGGGTTTTCTCTTAAATTCTGAGGTACTGTTTCTATGCAGTGATTCTGGATCTTTAGGATTTCCAAATGCCATTACAATTACAAATTCCAGATTCGAATTTTTAAGCACTTCGTCGTTGGGCCTTGGAGAACCCAACCAGCAGCTGCCAATATCATTTCCAGACAGGAAGAGATCCATTTCCTGCAGCATAAAACCTGCATTGACTAGATAATTACCCTTCGGTTCTGAAAATAAGGTAATATAATGCGGCGCCTGTTTTTTCTTTTTCATCACTTCAACATCATCTAAGGGCAAAATCTTCACTTCAGTTTTTATGTCATCGTACATAGGTTTTAAATTTTTAAGCTGGTTTGAAATTTCTTCTATAACTTTTTCATCAAGTGGAGCTTGATTATATCTTTTAATTGATCTTCTTTTAAATATTACATCATAATAATCAGGCATTTCCATTATTTAACCTCCAAAAATTTAATTTTTGGGGTTCAGAAAAACTCTAAGAGATTTTCTTCAACCCAGTAAAATTTATTTTAAATAATGTATTACTAAATTTAATATTATTATGTACTGCTTTTGATATATTTATGAGGAAGTTAGGTAAAATGGATTCATAAATTTTAGATGATTGCACTAAGCAGTTTAAAACTAGCTAATATTGCATTTTATGGTAAAAACATGGATAAATAATTAAATTAATCCTAACGGAATATTTAGTTTCAGTTTTTAATGCCATCACACTTTAAAAGTGCTTAGAAATACTTAATGAATTATTAATGATTAAAATTAGTTTTCAGGATACACTGAAACAAAAATTAAATAATTTTGAATTAAAGCTAATTATTTTGGGCTTATAATTATCAAATAAGGTTATTTTATCTAAGAATTTATAAATAACATTTATTTTCATTTATGTTTGAATAAATAGCCTAAATTAAACCTATATAAAAAATTAATTTTAAATTATGATAGTTAAGTTAATATATAAACGTTTACTTACTTAAATTAAAGATAGAACTAAATTAAGTATTACTTATACTATTAAATTTACTATTCAAAGTTTAAGATGTTCTGGCTTCTTTTATTTTCTTTTAGAAGTAAATCTTAAGGGTAAATGTTCTATAAGTTTTAATACTTAAGCAAAAGAGAGCGATAAATCCAAAAATCATTAATAATAAGATCTTAGCGACAATGCAGTGTTTTAAACTTCATTGAAGTGAACCTAAGCGAATATTCTATTTATTATTAATACAATTCATGGTTTAAGGTAATTTCTACTTCACCTGTAATTTTTAGAAGTGAGCCTTTAAAAGTATCTATTCGGTTAATAATGCAGGTTTATCGATGTATAAGATTATAAACTAGGATATCAAACGCCATAGGAGTAGCGCAAATGAGAAACCATGCAATATTACTAATCGCATTTACTTTAATTATTTTAGCTTGTATCAGCTCTGCATATACAGAAGACCTTCAAAATACATCTATACAAAATTATTCTAATTTAAATAATACAGTAAAATCAACTCAAACTAATAGTCTTTATGTAAATGCAAATACAGGAAATGACAGCTGGGATGGAACCAGCCCTACCTATACAGGGGGCAAAACAGGGCCATTTAAAGCCATACAAAAAGGAATTGACACCTTAAATAAAAATAAAGGCGGAAATTTATACATTGCCGCTGGAGAATACTACATTACCAGTGAATTAACTGTAGAACATTCCTCACATATTTATGGTGAAAATTGTCAAAACACCATGATACAGGGAAATTCTAAGACCCGGATTTTCAAGATTAATGATAAAATCAATGTAACTATAGAAGATCTTTTCATAAATCAGGGTTATTCCAAAGATAACGGCGGAGGAATTTACAACGAAGGAATATTATCCATGAATAATAGTTACATTGAACATAATCAGGGAAATAATGGAGGAGGAATTTACAACACAGGAACACTGACTATGAGTCATTGTTACATTGAACATAATCAGGGAAATAATGGAGGAGGAATTTACAACACAGGAACAGTAACTCTGACTAATTGTACCATTGACAATAATCTAGGAGCTAACGGTCCTGATGGTCCTAACGGAGATGGTGCAAGTCAAAGTGCATTACCCGGAGATAACGGTGGATCTGGTGGTGGAATATATAACACAGAAACACTAACCATAACAAACTGTTATATTGATAATAATGCCGCAGGAAACGGAGGCAAAGGCGGGAATGGAGATTTATTTGAAGAACAATGGAGTGATAAAGAAGGACTTCATACTAAAATAGTAATTGATGACCCTCAAAATGGTGGAAACGGTGGTAACGGAGGAGGAATTTACAACACAGGAACCATAACCTCGATTACAAACACAGACATTTCTTCTAATAATGCAGGTAGAGGAGGTAATGCTGGTTCGTATAAGGATGAGGTCAAAGCTGATCTTTGGTATGATGTAAAGCCTGCTAAATCAGGAACTGGTGGTTCTGGAGGAGGTATATACAGCACTGGATCCATTAATAAAATTGAAAGTTCAACCATTAGCCATAATGTTGCTGGAAATGGAGGAAATGGGAACCCTGTAAGCAGATATCCTGCCGAAGATGGAGGGTCTGGCGGAAATGGGGGAGGATTATTAATATGCAATCCAATTCAAATTATTAACTGCCAGATAGCCCACAATCAAGCAGGTATCGGAGGAACTGGAGGTAACACCAAAACTGGTCAAGACCCAAGCACTAAACCCGGAAATGGCGGAAACGGCGGTTCTGGCGGTGCAATATACTTCTATTACAGCAGTACCAGTGAAAGTACAATAGCCATATATAGCAGTACAATAGACACTAATTTAGCCGGCAAAGGTGGAAATGGAGGAACAGATGACGGCCATAGTTCCCCAAAATCAAGTAACGGAGGAAACGGAGGAAACGGTGGTGGAATCGCATTAATGTCAAAAAATAAGAACGTTGTCACTTTAGACATATATGAAAGTACCATATCCAATAATCAAGCAGGTGCAGGCGGTCAACCTTCCCTTACAGGAACCAGCATAAATGGAAGCGGTGGTGGTCTTTACTCCAATGATAATCAAAATTTTAACGTAAATGTGTGCCGTATTGTAAATAACTCACCACAAGCCATTTATTTAAAGTTAAGCCAAAAACCTGTTAATGAAGTCATTTTAACTAATAACTGGTGGGGTACCAATAATGCTCCAAGTAATCAAATAGCAGGGAATTACACTAATTCCTCTTATTATACCCCATGGATAGTACTCAGTATAAATGCTTCCCCTAATTCAATATATTCAAATCAAACTTCACATGTTGAAGCAAATCTTATAATGAACTCCAATGGAGACAATGTCCTTTATTTTACTGGAAAGCATGTTCCTGATGGCATTCCAGTATCATTTACAACAAATTCAGGAAGCTTCAACCCACAAAACGGCGTTATCAGTAATGGAAGTTCAAATACTGCCTTTACAGCCAATTCAGCTTCAGAAACTGCACCAATATATGCAACTGTTGATAACCAGATAGTAAACACAACAATACAGATTATACAGTCTGCAGATGTACAAATGACAAAAACAGTTAACAATACAAGGCCCAATGTGGGCGATAACGTTACTTTCACTGTAACCACTAAAAATAACGGACCAAATGGCGCCACCAACATACAAATAACAGACAGTATGCCTGCTGGTTTTAGTAATGTTGAAATAAATCCTTCCACTGGAACTTACAACAGTACTACTGGAATCTGGACTATTCCAGAACTTGCAAATGGAGCAACAACAACGCTAAAAATGACTGGAACTGTTACAAAAACTATTGCAGGCAAAAATACAACCAATAACGCCACAAAAACACATCAAGACCAGGTCGATCCAAACCCAAATAACGATAAAGCGAGTGCAAGCATCTATGTCCCAGTAACAGACATCCAGATTACAAAAATAGTGAACAATAACAAACCAAATGTTGGAAATACAGTAACATTCACCATAACAGCTAAAAATAACGGCCCAGACAACGCCACAAACATCCAAATAATAGATATTATGCCCAACGGCTTCGATAATTGTTCATACACTGCATCAGATGGAACTTCATACTCCAATGGAATCTGGACTATCTCAAACCTTGCAAACGGAACAACAGCCACCTTAACCTTATCTGGAACAGTAAATTCGACCATTGCAGGTATTACAACAACTAACACTGTAAACAAAATCCATGAAGATCAGTACGACTCAAACCCAAATAACGACCATGCAAGTGCCAGTATCTATGTCCCAGTAGCTGACATTCACATAGCTAAAACTGTAGACAAAAACAATCCACAAGTAGGTGATAAGGTTGCTTTCACAGTGACTGTTATAAACGACGGGCCAAACAACGCTACAAACATTAGCATATCAGATTTAATGCCTGCAGGATTCAATAACGTTGTAATAACTCCATCTATTGGAACATACGACAATACCACTGGTATTTGGACTATTCCGGCCCTTACAAACGGAGCAAACGCTACACTTATTTTATCAGGAGATGTAACTTCTGCGATTGCAGGACAATTAGTAACCAATACCGCCAATAAAACTGCAGAAGATCAGTATGACCCAACACCAGATGATGACACCGCAAGCGCAAGCATAAATACACAAGAAGCAGACGTGGACATAACCAAAACGGTAGATAAAAACACTGCCAACGTAGGAGAAAGCGTAATATTCACCATTAACGTTACCAATAAAGGACCAAATACGGCAACAAGACTAAAATTCCTGGATAAACTGCCCGCTGGACTTCAATACAATTCAAATACAGCAGATAGAGGTATAGTAACCATTAAAGGAAATTATGTTTACTGGAATTTTGGAAGCCTGAATAACGGTGAAACAGCAACACTAACCATAAACGCCACTGTAATAAACTCTGGAAACTTTACAAACATTGTAAGAAAAATCCACGAAGACCAGTACGACCCTGACGTTGATTATGCCAATGCATCCATTTACGCGCCAGAAGCAGACATTACAATAACAAACATCCCTAATAACTCAGTTCTAGATGTAGGTGACAATGCAACCTTTACAGTTAAAGTACGCAACAATGGGCCAGACACAGCTACAGGCGTTGTTATAAATGATACTATACCTCAAGGATTTACTGCACATGTAAGTAAAGGAACAGTTGTTGGAAACGTGTGGACTATAGGAACCCTAGAAACCAATGAAGAAGTTACATTAACTCTTACAGGAGTTATAACACCTCAATGGGCTGGAAAAACAATATACAACAACGTTTCTGAAACTCAAAACGAATACAACACCAATCCAAAAACAGCAAATGCAACCATAACCATTAACAAAGCAGATTTATATCTTGCAAGTACCACAAGCAATCCTAATCCTAAAAAGGGCGAAAACGTAAAAATCATATTTAAACTAGGAAATAAAGGTCCTGATACCGCAAAAAACGCCACAATTAAAATTCCAATACCAACAGGATTCGAATTCATCAACTCAAGCGTTGATCAAGGAACATGCGGTTACAATGAATCAACAAAAACCTTAATATGGAATGTTGGAGATGTTGCAGTAGGAGATCCTTATCTTTACCTAAATTTAAAAGCAGTAACAGATGGCCATTATGCAATAATCCCCAAGATAACAACTACAACATACGATCCAAACTTAGAAAGCTCTATAACCCCATTATACATCAACGTAACTTCCAATAATGGAGGAAACAGCAGCGGAAACAAAGTCCATGACAAAACAATACCGCTTCAAAAAACCGGGTTGCTCATTATAGGAATAATAGTGGCAATTCTAATGGTCTTAGGTGGATTAGGTAGTATTAGAAGGAGATAAATATCTCCATTTTTTATTTAAAGTTTTAATTTCTTTTGAGGGTAAATAGTTCTAAAATTTAAATCACAGAAGATTTCAATAAATATAGATCTACAAAGTCAAAATAAATATAATGTTATACAGATGAGTTTACAACTAAAACAGAAATGTTTAACGTTTAGATGCCGATTAAATCGGGATTTAAATGAATATGAAAAAAAGGTGATTAAAAATAGTTGAAACAATTAAAATTTTATCTTTAGTAATTTTTATTGCTGTAATTGTCGGCGGAGATCTCCTATTTTAGAGATAAATTCCGGCAGCGTCTAGTTTTTAACGTTGCAGTTTTTTTAATGTATTTGGCCATATATTTAACATATCTAAATACATAAAAATATGGAAACTATCTCATCCATATTTAAATGTATGATGGAGTATGATTTGGACTTTTCAGTGGGGTGCCTGATTTGATTATGAATTTTTTGGTTGAAATATTAACCATGAATTTAATACATGTTCAACAAAACATAGAAAAATATGAAAAGAATTAACCCCACAGTCAAGAATGTATCATCCATAGTAATCTTTGCTATCATCATATTTGCCGTAGATTACCTGTTCCTCAGGCATTTATTTTGGGAACGCCTAATTGTTAATATCGGAATTTTTCTGGTGTATTTGGTTATATTTTTTAAATACATAAATAAATGAACAAACTGGCAACTTCCTAAAAATTAAATATTTAAAATTCAGTTACGGCTTCATTATCAAGATAAGTACAGATAAACCCGTTACTGCTTGCATAATCCATGAAAGCATACGCTCAAATTTGTTCTCCACTAAAAATTCATCTAATAAACCTTTAAATTCAGTTTAAGTTGTTGTAGTTAAATAAAAATAGGTAAAAGTCGCCGAAACATTCCTGAATTTCATAGGATCTATAGAACACGCAATATATTTATTTTTCCAGCTTCCATTTTTTGTATCCTATACCATTATAATCAAATGTTAGATATTTTTGTTATATAAAACAATTGTTTTAAGCTTTATAAATCAATAAAAGAGTATATATTACTTATTTATACCTAAAATTGTTTTAAAAACCTTTATTTTATATATATAATTAGGTTGTATAAAATCTTCCAGTAATGTTATCTATTTTTACTTTTTTATAATTAATAGATCAAATTAATTCTTTATACTATATTAGTTTGAAAATATGACGGTAAAATTAATATAGCTGTAAGTACTGAACCAAATATCAAGATAGAAACCAAATTAAGTATTATCAGTACTATCAAAGTTACTATTCATAGCTGAAGATATTTTGGCTTCCTTTATCTTTTGGAATTGAATCTTAAGGGCAAATATTCGATAGGTTTTAATACTTAAGCAAAAGAGAGCGATAAATCCAAAAATCATTAATAATAAAATCTTAGCGACAATGCAGCGATTTAAACTTCATTGAAGTGAACCTAAGCGAATATTCTATTTATTATTAATACAATTCATGGTTTAAGGTAATTCTACTTCACTTGCAATTTTTGGAGTGGGCCTTTAAAAGTAGCTATTCGGTTAATAAAGCAGGTTTATCGTAAAAATTGAATTCCGCATAGATTTGAGTAGCCAAGGCATAAAGGAGTAGTGGAAACGTGAAAAACCATGTAATATTAATTATTGCGTCAATTATATTGATTTTAACATGTATTAATTCTGCATACGCAGCAACCAGCGCATCACCATCTGGAAATGATGTTATCTATGTGAATGGTTCTAATGGAAATGATAGTTGGGATGGCCAATCATGGAACACCGCAAAACTCACCATTAAAAATGCTACTGAAACTGTATCTAATGGGGGAACCATAAATATTGCCAATGGAACTTATACCGGGGCAAACAACACAGGCATACAGATTAACAAAAATATGGTAATAAATGGTCAAAGCCAGACCGGAACAATCATAAATGCCCAAGGAAAAGCTCAGATATTTAATATTACAAGTGGTAAGACGGTTACAATTCAGAACCTAAAATTAATTAATGGTAAATCAAATGATGGCGGTACTATACAAAATAATGGTATTTTTACCTTAAAAAATTGCACAATATCCAATTCAACTAGTGATGTAGGTGGTGCTATACAAAATAATGGTGTTTCTTTATTACAATCCTGTTACTTTGAGAATAATAGTGCAACTAAGTATAATGGTGGTGCAATATATAACAATTATAAATATACTAATTTAATTATACAAGACTGTAACTTTGAAAATAATAGTGCATCAGAGAGTGGTGGTGCAATAAGTAATCTAGGTGATTCAACTATCATAAACAGCACTTTTTCTGGAAATAAAGCAGAAAATGGTGGTGCCATCGATGTTGAATGGAAAACTATTATTAAAAACTGTCAATTCATAAAAAATAAAGCCACCAGTGAAGGTGGTGCCATATCCACTAGTGACCTTTGCAACCCTACCAGTTGTAGTTTCATAAATAACACTTCAGGTAAAAAGGGCGGTGCCATATTTAATTGTGGAAACTTAAATGTACATTTCAGTTATTTTTATGGAAACCATGCAGATAAAGAGGGCGATGCAATCAGGTCCGAATATGTGACTGGTATACCTACATGTGTGGCTAATGCCACTAATAATTGGTGGGGTTCAAATAACCCCAATTTTGATAAACTAGTATCAAATAATAGACCTGTCGATCTATCTCCTTATCTTGTTTTAAATATTAGCGCTAATCCCAACAAAATAGATTTTGGTAAAAATTCTACTGTAACAGCATATTTAATATATAACAGTAACGGTGAAAACACATCTAACCTTGGTGCACTATATTATCCTCTTGTAACTTTTACCAGCCCGTATGGAAGCTTATCACCCCAAAATAACATAATAATTAAGGGTAGTGCCAGTACTATTTTCACCAGTTTAATCGCATGCACCCATACAACAGTAACTGCCCAAGTTGATGATCAAAATGTGACTGTTAATATCTCCATACTGCTACCGAATGATGTTTATGTTGCTACTGCTGCTGATGGTGGAAGTGACAGTGGAGATGGAAGTCAAGCACATCCCTTCCTCACATTAAATAAAGCAATTTCCACTGTAGCTCCTGGCGGAAGAATCCACATCGCAAATGGAGCATACAAAGGATCTGGAAACAGAGGATTAACCATCAGCCAGAACATGACAATACTGCGCGATACATGGATTCCCGGTACTGGAAGCAGCGTAATAATCAACGCAGAGAATAGTGGCGGGATATTCCTTATTAATGGTGCAGTAAATGTTGTCTTCAAAAATTTAACATTTACACAGGGAAAAGCAAGTCAAGGCAGTGCTATTTACAATTTTAATGGGATCTGTACCTTATATAGTTGTATATTTGCTTGTAACGCCGCAACTGGTTATGGTGGCGCAATTGAAAATAGTGGCGGTAACTGTATTCTAAATGCATGTATCTTCAGCGATAATGTTGCAACGAATTTCGGTGGCGCAATTGACAATACTGTAGGCACGTTAACTTTAACAAATTGTATTTTCACGGGTAACAATGCAAATCAAGGCGGTGCAATCTATAATCAGGACATTTGTACCCTAGAAAATTGTACTTTTACAGGTAACAATGCAACTACTACAGGTGGGGTTATTTACAACTCTGCTTTTAACGGTAGTGGTAATTGTACTGTAACTAGCAGCACTTTCACAGGTAACAAAGCAAACCAGGGCGGTGCAGTTTATAATGACAGCGGCACATGTACTTTGCATTTCAACCGATTCTATGGAAATTCTGCAAATAACTGTGAAGCTATTTACTCTACTGTATCTCTGGATGCTACTCATAACTGGTGGGGTTCAAATAACCCTAACTTCAGTAAATTAATAAACAGTACAGTAAAGGCTGATCCATGGATTATACTAAGCATAACTGCAAATCCAACCTCAATATACATTGGAAAAACTTCAAATATCGCTACAAACCTTATAATGGACTCCAATGGAGAAAATACACTCACCAAATATGCAATGTATGTACCTGATGGTATCCCAGTTGCATTTTCAACAAGCGCAGGAAATGTTAATCCTCAAAATAGTATAACTAGTGTTGGAGCTTCAAACACTGTTTTTACAGCCAATTTAGCTTCAGGATCTGCATTAGTATACGCAACTGTTGATAACCAGACAATAAATGCCACAATACAAATTTTATCGTCTTCTGATATAGATATAACAAAAACAGTTAACAATACAAGGCCAAATGTAGGAAATACAGTAACTTTCACAGTGACGGCTAGAAATAACGGGCCAGATAACGCTACTAACATCCAAATAACCGATAAAATGCCTGCTGGCTTTAGCAATGTTGTAGTAACTCCTTCCGTTGGAACATACGACAGTAGTACGGGAATTTGGACTATTCCAAGCCTTGTAAATGGGGCAACAGCCACACTGACAATGAATGGAACAGTTACAGGAAACATTGCAGGTAAAACAACCGCTAATAACGCCACAAAAACATATCAAGATCAAGTTGATCCAAACCCAAACAACGATAAAACAAGCGTTAGCATCTACGTGCCAATGGCAGATATCAGCGTGGCTAAAACTGTTGATAAAAACATGCCTAACGTGGGAGACACAGTTACATTCACTGTCACAGTTATAAATGACGGGCCAGATAACGCCACCAACATACAAATAACAGACATAATGCCCGCTGGCTTTAGCAACTTAGCATTTAATCCATCAATTGGAACATATGACAGTACAACAGATATCTGGACTATTCCAAACCTTGCAAATGGAGCTAATGCAACATTAACCCTATCAGGAATAATAACCGTGGCAGGCACAGTAACCAACACAGCCACCAAAACCGCAGAAGATCAGTACGATCCAACACCAGATGATGATACTGCAAGTGCCAGCACAAACGCACAGGAAGCAGATATCAGCATTATCAAAACTGTGAACAAACAGAGGGCCAATGTAGGAGAAAACGTAACATTCACAATCACAGTGACTAACAAAGGACCAAACAAAGCAACCGGATTAATATTTATTGATAAACTACCTGTTGGACTTAATTATGTCTCTGCAATACCAACTATTGGAAGTATAAACCCTATAGGAAACTACATTTTATGGAATTTAGGAGACCTCAATAACGGCCAAACAGCAATACTAACCATAAACGCCACTATAATAAGTCCAGGAAACCTTACAAACATTGTAAGAAAAATCCACGAAGATCAGTACGACCCAGACATTGATTATGCAAACGCAACAGTTTATGCACCAGAAGCAGATATCATAATAACAAACACTCCAAATCAACCAAAAGTAAACGTTGGTAACACAGCAACTTTCACTGTTACAGTGCGCAACAATGGACCCGACACTGCCACAGGCGTTGCTATAAATGATATCATACCTCAAGGATTTACTGCACATGTAAGCAAAGGAACATTCATTAACGGAGTATGGTATATTGGAACCTTAGAAGCCAATGAAGAAGTTGCATTAACTCTTATGGGCATTATAACACCGCAATGGGCAAGTAAAACCATTTATAATAACGTTTCAGAACGCCAAAACGAATATAACCCCAATCCACAAACAGCAACCGCAAACATCTACGTCCCACAAGCCAATGTATCCATAAATAAAGTAGCAAAACCAATTCACTTTGATATAGGCGATACAGTCAGATTCATTACAATACTTGAAAACCACGGCCCAGATGAGGCAACAGGCATTAAAGTTGTGGATAAACTGCCAACTGGCCTTGAATTTGTATCTGCCTCAGACGGAGGAATTTACGACCCTATTTCCAGAACAATAACATGGAACCTAAATAATCTTTCCAATGGACTTTATCAAGCATTAATATTAGAAACAAAAGTGAAAACAAACATATCAAACAATATTATAACCAATATTGCTTTACAATCCCAAAATGAATACAATAACGAATCAAAAACATCGAAAGCAACCATAACCATCAACAAAGCAGACCTATACATTACCAGCACATCAGGCAACTCCAACCCTAAAGCAGGTGAAAATGTCAAAATCACATTTAAACTAGGAAATAAAGGACCTGACACTGCAAAAAACGTTGCAGTCAAAATCCCAATACCCACAGGATTTGAATTCATCAACGCAAGCGTCGACCAGGGAACATGGACCTATGACGCATCAACAAGAACCTTAATCTGGGACGTTGGAGATGTCCAAGTAGGAGACCCATACCTCTATTTAAACCTAAAAGCTGTAAAAGATGGACATTATGTGATAATTCCAGTTATAACCACTACTACATATGATCCAAACCTGGAAAACTCTATAACTCCACTGCATATCAATGTGACTTCAGATAATGGAGGAAATAATGGTGGAAACAAAGTTCACGCCAAAACAATACCACTTCAAAAAACCGGATTACCTGTTGCGGGATTAATAGTAGCAATTTTAATGGTTTTAGGTGGATTATGCGGCAGAAGGAGATAAATATCTCCAATTCTTCTTTATTCAGAATTGAGCTTTAAAAATGATTCTACAAAATTTAATTGTGGTATCTAAATTTTCATTTGAAATTCATAAAAATATAAATAGTAATCAAAGAATAGAGAATTATAGTAGTTTTTACAGAGGATTTTATGACTAAAGAAGGAATAAGGACATTTAACAAGTTTAGATGGGCTCTAATAGCAATCTTTTTTATTGTAAACATTCTTTTGATCTTCTCTTATAGAGATCCTAATTTGCTTGCAATAGATTCATTCATGGTGACTGCATTCCTGTTTATTATCGCAGTTTGGCACGGGACAGAGCGCTACGGCAAGAAAAATATGTTAATCTTTTTCCTGATTACATTTGCAGTAAGCTTCTTCTTTGAAAACTTAAGTGTACATACTGGTTTCCCATTTGGTTTTTATAATTATTCACCTACCTTAGGGCTTTTAACAGTTCCCCTTATAATCGTATTCGGCTATTTTTCAGTAGGATACCTTTCCTGGATGCTGTCACACGTATTAACAGGCCAATACATGAAAAAACTTGAGGGAAAACAGATATTTATAGTACCATTTATAGCTGCATTTCTTATGGTAATGTGGGATCTAACCATTGACCCCATTTCATCAACTTTACAGGGTCTTTGGGTCTGGACAACCCCTGGAGCATATTTCGGTGTGCCCATCTCCAATTTCGCAGGGTGGTTATTTGTTGTATTCATATTCTTCCAGATATTCGCCCTTTATCTTTCTAAATACGATTTTAAACCTGAAAAAGCTTTAAATACTTTTAACAAACCATACTGGAGCGAAGCAGCTGCTGTTTACGGTATCACCGGACTGGGCACCATACTATCAATTTTCTACCAGTATAACGACATTACACTTTCTATGGCCCTGATCACGGTTTACACCATGATATTTGTAACTATCCTTGCCCTGATTAATATCTGGAATAATCAAGATGTAAATTAAAAAATAAACGAGGTAATAAAAATGGTTGAAACAACAATTAAGATTCTATCTTTAGTGATTTTTATTGCCGTTATTGTTATTACAGATGTTCTATTTTTAAGAGATAAATTCAAGGAACGTCTAATTTTCAATGTTGCGGTATTTTTAGTGTATTTAGCTATATATTTAACATATCTAAACAATTGATGGGGGAAATTCCCTTCTTATTTATATTTAGCTGTTATTTTTGAAATCTAAAAATAAAAAAGAAATAAATTAGTACCTACCTGTTTTAAACCTGAAAGTATACCCTACAGCTAAACTATTGCCTGCACGGTCTTTTACTGCCAGTGCTGGAATGTAAACTTGATACCAAGTGTATGCGTATCTTTTCAAAGCCATTTTGATGTAGAGAGTGTTTCCTGAAATCGATTTACTAATGGCAACTGTTTTGCCTGTAATGACATTTTTTATGTAAATTTTGGACCAGTTAACACCAGATATAATATTTTCACTAAATCTAAGGGTAATTGTAGCTGTTCTTGAGACTCCAGTAGCGCCATTTTTAGGACTGGTTGTAATTAATTTTGGAGCTGTTTTATCAATTATGTAACTGTAGGTCGTATGGGCAGAAGGGTTTCCCGCAATGTCAACTGCATAAAATTCAAGGTTATTGGTTCCTATGTTACTTATTAAAACTGTTCCACTGCCAGTAAAATTGTACCATGACCCGCTGTTTATTCTATAGTAAATTGCAGCATCTGATTCGCTTGAAAGTTTTACGTTAATGTTGCTGTTGGATATACCACTAGTTTGATTTGCACTTACCATTGGTGAGATAGTATCGACAGTGAAACTGCTAGAGTAAAATTCTAAAGAATTTCCAAATAAGTCAGTTAAACTACCATTATACAAGGTTAAAGTATATTTACCGTTTTTTAAAAGGTTTGTAGGAGTTATAGTTAATGTACTACCATTAATACTTGTTATAAATGCTATTGCACTTCCGATACTGTTTTTAAGTTCTATTTGACCGCTGCCCATTTCAATGGGGTTGCTGAATGTGAGATTGATGACTTTGTTAGCCTGCACATTTACGGCATTATTAACTGGATCAACACTAACTACAGCGGGTAACTTATCCTGGATAGCATACAGACTATTCCCATTTCTGAAATATAGAGTTCCATCACCGCCAATAGCAGGATAACCTACTCCCCCTCCAGCTATATAATTCCACTTTTGTGTACCATTAGAGTTTAAAGCATACAAATTACCATCATTACTTCCTAAGTATATTGTTCCATCACTGCCAATAACCGGAGAACTTACTCCCCCTCCAGTTGTGAAATTCCATTTCAATGTCCCATCAGTGTTTAAAGCATACAAATTATGATCTGAACTTCCAATATATATAGTTCCGTCATTTCCAATAGTAGGAGACGAAGTTACATAACTTACAGTAGTATAAATCCATTTTAACGTCCCATTTGAGTTTAAAGCATATGTATTATTGTCTTCACCACCAAAATATATGGTCCCATCACTACCAATGGCAGGAGACGAACTTACATAATTTCCAGTAGTATAATTCCATTTTAATGTTCCATTGGAATTCAAAGCATACAAATTATGGTCGTCACATCCAAAGTATATTATTCCACCACTACCAATAGCAGGAGACGAAAATATAAGATGTCCAGTTGTGAAATTCCATTTTAATGTTCCATTCGGATTTAAAGCATACAAATTACCATCTGCATCTCCAAAGTATATAGTCCCATCATTGTCAATAGCAGGAGACGAAAGTATCTGGCCTTTCGTTGTATAATTCCACTTTTGCGTGCCATTAGGGTCTAATGCATATGTATTATTATCCCAACTCCCAAAATATATGGTCCCATCGCTGCCAATAGCTGGAGAGGTAGATATCCAACCACTTGTAGTATAATTCCACTTTTGAGTACCGTTGGGATTTAATGCATACAAATGATTATCCCAGCTTCCAAAATAGATGATTCCATCACTGCCAATAACAGGAGAAAAAGTTATAGAACCATTAGTTGTGTAATTCCATTTGGTGGTATTGGTTTGTGGTCCTTTATACTGTGATTGACCAGTATTATTCAAATCATGTCCACTTTTAGGCCACGGTGAATCTGCCAAACCCGCTGCTGATACTGCACCGCACAGCATAATCCCTAAAATAAGAGTTACTATTAATATTATGGCCTGTTTTCTAATTTTTACATCCCCTTTATAATTTGCTCGAAAATCTACGATTGTAAACACCTAAAATTAAAAATTTTGTCGGCTTCCAAATTTTTTATTAAATCATATCCTTTGGTAAGTGATAACCTATTTATAAAGTTTATTAAAATCTTATATTAAAAAATTAGTATTTATTATGAATAGATAGAAATATTATTACTTAAAATTGATTTTTAAACCAAAAAACCAGTTAATTTTCTAAATTAACCAGAAATTGTATAAAATTAAACTCTAATAACCCTTTTGACTGATTTAGCAGATAATTTATAGAAATAATTGAATTAAAATGGATTAGCATCTAATAAAGATCTTGAATAAATTGGTTGATTACTCCTAATTACCCAATGCTTTTATAATATAGTATAATAATAAGCATTAATAGTCATAACTTGCAGTTAAATGCACATAATTCAATTAATTAAAGGTAAGATGATGAATAATCCAATGAAAAAGATAAACAGCATGCCTCGATTTTTATTTGGTACTTTTGCCTTAATTTTTTCAGTTTTTGGATTTTTAATCGGTGAATCAGCCATATCTGTGTTGATTTTTGGCGTGATGGGTATTGGAAGCATCACTGACAGCATATTCGTAAAAAAAGGTTATTTAAAAAGGGTTTACGATCCTGGTACATGGTTTTCTCTATTATTTTTAGGGATAGGATTAGCTTATATTTACATATTTCAACCAGTTTATACAAAAGATCCTTTTTTTTATGTGTTCAGCATACTTTTAGTATTTTTAATAGGTTTAGCTGTTTATGAGTCACGGAAAATGAAAAAATATCAAAAAACAGTGGGACCCTATGAAAATGCAATAGAAACGAATCCTGAAGATGCCGCTGCGTGGAACAATAAAGGAACAGTAGTTGCAGAATTTAATGCATTTCAAGAGGCAATGGACTGTTTCGATAAGGTGTTAAAAATTAACCCACATGATGCCGCAGCACTGCACAATAAAGGTGTTGTACTTGAAAAACAGGGAAAACGCCAGGAAGCAGTAAAATACTATGATAGCGCATTAAAGATGGATTCTGGGTTTAACAGCGCTAAAAAAGAGGGAAAAATTATTTTAGAAAGTTAGCTTGATTAAATAAAGAGGATAAATAAATGAAAAACTATATTTTAGCAAGTGTAGTGATTTTAGTAATTATAGCTATTTCTGGATGTATAGACATGAGTAATTCTGGAGATACAAACAATTCAGGATTTGCAACTACTAATGAAACAGGAAAACTTAGCAATTTTAATCAAATTATAGTAGATGGTATAAATTACGATCTTAGAATAACTCAAGGCAATAAGGAATCTCTCTTAGTTGAAACAGAACAAAATGAAACGTCGAAGATAAAAGTACGAGTAAACAATAATAAGCTGTATTTAAACTCTACTACCACAGCTATCTATCATCTAACTGTAAAAGACATAAATTTCATTGAAATGACAGGATCAGGGCCACTCAGAAATATAGGGGGCAACAACTTAAAACTTAACAAGCTGACCATTAAAATGGACAATGGACAGTTAAATTACATTGATAATTTAACTATTAACGAACTTACAGTTAACTTAAACGGTGGTAAGTCCTATGTTAGTGCGATAAGTAATTTAAATACCAAAAATCTCAATATTAACCTTAATAACAGCGGTAAACTTTTTGTTGATGGAAATGCTTCTAATCAAAAGGTAAATATTTATGGTTCTGGCAATTACACTGCAACAAATCTAACCAGTAAAACAGCGAACATTTATGTTAATGGGCCAGGGTATGTTGTTGTTCGTGTATCAGACATTTTAAATGCTATTATTAAAGGTACAGGAACTATTCATTACATAGGCAGCCCCCAAATAACACGAAAAATTGATAATTATGGAACCATAGCAGTGTTTCCTTTAAATGGAAGCTATTATATCAATTCTTAATGAATTTAAACGTGGAAATAGTAGCTTTAAATTAAAAGAATGTCATCATATAGAATGGTTTAATAAAGAGGATGGAAAATGAAAAATTATATTTTGGCAAGTGTAGTAATTTTAGGGATTATAGCTATTTCTGGATGTATAGGAAATTATGGATATGCAGATGTTGATAAAAACCTTAGTGGATTTAACCAGATTATAATAAGCGGAGGAGGCCCTAATGATATTATTATAACCCAAGGCGATAAGGAATCTGTTGAGGTTTCATCTGGAAAATCTGCCGTAGATGATATAAAAGCAGAAGTAATCAATAAAAAATTATATTTAAATTCCCCTCATCCCGTTACATATTATATCACAGTAAAAGATATCAATTACATTGAAATGAAGGGACCCGGACCCGGACAACTGGATGCTACTAACCTAAAACTTAACAATTTAAGCATCAAAATCAACAATGGAGTCGGCAGCCTATCTAATTTAACTATTAACAACCTCAAACTTAATGGTGACTTTTATGCCGGCAATTTAACTACAACAAATTTAATCATCAACTCATCATACTGCAATATAACTAATTTAAATGCCAACAACATCATCCTTAACGGTAGCGGAATTATCTCTGGAAAAGCTGCTAATCAAAAAGTAAACGTCACTGGGATTTACAATGCAACCAATCTGATAAGTGAAGCAGCGAGTATTTATATTAATGGACCAGGAAATGCTTATGTGACCAGTAAAACAGCGACTATTTCTATTAATGGACCTGGAGAAGCCACTGTTCGCGTATCAGATCTTTTAAATGTTATTATTTATGGCCCAGGAGACCTCTATTACATAGGTAAGCCCAAAATAACAAAAAAAATAACTGGTTGGGGAACTGTAACACAAATACCGGGATAATCTATTAAACTAGTCTATCAATGACTAGTTTGAGGAAACACAATTAAAATGAATCAAATTAGATTCGTTTTAAATTCTTTTTTTGAATTCAATTTAGATTTGTGTGAATATTCCATAATGCGGCCAGTGAACATAGTAAAATATTTTGACTAAAATTATTTTTGATTTAAGTAACATACTTATTATAAAAGGGAGAGCCTCAAAACAGGCTATTTTACTAATTAAACAGGAGATAATATGCGGACGGTTATATACATTGCGACAAGTCTTGATGGGTTCATTGCCCGGCCAGATGGAGACATAGAATGGCTTATCAATATCCCTAACCCCGATAACAGCGACTTTGGGTTTAACGAGTTTATAGCTGGAATTGATGGGATTTTAATGGGTCGAAATACCTATGAAACAGCTTTAAGCTTTGAATCATGGCCCTATAACAGGCCAGTGTTTGTTCTAAGCAATATTTTAGAGGGCGTTCCTCGAGAACTGGAAAACAAAGCAGAAATAGTTAATGGAGAATTAAAAGACATATTACAGCGACTTGAATCGAAGGGAATCAACAATTTGTATGTTGACGGCGGCAGGACCATTCAATCATTTCTAAAGGAAGATTTAATCGGTGAGATGATAATTACCACGGTGCCGATCTTACTGGGAGATGGTATTCCTTTATTTGGGCATTTAAATGGAGATTTGAAGTTTAAGTGTGAGAAGGTTGAGTTTATAAGTGAATATCTGGTTAAGCATTATTATAGAAGGGATAGGGGAAATTGGAGGGAATGAATCAGATAAAACTTCAAAATGGGGTCTAAATATGGAAAGAAGTTAAGTGAATTTGATTAAAAAGGATTATTTTTAAAATTTAGAGAATAAACTAAAGTTAATGAAAGTTGCAGTGTACAAGATAGAAAATATAAGAAAATTAATTTATAATAATGTCCATAATATTCGTTAATTAAAAAATATTGTGGGGGTTGAAGAAAAATGCTATGTGTTTTTCTGAATCCCAAATCAAATATTTGGAGGTGAAGTAATGGCAGAAACAAAACAAATAAGCGGCGGAACACTGATAGCTATCGGTATTATTATCCTGATTCTTTTCCTACTATTCCCAGTATTCACAGTTTGGCTAATGTGGTTAGCAATATTTGTAATGATAGTACTTGGTTTTATTTCCCTAATTGCAAAATAGTTAAAACTCAAATTTTTTTCTTTTTTTCCTTCTGAACAAATATTAAATTACATTAGACCTTTTATTTAAGTTTAAATCCTTTCATAAAGTTTATTAATATGTTTTATAAATTATTAATCAATATGAAGGGGATATCAATGAAGAAAATAATATCTATTTTAATTTTAATTGTGGCGGTTATAGGAATTTCTGGATGCACAGGAGAACCTACTCCTCAACCTTCTCCACACCCTGAAACGGAAAACGTCACTATACTATCTTCAAATGGTTATTTTGCAGATGGAACATACTGGATAAATGGCACATTACAGAACAATAATTCATTTGGAGTTGCTCGTGTTGCATATAACATTACAGGCTATGATAAGAATGGTAATGTAGTAGCTACTGATTGGGATTTTGCTGATGTTGACAATATCGCTCCCGGAGGTCAATCAGCATTTAAGTACTTCCTTGAAGATTATGACCATCAGATAGTAAGCTATAAAGTTAGGGTTGTAGATGCTGATAAAAGTCGTTATAAGAGTTCTTAACTTAGAGCAAAAATACTACAAACAACTTGATTGTTTTTTTAACTGAATTAGTAATAATGATAAAAAATTTATTACTAAATTATGACATAAAATCATAACACCCACTTTTAGATCTGTACTAGATAAATGCACGTGGAGGTGTAAATTTATGAAAAAACAATTAAGTATTCTCCTACTGATTTTTATGGCAGCAGCAGGGCTTTCAACTGCAGTATCAGCAGCTCCAGTTACACAGACCACACACGCACTAACTAGTCACGACCAAAAACATTTATTCTGTTCATGGGTTGCAATTAAAACAATTAACCCCACTATACCAACCCCCGTATTGAGGGGAATGTGGATTATGCAACATTATCCGCCACCGCTTTATAAAATTACCTCAAATGAACAGCACGTTTTGACCATTTGGAAATGGGTCTGCACTACTTCACCACCCGTACCAACACCCTATAAGAGATAGAGAAATTAGCTAAAAATTAATGATTAGAAACTGTCCTTGCCATCTCTTTAATTTTGAGATCTGCCCCAATAACAGCTTCAACATCATTTATAACTAATTTCTTTATATCTGTTTCAAGAGTAAGTTCTAAATCTGGTATGTCTTGGGCAATAAGGGCTGAAGAGAGTGGAAATGCAGGAAGTTCAGCTATTAAAATTTTGCTGGTGAACTCAACTATCCAATTTAACACTGCTTCTGGAAGATCCCACGGCAAATCGAAATCTATTTCTAAATCTTCAATTTTAGCCATAAACCTATTTCTATCATCCAGATAAACCTTCCCCTCCGCCTTTTTAACATCGATGCCAATTTCGCTGTCAAACAGGTTTATATTTTTAAAATATGCCTCTTTACTTATTGTAACATCTTTCCAGGGAGCTGCCCAATCCGGAATCCAGCCAGATGTATCAACGGCCACTTCAGATACAACTGCAAATATTAAATCTGCATATGCACTTAATCGTATGCCTTTAAAGGCAAAAGCAATTTTATTATCTCCCAAGAGGTTAAAATCGGGCATTTCATTAATGGATACTTTAGCATCGTAATTAAAACGAATTTCTTGAACATCCCATTTGCCCTTTACAAAACCAAAAGTAAATAGTTCTGCTCCTAATCCCGCCATGTCCGCTAGTGTATAGATAAAGTCTAATGGCACTGAATATATTCCCTTTATTTCTTCATATTTGGGATAAGTTGTATTTTCCCACCAGAATTTAAAGGCTCTGCGCATACCTTCCTCAGAGATACCTATACCTATATCATATCTATCTTTAAAATCTGAAATCTTTGTAACATCTCCACCAGTATATCCCATTAGATTCATACAAACAGCAATTTCTTCTCCACTTAGCGTTTTTATGTTTTCAACTGCTAAATTAAATCCTTTTTCACTTTCTTCAGGGTCACCTATGGTTATATCTACTTCATCTTTATCTACAGGTATAGCCGGTAAATCAGATGAAGCAGACAAATGAGTAGAAAAAGGCGTAATTGGTAACCTGATTTTTTCATATTCTTCAAGTTCTTTCTTTATTATTTCCACAATTATCCTGCTAAATTGACTAGTTATATTTCTGGGAAGTTTATGTTCGTCGTTGATGGATACCCTGTCAATTTTTGCATCCTCCAAGTATACTGACATTTCATTACTGTCAAAATTTATTTTTGCATCTGCAAACACTGTGGAATCTAAATCAACATCTGTACCTCCCAGAACAATTAAAGTTACATCTAAATCGATTGCTATTCGAATCATATTATCTTTAGAAACATTCACTTTTGGGGGCTTATTTATACGAATGTCATATTCTATTTCAGTAGTTCCAGATACCGCTGCAGATATTGCTGCAGTTATCGCTCCAATTTCTAATTCTTCTGAAAATACCTCTGGTAAATCTATAGTTCCGTAAAACCTCATAAATCTTCTTTTATGGAAAGCATCCGCAATCAACCTGTTAAAAAATCCATTATCCAGTTCAACAACGATATCATATCCTGCAGTCATGCCGTCATTAACCATCTAACCACCACATTGTGTATTAACTTTTTAAATTATTATATTAATACATTGAGATGGTGATATGGTTGCATGATTTTATTATTTAAATAATGTGAAAATGGCATTAAAAAAGTGAAAATCAACGCCATTGATAAGTATATTCAATTAATTCGTCAGCTGGTGAATATTCATGACTTCAATCCGTTATATTACACCCTGTTTGAAAATTTTAAAATAAATGAGAATAAGTTAGTATCACAAATTTCTTTGAGGTTGAACCATTTGAATCTAGGTATCCACATATGGTCAAGTCTGCGAGGGAATTTGTGATTCCTGAGAGGGTGAAGACTCCTGTGGATATGGGGGTTAATTTATATTTAATGGAGTGGAATGTGGATTTTTCGGTGAGAAGGCATCTGATTTGATTAGGAAGTATGAGTATGTGCTTGAATGGATTAGTTATGATTAAAATTGTTTTTTGAGCTAGAAAACTAACTAAAAGTAAATGCCCATTTTAATTCATTCTAAATTTCGATGGATTCTGATTTGGATTTTCCATTCAAAAATTTAGAGAATATTATTGTTCCATCGATTTACTTTAATCTTTAAAAAGCTTTTTAAAGATTAAATTTATTAAATCCCATATTATTCTATTGTTAAACCATATATGCTGTTTATATCACCATTACCCAATTATAAACATTTTAATTTAGATTATTCAAATTAATAAGATTATATAGTTAAATATTTAAGTGTATCAAAGGCAATTATATCATGAATAAATTATAGGCGTTTAATAGGGGATGCATTACATGTCTAAACAATCTACAAATACTATTGATGAACTTAAATATAGATTAGAGCATATTTTAGCAATTCTACCAAAAATAGGATCCATCAAGGAACAAGAAGTTATTGATAAAATTGTTGAAAATGCGCAAAAATTAGTGGACGCAGACCATGTCCATGTGAGAGTCATTAATTGGGAAACTGAAGATCTAGTTGTTAGGGGATACTTCCCTAAAGATGACTTTGATCATTTGTATAATTTTAAATATTTTAAATCTATAGCTTATAAAAAAGGCATGGTAGGCTATGTTTTTAACAATACAAGGTCTATATTTAAAAAAAGCCCGAAAGATATTCAGAAAAATGAATATTTTGAATCTTATTTTAATTTTCTAAAGTATGAACTAGATACAGTAAAAGAACGAGTTAATTTCTTATTAAGTAATCCGTCACTTTCAAATAGATATTCTTGGAATTATAGTCTTTTAATTGAAAATAAGGATAAATTAGAAGATTTAACAACTTATCTAGAAAATATTGAAAGTGTAATGATAGTTCCTTTGTTGCTTGAAAAAAAACCAATTGGAGTTTTAAATGCATATCGTATCAAGAACAATAATAGAAAAAGAAATGATTTTGAACGGGAAGATTTAATTGTCTTTGAACATTTTGCCAATAACGTCTCAATTGGCCTTGCCCCTGCCTTACACAGTTCATGGTTACTTAAAAGCGCCATGTGGAACCCAAAAAGAGAATATAAAGAAAAAGCTAATGTAGAGCTACTTTCTAAAGAAGTGATAAATGAAGCCAAGAGATTAACTGGCGCAAAGGATGCCAAAATTAGATTTGTAGATTGGAAAGGAGAATATTTAGTACCCGGATTTCTTAGCGATATTGATTCTAAAAAAATTGATCGTAGAGTACTTGTTAGAGAAATAGGAGTATGTCCTGCAGGTAAAGCTGCTAAAGATAAAATGCCATTTATCTCTGAAGAAGATTTACAAAAAAATGCTGATTTTATAGAATTTAGCAAAATTGTAGAATTTTATAGAAATTGTTACGAAGCTCAATTAAATTTACTTAATACTATAAAACAATCTAAAGATCCAGATGTAAATTTTAATTATAAAGGAAAAATTAAATCCATTCCTAAAAAATATACAAAAATAGCAGAGAATATGATAAATATAACACGTGAAAGGCGTGAAATTCTGAAAAATTCATATGATACACCTGAATATAAAAATTCACTTAAATGTCAGATAAAATCTTTAGAAGGATTAGTAAAAGCTTGGGGCAACTATATTGATAAAGAAATTTATATTTGGCATTCAGAGATAGCCGTACCCATTATGTTCGGAGAAACATTATTAGGGGTATTAAATGTTCACTCAGACAAAGATAAGTGGTTTACACGTAGTGATGAAGAAATATTACAGGCTTTGTCCGGCCGAGTTGCAATAGCCATTATGGAATATCAAAAGAAAATCTTTTCTGAACTTCAGGAAATTGAACAAAAAATGACAGCGGATCAGAATTATTTTGAGTTTGCAAAAAGGTTAACAGAAGGTGTGAAAAAAGTAGCTTTTTTAATAAATAAACCTGAAAATATTTTTCCTTTGCTTTACACATGTAAAAATCCATTAAAACCAGAAGAATTGTTAAAAGAAAAGGATTTTAATAAATATTTTAAATTTCAGCCCAGATCAGATGCTGAAACAGAAGAGAAAAAATTATCAGATATTCCATTTATATCCGGCGGTTTAGGGTTTAAAGCCATAGAACAGTTGAATATAGAGCTTAAAAAGGAAGAAAAAGACAGAAAACCTGTTTTTATTGTTCGTGAAAATGTCGACGATCCTATTAGTGGAAGTATAAAAAAAGGCAGAGAACGTAAGGTACTTACCAATGTATGTTTACCTTTATTCTTCGGGGAGTACGTTTATGGCCTACTTTACGTTGACATTAAAGAAAGATACTTTTTTACAGAACTAGAAAAAGATGCACTTAACCTATTTTCAATGAAAGCAGGGACTATACTAAGAAATTTAAGAGGATATCCTGAAGAATCATTTATAGGATTATCTGAAGACCTATCTGGAGTCAAATATACTTACGATGAGTTATTTGGGGCTGAATTAATTAAAGAATGTACTAAATTAAATGAAAACCAATAACTAAGGGGCTAAACTATGGAATCCTATGATAATGTAATTGATACATTAAAAACACAAAGAGAGAATATTTTGGGTAATCGCTGGAAAGAAGCTGAAAAAGGAGTTCTTAAGACTGTAGAAAATTGGATTAAAAATTTAGGTTTACCCGAGGAAGTTTTTACAAGGTATCTCGAATTTATCGATGATGAAAATATTTTATACTATTCTAAGGCGTACCGAGATCATTTTTTCCATGTCTTCCATAACTTTTTATTGGGTTTTCAGATTTTATATGAGTTTAGAGATGAAGAAGATACCCCTTTTGGAAAGGATTATTGGAACGAAAATAGATTTCTTAAAAAATGGCTGTTAACCTGTTTATGGCATGACCTTACCTACATTCTCGAAAAAGGAGGATCTAAAGGACTTAAAGAATTCATAGATCGTAAATTACAGTTTGATATAGAAATTAAAGAATATTGGTCACGCATACTTACAAAAAAAGAGAATATTAATGCTATTGACATATTAAGTGAAAGATTTGACTCTAAAGATCCTATTAGAAAACTTAAATTTCGTGAATGGTTACAATATCAAATAGTTGAAAAACATGATCACGGTATCGTTTCTGCAATATTACTACTCAAAGATGGAGAAAAATGGACATTAAATAAAGACATAATAAAAGATAGCGATTTAGCATTATACCAGGATATAATAGAAGAGAGTAGTTTAGCTATTGCTCTTCACAATTATCATAAGTCAAACAAATTTGATGGAGAATTAATTATCGAAGAATACCCCCTTGCATTTCTTTTATCTTACTGTGATACGGCACAAGAATGGGGCAGACCAAGTGCTTTCAATGTCCCTAATCTTTTTGAATACTATAAAACTAAAGTCAACATGGCTGAAAAATGCATTAAAATATATCTAAAAGTTAATTTAAATAAAATTGACATTGAAAATGAGAAATTAAGTGGAAAAACTCAAAGGAGATATAATGATGCCAAATTGAGAGTAGATAACCGGCTTAAAAATGATTTATCAGCTTTGCGCCCCATTTTTGAAAAAATGATAAATGAAGTCAGTACTTTTTCAAATAAAAAAACTGAAGATCAACTTTGGCAAATAATTAATTTCTATAATGAACGTGACAAAATAGAAAACGCATGGAAAAGTGATCATTGGGTATTTAACGTTATAGTTAGACCATACATAGAATGATCTTTGCGACTAAAACTAGTTTAGTCTTTTATATCTATTCTTAATTTCTTTTATTGTTCAAATCATTTAGGAACAAAAATCAATGATTCTAATTTTAATAATTCTAATGAAATAATAATTCAATTAAAGTTGAACAAAAACTATGACCCTTTATCTTCTTTAGCAGCTTTAACTGTAATAGTCACACCTTTATCACCAATATCAGCGTTCCAAATAAGTTTATCGCCCCATTTTAGCCCTAACATTTTCACAATTTCACGAGGGATGATAACTCTACTTGATTTTCCTTTCACGTCTGCTTTTCCAACCGTGCTTTCGTATTTTAGTATTTTATCAGGACCAAAAAATCACATCTTCATAATATATTGATTTGTATATTTACCTATAATTCTGTGAATTTAATAAATGATAGATAAAATTTTCGATTTAGTGAAAACAGTAAATAATATACTTAATTATGTCAAATAATGTTTTTATATAACTAAATAGGAGCTAATATTATGGAAAATAATATATTCTGGGGAAAATCTATTTTTGTTTATGTTGAAGATCCGAAAAACCGTTTTAGAGAGCTTGCGGAAATTAATACTGATTTAAAATCAGTACCTAATGATGAAAGTAAATTTAAAGAAATAATAAAGAAACTCTTAATGGATGTTGAAGGTTTTAGAACTGTAACTACTGAGTTTATAGGAGGACGATATCGTATTAAAACTTACATAGAATTTCCCAGACCATTAATTTTGACTGATAATAAGACTCCAGGAGAAGTCAAGAAAGATATAGTGGAAATAACCATTCCAGAAATAGAAAAATGCTGCAAAGATGCTTTAGAACAAGATACAGTTAATTAAATCATATTCAACTTGGTAACCAATAATGTTTTGAGATTTATCGCAATTGTCACCACCAAAGAAGGTTATAACTTCTTTGAAGGCTAAGAATTAAGTGATTTTTATGAATATAAATTTTAAAATTGATAGATTTAAAGGAATATTATGGAATAGAGACATTTGGATAATATGGGGAATAAGCTTATTCTGCGTATGGTTCCTTCCTAAATTTTCTTTACCCATATTCGGGACCGATGGGGCTTTAGCTGAAATTTTAGGTATTTTTACAGTCATATTAACTGTTTTCTTATTGAATGCAACATTAGCTTTATTGTCTTTTACTTATTTACTTGTTATCAAAGGTAATGAGGATTTAACCGAGTATGAATCCATAATCTCCAAAATATCACTTTCTTATCTAAAAAATTATTTAAATAGAATTACAAAGAAATCAGATAAAATAACAGATGATTATAATTCTAAAATTAAAATTTATGGAAAAGAAGAAAATATACCTAAAAGTGAATCTCAAGAGCTGGATGAAAAATTTAAAGAAATTAAAAAAGAGATTAAGCAATTTTCATTGTATTATAAGCTTTATAACTACAAATCAATATTAAGAAGTGGGGAATATTTCTTTTTAAATACTATATTTTTAATAATTGGTTTTATATTTTTTATCATTTACGCGTTTTTCTTTTATTCATATCCAGATCAAACTACAATAATTGATTTTTTTTATAGATTATCTGCTGTTACTCCCATAGCCGGGTTTTTAATATTTATTAGGGGCATTATAGCTATTTTAAAGTCTTTTGGCCATATAGGAATTACTAAGGATAGTTGAAATAAAGTTCAAGTGCTTAAATTTAAAAATACTTTTATTATTCATAGTTCCCAACACCATTTATTTAGCTATTTTATAGAGTTTGAGTTTTAGTTTATTTTAAACTCAAACTTCGTTATAGTCGAGTTTAACGAATTTAATTGTTCATTATTAACCCAAGTCGAGTTATTGTCCAGAGGAGCTGAAATATTAACACCATTAGCTTAAATCGTGTTAAAATAGTGATCTTAGCTACACAATTTTCTTTTAAAGTCGAGTTACTTTTCTATGGGTGAACATATTTTACTTTACTAACAGTAAAATTTATTTACTAAAAATAAACTAAGTTAATTAGTAGTAAAAAAGTTGAAGTTTTAGTGGAAATTGATGAGTATGCCAAAATTAATCCCAGAATACAAAGAATTAATTAAAACAAAAATTATCCAAGCTGCAGGTCGTGCTTTCGTAGAAAAAGGTTTTCGAGGAGCTACGATGGATGATATAGCTGGAAATGCGGGGTTAAGTAAACCTACTTTATATGCTTATTTTGAAAATAAACAAGATATTCTAAGAGCAGGATTTAAAGCTATGGGCGGTGTTCTTAATCCTGAATATTATGAAGAGCACGATTCATTAGATGCATTAGAAGGAATATCTGATGTTATTATTGGATTAAAAGAGGTAATACCTTTAACCTTTGAAATACTTTCATTAACATCAGAGGATGAGACCCTCAGAAAGATTTATCTTGATTATTATAATGGTATGGTAGAGTCTTTAGAAATATTTCTAAAAAAACAGCAAGATAAAGGAACAGTCAGAGGTGATATTGATGCACATACTCTAGCTAAAATTTTAATGGATATACCATTTGGTATTTATGTTCAATTAAGTCTCACTCAATCAGATGAAAATATAAAGGAATACTGGAGTAATTTACTCGAAGCAATACTTAAAAAATAATTTAATTGGAGATGGCAGTATGAAAAGAATTACTGAAAAACGTTGGTTTGGCCCTAAAATCGTCGGTTATGGACCCGCTCCCAAATCTTGGGAAGGATGGGTTGTTACAATAGTATGGTTGGCATCCTTAATCATTACTCTATTATATCTACATAGCATTCATTCATTTAATATTTTTAATGTGATAATCGTTATTGTATTGGCTGCAATTATTCTTTTAACCGTTGCTGCTTTGACCTACGGATCAGAAGAATAAAAAAATAATTTAATTGGAGATGAAACGTATGAAAAATTAGATAAACTTCATTATAACATAATATAGCAACCGTACGGTTAAAACAAGTCGAGTTAAACGAAATAAAAATTATTCTGGATATAAATCTCTTAAAGCATTTCTAAATGATGTACCATCATACATATTATCATCTATTTCTTTAAGTGTCTTCCAACCTTCTGTTCTTCCGTTTGAATAAGTAAATTTACTTTTTCCTGTTGTAAGATCAACGTAAACATACCCATATGGCCGATACCAACTATCGTTATAAAATGGCACTTTCCAGACAGTTTTCCCGTTTAAAGTCACTTTAGATGGTGTTCCAATATCTATACCCTGATCAGACTGAATTTCAGCGATATATTTTGCTTTCAGTTCATCCATTGACCTCCACGGATTTACAGGGATTCCCAACCATCCTTTTTTCCTGCTCATCAATGTTTTTGCATCAACAGTAACAACCAACTCATCACCTACATCATATACATTGTGCATTTTCACTATCCAATACTTCCTATCAGGAGTTAAAGAAGCATTAGTAGTAATAAAACCATCAAAACCAATCATTCCTTCGTTTAATCTTGCTATGGATATGGCTGTTGCTTCAGGAGTTGAATTATCAAAATAAATGTCCTTTTCTGCAGGAAGATTAGTTGAATTTGAAATAACTGTTAAATCATCCAAATTGGCTGAATCAGTGATTATATTAAATATAAAGATTCCCATAATCAATAAAATAACAATAGCGCCAATTAAACCGCCTGCAATTAGCAAATTTTTCCTATCCATAGTAACCACTTTTCTAAATAAAGTATAAATTCTTTTTGGCATTTAATCAGTAGATATTATGAATTTTACATCATCACTAAAATATAACGACCATATGGCTAAAGATAGTCCAGTTAAACGAAGAAATTAAATTTATAAATTGTAGTTTAAAAATGTTATTCCGAATACAAATCCCTTAAAACATCTCTAAATTGGCCCGGCTCTTGATCATATAGATAATTTAATTGGTAATCTCCCTTATTAATTACACCATCTACTTCTTTTAGTGTTAACCAGCCATCTGTCCCTGCAGCCCTCTTAAACTCGTCCAATGTGTTCTTGCTTTTTCCGGTTGCAACATCAACATAAATGTACTTAACTGTCTTTGCACCGGTTTCATCATTAATATCAGTAACCATTGATACTTTCCAAATTTCTTTACCACCCATGGTTATCTTCTGAGATTTACCAAAGGCATAGTTGGCTTGAATTTCAGCAATGTAATTTGCTTTAAGTTCGTCTAATGACCTCCATTCACCATATTTACCCTCTAAATTTCTTTTGCTCATTAAAGTTTTAGTATCAACAGTAACATCTACATGATCCACTGCATCATTTGGGTCTATTCCAACTATCCAGTATTTCCCATCAGGAGTCAAATGAACATCTTTCACAGTAACCTCATTAAAAGAAGTTCCAAAATTTAGTCTTGCTACGGAGACTGCTGTTAATTCAGGAGTGGAATTATTAAAAGAAGCATTATCAATATTATATTCTGGAAGTGGATCAATGATCTCAGATACTAAATTCAAACCAAATGAGATGATCATAAAAGCAGAAAATAAACAGATAATAAAACCTATTAAAACACCAGCAACCAGTAACTTCTTCCTATCCATAATAACAACTTTCATAAATAGAATATAAATATTTTTTGACATTTAATCAATAGATATTATGAATTTTGCATCATCATTGAACTATAACGACCATGTGGTTAAATCTAGTCGAGTTAAACGAAATAATATAGCTATAGTTCCAGAGGGAACTAAATATCGCTGCAGCAAATGTGGTTATAAATTTAAATAAAAAAATTAACCACCACATGATCCAGATTGGCCAATAGTCTTATATCCTTCAAGTTTATCCCTTAAAACTGCTGCAGCATTGCACTCTGGATCTTGAGCAGAATAAAGAAATGTAATAGTCCCTTTTTCTTTTTCAGTATCTCTGATAATTTTTATAAGTGTCTTTGTTCTTCGGAGTTTGTTGCGGTATTCTTCTTTGAACTTATCAAAACGGTCCAGATCATCTTCAGGCCATTCATCAATATCTTTATCAGGTGCAATCTCTTTAAGCCACAAATCAACTTTTGCATCTTCTTCTGATACGTCTTCTGGCCAAGATTTATCTATTAATAGTCGAAATCCATCCTCTTCTTCTGGAGGTTCATATATTCTTTTTATTTTAAACATATCCTCACCTGAATTTGATTTATTATTATTTATTTTTGATAGAATTTATTATTTTTATTTTTTAAACTATAACGACCATGTGGCTAAATATAGATGAGTTAAACGAATTTAATTATTTATTGTTAAAATTGTCGAGTTATTGCCCCGAGGGGCTAACTTAAAATTTAAAAATTCTTTCTTAAATTTATTCATTACTCATTCTATCCAATCTTAATTATTCCTACTAAAATTGATATACTTATGATTTTAGACCGCCAGGTTTAAATATTATGGGACCTATATTACGGGTTATATCAGAAAAACCCTTTAGTTGCAGGTATTTACTACCAAAAAGATATTATTACTTATATATTGTTAAATACGTAGTGGAGATTAGGTTAAATGAAAGAAAAGTCATTTTGGAGGAAAAATGAACTTATTGAAGCGGCTTTAGATGAATTTTCAACCCATAGTTATCAAAATGCTTCATTAAACAAAATCATCAAAAATGCAGGTATTAGCAAAGGCAAATTTTATTACCACTTTGAAGATAAAAAGGAGTTTTATTTATTCCTGCAAGAGGCTGCCTACAAAGATCAGCTTGAGTTTCAGGATAAACGCATGCAGGAGCTTGCAGGAGATCATAATCTAGATTTTTTTGAAAAGATCAGGTTAAGAACCCAGATAGGGGCTGAATGTGCTGCTCGTTTTCCCAAATACGTGAAATTCACCATGATGTTTTTAAATGAGGAGGAAAATGAAGATACCAAAGAAATCATCGAATATGTAAACGGTTTCGTAAAAAAAACCGTTGAAGAGAGGGTTGAAGAAATGGTATCGGATGCGGTTGAAGCTGGAGACTTGAGTGACAGGTTTTCGAAGGATTTCATAATAAGAATTGTAAATCATTTTTTATTCCACTCTACTGAAATTTTGGGTATAGATGAAGAATATGATGAGTCAAAATTTCTGGATGATACTAATAAGCTTATAGATTTTTTAAAATTTGGATTAAGTAGATAAAAAGGAGGACATGATCAAATGAATAATAAGGAAATTAATCAAACAATGAAACGACAAAGATTCTATGCCCTATCTGGAATCATTGCACCTATTCTATTCACAGTTATGGTGATAATTGAAAGTCTTCTAAGACCTGGTTTTAGTCAAATTTATAGTACTGTTAGTGAATTAGGTTTGGGACATCTTGCAATTCTTCAAATTATAAATTTCATAATATTCGGATTATTATTAATTAGTTTTACAATAGGCTTCAGTAAATACCTTAAAACTCGCTCTGGAAAAGTTGTGACAGGACTTTTAATCACATTTTCATTGGCAGTACTCTTTGCAGGAGTAGCATTCTTATTTCAGTGGAATAGTCCGTATAGTACAGTTATAATTGCTCATTCAGTAGCTAGTATTATTGGATTTTACGCTATATTTATAGCTCAACTTTTAACATGGCAAGCACTTAAAGGAAGTAACCAGAATATTTGGAGAAATTATCGAATATATTCATTGATAAGTGGGTTTGTTACATTAATAGTGCTTTTTTATATCCCATTTAGTCCTTATCAGGGCCTATTCGAACGAGTGTTCATCGCAGTGTGGATGATATGGATTGAAGTAACAGCAATAAAACTCTACACATTAATCCATTAATTTATCTACACTTATTCATCTCTCCAAAATATAATTGGAATTGTTTGGAGTAGGAACTGAATTATTCAACAGAAGAGAGAATTAATTTCTCTTTTTTTATTTAGCTTTGTTATAGATTGTATAACGAATTTATGTATTATTAATTATAAAAACTTCATTATAACATAATATAGCAACTTTACGGTTAAAACAAGTCGATTTATTGCCCCGAGGGGCTAACTAAAAATAAAAAAACATATTATGCCAGTATTAACCCTAAGCCAAAAATGACCATTGTACTCACAATCACAGGTCCATAGATTTTCTCAAAAGTTTTAGGATTAATTTTCTTAAGCAGAAGAGGCCCTATAAATGCACCTACAGCCGCTCCACCGCCAAGGAGAATAATCAAAGTCAGATCTAACCTTCCTAATAGGTAAAAACCGCCTATACCTGCAATTGAGTTGAAAATAAGTACGAATACGGAGGTACCTACGACCATCACAGCGGGTAAGCCTAAGCTATAGAGTCCTGCAACAATTGGTGGTGTTCCACTTATTCCAAAAACTCCTGCCAATAATCCGGATGCAACTCCAAAAAAAGATGCTATAACTCTTTTAGGACCGGTAAGGGTTGATATCTCCTCTTTCTCCTCATTTTTTTCTATCATTTTTTGACGTCTTTGTACTAGACTTTTCAACATTGGAATTATCATTATCAACGTTAATATGCCTAAGATCATCTGTAAAATAGCAGGTGGAATAATATTGGCAATGTTAGCTCCTATTAGTGTACCTATTATTCCTCCGATTCCCAGAATTAATCCTGTGCGGAGATCTACATTACCTTGACGAAAGTGACTGAAGGTACTTACTGCTGTGGTGGGTAACACTGCTGCTAAAGAAGTCGCGACAGCTACTTGTGGTGTGACACCGAAGATCAATATCAAAACAGGTACAAAGAATCCACCTCCACCACCACCGAACATAGACACTACAAGGCCTATAATCAATCCAAATAATGGAAGCAGAATTAAATAAATATCAATCATTTTTAATCCTCTTTAATTTGGCCCCTTGAATTTTTAAAACAGAATTTTTAATTACTTCAATACTTTTACTAAGTTCTTCGAGCTCTTTATGACTCAATGGAGATAATAATTGATTCATACTTTCTGTCACGGTTTTATGGGATTCTTTTATTAGCTTTTTTCCTTCAGCTGTCAATACAATCCTGAGTACCCTACGGTCATTTTCATCAGGCACTCGCTCTATCAGACCTTCATTAGCTAATTCATCCATTTTAGATGTCATTTGAGTTTTTGATATGTTTAAAGTCTTGCCAAGTGCTGACATTGAGGGATTACCATACTGTTCAATCAGTAATAACCTAAAAAATGTCTTCATGAATTTTCTTTCAGATAACTTAATTAATTCCATATTAAAAAGTGTAATATAAACTATTGAATCTTCTAACATCTCTTCTATCAATTTATCAGATTTTTTTGATATTCTTCCCATAATCATCCACCATAATATTTAATTTCCTGTGATATTACTTAATAACTGTTTCCATTCATCCTTTACTTCTAAAGGTTCGCCATGAGCTGGGCAAACCCATTTAAAAGAATATTCACTCATTTTAAGTATGGATTCTTTAAGTGATTTTTCATCAGAATTCCCAATGCTAGGTAGTTTTTTTAGCACTCCATTTGAATTTCCTACAAGATCACCTGCAAATAAAATATCTTTATAGAGAACGGATACATGGCCCGGTGTATGGCCCGGTGTTGGTATTATTTCTATATCGCCTATTTTTTGATCATTATAAGATTTTATTTTTTCAGGTTTTTTTACTCTCATTAATAATGATGCTATCTTTTTAATTCCAGGGCGGCTTTTATCGCCTAGAATGTAGGGTATATCTTTTTTTGATGCCCAGAGTGTGGCTCCTGTTTCTTTCTGAAGTAGTGTGGCGTTTCCTATGTGATCAACATCATGATGAGTTAATAGAATGTGTTTTATATTTTTTGGTTTGATATTTAAAGATTCGATTTCCTTTAAAATATTCTTAACTTTCCCAGGTCGTCCAGTATCTATTAGAATCGTTTCTTTATCCTTAATCAAATATGAATAGCTACCTTTTGTCGATTCTAAAGCATATACATTTTCTTCTATTTCCATAATTTTTCACCTCTACTTTTTTAAATTTGTGCTTAGTTATATTTAAATAGTACACTTTTTTGAACTATACACTAAAATGAACTGTGCATAAAAGTAGACTATTATTATATTTAAGGGTATTGATACAAGAATTCAATTTATTTAAAATGAAAACGAATTTTTGAAAATTAATGATTATAGAGTGTATGGCTAATTTATGCATTATCATTAGAAAAACTTCATTATAACATAATATAGCAACCGTACAGTTAAAACAAGTCAAGTTAAACGAAATGAATAACAAAATTAAAAGAAATTTGTAAATTATTCATAAACAATAAAAAAATTGATTTTTACTTTATTATAACGGCATTATGGAAAAAATATTCAATCCGTGCTAACCATATCCTTACCAATCTCTCTAGCCTTCTTAAGAACATCTTTTTTATCTTTAACAACTCCATGAACCAGATTTCCTGATGAACTCAGCATATCAACTACATTGTAACCCAGAAAGCCAAACATGTTTTTGGTGTAGTTGAAATACTCCGAATATATGTTTTCATCAGGGCCGCCCTGCGAAAATATCAATGCCATGTCCTTTTTACCATATTTCTCCTCAAATCCTGTGCCCATAAATGCATAAAGCCTGTCAGTGAATAGTTTGGCCTGGGCAGACATCTGCCACATGTAAATCGGCGACCCTAATATGAATGCGTCTGCTTTTTTTATTTCCTCGTAAATAATCTGCATATCATCAGCGGTAGCACATTCTCCTGAGTTGCTTTTACAGTTCATACATGCTTTACAGGGAGCTATATCCATCTCGCTCAAATTAAAGCTTTTTGTCTCTGCACCGGCTTCATTTGCTCCTTTAAGTGCTTCTTCAACAAGAATTTCAATGTTACCTCCCTTTATAGGGCTTCCTATTAATCCTACTACCCTCGGAAACTTTCGAAATCTCTGATTTCGATGCATCGAAACTTCTAGTTTCGAATGCTTTGTTTCCGGGGCCTCAAAATCTTCGATTTTATCGGCTTTCATCTTTTTATCCCTCCTTAAAATCTAAAGTTACGATAGTTCCTAAATGATCTTTTTGAAACACTCTTTACGGCATAATCTTTTTATATTTTAATAAAGAGAGTTTAACCAAATTAGACTTAATAACCTACTATTTAGGATTTATCTTTCAAATTCCATTCCATTTTCTGTTTGGAGTTGTTTAAGTAGTTTTTGTAACCTTTTGGTGAGTGACTTGGTAACCATTTGGTAACCTGGTGAGATTATATGTCAAATGAAATAACCTGCAGGAACTTTTATCATTTAAGTAAATCTTTAGTATTCCTCAGTAAAAAATGGAACATTGAAATAATCAGGGACATGTTCTCTGGTAAAAAACATTTTAAAGAATTTAAGAAAGGAAGACCTGATTTGAGCAACAAAGTTCTATCAAACTGCCTCAAAAATCTGGAAAGTAAAGGAATCATCGAGAAAAAAATGGCTAATTCAACATCAGCTTCCACTAAATACTATTTAACTGAGCAAGGAAGAGAATTAAACAGGATTATCTATGAACTCATGGTTTTTTCCCTAGAATGGAGCTTTACTGCAAATAAAGTCTTAGTATTTCTCAGTAAAAAATGGAACATTGAACTAATTAAAGACATGTTCTTTGGAAAGAACCATTTTAAAGAATTCAAGGAAGGAAAACCTGATTTAAGTAACAAAGTTTTATCAGAATGCCTCAAAAACCTGGAAAACAATGGAATTATTGAAAAGAGAATCATTAATCCAACACCTCCTTCTACAGAATATTACTTAACTGAACTCGGAAAATCATTAAATCGAGTTTTATATGAACTAGCTGTTTTTGCTTTAGAAAACTGCGATGATAATAGATGTGCAGATGAATCTACTTGCATACGGATAAAAAAAGAGTTCAGAGAAACTTTGAAGATTAATTATTGATGGCTATTTGAGTGAATCTGAATAGAATCAGCAGGAAATTGTTTCTACTTTTTATTTTATCACTGAATAAGTAATTTTTCTCTAAACTATAACGACCATATGGCTAAATCTAGTCGAGTTTAGAGAAGTAAATTTTCAAAAAAATTTTCAAAAAAATGAAAAATATCACCCACCATCATAAAGTGGTAAGGTTTATTCTCCTATAATTTTCCATATTTCTTCATCTGTATAAACGTTGGAACATACATCACTGCAAAACCAATGACAATAGACAATATAAAGTCTAATGTATTTAGCATTCCAGATCCCCAAAAGCTATAATAAATATACAGTGAAACAGGAGCATATATAGCGCTTGCAGTCACAACACCCGGAGAATATTCGCCAGTATACAATGTATATGATGCATGAACTAAAAAATTTGAAAATATCCATGCAGCGGTAGCTAATCCGAGAACAAGTGTCCATTCGCTGGTGTAAAAGATTGCAAGAGACACTGATATAAGAACATAAACCATGAAAATAACATTTCCAAGAACAAACTGGCCAAATGTCTCAGGTGCACCAAGATATTTCTTTGCCCACGGCACGAAACGCGGCGATTCTTCTAAAATATGTATAAAATATGCTAAAGGTACAAACCATAAAATATTTAAATCCATTAAACTTATTCCCCCTTTGAGTATTAATCATTGATTTTTTTACTTGAGTATAAATAGTTATGTTAATATTTAAGGAGTAAAATTAGATAATTGATTAATGCAGTTGTTATTCCTAATGGGGTTTTCTATAGAAAATGTGTTAATGCCCCGATTATTATAATAAGTCCTAACTTCCTTTTTTCATTCTCTTCCAAATATAACGACATTATGGCTAAATATAGTCAATTTTAGCTCAGCAAAATAATTTACTTCAAAGGGTTGTAAAAATTGGATAAAAAAATTATTAATATTTCATAAAATATAATTAATAATATATAAAAATGCTAGGAAGTTTGATTTAATATGGCTGAATTAGCCCATTATCCAATTTTTGGTGTAGATTTAGTTATTTATATAGGAGCAGCAGCATTAATCCTTTTTATATTTGTAGCTTTAATTAGAAGAATGAATGAGAGTATATTGAAAGAAAGATTTGAAATCGACCCCGAATGGCATCATAGAATCGCGATATTAGCCATACTTTTGGTAATAATACACGTTGCAGTACAATATATTGAAATTTAGTTTTAATACGTTTAAATTTTAGTTTAAAATAATTTTCTATTTAAAATACTTGTGACTAAAACTAGTCAAGTTTAACGAAATATTTTTTTATTGGGCTTTTACTATAATGCATGAACATTTAATTGACTTCTTTTTATACATCTAACCTAATTAGTTCTTAGATTGACATTAAAATAGAATTAAGGAATTATAAGATTTAAAAATTATATCCAATGTCTTCTCCTGAAGTATATAAGCAGGCTAATTATAATTACAAAATTTATAAGTAAAACAAGTGGGTATGCAAGGGGATATCCAAGTTCAGGAATAAATTGAAAATTCATACCATAAATTCCTACAATGAAAGTTCCGGGGGCAAATAATACTGTTACCACAGTTAAAACCCTAACGATTTCATCTAACCTTCTGCTCATTGACGAATTATATATACTGCGTATCTCAGTAATTCTACCCGATAACGTGTCAATTCTAGTAACTACTTGATCTACATGGCTTTGAAAATTCTTTAAAAAAGTGTTAGTTGATTGATTTATTAAAGGTGATTCAGTTAGCTCCATACTATTGATTATCTGTTGAAGTGGGAGGATGTTATACCTTATTTTATCAAGTTCAGCCCTATATGTATGAATTAATCTAAAATTTTTATTAGATGGATCATCCATTATATTTTCAGCTGCCTTTGAAAGATCACCTTCAAATTCTTTCAATGTAATTATGTGAGAATCAAGAATAGTATCTATGAGTGTATAAGCTAAATAATCAGCTCCTTTATTCCTAATATGATGTTCTTGGACATTTAATCTATTCATTACAAGATCAAACATTTCAGCATTGTCAGGATGTATTGAAATTACATAATTATTCCCTAAAATGATGCTAATCTGTATTCGTTCTATTGTGGTTTTCTTTTCGACATTTAACGCAATTAACGTTGTATAAATATAATTTTTATAATCTTCAATATCAGGTATATAATCCAATGTTAAAACTCTTTTTAGAACATATTCATTTAAATTCAGGCATTTAATAAGCTTTTTTAAAGATTTATCTTCTGCAAGATAAGTTATTTTAATCCATGCTGTTTCATTTTCTTTAATTTCTGGACACTCACTAAATATTTCTTCTTTGAGGCTTTCTTCATTGTATTTTATGATTTTAATTTCTGTTTTCCCAATGTTTTCAGTTAAAATATCATGGATCTGACTATTAAATGTTTTAAACCTGGTTTTAGGGTTCATTTTTACACTCTTGATATAATTATATGTAATATTTTTTTTATATTTAATATTATATATTTTTATGTTCTTTATTGATTATAAAGTCTTTAAATGATGCCGCACAGCCTCAAAATTGTATTTAAGGCTTAAATATTTAATTATTTGATTAACTTTATTAGCATCGTTGAATCCGTACAAAAGAAAAAGAAAAACTTGAAATTCAAGAAGATCGAATCATTCTAATACTTACAAGAATTACAGGTTCAATTTTATTCACATCAGATATAAATTTAAAGGATACAGCTGTTCTAAATAATTGTCATGCGATTTATATTGATCCTGAAAATTTTAAAGAAGTCAAAAATTTAATCAGCTAATTTTTTAACTCATTAGTCGAGTTATTGCCGAGGGGCTAACTATGAATCGCGCCTATATTTTGTTTTTTTTTTCAAAATGTTTAAAATTTTGTATAATATGGATTTTTATGAGATACTTCACTCGCTAATATCAAAGAATTTAAATAAAGTAAATGTATAACATTCCAAGAGGCAAATTATGGAAAATAGCATGGTTCTTAAGTATGAAATACCCTTAGTAGAGGGAATAATAGAGAAAAGAAAAAGTCAATTTACAATTGATGTTATAATCGATAATGAAGTGGTGAGGTGCCACTGCCCAACAACTGGAAGGATTGGGAATATTGACTTATCTGGCATCCCTTGTTTATTATCCAAAAGTAGTGATCCAAAACGTAAAACTCCATATACAGTTGAAGCAGTTTCATTGGATCTGCCCGAATCAAAAGAAAAATCATGGATTGGAATTAACCAGAATGCTGCAAATCGATATGTGGAAAATGCTTTATTAAAAGGATTTTTCGGTGATATAGTTAGCGGATATGATTCAGTGCTTCGAGAACAGGTACTCGGAGTTTCTAAACTTGATTTTCTTGTTGGTAATACTTATATTGAAGTAAAAACTCCATTACTGAGTATACAGTTACCATATCCTGAGCATATTAAGACAAAAAAGGTTGGAAAATTTAGCTCTACAGAACGTTTTATTAAACATATTAATGAATTAGCAGGTAGTCTTGCCAATAATCAGAGAGCTATTTTATTAGTCTGTTTTATTTATGATAATCCTGGATTTAAGGTTGAAGTTAGAAGTACTAATAGTGATTTTGTGGAAAGTGAAGTACAGAAGTGTATTTCCAGGGGAATTGAGATATGGCAGGTAAACTTTAGTATTTCAAAAGATGGAGTAAAATTGCTGAAGTATTTTGATATAACACATAATTTTATGAAGAAAGATTAAATATTTAATCTGGTATTTTTTCATTATAACATAATATAGCACCTTATGGTTAAAACAAGCCGATTTCTATGAAGTCAATCATCACATTACAATCTCACCAAAAATTATAAGATTTACAAAAATGTCAAATCCACTATTCTCAAATATTGGCAAATTCAACCATTGCCCACAGCATTACCGTGAAATTAAGCACTTGTAGCGCTGCACGTAGTGCTTGCCATCTCTCAAAACGGTTAAACACGCTAGTAAGCGCTGTTTCATCTTCATCCACGTTACGCTGGCTAAAATTAGTTGGAGCTGCTTGAGTGGTCGCTAATGAGTGCAGAACAGCAAGAATGGCTGCGATATAAAGAGGCGTGGTTATACTTGTATTCATCCCATTAAAGTATGCAACAACTGCAGCCGCAATTGTAAGCACTGCAGCCCCAATACCAATGACAGCATACCATAAAATACCATTACCAAGATCAGCAGCTTGACTATACTTGCTGTAAGCTATCATACCCATTCGATAACGGGCAGGTAGCTGTTTAATAGACTGATCAAGACTTGCACCCGTTAAAATACCATTTACTGCAGTTGCAAGAGCAACAAGGATAATTATGTAATTTGGCATGCCTTATCTCCATTAAATTTTACTATTTCAACGTTTTATTGAACAATTAACAATATAAAACATATAACTCCATAATTAGTAAATCAAAATGATTTTTAGAGTTATATAAGGATCTATTCTATATTTTCGCTTATTTTCGACAGTATTTTTTTAAATGTGTCTATTTCTCCATCTGAAAGGCCTTTTAGCATTTTTCTGGTTATTTCCAAATTTTCTTTATCGATATCTTCCAGTAATTTTTTACCTTTAGGAGTTAATTCAATTAAAAGTTGTCTGCGGTCCTTTTCTCCTACAGCCCTATTTACGAACCCCTTTTCTAACAGCCTATCTATAGTTCTTGTTGGAGTACTTACAGCAACACCCAGTGTTTCAGCAATTTGTTTCATAGTTTTAGGCTCATCAGGCCCTATTGCATAAATTGCATTTGCCTCAGCTATAGTTAAATTCTTATAAATTTTTAATAGGGTTTCTTGACTTGATTTCCTCAGTTTACTGTTTATTTCGCCAAAAAGAGCCGTAACTATCCTTATATCATCATCATTCATAGTTCATTTTCTATCATTTTCTTAATATAAATATTCCTATAACCATATATTCCGATAACTATATATTATAGTTTACAAATATTCTGTATTGTAAATAGTTTGATATGCGTAATATTTATATGTCAAATCAAAATTAATACAAAAATAATATGGTGAAAATATGAAAATCAACTGGAAATTGTTTATTATTTTACTGATTGCAAGCATATTTGGAGTAATAACCATAATCCCCTATAGTTTAACTCTTCAAAGTGTTTTACTTCAAAATTTGCCTCCTCTTTACGTTATAATGGCATCAACAATTATTCAAAATGCAGTTATATTTGCAATTCCCATCTTTATTGGGTTGAAACTTGCAAAGAAGGTTGGACTTGGACTTCCAATATTAGAAGGCTTGCTTGAAGGTAGAGAAGTTAAAAGTTATTTGAAATCTATACTTGGAATATCAATTGGACTTGGATTAATAGCCGGAGCGCTAATAGTTGGTCTAGATTATTTGTTCTCTCTTGCAGGTATTACAACAAAAATAGCCGTTGCAGGTCAAATTTACCCTCCAGCATGGCAAGGTTTCCTTGCATCATTCTATGGAGGGATAAATGAGGAAATTCTTTTGCGATTATTTTTAATGACACTCATTGCATGGATAATCTTTAAAATCAAAAAAACAGAAGAAGGAAAGCCAACAAATACTGGCATGTGGTTATCTATTATTTTAGCAGCGATTATATTCGGTATTGGTCATTTACCAACAGTATTAGCCATAACTACACCGACACCACTACTGATTACTCGTGTAATTGTTTTAAATGCTGTAGGTGGAATCATATTTGGATGGCTTTACTGGAAGAAAGGATTGGAATCAGCTATGATAGCTCATTTTTCTGCAGATATCGTTTTGCATGTAATCGTGCCATTAGTAGCATGATTTGAAACATAGATTTTACATCTCTTTTTTTAAATTTTTACCACCGTTGGCAATATTCTATGCCATCTTCATTTTCAACCCCATATCCTAAAAAAGTCAATTTATATCTCTTTTAAATGTTTATGTGTTTATAGCTTTTTATAGGTTAAACAAAGTATAGCGACCGCGTGGTCAAATATAGCCGAGTTTAATGCAGTAATTAATTTTCAAAAATAGTACAGAAATTGTCCCAAATATATAATAAAAAATATAAAAAATTTATTATTACTAGTTCCAACATAACAATATTACAAATTATGTGGGAGGTGAAAACATGATTTATTTAATTGGAGAGCTAAAAGTCGAGAATTTTGATAAATGGAAGCCCGTTTTTAATGAAAGATCAACAGCACGTAAAGAAAACGGCGAAGAAGAAGCTCATCTCTTCCGTAACTCTGATGACCCCCATGATGTTGAAATTTTATTTAAGTGGGACAATAAGGAAAATGCAAAAAAGTACATGGAATCAGAATCGGTACAAAAAACTCTAGAAAATGCAGGCGCCAAAATAGAAAGAGTTACTTACCTTGATGAAATAGAAAAAACAATTTAATGAAGGTCCCTACAGGTGAATATTTTCCTGACAAAAGGAATATTCATCTAATTCTTATTCTGATTAATTATCTCTAATCTATAACGACTTTATGGCTAAAACTAGCCGAGTTTAACGAATAATATATTCCTGATAAACCTTGAAAAAAAATGGATAAATTAAAAAATAGGGATTAATGTGTTGAATTAGCTATTCGTTTGGCTCTCAGAGAGATTCGCAGCCGGTGTTTGGTTCTCAGCATAGACTCGAGGTCCATAAAGCATGTATCCGATTCCCACGAAGATCAGAATATACTCACCAATAGTAACGGCAGGCGGAGGGGCAACCGTGAAGAAGAACAGTGCCTGATCGGTGGGTGCTGTGAGGAAAAGTAGTGCCGCGTCGATTACCGCCAGGATACCTGCGAGCCTCGGTCTTCGCAGCCATAACGAAACCAGTCCAGCAAGCGGAAGCAATAACCCCACAGTTATGAAGAACCCTGCAAACGCCAGGGTCCGTAGTTCATTCATACGAGTCTCGACTCCCAACGGGGTCAACAGAAAGCCCAAAATGAAGCCAAAGCCAAACAAAACTGCCAATATGCGCTCTGCACTCGTGAAAGGCGTGTTTTTTGTCATGAATTACCTCTTAATTATTTTATCTATATTTATATAAGCTTAAAAATTAATAAATTTACCGATTTAAAGATTTTGGTCTTGATAAAACGGTTCAAATTGACTATAAATAAAAAAGAGATTATTTTTGCATAAAAAACAATGCACATGGAGTATTTTAAAAAAAGGAATTAATTGTGTTGAATTAAAGCTATTCGGACTCCATTTGGATCTTCTAAGAAGGCAAGGATCCCAACTGTTATTTGCATAGGTTCTATGGTGATTTTAGCACCTTTAGATTTAAGCTCTTTTACTGTGGCATTTATATCTTCAACATCCATCCCCACCGAAAACAGGCCAGTTTCATCTACTGGATTTTTTATGAGTTCTACCATAGTTTCACCTTCCCCTTTCATTAAGGTGATTGTTCCTGCGGGTCCGAGATCGTACTGGCTATCTATTTCGAATCCCATAACTTCCCTGTAGAATTTAATTGACTCATCCATATCATTAACTATCATAGTAGCGTATTTAATTTTCATTTTATCACCCTCAAATTTTTTTAAAAATTTTGTGCTTCGAATTCGTAGAATTTTAGAAAATTGCAAGGCATGCAAAAAACGAAGTTTTTTGCGGTTACAAAATCGAAGATTTTGTAAACATTTTTCTCAACCCTTGAAAATTTTAATTTTCGGGGTTCCAAACACATCGTGTTTGAGAACCTCCACTAATTTTATTTTCATACCCTTTAGCATATCTTTTTGTATTAATTGTCTAAATTCCATCATTCACTCCTGCATTGGAGTAAATTTCATTCATTTACGGGCTAGAGATGCAACAATTGCTGTTATACTTAATATTACTGAGATAAGGAAGGCTAATTGTATACTTGTTAAGAGTTCTGGATAATTTTGCGGATTAAATTGAACTGCCCCAATATAAACTGCAAATATTACTAAAATCATTCCCATACCCAAAGTTTGGCCTATAAGTCTCATTGTACTTACTGTTGCAGACGCTACACCAAAATATTTCCTTTCTACTGATCCCATAATAGCATTTGTGTTGGGAGCTGAAAATAGCCCAATTCCAGTCCCTATAATAGCCAGGCCTAATATTATAAGGTATAAACTGGTTTCAGCTGTTATCAATGCAAAGATTAATAACCCAATCGTTATCATTCCCATTCCCAGTGAAGCTAATTTTCTAGGTTCGATCTTATCAGAAAGTCTACCTGCAATTGGAGACATGATCACCATAAAAACAGTTTGAACTGCAAGAATTAGTCCGACTACTTTAGGATCAAATCCTTTTATAAACTGTAGGTATAGACTCAACAGAAAAACAACTGCAAATATACTCATATAACTTATAAGCGCTGCCAGGTTGGAGAATGCGAACATTCTATTTTTAAAAAATAATTTCATATCTAAAACTGGTTGTTCAACCCTTAATTCCAATATAACGAAACTTATAAATCCTATAATGCCTAAAATGACCATTAATATTCCAAGTGTGCTTGTAATATTCGAGAATCCTATTAAAGTCAGTGCAAGCATAATGATATAAAGTAAAGATCCCCAGTAGTCCAGTTTTTCCCCTTTACATTCTGCCCATTCTTTTCCTTTCATTTTCCAAAGTACAAGTGCAATTACAAGTAATCCTAATGGTACGATTAAATAAAAGATACTTCTCCAGCCAAAATATTGTGTTAAAAAGCCACCCAAGACTGGACTTATGACAAATCCTGTGTAAAGTGCGGTGATATTTATTCCTATTGCTTTGCCTCTTTCTTGAGGAGGAAATGCCGATGTTATCATAGCAAGTCCTGTGACAAATATCATTGCACTTCCAATACCCTGAACAGCTCGGGTTATAATAAGTAATTCAGCTGAGGGAGATATAGCTGCTAAAAAAGAAGCGATGGTGAGAATTACAATACCATATGTAAAGATCTTTTTCATTCCATAAATATCGGCAATTCTACCGAAAGGAACTGCAAGCATTGCAGATGTTAAAAGATATGCTGTTGAAATCCAGCTTAAGAGGATTGCATTGACTGCTAATTCGTTTGCAATTGTAGGGAGTGCAATATTTATTGAAATAGCCATGAATGGACTTAAAAAGGAGGCTATGGTAGCAATCAGCAAAATTGCTGTTTTATTTATTTTTTGGTCTTTAACAGATGGTTGTGTTTCCATTTTATCAACCTTTTTCATAGATAAATAAAATGGCAACTAATATAAATATAATGTAACTTTAGTAGGTGAATAGGTGACAAAGCATGATGTTTGATGAGAAGATGCTGTCTGCATTGCAAAAACTGGGCTTAACACATTATGGTGCAAAGACTTACATCGTTATAACAAATTTTGGTCCTATTGACGCTTCAGAAACTGCAAAAGAGGCTAATATACCAAGGACAAAAATTTATGATGTATTAAATAAGTTAGAACAAGATGAATGGATAAATGTCAAGCATGGGAGACCAATGTTATTTACTGCTCGAGATCCACGAGGAATAATCGAAGAACGTAAATCAGATCTTTTCACTGAAATTGATTCCCTATCAAATGAAATGTCAATGATGTATGATCAGCAAATTAAAAAGGAAATGCCCAATGCATGGCTAATTCATGGCAAAAACAACATTACAGCAAAATCATTGGATATGGTATCAAAAGCCCAAAAAAGTATCATGATGCTTGGTGACCTATACTTTCCTGAAGAAGTAGAATCTCTAAAATCTATCATCTTAAAAGCCAAAAAAAATAATATTAGCTTTCGAATTATGGCAGGAGACATTATAAAGACCAGTGAAGGTGAAATTGACCTTGTAAAAGCATTCGTAGATATTCAACCAGAAATGATAATTTCAGGAAAACCGCCCATAAAATACGTAATAGTCGATGAAAAAGAATTACTAATCATGTTCCCCAAAATAAATGAAAATATTTTAGATCTTAACAAAGTAGTTGCTTTGTGGATCCCTAGCCCCGTAGTAGCATCTTCTATGGTCGATATGTTCAATATGAGGTGGAATGAATACATAAAAATGCAAATACGTAATAGTCAGTGAGTTACAATTCCAAAAATTAGATGAATAATATAACGACTATACGTCTAAGATAGTCGAGTTAAACAAAACTTATACCTATGAATCTGGAAAATCAAACTTAAAATTAAACTACAATTAATTACCTATACAAATTCAGGGACATCCTTTAAATGGTCAGAATCTTTATTGTCATTGTCTGTGCGAATATATTTTTTTCCATTCACATTGACCACATTTATCTCCAACCCTTTTTTTAATCTATCCCCGTGTTTTAAAACCGTTATGAAAATTTTTCCATTCTCCAGTTCTGAAATCACCTTGGTTCGCAGCCAGTTCTCTCTCATTCCAAATGAACTGCCTGTCAATTTACCTACTTTAACCCATTCGATGTATTTACCCATACTATCATATTTAACGCCAGTAACGCCGTAATCTGCCATATTATTACCCTTATTGAATTAAAATTCATATTAAGTTTTAAAAAAACAAAAAAAATAGATAAATTTAAATGAAAATTAAATTTTAAAAGCTCATGATCCAGGTTTTCTGAAGATTTGATATCTTAATAAAACCTTGGTGTACTAATGTTATAATTTAAAGCATTAATACAGAATAGGAGTATTAAAAATTAACTTAAAACTTAAATTAAACTATTCTACTACTTCTGCAAAAGCGAAGTTCCTTCTAGTGGAAGTGATTTTGATTTTAACTTCATCGCCTTTTTTGGCTCCACTTACAAAAACTATGAAACCTTCTACTTTAGCAATTCCGTCTCCATCTCTTCCCATATCTTCTATTTTAACATCGTATTCTTCACCTTCGTTTACAGGAGAAGAATTTGAGTAATTATCTCTTCCGTAATTATTTTTAAACAATTTTTCACGTCCTTAACATAGCCTAAAAAAGGCTTAAATATTTCCTTTATTTTTGATACTATATAAAGTGATGTATTTCAAAAGACGAACCATTGAAAATTGTCAAAGCCCATATGTTTTACATTGCCAAACATTTATGTTTTAGTGCTGCAAAACCTTAAAAAATCGTAGATTTTTTAGGCAAAGATGCGTAGCATGCAAAATTTAAAATTTTCGATACCTGCAAAACTATAAAAATCGAAGATTTGGTGTAGAAACTTCGTTTCTCTAACTTTCAGTTTTGCGGTTCGGAAAACTGCCAAAATTGAAATTTTGACAGCATTTTCCTCCAGCTTTGTTTGTGGCCGAGGAAACAAATTTTCCAGATAACCTTACGGCTAAAAATAACCATTTAAACCAAAACATTAATTGAGATAACTTGCTTATCTGCTTTCAATCATTTGATATTTTTCTGCTTTATTTCTGCTTTTAATGTTTCTTCGATTTCATCTGCCATTAGAATTATTTCAAGATATTTATCGTTATCCTGGAATTTACGTGCATTTTCTTTAATTTTATTTATATTTTCAAATGATTTTTTAAACTCATCTGCTTTTTTTGGTTTAAGGTTTGGGTCCTTATTTGCAAGTAATCTTAATTTAAAAAGTACAAACCAGAATTCATCATTTTCATAATATTCCATAATATCAACATATTATTTAGTTTTGAACACATTTTTCAATGCAATTAAAAATATGGAACTTATTATATAAATATAATACTATTATATACATTAGTAATAAAAAATAGGAAAGATAGCTGGTAAAATAGGGCAATCATGTGGCTAAAACTAGTCAAGTTAAAGAAAAAAAATTTTACTAAAAATAATCGAGTTAACTGAATACTAATAGTTATAACTATTTTTTTAATCTTCAAATATTGATGTGAAAATTCCAATTGCACTTAAAACAGCAACAGCAACAAGTGCAATTTTAATGCTTGTAAATAGTTCTGGATAATTAGAAGGCATAATTTGCGCATTTCCCAAAATAGCAGAAATAATTAACGTTACTATGCCCATTCCAAATATCTGCCCCATAGATCTCACATTACTTAATGTAGCGCTTGCAATTCCAAAATATTTATTATCCACTGAACTCATAACCACCTTGGTATTTGAAGAATAGAATAAACCTATACCTGCTCCAAAGATAATAAGGGAAACTCCTCCTAAATATGAGGCATTTTCATAATCAATTAAGGTCATAAGAGCCACACCAATGGTTGTTAACACCATCCCTGCAGTTGATACATTTCTAGGATCAATTTTATCTGATAATCTTCCTGCAAAAGGAGATACAATGACCATCATAATTGATTGAATAGAAACTATTAAGCCTGCTGTAAGAGGACTATATCCTTTTAAATATTGTAAATAGAGGGTTAGAATAAACCCCACCGATACAAATGCACCGTAATTTATAAATGCAGTGATATTTCCAAAGGTAAAACTTTTACTTTTGAATAAATCTAAATTAATCAAAGGAAAAGCAACTCTTTTTTCGACTAGATAGAATACTGAAAGTCCAATTATTCCCGCAATTACAAGAAACAAACTGTAATTGTTAGTTGAATCTGAAAAACCATAAATTATGAATATAAGAGATATGCCCAGCAGAAATGATCCTAAAATATCTAATTTCTCTCCTTCCGCATCTACCCACTCATGTTTGAACCGTGTGATTGCAAAAGCTGCTATTATTCCTATTACAGTATCTAAATAGAATAATGTTCTCCATCCTACAATTTCAGTGATAGCCCCTCCAAGTATTGGTCCAAATATTAACCCTACAAAAACACCCATTGAGGTTAACCCAAAGGCCCTACCTCTTTCATTTACGGGAAATGCTGATGATATCATGGCATTTAAATTGGCAAATATCATTGCGTTACCTATAGCTTGAAAAATCCGGGTAAAAAGGAACATTTCTCCAGAAGTGGAGAAAGCAGATATAAATGAGCTTATGGTGAAAATAATTAATCCGTATTGAAAGATACGTTTTCGCCCGTATATATCCCCAACCCTACCAAATGGAATATAAAGTATAGCATTAATAAGCAGATAAACTGTTGATATCAATGTTAAAGATACAGCAGACAAATCAAATTCATAAGCTATAGCAGGTAATGCCAGGTTAATGGATGATCTAACAAATGGCGTAAGAAATGATACTAAAATTCCCACTATTAAAAGATCTTTTTTAAGTTCTTTGTAATCCAATTAAAGCACCTGCATCAAAAAATTTTAACTGAAATTGAGTGTTGGTCAATTCTATAACTGCATAACTATTTAATGATAGTTTTTTACTAATATTTAAATAATAGTACACTATTTAGCATAATAGGAGTAATTGAAAAGTCCAGGAATAAAAATTTTATTTGAGTTTGTATAACTTGTAGCTGATTGACATATAATAAAGCAAAAAAGGGGTAACAGTTTAATTAAATTTTTATGTATTCTTTTTTCTCAATATAGAGACCATGTGGCTAAAATTAGTCTAATTAACGAGGTGAATTCTAGATTTTGTAATCCAAAAAAATAGGTTAGAAATTATCCAAGACATAAGTCCTAGACAATTTAAAAAAAAATTAAAATATAATTTTATTTATGAAAATTTATTTCTCTCTAATTATTCTACAGCGATACATTCCCATGGTTGGGCTTCCGTATCAATAGTGGCGAATAATTCTTTTTCTACATCCTGGAATAAATCCTCACAGCTGAATTCTAAATCTGCAGCTTTTTTAACTGGATACATTCTGCCTCTTGCACTTTTAACGATTATATCGCCATCTCTACTTAAACCAACTATTAATTGTTTTATTTCTTTTGCCATATTATCACAATTTTCAGAATTAATTTAATTTTTATTCATTCACTAATTGCTTAAGAAAATCTCTAATATTTTCTATCTACAATATTTTTATACTTCACAATATAAGTACTATTATTTTAAATTTTTAATAGTATCTGCTTTAAGGATAGATTATAAATTTTTCAGGTAACTTAAATGACTAAAAAAGAAAATAAACCAGTAATGGAAGGTAATTATAATATTGGACCATTTTCCAATTGCGCATCCGTAAAATCACGAAAAGAAGGCTTTAAAGAGTCCATATGTGAAATTTGTGACAGGATATTTACAACTGATAAAGATATTTACATTTGTCCAGATTGCCAGGAAAAATCCAATAAATAAATAGTTCTCATATGGCTATTCAATCAACGAATTAAATCCGTTTTTGAAAAATAGGAACTCTTTTTAATAAAAAAAGAAATTGGGTTAAATTGATACCTGTTATTTTGCCATAGATCGTTGAATTCTCTCATTCATCTGTCTTCTGAAATTCTGGTAAATTTCTGCATTTTCTTTTTCTGCTAATCCACCATCAAGACCTTTTACAACTTCTTCTGAAGGAATACTGCTTGAATTAACCATTTTTTCGTACTTGAAGGAAGGCTAGTTGTCAGGTAAATCTGCAAGATGTACAAATTCCATATTGTAAGGCATTATATCTATCTGTTCTTCTAAAACCTTATCAACATACTTTTTATTAGGTTCAAATACTATCAAAGGCCTGATAGAGTCAATTTGCATGATATCTTCAATGTCCCTGCCTTCATATTTTTTAATTAAATCTGCGCACATGTTAAAGTGGGTGATTTCCATCTGTGCAAAGTGTTCCCACAATCTTTTTATTCTACGATTTGGCTCGGTCATAGCGGCAGAATAATAGTTGTATGCTTCATTAAGCTGTATCAGTGCTACTTTTTCAAGCATAGTTTCATTAGGGTCAAATAATAATTCCAATAAAATTAAATACTGACTTAAAATAATACTATAATTTAGTTTGTGTGGGGCAGCTATAATGATCAATTGGCTTTATAATAATTGGGCAAAATTATGTCTTTTTCTTGCGATTATAGTTACTATACTCATCTATATTTTTATAACACCTGATAATCTCCTCCTATTTTTGATCTGGATACAGCTTCCTATTTATCTATTACATCAGTTTGAGGAGCATACCTGGAATGGGTTTAAAAATTATGTTAACAGGAGTGTATTCAAGGTTAAAGATGGTGATTTCCCTTTAAACAATAAAATCATATTTTGGGTTAATATTCCCCTTATCTGGGTTCTAATACCTATTTTCTCAGGTTTGTCATCTGTAAATATAATGTTTGGCTTGTGGATCCCCTATGTTGCTGTATTTAATAGTTTAACACATGTAATTGTTTCAGTACGGAATCGAGAATATAATCCGGGATTACTTGTAAGTTTAATATTAGGAATTCCAGCAGGAATCTATACTTTAATCATATTTTATTCTTATATTCAAGTTCCAATGTTAGTTTCAGCCATATCAATCTTTTTTGCAGTATTATTACATGTAATTGTATTTGGCATCATAAGAATGAACTATAAAAAACAGAGTAATGCCTATTAATTTACTTTTTGTATTTTATCTTTATTTTTGCCAGAGTATAGCTATAAATAACTTGTATTATATAATATTATAATACAATCAGAATAAAGGACAGATAATATTCGAATAAATTTCAAATTAATCTCCTATGGATTGTTATGTATTCCCATTTCCATTAATATCTCATATTTACTAATACTAATCGTTGAATTTTGCTTTTAGAACCATAAATTTAGGAGCTATAAAATGAATGTGAAACCAAATAAAAATTCTGAGCCCGGGATGATAGTCCTGACCACCCTAATTCTGGTCGCTGCAGTAGCTAATTTGAATTTATCAGTTGCCAATGTTGCTTTACCTTCAATAAGTTTAGCTTTTAATGCCTCGCAAGTCCAGATTAACCTCGTAGCTGTTGGATTTTCACTTGGTTTAGCTTCTTCAGTACTGTGGTTTGGTGCCCTGGGTGATCACCATGGCAGGAAGATGATGCTAATATTAGGAACTCTAATTGCAATACCTGCATCGATAATTGCAGGTTTTGCTCCAGATATTAATATACTTGTTTTAGCCCGTATAATTGGAGGTTTAGCTGCAGGAATGGCTTTTCCAACAACCCTGGCAATAATAACTGCCCTATGGTCTGGCCCAAAGCGGACAAGATCTATTGCACTATGGTCAGGTATAGGTGCTGCTATTGCTGCCCTTGGTCCGCTTATTTCGGGATATCTTCTCCTATTTAATTCTTGGGGATCAGTATTTTTAATTACACTGCCACTGGCAATATTATCACTATTTATGGCCATTAAGTATGTTCCTGCCCACGTAAACGAGGCAAAGGATCCAGTTGACAATATTGGAGGGCTGCTGTCACTTATTCTTTTAGGAACATCAATTATGGCCATTAACTTTGCTCCTGTACCCAATTTTGGAACTATGGTAATTGGTTTAATAATTATAGCAATTGCTGCTGGAATCCTATTTATAAGACGTCAACGCAACGTGCAAAACCCGCTGTTTGATCTTAAAATTGCCAGCCGTAGTATTTTCTGGGTTGCCGCTTGTGCTGGGACAATCGTTTTTGGATCGCTTATGGGTGCTATGTACATTGGCCAGCAGTTTTTACAAAATGTTTTAAGCTACTCAACTTTTGATTCAGGGATTGCAATTTTACCTGCCGCTCTCCTCATGATTCTGGTAGCGCCCAGATCTGCAAAGCTTGTTGAGTCCTATGGAGCTAGATTTACACTCATTGCAGGTTATGCTTTCTGCTTATTAGGATTTTTGGCTATGCTTTTGTTATGGCAGGAGAATATACCCTACTGGAAAGTAGGGTTGGCTTATGCATTGGTTGGAGTTGGAGTCGGATTAGCAGGGACTCCTGCATCTCATTCACTTACTGGATCAGTTCCTGTTAAACGTGTTGGTATGGCATCTGGTACAGCAGACCTGCAGCGTGATTTTGGTGGTGCAATTATGACTTCAATCTTTGGTGCCCTGTTAACTGCAGGTTATGCGTCTGCATTCGCTTCAAAAATTAGCTCTTCCCAGCAACAAGTCTCAACTGCTGTTGAAACAACACTTCAAAAATCATTTGCCAGTGCTACCGCTCTTGCGCAGCAGTACCCTCAATATTCAGACCAAATCATATCTGCAGCGAAAAATTCATTTTTAGCTGGAGACCACTGGGCTTATCTTGCAGGAATTATTGCTATCCTGATTGGGGCTGCACTTGTATTTTTAAAGTTTCCGAAGATGGAAGATGAGAAAAAATTACTTTCACAGTACCATGAAGAAGATATGAAAATAAAAGAGCATGAAAAATGAATTAGACCTCTTAAAGCTTTTTATTGATGATATAATGGTTTAAATTCTATTATTTTTACATGCTTTTGATATTGATAACCTAATAATAAATACGGAAGATTTGTTCATTTAAATCAATAGGTAATTATAATTAGCATTATTCGTTTTAAATTACCACTGATTATTTACATAAAATCAAATTTTATTTAATTCCATGTGGCTAAAAATAGTCGAGTTTGAAATAATGTTCTCAATAAGATACTGACTAAAAATAATATATTGCAATTATAGTTACTTTACTTATTAATTTTTTTATAAGCCCTATAATTTTCTCCTATTTTTGATTTGGATCAACTTCCTATTTATTTATTGCATCAGCTTGAGGAACATGCTTGGAATGAATTTAAAAATTATTTTAAAACCATTTAATCGAATAAGAGGTTAAATTCTTCTTCAGTTATTACTCCTTTGTCCTTTAAAAGTCTAGCTAATTTTTTTAATTTATCTGAATTATCTGATTCAACAGGCCTTTCATGCTCTCTTTCTGGTTCTTCCTGTTTGGTCAATTCATTCATCATACCCATTCTTCTTCTTGTTCTTCTTCGTGCTCCCCCTCGTCCTAAAGGTCCCAAATCTGGCATAACATCACTCCTAAATTTTTTAATAGTTATTATTAATATTGTCTTTAAAATATAAATAATTATTCGAACTAAATGTACGATAAAAAATAAATAATATCTTCAATAAATTAATTAAAAGATGTACGAGGTTCTAACCTATGAATTTCAGTCTACAGGCATGGTTCAAATAAACAGCAAATCACAAATACCGCTGATACGTTTTCCAATCGATAAAATAAAAGAAAGTTGTTTTATCGGTTAAAATTTACGACTTGTTACAAATAGTTAATTATGCAGTATATTTCATTGATTTAACTTCCATAAAGTGTATGTATTTCTCACCACACACTGCAGATAATGAAGTAGCGAATCCGAAAATATAATCCTATTGTCCGCTGTTGTCTAATAACCACTCATCATGTAGCTCTTTACTTGTTTTATATCTTGCTCTTTCTAATCCTTTTTGTAATTCAAAGCTTGTACTGAGATGATCTGCCATTAATTCCATTGCTAAGTCTTCATCATCCTCTTCAACAGAAGCATACCCGATGATAGCAAATAATGATTCTTGCCATGCTTTATATTCTTCTGTAGTCTCAAGAATCCTTATTAAGTCTTTATCAACACGTTCTATCCATTTTCCTTGATTTTCATTGCTCATTTTTCCGCCTCTCTATCTTTTTACAGTATTTTTTGAATTATTAAAATAATTGACTTCATTAAATATTGTTAAGTAGCTATGATTTTCAATTGATTAAAAAATTTATTCTAAACTTGAGTTTAATTTGTTCAATAAAGATTTAAATTGTTCTATTTTGCTCTCATTAAATATTGAATTAATTTTTTTGATATAATTTTCCGGTTAAAAACAGGTAAATGATATAATCATCCAAAACGAAAGAAGAGTAGAAATTAAGGTAAAGTAAGAGGTCTGAATAACTTATAAATAGTTTGTTACGAATACTACTATTCAATTATTCATGTAGTTTTCATTAATTGAAAATAGAATGTAAGGGATAAATATGGAAAAAAAGAATGTTATTTCATTAGTTTTTATTATTTTAGGTTTATTTGCTCTGGCATTTCCGTTGTTAGGTTTAATTCCAATTAGTGTTGGTACGGGATTTATAATAATAATTGCAAGTATTGGTTTTATAGTAGACGGATTATTTGAAATGGATGAAAATATGAATTTGAGGATCCTGAAAATAATCTTAGGAGTTATAGCATTATTTATAGGTATGGCCTTTGTGGTAAATCCTGGATTATTCAGCTGGTTAACAGGATTTTTAGTCTGGATAATTGGATTATTCCTAATTATTGGCGGCATAAGTGAAATAATTATGAAACAGACCTTTAGCAGGTGGAATGGAGTCATAGCACTAATATTTGGTTTATTATATGTAATCATAGGCAGTATCATTACCTATCCTACAGTTTTGGGAGCATTAATTGGCCTCTGGCTTTTAATAACTGGAATATTAATCTTTTTTACGGAAGAGTGGAAATTAACTTCTCATAAAAAGTTCATTAGGTGGTTTTAATTGGTGGAACTTCTATTCTTTTTTGTTATGCTTTTGATAGTGGCAGTCTTTTCCCGTTTAATTGGTAAACTACCAATTAGCTTTCAAATGATATTCATTATTGCTGGAATAGCAACAGGATGGCTTTTCACTGGATATGTGGACGTTACAAAGCCCCCCTATTCTACAACCATTTTTTTGATAGCAGAGATAGCTCTAGTTCTTGTTCTTTTCAGCGACGCCTCACGTGTAGGGCTAAAAGCCTTAAATAATAACCTTAGCACCAGATTACTCACCATAGGTTTACCCATCACCATTATTCTAGGTGTAGTAGTAGCGACTTTATTATTCCCCGGAATACCTTGGTGGGTAGCAGGTATTATAGGCGCTGCACTGGCCCCAACAGATGCAGCTTTAGGACAGATAGTAGTTCAAAATAAAAAAGTACCAGAAAGAATACGAAGAACCATAGAAATAGAGAGCGGATTAAATGATGGAGGCGCGGTTCCTTTTCTCCTGGTTTTTATAGCCATTGGTTTAGCTGCAGAAGCCTTTAGGCCAATGGGGTTCTTTATCCAGGTTGCTTTTGAACAGATAGTTTTTGGAGCTCTGGTCGGTTTGGGTGTTGGTATTATAGGCGGCGGGATAGTTTTAAAAGCCAGAGAAAAAAAGTGGATCACCCCTAATTTCCAGAGAATAGCTTTTCTATCACTTGCACTACTTACTTTTCTTATAGCAGATGAAATAGGTGGAAGTGGATTTATAGCTGCTTTCATTGGCGGTTTAGCATTAGGATATGTTGTAAAAGACTCTGGAGAAATTTTAATGGATTTCTCAGAAACCGAAGGGCAATTATTAAACTTGACAGTGTTTTTCCTCTTAGGAATTGTAGTGCTTCCCCTGATCTTAAATGTAACCTGGCAGATACTGCTCTATGCAATTTTAAGTTTAACGATTATCCGAATGTTACCTGTGGCCATATCGCTCATTGGCACTAAATTGGATTGGAATTCTATATTATTCATAGGCTGGTTTGGACCAAGAGGTTTAGCATCTATAGTACTGGCCCTTTTAGCTTTAGAAGAATTAAAAGTATTCCCTGGAGACACTACCTTTATTACAGTTGCTTTCGTTACCGTGCTTTTAAGTGTTTTTGCCCATGGATTTACTGCACTGCCATTTTCAGATATCTATGCCAGAAGAATAGGCAATAATAAACCAGTACAAGATAATGTGGAAGTTGGCCAATTTAAATCAAAAGGCAAGTAATTATAATTAAGATTTGATGGTAATAATCAAATTTTTAAAATAAATTCTTAAATAATAATTTAATATTAAACTAAAGAGTTTCCAATGATTGATTTCAGTTTTTAACGTTGAAATTACGGGCAGCAAAGATTAGCAGTACGTATGAAAGCAGCATCAACCCTGTAGCAACCAGAGTTATTGATACAAAGTTTATAGCTACATTGACATGAGTCGTTCCCTGTGTAAATATTGAAAAATCATATAACCCGTGGAGAGCCATTGGAACAACTAAAAAGCCGCTTTTACGGAATATTGTATAGAGAACACCGCCAGTTAGACCGGCTATAACAATTTGCTCCAAAGTATTCATGACGCTTTGCCCATTAATGATATTTACTCCATGAATACATCCAAAAACCAGCATTACAATTAAAAATACCTTAACTTCGCTAAATCCAGATCCACGGGCGCCCCTGACAAGTAAACCTCGGGCAAGCAGCTCTTCAGAGTAACCAACAAACGCGGTTCCAACAAATGCGTAAATAATGAACTGAATATCTAACGAAGCTATATTACCCATGATAAAATTCGCCATTATTTGCATAATTAAGATTATTAAGAAAATATGCATCCATGCATGATCTTTAATGTGGTATTTGTCTCTCCACAAATCTTTCCACCAGCCAGACCACAAGGCAATGATTGTTAAAACAAGTGAACCAATTGCTACGGGTATTAAAACACCATATAACATGTTCACGCTGCTTTTAGCCATATCATAATAGGGAACACCAAACAGTTTTTGTAATGAAGTTAAAAACAAAATGTAAACAATTACAATTATTAATGCATTTATTAGTGTTGGCTTTAATCTATATTTTGAGTCATCAGTTATTTTTTCTGCCATTAACTATCTCCAATGCCGATAATTTGAAAAATGGCTTCTATAATTTTTATGTTCTAATATGAAATTCATCTTAGGATAATAAAATATGGAATTGAATAAAAAAGTTCTTTATAACAATTTTAATAACAGCATTGATATAATTATTGCCCTTAAAACTTCATAGATCATAGGTTTGTGACTAAAACTATCCAGTTTACAGATACAAAGATTTATAAGAAAACTTAAAGATCGTCTAATTATCAGGAGGTCTTTTAAAATGAAAAAAGGTTTATCTCTTCAAAAAGGTTCAGACTCACCATATACCTCTCTGGATGATTGGATTACGAATGAAACAATTCCATTAACCCCCTATTCATTCGAAACATTTAATTCCTCCATTGACAAGGTTATTGCCTCAGTTGGTGATTCAGTGAAATTGCTTGGCCTTGGAGAAGCGCTTCATGGTGGAGAAGATATTCTTATGCTCCGCAACCGGCTTTTTCAACGATTGGTGGAAGCACATGGCTACAGCGCTGTTGCCATCGAGAGCAGTTTTCCCAAGGCACGCATAGTTAACGATTATGTGAATGGCCGCGGCCCGGCAACCTATGAAGATGTGCAGGATACCGGATTCAGTCACGGCTTCGGCAAGCTTGAAGCGAATCGAGAACTGGTGGAATGGATGCGAGAGTACAATGCTGACCCTTCCCACCATGTTAAACTTCAGTTCTACGGTTTTGATAGTCCAACTGAGATGACACATAGCGATAGTCCAAGACAAGTCCTGTACTTTGTTCTTGATTACCTTATCTCAATTGATAGCGCACGTGGCAAGGAGTATTGCGAACGTATCAAAGAGCTTCTCGGCCATGACTCAGATTGGGAGAATCCCGATGCAATGATGGACCCAAATAAGTCAATAGGACAGTCTCCGGCCGCAAGTGCTCTGCGAATTGTGACAGAGGATCTCATTTCAGAGTTATGCATGCGCCGTCCCGAGCTGGTGGCTAAGAGTAATGAAACTCATTATCTAGAAGCTGTACATTATGCAACTGTTGCACGGCAGTTGCTAAACTATCACGCTTCATTAGCGCGGAAATTAGAGCCAGGAAAACGAATTATTGACGGTTTAAGCATTCGTGACATGATGATGGCAGACAATCTGAAGTACATCGTATCCTGTGAGCGCTGCCGAGGGAAAGTATTTGTCTTTGCTCACAACAGCCATCTAAAGCGTGGGAAAGCCGAATGGCAGCTCGGCATTGATATATTAACATGGTGGCCTGCGGGAGCTCATCTTACTGAAATTTTTGGCCCCCATTATACAGTTATTGGTTCAGCAGTTGGTATTTCTGACGACAATGGCCTAGGTCAACCTGAAACTGGCACTCTTGAGGAACGGCTGATTACTACTCCGGGACCAGTAAGATTTATTCCAACTCATCAAGGTCAAGGACTTCCAAGCTCTGAAATTGCGGATCTTCCCACTCGCTCAGGTAGTACAAAGAATTTCAGTTACTTTGCTCTGACTCCCCAAAGCTTGACCGATTTTGACTGGCTGGTTGTTCTGGATTCAACCACATACAGCCGAGGTGGACCTCCACTGCAACAATGAAGCCATTTCATGCAGTAATGTAATTTAACATCAGGGAAGTGTGTTGATTTTATGGATATTTTAATTGCAGAAAATGAGTCCAGCACCATTTCGGATTTAAAAACTATTTTAGGGAATTTAGGACATAATGTAGTTGCTGTAGCTTCGACAGGAAAAGAAGCAATACAAAAAGCAGGAGATTTAAATCCAGATCTAATTCTAATTGATATTAAATTAAAGGGGAAAATGAGCGGTGTGGAAGCTGCAAACAAAATAGTAAATTTTTATAAAATTCCAGTTATATTCTTGACTATTTTCATTAAAAACTGTTTAAATATGTCTTTGCAGCTGTCAGAAGATGCTATTGTTTTAAGTAAGCCCATAACCCAAGAACATTTAGAATACTGTATCGAAAGAGCCATTTCAGACAATAAGATAAACTTAAAGTAAATTTATTTTCAATTATGGTTCTATCTCTGTTATAGCTGGTTTTCCATCTCTATTCAAGAGCACATTAATGGCTGTCCCTCCATCTCCATTACGTACAAGGTAATTAACTCCTGTTTCGGTGTCCTGTAATATCTGGATTTGAACCAGCCTTCCCTGTGAATATATCACTCTAAATCTTTCTTCTTTCTCTTCTTTTTTTCCAAACATGTTTAAACCTCTCCCTCTTTTAAGAATTGCAATTTTTCATTTATTTTAATGTAGCGAATTCAAAAATTTTTTGTACTTCTCTAATTGCATTATCCACATCTGTGATTTCATCTCTTGCAATTGCTAGACTCATTGAATCGATGACACTTCTAACGCTTCTTGCCATAATCTCTGGTGAAAAATCCCTGTAAATTCTCTCAACTTCACAACCATATTTAAATATTTCTATTAACGGATTATATATGCTTTTATCTTCTTTAAATAGGATTTTACCTTCTGGTGTACGGCTATTAAATATTATATCTGCTATTGCTATTGTTTGCACCTTTTTTTCATTTACAAAGGACATATTAGATTCAATATAGCTGTTTAAAGCATCAGTAGCATTTTTATCAACTCGCATATGCTTTGCCATGTAAATAGCAGCTTCTTCGTAGTATTTCATTACTACAGCTTGCAACAGAAGGTCTTTTGTAGGAAAATGGTATGTAATAACGCCTTTACTTACATTGAGTTTATTTGCGGTCTTTCCAATGGAAAAATTCGAAAAACCTATTTCCAAAATTAATTCCATAGTGGCGTTAATAATTTCATCTTTCTTACCCACTTTTCCACCTCTATATTAGTACGATCGTACTAATATAAAAACCTATCTGTTTGATAGAATGAGATTAACTATAAATTAAAAATAAGTTATTAAACAATTAACGAACATTAACCATTTAATTTAATAATAATGTCCATTTAAAGCGATGATAATATTTTTATCCAGTAACTAACATTATATAACCCCGTGATACAATGAAAATTCAGATTTACATGACTTCTGATTGTCCTAAATGCTGTTAAAAATCAAAGATTTTTAACGCCCCGAACATGGAATGTTCGAGGGCACCGAAAATCGTGGATTTTCGAATGCATTGCGTTTGGAAAGAATCTGGAAGATGCCATAAGCGAGTTAAAATTAGATGAAAAAATAGAAAAGCTTACTTTGGAGCAAGCTATAGATATGGGAGTAACTAGCTGCCCTGCACTGATTATTAATGGTGAGATAAAATCCCGGGGGAATATTACTATCAGTTGATGAATTAAAAAAATTGTTAAAAGAAAATATGTAGGGCTTTAAAAAACTTTATTTAAATAAGCCCACACAATCAAAACATGAAAAAATGGGCCACACGCAACTGCACAATTTGCCAGATTTTAAAAGGCAGAAGTAATTCCTTCCTAATTAATTCTAAAAACAATTACATTCTTGTTGATACTGGCCGTGAAAATTCCTGGAAAGAACTGGAAACTAAACTTGACAAATATTTAGGTGCAAACAAACTATCTTGCCTGATTTTGACCCATACCCATTTTGACCATGCCGAGAATGCTTTAAAGATAAAAGAGAAGTATACAGCTAAAATTGTAGTTCATAAAAGCGAATCAGGAAACTTGAAACGTGGAGATAACACTCCACTTCAGGGAACTTATCCAGTCACCAGATTTATGGTAAATCTACTTGGAAAACACCTGCTGTCGCGGAATAATTATGAACCTGCAGAACCAGACATTCTTGTGGATCAAAAATATGATTTAAACAATTTTGGGTTTAATGGATGTATTATCCACACTCCCGGTCATTCCAGAGGTTCCATAAGTATTATTATTGACAATGAAATAGCCATTACTGGTGATACCTTGTATGGAGTGTTTCCAAATTCGGCTTATCCTCCCTTTGCCAGTGACCCTGAAATGATGGTTCAAAGCTGGAAAAAACTACTTAAAACAGATTGTAAACTATTTTTACCCGGTCATGGGAAAGGAATTAAACGGGAATTGTTGGAAAAAGAATATAAAAAGCGTGAAGTTATAAGTTATAACTTTTTATAATACAGAAAAAGAAGATTTTAGCACTGATTATTTTTTAGTAGCAAATCTAACGTTTATTGATAGTTTTACGCCGTTCTAGTTTTGTTTAATATTATAACGAATTGTATATCAGTATTAAAAGTAATTACCAGTCCTTATGAAATTGAAATCAATATGTAATAGAAAAATTTATTTTTATCATAAGTTAAAATATAACTGTATAATATCTTATATTAAAATTTACATGAATTATTAATTGATAATGGCTTTATATATACCTAAAGGCGATTAAAATGGAAAGGGATTATAAAGTTCCATCTGAAATCCAGTTTAAAGCATTTGAAAACATGCTGGAAGGAATATCAGTCTATAAACTAGTTTTCAATGATAAAAGAGAAGTAATTGATGGTATATTAGAATATATGAATCCCTCAACTGTTGAAACCATGGGCATAACTCCTGAAGAAGCTATTGGTAAAAATGCTACAGAATTATTTGACCCAGACTTTATCAGACCATTTATAGAAACCGCCAATTTATTTTTTGCCACAGGTACAATTAAAAGGTTTGAAATTTTTTATCCCCCTACAAATAAATATTTCCTTGTCTCAGGCTTCCAGATGCATGATAACCTTTTTGCAGTACTTAGAGTAGATATAACTGAACAAAAACAATCTCAAAATGCTTTAAGACAAAGCGAAGAGAGATATCACAGTTTGTTTAAGAACAATCATGCCGTGATGCTCCTTATTGACCCAGAAAATGGAGATATTGTCGATGCTAATCCGGCAGCTTCTTCATTCTATGGTTACAGCAAAGAAGAACTCACCAAATTTAAAATTACGGGTATTAATGCTCTTAGCAGGCAAGAAGTATTCAAAAAAATGAAGCAAGCAGAATCAATGAAAAAAAGCCATTTTTTATTCAAACACCGTCTATCTAATGGTGAAATCAAGGATGTTGAAGTGTACAGCGGGCCGATAACTGTTGAAAATCAAAAATTAATATATTCCATAGTTCACGATGTAACAAAACAGAAAAAAGCACAAGAACATGAAAAAGAACTATTAGAGAATACAAGGCAGTTTGCCGAAGAATTAGAAGCTTCAAATGAAGAATTGCAAGCTACTACTGAAGAACTTCGGGTTTCTAATGAAGAGCTTAAAACAGCACAAAAAACACTTCGACAGAGTCAAAAACTTTTACAAGATGTGATTGATGGATACCCCTCGATTATTTTCGTTAAAGATGTTGAGGGACATTTTATAATTGTTAACCATAAACTGGAGCAATTGCTTGGCATTAAAAAGGAAGAATTAGAGGGTAAAACGGACTATGATATTTTTTCAAAAGAAGAAGCAGGATATTACAGGGAACATGACCTTAAGGTCCTTGAAGAAGGAATACCAATACAATTTGAAGAAGTAGCCAACCTTGTTGATGGCCATTATATTTTTCTGGCAAATAAGTTTCCACTATACGATGTTAGTGGTAAACCATATGGAGTGGGATCCATTTCCATTGATATTACAGAACGTAAGCATTTAGAGGAAGAATTAAGACATGCACGTGATAATTTACAGGAACAAGTTGAAGAACGTACAGCAGAAATAGAAGAAGCATATAATACCTTAAAAGAAAACGAAAATCACCTTAAAGAAGTTGTAAACGAATTAAAACGTTCTAATGAGGAATTACAGAGTTTTGCTTATATCACCAGTCATGACTTACAGGAACCACTTAGAACTATTGCAAGTTACGCTGGCTTGATTGAAAGGCGTTATAAAGGGCAATTAGATAATGATGCTGATGAATTCCTTGACTACATGATTTCAGCTGCTAAAAGAATGAAAGAAATGATTCAAGGTTTGCTGGATTACTCAAGAGTAGGAACTAGAGGTGGTGAATTTGTTAAGACAGATATGAATATCTGTCTTGAGAAATCCATATCTAACTTAAAATCATCTATTGATGAATCTAATGCTAAAGTTACACATGGAATACTCCCACATATAATTGTAGACCCGAACCAGATGATTAGAGTATTTCAAAACCTTATTAGTAATGCCATTAAATTCAAAAGGCCAAATACTCCCCCTAAAATACATATTTCCGCCAACATTGATACAGAAAAACATGAATGGGTTTTTTCAGTTAGTGATAATAGTATAGGGATGGAAGAACAGTATACAGACCATATATTCGAAATTTTTAAGCGTTTGCATACCATTGATGAATATGAAGGGACTGGAATTGGATTAGCTGTTGTAAAACGGATCATAGACCGTCATGGTGGGCGTGTTTGGGTCGAATCCGAATTAAATATTGGTTCTACGTTTTATTTTACCTTGCCTTCCATTGTTAATTAAACAGACGTTATCAATAAGTGCTGAAATAGAATTATATCCAGTTAAATATGAATTCATAACATCCCGTTAAAATTCCACTAAATAATAAATAAAATAATAAACATAATACATATTGTTTTATAGGTATTTGACAGGAATTATCATGAAAGAAGTTAAAACCAAGGCCACCATAGGATTATGGTCTGCAATTGCAATTGGCATAGGTGGAATGATTGGTGCGGGTATTTTTTCAATTTTAGGACTTGGAATAACCATAGGCGGAAATCTTATTTATATTTCTTTTATTGCAGGTGGCATTATTGCGCTTCTAAGCGCATATTCTTACTCTAAATTGAGCATAAACTACCCTTCTGCCGGAGGTGCTGTTGAATTTCTTATAAGGGGATTTGGAGATAATATATTAAGCGGAGGATTCAATTTTTTACTCTGGTCAGGATATATATTTGCTTTAAGTCTTTATGCCAAAGCTTTTGGAGTTTATGCGTCTACATTCCTCCCAATGGGAATTGCAAGTGTGAGTGCACCAATTATAGCCATTTTAATCATCTTAATATTTGCTTTAATTAATTTTTTAGGCCCCGAAGTTGTAGGAAGGTCAGAAACATTCATAGTAGGTGTTAAAGTAACTATATTGATCATATTTGCATTTTTAGGGTTTCTTTTTATAAAAGGATCCTTGTTATCGGTTTCGTATATTCCCAGTATTTTTGATATTTTAACCGCCACTGCAATAGTATTTTTAGGATACGAAGGATTTGGACTTATTGCAAATACAGCAGAGGATATAAAAAATCCACGTAAAACACTTCCTAAAGCATTTTATATGTCTATTATCTTTGCAATGCTAATTTATGTGGCAGTTTCCCTTGCAGTTGTTGGAAATTTACCTATTCCCGATATTATTAAATCATCTGATTATGCTCTTGCAGCCGCTGCCAAACCCTTTGCAGGATCTATAGGATTTACCGTAATTGCAATAGCAGCTTTATTTTCAACCGCCTCAGCAATCAATGCTACACTCTATGGGGGAGTGAACGTAAGCTACCTAATGGCAAAACAAGGAGAATTACCTTCATTTTTTACAATGAAAAAATGGAGAGATGCAAGGGAAGGATTATTTATAACCACGGGTATTGTAATCATTTTAACACTTTTTCTTAATTTAAACAGTGTTGCAATGATGGGCAGTGCTTTATTCTTAATAATTTATTCAGGAGTAAATTTTGCACATCTAAAACTGTACAGAACTACCAATGCCAACAAATACATAATCTGGCTTGCCATCATAGGCTGTATATTCTCTTTTATCATCCTAGCCTATTATGAAATGATAAATTCACCTGAAACTCTTATTATACTTATTTTAGTCATAATATTCTCATTTTTAGTTGAATGGATCTACAGAAAATACTCTCGAAGGACACTTAAAAAACGGAAAGTAACAAACTAAAATCAGCCAAATAGCGCAGCCAATATACTTAAAAAAGAACTTGGAGCACATCTTGAAGTCCAGCAAAAAAAATGTTGTCTGAGGGCATAGAAGTTATTATAGGTAGGGTTCAAGATCCTACTTTCGATCCGTGCTGATGTTCGGACTCGATGGTATGTATCTAGAAATATTAAAAGACATCCTTTTTGCAATTGCGCCTGTATATGAAATTCAGGCCAGAGATATGATAACTTGGATCAAAACTCATGAACTTACTTGAGGGAACACGTGAAGATAAAGTGATTGAATCAGTTACCAGTATACTGAAAATTTTACAGCTTGTAACCGACTTCCCAAAGATCAATGAATTTGAAATCAACCCATTAAGGGGCTTTGAAGAAGGATAAATAACATTAACTGTTGGTATGAGGTTGATATAAAGAAGATTAATCTATTTTTAAATTATTTTTTATTAATAATAGTTTTTATTCATTTTTCAGGATTTTGTGCGGAATAAAAATAAAATCCCTCCAGCTATAAAAACCATTCCGACTATTAAACTAAATGTATCCATATTACTAATTTTCTAATTAAATATTTTAAAATATTTTTGCATTTACACAGAATTCAAGATTTAAAAATCCCCTACAATCATTTGTTAAAAGAAATAGTTTGAATTCTACCAGGAAAACTACATAATAACCAGAAAACGTAATAACTTGGAATTACATAAATAATAGATGAAAAACTTAGAAGGTATGGTTATGAAGTTTCAAAGGGGAAGTATATTTAGACCTGAAAAGGACTATTATCAAATGGCAGGAATTATACTACTAGCAGGCTTTTTACAATTTTTTCTGGCAGTTAATCTGGCCGAAACTCAGTTTCCAGGTTACAGTGTTGCCAAAAACACTTTAAGCGATCTAGGCGGAACGATACCTCCTGTAGAACCATCAGCCCTTATCTTTAACCTCAGCGTAATTATCCTAGGAATTTTAGGGCTCGCATCAGTTTACCTAATCCTTAAAAGTGGAGGCTGTCGCCTGTTCTCATCATGCCTTGCTATTTCTTCCATAGGTGCCATAGGCGTAGGATTATTTCCAGAATATACTGGAGGTGCCCATATATTCTTTAGCGTGTTAACTTTCCTATTTGGGAGCCTGGCTACTATATTCAGTTATAGGCTGGGTCTCAATATCCCAATGATTATAGTATCCATGGTAACAGGAATAATGTCCCTTTTGATCCTCCTATTACTATTCATTTTAGGTCCTGGAACTGCAAATCCATTCATAGCTTATTTAGGTGTGGGTGGAACTGAGAGGTTCATTGTCTATCCCGTGCTATTCTATCTTGCTGCACTTGGAGGTTACCTTACAAGCAGGGGAAAAGATTGGGTCAAAATAAGGTTCACTGAGGGATACTGGTAATTAAAAGATGGATAACTAATTCTCAACCATGTTAAAAAGAAAGTCTAATAAAAATCAGCCCGATTAAGAATAATAAAAATATTCCTTTTTGAGGGAGTTGCTTCCTGTATTTTTGAATGAAATATTTCTTATCTCGAGGGTATAGCCTAAAAAAGTTTATAATCAGGGTAAATACCCCAAAAACTAAATAAAAAAGGCTCATAACTATGCCCTTTTCATTAAAGGACCTCTTATCCCAGAAATATAGCGCTAAAATCCCCACAATTATAAAAACTATTCCTAGAGCTAAATATAAAATATCCATAATTTTACCTGTTTCTATACTTTATGCTTATTTTCCCCTGTGAAATATTAAAACTTTTCGAAATTCCATTAATACCACCTGCTTAACCAAAAATTTAAATAATACCCTAATAAAAATGACTGCTAAATTAGTGGCCAATTAAAACAGCTTTTTCTCGAATCTTGTAAGTTTGATTTAAACATTTATAGTTTAAACAACAAATAATTATAGTGAGAGACTTTAGGGGTGTAATGTATGCGTTCTATATGGTCAGGCTATCTAATGTTTGGAACTATTCTTATCCCAGTCAGATCTTATGCTGCAAGCGAGAATCTTCACGTGGGTTTCCATATGGTACATAAAGCTGACTGCGGCCGGGTTAGATATAAGCGAGTGTGCGAAAAAGATGGCGAAGAGCTCAAAAAGGAGGATATAGTCAAGGCTTATTTCGTTGGAGGGGAATGTTTAAAATTTACTGATGATGAGATTGAAGCATTGAAACCACTGGACAACAAAATAATGACAATTCATGGTTTCTGCAAGTACGAAGATATACCTGTAGTAGCTATGAGCCGCCCATATTATCTAGGGACTGGAAAAATGGATAAGGGAAGCCTTGGAGGAGAGAGTTTCCATTTGTTGAAGAAAGTTATGGAAAAAAGTGGCAAGGTTGCAATAATCAGATGGGTATCTCACACAAATGAATATCTGGGCATGCTACAGTCCCATGAAAAAGGATTTTTGCTCAAGCAACTCCTCTATGAAGAACAGGTTCGTTCAATAGATCAAGTAGAGGTAACAGAGAGTGAAGTTGACCCTGAACTGCTTGAAATGGGATTACAGGCAGTTGAAAAAATGAGTTTTGATTTTAACTGGGACCAGTATTCTGAAACCTATAACAAAGAAGTTAGAAAATTAATCGAAAAGAAAGCTCTTGGTGAACAAGTAGAAGAAACTACAATAAAACTGCCTGAAACTAGATCTTTAGAAGCAGAACTAGAAAGGATGCTTGGTGAAGTATAAATGAAAGAGCCGATGCTGGCTAGATTGACCCATTCCCCATTAAAACTTAGTGGAACCTGGCTTTTGGAGCCTAAATATGATGGTGAACGGATAATAGCTGAAAATCGTCGAGGAAAAATTAATCTATGGACCCGGAGACACGTAGATGCATCCAATAAATTTCCAGAAATTATAGATGCTTTAAAAAATTTAGGTAGCGATGACTGGATACTGGATGGAGAATTAACTGTTCCTGGTGGTTTTCGCCAGTTATTAAAGCGTAACGTGGAAGATACTTTAAAAATAAAGATATTGTCCCGGAAAATACCTGGCAAATACAATGTATTTGATATTTTAAAGTGGGATGGGGAAGATCTTTTAAACAGGCCGTTTGTAGAGCGTAAAGCCAAATTGCTCAAAATATTGCCTGCTAGTGAAAAACTGGAATTAGTGCCATTTCAGGAAGCCCATGAAAGCACAATAGAGGCTGTTTTTAAAGATTATGTCAGTGAAGGTTACGAAGGGATCATCCTTAAAAAAGCAGATTCAATCTATGAATCTGGTAAAAGGCCAGGAACATGGCTGAAATTGAAAAGAGAAGATACTGTTGACGTAAATATTATAGGGGCCACAAAAAGTGACAGCAGCCAGCCCTTCGGCGCTCTGATGATGGAAAGAAATGGAAAGTACTTTGGAAAAGTCGGTACTGGTTTTAGCAGTCAGGATCAAAAAGATATTTTAAAGATCCTTGAGGAAAAACAGGGCCCACTTCAACTTGAAGTTCCAGAAGAAGTTAAAAAAAATATATTGATTACAACTAGGCCCCTATTTGCAGAAATAAGGGTTAATGAAATATACAATGATTGCCCACGTGCCCCAGTCTGGGTTAGATTCAGATGGCAATAATCATTTATTAGCGTTAGGATATGTAAAAATTAGTATATCTAAAAATTAACTTTCAGGTTCCATCATTTCCTTCTCTTTAGATCTTCTCGAACTCATTCGAGCAGTAATTATCTTTTTAGCCCTTAAAAGTTTTTCATCATGTTCTTCTGATTTTTCGATTGCTTCTTCAATCTCTTTGAGTAATTTCTTAAAGTCACCACCTTTACATTCACGTGCCTTTTTTAAAAGATCTTTTGATTCATTCCTTTCTATTTCATCTTTAGATGTCATTTTTATAATCCTGTAAATTTAATTATTATAATCCAGTTATCATACTAAAATATGTTATTTTAATATTATATTCCTTTTTTCTTTTAAGATTTGTTAGCCTAAGTGATGGATCATATAGAATCAAATAACTGAATAAAACGTAAAAATTAAATAAGATTTTATAAAATGAAATCATCTTTTTAATTTACAAATCCAAGTTTGAAAATCTTAAAAAATCAGATAAATAAAAAAAAGAAATGTTAGCCATAATAATCTTTTGAAGGATCAATAATACTATTATTAGACCACCATTCTACATCAGCACCCTCTTTATCTTCAGTTCTATTTGTAAATGCATATAATTGACTCTTTGATTTAAATGGTGCTTTTGCAGTGATAACAATTGTATTTACCCCATTTTTCACATCTACTACCTTATAAAAATTCCCATTTCCATCTACAGCCACTGCTTCTCCATTAATAGTTACAGTAGCGTAAGGTTCTGTTTTACCAGTTTGGTTATATTTAGTATAGTTATCATTAGGAAAATTTCCTTTACCTAATTCCAAATATGTGGGTTCCATTCCAAATATATAAAAAGCAATGATGGCAATAGCTATAATTCCTCCGACTGTTATCGCATACTTTATCAAAATCCCGCCTCCGTATCAAATCATGATATTTAATTATGCATTAACAGCTTCACGTAAATATCTTTGTATCCTTTAAAAAGATATAGATATAATGTGTTTGCGATAAAAACCATTTTATCGCTTAAAATTGATGATTGATTAAATGAATTTTAATCCTTTATCACAGTACTAAAAACCTTTGTTTCCCTTCCAGCCTTATAACGGAAATTACATTTATCACCGCCTTCAGCCAGTGTATCTGTTCTATGTAAACCTGAATTTCCACTTTCGCTCATTATAATATCCATAGCACAGAGATAAGGTATAAATTCGTCAGCATTATGCTCATGGAAGAATTTATGTATACCGCATTCAATAAAATCTAACCCGTAATCATTTTCCTCGTCACCTTCGATAAAAAGGTAAACCCAGTCTCCAGGATACTTTCTCTTCTCTGATTCATTTGCAGCCCATTTAATGTACGGGAGATAATTGGGATCTGTCATTGAAGGCATTAATTCAGGGTGCTCACTGAATAATTCCTCCTCTGCTTTGTAAGCTAGTTCCCCAATCTCTTTTAAAGGCATATCATGTCTTTTTAACACGTTATATAACGCGAGATACTGTACTCCGGAAACAAGATCAGAAGTTAAGGAATTTTTATCGCCGCCAATGTATGGAATCTCATTATAGAGAGACTTATATTCCTGTTTAATCTCTCCTGCAGCTGTATCTGCAAATTTTTCCCCATATTTCTGACTTATTAACTTACCAATACGTTTATTGAATTCATAGAATCGGGCCAAAAACTCTGATTTCTTAAAACGGTAGTAATCATTTTCTTCACTCATTCAATACCCCCAGCCCTCATTGGCCAATTTATTTTATATAGCTATTTATCATATATTTAATTTCACAGTGCTGATAATATTATGATTTGATCTAAGGTAAGGAGGCATAAAGGTAAAACAAAATCACGATAATCTCAAGGAATTATTTTCAAATTCCCCTATAGGCATTCTTTTCTATAATAAAGAAGGTAAACTAACTTATGCTAACCAATCAGCGTTAGAAATATCCGGAATTCCTGAAAACACTTCGAAGATTAATTTATTTGATAACACCATTATTGCCTCAAAAAGGGAAAAATTATTTGAGAGAGGATTAATTAAATTTCAAGCAGTGCTAGACTTTGAAAATATTAAAAATAACGGCATTTACAATCCAACGAGATCTGGAACAGCTTTTATTGACTGGACTGTTTCTATTATTGATTCAGGGTTTTTAACGCAGATCCAGGATATTACAGATTCATCTGAAGAATCCCTTGAAGGCGAAGAGAAATACCGGCGTTGGTTTGAAGATGATTTAACTGGTGATTTTATCGCTACCCCTGAAGGTAAAATAATAGAGTGCAATCCATCCTTTGCTGAAATTTATGGCTTTGAAAGCCGCGAAAAAGCTGCCCAATCAGACATCTCTACGCTCGACCCTGATGACTGGATAAAGTTAATTGCGCGCCTTAAAAAAGAAATTAAGATCTATAATTATCAAAGCTGGCATAAAAGGCAAGATGGTAATGAAATTCATGTTGTTGCTAATGTTGTTGGCATTTTTAACAGCTCAAATGACCTTACCCAAGTTAAAGGCTATATTTTTGACGATACTGAACGTAAAAGAGCAGAAGAAGACTTAAAAGAGAGCGAAGAAAAATATCACCGCCTTTTCGACGAAGATCTGACTGGTGATTTTATAGCAACACCTGAAGGAAAAATTCTTGAATGTAATCCTGCATTTGCAGAAATATACGGCTTCTATGATTGCGAACAAGCACTTCAATGGAATATCTCAGAATCCAATCCATTTGACTGGCCTTATATGGTTACTCGCCTGAGAAAGGAGCGCAAAATTCAGGGTTATCAAAGCTGGCAAAGGCGGTCTGATGGTATGAGAATTCATGTTGTTGCTAATGTTGTTGGCATTTTCAACAGCTCAAATGATCTCGTCCAGGTCAAAGGATATGTATTTGATGATACTGAACGTAAACATGCAGAAGAAGAACTTACTAACAGTAATCGTCGAATAGTCGAGATTTTAGATAGTATCCATGACAGCTTCATTGCATTGAATAACCACTGGAACTTTATTTATGTAAATCTATATGCAGCTAAATATTTTAAATCTGAAGTTGAAGATCTTATAGGGCAAAATCTATGGAAAGTAATTCCTGAACTCACTGGAACCATATTTGAAATGAAATTACGTAGAGCAATGGAAACTCAGGAGATTCAACACTTCGAAGCACAGGACATTCATGGGACAGATCACTGGTTTGATTTCAGTGTTTATCCCTCAACAGAAGGAATATCTATTTATTGGCGAGATATCAATGGGCGTAAAAATATAGAAAAATGAGCTAATTATGTAAACATATCTTCAACTTGTTTTATTGCATCCCTTTTTACGAGAATTGAAATTTTAGTGCCTTCTTTTAGGATTGTATTATCATCTGGAATGATTATGTCATTGTCTTCATGTATAGCACTTATTATATAATCTTTAGTTGGACTTAAATCACTGGTTTTTTTGTTGAAAATTTTCTTATTTGTAACTGTAATATCCAGCAATTCCGCATTTCCTTTTCCTATAATAACAAGATCAGCTATTTTAGGTCTAATTATAAGTTTTTCAAGGTAGCTTGCAGCAGTTAACTCTGGACTAACTACAAAATCAATTCCTACCTTTTTAAAAGCTTCTTCATGGGCAGGATCACTTACTCTGGCAATAATTTTATTGACATTATAAGTTTTAACAAGGATACACGCTAAAAGGTTTGCTTCATCGTTCCCAGTAGCTGCAACAAAGACGTCGGCATCGAATATACTTGCTTCTTCAAGAATTCTAGTTTCGGTTCCATTTCCAGAAATAACAAGTGCATCTAATTCATTCACAGCATTACTGCATAAATTATGGTCACTTTCGATAATAGTTACATCTTGACCGTCAGAAATTAAAAAAGAGGCTAAACTTAGGCCAACTCTACCTGCACCCATTATTACTACATGCATTTGAAATCCTCACGGTCAAAGCTTAAGATATGACATTAACTGGAACTTTTGCTTCCCTTACTACTTTTTCAGCTGTGCTTCCAAGAAGGAACTTTTCTATGCCGTGTTTACCCGATTTTCCAATTACTATGTTATCTACGCCTTCTTCCTCTGCTGTTTTAAGTATAACATCAGCTGGTTTACCTGCTTTGATCATGGTACTTAAATTAACATTTTTACAGTTACCTGCACACTGTTCTTCTTCTATTTTTGCTTTGAATTTTTCAACTGCCTCTTTTCCTTCTTCCCTTAGCTGCTCATCCATTTTTTCCCTTAGATCAGGCTGTGGCAATGCGTATAAGTAGTACGAGTCAATTACATATAAAACAATAATATCGGCACCATCTAAGTTTGCCATTGAAATAGCATATTCTCCAGCTTTTTCTGCCTGTTCGGAATTATCTGTAGCTAATAATATTTTTTTATGCATGATTTTCCCCTCATTAACATTATTTAAATCAGATATCCATTATTAATCCAAATATTGCTTTTTAAAATTTAAAAAAAATAAAAAATAATTTGCAGAATCAATCTGCAATTTTCGTGTCTATACTGTTATGAGCCATGGAGCAATGGACAGCACAGTAAACAGTACACCTATGGTTATTATTATTCCTATTACAACCAGTGGGAGTCCTGCTTTGAATATTTCTTTAATGTTGATGTATTTGGTTCCATAAGCCATTGCTACCGTTGGATCTGCCATTGGCAACATGAACGATAACGAACATGCTATTGCCACCGGTACAGCATATATTCCGATTGGTTGTCCCTGTGCAGTTGCTAGAGTCACTGATAAAGGTACTAATATAGCTGCTAATGCGATGTTAGACATTACCTGAGTGATACAGACTGCAATGACCATTAACATTATCATTATAAGTATTGTTGATGGATTAGGCCCTAATAAAGCTACTAGGTCGTTTATCAGCCATGCTGCAGCTCCAGTGTTTAATAATGCTGCCCCTAAGGACAATGCCCCTCCAAAGAAGATTATTAAACCCCAATCAACACCGACCTGTGCATCTTTCCAGTCAAGCACTCTGAATGCAAATAAGAGTACCGCACCTATTAATGCTACTGAAAAACTGTCAAGACCAGTCCACTGAGTAGTAACCCACAAGAATATGGTAAATAAGAGAACTCCCAGAGTAATTTTTTCCATCTTACTCATAGGCCCTAAAGCTGCTTTTTTAGCGGCTATGGTTTCTATTCCTCCAACTATACCTTTGATCTCTGGTTTGTATACAAAGCCCAGCCATTTCCAGATAATTGCCATCAGGATAAATGCAAGTGGGAATCCAAAGACCATCCAGTTAACAAAAGGAATGTGAGTATATGCTGCAGCCATCAAGTTGGGAGCAGTTCCAATCTCTGTACCAAATCCACCAGCCAGAGAACCAAACGAACCACCTAATACCATAGCTTTTGCGAAATTACTACCACCTTTCTCAGGATCATTCACACCCATAAGAGGTATAATCTCTTTAATAATTGGAAGCAGCATAGCATATGCCACTACATTCTCAATGAACGCTGATAAAAGTCCAGTTGACCAAACAACCACGAAAATACTTCTATCAGGAGTAGTACCTAATCTGTTGAGTAATGTGAATGTTAAACGTTGTGCTAGTCCGCTTTTTCGAATTGCTTCTGCAATTATGAATCCTCCAATCATCAGGAAGATAATGGGGTTGGCAAAACCAATAACAGCATTTTCAAAACTAGTTACTTGAATTATAGGCTGAATAAACAACAGTAATAATGATGTAACTGCTAGGTGTAATGCTTCAGTAACCCACATGATTATGGCAAAAATTAATAGTGCGAGCGCTGCATGTCCCGCAAAGCTTAAACCCGGTGTAGGAATAAGCATTACTACTATAAAAAGAATTATAGCCAAGGGAAATCCTAAAACCTTTAAATTAACATTCGTTTTAAACCCTCCTAATATTTTTAATTTTTGGGGTTTTCGAACACAACACACTCGAAATTCAAAGATTTGACAGTGTTCGAAACATCGAAAAGCGAAGTTTTTCGAATGTTCAGGAAAAACGTAGCCTGGAAAAACGTAGTTTTTGCGGCGTCAAAATTCATATCAATTTTGACAGTTTTTCCTTCAACCTCCTATAATTTTAACAGATAACGTAATGACATAATATTATATAAACATATTTTATAATGATTAATCATTACAATTAGGGGGAAATCTTTCAAATTATAGAAGCTTACCCATTTATTAAAAATATATTCATCCATATTATAAGCCTTTATATTATTTTTGCCAATTTTGTAAAAATCTATAGTAAGGAGTTACTAAAAAGCGATACTTCGTATTTGAGGCAGGGTGTAACAAATATTAAAAGGATCAAAGTATAAAAAGAGAATATATTTAAAAATCAAACTGTTAAATCTAATAACTAAATGTTGTGAGAATCTGGAGGTAATATTATGGTGGGAGAACTTCCTATAGATGGGGAATGTTCAGTTTGTGGTGGAAAGCTGGAAACTATTGAAGAAGAATTGGAAAGAAAACAGAGATCCCTTGATGCTGCTAAAAAATACCTTGAAACATGGAAAATTACAAAATGCGTGGAATGCGGACACATAGAAGAAAAAGAACTCTTAAATAGTGAAATATTAACTTAACCTATTTTTAACATTACTTTTTATTTAATTTATATTAATTAGTTTTATTCTACTTTCAAACTGGCAACATATTCGTATCCATTAACAGCATTTGTCTTCGCTGTTTCATCAAACATGATTTCAGTTTTTTTACCAGAATGCTCGGCTGCAACCTGCAGATGACAAATAGCAATACCCACATCTATTGGAATATATTTTTTTATCATCATTGCTTTTAGGAAGTTTGGTTTAACGCTATAAGCATGGATTAAGTTAGCATCACCTGTAAAAAACCACGGCTGGCTGTTAGTTGCAGATGGAGCTATGCGGGCCGCTTCCAGTAATTCATCTGCACCTTCAATATCTGTAATGTCCCGTAGAGATTTTCTTTTAAATTCGGAAACACTGGCCCTATGTAGCGTTTCTGGGTCTTTGGGAGTTCCAAAGGCTATAAAAATAATAAATTCCAGATTTGAACTCTTTAATAATTCTTTGGTAGGGCTTGGAATTCCCTGCCAGCAGCTGCCCAGACCATTAGCCGAAAAGAACAGGTCAACTTGCTGCAGCATAAAACCAATATTGGTTAAATAACCTTCCTTTATCTCTGAAAATATGGCTATATAGTGCGGTGCTTCTTTCATCATCCTTCTTTTAACATTATCTGACGATACAATCTTCAATTCGGTCTTAATATTGCTGTACATAGGCTTTAAATTATGGATATAATCAGAAATTTCTGCAAGTGTATTCTCATCAAGAGGAGTTAAATTAAAGTTCCGGATTGATTTCCTCTTAAATATAGTAGAGTAAAATTCAGTTTTTTCCATTTTTCCACCTTCAAAACAATATTGTCATACTTTAATTTATATGTATCGGTTATCCAATATATAATAAATCCTATTTTGTTAGTTAAATAATGGCAATTTAAAGAGGAATTACCATGAATGATCTTTTGGTTAGGTATGTGAATGGAGTGAAGCGGGATAAGAGAGAAGAAGATTAAATTTAATTTTAAAATTATATACGTTCTTCATAGTTCAATTCATTGAAAATAATTTTAAATTCCGTTCCATCTGTTTTGTCCAGTTTAAGAGTTCCGTTCAACTGATTGACCAAAATGTTTACCATTTTTAAACCCAGAGTTTCTATATTTCCCATATCAATATCTTCTGGCAGCCCTATTCCATTATCCGCCACGATAAGTTCTAATTTACCCTTTAATCGTTTGAGTTCAACTTTTATAATCCATTTTCTATTTTCAGGCGAGTGAATTTCATTGGTCTGGTCTGGAAATGCATGTTTTATGGAATTGGTTACCAATTCATTAATAATCAAACCACAAGGTATAGCTGTGTCAATGTCCATCTTTAAATCATCTACATGTACTTGTGGCTCTATAATCCCTTTTTTAACACCATAAGAATAGAACAGACCGGAAACAAGATTTTCAATGTAGTCTTTAAAATTAATATTCTTTAAATTAGTAGATTGATACAGTTTTTCATGGACCATTGCCATTGTTTTAACCCGATTCTGGCTCTCCTTTAAGATATTTATAGTTTCTTCTCCTTCCACATACCTCGTTTGTAGATTAAGTAAACTGGATATGATCTGGAGATTGTTTTTAACTCTGTGGTGTATCTCCTTTATAAGAACTTCTTTTTCCTTTAAAGATTCTTTAATTTTATTTTCAGCTCTTTTATTATCAGTAATATCTAAAAGAGATATCAAACTTTTATGTGTACCTGAAATCATTGCAACCGTTGTAAATATATCTTTAATATTACCATATCTGTCAATTAATTCGAATTCATAATTCCTTGGTGCTAAATTTGGGTTAATTCTCCGGATATTATGGTATTCTTCCATTTTTTCCATATAAGGATCATATACAAATTCTTTCCATGTCTTTTTACCTTCTATTCTTTCTTTTGAATATCCACAAAGTTTTTCAAACTCTGCATTTACAAGGGAAATGGTAGTATCCTCTTCAACAATAATGGTTGCAGTTCCAGTATTTTCAAATATGGTTCTATAATATGCCTCTGATCTTTTAATTTGCTTTTCCGCTTTTTTACGCTCACTGATATCCTTAGAAACACCTATAATTCCAATTATTTTGCCATTAACATCGTGCATTATTGTTTCTCTTATATCAACACATACAATGGAACTGTCTTTTCTTCTACCTTCCCATTCCCCATTATATTCCCCTGTTTTCATAAGTTCTTCTAAATCTAAGGTAAATTGGTTTTGATCCATGTTTAAATACAGTGTTTTAATATTTCTACCTATCATTTCTTCTTCCAGATAACCATAGATAGATTCAGCTCCTTTATTCCAGTAAATAATTTTCCCTTGAAGATCATGGACTATTACACAATCTCTTACATCATTTAAGATATTTGCCTGGAACTGCAGTATATTTTCAGCTTTTTTACGTTCTATAATTGGATGTGTGGTGACAACAATGCCATTTATTCCGGGAACATCAGTTAAATTTTGAGATATGGACTCTACAGGGATATATTCCCCATTTGCCCTTTTAATTCGGAATTCAGTCGGGACTCCGAGGTTCCGATTTTCATAAACTTCTTGTAGATCTTTTTTTACTCTTTTTACATCCTCTGGGTGGATAAACTCTAGAGGGCTTTTTCCTATAAAATAGCCTTCAGAATAACCAAGAATACGTTTCGATGATGGAGAATCAAATATTATACGTTTTTCCCCGTCCAGTATACGGATTAAATCAGTGGAGTTATTAATTAACATCCGGAATCTTTTTTCACTTTCTCTAAGGGCAATTTCTGCTTTTTTGTGTTTGGTTATATCTCGGTTCACAATAAGCAGCGTTTCAATCTTATGTTTAGCATTGTATTCCGGAATTATATGGCTATGAAAACATCTTGATCCATGAATTGAAGGAAATTTAAATTCTATTTCCCGTACTTCACCAGTATTAATAGTATCATTGATATTTTCAATCCAGATATTCATCAGTTCTTCAGATAGGAGTAGTTCTTCAAAGCTTTTACCAACGAAGTCTTCAGCAGATAATCCAAGGGTTTTGGAACCACGGTTACCATATAAAAATTTTAATTCTTTATCTATCCTGAAAATAAGATCTGGAGAATGTAAAGAAAGTGCTTTGTACCTCTCTTCACTCTCCCTTAAAGTCTGATTAAGTTTTATTAATTCATCTCCCTGCTGCCTGAGTTCTTCGTTAGCAACGTGGAGTTCTTCAGTGGTAGCCTGCAGTTCTTCATTTGAAGCCATTAATTCTTCAGTGGTAGCCTGTAATTCTTCATTGGAAACTTCCAGCTCTTCAGCAAAATACTGTAAATTCTCCAGTAGATCTTGCTTCATTTTATCTGAATTTTTACGTTCGGTTATATCCCTACATACACCTAATAATTTATCTACCTGTCCTTCTTCATTAGTCAGTAGCGTTGTTACTATCTCTGTAGGAACTATGGAGTTGTCCTTACAGACCTGATCTACTTGATGGACCATAATCCTTGCAGATTCATCTCCAGATAACAAATCAGCAATATGAATTGATAATTCTTTCTTAACTAGTTTATAGGACTCAGTAACAAGCATATTCTTAATGCTCTTGCCTAAAATCTCATCAAAAGTATAACCTATCAGATTTTTAACAGAAGGACTTACATAGATAAACTGACCAGAACTGGCATCTATAAGCCATATTACATCGCCAGTATTTTGAGATATAATACGGTATCGTTCTTCACTCTCATGTAAGATCTGTTTGCTGTCCAGCAGTTTCTTCTTTTCCATCCCCATTTCGCCGATAACACTTCCTAGATCTGTAAGGAACCCCATACTCCTCTCAACGAACTCTTCAGAAAACACAGGAACTTTAAACAATGCTGTTAAATATTTTTCTTCATCAAAACCATATTTTTTTGCCTGCTCTTTGAAGAATTCTATATCCGGCGGCCCAAAGAAAAATTGACCCGTAAAAAGGTTAGCCAGATGTGCACCTTCCACATAAATTGGCACCGCCATATCCATCATCCCATTGAGACATTCATAGCAGGAGAATCTTTCACCAGATTTTAATCCATTGGAAAGTTTAATATCACTTTCTATGCATTTTTTAAGTGTATCCGGGTGTTTACGATGAAAATTCAAACATATTTCCTGCCAGCCCCTTTCGGTACTCATTAAAATATTTCCATCTAAATCTTCCAAAACTGACATAATACCCGTCAATTCATAAAAACTAGTTAATAACTTCTTTATCTTAGCTGTATCAACAAGATCCGAGAAAGAGTAATTACTAAATTTCATTGCCTCAACCAGATATATCTTTTATCACTGCCTTAATTTAAATGTATTTAAAGAATATCTTTCATTATTATCCTATCTGATGAGTAGAAAATTTATAACCCCTCCGATTCCCATTATAATAAATTTTATTAATAAAATCAATCCATACTACTATATCAATAAAATAAAGAAGTATGAGAGGTTGAATATTCGGGTTAATTTATGGTATAAAAATGAGAATATCTTTGAAAAATTAAAATGCAAAAATAAAAAACTTATTAACCTTTTAATTTATCATTAAGCCACAAATTATGTGATGAAAATGAATGAAATATTATTTTACATATTTTTTGCCCTTTTAATAGTTTACAGCTATATTGGCTGGTATATTTCACGTAGACGCGGTGCTAAAATTGTTGGCTGGCCAACTGCAATAAGGAGTAGAGATTACACGATTTTTATTCTAGCTTTTCCACAGACTGGCCTTATTTTAAATGTTGCAATCGTTCTTTATAATGGAATTTATGAGATATTTCCAGTATTACTCGGTTTTATCCTAATGGTTACAGGTATGGGTTTTAACTTCATTGTAAGGACAAATTTAGGGAAAAATTGGGTACCCCTTTCCAAAACAACCGAGGGACAGGAGCTTGTAACTGGAGGAATTTATTCTATAATCAGACATCCCTTTTATTTATCTGTTTTAGTCTTATTTGCAGGAATTGCAGTGATTTCCTGGAATTTATATGGACTGCTATTCTTTATTTTAACTATTATAGCTGTAATGATTAGAATCAGGAAAGAAGAAATTGAATTGATTGCTAAATTCGGTGAAAAATATAAAAAATACAAAAAAGAGACCCCTATGATTATACCTAAATTAAGATGTAATTGTCTTAGAGATTATAGAACTTAATTTTAAATTCATCTTTTTGCATTCTATACCATCAATTCATGCCCTTAATCTTTCTTGCTCTCCTACTGGTCATCATCCTGTTAAATGATAAATAAACTTTAAAAACAGGCGGCACAACTTTAGATAAAATTCCTTCCATCTCCCCAGACACATCATCTAAAAGTTCCATTATTGGCAATTCCTGTGGGCAGTGTTTCTCACATTTGCCGCATTTTTTACATTTAGAGGCATAAGCTGGTTCGCCCCCATGAATAACTCCTAAGCCTAGTGCATAAAGCAACTGAGTTTGTCTTTTATTTCCAAATATATGTGTGGAGTCATAGAACTCAAAACACCTTGCTATATCCACCCCTACATGACATGGCATACAGTAACGACATCCTGTACATCCCGTTTTCATCAGTTCCCGATATTTATCCTTAACTTTTTCTACAAGTTGTAATTCTTCTACTTTTAAAGAATTAGGTAAAGCATTATTTGCAATACGAATGTTTTCTTCGATGTGTTCTTCTTCATTCATTCCTGAAAGAACACATGTAACTTCAGGATGGTTCAAGATCCATCTCAAGGCCCATTCTGCAGGGCTTCTTTTAACAGGGGCCTGCTTCCAGATAGCATCCACTTCCGGTATACTTTTAGTGAGGTTACCTCCTCTGAAAGGTTCCATAATTATTATACCCATACCCTTCTCTGCTGCATATTTCATGCCTTCTTTTCCTGCCTGGTTTTCTTCATCAATGTAATTATATTGAATTAAACAAAAATCCCAATCATATGCATCTACAATCTCTTTGAAGGTTTCTTTATCCCCGTGGAATGAAAAACCGGCGTTTAAAATTTTACCACTTTCTTTAATTCTGGTCAAAAATTCCAAAGCGCCTAATTCCTTCATTTTTTCCCAGTTAGATCTATTAAGACCGTGTAACATGTAATAATCAATATAATTCACCTTAAAATTCTCAAGCTGGACTTTAAAAATATTTTCCATATCTTCTGTTTTATTTATGTTCCATGGAGGGAGCTTAGTTGCTATTTTAACTTTTTCCCTGTATCCGTCGCCAAGAGCCTTGCCTACTAACGGTTCATTCATATATGCTATGGCAGTATCTATGTAGTTGACACCATTATCTATAGCGTATCTAATCTGTTCAATAGCCCTTTTTTCATCTGTTCTGCCATTTTTTGTAGGAAGCCTCATTGCACCAAAGCCTAGAACAGATAACTCATCACCAGTTTTTTCTATTTTACGATACAACATATTATTACCTCTTCTTACAATCGATTGACTTGTCAATCGAATAACTAAGAAAAATCTAAGTTTTGAAAGATTTTGAATACAATTAAGAATCAGTATTTCTACCAGATCTTCTTGATATTCTAGAGTTTAAAGATAGGAAAGCGTCGAAAATGGGCATAGCTATCTTCGACATAATTTTTACCTTATATTTAAATCCCCTTCCTTCCATTTCTTTTGAAACATCGCCCAAGAGTTCGGGAATATCCAGTTTTTGAGGGCATGCCCGTACACATCTTCCACAGTTAGTACAAAGCCCTGCATTAGCTTCATTACCACTCATAACGCCCCCTAACTGGCTCAAATAAAGGAAAGATGCCCTGGTTCCTTCATTAAACATATATTTATGATTATAAATTTCAAAGCACCTTGGAATGTCAACTCCCACTGGACAGGGCATGCAATAGCCGCATCCAGTACATTCCACCTCCATAAGTTTACCATAGACTTCTTTAACCTCCTCATATAATTTCAATTCATCCCCAGTGAGCGAATCTGGTAATGTTTCACTTGCAACTTTAATATTCTCTTTAACCTGCTCTTCTTCACTCATCCCCGAAACAACACATGTAACTTCTGGATGATTTAAAACCCATCTTAATGCCCAATCTGCGGGACTTCTTTTAATTTCAGATTTATTCCATATTTGAAGCACTTTTTCAGGTACTTTTCCAGCAAGGAGCCCTCCTTTTAAAGGTTCCATAACAAATACACCAATTCCTTTTGAGGCTGCGTATTTTAATCCTTCAGTTCCTGCCTGGTTTGTCTCATCTAAATAATTATACTGGATCAAACACATATCCCAGTCATAAGCATCAACAATTTCTTTAAATGATTCACCGTTATCATGGAATGAGAAACCGATATTTTTAATTTTTCCCTTCGCCCTGGCATCTTCTAAAAATTCCAAAGCTCCAAGCTGTTTTATTCTTTGAAAGCTTGATTTACCAATGCCATGGAGTAAATAATAATCAATATGATCCGTTTGAAGCTTTTCAAGCTGCATTTGCAGAAATTTTTCCATATCCTCACTTTTTTTCACTGACCACGAGGGTAGCTTCGTGCAAAGCTTTACTTTTTTCCGGTACTCACCCTGTAATATTTCTCCTAAAAAAGATTCACTTGAACCGCCATGATAAGGCAATGCCGTGTCAATGAAGTTCACCCCATGGTCTATTGCATAATAAATCTGTTTTTTAGCATATTCTTTATCAATTCTACCTGTCTTTGTAGGTAGTCTCATTGCACCAAACCCGAGTGCTGAAATTTCATCGCTATTTTTTTCAATTCTTCTCATCTGCATTTAATTACCTCATTTCTGCATCGATTGACTTGTCAGTCTAATAATTTACAAAATAATTAATTATTTGGAAATTCCACTCCAGAAAAGTCCAAAAGCCATATCCAGATTTTTTTCATTTAAATTCTCAGGATATTTTCCAAAGTAATTCACTGTAGAAACCACATTACCCCAGAAATACTCTATAACTAGCTCAAAAGATATTTCTTTAATTTCATGCTTTTCAATACCTCTTTTATAGACCCCAAGCATATCTTCAGTTCTTGTTTCAACCTGTTCTTTTGTAAGTGATGTTATGTAGGGTGAACAGTGAAAGGTAAGTATAAATTGGAATTTATAGGGATTATCAATGCTAAAATACACGAATTTGAGCCATAATGCTTTTAAGTTTTCTTTTAAGGATTTTTTATCATCATAGAATTCTTTAACTTCATTCAAAAGACTATCTTTAGTATAAAAATATAGATGGTTTATTAGCTCTTCTTTGGTTTTAAAGTAGTGAAATAAAGTTCCTGTAGCAACTCCCGCATTTTTTGCAATCTCTGCAGTGGAAGTTCCATGAAATCCCCTTTCAACAAAGAGTTTAAGGGCAGCATCCATTATTTTCTGTTCTTTTTCATTCATGATGACACCTTGAAATTAAATTAGCCAATATTATAGACTGATTAGTCAATTTAGTATTTATAACTTATGATCATGATTTAGAAAAGTTTTATGACACCAAAATTAAAATATTAAATGAATTAATTTTAAGAATTACACATATTAATCATATTAGGGATACCATGGAATCTGATATCAAAATAGAAGAGCTGAAAAAAGCGCTTAAAGATAAAAAATGCACTATAGAAAATCATTCCAATGTTATGGAAATTACGTTTGAAAGGGAAGAAGATGGAGACTGGTTTGAAGGTATCTTTGAACATTTTAAAAGAGAATCTGCAGTATGCTGTTTAATGCCAATAAGACCGAAGAATGCGCCTCCAAAATTTATATTCAATGTTAAAGACATGGATAAATTCATTGAACTGATGAGTAGATGAATAAAATGAAAAATCCAAGCTTTATAAAAAATATGAAAAATATTGCAGGAGAATCCATTTCAAATGAAGCAAAAATACATGTTAAAGATGAATTCAGTACATATAATTGGATTATAGTCAGACTATTTGAAAAAACAAGAGGTTTCAATTGATCTCAAAGAAATTGAAGCTGAAAATAACATAATTTATATCTGTTCTAAATTATGAAATGTTCTGATAATTTCAAGTACAGCTTTTAACCTAACAATACTTTTCTGATGCTCTTACAAAATTACTATATTAATATGTACCTATTAATGACTATCAATCCAATTAGAGGTGAAAATATGGAAATCGAAATAAAAACAATCCCTCAGCACCAGGTGGCATTTATACACCAGAAGGGCAGCTATACAAAAATTCCCGAAGTCCTGGGAAATGTGGTAGGCTGGCTTATGTCCCAGAATGTAGAAATACAAATGCCTATTTATGGTTCGTACTACAACAGCCCACTGGAAGTTACAGAAGAAGAATTAGACTGGGAAGTAGGAGCAGCATTCGTAGGTGAACTGGAAGGGACAGATGAAATACAAATAAAAACGGTTCCAGAGCATGAAGCAGTTTCTGCAATATTCAAAGGACCATATGGCGAGGCAGCATCTGTTTATATGGGCTTAATTGAACACGCTGCCAACGAAGGTTACCATATAGCGGGGGCAGTCCTGGAAAGCTATTTGAACAGTCCAGAAGAAGTCCCTGAAAGCGAGCTCCTAACTGAAGTGCAGTTCCCTGTGGTTAAAAAATAATTTCCATTCTTTTTTGGAGGATTAAAATGAAAAATAGCCTTGGACCCAAAACTTTAGGATTTCCCGCCCCCATTTTCATAGTGGGCTCATATGACAATAAGGACAATCCAAATGTGATGAATGCTGCTGCAGGAGGAATTTGCTGCCTTTCACCTCCCTGTATCTATGTTTCTTTGCGTGAAGCTACCCATACGTATCATAATATTATGAATAAAAAGGTATTTACTGTAAGTATTCCTCCTGCAGAATACGTTAAAGAAGCCGATTACTTTGGACTTGCTTCTGGAAAAAATGTTAATAAGTTAGAAGTCTCCGAATTAACCCATGTAAAAAGTGAACTGGTAGATGCCCCTTATATTGGCGAATTCCCAGTAGTATTGGAGTGTAAATTAAAAGAAACTCTAAACCTGGGATCACATACCATGTTCGTTGGTGAAGTTCTGGATTTAAAGGCTGATGAAGAAGTTCTAGTCGATATAACTTCAGGATCCGGTAAAAAATTGAGTAGAATAGATCCTGAAAAGTTCCTGCCGCTTATTTTTGATATGTCTACCCGAAATTATTATAAATTAGGTAAAAAAGTAGGTAATGGTTTTTCAACTGGTCTAAAGTTATTTAAGAAATAGAAAAATTCATTGATAAACTTTTAATAACCCTATCAATATAACATCTTTATAATTAAGACATAACTAATGAAACATGGAAAGCAAATTATCATCTTAAAAAGTAAGTGATATACCTTATTGTGCTTTAAAAAGCGTTTCGTTAGATTATAATTCAGTATCAATAGTTATTCATGGATTTGATAATCATGGATAGAATAACATTTTTAGATAATTATTATCAAGGCAAAAATAACGTATGGCGATACATCCTAACAACTCTTTTAACGTGGGGACTTGGATTTATATTAACTATGGTATTTCTGATTTTCATTTTGGCCTTTATATTTATAATTAATAGTGGAAATGGCATCAATTATGCGGATTCACCATACTCATATCCATTATTTACACTTATAGAATTAGGTATATCTTATGCCATCTCTTTTTTGTTATTTTACATTTGTATGCATTTCATTCATCATAAAAAAGTCACCAGTTTGATAAATACATCATCTAAAGTCAACTGGATGAAGATAGTAAAAGGAGCAGCACTGTGGCTTATATTATCAGGATTTATATTATTAATTGATTTTATAATTGATCCAACCAGTTTTAAATTATCTTTTAGCCCAAATACGTTTTTTATCCTGTTAATTTTGTGTTTAATCATATTTCCTATCCAGGCATCCCTTGAAGAAATATTTTTCAGGGGATATTTAATGCAGGGAATAGGATCATTAACTAAAATGCCCCTGGTACCTTTAATTACCACGTCAATTATTTTTGCTTTACTTCATTTTTTTAATGGTACAGATCTGACAACAGGTATAGTTATTGTAATTCAGATGTTTATTTTTGGAATAACACTGGGTATAATAACTTTGGGTGAAAATAGGTTAGAAACTGCTATGGGAGTACATATTGCACAAAATATATTTGTAACAGCGATAATTGGTGATTCTGAAAGCGTGATTCCTAATCTAAATCCCCTAATAACTTCAGAATCAGGCTTGGGGATTGGTATCCCATTTTTTGTGCCATTATTGATCCTTTTAGTAGTTATATTCTGGAATAAAAGAAGTAAAGTATCCAGAATATTCAAAATTCAGGGACACCCAAAATACCAAAAATCTCAAAGTAATGTATTAAGATGCTTTAACTGTAATGCACTTAATCTTAATGAAGCAGTTTACTGCAGAGAATGTGGAATCAAGATAAAACGCCCAGGGAGTATCAAAAATTATTCTAAAGACTGTCCACGTTGTTATACCTTAAATCCCGAAGAAGCAGTATATTGCAGGCATTGTGGCATGAAAATTATAAATTCTAAAGCTTTATCCCATTCTATAAAAATTCAATGCATTAATTGCCATACAGTTAATCCTGATGAAGCAATTTACTGTAAATACTGTGGAACAAGAATATAAATACATTCAGTTTTTTTAAAATGATAAATTTTTAATGAATATTAATTCAAGAACGGACTTTAGACTCTATTTTATATATAAATAGATTTCAAGTAATTCAGTTTTTGCCAGTAATGTGTCAACTTTCTGCTTTTTTAGAAAAAATGTGTTAAGATTTGGGAACGATTTGGGCATACTTATTTAATATATTAAAAATAATAAAAGATATATATTAACTATGAAAAATTTCCACTAATTTAGATCTTAGGAGATATTTTTCATATACAAAAATAATAATTTAGAAGATTAAAAATAATTAGGAGGAAAAAATGCGTAATCTAGAAAAACTAAGTTCATTTAAACAATACATTCCATTAACGAGAAGATCCAACGAACGAAATATTGGACTGTTGGTAGATGGCCCCAATATGCTTAGAAACGAATTCCACCTTGATCTGGAAATGATAAAAGAAATAGTATCCGAAAACGGTACAATAAAGGTTGCAAAGGTTCTTATGAACCAGTATGCTTCAGATAAGCTTATAGAAGCTGTAGTTAATCAGGGTTTTACTCCCATAATAGTAGCAGGAGATGTTGATGTCCAACTGGCCGTAGAAGCTTTCGAACTTGTTTATAACCCTAATATTGATGTTATTGCTCTTATGACTCGTAATGCTGACTTTTTACCATTAATAAATATAGCTAAGGAAAATGGGAAAGAAACCATGGTAATTGGAGCCGAACCAGGCTTCAGCGTAGCCTTAAAAAACTCAGCAGATAGTGCTATAATTTTAAATACAGAACCAACTCCCGGATCTGCCTAACTTTATTTTTTCTTTATAATTGCTTCACTCACCTAGTGAGGTATTCTTTTATCTTTAAAAGCAGAGAACTCTATGGAGATTATTTTTTTAATTATTTTTTGATTAATCCATTGAATTGTTTAAAATTGGCAATTCCACCTGAAAAATGTTTTTCATATGGTTTTAATTTTAAAAACAAAAATTTAAATTATCTTACTAACCATATAATAAAAACTGCCGGGATAGTCTAGTCAGGTAAGGCGTAGGATTCGAAATCCTATGAGCGATGCTCACCCTGGGTTCAAATCCCAGTCCCGGCGTCACATTCAAAAATATTTCGGATTTTTGAAATTTTTGGAAAAAATTATAAACTGGTTACAAGTAAGTTCATAGTAGCGGTGCTAAAATATGTTTGGAGCTAATGATAAACTATTTCAAAATCATAGAACAAGCGTTGCGACTGCATGGATTTTAAGAATATTTCTCATATCATTTGGAATATATGAAATAATCTTTGGATTCCCTGTTTATGGAATTATGATTCTGCTTCTTGTGTTTTTAATTCTGCTTCCAGCAATTTTAACCCGTCAACATATATTCATTCCCCTGGAAATTGAAATCCTCCTTTTAGTCATAATAACCCTTGAATACGTCATTGCCAATTCACTTGGTTTCTATGCCCGATTTGAATATTACGACAAATTTCAGCATACCATGGTTACAACTATTATTTCATTTATGGGTATTTTACTGGTGTATATCATGTATCGTCTTGATAAATTCAGAGCCAGTTATGCAATGTCCTGGGTTATAATTGTTTTAATTACCATTGGGCTTGGAGCCATATTAGAAGTGTCAGAATATATTTATGATCAATTTATAGGCCCAGCTACAAATTTTTACATCTCCCAAGGGGCTTTAACTCAAGGGTCACCAATATTAGATCCATTTACAGATACCATGACTGATCTGATACTTGACATAATAGGGGCAATTGTAGGTGCAACTTTCGGTGTCTGGTTGCTGTTAAGACACGAAAAAGACGGTATTAACTCACTTTTAGATGATGAAATTGAAAGTATGACAGAATATAGCGAAAATATTAAGAAATAGTCCATTAAATGACCATAATCAACAGAATTATCACTTATTTTTAATTTCCTAGATCTTTTAAGGTAAATTCCATTACTTAAACGCATGAATAGCTATTGAAATCCTCCTAAGCCAAAAATATAATTTTTAGAAATAACAAAATTAATTTATGAATTATGAAAGTTAGGAGGAAGATAATATGAAAGAAACCGTTGTAAAAATGAAAGGTCAGGTGCTTACAACAATAGCTACTCTAATGACAACTGCTTTCGGGTTGATTGCTGCATTAGCATGGAATGAAGCTATAAAAGCCATTATACTAGCATACTTCCCTAAACAAAGTGGAATAACAGGTCTGCTGGTTTACGCAATTCTCATTACTATAATTGCTGTAATTGCAACCGTAATAATTGCCAGAGCTATAGCCAAACCTGCAGTACAGGAAGTTAGAATCGTGGAATAAAAAATTATGCCCCCCCCCTCTTTTCTTTTTTAAATTATAATTTAGATGCTCAATTGTAAAATGTTGAAGGTAGCTTCTGAGTTATGCTGTACGGTTTATTAAACCATGAAAATATAAAAATTAAGTTGAATGATTAGAAAATAACCACTCATTTTAAATTTGCATCAAAGTAATATTTTTTTACTATAAAAATGATTTATAATCCTTAATTATGTATAAAATTATATATATGCCCGATGTTTCCAGTAAGAGTAGTTTTCAAGTGCTCTTACATAAAGATGTATTTGAATGAAGTCCATATCTTACATCACAACAGGTAGATCCATTATTATAAAGTATTTATCTATCGGGGAGTGTAATTTCATGGAAATAGAATTTAAAAAGGTTAAAGAAAAACAAGTGGCCTGTATAATAGCAACAGGACCCTATGATCAGCTGCCCGAACTTTTTGGCGAGTTGATGGATTATGTTATGGAGAACAATATACATATCATAGGACACCCCTACTGTACATTTTTTAACAATACCCTTGAAGTACCTCCAGAAGAGCTGCACTTCGAAATAGGAATTCCATTTATTGGAGATGCATCTGAAGATGGCATGATAAATATTAAAAAAATACCAGAGCTTTGTGTTGTATCTACTATATGTAAAGGCGCTTATAAAAATACTGAGCAGATATATCTTAATTTAATGGAATATACCGTTGATAATGGATATTTAATAGCAGGCCCAGTTACCGAGGTTTACATAAATAGTCCACTGGAGCTTCCAGAAAATGAACTATTGACTGAAGTAAGATTTCCAATATTAAAAATAAGCCCCGAATAATATAGGTTCCCATTAACAGAAGTTTCATTCCACAAAATAGTTAATCCATTAGGGCAATAGATATAATAGAGGAATTATTATGGAAGTAGAAGAAAAAAGGATGAAAGACGCACAGGTAGCTTTTATGAGATATAGAGGCGGCTACGATAAAATTCCAGAGCTTATTGCAGAAGTAGTTCAATGGTTAATGGATAAAAACTTGAATATGACTGGAATAATTTATGGGGCTTATTTTAACAGCCCAGAAGACGTGCCTCCAGAAGAACTGCGTTATGAAATAGGTGCTTCCTTTGAAGGTGATGCACAAGATGAAGGAAAGGTAATGATCAAGATAATCCCAGAACATACAGTAATTGCAGCCATGCATAAAGGACCTTATACAGAAGTAGGGCCTGTAATCCATGGATTAGCCGAATATGCTGTTAATAACGGCTATGATATAATAGGGCCAGTTACAGAAGTTTATCTTAATAATCCAAATGAGGTTGAACCCGGTGAGCTGCTCACAGAGGTGCAGTTTCCAGTGATTAAAATGGGTTAAATACCTAAACTTTTTTAAAACTAATAGCCACATTTTATTTGTGGTGAAAATACATTCTACAATCTAATTCTTTATCATTACATAACTCATTTATTTCTTTTTCAACAATTTCCCAGCACGGATTATCAGTGAAATAGATTTCTCTATATTATGTACTAAATCATCATGTTTATATTCTAAAAATCGTTTAATGCATCCCCAAACTGTTCCCGTGACATTTAAATTCTCAAACATGGAAAAAGGCTCGTAAAGGTATTAAGTAACATTTCAGTTTTATATTATAAATTTAAGGGTAAAGAACCTCTTTTTACAAGTTATTCAATTGATGTAATTAGTAGTAACTCCAAAATAAGCTCTTCTAAAGCATACCCTGAATTAGGTTATTCTTCCCGTCCGATAAGAGAATCCATTAGAGATTCTGTAGAATGGTTTAAAGAAAATATTGAACTTTAGTTTTAGCAAACAGGCCTAATATGGAATATTTTCTTAATTAAATGAACAAAACTATAATATAAAATTAAAAAGAATCTAAAGTTATTTCAATATTTTCAATGATTTCAGGGTGACTTTTAAAAATTTCATTTATTTCCATTCGGGTTATTTCTAGAGTTATTTCATCCATACTACCATTTGAAGTTCCAAGTATTCGGTCTAAAAACTTTTTAGGTTTATATTCTACAATAATATTTACTATTCCATGCAAATCGCCAGAATTATCTATATAAACTTCTACTGCAGCTTTTTTTACGCCAGATAGGGACATTATTGCCTGATGCACTTTTTTAGAGAGGACCCGTTCCATACTTTCCAGTTCTTTACTGCTTAAAATGTCGTTATCATACGAACCTAAAAGTTCATCTACATCTTTTTCATCCATTTCATGTAACCCATATTTTTCCAGAAGGTCATATCTGCCAAGAGGGTCCTCATCGTTACTATACTCTTTATTCTGTTTAGGCCTAGATCCCTTAGAATTTTCTATTGCTGCCTTTAACTTCTGTATATCTGTGTGTTTTTCCATGTTTTCACGACGTATCTTGATGAAATCCAATGAAATATTATTTTAAAGCTAAATATGATGTTTAACATCGAATTACATGCTTTTGAATTCGTTAATGTTAATTTATAGCACAAAATATTTCATAAGGTAAATTTAATTTCATTAGATAAATTAGTTTATGAAATACATATTTACATAATATCCTGTTTATCATAATTGGATAATATAGGGATAAAAATGATTTAAATTGTTCAAATACCCTAACAATTGCTTAATTAATCCTTTAGGTCATTGTATTTTCCTGCAATTTCTTTAAATGAATTTGCAATATAACTTATCTGTTCTTCATTAAACCCATAAACACTGCATTTAAACCATTTAGTTTGTCCACGTTTTATTCCGACTATATTTCTCTTTTTTAGTTCTTCATATAGGAAAAATCCTCTTCGAGGATGGTTTTGGGCTATTTTATCAAAGATTGGTGTTTCAAATCTGGTGAGATCATGTTCTTTAGGCTTAATTCCAATTTGTTTTATACCCTCAATTTCTTCCATTTGCCTTACAAAATTCCTTGTCTTTTCAACTTCTTTATCCCAATGCTTGACCCTCTCTACAACATGAGGGAGTGATGCCATTAAAGTTGCTATCGGTGCCCCCCTACTGGTACATCCAAGCATTTCAATTTCCTTAACTCCGTGTCTATCTGAATGTCTAAGGAGTACATCTGCATATTCTTCCTTCATTCCGAGTACACCAATTGGTCCTGATGCCGCCATGCTTTTATGACCACTTCCAACCACAAAATCCATATTCAACGCTTTTGCATCTATTGGTAACCTTCCCATAGAATATGCACAATTTAAAATTATAGGAACTCCTGCTTTATGGGATACATCCCCAATTGCCTTTGCATCAGTTAAATTACCATAATTACCATCCACATGAGTAAGTAAAGAAAGTTTTATATCTTTTCCTTTATCTATTGCGTTTTCTAAAGTTTCTTTATATTTTTCAGGAGTTATTTTATAGTCAGGATGCCCGCTATTTGGAACTTCAATCATTTTAAGTCCATTTCGTTCTGCAGCAAGATGTGTAGTATAATGAGCATTTCCATCTACCACTATGGTGTCGCCAGGTTCACAGAGCGCGTGCATTATAGCAAATTTACTTTCTCTTGCGCCATGTGTGGTCCTTACCTCGTCAACATTGATAAATTGAGCTAAATTCTGTAAAAATCCAGTTATTGAAGGAGTAGGTATCTCATCAAGCCTTCCAGCACAGTAATCACATACGCTGTAACCATCTGCATATTCTACTAAAGCTTTTCTTGCCTCAACAGGCAGCACCCCTCCACGTTGAAGAGGATTTAAGTTCAAATTGTCCCTTTCTGTAGTTCTTGTAAGTCCATATTCCTGACATTCCATATTATTCACCTGAAATCTCTATTAATTGGTTAAAAGAAGGTTAGCACGATAATCTATTTACTTGACGTTATCTCATTAAATCGTTATAAGCAGCTAGAGCTGCAACAGCGCCTTCACCACACGCAACTACCCACTGTTTAAATCCACCTGTAATATCACCTGCAGCGTATATTCGAGGAATACTAGTTTTTTGACTTTTATCTGTTATTATATAGCCACCTGAATCTATTTCTACACCCGCATTTACCGCTACATCATTTGATGGGATTTCCCCAACTGCTATAAATATTCCATCGATATCATATTCAGTTTTCTCACCTGTTTTTTTATTACGCAGCACGACGCTTTTTACGAGCATATCTCCCTTTATTTCGTCTACAACAGAGTCCCAGAATACTCCAATTTTATTTTCATGCAATTTCTCCTGCAAATAAGGTTCAGCTCTGAGTTGATCTCTTCTGTGGGCAATAGCTACATAAGATCCAATTGTATCAAGGAATAAAGCTCCCTGAACTGCAGTATTACCTCCACCTACTACTAATATCCTTTTACCCATAAATAAAGGCCCATCACAAACTGCACAGTAGAAAACACCTCTTCCAAGGAATTTATCTTCTCCAGGTGCATCGAGTTTCCTGTGAGTACTTCCAGTACATAATACTACTGATCTAGCCTTATATTTCCCTTTTGAAGAGGATACTACTATTTCATCTTCATTAACGATTTCCAGCTTTTTGACTTCTTCAAGTTCATTTATTTTAGCGTACTTCAATGTCTGCTTTTTGGTGTAATCTATTAATGTTTTACCCGGAATTATTTCAAATCCCGGATAATTCTCCATATTAGGAACCATTAGTCCTGCTCCACCAGTGACACCTTTATCAAGTACTAACGTCTTTAATCCCTGTCTCCCAGCATAAATTCCTGCTGTAAGTCCTGCAGGTCCTGATCCTATAATAATAACATCATACTCATCCATCAGATCACCATTAAACCCCTATTTTAGATTAGAAAAGGTTTTAAGTACTCTAAATGCTATTTATCATTTTTATTATTTAATTTTTTAAATTAACTCATTTTATATTCTGTAACTTATCCTTCAAAAGTTTATTCACAAGCTTTCCATCGGCTTTTCCCTTCAACTTTTTCATGGCCATTCCCATAAGAGGACCCATAGCACCCATTCCACGTTCATCTATCATTTTCTTATTAGATTCTATAATTTCAGCTATTATCTTTTCAACGTCTTTTTCAGATAACATCATCAAATTTAGACTCTCTGCAGCCTCCTCTGGAGAATTACCTTCATTACATACATTCGCTAAAATTTGAGGAATGGCATCTTTAGAGATTTTGCCGTTTTCTAAAAGATTAAATGCATCCAGCAAAAGATTATTATTTAGTTCATCTACGGCACATCCATCTCTTCTCAATTCCTTCAAAGTATAGGCAAGTGTTGACGCAATGGTTGTTGAATCTACATTTGATTCTGATTTAATTTCTTCAAAACTGTTTACCCTATCTGTCCTTACTAGCTGTTTTGCAAGGTCTTCACTCAAGTCATACTGTTCCAATATTCTTACTTTCTTCTCTTCTGGAAGTTCAGGTAAATTAGCCTTTATATCAACAAGCCGCTCTTTTGGTATGCTACTTGTAGGAATATCTGTTTCTACGTACATCCTGCTTGCTGTTGGAAGTGGTCTTAAGTATTCTGAGTTTGCATCAGGCAGTGCCTTTCTTGTTTCCTCTGGTACTCCCTGCAGAGCAAGTTTTGCCCTTCTTTGAACTTCCTGTAAAGCATTCAGAACCTTTTCTTTGTCATCTGCAATCAGAATAAATGCATCTTCATTCTCTGCACTGATAAATTCGTTTATTGTATTAACCTCTTTTTCTGTTATCCCATAAGCTGGAAGTTCATCTGTATGAAACAGCCCAGACACGCCCATTTTTTTGGCATATCCCGCAAGTTCCGTTCCAAATCTTCGGCCGGGTTGAATTTCCATCCCAATTATTCCTTTAAAGCCCTTTAATTTAACTGCAAATATGCTCTCAGCTTTAGAAATTATCTTAGATTTTGTTTCCTTTAATACGTCTGATAAATCATATAATTCATCATCAACAGAGGAATTTCTATTGTTTAATTCTTCCCTTATTTTTAAAAGATTTATCTGCCGTATAACTTCGTTTTCAACCATTTTAGGCATAAGATCCAGATCTTGAACTCCTTTCAGCTCAACTCTCGATCCTTCCCTGATGGATATATTCAAATCCTGGCGTATAGTTCCTATTCCTCTTTTAACGTTAGTACTACGTAATATTTGACCTATGTGGTATGCAACTTCTTTTACCTGTTCAGGATGGTTCATAGAAGGTGCTGTAGCTATTTCAACAAGAGGAATTCCAAGTCTATCCAATCTAAATGTTACTTTACCCATTTCATGCCCAATTCTTCTGGCAGCATCTTCCTCAAGACATAAAACATCGATTGGGACATTTCCATATTCAGTTTCAAGAAATCCTTCTGTTGCAACAAGTCCTGTCCTCTGGAAGCCCCCAGTGTTACTTCCATCAATTACCTGCTTTCTCATTACATGGAACTCATCCACAACATGCATATTAAGAAGTGTTGCTATTATTAAGGACACTTCAAGCGCTTCCATATTTAAAGGGTATGGAGGCTCTTCATCTGCTTCAACAAGACATGTTTCATGGGCATAAGCTTCATAAATAAAGTTTAATTTCCTTCTTGCTTCTTCAAATGCAGCCCTATCTATTTTTCCAAGTTCACTTTGAGTAGGCCTTAAATTCCTTAAAATCTTAAATTCAGGTTCTTTATCGGTAAGATTACAATCACATGGGCAGAACAATTTTTCATCTGTATTCAGCTGCTGGTGTATTTCAAGACCCATTTTGAGTCCAATTTTTTTATAATCAAGCATTAAATTCACCCCTCATCCATTAAAAATTATACTAAGAAATATTTTAGTGAAGTTTTATCCCCAATTTCCCCGACTATATTAGCCTGCATTATTTTTTCAACCTCTTCAATTTCATCAGTTTGCCCTAAAGCCCAGCTGAGCTTAACAAAAGCTGTTTCAGGCAGGATATCCCCTGCAGATATTACACCAGCATCTATGATTTTCCTTCCAGTGCTGTAAACATTCATATTGACTTTTCCATAAAAACACTGTGATGTCATAACTACGGGAATTTCACTATCTCTAGCTCTCTTAAGAGATGGAATAATATCTTCTGGGCAGTGTCCCAAACCAGTTCCTTCCAGAACAATTCCTTTATACCCTTTATCAACATGGTAATCAATTAATTCACCTGAAATCCCTGGATAACTTTTAATAAATGCAACCTGAGATTCTACAGCATCATGAAGTTGAACTTCACCGCCTGTTCTTTTTTTGTACTTTAATTCTTCATCTAAAATTTCTAGCTCACCGTTTCGAACTCTTGCAAGTGGATAAGTGTTTATACTTCTAAAGGTATCTCTTCTAGATGTATGCATTTTTCTTACTTTTGTACCGCGGTGTAAATCACAATATGTGTCATTTTCAGTTGCGTGCATACAAACCAGGACCTCTGCAATGTCAGATTTTGCAGCAGTGACAGAATTTAAGAGGTTCAAAAATGCATCTGATGACGGCCTATCTGAACTTCGCTGTGCACCAGTTAATATTACAGGCACAGGAGTATCCAGCATGAAGCTCAACGCTGCTGATGTATAATGCATGGTATCTGTTCCATGAGCCACAACGACACCATAAGCACCGTCATTTATTTCATCAGCTATGGATCTTGCTGATTTAATCCAGTACTCTGGCTTCATATTTTCACTTAATATGTTTAAAACTGCCTTTCCTTTGATATTGGCATGTTCAAGAAGTTCAGGATTAGCCCGAATAAGGTCATCAGCTGTGAATGCAGGATGAACTGCCCCTGTTTTATAATCAATAACTGAAGCTACAGTCCCTCCAGTTGATATTATAGATATATCATGTTTATCACTGTCTTTTTGGATATCAAGCTTTGATAGTTCAATTTTAGGCTTTTCACCCTTTTCTATAAGCTCAATGGCTGCATCTCTTATGTCCACACCGATATTATAACCATTTTTAAGTTTTAAAACTAGATGTGTTTCGTCAGCATCCTCTGCCCTATCTAGAAGCATGCCTTCATAAGAAATATCAGGTTTGGTTATTTTAACGCTGTCACCAATTGATATGCCTTTCGATTTTAAAAATATTTCTGAAGCTCCTCTGTAACTCATAAAATCACTCTTTTACCATGTGTAAATTCCGAAATTAAATTTAAAATAGTTCTTATTTTGATATTTTTTAATCTACTGTTAAATAATTTAAGTTAGTTTGGATAAGTAATTATTGTAAATATTTACAAATATTAAATTAAGTTTTTGATCAATCTCAGTTAAATGATTGATTATGTTATCAATAGTTTAAAAATAATATAAATTTAATTTTCAGATGGTGATAAAATGGGCAAACATGATGAACATGTAATCGAAGCACTTGGAAAAACTAGAATCGTAGTAAAAAATGGAAAAGTCGTAGAGGTTGGAGAGCCCAAAATTAACTACTGCCCTCTTTTTGATAAATATCGGGGAATCAAAGAGATTACTCCAGAAGCAGCTAAAGAAAATATAGAATTTCGAATTCAAGATTTTGGAATGTGTACTGCTGATAGAAAGCTCCGTATGAAAGATTTCTTATCATTTGGCGTTTCTGAAACGTTAGGTACCCTCCTGGATGAAAATACAATTGACTGTGCAGTCATTGTCAGTGAAGGATGCGGAACTGTAATCATAACTGATCCTGAGTTTGTTCAAGGTATGGCCGGCCGAATATCTGCTTTTTTAAGTACATCCCCAATTAACAAAATTATAGACGCCGTAGGACCTCAAAATGTACTTAATCCTGAAACTGCCGAAATTAATCAGATTAAAGGAGCTCTAAAAGCGATTGATATGGGCTATAAAAATATAGCAGTTACAATATTATCTCCCGATGATGCGAAAAAACTTAGGGAAATCGAAAAAGAACATGAAGGTATTCAAATTTATATATTTGCTGCCCACGTCAGTGAAATGTCAAAAGAAGATGCAGAAGCGTTATTTGATCTAGCTGATGTTATAACCGGATGTGCATCCAAATATGTAAGAGAGGTTGGAGAAGAGCGAGAAGCATTCAAAGCTGGCGCCTCAATACCTATTTATGGAGTTACAGACGCAGGAGAAAAATTCTTAAAAATGAGAATTGAAAAAATTGGGGGGCTTAAAGACAAGCCACATGCTAAAGTACCAGAACCTCTGATTTAAATTTTTATTTAAAGTTAAAAATAGATTATTAATCTAATCCTGCAAGGGCACGAATCAGGGAACTTTGAGTTATAAGACCAACAAGGTTCCCATTTTCAACTACAGGAATCCTTTGATAACCTTTATCTGCCATGATTTGTGTAATTTCAAGAATAGGAGTATCCTTATTAGCCACATACAGATCTTTGGTCATTAAATCATTTACCTTAAGACCTAAAGCCTCCCCTCCAGCTAAAAGGACATCTCTGTGAGTTATTATTCCTACAATCTTTTTATCATCAACTACAGGAAGTCCTCCCACATTACATCTCATCATTTTTAATTTAGCAGCTGCAACCAGGTCATTGGGGGATGTTACATGAACTTCTTCGATCATGATATCTTTAGCACTTAACTTTTTAATCATAGATTTATTTTATTATCAATCATATATTAAAATAAGGAATTCTAAATTTAGTGTTATAAAACGTAATTGAAGTCAATAAAAACAAAAAAAATTATAGATATTGATAATTTTTACATTAAATTTTTTTAAGATGAGGGATTAAACGTGACACAGTTAAAATACGCCAGAAAAGGCCAGATCACCGATGAAATGGAAACTGTTGCAAAAGAAGAGAACATTGATGTTCAAAAGCTTATAAGAAGATTATCAAAAGGATATATTACAATTCCAAAGAATGTAAATGGTAAAAGTGTCCCAAAAGGTATTGGAAAAGGACTCACTACAAAAATTAATGCCAATGTCGGATCTTCTTCAGAAATAGAAGATATAGAAGTAGAAGTACAAAAAGCAAAGATAGCAGTCGAATACGGTGCTGACGCCGTAATGGACCTAAGCACAGGGCCTGATTTAAAAGCAGTTAGAGAAAAAATAATGCAGGCTATTGATGTCCCAATTGGAACTGTACCCATTTATGAAGCTGCTGTAGGGGCCTCTGAAGAAAAAGGCGCCGTAATTAACATGGATGAAGACGACATGTTTAATGCCATAATAAATCAGGCAAAAGAAGGCGTTGATTTTATGACAATCCACTCCGGAATAACCATCGATACAGTGGAAAAAGTAAAGAATTCTGACAGGATTATGGGTATCGTAAGCCGCGGTGGGGCTTTTTTAGCAGCATGGATACTCCAAAATGAAGAAGAAAATCCGCTTTATAAAAATTATGATTATTTACTTGAAATAGCAGGAGAATATGATGTTACATTAAGTTTGGGAGATGGACTACGGCCAGGATGTCTTGCAGACGCTTCAGACATTCCTCAAATTCAAGAACTAGTTACTCTGGGTCAACTTGTTGAAAGAGCAAGAGATGCAGGAGTTCAGGTCATGGTGGAAGGCCCTGGACATGTTCCAATTAATCAGATTCAGGCAAATATGGAAATTCAAAAAACAATCTGTAAAGGCGCTCCTTTTTATGTTCTGGGCCCAATTGTAACTGATCTTGCTCCAGGTTACGATCACATAACCTCTGCCATTGGAGGGGCCATTGCTGCATCTTCAGGGGCCGATTTCCTCTGCTATGTCACTCCCAAAGAACATCTTGCAATACCAGATATAGAAGCTGTAAAAGAAGGAGTTATAGCATCTAAAATAGCAGCACAGGCTGCTGATGTTTCAAAAGGGATAAAAAGTGCATGGAACAGTGAATTAAAAATGGCAAAAGCCAGAAGATGCTTTGACTGGGAAAAACAGTTTGAACTTGCATTTGACCATGAAACACCGCGAAAATACAGGGAAAGTAAGTCTACCCCTGGAGATATGTGTACCATGTGTGGCGAATTCTGTGCCTTAAGAATTGTAAGGGATAACTTAGGTTAAATAACCCCAATACATTTCTATTTTCTATTTTATTTCTTAGATCTTATTTCTTATACACCCAATCTAAATAAAACCAACAATTAATCATGGTTTTTTGTTTTTCATTTAATGACTTCGAAAAATAAAAATACTAAAACATGTAATACTATTACTGGGTGATAGTATGAGGTCCATATCAAAAAGATCAAATTTAATGAGAAGAATAAGATCTTACAGTACATGTCCAAGTTGTGGATCTAACAATCTGGTAAAAATTGATGAATACTATTACGAACCATCAGGATGGTTAGAAATATACGAATGCCAGAACTGCGGATCTCTAGTTGAAAGAATTCTATGATATTATTCTACAAATAGTCAGAGAAGATATCCCGTAAAAAGTTTTTATAAATTAGTAGATTCTTTGAATAATTTCATCCAAACAGATTATATTGTTCTAGTTTTTATAAATTTAAGTTTTTTATCGCTATTTTTAAAAAATTATAAGTAGAATCGTTTACATAATTAACAAAGTACATTTTACAATTGTAAGGAGTGAGCAGTATGGCTATGGAACATGTTGAAGGTAAAAATAAAGGAAATATCGTTCTTTATGCTTTAAGTACATGTGGATGGTGTAAAAAGACCAGAATGCTTCTTGAAGAGCTTGGTGTTGAATATGATTATGTCTATGTTGATCTCGCAGAAGGTGAAGAAAGATCAAAGGTTATAGAAGATGTTCAAAAATGGAATCCTCAACTTTCTTTCCCTACCGTTGTGATTAATAATAAGGATGTTATTGTAGGATTCAAGGAAGATGAACTCAAGGAGAAACTTGGATGAGCAATATCGAAATAAGCGATGAAGAATTGAATTCTTTTTACGAGAATGTAAAAAAAGACGTAGAGGCTCATGGATATCATCTAAATCCAAATGTAGAATTCACAAAAGAACTTTTGAAAGGCATACTTACTAATGAAAAAAGGTATGGATACGGGGCTTGTCCTTGCAGGCTTGCAGCAAATTATAAAGAGATAGACCTTGATATCATATGTCCATGTGATTATAGAGACCCTGATTTAAATGAGTATAATACCTGTTACTGTGGCCTCTATGTTTCAGGAGACATTTTAGAAGGTACAAAGGAACTAACAGCAATACCTGAAAGGAGACCTTCATTAGAAGAAAGAGAACAGACAAAAAAAGAAGCTTTAAGTGGTGCTTTATCTTCTCTTGAATTACCAGTGTGGAGATGCAGCGTCTGCGGTTATTTATGTGCACGTGAAGCGCCTCCAGAAATATGTCCAATTTGTAAAGTTGAAAAAGAACGCTTTAGAAAGTTTATATAGTTAATTACAACTAATTGATTTCTTTAGTAGCTAAATTATTCCCAATTTACCTTATTTTATATAATTAAAACTGTTTTTATTATATTTTTTCCATTAAATACGCTGAGATCCCGATTTAACCACGCAAAAGAATAAATAATTATTTTAACAAATAATAATATCAAAGTTAGATTTTTATCTGATTGAGCTGGTTTTTATGGCATCGCTTATAAATTTCGCTAAAAAGAATTTAGAAGATTTAATTACACCATTTGGACAGATAGATGTTTTATTACTTTATGGAATCGCTGCAGGCAAACTTAAGAAATATCTAAATGATCGGGAGCTTGCAGGTAAGATATGGATGCCTTCTGGAAGAATGCCACATCTACTTAAAAGAGGATCTAAACTGGAGCCCTTATTTGCTTATGAACTTGAGGAAGCTGTTACTTTAGAATTTTTAGAGCTAAGATCAAAAACAGAACATCTTTCATCTGCAAGGGATGATCTAACAGATTTACAGGTGAAAGTATGGCAGTATTTCCTTCCAAGAAAGCTGGCTGATTTCTTTTACGCTACAAATCATGAAGGCTCTGGTCATGAAATTGACAGAATATTTTTTGACATAGATAGATCTGATGGTATCTCTGCAGAACAGGCACAGGAAACCACCCGAATTTTTTTGGAAACTGTAAATGAAGATGAAGAGCTTGAAACGTCGTTAGGAAGCTTTGATACATTTGTTTACTGGACAGGTAATTCTTTCCATTTATTATTCTTTTTAGATGAGCCAGTACCTAATTCATTCTATGATAACCATTTTCAGTATTCTAAAAATGATCCTGAGCGAAATTTTACAGGAAGGTGGGCTAAAAGAATCAATGAACAGGTTGAGTTTACAGTGGCTGGCGGTCATGAAAGACATGGAAACTCAATTAATATAGACCCTTCACAGACCCCTTCCGGAAAATTATGCCGTATTCCCCTAGGAGCTCTGCATATGAAAGATTCGGCGGCCATTAACGGTGTTTCTGTACCTATAAGTGAGAAAATGCTTTATGAAGATGATTTAGCCCATAAATTGTCCAGTTACAAGCCTAAGGACATTATAAAAAATCTTGAAAAATTCGAAATGTTTCTTCCTCAAAGATTCAGGTGATGAAAATTAAATTTGAAACATTTAACCCGTATTTAGAAAAGCTTGAAAATACAAGTTCTCAAAATGAAATGGTAGCCATTCTAGCTTCTATTTTCAAAGATTTAGGTGAAGATGAAATAGGTGAGGTCTGCTACCTGGTGCTTGGACAGATAGGGCCGGGTTATGAGGATGTTAATCTAGGTTTAAGTGAAAAGACTGTACAATCAGCAATTTCTCTTGCAAGTGGCTATGATAAAGCACGTGTAGAGGAAGAAACACGAAATATCGGCGACATTGGCGAAGTTGCAAGTAAGCTGATTAAGAATACAGAAAATAAGTTTAAAGTCTTTTCAGCTCGTCATAAAGAGCCCTCTGTAAATGATATTTATAACGGTTTCAGGAAAATTGCACTTGCAAGTGGCAAAGGATCTCAAAAGGTTAAAACAAATACACTGGCAGCTATGCTTACCGATGCAGATGATATGGGTAGAAAATACATTGCAAGGTATGCTAACGGGAAAATGAGGCTTGGAATTGGAGATATGACCATTCTCAACGCGCTTTCTGTTTCCTTTTTTGGATCAAAAGAAAAGAAAAAAGATCTCGAGCATGCATATAATATAAGTTCTGATATAGGACTTATAGCCCGAGTTTTACGCAACCAAGGATTAAAAGGCGTGAAAGAGATAAAAATTTCATTAGAAAGACCTATAAAGGCCATGTTAGCCCAAAGAGTGTCTGAATTCCAAGATATTAGGGAAAAAATTAAATCCAAAGATATTGCGGCTGAAGAAAAGTTCGATGGTGAGAGAATCCAGGCCCATAAAGATGGGGAAAAAGTAAAACTTTTTTCACGTCGTTTAACAGATGTAACAGATCAATTCCCCGATATGGTTGAAAATGTTAAAAAATACGTTAAAGTTGAAAACGCGATTTTAGACGGCGAAGTGATGGCTTATGATTTTGAAAAAGATCAATTCGGCTCATTTCAGATATTAATGCAGCGGCGGAGAAAATATGGAATCAAGGAATATAGGGCAAAAATTCCAGTCAGATACATGTTATTCGACGTTCTTTATGTTAACGGAGAATCTTTTCTAAATAAAAGTTACCCTCAAAGACGTGGAAAACTTGAAAGTATTGTAGAAGGCGCCAAGTATATTGCACTAGCTAATCGAAGGGTTAGTTCTGAACTTGATGATATCGATGATTTCTTTCAGGAATGTATAGGGAAAAATTTAGAGGGTATTGTCTGTAAATCATGTGCAGATGATTCGTATTATAAAGCTGGTGGAAGAGAATGGACATGGATCAAATGGAAAAAAGAATACATTGATGAATTATCAGATACTCTTGATCTGGTTATTGTAGGTGCATATGCCGGTAGAGGCCGACGCAGTGGTACTTATGGGGCACTTCTATGCGCTGCCTATAATTCAGATGAAGATGTATTCCAGACTGTTTGTAAACTTGGAACAGGATTTTCTGATGAACAATTGAGCAATTTACCTGAAAAGCTTAAAGATGCGCAGGTAGATAAAAGTCCTGCACGAGTTGCAGTAACTAAAGAGATAAGGCCGGATTTCTGGTTCACTCCAAAATATGTTGTAGAAGTACTAGGGTCCGAAATAACAAAAAGTCCAGTTCACACATGCAGCTGGAACGATCAAGAAAAACAAGGCCTAGCTTTAAGATTTCCCCGATTTGTTAGATGGCGAGAAGAAAAATCTCCTGAACAATCTACAAGCTCAGAAGAGATTTTACAGATGTATAAAGGATAATGAACAGATGAGTTCAATAATATGGCCATATATACTTATTAAATGGAGTATTAAATCCATATAAACAGTTAAATACAACATAAATTAAGCATATAATTTATTTTTTCATAATTTTCAGGGTGAAATAACATGAACTAAACTTTTTTATATCTTAGTAATAATAAATTAATAAATAATATGAAATCAGCAAGACTTATATTGATTTCATTAGTGGAGGTGAATGTTTGACTGATGTTATAAAAAGTACTGGAAAAAGAGAACAATTTAGTCCAGAAAAAATTAGAAAATCTGTAGAAGAAGCTGTTAAAGATGCAGGTTTTAGTCCACAACAGAAAATGGATGTTATAGAACATGCTTCACAAGATGCTATACAAATGGCACAAAATAAGAGCCAGGTACAAACAAAACAAATAAGAGATGCCATATTAAACGATTTAGAGCAAGATGACCAGCAAGTTGCCCAGGCATGGAAAAAATATGAACAAGAGCATGGAATTAACTACTAATTTCTTTCAATTAACGGGATTGAGTAAAAAATATTTAAAATGTATTGAAGGTGAATTTATGACTGATGTAGTAAAAAGAAATGGAAAAAAAGAACCATTTAATGCTCAAAAATTAAGAAAATCAATTGAAAATGCTGTTTCGGACTCAGGATCTAGCGTAACTCAACAGATGAAGGCAATTGAACATGCCACACAGGATGCTGAAAATATTGCAAGGGAAAGAAATGAAATAAGCACACAAGAAATTAGAAATGAAATAGTAAATGATTTAGAAAGTGATGCTCCTCAAGTAGCTCAGGCATGGAGAAATTACGAAAAACAACATGGGATAAACTACTAATTTCTTTTTTTAATTTTTTGAATATCCTCCTAATTTAAATTTAGGCCATATTTTCTTTTTAAACTGAATTGCTTTATTTTAAATGAATTAGAAGTCATTATTGTTTTTCATTTAGGTCAAATTAATTTATTGAAAGGAGATAACTTATGACAGATGTAATAAAAAGAAATGGAAAAAAAGAACCATTTAATGAAGAAAAAGTGAAAAATTCAATTAAAAACGCTGTTAAGGATGCAGGATATAGAGTGCAGGTCAAAAAAAGACTCATTGATAGAACTATAAATGATTTAAATAAAGCCATACACGACAAGGAAGAAATATCAACATCGAAAATACGCAATATTATAATAAATGACATTGAACAAGAATGGAATGAAGATCAAGCTCCTGTAACAAGAGCATGGCGAAATTACGAGTTAAAACATGGAGTAATCTACAAAGAATAGATCAAGTTCTGATAATTCTAGAATTATTCCAAAAAAATGAAAAACAATCCCTACTTTTTAGGCTGTTCTGGATGGTACTATAATGACTGGGCAGGCCGTTTTTATCCAGAAAAATTAAATAAATCTAAATGGTTGGAATATTATTCCAAACATTTTAACACGGTGGAAGTTAACAACACTTTCTACCGATTTCCTAATGAAAAAACAATCAAAGGATGGTATAAAAGAACACCTGAAAATTTTAAACTTACACTAAAAGCAAATCAGCTTATAACCCATAGAAAGAGATTTAAAGACACTCAAAGTACAGTAAATCGTTTTTATAGTCTTACAGAGATCCTTGAAGATAAATTAGGATGTATACTATTTCAACTACCTCCTTCAAAGTCAAAGGACATCACTTTTTTAAAAAATGCCGTTCAACAGTTTAATCCTTCAAAAAATAATATTATGGAATTTAGAGATCCAAGCTGGTTCGATGGCGAAGTTTATGATATATTAACTGAATTTAGAGTTGGATTTTGTTCAGTTTCTTCTCATGACTTACCAGATGATCTTATAACCACGTCCAGTATTGCTTATGTAAGGTTTCATGGAATGGGAGCTGAAAGATACCGCTACCTTTATTCTAATGAAGAATTAAAAGAATGGGCCGATAAAATAAAGAAATCAAATTCTGATAACATATTTTGCTATTTTAACAACGATTATAATGCAAATGCTCCTGAAAATGCCAAAATGCTGCAAGAAATGATAAAACCCTAATTTTTTATAAAAAATCAATTTTATTGTTCAAGGGCTTTTTTAAGTGTTACCATATCTTCTTTTAATTGAGGTAGAAGTGCACGAGAGTATAAAGCAGCTGCCGGATGAAAAAGGGCCATATATTTCCTTCCATTTACCTCATAAATTTCCCCATGCATCTGTTTAATATTTTTTTTGCCTATTAAGGCGTAAGCTGCACTATTTCCGAGTAATCCGACAATATCCGGGTCAATTAATTCTATCTGCTTGCTTAAATAAAGATCAATGCATGTGCTGTATTCTAATTTTTTTGGTTTTCTGTTATTTTCAGGCCTGCATTTTACAATGGAAGTGATGTAAAAATCAGATCGATCCATACCTGCTTCTTCTATTATCTCGCTTAATAGCCTACCAGCCATTCCAATAAATGGCCTTCCCGTCTCATCTTCTTTTTTTCCAGGCGCTTCTCCTACAAGCATTATTTTAGCGTCTTTTGGGCCTTCTCCAAAAACAACTTTGTTTCTACTTTCATGTAACGGGCATTTGATACATGTACTTGCAATTTCGCAAAGTTCTTCCAGTTTCATATTATTTATTTTTTAAACAACTGTATATATGCATATTTTGCAAAATTCTTTTTACGTTTAGATTCTGCGAATTTTTTTAAAGAATTAGCATGTGAAAGAGCTTTTTCAATTTTAAACCATTTATACGCGTATTCTTCATAATTGATCTTTTCAGCTTTAGTTATGAACAAACTAATGTGTGAAGCAACGCTTTCCACTTTAAACAAATCATAAGCATATTTTAGGCGGTGATTCTTCTCAAGAGTTGCATTAATAAAATTATTGATAATTTCAATTTCATCTTTTTCTGCTGCAATTCTAGGATTACGCCTCTTAATGACTCCCTCAATATTTTCTATCCCTCTTGCTGCTCCCACAACATCCATTGCAATTTTAAATGAAACAGTTCCTATCTTAACCAATATAATTCCCATTATTGCTACAAAAGCCAGTAATGCTGCAGATGATATACCCATCCATATGAGGTCTAAAACTGCCATGGGTACCATTTTGTTATTCATAATATTTAAATTTTTATTACTTTATTACTGTTGTGTTCATATATTTCCAAAATTAAGGAAAATAATAACTATTAGGAACTATTAAAGAGGCATTCCAAGATGGTTTTTATTTATAATCTTTAAAAACATATATTAGTTGCATTGATTTATTATACGCCAATATCAACAGGCACAATAAAAAAAATATCTTCGATTAATTAGGCAATTAGTATTACTTTTATTAAAAAATAGTAACTAACTTAGAAAAATAAAATATGAAAATATCTACTTAAATATTTCTTTTTGGCGTTCAGGACAATAATAAGCTGTTCTACTTGAAATTTTGACTGTTTTTAATTTTACATCTGAATTTGGACATTTTCCATCTTTTCTTCTGTGGGGAATTATAAAGGAATCAGGTAGTTCTTCACCATTTATTCGTTTATTTACTGATATGTTAAGCACTTCTTTCATTACTTTAAAAATTTGCTCCATTTGAGTATTATTTAACTTATTGGCCTGCATTTTAGGGTGAATGCATGATTGAAAGAGTATTTCATCAGAATAGATGTTACCAATCCCTGCCAGTATGTGTTGATCCATCAAAGCTGATTTAATGGCTCCTCTTCTTTTTTCAAATATCCCTTTAAAAGTCTTAAAATTAATTTCAAGTGCATCTGGCCCTAATTTTCTCTCTTTAATAAAATCTTCCATTGAAGAAGTCAGATTAATTTTCCCAAATTTTCGTGGATCATCAAAGGCAAGGTGACTTTTATCTTCAAAATTTATGAGAACTCTGTCATAAAGAGGCGAATCACCATGTTTTTGGAAATATTTTAGTCTTCCAGTCATTCCATAGTGTAAAACTAGCCAGAAATCACTATCTAAATGTGTGAATGTATATTTACCATGTCTTTTAGTATAAGTAAACTTATTTCCCTCTAATTTTTCTTTTAAATCATTTTCATCCACATTTTGAAGGAGTTCAGGGCTTTTTACCTCCACATTTTCAATGATCTTATCACTTGAAGTTCTATCCAAGTATTTTCCAAATGATTCTACTTCGGGCAGTTCCGGCATAAAATTCCCCATTTAAAAAAATTACTTGTTTTTATATTATGACTTTAGAATTTAAAAACTTTTAGAGATTAGGTCATTCTTTTTTTGCTGGAAAAATGGGGATAAATTTATTTTAAGTATTGTTCCATTGTATAACAGACAGTCAAAGTATTATTGGATCATTATTTATCTGAATTTAATTTTTATGTGTGATATTATGGCCAAGCTAGAGAGTAAAATGAAGTACAAAGAGCTCGTGGACGTTTACGAAGCTTTGAATTCCACAACAAAAAGACTAGAAAAAACAACGATTCTTGCAGAGTTTCTTAAAAAAACTGATGCAGAAATTCTCCCCATTGTCACATTACTATCATTAGGCAAGATATTTCCAACTTGGAGCGAAAAAGAGATGGGAATAGGCCTTAAACTCCTTATGAAAGCCATATCATTAGTTGTTGGTGTAAGCCCAGAAGCAGTTGAAGATAGTGTAAGGGATAAAGGCGATATTGGCTTAGCATCAGAGTATCTTTTTGCCAATAGGCTTCAATCAACCTTATTTACAATGCCACTTACCATAGTTAAAGTTTACAGCAATATGGAAAAAATGGCAGATAAATCAGGTAAAAAGGCGCAGGGGAAAAAAATAGAAATTTTACGCGAACTTCTTTCATCAGCATCGCCAAAAGAGGCAAAATATATCACAAGAACAGTTTTAGAAGAACTCAGAGTAGGTCTTGGTGAAGGAACAATTAAAGATGCCATTTCAGAGGCTTTTAATATAAATAAAGAAGTTGTTGAAAGGGCCTTAATGCTTACAAATGATCCTGGAATTGTAGCAGAAGTTGCAAAAGAGGAAGGAGAAGAAGGTCTTAAAAAGCTTAATTTAACACCTGGAAAACCTGTTAAACCAATGCTTGCACAGCTTTCAAAGAACGTTAAAGACAGTGTTGAAGAAATGGGCTATGCACTTTGTGAAATAAAATATGACGGTTTTAGAGTTCAAATTCACAGAATTGGTGATGAAATCAAGATTTTCACAAGAAGACTTGATAACATAAAAGATGCTGTCCCTGAAATCGTGGAATACGTTGAAAAATGTTTGCCTCACAAAGATTTCGTTGTAGATGGAGAAATAATTGCAACAAGAGAAGGAAAACCAATTTCATTCCAGTACATTCTCCAGAGAGTGCGGAGAAAGTATGAGGTCGAGAGATTACGGCTTGAGGTTCCATTAACACTATATCTTTTTGATGTGCTTTACTTCGAAAATCCCCTTATTGACACACCATTTGAGGAAAGACGTAAAATACTTGAATCTATTTCCAAAATAGACGACGGAAAATTTGGTCTCAGTACTCAGGTCAAAGTAAAACCTGAAAACGTCTCATATGCAGAAGATCTCTTTAAGCTGGCAATTGAGAAAGGGCACGAAGGAATAATGATAAAAGATCCCCATGCCCCATATATGCCCGGTATACGGGGCAAAAAGATGCTTAAGTTTAAAGCAGAGCCTGAAACCCTGGATTTGGTAATTGTAGGTGGAATATACGGCAGGGGTAGAAGAGCAAACCTTGTAGGCTCATATCTTGTCGCTGCGCAAGACGGAGACGGAACTTTAAAGACACTAGCGCATACAGCAACTGGACTCGATGATGATACTCTACTGGAGCTTTCAAATAAAGTTGAAGCTTTAATTACTGAAAAGAAAGGCAGGAAAATGAAGGCCCGGCCTGAAATTATCCTCGAAGTCGCCTTCAGTGAAATCGTTAAAAGCCCTGAATATGAAGGCGGTTACTCTTTGAGGTTCCCTGTTGTTAAAAGAATAAGAGAAGATCTTAGTGTTGATGATATTGACACAGTTGAGCGTGTTGAGTCAATTTTTAAGAGCAGAAGTTAATTACTGCATTAAATATCATATTCTCTTATTTTTTTCTAAATGATATTACTATTTATTTATAATAAATTGAAACTATTTAAATAACATGAAAATCACTTTACTTCTAGCCCTAGACTAGCTATTCAGCGCCTTATTTTAAGCTATTTCCAAAAATAAATCATAAATATTTAAATATACCCATATTAAATACTCCATTAAATCAGATGGAGCAAATTAATATGGAAGATAGTCAAATTTTTACAGTAGCTTTAATAACAGCGGTTTTGGGTTTATCTGGCATGATGATGCTTTCAGATAAAATAATGCCCCATGAAATTAAGATAAAAGACCTGAATAAAGGAATGCTGGATGAAGATGTTTCCATCACAGGCATAGTCGAACATGTGGATAAATCTCCAATAAGCAATACCTATTTTTTACAGATAAAGGATGGAACTGGAAAAATTACAGCTGTAATATTTGATAGTGCAGTTCTCGATCTCGAAAAAAATAATTTAACTCCAACCTCATTTACAAATCACCGTGTGAAAATAACCGGGAACATAGTAGAATACAAAGGAAATATAGAATTGATTTTAAATGATGGAAAATCTGTAAAAATACTTGTTTAATCCACTAGGGATCTCACTTCAAAACCAGAAGACGTATTAAAATTGCTAAAGCCATTCCAACTAAATAGTCCTGAATTAAATTTGATTTATTTTAATTTTAAAAAATGAATTATAAATTTTATTAAAAACTCTAAATGATGTCTAATGCATCACACTAATTTAAGCACCTAATAGAAATATGATCATCTTTTAAAGGTCATTTATACAAATGGAGAATGTGTACCCCTCACATTTAAAAATTGAAGAAATGCTACGTATTTCCGAACTATCGAAAATTAAAAATTTTCGCGGCGTGCAAAAAATTTTATTTTTTGCAGTTGCAAATCAAAGATTTGCAAACGTCAAAAATCATAGATTTTTTACAGATTTTCAAAGTTGAGGAAATGCTTCGCATTTCCGAACCTTTCGAAATCTTTGATTTCGAATGCCGGTGGAAACATAGTTTCCTCGGCTCCGAATGCTACGCATTCGAGGGCCCGAACACAAGTGTTCGGCGGCTTAAAAAAATCCTTGATTTTTTTAAAGTTGAGGAAAATCTGTAATTTTCCGAACATTGAAAATCGAAGATTTTCAAAATTTTTAATAAAAATTGATTAATACATTAAAATATAAAATAGAAATGATGAAAATTACATTCATGACTTAATTGCAGTATAAAATCAACATAAATGAATTAGTAATTGATTAAAATTAATGAAAATTTTGCAGGGTTTAAAACCCAATTAATTAGTTAATATTGCTATACACAGCATAATTTCTAGGTTAATATACAATAATAAAATATAATCAATATTTTTAGGACATTTTAGAGATAAGGTGAAAGAATGAAAAGACTGTTTGGGACATTTGGGGTTAGAAGGCTTGCAAATACTGAATTAACACCAGAATTTGCATCAAAAATTGCTGCATCCTATGGAACACTTGTAAAGGGCAAAGTTGCAGTTGGGGGAGATACAAGAACATCCACAGAAATGATAAAACATGCAGTAATAAGTGGTTTACTATCATCAGGGTGTGATGTTGTGGATCTTGGAATTTTACCAACACCAGCCCTGCAATTTGCTGTTAGGAATTATTATGAGGGTGGAATTATGATAACTGCTTCCCATAATCCTCCAAAGTATAATGGAATAAAATTAGTTGACTGTGATGGAATTGGAACTCCTGATGATATGGAAATAAAGATAGAGGATATGTTTTTCAACGATAATCCAGATAGAGTGTCATGGAACGAAATTGGAGAAGTAGAAAATAACGACGGACTACTTGAAGAATACATCGAAAATGTGATAAACCGCGTTGATGCCGACGCAATTAAAGAAGCAAAATTAAAGGTAATTGTAGACTGTGGAAGCGGAGCAGCATGTTTTACAACTCCTTTTCTTTTAAGAAAATTAGGTTGCGAAGTAATTACCATGAACTGTCAGCCAGATGGATATTTCCCTGGAAGAGATCCTGAACCCACTGAGCCAAACCTTAAAGAGCTAATTGAAGTTGTAAAAGCAACTGGTGCAGACATTGGAGTTGCACATGATGGGGATGCAGATCGTACCATCTGTATCGATGAAAAAGGTAACTTTGTTTTTGGTGATAAATCATTTGCACTCGTTGAAAAATACATGTTAAAGGAAAATAATGGCGGATTAATTGTTACAACAGTTGCAACATCTTCTGCAATTTACGATATAGCAAATGAATATAACGGCGAAGTTATTGCAACAAAAGTTGGAGATTTAATTGTTGCAAGAGAATTAAAAGATAAAAATGGCCTATTTGGTGGAGAAGAAAATGGGGGGTTAATATTCCCTGATTTTGTTTATGGAAGAGATGCTGCCCTTTCAACTGCCAAGGTTATCGAAATAATCGCAAAAACTGGAAAACCTCTTTCAAAGCTTATAGAAGAGTTACCTGTTTATTACTCAGAAAAAATGAAAATAGAATGTCCTGATGAACTAAAACAGGAAGTAATGCAAAAAATTGCAGAAGAAACCAGTGAATTTGAAGTGGATACAACCGATGGAGTTAAAATAATCAAAGAAGAAGGATGGATTATAATAAGGCCATCTGGAACAGAACCCATATTTAGATGCTTTGCAGAGGCTAAGACAAAAGAAGAAGCCAAAGAAATGGCTGAATGGGGGATATCACTGGTTAAGAAATATTTAAAATAGATTTTAATTTCTTATTCCTTTATTTCATTTTTCCTATAGCTTTACTTATATCTATAGGCGAATGATACTCTTTTTCTCGTAAACTTCCTAAAATATTTAAAACCGGCCTATCTGCTCCATTATCTTCAGCCTGTCGAATTATATCCTGTTTACTTGCAGGGAATTTTATACCTTTTAGATAGAATTCTACCTGTGCAGGACTTACTTTCACATTACCACCTTCATCTTAGTAAAAAAATCATAATCATAATAAATATTAACACTTCAACTATCAGAACAATCATTATGAATTAATTTTGGAAAATAAGCATGAAGTGGAAGAATATCCTACAAATCCCTTTGATTTTCCCTCTGTCGATATCTCAGGCTTCACCCTGAAATAGCATTAGGTTCCATCTCCAGAACTTTATAGGATACTCTTCCGAAGTTACCTATGATCATCAAACTATAAAAAAGTTATGATCACTTAAAAATTATTTATTATTTTTAAATTCTGAAAATTCGTAGAGTTATAAAATAATATTACAAAAAAGAAATATCCGTTAGTTTTACCTGTAGAATCCATAAAACTCAGCACAATGCGCACAGAATGGATATTTTCCCTGCCAGTAATAGCTTTCATCATCCTCATTGATGTTAAATTTCTTATGGCAGATGTAACAGACTTCGATTTTTTCAGGCTTTTCTTCTGTTTCTTCGCTGCAGATAATTTCTTCTTCTTTTTTGGTTTTATCGTTATTTTCCATGTTATCCCGACCCATATCTTAAAATACCATTAATTTGATTTATATTTAAGAATTGAATGATATAGCTAATTTTTAAAATATAATTTATAATACTATACTCAAATTAAACTTAAATTTTATGCCTATGACTTTTGAATTTTAAATGAAAAATCAATAAAAATATTATGTTTTAAAAACAAATAGAACACTATGACAAATAAAAGAAGAAAAGTGGCATGGGGAATAACAGGAAGCGGCGATAAACTGGTAAAAATAACAAATATCGTTAGAGAGATAAAAGAAAAGTACGAAGATGAATTTGAAATACGGGCATATGTATCGAAAGCAGGAGACCAAGTTTTAAAATATTATGGCCTTTTTAAGCCACTGGAAATAGATTTCGACAGGCTTTGGATTGAAATTAATGCCAATGCACCATTTTTAGCAGGGGAAATACAGCTTGGGTCCTATGAATTCATGATAATTGCTCCTGCTACTTCCAATACAGTTGCAAAGATAGCATTAAGGATAGGTGATTCATTGATTCCTAATGCAGCAATTATGGGCCAGAAAGCAAACATTCCCATCTACATACTGCCATCTGATCTTGAAGCTGGGGTTACCGTAACACAACTTCCTGATGGAAGCGATCTTGAATTAATAATAAGAGAAGAAGACGTGGCACACGTTAAAAAGCTAGCCAGCATGGGTATTCATATATTAAAAAGTCCCGAAGAGATTTATGAGGTTTTTGAAAAGCACTCAAAAATTTCTCAATGAGAAATTTTTGGTGCGTCAAAATTAAAAATTTTGACAGCATTCGAATAAATGAAATTTATTTGGTACATTAAATCAAAGATCAAAAAGCACACAAATCTCAGATTGGAAGCTTAAAAAATGAAAATAGTTAATTATTATTTGTCTCGAGTTTGGATATTAATGTATACTTGATCGTGGCGCAGCGTCCCTTATCTGTAAAGTAACCTGAAATTTGTAGTTAGATCCGCTTTCCTCTTCTGTTAGATCGGATACTCCTCTAAAATAGTGATTCCATCTATCCCCAGAATCAGCAATATCCATTCCAAGAGATTCCATGTCATTTAAGCCAGAGAAAAATTGATATACGTCTATTAACTCGCTTCTTGGAGCTTTGATGTTTATCTGCACTACCCCGCCCGTTTTATTTAAAAATCTAACATAGTCTTCCTTTATTTTAATCATATTTTCTTTAAATCGTTTTTCTCCACCTTCTTTTAGAAACACAACATCTGATTCGCTCATAAAACGACCTCTTTTTATTATATTAATAATTATGAGCATGAAAATATAAATTTCTTTCTATTTAATAATTTTAGATTGAGCCGAAAATTAATTTAAAATACTGAAAAAATGTTAAAATATAAAAAATCATGGAAACTTAACTTGAAATGTATATTAATCCCATTTTATGGAAATAAGTAAAAAATAATAATTAAAGTTTGTATCCAAATTCCCTTAAAAAATTCTTTCTGTACTCTTCATCCTCCTTATTTTCAATCCCTTTGGGTTTAAATCCATCTATAACCCCTAATATACCCTTTCCTTGTTCTGTTTCAGCAATTATTATCTGAACTGGATTTGCAGTTGCACAGTAAAGATGTACGACCTCAGGCACACTCATTATGCGCTGTATAATGTTGATTGGATAGGCATTTTTAAGAAATATCAAAAAAGAATGACCACATCCAATTTCAAACATTTTATCGCCTGCAAGCTTAGTAAGAGTTTCATTGTTACCTGATTTCCTAACTAAACAATGTCCTGAGGCTTCACTAAATGCCAACCCAAATTCAGCGTCTGGTACTGTATTTACAATTGATTCATGTAGATCTTCAACTGTTTTTATAAAGTGGCTCTGACCTAAAATTAAGTTACAATCTTCTGGAGCTTCCAATTTTATAATCTTAGTTTCAAATTCCATATTAATCCCTAATATTTCTATGAAATTTACAGTATTAATTTAATGCTTATCCACTGTTGGTTTTAAATAAGCTGATGAAAATTAAATTTGAAATAGATACCAGTAACCTGTCCAATAACAGTTAATAATTAATAAAATGAGCTTCAATATTATTTAAACGGTGATAAATATGAAAAAGTCAATTGGTGCAAAAACAATTGTATATCCTACTCCAGTTTTTATCATTGGAACCTATGATAAAAATGGGAAGCCAAATGCTATGAATGCGGCTTGGGGAGGTATATCCTGCTCTGCTCCTCCATGCGTTTCAATTTCTTTAAGAGAAGCTACCTATACCCATGGAAATATTGTAGATAAAAAATCATTCACAGTAAATATTCCTTCTGAAAATTATATTAAAGAAGCAGACTATTTTGGAATTGCATCGGGAAAAAATGAGGATAAATTTGCTGCAACTGAATTAACACCTGTTAAAAGCGAACTTGTAGACGCCCCATACATTAAAGAATTTCCAATTGTTTTGGAATGTAAATTAGTTAATACTACAGAATTAGGGTTACATACACATTTTACAGGCGAAATAATGGATGTAAAGGTAAATGAAGATTTACTTGATAATGGAAACCCTAATATAGAACAGATCAAACCATTCCTGTATGATCCTTCATCCAGCACCTATTATGGTATTGGTAAATATCTTGGAAAAGCATTTTCAATTGGAAAAGATATAAAAAAATAATTTAAGATATTCAGTCCAATTATAATAAAAATCAATAGCATATAAATATTGTATGAATCTATAGCATCCATTTATAAATATTTAGCTAATTTAAATACCTTTCAAGTTCTTTTTTTTATAATTTAAAATAAAAATAGTACCAAATTATGTTTGAAGGACATACATTAAAATATTAAACCATAAATTACGGCTTATTTTTTGAAAATATTTTTAATTAGAATCTATTTATTTAAAAGACCAATCTATAAATATTAACCTTATTCAGTTATTTTAATACCTTATAAAAAAGCTTTAAATAAAAAAATAAGATTTAAAAGAGTATATTTTCGGATTTTAAACCAAAATATTTATATATAATCCATAATTGAACATTATCTTGTCCAGAAACTTTAAAAAACTTCTAAAATTTGATAAAACAAATTTTTTAAAGTACAAATTTAGTAGGTGTAGTTTTTGGATTTGGAGGCGGTAAAATTAAGGTAAAGGTTTTGTTAGCAATGCTCATCATTTTTAATATGGCATTGATTAGTTTAGATAGTATATACGCCACTACAGAGACTGAAAACACAACTTATCTTAATTCAACCCAGGAAATAACTGAAAACAGAGCAAGCAGTACAATGAAAACCCGAATTTAAATGACAACACAGCTACAACTGGTACTACGAGTTCAAACGTAAAAAGTACACCAGTATCAGTGCCTGTCTCGATACAACAGTACCTTAAAGTAACTAAAAATTGCCAGGCAGCTGATTCACAGATTAAATCACTGGCAGTATCCATAACAAAGGGCAAAATTACAACATACGACAAATCAGTGGCGATTTTTAACTGGGTAAGAGATAATTTGAGTTATTCCTTCTATTACAATACAAAATATGGGGCTGTAAGTACTCTTGCTAAACGGACGGGAAACTGTTGTGATACTACTCATCTAATGGTAGCCCTTTTAAGGACAATAGGAATTCCGGCGCGATATGTACACGGTTACTGTAAATTTTCAAGCGGGAACAGTTATGGTCATGTCTGGGCACAGGTATATATAGATGGTAAATGGTATACTGCTGATGCAACCGGTTCTAGCAATACACTTGGCGTTATAAAAAATTGGAATACTGCAACAGCTAAAATATACAGTACATATGCTTCTTTACCATTTTAAGCGTGTGTATTAATTTATTTTTTAAAATTGAAGTACAAAAGCTTTACTATAAAGCATTTAAAGGTTAAATAAAGAAACATTAAATCAACTATGGTAACTTATTTTTCCAAAATATCTCTAATTAGAACTTATTTATTTAAAAAAGCAACCCCTAGATTTTAACTCTATTAAGTCACTTTAATACATTATAAGCTTGTTTTAAATGAAAAAATAAGATATTAAAGGGTGTTTTTCACAGTTTTGGACCAAAAGATTTATATAATCTGTGAAATTGAACATTATCTTGTCCAAAAACTTTAAAAAGTTTCTAAAATTTAAGAGAATAAATCCTTAAAGTATGAAGCTTAGTAGGTGTGGTTTTTGGATTTGGAGGCGGTAAAATTACGAGAAGAATGCTTTTAGCAGTGCTTATCGTTTTTAATATGGCACTGCTTAGTTTAGGCGATATATCTGCCACAATGGGAACAGAAAATGTAGCAGATTCCAATTTAAGCCCTAATTTAACAGAAAACGTAACAAACGCCACTGACTCGATTGATACTACTAACTTAACCGACATCAATAATTCAACAAGCAACAATATTTCCCAAATAAACTCTACCAATGACACAGTAAATATTCAGAGTACTATGAATGCCTCAGGCGACAGTTCTGATACAAAAAATACCAGCCCTTATACCAATATTACGGGTATTTGGGTAAGATCAGATAGTGTATCTACATTAGATGTAAATGCATTATTAAAATCAAATATCACTGACATATTCGTGAAAGTCAATGCGACTAATTATCAAAGTGTGTTAACTGCCCTTTGGAATAAGGTTAGCGGTACATTAATACGAGTAAACGCGTGGATTACCTGTTTTCAGACTACATCCAGTAACGGCTCAACAACTTGGGTCGACCCACAAGGAAAATACAGCTATCAGGTGAAGGTTCCTTATACTGTTAAGGTGCAAACTCCTTACACACAGGCATACAAAGGTTGGTACACCAAAGCTTACAAAGTGAAAGTCAAAAAATGGTACAAATCATACTACAAATACCGCGGTAAATTGAAATATAAATGGAAGTATTACTGGACTTATAAAACAACTTATAAGAAAGTATACGGCTGGCTATATAAAACCGCTTATAAAACTAGTTACGTCACCCAATACAAATATGAAACAAGATATAGCTATAATACAACTTATAATACCAACTTAGTCAATTTTATCTCAAATGTAACAAGTTACAGTGTAAATGGAACACATGTAGATGGAATACACCTTGATTACGTAAGATATCCTGGTACAGCATACAAATACACAAACAGTACTGAAACAATAACTTCATTTGTAGCGCAGGTTTACAACAAAGTGAAATCAATTAATTCATCAGTAGCAGTTTCAGCGGCTTTAATGCCTGAAGGATCAGTGAATGATTACTACTACGGACAAAATTACACACAACTTTCTAAATATCTCGATTTCATGGTCCCTATGATTTACAAGGGTAATTATGGATATGATAGTTCAACAGGCACCAGCAGTAGCGGGAAAAATGGAACAGACTGGATAGGCTCAACCGTAGCTTACATAGTTAGTCAAGCCAATGGAACACCAGTTGTAGCGGGTCTTCAAACGTACCGATCAGACGACAACACAATACCATTATCAGCAGAGGAACTACAAAACGACATAGACGCAGCAATAGGTAACGGATCTTCAGGATACGCATTATTCAGATACGGTTTAATAAGTAGCGACTTCATGCCTACCAAAAGTGTTAGCGAACAGGGCAGCGCTGCGAATAATACTACAAATGGTACTTTTGGTGAATTTACCCTAGCACAAATTGAGAGTGCAGCAGCAAGTGTTATGTCGTTCATCGAATCTAATAACAAGTTACCTAATTACGTAACAATTGGTACTAGTCAGATTACAATGCCACAGTTTTTACAGATGCTAGCTACAAGTTTACTGCAAATTAACGGAACAAACACGGCAATATCCCCAGGAAACGTAAGCAATCCTGTAAATTACACAGGAAACTATGTATACGGAAACGTATACACCACAGAATACATGAATATTGCTCAGTCAATAATAACATTCATAGATACGTACAATATGGCTCCAGCTTACGCAAATAGTTCTCTAGGGAAAATTCAGTACGAAACTTTAATCTATGCATTTTCAAAGATACTCAATTACTATGGTACTAACAACAGTCTACCAAACTATGTTTCAATAGATTCAACTATTGCTAATCCAAGTTCGACATCTTCATCTTTACTACAGTATCTTCAAGCAACCACCAATTGTCAAGTAAACGACGCAAGCATCAAAGCACTAGCAGCAGCAATAACAAGCGGTAAAACATCGGCATATGATAAAGCAGTGGCAATTTTTAACTGGGTAAGAGACAATATAGGGTATTCGTTCTATTACAACACCAAATATGGAGCTGCAGGTACATTAAGTATGAAAACAGGTAACTGTGTTGATACTGCTCACCTTTTAATTGCTCTTGATAGGGCTGCAGGAATTCCTGCAAGATATGAACATCTTTATGCTCAATTTTCAAGTGGTAATTGGTACGGGCACGTTATTGCACAAATTTACGTGAACGGTCAGTGGTACAATGCGGATGCGACAAGTACTAGCAACACGTTTGGGGTTATAAAAAGTTGGAATACTGCAACGGCAACCTATTATGGAACATATGCTTCATTACCTTTTTAAATGAAGTCTATGTTTTTGTTTTTCTTTTTTAATTAAAATTAGACCCTTTATTAATATTTAATCATTTAAAATAGCTTTATTTAGTTTTTATTTGTTTTTAAAATTTATTAATCATTTATTAAATTTTTTATAGGTATATAACTGTATTAAATGAGTTTAAAATTGTAAATAAGTATTAAAATAGTTTTTTCACAATTTTAAACCAAAATCATTATATAATCTGTGAAAATGAACATAATTTCTGTCCATAAACTTCAAAAGATTTCAGGGACATAAAAACATTATTTTGAAATCTCGTAGGCGTAGTTTTTGGGCTTGGAGGCGGTAAAATTACGTAATAAAGTATTTTTAGCAGTGTTCATCATTTTTAATATGGCATTGCTTAGTTTAGGCGATATATCTGCCACAGAAGAAAATATAGATACAGCAGATTCTAATTTAACCTCTCAAATAACATATAATATAACCAATACCCCTAGCTCAACTAACGTTACCAATTTAACAGATATTAACAGTTCTAAAATAAATTCAATCAATGATACAGCAAATATTGAAAATATTACATATGCTGCAGGTAATAATGCTTCAAATAACTATACAAATATTCATGGAATATGGATTAGCTCAGGTGATGTGAATAATTTAGACGTAGAATCATTGATAAATGCAAATATCACCGATATATTCGTAAAAATCAACAACACCAATTATCAAAGCATAATAGATGCCATTTTAATCAAGGTCAAAGGTACAGGAATACGAGTAAATGCATGGATTACCTGTTTTAAAGATTCAAGTGGAAGTTGGGTTGATCCACAGGGGATATACAGCTATCAAATAGCAGTTCCTTATACTGCAGCTGTCAAAGTAGCTTACAAAAAATCATGGTATAAATCCTGGTACAAGTACTGGTACAAATACCGTGGAAAATGGAGATACAAGTGGAAGTACACTTGGAGATACAAATGGCTGTACAAAACCAGCTACGTAACAAAATACTATTACAGTACACAATATTTCTCCAGTACAACATATAGGGACAATTTAACCAATTTTATCTCAGACATTGCCACAAATTACAATATAAATGGAATACACCTTGATTATGTAAGATATTCTGGAGTTGCACAGTATGGAAACGCTGCTTATCAGCAGCCCGGTGGGTTGAATGCCGCAGTAAATTCAATAACATCATTCGTTGCAAATGTTCATTCTACAATATATTCAACAAATAACTTGAATGTATCCAATAAACCATATATAAGCCTTTCAGCAGCTTTAATGCCTGAAGGATCTTTAAATGATTACTACTACGGACAAAATTACACACAACTTGCAAATTACCTTGATTTTATGGTCCCTATGATTTACAAGGGTAATTATGGATATGATAGTTCAACAGGCACCAGCAGTAGTGGGAAAAATGGAACAGACTGGATAGGCTCAACCGTAGCATATATAGTCAGTCAAACTAACGGAACACCTGTTGTAGCTGGTCTTCAAGCATACCGATCAGACGACAACACAACACCATTATCAGCAGAGGAACTACAAAACGACATAGACGCAGCGATAAATAACGGATCTTCAGGATACGTGCTATTCAAATATGGATTGATAAGCAGTGATTTTATAAATATAAATACTACAGATTCAAACGGAACAGTCGAATCAGAAGGAACACAATTACCCCCATCAACGTCAATACCCTCAGAATTACAGCAATATATTCAAGCGACCGCCAATTGCCAGGTAAATGATACAAGCATCAAAGCACTGGCAGCATCGTTAATAGTTGGTAAAACGTCAGTATATGACAGAGCAGCGGCGATTTTTAACTGGGTAAGGGACAATCTGGGTTATTCATTCTATTATAATACCAAATATGGAGCTGCAGGTACATTAAGCATGAAAACAGGGAACTGCGTTGATACTGCTCACTTAGTAGTTGCTCTTGAAAGAGCTGCAGGGATTCCTGCACGTTATGAGCACCTTTATGCCCAGTTTACAAGCGGCAGCTGGTATGGACATGTAATTGCTCAAATTTACGTGAACGGTCAGTGGTACAGAGCAGATGGTACAAGTTACAGTAATGCATTTGGGGTTATAAAAAGTTGGAATACTGCAACAGCGACATACTACGGAACATATGCTTCATTGCCTTTCTAAATGAAGTATATTCCTTTATTTCTTTTTAAATCTGACAAGAATAATTAGATATTTATTTAATTTATTATCATAATTAGATGTGTATTTTTTTCAGGTTCAACCATCATTTATAAATATCAGTAAATCATAAATTGTCATTAATAATCATTATATATAATGAAATCTACATTTGAACTTTTATCATTTCTCAATTTTTAAGATGAATTATTTTAAAAAAACAGTTATACTATTTAAAATTATAATAAGTAAAGATTTGAGCTTTACAGTTATTCTCAAAAAAGAAATGGTGTCGGTATGAAAGAGAAAATGAAAGAAATAGGGTCACGTATATTTGAGTTGAGGGACTTATCAGAAATAAACGCCGAGGAAATGGCAGAATATCTGAAAATTGATGTTGAAACTTACAAAGAATATGAAAGGGGAATTTCAGACATTCCTGCGAGCATCTTATATGAAATTGCACATAAATTTGATGTTGATATGGGTCTGCTGCTTACAGGTGAGGAGACACGAATGCACATTTTTACTGTTACAAGGAAAGGCAAAGGAATCAAGGTAGAAAGACGGAAACAGTATAAATATGAGAACCTTGCTGAAAAATTCATTCACAAAAAAGCAGAACCATTTATTGTTACTGTTGATCCAAGGGACGACGGGAAAAAGCCTTCTAAAAATTCACACCCCGGACAGGAATTTGACTATGTCCTTGAAGGAACTCTTAAACTATATATTCACGATAATGAACTTGTCCTTGAGGAAGGAGACTCAATATTCTATGATTCATCCTATGAACACGCAATGGAAGCGTTAAATGACAAACCAGCCAGGTTTCTTGCCATAATAATGTAATGATAAATGTAATGATGAGGGGTAGTAAAATGTCTTCTTTATTAAATAAATTTCTTTCAAGAGTTGAATTTGAATCATATAAAGATTTTAAAGAAAATTTTAAGATAAATGTTCCAGATAATTTCAATTTTGCCTATGATATCGTTGATGAATACGCAGAAAATATTCCAGACAAAATTGCAATGGTATGGTGTAATGATGAAGATGTCGAGGAAGTTTTCACCTTTGCAGATATGAAATATTATTCTGATAAAGCAGCCAACTTTTTCACGAAATGCGGGATTAAAAAAGGCGATACCATAATGCTTACACTTAAAGCACGTTATGAATTCTGGTTCTGTATTCTTGGCCTTCATAAAATTGGCGCCATTGCAATTCCTGCAACTCACATGCTTAGATCTGAAGATATTGTGTATAGGGTAGAGCAGGCCAAAATCAAAATGGTAGTATGTATCGCTGAAGACGGCGTTCCTGAATATTTCGACGAAGCAGATGAACAACTGAAAAATGTAGAACTTACAAAAGCCATAGTTGGAGAAGACAGAGAAGGATGGTTAAATTTCAGAAAGGAACTGGAAAAAGCCCCTCTTGAATTTAAACGCCCTAGTGGAAATGAAGATGCCTCCAATGGAGATACATCTCTAGTTTATTTCTCATCAGGAACTACTGGTCTTCCTAAAATGATTCAACATGATTTTACCTATCCTTTAGCCCACATAATCACTGCAAAATACTGGCAGAATGTAGTTGATGACGGGCTTCATTATACAGTCGCCGATACCGGCTGGGCAAAGGCTGTTTGGGGCCAGATATATGGACAATGGATATCTGGCAGTGCAGTCTTCGTGTATGATTATGAACGCTTTGATGCCGCAAAAATGCTGGAAAATGCATCTAAATACGGAGTTACAACTTACTGCGCCCCACCAACTATCTACAGATTTATGATAAAAGAAGATCTTTCAAAATACGACTTTTCATCCCTGGAATATGCAGTAACTGCTGGAGAACCTTTAAATCCAGAAGTTTATAATAAATTCTATGAATTCACAGGTTTAAGATTGATGGAAGGTTTTGGTCAGACCGAAACTGTCGTATCTGTTGCTAATTTCCCATGGATGAAACCAAGACCTGGTTCAATGGGAAAACCTTCACCAATTTACGACATCATGATTGTGGATAAAAATAACAAACCATCTGATGTGGGTGAAGAAGGAGAAATAGTTATTAGAACTCACGATGAGAATCCAATAGGCGTATTTAGAGGTTATTATCTCAATCCAGAGAAAACAAATGAAGTGTGGTACGACAGCTGTTATCATACAGGTGATACTGCATGGATGGATGAAGACGGCTACATCTGGTTTGTTGGAAGAACTGATGACATGATTAAAAGTTCTGGTTACAGAATTGGTCCATTTGAAGTGGAAAGTGCCGTTATATCACATCCTTCAGTACTGGAATGTGCTATAACTGGATTTCCTGATCCTGTAAGGGGACAGGTAGTAAAAGCAACAATTGTGCTTACAAAAGAATATGAACCTTCAGATGAATTGAAAAAAGAAATTCAAAATCATGTTAAAAAAGTAACAGCACCTTACAAATACCCTCGTATTATAGAATTCGTTGATGAACTCCCCAAAACAATAAGTGGAAAGATAAGAAGGGTAGAAATACGAAGCAAAGATCAAGAATAAACTAATTATCTTATTGAATGGTTTTTTAAACCCACTAAATTTCGAATTAAATATTAGAAGGATATACTATGTCTAAATCAGAGAAAAAAGAACCTTACCCCCTAATCAACGCTTTAGAATGTAAGGCATGCGAAAGATGTATAATTGCATGTAGAAGAAATGTTCTAAAGATGAGTGATGATGTGAATGAAAGGGGATATCACTATGCAGTGTTTGAAGGTGAAGGTTGTACTGGATGCGGAGATTGTTATTATACATGTCCAGAACCATTAGCAATTGAAGTTCACATTCCAAAGAAATCTAAAAAACAGGAGGATTAAACATGGCAACTCAACTTATAAGAGGAAATACAGCAGTAATTATAGGGGCCATGTACGCTGGCTGTGACTGTTATTTCGGTTATCCCATTACTCCAGCAAGTGAAATCCTTCACGAGGCCTCTAAATATTTCCCAATGGTTGGAAGGAAATTTGTACAGGCAGAATCTGAAGAAGCAGCCATAAACATGGTATATGGAGGTGCTGCAGCAGGACACAGGGTAATGACAGCATCATCCGGTCCTGGAATAAGTCTTAAACAAGAAGGAATATCATTTTTAGCTGGTGCAGAATTACCTTGTGTTATCGTAGACATTATGAGAGCAGGTCCAGGTTTAGGAAACATAGGACCAGAGCAAGGCGACTATAATCAACTTGTCAAAGGCGGAGGGCATGGTAATTATAGAAATATAGTTTTAGCTCCGAATTCCGTTCAGGAAATGTGTGATTTCACTATGAAAGCATTTGAACTTGCTGACAAATGGAGAAATCCCGTAATTATTATTGCAGATGCCGTTCTTGGGCAAATGATAGAACCTCTACATTTCCCGCAAGAGGCAATAAAACCTGAAATTGACACTTCATGGGCAGTCAGTGGAAATAAAGAAACAAAGAAAAATGTAGTAACCAGTATTTTTCGTGATTTTTCCGACTTGGAAGATTTCAATTACCGCTTACAAGAAAAATATGATTTAATTAAGCAAGAAGAAGTAGATTATGAAGAATATATGACAGAAGATGCAGAAATTATCCTTATTGCATATGGTATTAGCAGCCGTATAGCCAGATCTGCAGTTGATTTAGCGCGGCAAGAGGGAATAAAAGCTGGTTTATTCCGTCCAAAAACATTATATCCCTTCCCAGAAGAAGAGCTCCAAAAACTGGTTAAAAAGGATTGTAAATTACTTTCAGTTGAAATGAGCAATGGACAGATGAGGGATGACATTATGCTGGCGATTAATTGCAGTCATCCTGTGGAGCTGGTAAATAGAATGGGTGGAAACCTCATTGACCAGAAAATTGTACTAAAAAAAGTCAGGGAAATGGTAGGAGAGGATTAGATGAATGAAGAAAATCAATACAAACTCGAAAAAATAATCAAGAAGCCAGATTCAATTCTTGATGAATTTCCTCTTAAAGGAGGTAGCGCCCCTACAGCTACCCATTACTGCCCTGGTTGTGGTCATGGAATTTTACACAAACTCATTGGAGAAGCAGTAGATGATCTAGAGATTCAAGACCGCACAGTTCTTACAAGCCCTGTAGGTTGTGCAGTATATGCTTATCATTATTTTCAGTGTGGAAATGTTCAGACAGCTCATGGAAGAGCACCTGCCGTAGGTACAGGACTCTCAAGAGCCGAAGATAATGCAATTGTCATATTATACCAGGGTGATGGTGATCTAGCTTCAATAGGACTTAATGAAACAATTCAAGCTGCAAATCGTGGCGAAAAAATGGCAGTATTCTTTGTGAATAATTCAGTTTATGGAATGACTGGAGGCCAAATGGCGCCCACAACACTTATTGGAGAGGTTACTGTAACATGTCCAGAAGGAAGAGATCCTAGATTTACGGGATACCCCTTACATATGTGTGAATTAATTGATAATCTGAATGCACCAGTTTATATCGAAAGGGTTTCAGTTTCAGATGTTAAAAACATTAGAAAAGCAAAAATAGCTGTAAAAAAAGCTCTTAGAATACAAAAAGAAGGCAAAGGTTACGCATTTGTTGAAGTGTTATCACCATGCCCTACAAATCTTAGACTTGATGTAGTTGAATCTGAAAGATTTATCAACGAGGAAATGGAGAAGGAATTTCCAGTTAAAAAATTCAGAGATAAAATAAACGAAGTCGAACCTCTTTGTAGAGGTGAAAGTGACTTTTCCAAAGAATCCCTTGATAAAATTTTTGAGGTTGAAAGTGAAAGCACGGAAGATACCGTAAATAATCCTGATCTTGCAGAAAAAAGTGCTAAGATTGCCGGATTTGGTGGTCAGGGCGTTTTAAGTATGGGAATTACACTTGCAGAAGCAGGGATGAAGGCAGGGTTAAATGTATCCTATTATCCTTCTTACGGACCTGAACAGAGAGGCGGTGAATCCAACTGCATAGTCATTGTCTCGGGAGAATTTATAGGTTCTCCAGCTGTAAACGAAGTTGATACCCTTGTTGCACTTAACAGACCTTCACTTGAAAAATTTAAGCATGACGTGAAAAAGGGAGGTTTAATTCTCTATGATTCAGCAATAGGAGAATTTGAAGCTCCGGCAGGTGTTGATGCAGTTCCAATCCCGGCTTTCAAGATTGCTAAAGAACATGGTGTTAAAAGAGCAGGTAATACGGTTTTATTGGGTGTTATAATGGCCCTTGGACGTGCCGGAATTCCTGAAGAAATGTTTAAAAAGGCAATAGAACATACATTCTCCAAAAAGCCAAAATTGATTCCAGTAAACCTTGAAATACTTGAAGCTGGAGCAAAATGGGCCCGGGAAAATTTAAGCTAAAATTTAATCTTTTCTAAATCTTTTAATTTTTTCATTTTATAGAAAATTATTTTTTTGAAATATATTATTATATCGCCATTTTAAGTTTTTCATGTTTGAAAAAACAAGTTTTTTCAACCGTAAAAATCACGGATTTTTACATGTTTAAATCCTATAAACAGGCCAATGCCAAAACTTAAGTAAAATTCATTCTATATATTATATATGATAAATTGCTGGATTTTTACTATTAAAAGTGGTGATAAACCATGTCTGAGTCTTTATTGAAAGAAGATGTTTCCATAGTCCTGTGTGGTGAAGCAGGGCAGGGTATTCAAACTGTCGAAGAAATACTGGTGCAGGCTGTCAAACTTGGAGGATACAACGTTTTCTCCTCAAAAGAATATATGTCAAGGATAAGGGGTGGAGAAAATTCTACTGAGATAAGGGTATCCTCAAATAGAGTATTGGCCTATGTCAATAGAATCGATATACTGATTGCAATCAGTAAAGGAGCTATAGATCACCTTAAAGAGAGGATATCTGATGACACAGTCATAATTGGAGATGAAGAGACTTTAAAAGATATAGAAAAGCCAAACTTAATAAAAATTCCATTTTTAAAAACGGCAAAATCCATTGGAAGCCCTCTATTTGCAAATGTTATTGCTGCTGGTGCCCTTTCAAGGATTTTAAATATTGATTCCCATGTATTTGATGAATGTATTAACGCCATGTTCGGAAACAAAGGCGAGAAAATACTTAAAGGAGATCTTCAAGCTGGAGAAGAAGGCTACAAAGTTGGAGAAGATCTTGTAAAATCAGGAAAATTAAATATCGAAATCAAAAAGGATCTTAAAATAAGAGATGAACTCCTACTAAACGGTACTGAAGTTGTGGGTTTTGGCTGTATTGCAGGTGGCTGCAAGTTCATGTCCTCATACCCCATGACACCATCCACGCCTCTTCAAAATTTCATTGCTGGTAATTCTGAAGAATTTGGAATGATTTTTGAACAGGCGGAAGATGAAATAGCTGCAATAAATATGGGTTTAGGAGCATCTTATGCAGGAGCAAGATCCGTCGTAGCCACTTCAGGAAGTGGATTTGCACTCATGAGTGAAGCTGTAGGATTATCGGGGATGATTGAAACTCCAATAGTAATATATCTTGGACAGCGCCCAGGACCTGCTGTAGGGCTGCCTACACGAACAGCCCAGGAAGATCTGAAGATGGCTCTTTATTCTGCTCCAGGTGAGACTCCAAAAGCAGTTTTTGCACCTGGAAAATTTGAAGACGCGTTTTATTTAGCCTATCATGCATTTAACCTCGCAGATAAATATCAGATTCCTGTTTTTATACTTACAGACCAGTACTTTGCAGATGTATATTACAATTTACCTGAACTTGATTTAAGTGATGTAAAATTTCAAAAATACATTACTAAAACCGGTAAAGACTACAGAAGGTATGAACTGACTGAAAATGGAATATCTCCACGAGGAATCCCAGGATATGGAGATGGACTTGTAGTTGTAGATTCAGATGAACACGATGAAGAGGGGCACATAACTGAAGACCTTAATCTAAGGTCCAAAATGGTAGAAAAACGTCTATATAAAAAACTTGAAGGAATTAAGGAAGATATAATTCCTCCCGAACTCATAGGACCCTCAGATTATGATGTTCTTGTTGTAGGTTGGGGTTCTACCTATGGAGCTATAAAAGAAGCGCTGGACAAATTGAAAAATGATAACATTGCATTTTTATACTTCAAACAGGTTTATCCACTCCATAAGGAAACTAGAAATTATCTTGAGAAAGCTAAAAAGACCATTATTTTTGAAAATAATGCCAGCGCCCAATTTAGAAATCTCATAAAAGTTGAAACTGGTTTTGAAATCCATGAAAAATCATTGAAGTATAATGGAATGCCTTTCTCGGTTGAAGAAGTTACAGAAACCTTAAACAGCCTTCTGGAGGAATTATAATGGATCCAAAAGTCTTTGATGTTGAAAATGCAGATGTTGCGTGGTGCCCCGGTTGTGGGAACTTTTCTATTCTTAGAACATTAAAAATGGCCCTAGCTGAACTTGAAATGGATTCCCGTGAACTTGTACTCGTGTCTGGAATCGGTCAGGCAGGTAAACTTCCACATTACCTTAAATCAAATACATATAACAGCCTTCACGGCAGGGCCCTTTCTCCTGCAACTGCAATAAAGGCTGTAAATAAAGGCCTTAAAGTTATAGTTACAAGCGGTGATGGAGATATGTATGGAGAAGGAGGAAATCATTTCATGCACACAATCCGCCGAAATCCAGATATAACCAGTATAGTGCACAATAACATGGTTTATGGCCTAACTAAAGGCCAGGCATCTCCAACCACTCAAAGAGAATTTAAAACACCGTTGCAGGTTGAAGGAGTAGCCTTAGAACCTTTTAACCCATTAGCTATTGCAATTGCCCTTGATGCATCATTTGTGGCCAGAACATTTGCTGGAGATATCAATCATATGAAAGAAGTCTTTAAAAAGGCAATAGAACACAAAGGATATGCTCTTGTTGATGTTTTCCAGCCCTGTGTCACTTATAACAAAATAAACACATTTCAATGGTTTAGAGAAAATGTGTACTATCTGGATGAGTCATATGATCCCTACGACAGGGGCGAAGCATTCAAAAAGGCAATAGAATACCTTAAATTCCCACTTGGAGTTTTATATATCAATCCTGATAAAACACCGTATGAAGACATTTTAACTGTTTACAGGGAAGAAAAATCACCATTATATGAAAGGGACGTTAATATGGAAAAATTAAAGAACCTTATTGAGTCAAAAAGGAAAATCTGAACCCAAATTTTCCTTGGAGTATTTCAATGAAAATAGGTTATACCGCTTTAAACTGGACTATAGGATGCAACGGGGCCAAAACATTTCGTTTAAAATCATATTCACATGAAAAATTTATTGAAACCGCTGAAAATAATCTAGATTGTCTTCTAACAATGTTAAAGTTTAATGTGGAGAATGATCTATTTTTTTTTAGAATTACTTCAAGGTTAATTCCCTTTGCATCCCATCCAATAATGGATTTTGACTGGATAGACTATTTTAAAGATAATTTTAAGGAAATAAGCGAGTTTATCTATGAAAATAACATAAGAATCTCCATGCATCCCGGACAATTTATTGTAATTAATTCTAAAGATCCTGAAGTTTTTAAGAGAGGCTTAAACGAACTTAAATATCACAGTGAAGTTTTTGACATTTTAAAGCTCGACAGTACCGCTAAGATGCAAGTACATGTCGGAGGAGTTTATGAGGATAAAGAAGGAAGCATAGAAAGATTTATAGAACGGTACAGAAGCCTTAATAAAAATATAAAAAAACGATTAGTTATAGAAAATGATGATAAAAGTTATAGTCTTTCAGAATGTATGGAAATAAGTAAAAAGACCAATATTCCTGTTCTTTTTGATTATTTTCATCATGAACTCAATAACAATGGTGAAAGCCTTGAAGAATGCTTTAAAAACTTTACAAAAACCTGGAAAGCTAAAGATGGAATACCCCTGGTTGACTATAGCTCCCAAAAACCCGAGAAGTCTAAAGGAACACATATAGAATCAATAGATATGAATCATTTTAGAAAATTTTTAAAGGAAACAGGAAATTTTGATTTTGACGTTATGCTTGAAATAAAAGATAAAGAAACAAGCGCTTTGAAGGCTGTAGATATTTTACGGAAGGATAAGAGATTTATCAAAAATATTTGAGCCCAAATGGTTTTAGTTCATTTTTAAAAATTTAAATACCAATTTTAATAAAAGTATTACTTTGAATGAAAATATTATTAAAAGAGTGTTTAAAAGAAGGTGAGAATATAACAGAAATTGGATATGCGCTTTCAGGTGAGCAGCAACCTCCTCTTAACCTCATAAAGTATGCCAAAGAGGCAGAAAATGCAGGGTTTGATTTTATAACGATTTCAGACCATTATCATCCATGGCTTGAAAGTCAAGGACAAAGCCCACATGTATGGACCACAATAGGCAGCATAGCACAGGTAACAAAGAAAATACCTATAGTAACCGCCGTTAGCTGCCCAACATTCAGGCAGCACCCTGCAATTGTGGCACAAGCTGCAGCTACAGTGGCCTCTATAATACCGGGCAGGTTCACACTGGGAGTGGGTTCTGGAGAAAATTTAAATGAGCATATATTCGGCGACAGCTGGCCAGCAGCCCCTATCCGGATTGAAATGCTAGAAGAAGCAGTTGATATTATAAGAACTCTCTGGAAAGGGGGAATGCGGGATTATGAAGGTAGGTACTATTATGTCGAAAATGCTCAAATTTACACGCTGCCTGAAAAACTTCCACCAATTATCATGTCTGGATTTGGACCAATAGCAGCAAACACGGCGGGAAGAGTTGGAGATGGATTTATTACAGGGGGCATATCTAAAAATCTGATAGATACATTTAAATCGTCAGGCGGGGCAGGTAAACCCTGTTACTCTGGAGTTACAGTTTGCTGGGATGAAAGTGAAGAAGACGCCATAAAAACAGCTTATAAGCACTGGCCATTAGTTGCAATGAAGGGTGAACTGAGCTGGGAAATTAAAACTACTACCCACTTTGAACAAATTGCAGAGATGATAACTGAAAAAGACGTGGCTAAAAATACTTTGTGCAGCCCTGATCCAGAAGAATTCATAAAGGAAATAAAAAAGGGCATAGATACCGGTTTTGATCATGTATATCTTCAACAAATAGGTCTAAAACAGAGTGAATTCATTGAATTTTGTGAAAAAGAGATTTTACCCGAATTTCAGGAGTAAACAAAGAAATAATTTTTCTTAATTATTTCGAAGATGTAAAATACCTAAATCCCCGATCTAACAAAAATAGCATATAATAAAATCCCCGTAATTTCTATGTCAGCGAAAAGTTTTTATTTGATGAAAATTAACGTATGATAAGCCACGCCGGGGTGGCTCAGTTGGTTAGAGCGCACGGCTCATAGGGTATTTAAGCAGTGCTCTGACTTTTTCCTGGGATACCGTGAGGCCGCGGGTTCGAATCCCGCCCCCGGCACTCAAAAATTCCATGAATTTTTGGGGCATCGAAAACAGAGTTTTCGATAGCACTTAAAAAATTCTCACAAAAGTCCCAGAACTAAATTCTTTTTTAATAATAAATTGATATTCTAACGTTAAATTTAACTCATTTTAGCATAAAAGATATTACTGTACTTATTTTATGAATTTATCCTTATATTCCATGACGAGCATTGTTATATCATCAAACTGTTCTTTATTTCCTGCAAAGATGTCAATTTCTTCCTTGACATATGATAACAGTTCTGTAAGATTTGGATCATTTTTATTATTCATAACCTGTAACAAACGCAAATCTCCAAATAACTCATCATCATGATTAATAGCTTCTGTTACGCCATCAGTATATAGATAAACCCTATCTCCCGGTTCTAGATCAATTTCATTTTGATAGTAGTTAATGTTCTCCATACCTGCCAGAACAAACCCTGGTTTTGATTTCAGCCAATTATAATCATTACCTGCATGTTTTAGTAGAGGAGGGTTATGTCCTGCATTAACATAAGTAAATTTACCTGTTTCAACTTCTAGAATACCCATCCATGCTGTAACAAACATATTTTCGTCATTCCCTTCGTATAACTGGTTATTAACTGTTGTAAACACTTCTGCTGGGCTTTTTCCAAGTTGTGCATGGTTCTTTATCATGGTCTTTGCAATTACCATAAATAACGCCGCAGGTACTCCTTTTCCAGAGACATCTGCAATGACAATCGCTAAATGATTTTCATCTATTAAAAAGAAATCATAAAAATCCCCACCAACTTCCTTTGCAGGGATATTCATTGCATAAACATCGAATTCATTCCGCTGCGGAAAAGCAGGGAATTTTCTCGGCAGCATATCTGCCTGTATTCTTTTTGCAACATTTAACTCAGTATTTATCCTCTCTTTTTCAGCAGTGACATTTTCAAGGTTTTCCATGTAAACTTCCAAATCTTTGATCATTTTTTGGAAAGAAGATGCTAAAATTCCTACTTCATTTTTTTGGGCTATATATTCCTCACATTTTGATATAACTTGTTTACTATCCCTTATTTCATTAGAATCATTGACATAATTTTTTACAATGTCTGACATTGATTCTATTGGTGTAGAAATATTCCTTTCTATGTACCATAAAAATGCAATAGATGCTATATAAAAAACAGAAAGTACCAGTGTGATGTTTAAATATACAGAATCCCAGAACTGTATTGTGTCTACTGCAGAAATAGTAAAAAGGGATCTGATCCCAGTTAATATTGCGATGATTGCACCGATTATGATGAAAATTACAATTAAATTTTCTGTTAAAGACATTTTTATTTCAGTTGTCTTTTCCTTTATTTCCTTGGTAATAGGTCTAAAAACATAGAACAAAACCAAAGAATAAGTTACACCCCCTGCAATCCATCCCCATATATCTGGAGTTGTAAATTTAGAATAAACACTATTTATACTGCCGATTATGATGATCATTATTGCGGTTATATCAAATATTTTTGGAGGTATCCTTGTTTTCTTTGCCTTTTTCGGCTTATACATCGAAACACCATAATAATTAGCCCCAATAAGGATCAAAGTCCCAAACATTATGGAAAAATCAAAGTTATTAACCGCAAATATCAATGTGGTTAAAGAAACCAGGTCATACAGTCCCAATCCATCCATTAAAAACCCAAGTAATCCCGCCATAACAGCCGCGTTTATAAACATGATTACTACAAATTTTATCAGATGTTTAACCGTATCCAATCTAGGTAAACTGGTGGTTTCTCCCCTATTTAACGTGTACCACAATTTGTACGGGATATATCCATATAAAAATTGTATAAAAAAGTTTATGATATAAACTTCAGGAGGGAATCCTACCATCATATCAGACGCCAAATATCCAAGTGCTGCCCCTGCCGCCCCCCAAGGGCCAAATATCAGTCCTAGTACAGGAGGTAGCGCACTAACCGGGCCTAACTCAGATATGGGTATCACTGGGAAGAAATAATGGAAAAGAAACTGAATACTGAATATAATAACAGCACAGCTTATTAATCGTGTAATATTAGATTTAGTATTAATTGAATTCTTCATTTTCATCGCTTTATGCCTAAATAAGATAATGATTCCAGTTTTAATTTAATTTTTTCTGAATTGTTAAGATATTTTTTCCATCTTTATGTTCATATTCAATATGATCTACATTCTTCTTAATCAGGAAAATTCCCAGTCCACCAACTTCTTTTTCTTCGACATTCAAAGAAATATCCGGATCTTCATTTTTTAATGGATTATAAGGGATTCCACAGTCTATAAATTGCATTGTAACCTGTAAAGGGTGTTCATCTATGTCACAGCAAATTACAACTTTCCCTTCCTCTGATTTATAAGCATAATTTACAATATTTACATATGCTTCCTCAATTGAAAGTTCTAACTGCAGTCGGGATTTCATTACGTAATCTACTGAGTCCAACTGGTCACTTAAAAAATTCATTACCTTCTGCAGATTTTCTATTTTCGCAGGTACTGTTAGTTTATTCATAGTCCATCTTTTCCTTTGTAAATGACAATTACTTAAACAGTGGGCCTTTATATCTTATTTAGCTGTGATATTAATTGTTAAAATATCTACAAATCCTGTAGCTTCAAAAATTTCCATGATTAAGTCATTTACATTTTCAATTACCATATTTCCCTGTTTATTCATTATTTTTTGTGTTGCCAGAACTACACGAAGCCCTGCACTTGAAATATATTTTAATTCTTCAAAGTCTAGAACCAATTCTGTTACGTTTGGAAGATCTCTTTTTAACTCTTCCTCTAATTCTGGCGCAGTATTAGTGTCTAATCTACCGCCTAATCTGACTGTCAATTTATCTTCTTCTAATACTTTACTAATATCCATAATGTCTCCCCCTACGCTTTAATAGTAATCATTACTACCTATTTATTGTAATAACAGTACTATTTAAACCTATAAGCCTTGCATAACTTATATCATCTGCTATCTTCTGTAATACCTCAATATTTTCAAATGATCCCTTTTCCTCACATGTATATGTTGATGGGTCAAATTCAATTCCAGAGTCTTTAAAAGAAATTGTTATTTCATCATCATTTATTTTAGATAAAATATCAATCCATCCTACCTTTTCTTCATTATATTTTATCGTATTTACCGCCATCTCCTCTACAGCCATACCTATAAGCATAGCTGTTTTTGCATCTACGTTATTATGTTCTGCAAAGTTAATCAACTCTTCAGATAATCCAACTGCATCTTCAACAGAACTGTGTATTGTTACATCTAAAACAGAAGCATTATCATATTTTTCCAGTAAGAAAACACCGGATAACTTTCCGGCACTTCGTTTAGATAATATCCTTGTTACAAGGAATATCATTATTATTGTGCCTATTTCTGCAAGTAAAAATGAAATCCATATTCCATCAGCACCTATAATTCCTGATAGGATATATGCAGAAGGGATTAGAATCAATAAACCCTGTGTTATAGAGATTGCAAAGGATAATGTTTTTCGCTGTATTGCCTGAGTATAGTAGAGCATTAAAAAAGTTATACCCGTACCAATGAGGCTCAATGAATAAATTCTAATGGCATTTATTCCAACTGCAACATATTCAGGGCTGTTTATACCAAATAAGCTTAATATAAATACTGGAAAAGCTTCAAAAATTATTACAAACCCAATACAGGCAGCTATCATAATTTTTAGGGATCTTCTAATTGTGAATTTTACTCCAGAATAATCCTTTTCTCCATAAAATATGGAAACAATAGGCGACATTGATTGAGAAATCCCTGAAATAGCTATAAATACTATACTTAACAATTGATAGCAAACAGCAAATGCAGCTAATCCTGGTGCCCCTATTACAGAATATACAATGATATTAATCAAAGTCAATTTTAAAAACATGAAAAATTGTCCAGAGGCAGAAGAAAGTCCAGATGAAGTAATATCATAAATTGAAGACAGTTTACATTTTGATAGAGAGACAAAGTGCATTGTTCTCTGTGAGGATATCAAGTATTTAAATATGAATATTAAACCCACAAAGGCTCCGGCTACAAATCCAAGTGCGGCTCCTGCAATCCCCATACCAAAAACTACGATAAATACTAGGTCCATTATGATATTTACAATATTTACCACAATAACTACGGTAGAAGCTAATTTTGGCTTATCATCAACCCTCATGAAAAAGGGCATTCCCATTATAATAAATAGGAGAGGTGCTCCCATGAAAAATATGCTTACATAGGCTTTAAATAATTGTGCAAGGGTCTCATTATTTGTAACCAGTGCGGCAATGTTATTTAAAAAAATATTACCAAAAACAGCGATTAAGACCCCAATTAATATTAACAGGATAATTGACATGGTAAAAAACATGTTTGCTTCATCCTTTTTTCGTTTTGCCTTAGCAATAGATACAAGGGTCGAACCTCCAAAGGCAAACATCAAATAAATCATTGCAAAAAGCGCAAATATGGGAGCTACAAGCGCCATTGCAGCAACATTTGTGGGTCCTAATGTAATTCCCACAATGATAGTCTCAACTATTACAGTTATGTTTATAGCCATCGATATCAATAAAGTAGGCAAAAAGAACTCATTATATTTCTTAGATAGTATATTGTAGTTTCTCTCAAACATTTAATTTCCTCTTAACCCTCAATATTTTTATTAATCCACGTCAAAGAAATCCATCTCTTTAAGGTACTCTATAAACGTTGCCAGATATTTATCTGTTGTTAGTGGCCATTTAAACCCTAAACGATACAAAATTTGTGTCGTGTACTCATTTACAGCAGGAATTACAACTTTATCATTCCCAGCGCCCTTCTTAATAGTAGTAATAATCCCTGAAAGAGCTGTTGATTTACTTTCATCCTTCATAGTTTCTGCAAGCGCATTATTAAACTCATTTTCTTCAGTTCCTACAATATTGAGCCCTAATTCATTCATTATTTCCACAACATCAGAAATATAAATAGAATGGTTATTGTATGGATGGAATACAACACATTCTTTAGGTGTTTTTGTAAGGGATAAAATAGCCCTTGCAGTTGTATCAATAGGTGTAAGTTCCGTTTCAGAACCCATTGTAACATAAGGAATTTTTCCAATTACACTGTAAGATTTCAAGCTGTTAATAAATGCATTTGTTTCAAAATTAATCTGGAATTCACTGTCTTCATTTCTAGCCATTAAATTACCCACTCGCATAATTTTAGCGTTTAATCCTTCAAGTACAGCCTCCAGTACAATACATTCTGCTTTGAATTTACTGTAAATATATTTATGATCCAGGTTCTGCCCCATAAACAAAGTCTTTTCATTAAATACCATATCTAAGGGGGGAACATTATTTACACTCCAACCACCAACACTTACTGTAGAAATTTGTACAAACTTAGTGTCCTTTTTCTTACAAAATTCCAGAGCATTAACCACACCGCCTACATTAATATCTTCAATTTGAGTTCCTGAAGCGTAGTGCTTTACATTAGCAGCGCAATTTATTACAGTATCAATTGGGAAATCTAAAGCCTTGTTAAAGTCAGATTTATTTGAGATATCTCCTTCAATTATATGGATTCTTGAGCCAAATAAATCCTCGTAACTTTCACTAAAGTAATAAAACAATAAAGCTTTTAACCGTTCTTCCAGACCAGTGCGTCGTCGCCCTCTTCTGAGCATACAATATATCATGCCAGTTTCATTTTCTAAGAAATCACGTAAAATGTGAATTCCTAAAAATCCAGTTGCCCCTGTCAACAAAACATTTCCAACTTCTTCCAGTTGTCCTTCTCTAAAATTTTCAATTGTATTTTTTTCCAGGAGTTTATCAATCTCACTGTATGCAAATTCTTCATGCTCTGATATATCTTTTGAATCTTCAGTATGCATTATCGATTTAGCTAACTCTCGAGGGGTTTGATGTGAAAATATGTCTCCATAAGATATGTCATAATTATTGTTAATTCCTTCTACAATAATTTTAGTGGCAAGGAGAGAAGTACCTCCTAAATCGAAGAAATTATCAGTAGCCCCAATTTTAGGAATATCCAGAACTTTAGAAAATGTTTCTGCAAAGAATTTTTCGATGTCATTTTCTGGAGCAATATACTCCCTCTCTGCCAAAACAGGTTCAGGCAGCGCTTTAAGGTCAGTTTTACCATTAGGAGTTTGGGGTAGTTCATCAAGCTGCAAAAATACCGTTGGAACCATATATTTGGTCAGTTTACTCTTTAAATGCATTTTTAAATCTTCAATATCGATTTTAGTGTCTGCAGCGAAATATGCACATAAATGATCATTGGATGATACCTTTTTAATCAAAACAGCAACAGATTTGATATCCTCATAGTTTGAAATCGCGCTTTCAATTTCACCAATCTCAATTCTAAGGCCCCTGAGCTTAATCTGATTATCGAGCCTGCCTAAGATAAATACTTCTCCTGTTTCCTCTTTTTTGGCAAAATCTCCAGTCTTATAATAGGTAACGCCATCAATTACCACGAATTGTTCTTTATTCTTTTTATCCAGATTCCAATAACCCCTAGAAACTCCAGCACCACCAACATATAGTTCACCAACAACACCATGAGGTAAAGGATTACCATCGGCATCTGCAATCATATCAACAACGTTGAAAAGTGTCTTACCAACAGCTACATTATCTCCAGAAAGGAGTTTTCCATGGGATGCGATGGTAATTTCTGTTGGACCGTAGGAATTGTAAATTCTAGCATCAGTATATTTTGAAAGTATGCCATATAGCTGTGGAGGGAATCCCTCCCCGCCCACAATTACACATTTACAATCTGGAAGCACTTTTATCATATCTTCAAGTTCTAAATACTGTAATAATCTAGAAGGTGTGACCGAAATTCCTTCAATTTTCTCCTGTTCCATCAATTTTGCAAGTAGTAAAGGATTAGTTGTTTCTTCATCATTGGCCAGAATTACAGACAATCCATTCATAAGGGGGACAAATATTTCTTCTATGAACACGTCAAATGATACAGTCGTCAGCGATAGGTAATTATTCAGATTATTTGCAATGAACTCTACATAGCAATTTTCAGAGCTGGGATAAACATAATTAGTGATCCCTGCATGAGTTAACATCACCCCCTTAGGTTTTCCTGTAGAACCAGATGTATAAATCATGTAACATAGATTTTCAGGTGTTATATCAGGAATAGGGTTCTCTTCATTATCTTCTGAAAGTAATTCATCGACGTTCAATCCACCCGATAAAGATCCATCTGTAATGATGAATTTTGCCTCGCTGTCTTCCAATACATGCTTTATTCTTTCTTCAGGGTATTCTGGATCCACTGGGATAAATGCACAACCTGCTTTCATGATACCCAGCATAGTGGCAATAAGACGGCTATCACGCCTCATTATAAACATGATTCTATCTTCAATGCTTGTCCCACGTCTAATTAATGCATTTGCGATACGATTGGCTTTTCTATTGAGTTCATCATAAGTAAACTTACCATCTTTAGCAACTAAGGCAATTTTGTCCCTGCTTTGCCCTACTTGCTTTTCAAACGCCTTATTTAATAATTGTTCATTTACAGGATTTAGCTTAAATTCAGTCTCTTTATCTTCAGATACAATGGATATATCTTTTAATAAAGCCTCTGGATTCTTCATAATCTTATCAACAACAACTGCAATACTTTGAATGAAAGTTTCCATGAGGTTCTCCGAATATATAGCGTTGTTATACTGTGAAACTATTTTAAATTGATCTTCAGTGTCTTCAATAGCAATTGATAATTTAAATTTAGGAACTTCTAACTCTAAACTTTCTAATTCTGTTTTTTTACCATTAATTTCCATAGTGCTTACAACACCAGTTTGATAGGCATATAAAAACTCAGGTAAAATTTCATATTTATCAGAAATCTTTGTAAAAGGATAACATTCATATTTCATAACATCAAGCAAAGAATCCCGCACACTAGCTAAGAAATCTAACGCGTTTTTATCTGTATCTATTTTTAGGGCATATGGTAGCGTTTTTACCATCATGGCAAGGCTATTTTGGTATTTAATATCACTTCTACCGCTGGAAATTGTAGAAATCAAAATATTTTTATTATAAACAAATTTACTCAAAGTAAATAAAGTAGCTGCTAAAAATAAGTTATTAGGTGTAATAGCCATGTCTTTACAAAATCCTTCAATATTTAATTTATCAAGGGGGACAAAGATTTCACCCATGTTTCCCTCTTCCTCTTTACCACTTATATCAGGAGAAATGACAGTTACACCGTCGGATTTGACGATTTTATCTTCAAAATAGGTTTCTGCTTCTTTGTATAGCTCGCTCTTTTGAGCTTCAATTTCATCTAAACTCAGATCAAAGCCTGTGAATTCCTCTTGATCCACAACTCCACCATCATATATAATTGCCAGATCCTTTAAGAAAATGTCTAAAGAACCGCCATCAAGGATTACATGATGGAAATCACATAGCAAACATACTTCTTCTTCATTTTTATAAATTACAAACCTGAATAGCTGGTCACCAATTAATGAAAATGGCTGTACAAAATCTTTTTTAATTTTATCGTTAACTGCACCATCATAAATGTCTACATCAATGTTTAAATCATCCAATCGCTCTTGACAGACAACACCATCTTTTACAACAAGCTTTGTTTTAATATATGTGTGCTTGTCCACAGTCTCAATAACAGCTCTCCTTAATCTTTCTGGATCTATGCCTTTTTCAAGATGTAAGCATTTTGGAATATTATATATAAGCTTTTCAGGATTTTTCACGCAATCAAAATATATTCCCATTTGACTTTGAGTCAAAGGATACAATCTTTGCTTCTCGTATTTCTTTTCTTCGACAACTGATGATGATGAAACTTCATTTGCTATTTCACGTATATTCCTTGCCCTCATTACGTTTGTTACACTAATACTAACCCCAAATTTCTGTGAAATCTTCGCCACTAACTTGAGAACAGATAAAGAAGTAAGGCCTAACTGAAATAAATCTGTTATTACGCCAAAATTGGCTGTGTCTAAAATATCTGAACACATATTAAAAATATCTTTTTCTAAATCAGTTTCAGGAGATATAATCCCCTCAAGCCCATAATCATCAATTTCAGGATCTGGGAAGTTCTTTAAATCTGTTTTTCCGTTGGGGGTCATTGGAAACTCATCCATTTTAATAAAATAGGACGGCACCATATAGGCAGGTAATTTATTTATGAGGGTGTTTCTTAAATCGCCGATGTCAATTTCCTGATCCTCAGTAAAATAGGCACATAAATGCTCAGTATCCTGCACAGTTTTAACCATGGCAAATGCGGATTTAACACCATTGCATTCTGTAATTGCATTTTCAACTTCACCAAGTTCAATTCTTAAACCCCTGAGCTTAATCTGGTTATCCATTCGACCTAAAACATATAATTCACCAGTACTGTCCCTTTTAGCCAGGTCTCCTGTGTTATAATAACGAAGACCATTGTACATGATAAATCGCTCTTTAGTGAGATCTTCATTATTCCAGTAACCTCGAGCAACTCCTGCGCCAGCTACGTACAGCTCACCCACCACGTTATAAGGTAAAGGATTGGCATCCATATCCATAATTTTATCTGTGACGTTCAGGAGAGTTTCACCAGCAGAAATATCATCGCTGGTTATTAATTTTCCGTGTGATGCAATTGTGATCTCAGTTGGGCCGTAGGAATTGTAAATTTCAGCGTCGGTGTATTTTGAAAGTACGTTGTAAAGCTGGGGAGGGAAGGTTTCACCCCCTACAATTATCACATTACATTTAGGCACCATTTTCTGAATTTCCTCAATTTCTAAGTACTGTAAGAGTCTGGTCGGTGTTCCACCAAACGCATCTGCCCCTGTTTCTTCAAATAATTTTGAAAGTTCTATAGGATTTATCGCCTGTTCTTCATTTGCAAGTACAACAGGCATTCCGTTCATAATTGTTGCGAAAATTTCACGCAGGAATACGATGAATGATACCGTTGATATCGATATCATTTTACTTGCTTTGGTCACTAACGCGTGAATAGGAATGTTTTGAGTATCTGGAGAAACGTAATTAGTGATACCTCCATGAGTTAACATTACACCTTTAGGTTTTCCTGTCGAACCAGAAGTATAAATTAGATAACACAGATTTTCATGGGTTAATTCAGGATTTGGGTTTTCTTCATTTTCTTCTAAAAGTAATTCATCTACATCTAATGCATTAGGTAAATTAGCTTTAGTTACAATGTATTTTGCATCACTATCTTCCAGAACTTGATTTATCCTTTCTTCAGGATATTCCGGGTCAACAGGGATAAAAGCACAACCTGCTTTCATGATACCGAGCATAGTGGCAATGAGACGGCTGTCACGCTTTAGCATAAACATTATTCTATCTTCTACATTAATGCCTCGCTTAATCAATGCATTTGCTATGCGGTTAGCTTTTTTATTCAGTTCGTCATAAGTAAATTCACCATCTTCAGCAATTAAAGCTACTTCATCCCTGATTTGCGCTACCTGCCTTTCAAAGAGCTTATTTAATAATGGTTCTTCCACCCTGTTTATCTTAAAGTCCTCTTCTTTTTCATCTTCTGGTAAAATAGAAATATCTTTAAGCAGTGCATGTGGATTTTGTGTTAGTTTAGTTACAAGGATTTTAATACTCTCTATGAATGTTTCAATTATATCTTCACTGTAAAGCGCGTCATTATAATAAGAAACTATTTTAAAATCATTATCGTTGTCCTCAATACAAACTGTCAGTTTAGGTAATTCCAAATTTTCCTCATTTATACTGCCTGTAAGCCCAAAAACATACAAAAATTCAGGTAAAACATAATTTTTACTGGAAATCCTGGTAAAAGGATAGTAATCGTAATTTACGACTTCAAGAAGGGAGTTCTGTATACCCTGTAAATAATCCTTCACTGGTTTATCTGTGTCAATATTTACAGCAAAAGGTAATTCCTGACCTATATTTATGTTATTAGAAATAATGGAGATTAATATATCTTTACTGAATACAAATTTAGCCAGAGCAAAGAGAGTAGCTGATAAAATTAGATCATTAGGGCCAATTCCATTATCTCTGCAAAATTTTCCAATATTTAATTTATCAATGGAAATAAAACTCTCTTTTAATGATCCCTCTTCCTCTTTACCGTGAATGTCGGAAGAAATGGCTGATGCGCCGTCACTATTTTTTATCATGTTTTTGAAATATTTTTCAGCGTCATAGAATGAGCTTGTTTCTATTTTAAACTCATCACAAGCCTTATTTGGGTTATCTGCGATATCACAAAGTAGTGTTTGTATATTTTCCACCATATCTGAAATTTGCGCATCAGTGAAACAGTCTTTGTTGTATTCAATTTGTAAAAGCTGTAAACCATCCTTATCCTTTAATGAGGGATTTACACGGATATGAAAAGGAAACTCACTCTTAGAATTATTAAATAAATATTCTACATTTGCATCTGTTGAATTAGATACCATAGAATACATTGATAGCATTGCTGGATCTATGCCCTTTTGCTGTAATTTTGCGCCGTACGTATTAAAAGATAATTTTCCATGTGTCAGGCCGTTTTTAAGCACTGATTTTGTATATAATAAAACCTCTTTAAATGACCTGTTTTTATCATAGTCCAGTCTAAGAGGCATCATATTTACAAACATGCCCAACATTTCATGAACGTCCTCTCCAAAATCCCTACCATGATATACACTGTTCCATACCAGTTCTTCACTGCATGTACTTTTTGCAAAGTACATTGATACAGCAGATAATGCCAGTACAAAGGGAGATATCCTTACACCGTCGACCATTGATAATTTCTTTAATTTTTCTGTTAATTGTGGACCTAGACTCAAATAACTCCTGTTGATCCTTAGATCATCTGATGAATACCAATCCTTTGAATATCCATCTAAGTTAGAAAGCCAGAATTTTTCATCTTCCTTTGCTTCTTCACTCAAAAGATATTCCTTTTCTTTTTTTACGTACTCCCTATATGAAATGTTGGATGGTTGATATTCTTCTCCATTTTTAAAAGCAAGAACACAATCTTCCAGATTTTTTGCAAAAATACCCACAGAGCTTCCATCCATGATGATATGGTGAGTACAGCCCAATACAATAGATTCTTTTCTGGTTTTCAGGACTATAAACTGATAGAGGGGCGCGTCAAAGATTTCATTAAAGGGCTTTTGCGCAAATTCATGGATGAAATCATTGATTTCATCTTCACTTTTATCAGACATATCAATACATGAAAAGGATTTCTTTTTTTCAGAGGCATAGTACTGCATAAAATTCATATGCTGGTCTTTTTTAATGCGTAAATCCAAATTCCCACTTATAATAGTATTTAAAGCTTTTTTAACATACTCTTCATATTTTAAGGGGAATTTACATTTAAATGAAAGAACATAAGTTTCATTACTTGGTTTACTAATCTCAGTTATAATGGTCCTCTTTTGTGCATTTGATAAATCAAAGTAATCTACAAATTTTCCTTCTATATCTGCATTTATTCCAATTTTTTGCATTGTAATTCAACCCCATATATCATGTAACTTAATTAACTCAGGTTCCTTTATTTTGCCTTGAGAACATACTCCCAGCATATATTCCATTCCACAAACATTCCAGAGTCCGAATTTACCTGTATTTTCGTTGTGTATCAACTTTATTTCATCGTTAATTTCTATACAAAATTCGTCAAGTGCAAGCCTAAATCCTAAGCCCGTCATCTTCATATAACTCTCTTTTAATACCCATAATTCAAAAAAAGCTTTATTTTTATTGCTGTTATTTAAAATATAGTCATATTCCTTTCCATAGAAAAATTGTTTTGCTAGATTTAAATCTATATTATGAATATACTCAATATCTACACCAACTGGAGTATCAGAAACCGCACATGCTACATATGATTGTGAATGTGAAAGATTGAAATGCACATCAGAATAATATTTTAGATAAGGTTTACCATGGTTATCTATGTCAAATACAGGATCAAAGATTCCAATTTTGCCTAAAGTATGATTTAGGAGAATCTCTACCCCCACAGATAGTTTTTTATCTTTTTCATGGAGATACCTGCTGGACTTTTTTATTCTCTCCATTGATATAGAGCCATGTATTCTATTGAAATCAAGCTCTGACACATCCATGTAGTACAGAAGCATTTTTCTCACATCAAATTTATTTATCAATGTATAATATTGTCAATTAATACTATTGGAGCACTATATTTTTCTAAATTTATAGCAAAACCCTTAAATGGAAATCGTTTAACTAAGTACTTAAATCTATTGAATTTAGAGAAATTCAGAGAAAAACTGTTTGGAATATTATTTAATTGTTAAACATGCATTAAACAGATTTAAAAAAAGGCATTATTACATAATGTTTGTTTAACTATTGCCTAAAAACTCATATTTAGACATATTTATTGGCCTTTGATACAAAAAAGATCCTGTAAAATACGTATTTTATATAATCAGTATGAATTAATTTAAAAATTTCAAAAAAAATCACATTAAGGTATATATCTCATTCTAAGCACATTAAATCCAATTGCTACTGCAAATAACGTTAATCGATCATAGATACCTATAACGTTGAATAAAGTAGCTACAAGCGCTGAAATTCCAACTGCTGCATGTACAATTCGGTTTTTCTTGTCAGAGAAATAAGATTTTAATCCTCGAACTATTCTTTTCATGATACTCTTTCCCCCATTATATCAGTTTTCAATATATCAATTTTAGATATATCATAATTGGATATAATTGTATATAAACATTGTGGTCAAATAATTACATTTAAAAAACTTGTAATATTTGAGAATTTCAAAAACACATCTTGATTTATATATTACTTTTAATCTAGTAATCATCAGTTAGCACTAAGTGAAAAAATGGAGTTAAATGAGGTGATTTAATGACTTGCCCTAGTTGTGAAGAATATGCGGGAAAAGCTAAATTTTGTCCAGAATGTGGAGAAGAAATAAAACTTGTTGCTGAAATCCAAACAAATTGCCCAAATTGTGGGGAAAACGTTAAAGGTGCCAAATTTTGCCCTGGATGTGGCGAATCAATAGAATTAGTTCAAGAAGCAGATCCTGTTGGATCCCCTGCTGTGGTTCCAACAGAAGTAGAAAGCCGCAACACAAGTAAATATTCAGTTCAAGCCTTTTTAGATAAAACTGCTGAAAAATTTGAAGGTAATGAAGTATTCGAGCTTGAAAATGATTATCTTCTTGATATTAACCTCGATGGTAAAGTTTGGGCAAAACTGGGATCCATGGTGGCTTACACTGGCGAGATAAAATTTAAAAAACAGAGTTCTCTTGAAGGCGGAATTGATAAATTTATAATGAAAAAAGTAAGTGGTGAAAACAGTAAGCTCATGTCAGCAAAAGGATACGGCAACGTATTTTTAGCCGATAAAGGTAAAAAAATAACCATTCTAAACCTTGAAGGAAGCAGATTATACGTAAATGGAAATGATATCCTTGCATTTGAAGAAAACATAGACTGGGACATAAAGATGATGTCCAGTGCAGGTATGATGTCTGGAGGAATGTTCAACATAAGACTGCAAGGATACGGAATGATCGCAATAACAACCCACTACACCCCTATAACACTTGCAGTAACCCCCGATAGACCAGTTTATACTGATCCAAATGCAACTGTAGCGTGGTCTGATGGCCTATCCATTGATTACAGAACAGATATGAATTTAGGTACATTACTAGGTAGAGGGAGCGGTGAAACATTCCAGATGGCCTTTAGAGGTAACGGTTTCGTGATTGTTCAGCCATACGAAGAAATTGCTGACGGTCTCGGTAAAATTTAAATTAATATCAGTATAAAGTCAAGCTAAAAAATTTTTATTGACTTTATATCCTATTTTTATTTGGAATCTAATTTTAATACATTTAAATGATTTTATTTTGATATGCAATGACAGATATACATTTAATTCTAACATTAACTAGACAAGAAATTTAGAATTATTCTAAATTAAATCCTGTGAATTACTGAAAAACTGTAACATATGAGATTTATATTAAATAAAAACAAAACAGCTTAAATAATATATACAGGCATACTAATTGAAAATGAACTATCTAATGTTTACAAATAAAGTTAAATAAGGTGGATTCAATGATGGAAGACATATATGAACGTTCTCTTGCTGGAGAAATTACAAAAGAAGACGCTTTGAAGCTAATAAATTCAAATCCATTCCAATTATTCGAAGTGGCAGATAATTTACGTAAGGAAATCGTTGGAGATGAAGTTACCTTTGTCACCAATAAAGCTATAGATATCACAGATCACTGCATGATTGGATGTGCTTTTTGCTCTTTCAGGGATCATATTGGATACGAAATGACAACTGACGAGATATTACAAAGCATTGGAGAAGCAAAAGAAATAGGAGCCACTGAAATCTGTTTATTTGGCGGTATTATGCCCCATATGACCGTAGACTATTATTGTGACCTTATCAGCACTATTAAATTAGAATACGATATTTGTCTTCATGCATTGTCTCCTGTAGAAATTTATCAAACTGCAAAATCATCAGAAATGACCACCATGGATGCTTTGAAAGCTCTTAAAAATGCAGGAATGGACACCATGACAGGGGCATCTGCAGAAATCCTTGTGGATTCTGTCAGGGAACAGATATGTCCTAAAAAAGTTACAACTTCACAATGGGTGAATATCATTAAAGAAGCCCATAATTTAGGAATTCCAACCACATCCACCATTATGTACGGCAGCATAGAAACATGGGAAGATCGAATTGACCACATTATGATACTGAGAGATATACAGCGTGAAACAGGAGGCTTTACAGAACTCGTTCCTCTGACTTTTTTAAACCAAAACAACACACTGGGTCAGGTATCAGAGGAAGCAAGTGGAATGGATGATCTGAAGATGCATGCCATTTCAAGAGTAATTCTCGGAAGAGACATGCCTAATATTCAGGTTTCCTGGGTAAAAATGGGTCTCAGAACATCACAAATAGCTCTCTGCTGCGGTGCAAATGATCTTGGCGGCACCATGATGGAAGACAAAATATCAGTAGCTGCAGGCGCGTCTCATGGAGAATATCTACCTCAAAAGCAGATGATCACAACAATAGAAGCCATAGGACGTATTCCTGTAGAGCGCACCACAACTTATGAACGTGTTTAAATTAGTTATACAAAAAATTAAGTTAATCTACGTTCTAAATTATTTTATTGTACAAAATTAATCTATAACTAAATTTCAGGAGCTTGAATATGCCAAAGAGATATGAAGGAATGGCTTACTGGGAAATTGTAAGCAGGCAAATGGGAGTTGTAACCAAATCAGAGCAAGAAAGACTTAGAGATGCTAAAATTACAGTTATAGGATGTGGAGGTATTGGTGGAGCAACCACAGAAATGCTTACAAGGATGGGAATTGGAAATCTCAGGATAATCGATAAAGATGCCTTCGATGTTTCAAATATTAATCGGCAACTTATGAGCAGCTTCTACAGCGTCGGAAAATCTAAAGTAGATGTGACCTATGAAACTTTAAAATCTATAAATCCATTTACAAACATCGAAGCAATTGAAGAAGAAGTAAATGAAGAAAACGTTGAAAACATTATTAAAGATAGTGATATTGTAATAGATGCTCTTGATAATCTTGTAACAAGAATTACAGTCAGCAGACATGTTAGAGATTTAAATATTCCCTTTATTCACGGCGCAATTCACGGTACTATGGGACAAGTTACTGTTTTCACCAAAGATACCCCTACCTACGAGGAAATGTTTAAATTACCATCATATGGTAAGGATTTAACTGAAGAAGTAATTAAAAAAGTAAAAGACATTGGCGCGGAGGTACCTCCAGTTATTGCACCTGTTCCAAACATAATTGGGTGTTTACAGGCATTTGAAGCTTTTAAACTTATTACATTACAGGGAGAATCAATTATAGCTCCAGATGTTTTAATGTTTGATTTACTCAATAAAGAGCCATTTTCAATCGTGAAATTTTAATTTTATCCTTTAAAATTAAATTTTAAGCTAGATTTATCATTATCATAAAGAACTGATTTTTGTAAAAATTTTTTTTCAAAACATTTATATACCAGTAAAAGGAAATCAACTTCCGGTACATAATTACTCTAATTATCATGGAGGTAAATAATGTCAGACAAAATAGGACAAGTTATTGAAAATATTGAAAAATGCGGTACAAAGTTCGTAAGGCTGCAGTTCGTAGATATACACGGAACTCCAAAAAACATGGCAATTCCGTTAATTAAACCAGATCAGATTGAAGATATAATAAAAGACGGTCTTTTATTCGACGGTTCCTCTGTTGAAGGATTTGTAGACATCAATGAGAGTGACCTTATTTTAAAACCAGACCCTGATACTTTTTCAGCTCTCCCATGGAGGCCAGAAGAAAAAGGTGTTTGCAGATTTATCTGTGACATATACTGGCCAGAAGGAAAACCTTTTGAAGGCGACCCAAGATACGTGCTTAAAAGGGCACTAGAAAAAGCTGAAAAAGCAGGATATGAATACAACGTAGGTCCTGAACCAGAATTTTTCATACTGGACCAGGATGAAGAAGGAAACTTAATCCCTAACGATAACGGTGCTTACTTTGATGTAGAACCTGTAGACCAGGGTACAGATCTAAGAAGACAGCTCGTCATGGATCTAGAAGCTCTTGACTTTGATGTAGAAGTCAGCCACCACGAAGTTGCTCCAGGTCAGCACGAAATCGATTTCAAATTTGATCATGCATTAAAAACTGCTGATGCAGTAATTACATTTAAACAGGCAATAAAGGCTATTGTAGACACAATGGGCTACATGGTAACATTCATGCCAAAACCATTCTTTGGAGAAAACGGAAGCGGTATGCACTGCCACCAGTCCCTCTTTAAAGGCGGCGAAAACGTATTTTACGACCCTGATACAGAAACTCAATTATCAGAAGATGCCCTTTACTTTATGGGCGGTCTATTACAGCACTCCCCTGCACTATCTGCAGTATGTGCTCCAACCATAAACTCCTACAAACGTTTAGTACCTGGATACGAAGCACCAGTATACATAGCATACGGTCTTAAAAACAGATCAACACTAGTCAGGATCCCTGCTTCCAGAGGAAAAGGTACCCGTGTTGAGCTAAGAATGCCTGACCCATCATGTAACCCTTACTTAGCATTTGCTGCTATGTTAGAAGCAGGTTTAGACGGTATGAAAAACAAAGTCGACCCAGGAGAACCTACCGAAATTGACGTGTTCGGAAAGAGTATCGAAGAACTCAAAACTCTGGGTATAAACACTTTACCATCAAGCCTATGGGAAGCATACCACGCACTTGAAGCAGACGATTTAGTAAAATCTGCATTAGGTAACCATGTATACACCCAGTTTATGGATATTAAGAAGAAAGAATGGGATGATTACAGAATACAAGTATTCAACTACGAATTAGATAAATATTTAACCATCTAATTCTTTTTATTTCTTTTTACACTCGAAAATCTTTTTATTTTCGGCGGGTGAGAAACTCTCAAAAACCGAAGTTAGCAAAAAACAAGGTTTTTTGCAATCAAAAAAATCGTAGAATATTTTGAGAGGTTTTTGGAGCATGCAAAAACCTTTAGTTTTTGTAGGGTTCTAAAATTTTTTAAATAAGTTTAAATTACATTTTATTTTATAATAGTTATTATCTAACAAAATTTGGTGAAGAAATGCCTGATGAAACTGATCGTAAAATGATAGAAATTCTGAGGATCCTTGCAGATCAAAACAAAGTTCTTGGTGCAAAGACCATTGCAGAAGAATTGAAACGAAAAGGTTACAATCTTGGAGAGCGAGCTGTGCGATATCACATGCGTATCTTAGATGAAAAAGGCTTTACTGAGCGTATTGGATACGCCGGCAGAGAAATAACCGAAAAAGGACTAAGAGAGCTTGAAAAAGGTCTTATCTATGATCAGGTAGATTTCGCTTTCTCCAAATTTGAAGGAATGATCTATAAAACCTCTTTAAACCCACGAGATGGGAAAGGGGCGGTAATTGTAAATACATCCAGTTTCGTATATGACCAAAAAGTAGTGGACATAATTAAAGAAGTGTTCAGTAAGGGTATTGCTGTAAGCCCTTATGTTAAATTCCATGAGGATACTCTTGATGAAGAACAGCCATCTGGAGAAATCAGATTGGACACTATTTGTGGAACCACAATAGATGGAATGCTCTTAAACGAAGGAATTCCAGTAATTCCACAGTACGGTGGTCTTGTAAACGTAGAAGACTTTGTCCCCACCAGGTTTACTGAACTGATAGCCTATAAAGAAACATCCATGACCCCAATTGAAGCTTTCACTGCAAAAGAAATAACGTCAGTATTGAATGTTGCAAGGGAAGGAAATGGATTGATCCCTGCAAATTTCAGGATAATTCCAGCTGCTGCAAGAGATAATGCAGTTAAACTCTTCAAACGACTTCAAAAAATGGGAATATCTGGACCATTAAAAATTGGTGAAAGTGGAAAACCCGTCCTTGGTGTTCCAGTAGACGATGACATGGTAGGAATCGCCATAACTGGAGGAATAGCCCCACTTTGCGCTGCAAGAGAAGCAGGTTGTTCTGTTAATATTAAATTAGCAGAGAACACAATCGAATTTAAAGATATGGAAAGTCTGACTCCAGTAAACCCTGTATTAAAAACCAATACAGTTAAAACTTCCGAAAAAGTTAAATTTTTACTTTCAAAAGCATGGAACCTTCTATATGATGTTGATTTAGATATTGAAACCATGAAAGGTAACGTAATTGTAAATATCTCCTATGTAAACAATGATGACCTTGATGACGCACTTGAAATTGTAAACAGAGTGTTTAAAACCAGACCAGAGTACTGTACAAGCAAATTTTTTAAAATAATGCCCCATGCAGATGGAGATAAAACAGGAATTGCCACAGTTTGTAGTTTTACAATTGACGGCATATTAATTAAAAATGATATACTGGTAACTCCAAAATACGGCGGAATCCTTGAAATAGAAGAAAAAGGACCCCGATTTACTGACCTCATTGCATACGGCGGATCTTCCCTTGATCCCCATGAAATTTATATTTCAAAGAATATGACTTCTATCTCAGATTCACTTGAAGGAAATGGAAGAATACTTGCAAGTCTAAGGGAAATTCCGTACATGGCTAGATCGAGTGCAGTAGATATTTTAGATAAAATTCAGGAAACCGGATTTTCAATTTTAAAAGTAGGAAATCCAAGTGAACTCCTCTATAATGCAAAAGTTGAAAGATATCATGTTGGTATAGCAGCTCCGGGCGGTTTAAACCCAATTGCAGCTATAAACGAAGAAGGGATCCACGTTCATGTAAAAGCTGTTGAAACAATGATGAATCTATCTGATATGGAAGAATTATGAATACATTCCATACAACTATTTTTTTTAATTATTTTCACAGTAAAGGAGCTAAAAATGGAGAATCCAATAAAATACAGTTCAATTGGAACTATACACTCCCCTTTCAAAGATCTGGAAGGCATGCCTATACAACCCATAGGAGCAAAGGGCATTAAAGGAGAAGTACATTTAAAAGAAGAATATCAAGAAGGACTGATTGATCTGGAAGGATTTTCACATATAATTCTAATTTATCATCTCCACCTTTCAAAAGGATATTCATTAAAAGTAAAACCCTTTTTAGATACCACAAAAAGAGGTATATTTTCAACAAGAGCTCCAAAACGTCCAAATCCCATCGGAATGTCTGTGGTCTGCCTGGATAAAGTAGAAGGGTCGATCATTCATATTTCAAATGTAGATGTTGTCGATGGCACTCCTCTTTTAGATATTAAGCCTTATATCCCTAATTTTGATAAATGTGAAGGCGAAGAAGTGCGTATCGGCTGGTTTGAAGATAAACATGAAGATGCAAATCATAAAAAGTCTGACAGGCGCTTTATAGATTAAAATATTGTTTTTGATTTATAGAAGTTTCCATATCTGGAAATAATGTTATTTTACAATTTTCATTGAAATATCACTTAATTTTGATTAATTAGAATAAAAATGTTCTAAAAGAATTTCAAAGTGGCCCTAAATTTCAAATTATCTTATAATATGTAAAAACTCTAATTTAACCTCTTTAGTCTTAAAAAAGCCATAAAAAAATTATTTAACATATAAAATTCAAAATATAATAGGATAATAAACTGGAGGATGATATATTGAAATTAAGCGCAAGAAATCATATTAAAGGAACTGTAAAGAATGTTGAAGAAGGTGCTATTATGGCCAATGTAAAAATAGAAATTGACGCTCCAGATACAATAACTTCTGTAATAACCAAGGAATCCATTAAAGATTTAGATATTAAAGAAGGAGATAAGGTCATAGTCATTATTAAATCCACTGAAGTCATGATTGGAAAAGAAGAATAAACTTATCCCACTTTTTAATCAAAATCTCCAATAATGAATTTTCTTTTAGAATTACTGAATTCAACATTGATTTTACTTTGAAAGAGGATATTTCAACTATCCAATACAGCCACCATAGATATGTTTATATATGCATATCGACAAAACCAGCATTGAAACATATAAATTCTGTAATTGGTTTCAAGTAAATTGCCATAGAAAGCCTGAATTAGGGAAATTTAGAATTATTTCCCTAATTTAATATTTTATTCATAAGCTGATTGGATGTAATGAATATAAAACATATAAAATTTAAATTTCAAAAATCAAATTAAATACTGTGGTGATTTTTATGGAGGATATCTTAAACAAAATAAAAGATCCAGAAACCAGAAAGGATCTGGAAAAAATTATAAAATTTCACGGCTATCTAAGCTCAGGGGCTTATATTGGATACCAGATGCTAAATATAGCAAAAAGAGAGCTCGATATAAAAGAAGGGGAAAAAATTTTCGTAATGTCTGAGACCCTGAACTGTTTACCAGACCCTTTCCAGATTTTAATGGGATCAACTGTGGGGAGTAAACGGCTAACAGTGAAAGATTATGACAAAATGGCTGTAACTGTAAATAAAGCTGCAGGCAAAGATGAAAAACATATGAAAGGGATAAGGGTTTATTTAGACCATGAAAAAACTTCTAAATATCCAAGGTTACATGCATGGTACATGAACTGGGAGAAAGTGCCCCATGAAGAAGTACTGCCTATTTTAATTGATGCAGGAGAAGATATTTACTCCTATGAATTTGTGGATGTGGAAGTGCCTGAGAAAAAGAAAAAGAATGTAATTGTCTGCAAATTATGTGGAGAATCCTTTGTTTCAAAAGATAACAAAAGTATTTGTATACCCTGTTCAGAAAAATCCATTTAATTAAACTTTTATTTTAATTAATAAGCATTAATTTATTTTATATTTTTACTTAAAGATCAATTCTACATTTTTCCTGAATTAATATAGCCGCTTAATTTCCATTTTTAATTTTTTAGATTCAATAGATTTTATTATTGAATTTCATAATAGGTATAACGTAGAATAATTTTTAAATTGACAAATAGTAATAAATTAAGGCACAAATTGCTATTTTCGGAAATGTTAATTCCGTCGATATGTTTATATATGCATTTCTATAAATCCACCTAAGTCAAAGAATTTTTTTTATTTGGAGGTCCCCAAAACCAAAGTTTTGGGACCCCAAAAATCTTTGATTTTTTGGAGGTAAAAAAATGGATTCAAAAAATATTGCCATTATAGGCGTTATAATAATTATAATCATAGTTGCAGGAGCATATGCAAGCGGAATCTTAAGTAACGGTTCAGCTGGCGGAAATCAAACTATCACCGTTCTTGCAGGAGCCGGTTTTGTAAAAGTAACCAATGAGCTTAAAACCGAATTCGAAAAACAGCACCCTGGAGTCACAGTAAATGTGAAGAATGGAGGTAGTGGAGAACTTTTTGGAATGCTTGAAACTCAAAAAAGCGCAGATATCTTCCTGCCGGCAGATTACAAATACATGGAAGACGCTATGAACAACAGCGATGTTAAAAATAATACAGTTAAAAATATAACCCAAAACATTCCTGTAATTGCAGTTGCAAAGGGCAATCCTAAAAATATAACTTCCCTTTCTGACCTTGCAAATCCTGGTGTTAAAGTAGCCCTCGGAGACCCTAAAGGCCCTGCAATAGGTAAAGCAAGTGAAAAGATACTCAATAAAACCGGTCTTCTTACACAGGTCGATAAAAACGTTGTTGTGAAAACTACCACAGTAGATCAGCTTTTAACATATCTTATAACTAACCAGGCAGATGCCGTTATAATCTGGCAGGATATGTCAACCTGGCCAGAAGGTCAAGGTAAAATCGAAATAATCCAGATACCTAAAAACGAAAGCTCAATTAGTACTGTGCCAATAGCAGTGACATCTTACACTAAAAACAATGACCTAGCGCAGCAATTTGAAGACTTTGCCACAGGACCGCAAGGAATGGCCATCTGGGAAAAATGGGGATTTAAACCAATTGGATAAAGCTAGAACTTTAAGATGAAGGTTAACTAGTCCAAGATTACATATCAATAAATACAATATTTAATTCACAAAATACAACAATGATACCATGAGGACAAAAATCGAAATAACCTTCATTTCCATATCTTTTATTTTTACAGCGCTTTTATTCATTCTGTTTGGAAGTCTTTTTGTAATTATAACTCCTTCAGACTTCATAAATTCTGTTCTTTCCTATGAGATGCTTTATGCACTGCAGCTTACGCTTTTTACGTCAATCGTGTCAACATCTTTAGTTATGCTTTTTGCAATTCCTACTGCTTACTCATTAAGCCGGTATTCTTTTCCATTTAAAAGCATCATTAAAAGTATTTTATCCATGCCAATAGCAGTTTCTGAAATCGTCATTGGTATAGCTCTTCTAATGCTTTTAGGAAATACCCTTTTGGGCGGACCCCTTCAAAAGTTGGGCATTAACTTTATTTTCACCACAACAGGCATAGTAGTGGCCCAATTCTTTGTTGCAATTCCATTTGCAATCAGAATATTATATTCCATTTTCAATTATGTTCATCCCAGATACGAATTCGTATCAAGGAGTTTGGGTTACAGTGAACTTGAAACTCTCAAAAATGTCACATTTCCAATTGCAAGAAATGGTATACTGGCTGCAAGCATCGTTACCCTTGCAAGGTGTATAGGAACATTTGCAGCCGTTCTATTTGTGGCTGGAGGAACCTATCTTAAAACAGAAACCCTTACAATTGCCCTTTATCTTAATTTATCCTATGGAAACATAAATATGGCCATAACAGCCGGGATTTTGCTGGTTATAATTTCATTTATTGCCGTATTTGTGCTTGAAAAATATGTCAAGGAGACTTATGAATAGGTGTTAATCATGTTTCTTGAAGTAGAAGATCTAAATGTTAACCTTGATGAATTCCACCTCAAAGATGTGAATTTGAAGATTGAAAAAAATGATTATTTAGTTATTATAGGACCTACAGGTTCCGGAAAATCTGTACTTCTTGAAACTATTGCTGGCTTCTACCAGCCAAGTTCAGGAAAAGTGTTTCTAGAGGGAAATGACATAACTAAATTGAATCCTGAAGATCGAGGCATAAGCATAGTTTATCAGGACTACATACTTTTTCCAAACATGAACATCTTTGACAACATTGCGTATGGGCTAAAAAAGAAGGTTAAAGATAAAGAATTTATAAAAACAAAAGTTCTTGAGATAGCTGAGCTTTTGAAAATAAACCACCTACTTGAGCGTAAACCAGGGACGTTAAGCGGGGGTGAGATGCAAAGAACGGCCATTGCAAGGTCGCTAATAGTTGAACCAAATATACTTCTTATGGATGAACCATTCAGTGCCCTTGACGTAGAGACACACACACTCATTATGACCCTCATTAAAAATGTAATAGCGAAGTACCAAACTACAGTTATCCATGTAACTCATAATTTTAATGATGTCTGGAACCTGGCAGAAAAAGTGGCTGTTATGAAAGATGGGAAAATTCTGCAGCAAGGTATGGTAAATGATGTTTTTTCCAAACCATCACATAAATTTGTGGCAAAATTTGTAGGTGTTCAAAATATCTTCGAGGGTAATGTTGTAGAAATTAAAGATGGTATAACAACCGTTCAACTAAAGGATGGTCTTTTAATTAGAAGTGCAGACACTTTTACCAGGGAAAATGAAGAGGTAATTATAGCTGTAAGGCCTGAAAATATAATCATCTCAAATGAAGCATTTGTATCATCCATTAGGAACCAGATGAAAGGAACTGTGGAAAATATCATCAGAATGGGCCCTACAGTATGGATCGAAGCCCTTGTCAATGATACAATATTTAAAGGTATGATAACACCAAGTTCTTACGACCTTCTAAAGATTAAAAAAGGAAAAGAAGTTTATATAAGCTTTAAATCTTTAAATGTAAGAATAATAGATGGAGAGGAATCATATGATTCCTTATAAATTTATTTTAAAATTAATTTAAGTTTAATCACTCGTCGCATCTGTCGATGCTGATTACTATTGCGTCATCTTGATCTTTAGGTGTATGTCTGACTTCAATTAAGTCATCTTTAACCTCATCTAAATTTACTTCAACTGTGGAATTTAGAGTATCGCCAGTTACCTGAACCATTACACTGCATGTGTCCTTTCCTTTCAAACATTCTGTTTGGACACTTATAACCTCTCCAGGAGTGTAAACTCTGCTGTAGGATAATTCTAAATTGTCGTAGGTTTTTACGTTATTTTTTACGTATTCAATAGCCTCATCACAGTCCATTTTTAATTTTTTTTCCATAAAAATCACTCTCCGAATTAAGGCTATTTATGTTAATCAAAGTATTTATATTCTGTTAATTTTAAGTGTCTTCAACGACAATTACAATGAGTTCATTTTCATTTTTAATATGTCTTATTTCTAAGATATCGTCCTTAATCTGTATCAGATCGAGCTGAACTGTGTCGTTTAATAATTCGCCTTTTAATTGAAGTAAAACATTTAAGCTTTCTTCTTCTTCATCATGTTCTATATCCAGCACTTCTGCAGGGACAAATATCCTATTGTATGAAATTTCCAGAATATCATACTGTTCTACTTCATTTTTGACATATTCCAGTGCTTCATCTGGGTTTAATATTATTTCGTTTTCCATGATAATCACTTGATCTTTTTGTAAAATAAAATTTTCTAAGAAATTAATTTTTTAAAATTTAATGAGTTTTAAAAAGAAAAAAAGTTCTCGAAAACTAAAAAGTTTTCGAGTAAAGGAAATTAGTAGAGTAAATGCCTGTTTCTTTCAGCATTTAACCATAATCTGCCTTTTCCGTTTAGGGCAATGTCCCCGATGTACTTTATGTATTTTCCAGTGAATGATCTTCCTTCGATTTCAGGATTTTCGACTATGCCTTCTTGAGTAAATCCTTCAAGCAGACGGCCGAGTTCTCCGTTAATCAGGATATCACCGTTTTTCATCTGTCCACCAGGCCATCTGGTTACGTCACCATCAATCTGGATGAAACCTTTGGTCATGTGAATACCGGCGAGGATATCACAGTCCCCTTTGACGATGATTGTACCACCAGATAAACATTCACCTAACTGTTTACCGGCGTTTCCGTGGAGGGTTATGGTTCCACCGCTCATTCCTCTCCAATCACCAATGTATGATGATCCACAGAATTCTCTGGTGTTACCTGTAATGGTAAGGGATCCACCTTTCATTTCCCTACCAGCATAACTGTCTGCGTCTCCGTTTACAGTTATGGATCCTCCTTCCATATGGGATCCGCAGTGCAAGTCTGCGTCTCCGTTAACTATGATTTCCCCTGCACCCATTTTGGTACCGATGTATTTTACTCTGCCGTAGTCTCCATTGAGGATCATTTTAACTTCAGCAGGGCTTTCAGCGGCTCCTTCTACTTCTATATCGAAGTAGTCTGTGAGTGGAAATCTTGAGTTTCCAATTGGCACTTCATATTTTTCAAAGTCTGCTTTTTCCCAGGTGTATACTTCATCTGGAATTAATTCATCAAATTCCAGTGATATTGGGGAAGTCTTTTTTTGATTAAAAGTTATTGTTTTCAAGCTCAACACCCCTATTTACTTGCTTGGACCTTTACCTCGATTGGGTAAGGTGTGTACTTATCGTGTACCTTATAGTTTTCGAATTTGATAGTGTAATATCTGGTAAAGTCAGGCATTACCTTTTCCATTACTGCTTTTTCTTGTTCTTCAAATCCTTGTACATTGGTCCACATGGTCTGACTTGGTTTGACACTTACGATTTCACCGTCTTTAACCATAATTTGACCATCTTTAATTGTGTACGCTGCTAGACTAAATCCTTTTTCTATTGCAGCAGGATCTCTGGATGGGTCAACATCGTTAGGGTTAATGTCATATACAGCTATGTCTGCGTTGTAACCTGGTGTGAGTTCTCCTCTGTCCTGGAATCCGTAGATTTTAGCTGGTCCTGCCCTAGAGATGACTGCAATATCATTGAAGTCGTATTCTCTGTCAAGGGTTGCTAAGGATGTTCTTCTTTCTGCCCATGCGTGAACTTCTTTGTTTTCTATCATTTCCTGTCTTCTCTGGTTACTCATTAACCAGGAGATGATTCTTGGGTACCTTATGAATGGACCTGCATTAGGGTGGTCAGTGGTAAGGCATACTTGCCATGGGTCATCCACTTTGAGGAATAACTCTAATCCAATAGCCCATTGTAATGATGAAACTGGAGCTTTTCCGGAGTATATGAATGGAACAATTCCTGATGCTGTTTCCAGTTCAATATCCTTGTTAGCCCATTTAAGACCGTTTAGCTGGTGTAAATCAAATTCCATAGGAGCGTCAGCGGTCATGGTTGTGGTTTCATCTAATGTTATTTGACCAACGTCGATTGTTACGTGTTTATTTTTGTTTACGTAATCTGCAACAGCTTCTGCACCAGATTCTGCATCTCTCCAGCTGGTTCCACCGTAGGAGTGGAATTGAGCGTGAGTTATGTGTATGGTCTGGTTTCTTGTTGGGCTGTTCTTTTCTATGTTTTTAATCATGTCCATAGTTTCGACAGTTGTTGGGTAGTTTCCTGGGTGTCCTAAATCATTAGGGTGTACGTGTACAGAGTGAGGTAGTCCTAACATTTCGTTAGCTTTTGCAAGCGCGGTTACTACTTCCCTAGCAGTTACATCCCAGTATGGTGCAGGGTCATCTACACCGTGGACGTTCATTCCCCATCCCCATGCTTCACTTCCACATGGGTTAACTACTTTTACCCCATAACATTTGGTAATTTTCAACCATGAAGCAAGAAATGCTGCAAGGTCTTCTATGTTGTTCTGTTTAGCGTACTGCAGTACAAACCAGTTGTTACCAAATAAAGATAGAGGCGGTACGTCAATGTTAGGTATAGCCATAATTTCTTCGTGTGTGTGTTTAGCTTCTAGTGGAGGTACTGCTGCTTCTACTACAGTTCCGTATCCCATTCTAGAATACCTGTACCCTGTTGCTGGACAACTTGGTATGGAAAATCCACTTTCTGATCTGGTAGTAGCTGTTTTATGTGTTACACCTTTTCTTGAGTCTTCAGGTCTGTATAATCTACCTACAACAAGTTTTGGCCCTGCTATGTGAGCGTGAGGGTCTATACCTGCAGGCATTACAAGTTTGTCAGTTATATCAAGTACTTTAGCATCGTCAGAGACGCGGTCCACGATTTTACCATCTTTGAACATTACGTCCTTCTTTTCTCCTGCTATTTTATTGGCAGGGTCGTAAACAATACCGTTTTTTAGTATATATTCCATGAGATCACCTTATTTACTGGCTAAAGCTCCCTGTTCAGCTTTGATTTTTTTAACTCTTTCTAATAATTCTTTTACGATCCATTCATCGTCTCTGCAGGTTTCAGGTTTGTCTACAGCTTTTTTCATGTAAATTGGAACACCGTCCATTCTATAACTGGTACCAGCAGCTTCCACACCTACAAAGGATCCTGGAAGTACTACATCTGCTATCTCAGTTGATGGTCCCCAGTGGATATCTATCTGTATAACTGGAATTTCTGCTAAGTGTTTTACAGCTCCTCCTGGGTAGTGTGCTCCTGGGTCTGCAGCTATTACCATGAATACATCGCATTCTTTTCTTGTTAAGAGATCGATAGTGTTGGTTTCCCCATTCATGTATCTCTGGTATCCTCTTGCAAAGTCAACACCGTAAGGGAATCCAGTTTCGTAAGCCATGAAAATGTTGAATCCGTTAACGTTGAAGTGACCTCTCATAGGCATTAGTACCCATTTTGAGTATTTGTTAAGGTCAGCTATCATCTGAATAGCTATGTCAATGTTCCTCTGTTTGGATAAGGTGTGTGTTAAACCTAAACCAAAGTAGAGTGTTCCGAACTGAGCGTTTTTCATTTTTTCGGCTAATTCAGTAATATCTTCTTTAGGTATTCCTGAAATTAAATCCTTTTTGAGTTCTTTACCTTTTAAGACAGCTCTTATAGCGTTGTAGAACTCGTAATCACCGTTTTGTTCAAATCCAACCCATACATCAGACATTTTAGCTGTGTCACTGTATTTTGGATCCATTGTAACTACAGTTCTGTCGTATCTTCCCCTTGGTCTGAAGTATCCTCTTGGGAAAGTACTGTATCTAGCCATGTGTCTTGGGTGAGAGTTCATAGCGTTACTTCCAGTGTAAACAACCATGTCAGCACGGTTTTTACCTTCTCCCAGAGTAAATACAGGGTATCCTACGTTTTGAACTGCTTGAAGTGAAGGACCGTGGCAGATAGTTGCCTGGTTATCTAAGACCGCTCCTACTAATTCACCAAGTTCAAGACCGTGGTGCATGGTTTCTATTGAAGTTTCACTCCAACCGTAGAATACAGGCCTTACAGCTCCAGCTATAAGCTCTGCAGCTTTATCTAGAGCAGCATCCCAGTCAACTTCTTCGAGTTCACCTTCTTCATTCCTGATCATTGGCACCATTAATCTCTGGTCCATATCTTCCATGATTTTACTGGCACCAAGTCTGCAGGCGTGTCTTACTCCAACAACATGTCCATCTTTAATTAAATAATCTAAATCATCACAGTTACATCCGCAAAATGCGCAAGTACAGTTTTCTACGATGTGTTCGTAGTCTGTTATTGGTTCTTCGTAATTTGCCATTTATGTGGCCTCCTTATAATTTTTTGTAGACAGGCATCTCACCAAGTGATTCGAGCTTGGCAATGTTTTCCTTTTTCTTATCAGCAACGTATTTTTTGTAGGTTGCTCTCATCAAGTCAGCCATTAATAAAACTTCTTCATCTGATTTTTCAACTGTACACATTATTCCTTTGTAGGTAGGGTCACAGCAGCAGTAAGTTTCAGGACTTGTTACTACATTTGCCCATGGTCCTTTTGGTATGAATATTGTGTTTTCGTGAGGAGCATCTCTTGAGTGAGCAGCGTATACTGTTACTTCTCCCCAGTCAGATATTACTTTTACATGTTCCCAGTTAGCGACGCCTAATTTAGCCATATCTTTAGGGTCCATATATGCTACTCCAGCAACTTTTCTGTATTCATCTTTAAGGGTGGATCCTCTTTTTTTACAAGCTCCCTGGTAAATATCGGAACCTGTATTTAACATAACTTCTAACTTAGTTCGCTCTTTAGCAGTTGGTTCTTCGTATTTTACTACTTTAGGAACGGCTGGTTTTTCTACATAAGTCACTTTAACACCTCATTCTAGCCAGATAGCATCTGTAGGACAGAATAGTTGGCAGGTCCCACATTTTGTGCAGCTTTCTTCGCTAAATAATTTGATTACTCCGTTTTCGACCATCATGATTACATCTTCAGTTTTTGGGCCGTGCCCTCCTGAAACTTCAGGACTGATTGATGCATTTATTGGGCATGCGACTACGCAGACACCGCATCCGAGACATTTGTCTTGGTTTACTTTTAGTTCCATTTTAGATCACCTGTAAGTTTAAGTTTTTAATGATTCTAAGCGTTTTTGCCATGATTTGGATTTTGTAGGTGTGTATTTAACTGCAGTTCTCTTAACGTCTATTGCTTTTGTAGGACATACATTTTCACAAGCTCCGCAGTAGATACAGAATTCTTCTCTTTTCTGTACTTTGTCACCGATTTCTGCGGGTCCAGACGGTTTGTAGAATGATAATACATCACATGGGCATATATCGATACATGCTCCACAGGTTGTACATTTGTCCTGGTCAACTGTTAATTCACCTTCGAATGGTTTTTCAACTTCTACTGCCTCTTTAGGACAGACTTCTTCACACCATCCACATCTTACACATGATTCTTCATCTATAATGGCTTTTCCAGTGATTTCAGATGCTTCTGGACTGATTTCGTATTCACCGTATGAACATGCTCTGCATGCTTCCATTATTGCATCTTCTGGACAAGCGCGTTTACATATTCCACAGTAAACACATTTTTCTTCGTCCACTGAAATATTAAATTCTTCAGGACCTAACTGTTCAATGGTTATAGCATCTGCAGGACACATTTCTTCACATACACCACAGTCTATACATTTTTCTTTGTTAATTTCAATTTCACCAGAAACCAGTTTTGACCTGTCAGGAAGTACTCTTGCAACTGTTACTGCTTCTTGTGGGCATACTCTTTCACATGCTTTACAGTAAACACATGCTTCGTCGCTTATTTCTGCAGAAGATATGAGACGTGGATATGTTTCTATTTCTTTAATTGGTTTACCATCTATTGTGAGTTCTAATGCGTCTACTGGGCATCCAACATCGCACATACCACAAAGTACGCATTTATGTTCGTCGATTGAAATTTTTGGCTCTTCAGCACCGGTTCTTACTATCGCACCAATGTCGCCGAGTTCTATTGCCTCTACGGGGCATATTTGTTCACAAATGCCGCAACCAATACACACTTCATTCTTGAATGATAGCTTTCTGTCTTCTTCAGCTGATCTTTCAATCACTGTATCTTTGGCTTTGACTTGTTTTACATTTGTAGCCATTTTTTTATTCCTCCGATATTTTTATTGAGTTAGTAGGACATTTTTCTTCACACAGAAGACAACCGCAACATAATTCAGAGTCTATCTGCGATTTGAGATTATCCAACGATATGGCATTCATCAAACATGTATCTACACAAAGACCACAACCAATACATGTATCCTTGACTTTTGCTCTGTATTTTTTGTTTAAACAGGTTTTAACAATGGTTATTGTTGTGTCTCTGTTTTCCAAAAGAGCACTTGTTAACTCCAGAAAATCTTTTGGACAGAAACCTTTAATGAGTTCTGCTATTTCTATAGAACCCATTGATATATTTCTACCATTTAAATAATGAGAAAGAGTCGATCTGTCCATATCTAGCATTTCTGATATTTCTCTTTGGCTGCGTCCCTCCCTAATGAGTTCTACTGCCGCTAAATATTTTAATCCTGAAGCAATGTGTTTTGGCATAATGGACACCTTGTGTATTAATTACACATCTCTTTTCTATAAATATATATATTTCTACTAGACAGATATAGAAAATTATTTATACTCATGTGTAGTTTTAGCACATCTCTACACTATCAAAACACATGAACTTATGCATACTTTTGGAAAAAAATTGCATACAAATAAAACCTATAAAATCACTTAGTTTTAAATTTTAAGCACAATAAAGGCTTTTTTGATTAAGCAATTTTGGATCCATTTTAGAGCCCTGTAAGATCTTAAAATTAAACAGAAATGACAACTTATTTGCACCACTTATTCAAGACATATTTTAGTATCAAAATGATCAATTCATAAGGTCAAAATGGTGTTATCATGTACTCTTCAAATCTAATTTCTGTACAAAAAGCGTTGCAAATAATTGAAAATATAAAAATAACCATTAATAAAGAATATATACTCCTTGATGAAGCAAATACACGGGTTTTAGCTGAAGATATGGAAGTACTGGTTGATGTTCCTCCCTTCGACAGATCTGCAATGGACGGATATGCTGTAATAGCAGAAGATACATCTGATGCGTCTTCATCCAATCCACTATATTTAGATGTTATAGATGAAATAGGTGCAGGTAGCGTATCCGAACACACTTTAAACCATGGTCAAGCTATACGAATAGCGACAGGCGCACCTATGCCTGCTGGATCAAATGCAGTTATAATGGAAGAAGACACCCAACAAACAGGTAATAAAATTAAAATAACGAAAAAAGTTGCATTTAATAGAGATGTGGCACTTAAAGGTGAAGATTTAAAAAAAGGAGAAATAATCTTAAGAGAAGGGCAAATTTTAGGCCCGCATCATCTTTCCGTGATAGCTTCATCAGGTTACAACAAGGTTAAAGTGTTTAAAAAACCTAAAATCGGCATTATCATAACTGGAAATGAACTTGTAGAACCAACAACAGAACTTGAGCCTGGAAAAATAGTGAATTCAAACAGATTTGCTCTAAAGGGCCTTGTTGAAGATTCACATGCGGTTCCTTACATTAAACACTGCAGTGATGATCTGGATTTAATGATGGATGAACTGCGTGAAGACATTGAAAAATATGATGTAGTAATCACAACTGGCGGTACTGCAATCAGCAAAGGAGATGTTGTGGTAGACGCAACTTCCAAACTTGGTGAAGTTTTATTTCATGGAGTGGCCATTAAGCCAGGAAAACCAGTAGGATTCGGTGTTGTTAATAATAAGCCTGTTTTTATGCTTTCAGGATATCCCGTGGCTGCAGCAGTGCAATTTGACATTTTCGTGCGGAATTATATTTTAAAAATACAAAATATTCATAAAGGATTTGATTTAATAAAATGTACTGCAGGTGACGATATCAGATCAGTCGAAGGTAAATGCAATATAATAAGAGCAAAGCTTGAAGGGAATGTAGTTTACCCCATAAGGACAAAAGCAGGGATTAACAAGTCAATCGTGATGTCAAATTGTTATATATTTGCTGATGAAGATGCTGGAGATATAAAAAAGGGTGAAGAATGCAGTGTGCTCAAATACAGCTCTTTAAAGGTTTTTGAATAAAAATTAAGCTATATATTATTTTTCCTTTCTATCTCTTTAAACAGTTTTTGAGCTTCCATGAAGTTTTCATCTATTACAAGGAGACTCTGGAGTAATTCAGCAGCTTTATCATATTTTTTAAGATTATATAATCCCCTGGCCTGCATGTATAAAGCATATTTATAAAAATCGTCGTCATTTTTGGAATAGCTGTGAAGAAAATTGCCAAATGCAGATACAGCTTCCTCATCTTTCCCCAACATCATCAAAGCATATCCTTTGTTATACCACACCATCCTATCAAGTGCATTTATACGAATGACATGTTCAAAACAGTTCAGCGCCTGTTGGTACTCTTTAAGCTCTAAATGAGCTATTCCTTTATTATTCCATGCTGGAAAGTAATCATAATCAAATGTTGTTGCCTTATTAAAATTTTCTAAAGCTTCCCGAATTTTTCCTTGTCCTAAATAGGACATTCCTTCTCTATGAAACATTTCCGCTTCTTTTTTACCCATTAAATTCACCCCCAGGTGTTACCATAACATTGCAATCTACTCATTTAATAAAATTAATCAATGATTTATTGTTTTATTATGCTATTTAATTTTTGAGTTACCAAACAGCTGGTTAAAAATTCACTCTTTCTCGACCCTTACTGCACAAACTTTAAACTCTGGTGTATTTGAAATGGGATCCATTGCAGGGCTTGTAAGCATATTTGTAGGTGTCTCGCTGAAATGGAAAGTCATGAAAACAACACCCTTTGGAGAAACATCAGTTATTTTAACCTTTGTTTTAATTTCGCCGCGTCTTGAACTTACTTTTACAGTTTCACCATCTTCAAGTCCCAATTCTGCAGCGTCTTTAGGGTTCATTTCAACCGGATCAATACCATATAACTCCCTAAGACCATCCGTAGCTCCAGTCATGGTTGCAGTGTGATAATGGTAAATACTGCGCCCTGTTGTAAGAAGTAATGGATATTCCTCATCTGGAAGTTCAGCAGGAGGTCTATAATGCAGCGGCATGAATTTGGCTCTTCCACTAGAAGTTGCAAATCTTTCTACATGCAGTGTTCCGGTTCCCAAATCATTTATATCTAGACAAGGCCATTGTAACCCTTCTTTTTCAATTCTATCGTAATTAATACCACCAAACATTGGTGCAACTGATGCAATTTCATCCATAACCTCAGAAGCGTCTTTAAAGTCAAACCCTTTTGCACCCATCTTTCGGGCAATTTCACCGGTTATCTCCCAGTCAGGTTTGGACTCACCAGGAGGATTTACAGCTTTACGAACTCTCTGAATCCTACGCTCAGTATTAGTAAAAGTTCCGTCTTTTTCAGCGTAGGATGCTGCAGGTAGTACCACATCCGCTAAACTAGCAGTTTCTGTTAGGAATATATCTTGGACTATTAAAAATTCAAGGTTTTCAAGGGATTTGACTATACTTGAGGAGTCAGGCTCGCTTAAAGCAGGGTTTTCACCAATGATATAAAGAGCTTTAACTCGACCTTTGCTTGAAGCCCCTATAACACACGGCATTTTCATTCCCATTGAGTTATTTAATTCAGCGCCCCATATTTCTTCAAATTTCTTATGAACGTCAGGATCATCTACCTTCTGATATCCAGGATAAACATTAGGTAATGCACCCATATCACAAGCTCCCTGAACATTATTCTGACCTCTAATTGGATTTACTCCAGTTGAAGATTTGCCTATGTTTCCAGTAAGAAGTGCAAGATTACTTAAAGCGAATACGTTATCAGTCCCATGAGAATGTTCAGTTATACCTAATGAATAAAGTATAGAAGCTGGTTTTATTGAAGCATACATTCTAGCCGCTTCCTTAATTTTCTCTTTGTTCACGCCCGTGATTTTTTCTACATAATCCAGATCAAATTCTTTAAGGGATTCTTTAAATACTTCAAAATTTTCACACCGCTCATCAATAAATTCCTGGTCGTGAAGTCCTTCATCAACTATTACACGCATCATACCCATTAAAAGAGCGACATCAGTGCCGGGTTTGTGGTTTAAATGCATTTGTGCATGCTTGGAAATTTCTATTTCCCTTGGATCAGCAACAATTAATTTTGCGCCTTTTTTAGCAGCTTTGACCATTCTCATTCCAATGACAGGATATGATTCTGTTGGATTGGTACCTATAATAAATAGGCATTTTGCATCCTCAATTTCATCAACAGAATTACTCATTGCCCCACTTCCAAGGGTTTCTGAAAGCCCTGCAACTGATGGAGCATGGCAGGATCTTGCACAGTTATCGACATTGTTCGTGCCCATTACCACACGGGTGAATTTTTGAGCCACGTAATTATCCTCATTTGTGCATCTGCAAGATGAAATCGCTGCAAAATCATTTCCCATATATTTTTCAAGATTATTTGCAATGAATTCAAGTGCTTCATCCCAGCTAACCTCTTCAAACGTGCCATTTCTTTTTATAAGTGGCAAAGTTAATCTTTCAGGGTGATTAACAAAGTTATATCCAAATCTGCCCTTAACACAGAGATTTCCTTTGTTTAAATTATTATCAATGTCGCCTCTTACTCCTATAATTTCATTTCCCCTGACACCGAGGTTGATGTTGCAGCCAACAGAACAATAAGGGCATGTTGTTTTAACTTCCCTAGAGGGTTTTTGACTTTTCTTAAGCACAAGAGCACCTACAGGGCATCTTACAACACATTCCCCACAGGATACACAATTTGATTCCATTATAGGCTTGTCTGCAAATGTTGTAATCTTTGTATCGTATCCTCTGAATCCAAAATCAACTGCATTTATACCCAACATTTCGCTGCAAGTCCTGACACAGATTCCACATAATACACATTTTTTAAGGTCCCTGTCAAAAAATGGGTTAGATTCATCCTTTTCCAGTTCTATAGTTGAACGCCTTAACTCCCCTAAATCTTCCTTCGCAATACCCATATAAGAAGCTATTTCCTGCAACCTGCATTCATTATTTTTGGCACATGTAAGACAGTCCATCTCATGATTTGCAATTAGAAGCTCTGCAGCAAGTCTTCGTACCTTATTCACTTCTTCACTTTCAGCTTTTACATTCATTCCCTCTTCTGCAACTGTTTCACACGATGTGACCAGGCGCCCCTCCTCATTTTCAACCATACATAACCTGCATGCCCCGTAAGGTTTTAAATGGGGACTGTAACATAAATTTGGAATATAAATGCCATTTTCAAGTGCTGCCTCGAGGATAGTATTTCCTTCTTCTGTTTCTACCTTAAGGCCGTCTATTGTAAACTTGATTTTATTTTTCGTCATGTTAATCCTTGAAATTTGTAAATTATTAAAATTAGATTCTAAAACAAGTATCTATTCAATGTACCCCTACTTCAATCTGTAGCATATCCATTAAAATATCCTAGACAGTAGTTATTTAGAAATTATTTATCATCATATTTATTTATATTGAAATTTTCAAAAATAATGTATAGTAAATGTTTATCAAATTAACCATAGGAATAATTTATAATTCTGTATCATTATTTAACAAGCTTTATTAATGATATATAACTTGTAAAAACATTGAATTATCATATAGGTGTAATTATGAAAATTATAGCTGTTTCTGGAACAAAAAACACTGGAAAAACAACACTGGTTACAAAAATTGTTGCTGAACTTGTTAGTAGAGGTTTTACCGTTGGAACTATCAAACATACCCATCATACATTTGATATTGAAGGAAAAGATACATGGAAGCACAGAGAAGCCGGAGCTGAAATTGTAGTAGGTTCAGGTGATGAAACCTTTTTTACTGTAAATGAAAATATGGACTTAGACAGGCTTTTAAGCATGGTAAAGTTCATTAAAGACCTTGATTTTGTAGTTTTAGAGAGTTTTAAGCATTCTAAATATGCAAAAATAGTCACTTCAGACATTGAAGATGAATTTACAATAACCCGCGTTAATGTCTTTGAAATGAAAGAAGATGACATCAAGCCACTTGTAGATTTAATTGAAGAGAGAAGTTACGGTATTTTACAGAATTTAGATTGTAAAAAATGCGGCTTTGAAAACTGCACCGAATTTGCAAAGGCATTTGTAAAAGGTAACCTAAAACAAAGTGAAGGATGTAAAACTGAATCTGATGACATTTTACTTAGAATAGATGACCGTATTATCCCTATGAACCTTTTTGTACAGGATTTCATGAAAAATGCAGTTAAAGGAATGATAGAATCCCTTAAAACTGAGGAATTCGGCGCCATTGAAGGTAAAAAAATTGAGTTGTTGATACGTGATAGAGATTAAATTCTTAAATTCTTTGCCCATAACTTAAAAATCAAAAATTTTGAGGAATTTTAACTATTATTCCTCGTCTAATTCTATTTTTTGAACACGCTCTATAGCATCGTTTTTAGAACACATTGCAATACATGTACCACATTTAATACATTTGCTAGAATCAATCACGTGTACCTGTTTCTTTTCACCAGTAATCGCATCTACAGGGCATGATTTGAAGCATAACCTGCAGCCATCGCATTTATCCTCTATTACCATGTAAGATATAAAATTTTTACATGCAAGAGCAGGGCAAGTTTGGTTATTGATGTGTGCATCATATTCTTCTTCAAAGAATTTCAGTGTTGTAAGAACCGGATTTGGTGTATTTTGACCTAATCCGCAAAGTGAACCCTTTTTAATTCCTTCTGAAAGCTTAGCAAGTTGATTAACATCATCTACCTTACCTTTTCCTTCAGTTATATCGGTTAATATATCCAGCATCTGCTTTGTCCCTAGTCTACAGGGCACACATTTACCGCATGATTCCTTCTGGGAAAATTCAAGGAAATATCTGGCCATTTCAACCATGCATGTACCTTCATCCATTATAACAAGACCACCAGAACCCATTATTGCGCCGGCCATTACAAGAGAATCGTAATCAATTGGCGTGTCTATGAATTCTTCAGGGAGGCATCCTCCAGAAGGACCTCCGATTTGGACTGCTTTGAATTTTCTACCCTTCGGAATCCCTCCGCCAATATCAAAAATTACTTCCCTTAAAGTTGTTCCTAGGGGGACTTCAATTAAACCCGGCCTTTCAATTTCGCCCGCAAGAGAAAATGTTTTTGTTCCTTTACTTTCTTTTGTTCCGTATTCAGCAAATTTATCAGGGTTCTTTTGCATTATAAGCGATACGCTTGCAAGGGTTTCCACATTGTTTATGACGGTTGGTTTACCCCATAGTCCAGAAGTTGTTGGAAATGGCGGACGGGTACGCGGAGTTCCCCGTTTTCCTTCAATTGATGCAATTAATGCAGTTTCTTCGCCACATACAAATGCACCAGCACCTTCTTTTATCTCTATATCAAAATTAAATCCAGAATTATGGATATTTTCCCCTAAAAATCCATATTCCCTCATCTGTTTTATTGCATGTTTTAAACGTTCCAGTGCAAGGGGATACTCGGCTCTGCAGTAAATATAACCTTTTTTAGCACCAATTACATATCCTGCTATTAGTATTCCTTCTAAAACTGAGTGTGGATCACTTTCAAGAAGAGATCTGTTCATAAATGCTCCTGGATCTCCTTCATCAGCATTACATATCAGGTACCTTGTTTCGTCTCCAGAATCACGGCAGAACTGCCACTTCATCCATGTAGGGAATCCTGCTCCACCTCTTCCTCTTAGACCTGACTCTTTTATTTTTTCTATTACTTCTTCTGGCGCCATTTTAATAGCATCCATGAATCCACTGTAGCCATCATTTGCAATGTAATGATCAATGTTTTTTGGGTCTATAATACCACAGTTGCGTAAAATTCGTCTGACCTGAGGTTTTAGGACTTCAGTATCAAAAAATTGAGGTATGTCCTCAATATTCCCTTCACCAATAGTTCCAAGAGCATATTCAGGCAGTGGGTCATTGCCCACGATATACGATTTGATGATTTTAGAAGCTGTTTTTTTTGTTAAGCTCCCATAAACAATCCCCGGGCTTCCCTGCTTAAAAATGGTTATTACTGGTTCGGCGTAACATAATCCAATACAGCCTACTTCGATGATATCTGCATTTACATCATTTTCCCTCAATTCATCTTCAATTACCGATTTTATAAGTGATGCACCTGCAGAATTACCGCATGTAGCAGAACCTATGAGTATCAATGGGTCTTCACTTTCATAAAGTGATCTGTACCCCTTTTTTGCAGTGTTAACTATTTTATCGAAATTCATTGATTTCCCTTTATCCAGTTATTAATTCAATTACTTTCTTTACTTTTAACTTTTTTTTGAGAGAAAAGCTTTTTAATATTTTTCAACGATATTTTAGATTCAACTTCATCATTAACCATTGCACATGGTGCTAAAGCGCAGCATCCAAGGCACCCAACTGATTCAAGTGAATATTCTAAATCAAGTGTCACTTCACCTTCTTTAATGTCCAAATGTCTTTCAATTCCTTCTATAATTTGTGGTGCTCCCTGTACATGGCATGCAGTCCCTTTACAAACCATTATATGCTTTTTACCAATAGGTGTGAACCTGAATTGAGAATAAAATGTTGCAACGCCGTATATTTCACTTTCAGGTATTTTCATGAATTTTGAAATTTCCAGTATTGTGTCTTCAGGCAGGTACCCATATTCAGACTGAATATCTTGTAAAATAGGGATTAATTCTGATTTGTTGCCCTGATATCGTGATAAAATTTCCTTTAATTTTTCTTCCATCCTTTTCCACCGATTTTTACCAATTTACGTTGATTATAACTGTATTAACTTTAATTTGATTGTGTCTATTGACTATCTAAAAAAAGTAGTGATAAAATTACTATTATTTTTTTCATTTAAATATTTATTTTATATGAATTTTTAGAGTTATTTATTCGCTTTATTTTATTGTTTTTAAGTTTTTTATTGCATATTTTAAGAGCCTTTATAGTCGATAATCAGTAAGAAATATATCAAATTAAAATCATATTATAAACAGTAAATAAAAAGAAATGGGGATAATAACCATGGCAGATGAACTTCCAGAACATTATGTAAGTATAAGAGAAAGATATAAAGAATTTGGAAATGCCCTAAGCGAATTGGGTAAAATAACTGATCAATCCGGCCCTATAGATCATAAACAATCACATCTGATCCAGCTTGCAGCATCAGCCGCCATAAGATCAGAAGGTGCTGTACACAGCCATGCCAGAAGAGCTCTAGACCTTGGAGCGTCTCCTGAAGAGCTATACCATGCTTTAATTATTGTCACGAGCACAATAGGGTTCCCAAATGTAGCAGCGGCCATATCATGGGTAGATGATATTGTAGAGAAAGAATAACCCTTTTTATTTTAAATATTTTATTTTTCTATTTTTATTTTTTGCGTCAAATTTTAATATTTAATTGAATAATCAAAAATATAAGATTACTTTTTTAATAATGATGAGGTAATTTCATGGCA
>JAEYPF010000002.1 GCA_023411115.1 Methanobacteriota archaeon
AGACTCTGGCCTGCCACGCCAGTGACCCGGGTTCAAATCCCGGACGCCGCATCGCGGCTGTAGTCTAGTCTGGTTAGGACTTGGGCCTTCCAAGCCTACGACCCGGGTTCAAATCCCGGCAGCCGCACTAGATTCTTTATAATTTATCTTTTTTGAAAATACTTATTTTAAATGATTTAAAAAATAAAATTTTTTTTATATAATAAATTTCAATAGGTAATTTGTAAGCCTAATTGATCTTCAAAAATTAAATAATATTAATATTATTAAAATGAAGTTTTTAGCAACTTCTGTAACCAAATAATTATACAGGCACTAGAATTTGAGCTGCTACCAATCTGCAAATATCTGTTTTTGTAATTACTCCAACAGGTTTTTCATTTTCAAGGACCAGTAATCCAGAAACATCAGCTCTAAGCATTAAATTTGCTGCATCTTCAATTTTATCATCTGCAGATATAGTTATAACATCCTCTGACATTATGTCTTCAATTTTTAAATCATTAGGAAGTTTTGCGCTAGGTTTAATGGTTCCAAGTACCCCGACAAGATCAAGATAAGATATTACACCTATAGGATTTCCATCGTCATTCATAACAAAAAGTCTTCTTACTCCTTCCTTGTACATCTTTTCAAATGCCTCAATTGGCCTTGTATCTGGACTAATTGCAATTATGCCCTTATTCATAGCTTCACTAACTTCCATCCGATCCCTCCTGAATATCCATTACACTTATTAATTGATCTTTTAAAGTTATATGCATATTGAAAAAATTAAAGTAAATTTACTTATTTTTGTATTACATAACTCATTTAGTAATACGAATATTAAAAAAAGTAGTTATTCCGTTGTTCCCTTAGAACAATATTGCTCTTGAAGGACAAAGTTTAAATAGTAATAAAGTAATCAAATAGTATTATATCATATAATTCGTGTTTAAAATATGCATGAATATTGTTGACCATGCACAATATTGTTGTGCAATACCAACATTTAAATACTATAAAATAGTATGATAATAATAAGGTAATAATGGAGGGAGAATTGTGATGAGAATTAGTATGTCGTTGCCAAAAAAATTGTTAAATGAATTCGATGGAGTATTAAAAGACAGAGGATACCAGTCCAGATCAAAAGGTATCAGAGATGCTCTAAAAGACTACATTGTAAGGTATCAGTGGATGAACGAAATGGAAGGAGAGCGTATAGGAATAATCGCTGTAATATACGACCACCACTACACTGGAGTTATGGAAGACCTTACAGAAATCCAGCATGATTACAAAGATTTCATAAACGCAGTTATGCACGTACACATGACTGACAAACATTGCCTCGAAGTCATAGTTGTCAAAGGAGACGTTAAATACATCCGTACACTTTCAGAGAAAATCATGAGACTCAAAGGTGTAGAACACGTACGTCTTACCAGTACAGCTGTCGGAAAAGCACTCGACCTTGAAAAAGCTGGCGCAGGTAGTGCAATATCACCTTAATTTTTTAAATTTTTATATTTACAAAAAGTTCTTCAAACAACACAATTGCTTATCTGGCAATGACTGGCTTGAACAGGAGTCGGATAAGAACAATTACTATTTTTAATTACATCAGGTGAAAATGTGCACCTTAACGATGAGATTGAAGATCAATCAATACTTAAAATCAAAATGCACACAACACCCTATCATTTTAATCTTTTATCCGATAAAGAACGACTTTTAGCTTTTCATGGAGCCATAAAAGAAAAAACCACAGGCATCGTATATGATATTGGTGCCGGATGCGGAATACTTTCAATTTCGGCAGCCCCCTATGCTGATTTTATTTATGCCGTTGAAATAGATCCAACAGTTGCAAAACTTACAGAATTAAATATTAAACCCTTTGATAATATTTCTTTAATAAATAAAGACGCAAGAGAAGTTATTTTTCCTAAAAAAGCAGATTTAATCATTTGTGAAATGCTTGATACTGCATTGATTGATGAAGAGCAGGTCCCTGTCCTTAATTCTATTTTAAAATACTTAAAAGAAGATGGTGAAGTTATACCCAAAAAAATATTAAATGGTGCCGAGGCCATCGACATGGACAGAGAATACATCTGTTATGAAGATGTTGGAGTTAACGAAAATCCAAATTATGAAATAATGAGCAATTTTGTTATATATAACGAAATTGATTTTAAAAATGAGATTAAAGAAGATATAGAAGCTGATTTAGAACTTAAAATCTCCAAAAAAGGAATTATTTCAGGGGTTAAAATAACAACTTTTACATTACTAACCGATAACTTGATCTGTGGGCCAACTCCCATGCTCAATCCCCCACTGCTTATCCCCACCGAAAAAATCAATGTTGATATAGGAGATCTCATAAAAATTAAATTGACCTACAGAATGGGTGGTGGATTAGATAGTGTTGGAACCCGAATTGAAAAAATTTCTTAAGGGATATAAAAAAATAGTAATTTTAGGCATCGGCAATGAAATAAAGGGTGATGATGCCCTTGGACCAATCATAACCCAAAAAGCATCCCAATTATTTAATAAAAATGAAAATATTGTTGTTTTTGATGGCGGGACCGTTCCTGAAAATTATACTGGTTTAATAAGGAAGGAGAGTCCCACACATATAATTCTAGTAGATGCAGTGGATATGAAAAAAGAACCAGGGTATATCCGTGTAGTTAAAAAGGAAGAGATTGCAAACTACAATATCTCAACCCATGCCATGCCCATATCTTTTTTAATAAAGTACATGGAAACTACGGTGGATGCACAGATAATCCTTGTGGGAATTCAACCAAAAAGCATGGGATTTGCAGAGGAAATCTCAAAAGAAGTCCAAAAAAGTATTGATGAAGTTGTAAGTACACTGGATGAATTAATTACATAGTCCGGAGCATCTTTGAAACTGCATCTCTACAATTAGCCACTGCAGGCGCTCCTGACGTGAGCAGAACTACTCCAAGTAAATCAACTATTTCTTCTTTTGTTGCTCCAGCGTTAATAGCAGCGTGCAATTGTTGTTCAACACAGTATCCACACATATTTGACATAATAATACCAAGTGCCACTAACCTTTTTGTTTTAGTAGGCAGTGCACCGTCCTTCAGAATTATTTCGTCGAATTCACTTATTACATCCAAAAGTTTTGGATTTAATTTTTCATACATGTCCAGTATATCTGGAGAAAATCCCATTAATTTTCTAGCTTTTTTAATAGCTTCGTGTCCTTCATGAGCCATAATATCACCAATTTATCATATGATATTTCATTTTATTAAAATTATTGGAATTTTTCATAACCATGAATCACAACAATTCAAATTTTAAATATCTAAAAATTAAGATTATAAATCAAATATTTTTAAGTAAGAAAAAACAAACTTGTTATGTTGTAAAATAATACATTTAGATGCAGTTAATATTACTAAGATTGATTTAAGTGATTTCAGTGATAAAATGAAGATACTATTTATAGGGGCAAGGCTTTTTGATGATATTGCAGTATACACAAAAAAAGAAGGAATTACAAGCATATTAACAGAATCAAATCCAGATTCTAAAAATCTTGAGCTCTCAGACACCCATTATATAGTGCCACGGGGAATGGAAAGACCTAAAGAAATTGCACTTAAGGAAGATGTTGATGCAGTTGTGCCCCTTATTGGAATAGACAAGCCTCTTTTTGAAATTGCAAAAATGAAGGAAGATTTAGAAGAGAATTATGGATTGCCTGTTGTAGCGTCTCCAGTAGATGCTATTTCAATTTCAAGGGATAAACTTAAAACAAAGGAATTTTTCATTAAAAACCAGATTGAGACTCCTTCTTACAGTAAAATTTCCAGAAATCTATCTAAACTCCAACTACCTGCCGTTTTAAAACAACTAGAAGGTCAGGGTGGTAGTGGAGTAAAAATTGCAGTTGATGAGGAAAGTATTAAAAACTGCATCGATGATTTTGAAGGCGGAATTGTTGAGGAGTTCATCGAAGGTATAGAAGTCTCCATTGAAGTTTTAAGATGGAACAATAAGACAGTTCCTCTTGTTCCTGTATATAAAGGGAAAACTACACTGGAATGTATTCACCCCCTTGATAAACTAAAAACTGCTCCTTTGAACATAGAAAATCAAATAAATGAAGATACAAGATTACTTGCTGGAAAAATAGCTGATCTCTTAGGTTCGGAAGGAGTAATTGATATTGACATGATAGTGGATAAAGAAAAAGGAACAAATTATTTTATAGAGATAAATACACGGCCCAGCGGTACACGATATTTAACTGCAGCTTCAACCAACATAAGCCCAATGCATGAACTCGTAGATATGGCAACAGGTAAATGGAATTTTAAAGATGTTCAAAAAAGAATTAAACAGTACAGTGCTCTTGAGATACCTATAGGTGACTATAAAACTGAAAAAAATAATTATAAATTTAGAGATTTTAAAGAAGAAAATTGTTGGGTAATTCATGGTCCTCAAAATTTTCAACGTATAACTATTCGTGCTGAAAGTATACAAAAAGCATGTGAAACCGCAAAAAGGTTAAATATTGATTATAATAAATTTCATCAAGCTGGCAAAAATTTTTAATTTTTGCCGCATCAAAATCTATGATTTTGATTGATTTTGATTGATTAGTGTCAAAAACAAAACGTTAAATTTTAATAAGTTTATATATAAACATAAAAGATTCAGTATTATTAATAATAAATTAAGTATAAGGTGGTAAGTTGAATAATTTCCAGATAGACATTTTGATATTTATTCTTGCATTATTATCAACGATATTTTTCACAGTATCTATAAAAAGAATATTGATACAAGCTAATGTAACAGATAAACCAATTGTAACAGAACACAGCCATAAAGCAGGGACTCCTACAATGGGAGGACTTGCAATTATATTGGGAATTCTTCTTACTTCATCCATCTATTTTTCAAACAAATATTTAATGTTAGTAGCTATTATAATGGCAACTGCCGGAGTTATAGGGCTGCTAGATGATTTACTCGGGCTTAAAACTAAAGAAATTCAAAAAAAGGTAAGGAATATATACTCTGCCCCCATAAAATTAGGTAGATTAACACTTAAACCTGGTGAAGAAGCACGTGTTGCAACTGATAAGGCAAAAGAAGATGTAATAACATATTTGGCTGAGAAAAAAGTAGAAATTATTGGTGAAGCCCCAATTAAAAGTGAAGTAAAAGAAAGCGAAAAAATAATTTCCCAGATTATAATTTCCCTATTTTTATTAGGTTCAGGAGCGGTTAGTTCTGCAGTACTCGGAATCGATATTGGTTATTTCATAATTCCAGTTGTAATATTTGGTATAGTTGGAGCTATAAATGCTGTAAATCTTATTGATGGTATGGACGGGCTTGCAGCAGGAATATTAGCAATAGCGTCTACTGCCTGTGCCATTTTCTCCTTATCAATAAACAATATGGATGGTGCACTTCCATTTATAGCCCTTGCTGGAGCTTCATTTGGTTTCCTAGCTCTGAATAGATATCCTGCCAGCATATTTATGGGTGATACAGGTTCTTTTGCACTAGGGGCAGGTTACATTACAGCTGCATTTTTAGGTAACATAATCTATTTTGCACTGATTGCCCTTGCTATCCCTATCCTTTCAGTTATAGTAAGCCTTTTACACCGTGCTAATATCATAAAATTACCAGTTGAGCCGTTACATCATACATTACATTACAAAGGACTTTCAGAAAAGAAAATAGTACTCCTTTACTGGGGAATTACTATTTTAATATGTATCGTGGCGCTTTATTTCTACCACGCATTTATATTTTAATTATATTATTTTTAAAATAGGGTGTAAATAGGGCAAATACTTATTTAGAAGTATTTAACACCACATTAATTAGACTATATTTAAAATTATTAAGACCACACAAATTGTGAGAAAATGAAAAAACTTACAACATCCTATGTTGCAGAAAAAATAGAAGGAACGCTTAGCGGCCCTGATAAGAACATTAATGGTATCTTTAATGTTTTAAAAGATAGCCAAAAAGGCGATGCTGTAATAAGGCACCGGATAGATGAAACTGGAGTAAAAATCGCTGTTCAAAAAGGGGTTTCATGTATAATAACTCAAAATCCTAAAGGTAGTGCGGTAGAAACTGCCAAAGAAGTAGGATTGCCTTTCATAATAACTTCAAAAATAGAATTGGCCAATGCATTTGCCATTAACTGGGCCCTTGGAAAATTTGCAAAAGATTCATTACGTGTTGTTGTAACAGGAACCAATGGAAAGTCCACAACAACCCATATGATCTACAACATTTTAAAAGAAGCAGGGTATAGTACATATACAAACACTGATTCTGAATCTGAATTCAATACACTTATAGACCCCATGGTTGCAAAACAAATAGCTGAATTCCCTGGAAAGATTGAAGCAGCAGTAATAGAAGTTTCGGAAGTTCAAGGCTGGCTCAACGACATTATGAAGGACCATGCTTATATAATGACATCGGCAATAGATCCAAATGTGGTAGTTATAACCAACGTTGCTTTAGATCATATAGGTCTTGTAAACTCAATTGAAGAAACATTTGATGAAACTTCAGGTGCAGTTAAAGGTTTAAAAAAAGAAAACGGATCCCTGATATTGAATTTTGATGATCCCCTGGTTAGAAAAATGAAAGATCTGACCTCAAAAGAAATCTTATTTTTTGGAGATAATGGGGAAATTAAATTCAACAAAGATGGAATTTTATATAAAGGAAATATTTTAATTAAAAATGATGATTTACCATTTAAAAGCCTTCATTTCATCCAAAACACCATGGCCGCTATCGGTGCTGCTGTAGCTTTAGGTATCAATCCTGAAACTATTAAAAATGCCATTTCATCATATGAGGCATTAAAAAGGAGATTTACAATAATCCACAATAGCCCATGTATAATTGATGACTTTGCACATAATCCTGACGGGATTCTTGCTACAATACAAAATGCTTCTTTGATTGGAAATGGGAAACTTTTTGTGGTTTCAGCAATTAGAGGATCAAGAGGGGAAATTATTAATCAGGTAAATGCTGAAGCTATTGCTGAAGGTATACAGAATATTCCATATAAACTGATTATAACAAGTAGCAGCGATGTAGTGGATAATCTAAACATCGTAACTCAAAGTGAAAAAAAAGTATTTATAGATGCACTTGAAAAGAAAGGAATAAAATATATCTTTAATGAGAGACTATATGATGCATTGAAAAATGTACTTAAATTATCAAATAGTGAAGATATAATTTTATTAATAGGTGCACAGGGCATGGATCCTGCAAAAGAACTTTTAAATGAAATTTTAAGTTTTAAAGAATAAATTTAAATTATTAAAAATTCATATTATAAATTCAAATTTATTATTCACACTTGGTGAGGAAATGTTCATAAAAGTAAGAAGAGATACATTAATCATTCTATTACTCGCTTTCATGTTAATATTGTCAGGAAGGGTCATGAGTTATATGTCCTTTGCTGCATCCCCTGATGTAGCTCAAGGAGTAGTAATAACTGGAATCATGATTAAAGGAAATGATGTAGTACCTACTGATTCTATTCGAAGTAATATATATCAATCTGGTTTGAGACCAGGAAGTTACATTAAAGGAGATACATTAGTTACAGATAAACGAGAGCTACCGCTGAATCAAGCCATAAGCAATGCACAGCAATTTGCGACAATGACGACAATCCCTGGTACAAGACTAACGCCCATATCGGCCGCATATGTTAAAGTAGATAAAGCAACAGGAAGTGTAACAGTAAATGTTATTGAAGACTGGTCCAACGTGCAGGTAAATTCAACAGTGGCAGGCACTTCATACGCAACGGGGTAAAAAATATATGAAAAAAATTTCGCAGAAACTTCAAGGAAAACATGTGAAAATAATATTATTATTTATATTCACAGTTGGAATGTTTATAGCACCTGCTGCAGCAACCTGCAATATTGTGGTTATAACAGATCCTACAGGAAAGGATCCAAATGGAGCAGCCGCAGGAAGTATGTCATTCCAGAATAACATGTTCCAATCAACATTTATATCTTCACCAACCAATCATTTCGCTGTTCTCTCCGGGGGTGAAGGTGCATCAATACCCAGATTGCAAGCTATTGTAGCATCTTTACAGGCTCTTGAATCTGGCGCATCACCATCAACAGCGGCATCCCTTGCAAACAATTATCAGGGGATCAGGATCATGGTTGGAACCGCTACACAGGGTGCAGCGGTAGGAGGATCATTCGATGTTTACGTGGTGACTGTAGATAACAATGGAACAATTAAAGTAACTCCTTACTCAGGAGGACTTGCGGTTTTACCTCCAGGAACAAAAGGAGCTATTATTCACTTAAGAAATACAGAAGGTAACCCCATGTATGGAACAGCTACCGCCGTACGTCAAGAAACTGCAGTAAATATTGGTAAAATGATAAGGGATGGTTATTCAGCAACTTACATATTGGGAATGGCATTTAAGGAAGTATCAAATGACGCAGGTGAAAAATACGGTGGTGGTGGAGTAAATCTGGTTTCAGGAATAACCACTGGAGACATGTTTACCCCGAAAACATTGAATACCACAGGTTACCCGATGAACGATCCATATTCCAAGGTCAGTACATCTGGTGATGGATGGAGTATAGGTTATCCTTCAGCAGAACAGTATACAACTGATCCAGTTGACGGATCACCACTTAAAACCATATATGCTTATGATGCACTAATAAATGCAATTACAGTTACAGGTCAAACAGTACAGGTCTCAGTTTATGGAACTGACGATATTGGTATTTCAGAAACTACCCAGGAAATCGTAACTGCATCTGTAAAGAAACATGGATACAGCAATATAGAAATAGCAAACAGTATTAATACAGCAATAGATAACGGACTTCTTGTGGGTGTTAACCGGGTGGAACCTAAGGATATAAATATCAGACAGAATTCAAGAGCGGTAGGTGTTTATTTCAAACCTCTTGGTAACGATAGATCATCACCCCCATGGAATTTACCAATAAGCTCTTCAATTTTAGACCTTATTGGAAACATTCAAACCGCAATAGGGCTAATATTAGTACTCCTTGTTATGTTTAGAAGTACTTTAATTAAATCATTTATGAAAGGTTAGACCCTATACCTTTTTATTTTGAATATATCAAAAATTTAATAAAACAATAAAGTGATTAATATGGCTTTAATTTTAATACGTGCAAATAGTCAGGGGAAACTGTTAAATGCCCTTGCAGATATTGAAAGACATGCTGATTTAAAAATAGCTGGAAAACCCCGGATGCTTAACCCTCAAATTGCAGACAAAACAGCAAAAGGGATTATTAAACAGAATTTGAGGACAAGTTGTGAAGTAGCAGCTCTAGTAAAAGTTTTAGAGGATACAACAAAAAGCATAATGCAAATTAAAAAAATACACCCCCCTGCCCATCTGGTTGTTATAAGTGACGAATATAAAGAATTTGAAGAGATTAAGCAGACATATAATAGATTACCTGTATTAAAAGGGTATTATTCGCCTAAATAAATAAAGAAGGTAAAATTCATTTTTTCTTACTTTTACTGTTTTCAGTTTTAATTAAAAGATCTCTTATTAAAAAACCTATTAAACCTCCAACAAAACCAAAAAGGGCAAGTATTAATATAGCGCCGCCCATTTCAAAGATGACTGTTTGTACAAAAAATATATCATCAAAAGGGATATTGCCTCTGGAAATCAAAACTATTAAAGCAGCGATTAGACCCATTACAGCCCCATTTAAAGCTCCATCTTCACTTTTACCACCAGCTATTAAAGATACAACCAGACCGCCGATTAGCAGTAACAGCAAAGTATAATTTTGATCTGAAAATACAAAGGTAGGGATTACCACAATTAAAATTCCTATAATTATTGCTAGAGCTCTTAATAATAAGCCATTGGGCATTTCAAAGTTATTCAGCATATCTTTATTTTCAGTTTTAGCAGAGCCAGTTTTTCTATTTTTAGCATCCTTCGTCATTTTATCACATGATTTACAGTATTTTTCACTTGCAAGACGTTCAGTTCCACAATCAGGGCAGATATTGATCTCATTTATGGGATCTAATTCTTCATCTATATGTGAATTAAAATTTTGAATATACCTGAGTGGACCGCCACACTGACACATTTCAAAATCCTCAGGCTTTTCTCCTTTTTTAAGGGTGTAATAACCACCACATTTTTCGCAAATAAGATAAGACATTTAAACACCATTAACTGAGATAATACACTATTATTTAATTTTTGAGGTTAATAAATATTTAATGAATTGGAATAAACAACTGATCTAACCCGAATTGACCATCTTTTTTGTCTTTAAAATAATCATCATAATTCCCGGAAACAAAACAGCCCCTGCAAAAGCAAATAAAAACGAATTAATATGGGCCGAATAAGCTCCGACAGCTGCATAGACTACAGATATACCTAAATTAGATATTGTAACCATAAAAATAAAACGGCTGATTTTCATGCGGCCGATTCCTGCAAATAAAACTGAAGTTTCAGCAAGTAATGGAATTGAACGTGAAATAATAATTATGAAGTCTCCATATTTTTTTTGAAGCGACTCGAACCTTTGAATTTCCTTTTGATTCACGAATCGTTCAGCGGCACCACGCCCAAATCTTGCTCCAAGCCAGTACCCTATCAAACAGCTAACTGTCATGCTTACAACAGAAAGAACCGTTCCCCATACAAATCCTAGAAAATATCCGCCGGCTGTACTTACGACACTAGAAGGAACTGGAGCAACAATATCAATGGATAATAATATTCCAATGACCAAGCTTGTAGCTAAACTGGTAGGTGAGGTCTGGAAAAAATAATTAGTCCAGTTCTCTAAAAAAGTACCGAATAAGATAAAAGGAATTAGAAGAAGAATTATAACTATAAAAGCTAATAATAACCATTTAATATGTATTTGATCCCTTAAGTTCAAGTAATTTTGCAAATTAGTCACCTTATTAAATTAAAAATATGACGCATTAAAAATCTAATATTTTGAGATATTTTAATTGCCTGCGAAATCGAAGATTTGGCGGTTCAGAAAACAGAGTTTTCTTCAACGCCGAAAATTCAATTTATCCCAGGAATTTAGACACGAAAGGAGATGTATCTCCTCTTCTAAGGAAATGTCCAGATGGTCCTTCCCCCAGAAATTCTGAAAACCATGATTCATGTTGAATTTCCTCATGCAAGATTGACAGAGATAAATCATATGTTCTGTGATCTTTACCTGCAGTCATATTACAGATGTTTGTATACTGTTTCACAGCACACCTCTCAGCATTCACTAAAACTGTTAACATTGCCGTAATATCTGTTGGGTCTTCAGGTAAAGCTGCTGGTGGGCAGCCCGATATATCATGGAACGTATTCATATGTTCGGGTAGTTTCCCACCTAATTCATAGATACGCGGTACAAGCGCCTCAAAATGGTTTCGATCCTCAATACGTGCTGTTTCTGCAATTTCTTTTATTCCTTCGCCTTCTAAACCAATTAAATTAATCCGCAGCAAAGTATAATAATAAAACGTTGTTAACTCTGCAGCTGCATTTTTTACCAGAAGCGTTAAAAGTTCATCAACATCAATTCCTGTTGCTTCCACCATTTCTCGAGTGACTTTGGCCATATTTTTATACCTCCTTTTAATAATTATTTAATAAAATTTATTACTTTATGTTATATAAATTTATAATTAATGTTACTTTCCTCCAGAAGGCCTAGTTACTAACCAAGAGCCACATCAAGAATCATCATTACTGCAAATCCTACCATTGCCCCCATAGTAGCTAAATTTGTGTTACCATCTCGTTGAGACTCAGGTACAACTTCTTGAACTACTACGAAGATCATAGCACCTGCAGCAAAGCCCAAAGCATATGGCAAAAGAGGTTTTGAAAAAATGACTGCTGCAGCCCCAATGACACCAGCAATAGGTTCAACCACTGCCGACAACTGTCCGTACCAGAAACATTTTAAACATGACATGCCCTCACGTCTAAGAGGCATAGAAACAGCCATTCCTTCTGGAAAATTTTGAATTCCAATACCAATAGCCAGAGCTATAGCTACTGGCAATGTAGCTGATGGAATTCCCGCAGCAACTGCACCAAATGCAACTCCCACAGCCAGGCCTTCAGGAATATTGTGAATAGTTATAGCAAGAATAAGTAAAGTAGTACGGTGCCAGCTAGTTTTAATTCCTGAAGCTTCTTTTACTGGCAGTCCAATGTGAAGATGAGGGATAATTTTATCTATCATTCCCAGGAATATTCCGCCAATAAGAAAACCAGCCGCAGCAGGAACCCAGACAGGAATATTTTGACCTACTGACATCTCAATTGCTGGAACTAACAATGACCAAAAGCTTGCAGCTATCATAACTCCCCCTGCAAATCCCAGTGCTCCATCAAGCATTTTTTTATCAAAATTTTTTGCAACGAATACCATGGCTGCACCAGCAGCAGTCATTGCCCACGTAAATAATGTTGCAAGGAGAGTTTGGGTCAAAGGATGAAGGTTATGAAATAAATCCATATCAATAGCCCCCGAAATTGTTTAATACTTAAAAATGGAATAGGTATTAATAAAAAATATAGAAGTGTTTGTATTAACAGCCGAAATAGCTGTTTAAATATAATATTCTCATAAATATAATATTATTTTTATTATTGTTATGATTTATATTTCTCTATAGATATTTGAAACTATCTTAAAAATACAAATAATCTAAACAAGAAAGTTGTTCAAATTAAAATAATACATACAAAATGAAACAAGTTATTAGAATATTAAAAACAATTAAATAAGATTAATAAGCCCTCAAACACAAGTGTTTGGGGCATGCAAAGACTGGAAGTCTTTAAAATCTACGATTTTGAGACTCAGGAAACGAAGTTTCCTAAAGTTTCGTAAACATTAAAATGCTTTGCATTTTAATAAGCATTCACAATCTTCGATTGTGATGCACAAATTAATTTTATTAATTTGTAAGCCTCAGATCGCCCATCATTCATCACGGATCAGAGCTCATAGGGTTCATCATTGGCCTAAAAATAGATTTTAAATTATAAAATAAATAATTTATGGAATTAAAAATAAAAAAGAATTGAAAGATTAACCGTACATTACACCGGCTTCTCTTCTAACTTCTTCTTCCTTCTCAAGACCTACAATTTTATCAATTGCATCCATAAAGTCATTCATTGAAACAGAGGATTTTTCTTCCCTTATTGCAAACATTCCGGCTTCTGTACAGATAGCTTTAAGATCAGCTCCAGAAGCTCCTTCTGTTAATGATGCAACAAGTCTGATATCCACTTCTTCGTCTAAGGACATATTTTTAGTGTGGATTTTTAAAATCTCCATTCTACCATCTTCATTTGGAATTGGGACTTCTATGAACCTGTCAAATCTTCCAGGACGTAAAAGTGCAGGGTCTAATATATCAGGCCTGTTGGTTGCTGCAACGATTCCAACATCTCCCCTGGCTTCGAATCCATCCATTTCTGCAAGTAATTGCATAAGTGTCCTTTGAACTTCTCTGTCACCACTTGTTGAACTTTTAAGCCTCTTTGCTGCAATTGCGTCTATTTCATCGATGAAGATTATACTTGGTGCTTTCTCTTTTGCAAGTTCAAATACACCTCTAACTAGCCTTGCACCCTCACCAATATATTTTTTAACAAATTCAGATGCAACAATTTTTATAAATGTTGCATTGGTTTCATTTGCGACTGCTTTTGCAAGAAGGGTCTTACCTGTTCCTGGAGGACCGTATAAAAGTACTCCTTTTGGTGGTTCAATTCCAATATTTGTAAATAATTCTGGTTTTTTAAGTGGTAATTCTACTGTTTCTTTAATTTCTACAACTTGCTCCTCAAGTCCACCAATTTGTTCGTAGCTTACATCTGGTTTTTCTTCTACTTCCATACCACTGATTAAAGGATCTTTTTCAGAAGGCAGAACATTTACTATGCTAAATGTTTGCTGATTTAAAGCAACTCTTGAACCTGGTTCCAGTGCTTTCTTATCTAATAAACGTGAATAACTTATAACGAAATGAGGTCCTGTGCTGCTTTTTACAACAAGTTTTCCGTCTTCTAAAACTTCAGTTATAGTAGCCACTACAAGTGGAGGGGACCTAAACCTTTCAATTTCGCCTCTTAGAGATTTTACTTCTCTGTCGAGTCTCATTTTTTCATTTTCAACTAAAACTTTGTCTTTTTCAAGCTTTCTTACTTTCCACATTAAATTCCTTTTAGTTTTAGTATTCTCCTCTTTTAGGAGTTTTATTTCTCTTTTAAGATCTTCAGTTTTTTTCATTATATTTCGGGACATGTCTTCCATGATCCTAATTCACTCCTGAAATTTTTATTAAATTGAAAATATTTATTAATTATTTCAGTCATATTTTTGTTTTAATAATATTTAAATATTGAGGGTATACAATATAATGGAAAAGTATAATTCTGTTGTTCCAAAATCTTCGATTTTACTGGCAATAAAGTATGATTTTTCAGTTTAATCTAAAATTATAGAATTTTGATAAATTTTAGCTTGTAAGAAACATTTAAAATCATAAATTTCAGTGTAAGTAAAGACAAAAGCAAAACTTTGTCTACATGGCATATATTAATTAAAACCAATTATAAATGTTATAAAAAAGAACAAAAACACGTATAAATACTTAAATAAGAACTGTTATTCTTTTATGCATTATTTAATTATTATTATTTACGTTTACAATAAAAAATACAAAGTGATGAGCATGAGATGCGAAATATGTGGAAAGAAAGTCGAAAACCCAGTGAAAACAAAAATTGAAAGCTCAGTAATGCTTACCTGCAATGAATGTGCTAAATTCGGGAAAGTACAGAGAGAACCACCAAAAGCAAGAAAACCGAGGCCTGTAAGAAGAGCTCCGAGATTCAGAGAGCCTTCAGAAGAAGTTCTTGAAGATTATAATAGTATTATAAGAAAAGGCAGAGAGAAAAAAGGATGGACTCGTGAAGAACTGGCTGAAAAAATATATGAAAAAGCATCTGTCATTAACCGGATTGAGTCTGGAAAGATGGTTCCTGATATTAAACTTGCAAAGAAACTTGAAAGGATTCTAAACATAAAACTCATAGAAAAAACTGAAGATATGAAACCAGAAGATTTAGGGCCTTCAGCTAGAAGAGGAGCTACAATTGGGGATATAGCTCGAATTAAAAGGAACTAGCTTAAACTTTAAAATAAATTTCATTTCTTTTTTTAATAAATATCAAATAAATCCCCTAAAACTACTTTTTTATCAGTTTTTATAAGCTTGGGAATTTTCCCAATAGTCCCTGCAGATTCTCCAATAACGACCATAACTCCCCTAAAATATGGTTTAAATTCTTCAGCCCTTGCAAGGCAATTCTGCACTGCATCCTGTTCTAAATCACCCTTAGCTTCATTAGCAATACTGGTTGCAAGAGCATCTGCAATACTAGCTTGATTTGAAAATACGGTAACGGAATCGGCCATCCCTAAGCTTATAGAATGGCCTACAGTTCCAGAAGATGTACATATCCCCATAGGAGTAGTTTCATGTTTTATTTTAAAACCAATCTGCCCTGAAAGTGATGAAGTACCAGCATAAAGGCCCATCACAACATCCTTATTTGTTTTAAGTGCTATATCCCCTCCATTTTCAATAATTGTATATTTTGCACCTATTTTAACCAAATATTCCATTGAAAGCTCTGATATTGTTCCTGCAACTGCTGCCATTGGGCCTACATCTGCAATTTCACCTGCTTTTGCCATTATTCTGGCTATAAATGGAGCTTCTTCTACCTCTACAGGCTCAAATGATATCAAAAATTCTCTATTCCTTCGAATATAGCTTATGAGATCCATGCGCTGTCTTAAAACGAAATTATAAAGTCCATGATTTATTAAATCAGTTTTAAGTAAAATGTCAGTTTCATCAATCCTGATTCTTTCTGTGATCATCGTGTTTAATTTGTCAAAACTTACAAAAAAATCTTTGATTTTTTTGTGCTCCGAAAATCTTTTACATAAAATATTTAGATTACTAACTCTAAATTATTGAATTGTAAAGAAACATAGAAATAATTTTAATTAACGTCAATTAAGTTATCAACCTACAGGCAAAAATGAGTAGTGATTGCGTATGAGAAATACAAAAGATATTCGTTCTGGAGAAAGAATTTTATTTGAAACCAGACCTCGCTTTTTTATGCATTTAACTTCTGCTTTAATCAAATTTATCGTCTTAATTGTGATTATATATCTTTTTAGGTTTGTAGTGTCTATTGCTGCAAATATTCAAAATTTCATTATAAGTTTTGTACAGATTCCACTTGTACAAGCTACAGTATATCTTCTACTTATTGTAATGCTCATTTTAATCCTCTGGATTATATGGGATGTACTTTCATGGAAATATACGATATATACACTTACAAACCAACGAGTTATCCTCGAGAGAGGAATAATACGCAAAAACAAGACATATATGCATTATGATAAAATTCAAGACATTAACGTTTCACAAGGCGTAATTGAAAGACTAACATCCAGTGGAGATATATCTATATTTGGCGGTCATGAAAGTACCAAGTTAATTCTTAATGATATTCCAAACCCTAAAAAAGTAGAAGATATGATAAACCGGATGATTGAAGGTGATTTTAGAGTCCCCCAATCATCTCGTCCGAAAAGGACAGATGATTCTGTGATTAACAGATATGACAAAAAATTTAAAAGATATTAGTTAAAAATCAGATGATTAAAATTGACTTAATGTTAAAGTTAATTCAAAGAAAGTTGATACTGTAATTAGTACGATAATTAAGGTACTAGTTAAATAATTAAATATTAGTATAAAATATACTGAAAATGTACTTTTCTAAATATTAATTTGAATACAGGTATTTCCTGTCTTTTTACACATTAAATGAAACAATAATCAAACTTTAATTAACGGATACGATAACATGGAACATTATGATGTCGCTGTAGTTGGTGCCGGGCCTGTAGGCTCAACATTTGCAAGGTATGCAGCAGAAAAAGGGCTTAAAGTCGCTATATTTGAGAAAAAAAAGGAAGTTGGGGTTCCTTTACAGTGTGCTGGACTTCTAGGTAGTAAAATAAAAGAAGTAAACATTTTACCAGATGAATTTATAGCTAATGAAATCTATGGGGCAAGTTTATATTCCCCTGCAGATACCATGATTTCTATGCGTAAAAAGGAACCTTTAGCATATGTTTTAGATAGGGTTGCCTATGACAAGTTTTTAGCACAATTAGCAGTAGATAAAGGAGCAAAACTTTTTCTAAATCATCGCGTAAACGACGTTGACATTGAAAAAGGAGAGTTATACTTAAAGGATAAAAAAATATCTGCTGAGGTCATTGTAGGTGCTGATGGTTATTCATCTATAGTATCTAAAGAGTTCAACAATGACTTTAAATCAGTACATGCAAGCCAGTATCTAATTGACACTGGCGAAAATTCCTTTGATGATGATTGTTTTCAGGTTTATGTGAATTCAGAAATATCGCCAGGGTTCTTATGGGTCATTCCACTTTCAAAATCTACAGCAAGAATAGGTTTATTCGCTAATTCAGATTATAAAAATCTAAGTGAAATTTTAAACAACTTCTTAGCAAATAATGAAAACTTAAAGGATGCCATAATTTTGAAAAAATACCATGGTATAATCCCAGTTTACGACCCTAAAAAGGATGTAGTAAAAAATAGAGCTATACTTATAGGAGATGCAGCTTCTCAAGTAAAGCCGACTACAGGCGGAGGACTTATAATAGGATTTGTTTGTGCAAAAATAGCAGCTGAAGTTGTATATAAATCAATTAGCTCCAAAAACATTGACATTTTAAAGACTTATCAAAAACAATACCGGAAAATGTACAATACTGAACTTAAGATGCAGCTTAAAGTGCAAAAGACTTACAGTTCCCTAAACGATGATGATCTTGATTCTGTAATTTTAAAGCTTAAAGAAAAGGAAATAGGGAAAATTGTTTCGGAACATGGAGATCTTGACTCCCAATCACCCCTTATGAAAGAACTGATAAAAAGCGGGCTGATATTTTCAGTTCTTCCTAAATTGCTATCTCGTACAATATTTGGTTTATAAAATGGTCATTCCTTTAACTTATCTTGAAAATTTTTTATTTTCAAGTCCGTGAATTTTATTTGAAGGTATCCAAATAGAAAAGGTTAATTTGCTATCCAGTTTAACTGTAAATAAAACATCAAGGATATTCATTAAAATAATTTATTTTTATGAAACTGTTAACACAACTCAACTCATTAAAGGTGTCTAATCTATGGAAATAATCTTCATTTTATCTGGTGAAAACGAAACTTTACCAAAAGCAGAAATAGTAGCAAGTTTAGAGGCTGAAAATGTCTCTTATAACATTAAATATCATAAAAATGGAATTTTAATTCTTGAAATTTCAGATGAAGACTTTAATATTATTGAAGTAATTGGTAAAAAGATTGCTTATACCCACGAAATATGTAAATTGCTATTTGAAACCAGCATGGCAAATTTAAATGATGATATAGAAAAATACCCCTGGAAAAATGTTGTTCCTCATGATTATGCTGTGCGAGTTAAAAAAATAGGTCTTGACCTTGATTTTAATTCTCAAGCCATGGAAATTGAGATTGGGGGAATTATTAAAAGAAAATTAGGAGATAAAACCAAGGTCAACCTTGAAAATCCAGAGGCTTTTTTAAGGACAATCGTGATTAATGATAAGATAATTGTAAGCAAACGACTTGTTAAAAGAGCTAAAAAACATTTTTATGACTTAAAACCACATAAAAGGCCTTTCTTCTATCCAGGATCTATGAGTCCAAAGCTTGCAAGGGGAATGTCAAATCTGGCAAGGGTAAAAAAAGGAAGTATAGTTCTAGATCCCTTCTGCGGAACTGGAGGAATTTTGATAGAGGCAGGGATAATTGGTGCCAAAGTAGTTGGAATGGATATCGATGAAAAAATGGTTGTAGGGACCAAAAAAAATCTGGAATACTGCAATATTAAGGATTATGAAGTTTTTCAGGGTGATGCAAGATACATTAAGCTACCTTACAAAGTGGATGCCATTGTAACTGATCCTCCTTATGGTATTTCCGCCTCAACAGCAGGTATTGAAAGCCGGAAGATTTATGAAGAGTCTCTCCTGTCAATGCAGGAAATACTTAAAGAGGATGGATACATCTGTATGGCGACTCCCCATTATTTAGATATACATGAACTTGTGAGTCATACAAAATTTAAAATAATAGAACAATATGAGATAAGAATGCATAAAAGTTTAACCAGAGTAATTTCTGTACTTAAAAGAACAGAAATTTGACTTTAGTTTAAAGATAAGAGGGATTCCTTTGAAGGCTAGAATACTTGATACAACACTAAGAGATGGAGAACAGACTCCAGGAGTTTCCTTAACTCCTGATGAAAAGCTACGAATTGCCATAAAACTTGATGAACTTGGCGTAGATATTATTGAAGCTGGATCTGCCATTACATCAATTGGTGAAAGAGAAGGAATCAAAAAAATCGCCCGGGAAGGGCTTTCTGCTGAAATATCCAGTTTTGCAAGGGCTGTTAAAATCGATGTGGATGCTGCACTTGAATGCGATGTAGACAGCGTTCATTTAGTTGTTCCAACATCTGATCTTCATATAGAACACAAATTAAGGAAAACACGAGAATCAGTTAAAGATCTCGCAATTGAAAGTACCCAGTACGCTGTTGATCACGGTTTGCTGGTCGAACTCTCTGCAGAAGATTCCACAAGAAGCGACCTTGATTATCTCACACAATTATTCAAAGAAGGAATAGAAGCTGGTGCAAAAAGGATATGTGCATGCGATACCGTTGGAATGCTCACTCCTGAGAAAGCTTATGAATTTTACGGGCATTTATCCAAGCTTGATGCTCCTTTAAGCGTCCATTGCCATAACGACTTTGGACTTGCAGTTGCAAATTCACTTGCCGGTTTAAGGGCAGGTGCTAGTCAAGTTCATGCTACAGTTAATGGAATTGGTGAAAGAGCTGGAAACGCATCTTTAGAAGAAACAGTAGTTGCATTGTACTCACTCTATGATGTAAAAACAAATATAAACATTGGAATGCTGTATGAAATCTCTAAAATGGTTTCAAGGATGACAAATGTACCTTTACAGCCAAATAAAGCAATAGTTGGAGAAAATGCTTTTGCTCACGAGTCTGGGATACATGCAGACGGTGTAATTAAAAAAGCTGAAACTTATGAACCAATCACTCCAGAACTCGTAGGACATAAACGTAGATTTGTTATGGGTAAACACATTGGGTCTGGTTTACTTAAAAAGAGACTTAAAGAAATGGGTCTGCGTGTAGATGACGAAAAACTCAATCAAATATTTACAAGGGTAAAAGCTCTCGGAGATAAGGGCAAATGCGTTACAGATGTAGATTTGCAGGCGATTGCAGAAGATGTGCTTGGAATACTTGCAGAAAAAGTGGTTGAGCTCGATGAACTCACAATAGTTTCTGGAAATAAGGTAACCCCAACAGCATCTGTAAAACTTAATATAAATAATAAAGAAGTTCTTGAAGCTGGAACAGGTATAGGTCCTGTAGATGCTGCAATAGTGGCTGTTAAAAAAAGTATTAAGGATTTTGCAGATATAGAACTTGAAGAATACCACGTAGACGCTATTACTGGTGGTACCGATGCGTTGATCGATGTTATCGTTAAGCTGAAACATGAAGGAAACATCGTCACTGCAAGAAGTACACAACCAGATATTATTAATGCAAGTGTAGAAGCTTATTTAAGCGGGATAAACAAAATATTAAGCGATAAAAAGGATATTAAAAACGTAAAAGAGGGAGATCTATAAAAACCTTCCTAATTATTTAAATTATTCTTTCTCACAATTTACTTTTTAACTTTTAATAACTGGAATTATGAGGTTGAAGAAATACGCAGTATTTCTGAACCACGTAAATAGAAAATTTATGAGGTATATCATGGAATATAATATCCAGATAGCAGGTTTCAAGTCCAATATAGATGATTTTGGAAATTTAATGAGCAATGTAAATAAAATAAGTAAAAACTGCACTGTTCAACTCTTAAATGCCGATGGAATAGCCGGCAGGGAACATATTTTTCATGCTGCTGTCCATGCAATTAAATCATTTGAGAGAAATGAAAATGTTGCAAAAGACCTTGGACTTGAGATATGCGTACGTGCATCCGCCCAAAGACAGATATCAAAGGCACTTTCAATTTTAGGTATAAAAGAAGGCGAAATGAATATCTGTGCTGTTGCTGTGGACTGCAGTGATAATATAATGGGTGAATTAGAAAATATATTAGAAAAAAGGGACGATATGGTCTTATATCCTGATGAAATTCTTTTAAAGAATATTTATGATATCTCAGATGGAGAAATAAAAACTGCAAAGGGTATTTCAAATGTTATGGTGGAAAGGACTACATTGTTAATAATGGAAACTTAATGGCATTAATTTAATCAAGTACTCCTTTAACAATCTGGATAATTTCTTTTAAAGTATCATTTTCCAGACACTGCAGATCTAAATTTTTAATCTCAAGACATACAGCATCCATCATTACCCGTTCATATCTAGGGCAGACAGTTATTATACTTCTCTCATCAGCTTTTAATTTTTGTCTGAGTAAATAGCCTGCCTTTTTGGGATCATCAGTTTCCAATGCTACTGTAATTCCTCTTTTATCGGCATGAACAGCTGATTCAAATTCTTTTTTAACAATATCACATGCTTCAATTGTTTTTGAAAGAATGAATGGCGAATTTTTAATTTCTTCAGATATTCCCACACAAGTTATAGGATCTGCCCTTAATGTTTTTAATATAGTTTTAGAATTCTTAAAAAGGGCATTGTCATTTGTTGAAATAAAACCCCCATTTCCAACGTTTATTATTTTAGGTGAACCAGTTGAAGCCACTATTACATGAGCATGGCTGCCATTTCCCAGCTTTTTATCTTTATCACCGATTCCTCCGGATGCATCTTCAACCAGAACAATTTTATTATCATTACATACTTCAAATATTTCTTTTACAGGCTGCTCTGCAATATAACCCGCAAAACTTGTTATAAAAAGAGCTTCTGGTTTATATTTACTTGCGATATCCTCAAGGGTATCGGGATTAATAATTCCATGTTCTGTTGATACTTCTACGACTTCAAGGCCAATAAATTCAGCAATATTTTTAAATCCTATCCAGCCACCCTGATCTGGAATCATTATTTTACCTTTAAACGAACTCATAGCCGCTAAAATTGCAGAATTCCCACTATTTACAATTTTTACATGTTCATGTCCTGTAATTTCACTTATACTATCCTGTGCAATTTTGACTTCATTAAATCCTCTGTTTGATGCATGATCTATCCTAATTGCAGCGTCGCACATTGCCCTTCTGGCTTCTTTTGACGGTTTTTTAAAGTGTAATTCCAATTAAATCATCTCAAAAAGAAATTTTAAATAAAAATCCATTATTATACTTAATGTTAACTTCATTTAAAAAAGTTATCCAGTGTCATCTGTCTGGATCTCATCAAATCCTGAAGAAGGGTACTTGTTTCTTTGAACCTTTCCATTGGAAGCTTCAATTTTCCTTCAATATATGTCAAAGCAGTTTTCATATCTTCAAATTCCCTTGGAATTTCATTCATTGCGCTTCTTACATTTTCACGCACATTAAAAACTCCAAGAGGTACATATCCATTGTATGCTTCCCGCAGTACTATTGCTCCCGCCTGTTTTTTCTCACTTGCAAGGGCCTCAAGAACAGCCATTTTGCAAGTATAATAGCATCCCCCAACACAGGAATACCCTTTCTTGCCTCCATTCAATTCATGATCAGCAAAAATTAATTCTTCCCTTCCCAGAACATGTAAAAACGCTTCAATCCATTCATACTGCCATTCTGTTGGCATTAACATCACGGCATAGTAATTGTTAAGGCTGCTGAATTCATACACACGATAAGTTTCTAATATATCGTAATGTCTGACTTCTTTAAGCAAATTATCCCCTATAATACTGTCACATGCCGTAATTGACCATCTTGTAGGCACTAATTTCCTGTTTTTTCCAATGCCCATGGTCCCAACAGAAAATGCCTTTTGAATGCTTGAAAAAGGAATTCCTTTACTGTGAAGGTCCATTGTAGCTTCAGCAGCTTTAAAATCAGTATCATAATATACCTTTTCCAGTTGACGGTCCCATTTAACTGCATCTATGTCAAACTTCTCAATTAAAGCACTTGGGCCGTGGGGAGCAGTTTCATCGCTGAATGAAAGGCCTCTTGGCCGACTTCCAAATTCTGCTTCACTTTCAATGGAAGTTGATGCAAGTGATATTTCCTGTAATTTTTCAACAAAAGAATTATTAAAGTCCTGTATACCTACAGTTTGTTTTCCCCTCACAAGGTTCAACCTGTAGCCAATAATTTCTTCCTGTGTGGTTTGACTTGGAATCCATGATTCAGGCCGATCCATGATGGATATATCCCCCTGTAATGGGGCTATCATTGGCCCAGCATACACTTTAGGATAGTTCCAGCTTCCAATAAAAACAGAAGGGGGCGTGGTTCCATCGAGTTCCTTTCCTACATCCACTGATTTCATATTGATGTTAGCTGTAAGCCTTTTGAGGTAGGCTTCCTTGCCCTTTATCATGATGTTATATATTGCCATACCTTAATAAAAAAGTAATGAGAGCAGATGAGAAGTATTTATTAAGAGAATTTTAAAAAAATCTTCAAAAAAATGGGCCATCAAACACGGAGTGTTTGGGGCGCCAAAAATTCAAAGAATTTTTGAGCGCTTTAAAAAGATTTTTAAACTATAAAATCAAAAGATGAACTCAATGAGCAATAAAACTGCAGAAGAAATACTGACAATTATCAATAAGAAGCTCTCATCAAGCCAGAGTAATATATTCCAGCTTAGAAAAGATTTCGAGCAGTTATACCTTGAATTCAGTTCTAAACACAAACCCAATGTAGAAAGTCAAAATATTGGCGATATTCCTGGATTCAAAATCTGCGCAGAAAATGCTCAAAACGATAATATAATACTATTTTTCCATGGTGGAAGCTTTACAATGGGCTCCACAAAAGACCACCTTGATTTATGCGGAAAATTATCCCGTTCTTCAGGCACATGTGTTTTTAGTGTTGATTACAGGCTTGCACCAGAATATAAATTTCCAGCGCCTCATGATGACTGCTTAACATCCTATCTATGGCTTTTAAAGCAGGGAATAGAACCATCTAAAATTGTTATTGCAGGAATATCTGCTGGAGGAACCCTGGCATTATCTACCATTTTATCTCTACGAGATAATGGAGTTGAATTACCCGCAGCCGCAGTATGCATGTCTCCACTAGTAGACATGTTGTTTCAGGGCCATTCCATAGTTACAAACAGAGGAAAAGACTGGATGACTCACGAAAGACTTGAAAATATCCAAAAAGTCTATTTAAAAGGCCATGATCTCATGCAGCCATTATCTTCACCCCTTTATACGGATTTGCATGGGCTACCTCCCATTTTGATTCAAGTAGGCAGCCATGAATTGATTCTTGATGATATTATAAAATTCCACAAAAAAGCAGTAGACTCAGATATTGAAGTGACATTTGAACTCTGGAAAGACATGTTTCACAGCTTCCAGACGTTTTCATCGTGTGTTGAAGAAGGACAAAACGCTATTGATAGTGCTGGAACATATATAAGAAAGATGCTATCAGAATAATTCAACAACTATTTTACTATATTAAGCATTATTATACGATAAAAATAAATTAGAGGAGTATTTATGAAGACAATCCTTTGTTATGGTGATTCACTTACATGGGGCTATGATCCTGCAACTGGTAATCGTATTGCAAGAGATAAACGATGGCCAGGAGTTTTAAGGAATGATCTAGGCGATGATTATTTTGTAATTGAAGAAGGGTTAAACGGTAGGACAACATTATGGGACGACCCATTACACGGCGGATACAAAAATGGAATGAAATATCTTATACCATGTCTTGCATCCCATAGACCAGTGGATATTGTAATATTATTTTTAGGCACCAATGACCTTAAAACACGTTTTTCTCTTTCTGCCGCGGAAATTGCCCGTAGTATTCGTGTTTTAGTGGATCTAATCCTTAAAAGTCAGGCAGGCCCTTATGAAAATGCACCAGAAATATTATTAGTTGCTCCACCGCCAATTACAGAACTATCCAATTTCGCCGAGGAATTTGAAAGTGGAAAAGCTAAATCACGATTATTTGGCCAGTATTATAAACAGATAGCCGAAGAATACAACACTTACTTTTTAGATGCTTCAGAAGTAGTTGTAACAAGTGATCTGGATGGAATTCATTTAGATGTTGATGAACACCGTAAACTCGGCCATGTAATAACACATAAGGTTAGAAAAATCATGGAATAGTGAAAATGAAGGTTAAACTTGAAAAATATGACCCAAAATGGAAATCGTTATTTGAATCCGAAAAAAAGAAGCTGATTAGCATTCTTGGCACTGAAGGAATAAAAATAGAACATATTGGCAGCACAGCTATTCCTGATATCTGTTCAAAACCTGTAATTGACATAATGATTGGAGTTGAAGAAGAAAAACAGCTAGATGACAATATAAATAAAATAATATCCCTCGGATATACCTATGTTCAAAAATATGAGGTTTATATGCCTTTTAGAAGATATTTTTTCAAGCTTAAAGATCCAGACATTAAACTACCAGAAATAATAAGTTTTAATGATCCAGATATTGACAAGGGAAATCATGAGGATAGTTTTCATATCCACATGGTTGCAATTAATTCAGATTTCTGGATAAACCAGCTGTTATTTCGAGATTACCTGAGGAACAACCATAAAGCAAAAAAAGAATATGAAAATGTCAAAAAATCTCTGTCAGAAATAGAATGGGACAGTATCAATGACTATGCTGACGCCAAATCAGATTGTATTGCTAAAATATTGGAAAATGCAAAAAAACAAAAAAATATAGTTACTTTCTAAATTCCATTCAAAATTTCTATAAGTTAAAATTGATATAATATAATACATCAAATCCTCAAAAATTAATTAAAATATAATAAAAGTTGAGAGATGAAAAATGTGAGAATAAATCCTCAATTTCCAGAATTGTCTACAAAAAGGTTAATTTTAAGAAAAATGACCCGGACAGATGTAAATACCTTATTTCAAATTTGGTCTGATGATGAAGTTACAAAATACATGAACATGAATTCTTTTAAAACCATTGAACAGGCCCATCATATGATCAGTATTTTAAACAATTTATATAGAAATAAAGAAGGTATTCGATGGGGAATAGTTAGAAAAAAAGATAATGCCCTAATTGGAACCTGTGGTTTTAACACATGGATCAAAAGAAGCTCCAGGGGAGAAGTTGGATATGAATTGGGCAGGGAATACTGGGGAAAAGGATACACCACTGAAGCGTTGAAAGAAGTCCTTAAATTCGGATTTGTAAATACACAGTTAAACCGAGTAGAAGCATTTGTAGTTCCAGAAGCATCAAAATCAATTAGAGTGCTTGAAAAACTAGGTTTTAAAAAAGAAGGAACTCTAAGAGAATATGGATATTGGAGTAATCGATACTGGAATGAACATATTTATTCCTTGCTTAGAAAAGATTGGAATTCTCAATAATAATTTACAACTCGATATCATGACACATAAAATTGGAAAAACAAGTGAAGATAGTTATATCAAAGTTTTCGACGGCATCAAGCGAAAAACACTGGTTTATGGAGATAACACTCTTTTAACAGAGTTTATATTAGAAAAAGATAAAATATTACCTATGCACAGCCATCCAGAGGAACAAACTGGTTATCTTGTTTCTGGTCATATAATACTGACTGTTGGTGGAGAAAGACATGAAATGAAAGCGGGTGATAGCTGGGCCATTCCAGGAAACACAGTGCATGGTGCAGAAACAATCGAAGATTCTGTTGCCGTTGAAATATTTTCTCCAGTTAGAGAGGATTATATTCCCCAATAATTCATTTCTTTTTCCCAATGTAATAAAAACCGTTTGATTTATTGCCGTTCATAGTAGTATAAACTGTTTTTTCAAAGACCAATTTTTGAAAACCTTCTGTTAATTTTAAAATATGTTCTTCAGTGTGGTGTCTTAAAACTGCACCTTCTGGGAGTTCAAAAATACCATATACTCCATATTTATTTTTATATTTGCTATAACGTTCCAGATTTCTTTCATCTTGATTTATTAGAAAATCCGCGAAGTATAAAACTCCCCCTTCTTTAAGCACCCTCAAAATTTCTGAGATTAAATTTTCCTGTTCTTCATCCTTAATATTGGAAGTTAATACAGAAATAAGGATTACCGCATCAAATTCATTATCATGAAAAGGAATATTCTCCCCATCAGTTTTTATGAGATTTAAATAGGGATATGACTTCAACCCTCTATCAATCATTCCCTGTGAATAGTCTATGCCTGTTAAATTCCTAAAATCATGATTATAGAGTTCATTCAGTATTCTTCCGTAGCCACAGCCCACTTCTAAAATCCTCGAAAATCGAAGATTTTCGAGTGTTCTTGTTTCCTTTGAAACATATGTTTCAAACTCCTCAATCTGGAAAGGTGTTGGAAATTTTTTTTCTTCAGCTGCTTTATCCCAGTATTTTTCCTGGTCATGATTTTTATTCATTTATTTTCCCCAGATTTAACTAAATTGAGTTTGTTTTTTTCAATTCCTGCAATTTTAGATAAAATAGTTTCTAAAGCCTGTATTTTCCTTAAATATCCCTCTTCACTTTGTGCAGATTTCAAACTGTCTCCTAAATTCTCCAGTATATACCCTACGTATTCTACTGTTTCTCTAGGGAATTCTATGTGAAATATTCCTTCTTTAACTCCCTGTTCAACAACCAGAGTTATTAATGGTATCATCATTTCACGAGATTTTTTTCTATGTTCTCGATACATAATGGCATTTCCCTCTTTTTGAAAAAACTCAGTTATATTCTGTTTAGTTCTTTGTGATTCAATTGACATGCTCAGTATAGCTTGCATCTTTTGCAGGGCATTTATCTCTTCATTTGCCGCCAAATCCACCATGAAATTCTTCCAATAATTTAAATTATCCTTTATCACTTCTTTCATTACATCATTTTTTGATTTAAAGTAATAGAAGAATGATCCATGGGACATGCCTATTTTATTTGTAATATCATTAACTGAAGTTTGATCGAACCCTTTTTCCATGAACAGCTCTCTGGCAGCTGCTATGAACTCTTTTCTCCTTGTTTCAGGATCTTTTGTTATCCTTGCCATGATTTTCACGTTTAAATTTTAATTAATTTTAGTGAGAATGATTAATTTATCATTATTTTGGTAATTCTATGTTATGGACATCACTGTTATATTTTAAATACATTTTTCATGTCTTCATGAGCCTAATTTTTCTCCAAATTCTTCAGCTAATTTTCCTGCATCAACTTTTTGCCTGCTAAACAGCATTAAAGAATCAGTAACATTCCCACCACGTTCTTTAATCATGTTTTCAGTCGAATTCAATGAAGAGTATCCTCCTGCTGTGATAAACAGGGCTACGTTCTTTCCTTTCAGGTTAACTTGATCTATGTAAGATTTAATAGCTGATACAGGGCCGTTGTTCCAGGTTGGGCTGCCTATAACCACCAGATCATAACTACCAACATCCAAATTAACAGGTTTAATATTTACACTGTGTCCACCGCAACTTTGAAGCATATGCAGTACATTTCCACTGGTAGGTTCAACTCTTAGCATAGTTACTTCCCAATTTTTAGATACAAGACCTTGAGCAATTGCATATGCTGTCTGTTCGCAGTATCCACCATCGTATATATCTGAGTAATTCCCATCAATCTTCTTGGAACTTAAACTGTAATATACAACCAAAGCCTTACCTACAGGTTCTCCAGCAGGTTTAATGGTAGTCGAAACTGGTGAATTATTGCTATATGATGAGGCTATAACAGCAGAAGCAGCAATTAATATTATAAAAATATAGCCTAATACTGCTAAACCCATTTTCCAACGTTTTCCTGACCTGAATCCAGGTATCTTTTGCCAGAATTTCATAGTTTCCATGCCTCACATCAATTCATGTTTACCCTTTAGCTCAACAGGCTTTCCATGGGCCGGACATAACCATTTAAAATGTAAATCTGCGACTTTTTTAATAGATTCCATTGAAAGGTCAGTATTCCAGTTCATAAATGACCTCATAGGACCTATCTGCCCATTAGAAGTTCTAAATAAATCTCCAACGAACAAAATATCCCTATAGAGCAAACATACATGCCCTGGAGTATGTCCTGGAGTTGGAATTACTTCCATATCAAGGATCTTATGATTTTCAGGGTAAGGGTTTATTTTCTCAGGTTTTTTTGCTCGTAGTATAAATGAGAAAAATCTTTTAATTCCAGGACGGTTTTTATCACCGCAAATATAGGGAATATCTTCTTTTGAAGCCCATATATTGGCTCCAGTTTTCTTTTCAAGGAATGCAAGACTTCCTATATGGTCTACATCGTGGTGTGTTATTAAAATATGTTTGATATCTTCGGGTTCAATATCCATTGCCTTAAGCTCTTTTAAAATTCCTTTTCCCTGTCCAGGACGTCCCGTATCAATTAAACTTATTTCTTCACCCAAAATAACATACGCATAATTCCCTTTTGTCGATTCCAATGCATAAACATTATCAGTTACTTTCAAGTATTCATCCCCTATTGTCAACTTCATTTACTAGCTTGATTTACATTATTTTGATCATTCAGCACTATATAAATATCAGTAACCTTATCTGGCTTTATTGATGACATGTTAAGATAGCAGAATGGACAATAAGTTACTATCTTTTTTACAGCGTTATCTACGGCTTTTCTTGCTTTAGTATTGGCAAGTTGTTTGTCATGTGCCATAACACCTGCACCTGCTCCACAACATGGACTTGCACTTTTATTTGAACCAGAGATTATTCTTCGTACACTATCGGCTTTTTCCTTTGCATGGCATGGATCTTGAATTAGAAATTCTTCATTGACAGTAGTCGAGCCGTTTAATATGTCAACTGCGAGAATTATCTCAGGATTGAATCCATCTTGTCCTTTGTAATATTTATTGAAAGCATTATAACAGCCAGGGCATATTGTAATGATTCTCTTAACCCCTGCTGCTTTGAATTTTTTAATATTTTTCCTGACTATTTCTAAACCTGAGTTTTCATCTCCCAGATTAAACAGTATATTTCCACAACATGTTTCGTCGTTTATGATGCCATATTCTATTTCATTTGTAAGCAAGTTTTCAGCAGCTGTAAGTATCTCAGGGGCTTTATATCTTGATGTACATCCCCTAAAGAGTATAGTTTCCGTATTATTCTGGTAATCACCGGCATTTATACCTTCAATTCCATAAGAATTTCCAAATTTACTTATATTTTCGCTGATTTTAGATACATGAGGAGCAATAAGATTGTTACATACTGCCTTTTCTCTTGTACCCTGATTAAATCCTGCAGTTCTGCATTGGTTACACAAAGTACACCTATAAAGCTTTTTAAGGTCATTTTCATTCAGGTTACCTGTTACTTTCATTTTCAGGGTACAGTATATCGAATTCAATGGAGAACAATCCGTTCTTTCCATTTGAATTTTATTCGTGCTTATTTCAGTCATTTATATTCACCTATAACCTTACTTACCAAATTCTACCATCTTTTTAGGCTCAAAAGCTGTTTCCATTGTCCAGAAATAGGCATTACCTTTTAATATTCTGAATATTACAAGATCAGGGCTTTCAGATGTAAATCCAAAATCTTTGAGAAAGGGTCTATCTTCTAAAACCTTTTTCTTTAGTTCAGTGTTATCGAGAAATTCCACCTCTCCAGCTACTCTCATCATTGTCCCGAACATTGCCCCTGGCTTCCAGAATGAGGCCTCAACTTTAGAATTTTCCTGAAGCTGTTTATACATATCCATATCTGCCCTTATCTGGAAGTAATAACCACTTTCATCGGCAAACCACATTCCAAGTGCCCTCACTCTGGGCTGATCATCATCTACAGTTGCTACCCAGCTTACTGGGTTTTCATTTGCAAATTTTATACAATCTTTAACTTCCATATTATCATCTCATTTTTGACTGACTGTCAGTCACTGACTAGGAGTCAATATATGGAAAGTAGTATATAAAGGTTTTGTAAAATACGAATTTTTTAATAAAAACATTATCACGTAAAAATTCAATAATCAAATGAGTGATTTTATGAAAAGAGCGCTACTAATAATCGATGTACAAAAAGAATATTTCAGCGGTAAATTACCAGTTACATATCCAGAAAATAGTTTTGAAAATATTATAAAAGTTATGGATATTGCAAATGAAAATGAGATTCATGTTATCCTGATCCAACATACAAACCCTGGAGAAGATGCCGTCACATTTAAAAAAGGCACTGATGAACATGAAATAAGCGAAGAGATACTAAAAAGAAATTATGATAAAATCATTGAGAAAAATTTACCTGGAAGCTTCACAGGAACCGAATTGGAATCCTGGCTAAAAGAAAACAATATAGATACAGTTGTGATCAGTGGATACATGACTCAGATGTGCTGTGATACAACTGCAAGACAGGCAATGCATCTTGGCTTTAAAGTGGAATTTTTAAGAGACGCTACAGGAACACTGGATATATCTAATTCTGCTGGAGAAATCAACGCAGAAGAGCTTCATAAAGCTATTTTAGTTACGCAAGCCATGAGATTCAGCACAGTTATGACTACCGAAGAATGGATTGAAAATATTGGAAAATAGTAAATAAGATGATTTTAAAATCATCAACTTCACTAATTTAATTAAAAAATCATTGGAGCAAAAACATGCAGATTACAAAACACGTACATTCAATAAAAATCCCTTTTCAGGTTAAAACTGATTCAGGGACTTTAAATCGATTCGTTTATTCATATCTACTGGTCGGGAAGAAAGCATATTTAATTGACAGTGGAGTCGTGTCCAGTGAAGGTGTAATCTTTGATTATATGGAAAAAATTGGGTTAAAGCCTGCAGATATTTCTTTGATGATTTTAACACATTCTCATCCAGATCATATTGGATCAGCAAAATCCATAAAGGAAAAATCAGGATGTAAAATTGCGGCTCATTCTGTCGAAAGATCATGGATTGAAGATGTCGAATTACAGGCGAAGGAACGCCCAGTACCAAATTTTCATTCCCTTGTTGAAGGATCCGTTGATGTTGATGAAATTATTGAAGATGGAGATACACTGGATTTAGGCGAGAATATGAGTTTAAAAGCTATCCATACTCCCGGCCATTCAGGTGGATCTATTTCCATTTTTCTTGAAGAAGAAGGAATTCTTATTACAGGAGATGCAATCCCGCTTAAAGGAGATCTGCCAATTTACGATGACATTGAAACATCTGTAGATTCTATTAAGAAACTGAGGGACATTGAAGGGATTAAAACATTATTAGCTTCATGGGACGATCCAAGAGAGGGTGATGAAGCATATAATGTTATGGATGAATCACTGGACTATCTTCAAAGAATTCATGAATCAGTTATCAAAATTAATAAAAATAAACAATCTTCAGAGCCAATGGACTTTTGTAAAATAGTTTTAAAAGATTTAGGAATGCCAGAAATGGCTGCAAATCCAATAGTCGCCATGTCTTTTCAGGCTAACTTAAAGGTTATTGAAAATCAGGATTTGTTTTCATAAAACCCCTATTTAAAATTCTTTAACCATTACAGTCCTTTTCTGGTTGTTGTAGAATCCATTTTTTATATAGAATTCTTCAGCAGGTATTTCCTTATTTGTTAATAAGAGCAGTCGTGTATAGTTTTCTTCAATAAGACTCTCTTTTATATAATTTAACATTCTAGTTCCAATTCCATTCCCCTGGCTTTCATTTCTTACATAAAACTCGTCGATAAAGAATTCTTTTCCTGTCCACCATGACCTTTTATGCCCAAAGCAAACTGAGACAATTCTTGAGCCTTCATAAGCCACAAATCCTTCAAAAGCAGGGTTTTCAATTAATTCCATTAAATAATTTCTTGTTTGTTCAACAGATACCCAATCATCATACCAGGGATACGCTGAAAACACTTCTTTGAATAATTGTGCGCATTTATCAGTATCTTTCATGGTAAATTTTCTTATTAAAAGATTTCCATCATCATATGTAACTTCAAGATTATTTAGCCCATGAATATAATCTAAATGACTCTTTATATGCCTTGAAATAGGGCCAGTTGAAAAATGTTCAGAAAAATGCTCTTTAACTGTCATTGTTATAGACATCATATCATTCCTTAAGGTTCTAAACAGTTTAGCTGCTAAACTGTTTGATGAAAAATAATATTATTTTTTATTCTTTAAAAAGGTGTCGATGTATCCTTCAATTTTAGGTAAAATTTGTAGGAACGAATCCATTTGTTCAGGCGTAATTCCTTCTAAATGTTTTATAAACTCAGTTTCCATCTTCTTATGAAAATCATCCTGAACATTAAAAGCATTATGACCTTTTTCAGTTAAAGACAAAATAATTTCTTTTCCGTAATCCTTATTTCTTTCCTTGTTAATGAAACCTTTTTCATGAAGCTTATTTACAACCTGGGAAACTGCACCTTTTGTAATTTCAAGTCTTTTACTTAAACCAGTGACAGTATTCTCATAACCAATTCCAACAGCCACTATAACATGAAATTCAGAAGGATAGAGCTTTTCACCAATTCCAACATCAATGGCCATTTTTTCCAGCTCATTGAACTTTTTTGTAATCCTTATAAACTGAATCATTAGTTTATACACTGTTTCACGGGTGATTTGATCTGGTTTCATTTAGCCCACACTTCAATAATAAATGAGAAAAGAATAAAAAATTTGAATCCTAAATGGTTAAGCGAATTCAATTGTACTTGGTGGTTTATCACTAACTGAAAGTGAAACATGGGTCACTTCCGGGATTTCCGCTGTAATTCTCGCTGAAATTGTCCTTATCATTTCCCATGGAAGTTCAGGTACGTGGGCAGTCATTGCATCCCATGATTCCACCATTCGCAAAACCACGAGGTATCCAAAGTCTCTTATATCTCCTTTAACACCAGTAACCTTTGTGTCAGTTAAAACTGCAAAGTACTGCCAGAGTGTTGCGTCAAGACCTTCTTTTTTAACTTCTTCTTCAACAATAGCATTTGCTTTTCTGCAGATTTCGATTTTTTCTTCAGTTAACTTTCCAACCACACGGACAGCGAGTCCGGGACCGGGGAATGGCTGCCTGTTTACTATTTCGTCTGGAAGGCCCAACTCACTTCCTATAATTCTTACTTCATCTTTATAAAGTTCCCTTATAGGTTCTACGAGTTCTAAAACTAATCCATGAGGTAAAGCGACGTTATGATGGGACTTAATTTTTCCTTCACTTTCAATCCAGTCTGGCGCAATAGTACCTTGTACCAGAAATTTAGCGCCTTCTTTTTCTGCTTCTCTTTCAAAGACCCTTATAAAGACTTCACCTATGATTTTCCGCTTCTCCTCTGGATCCTCTACCCCTTCAAGTTCCTTTAAAAATTCATCTTTTGCATCGACACAGTCAAAATTGAGCCTTGGTTCAAAAGTTTTTTTAACGTATTCAGCCTCCCCTTCACGTAAAAGGCCATGATCAACAAATACTGCCAGAAGATTGCCCCCAATAGCTTCAGAAACCAATACGGATGCAACTGAACTGTCAACTCCGCCTGAAAGTGCTATTATTGCCTTTTCATCCCCTATTTGTTTTTTAATTTCTTCAATTGATTCTTTTATAAAATCAGATGGATCTAACATTTTTTCACCTCATAAATTTCCAATTTATGTGGCCATCGAAATCTATGATTTCGGGGCCTCGAAAATCGCAGGTTTTCGAAGATTCAGAAAATCTTTGAGATTTTCTTCAACCTTAAAATTCAGTTAAATTATCAGAATATATAATAAATATCTTCTTTTAAAATTATTTTATTTAAAAATTAATATCAATATTAATCTTTATAATTCTTTAGTTTTTCCAGGTAATAACAAATTGGCCAATATAATTATAAATAAGCAGCACATAAAATTAATCAACAATTCATTTAGTGAATATAGAGGGGTTTTTTGAACCAGAAATGTAAAATTTTAATTGCCGTAATGGTTGTTGTAATATCATTGGCCGGATATTATGGATACCAGCAGTATAACCTTTCAAACATGCAGGGATACTTGCAAACATCTCTAACCCATAAAAACGCAGCTAATGATTATTTAAATAAGGCCAGTGCTTATGAAAATAAAAATGATTATACAAATGCCATATTAATGTATCAAAAAGGATCGAATGAAATATCAAAAGCTCTGAAAAATGATAATAACGCTTTAGTTCTTTCAAATGATGTTTATAAGAATTATATCGGCAATGACATTCTTTTACTGCAAACCACATCCAAATTAATAGAGTTTCAAATATATCTGAATCACGAAAAAAATAACGATCTAAATCCAGGGCAGGAAAGAGTTAATCCTACTAATTTAGCCCCGCACATAAATCAGTTAAAAAATGAAATTTCAGTTTATAAAGATAATGAAAATAAAATTATCGCTGCAAACCCTGATAAATTCAAATTCCTGAATTAAGTCTTGATGTTCAATGCATAGTTATTTATAAATAAAAAATAAGTTAGAGTCTATGTCAATGATGAATAAATTCAGAGATATAAACCCTCAAACTGCATTTCTTATTATAGGACTGATCTACGGATTAGGTTTTCTCCTTGCAACTCCTGCTTTTCAGGTTCCAGACGAATATGAACATTTCTACAGGGCATTATATGTAAGTGAAGGTCATGTAATACCTGAAAAGTTAGGCAATACATCAGGAGTTTATGTTCCTGAAAGTGTGAAGGTTACATCGGATACTGTAAATGACGAATGGCATTCCTTCCTCCAAAATAGGCAGAATAAAACCAATTTGACTCCACTTTTATATTTACCCTTTAACAGTAAAAATATGGTTTTTGAAGATATTTCAAGAATAGCCGTGGTTACTTATTCTCCAGTTCCATATTTAGTGTCTGCATTTGCTATAGATCTTGGTAAATTATTTAATTTATCCCCTCTTGTACTGATGTACATTGGAAGATTAGCAAACTTACTGGTATGGATTTTCCTTACATATTTAGCAATTAGAATAACCCCTGTTCACAAATGGGTTTTCTTAATGCTGGCATTAATACCAATGACGCTCTTTGAGGCTGCGTCACTTTCTGCAGACAGCTTCTTATTTGGATTAGCCTTTTTAATCATTGCTATTTTCTTTAAATTTGCATTTGACGATAATAAAAAGAAAATACGCATTAAAGATATTTATATTTTGTTCATACTTCTCATGCTCATTGGACTTGCAAAAAGTAATTATTTCCTGTTGTTCTTTTTGATATTCCTTATTCCTGCAGAGAAATTTGGAAACAGAAAGAAGATGCTTTTAGTATCTGGATCTTTGTTTCTGGGTGTAGCTGCAATTATCGGTATCTGGTATCTCCTTACTAAAAACCTTTACGCGCCAATTGTGCCGCAGGTATCGATTTCAGGCCAGATCGCCTATATCTTAGGAGATCCCCTCAGGTTCCCTTATGTACTGCTAAATACTTTTATCAACCGCGGGGCATCTTACCAACTTTTATTCGTTGGTAACTTCTGGCTCGATATTCCTTTACCAATGTGGTGGATAGGAACTTATATTGCTACAATCATTCCTGTAGCTTTACTTGATAAAAATAAGATAAATATAACTAGAAATCAAAAATTAATTTCATCAGTGACTTTTATCTTCAATTTCATTGCAGCATGTGTTCTTGTGTATATTACATGGACCGCTGTTGGACAAAATATAATAGACGGGATTCAGGGAAGGTACTTTATCCCTATACTTCCTTTGCTTTTCCTGCTGTTATACAAAATAAGAAATTTTGAAAATTATTATAATAGGATAGATAGCAAAAAGATAGTTATTAAAAATAAACCAGTTATTGATATTATTCGAGAGAATTTAAACCTAATATTAATTGCTTATGTTATAATTTTCCTGTCGATTACGATTATGATATTTATAACAAGCTATTATATCTAATCAGTAATATTGGGTTAATTATTACTTTTTTATTTTAAAAAGCTCTATAAAAAAATATCTATGTCTATTTCACAAGATAAACAAGTATCAATCTTTTTTTTGAGTTTAATTCCATCCTTTTTCTAATTATTTAAAATATTAATCATTAAATTATTACTAATTGCCGTTAAACTGCGGAAAATCAAATAATTAATCTTTTCTATCAAAACATAAAAATATAAGGAAAGTAAATATCCATGTTCAAGAATTTACTCAATAAATCAAAGATAAACAAATAGCAAAGATTTATACAGAATAAAATCAAAAGTTATATAATACGTATCATAATCATATTACTTATTTTTATATGGGGATTACTAATGACTGATGTAGAAGATACTATAATAGATAAATTAATAAAAAATCAGACAGATCGGATGCATATTCAATTCTTCCGCTATATTTTCGTTGGAGGGGCTGCATTTTTAGTGCAATTTGCCTCATTTATCATATTTACACACCTTAATATCAATTATCTTATTGCTACACCAATGGCATTTATTTTAGGATTAATAGCCAACTATGCTATGAGCGTCAACTGGGTCTTTAACAAACATACACTTGACAATATATGGTCAGAATTCATGATTTTTGCATTTATTGGTGTTGTAGGAATGGTACTAACAGAAGTGCTTATGTGGTTCTTTGTAGATTTCGTGGGTTTTTATCAAATTTTTTACGATGTCCATCTATACAATTCAAGCCATAATATAGGCCTGTATTTCTCAAATATTGTTACCGCTGTTTTAGTATTGTTCTGGAACTTTTTTGCAAGGAAATTTACATTATTTAAATAATATACATATCATTATTAGTAGAAGATTGCAGCTAAATTAGAATATTTAATAAATCAAAGCGATGCTTAGTAAAAACATCGATAATAATCAATGACAATGATTTAGACAAGGAGTATCGATATGAGTCAAAAAACAGCGATTATAATAGGAGCAGGGCCTGCAGGGTTAACAGCAGCCTACGAGCTACTTGATAAAACTGATATTAAACCAATTATCTATGAAATGAGTGAGGATATTGGAGGAATTTCAAAAACTGTAGAATATAAAGGTAACAGGATGGATATAGGCGGTCACAGGTTTTTTTCAAAAAATGACAGGGTTATGAAATGGTGGCAAAACATCATGCCATTACAGGGAGCGCCTGCAAAGGACGATATAACTCTTGGAAGAGAAGTTCCACTACGTAATGAATGCTTAAAAAGAGAGATAGGTCAAGAAGAAATTAAAAAAATCCCAGCACCTGATCCTGAGAAGAACGATGAAGTAATGTTGAACCGTGGTCGTCTTTCACGGATTTATTTCCTTAGAAAATTCTTTGATTATCCTATTAAATTAAATTCTAATACTATCAAGAATTTAGGCACCATAAGAATGATTAAAATAGGCCTAAGTTATGCTAAAGTCGCTATATCTCCAATTAAAGAGGAAAATACTCTAGAAGACTTTTATATTAATAGGTTTGGTAAAGAACTTTACGGCACTTTTTTTGATGATTACAATATAAAATTGTGGGGAGTTTCATGCAGTGAGATTGAACCTGACTTTGGGGCCCAAAGGGTAAAAGGTTTATCCATAACTAAAGTTATCACCCATGCATTAAAAAGTAGATTTTCAAAAGATGATTCTATAGAGCAGAAAAACGTGGAAACAAGTTTAATAGAACAATTCATGTATCCCAAATATGGGCCAGGACAAATATGGGAAGAAGTTGCAAGAATCATCACGGAAAACGGTGGTGAAATACACTTCAACCAGGAAGCTGTTGGAATTGAACATGAAGGAAATGAAGTAAAGCGAATTAAAATTAAAGATAAAAAAACAGGCGAAATAAAATCCCAAGAAGGAGACTATTTCTTCTCAACAATGCCAGTTAAAGATTTAATTAATGCTACAGAAAATGTACCGCAAAATATCAAAGATATTGCAAATGGATTGATATACCGTGACTTCATTACTGTGGGTTTGCTTTTAGATGAACTTAAAATAAAAAATGAAACTAAACAAAAGACCATCAATAATATAGTCCCTGATAACTGGATTTACATACAGGAACGTGATGTAAAACTGGGTAGGCTCCAAATATTCAACAACTGGAGTCCTTATCTTGTAAAAGATGATTCCAAGACATGGATTGGGTTAGAATACTTCTGTAGTGAAGGAGATGAGCTATGGACCATGTCAGATGATGAATTCTCACATTTTGCAATAGATGAACTTGCAAAAATTGACATCATCGACAAGGAGAATGTGCGGGATAACGTGGTTATCAGAATACAAAAAACCTATCCTGCTTACTTTGGGACATATAAAGAATTTGACGCTGTTAAAGAATTTACGGATAAATTTGAAAACCTATTTCTAATTGGAAGGAATGGGATGCACAGATATAATAATATGGACCATTCCATGCTTACTGCAATGATTGCAGTAGAAAATATAATAAACAATGTAAATTCAAAGGATAATTTATGGATTATTAATGCTGAAGAGGAATACCACGAAGAAAAATAGCAAATATAAGTTCTATATAATCTAAAATTTATAAATACTAAGAAATAACTAAAATATCTGGTTGATACCAGATATCTTATAATAATTTTTTTGAATAAATTTAACAATTAATGATTTCTGTAAGTTATTGACCAGAATAATTTTTACAAGCTTCATAAAAATTTTCAAGCAATTTTGGCCCATTTTCAGTATGATAAACCTCAGGATGGAATTGTATACCATATAAAGGTTTAGTTTCATGCTTCATTGCTTCTATTTCACAAATTGAAGAACTTGCCAGTATTTTAAACCCTTCTGGTAACTTTGTAACTTCATCTTTATGAGATGTCCACACCTTCATGTTATTTCCAAGACCTTTAAATATGTCATTTTCATCTTTTATGGTTATTTCAATTTTTGCATAACTCTCTATTCCTGCAGATCCTATTTCTCCACCATAAGCATCTGCAATTATCTGATGGCCCAGGCAGATACCTAAAATAGGGTAATCCAGCTCTTTTACGTATTTAAAACAGTTTCCAGCCCTTTCAATAGACGGCCCACCACCTAATATAAGGCCCGCTGGTTCTTTTTCATTTATTTTTTCAATAGGTGTTGAATTTGGAATTATCTCTGAAGGAATCTTTAGATAATGTAACGTCCTGTGAATTCGGTGGTTATATTGTCCGTGATTATTTACAACAAGTATTTTCATTATATGTCCTCTAATTATTGTTTTATCTTGAATTAAGTCATGTAAACATGAAAATATATAAATATATTAAAATACAATTAAGATATATGGAATTTAGAGATATCATATATATAATAATAGCTATTATACTGGCAATAATTATATTCCAACTGTTCATCTGGCTACTGCCTATAATCGTTGTAATCATCATAGCGCTTATTATATATGCTCTTTTAAAAGGCAGAGACAGATATAGTTAATTAATATAATTTCTACTTTTTTTCTATTGTATATTTCAAACTCTAAGTATTATACATATTCCTTGCTTTTGAAATTCTATTTTATAAAATTAAAATCATAATATCAGTCAGTTTAACTTCCAAATATGTACTGAGATATAATTAAATTTATCTACTGCACTAACATAACATTGAAATGTTGATATTTAGAGAGATTATCAGATAATTTGTAGATTAAGTTGAAGAAAATCTTTGATTTTTAAGGTGAATATATGCAAAATCTTGAATCTATTGGAATGGAGAAGGGATTACTCTATGAAACAATTATAACAACCCAAGATAAGGAAGGATTGCCAAATGCAGCTCCAATAGGGGTTATCTGCAAAAATAAAAACGAAGTTATACTGCACCTTTTCGAAGGAACCCATACTCTCCATAATATTAAAACTAACTCCAAATTTGTTGTAAATATATTAAAAGATCCCCTTGTTTTTGTTGGCTGTACCACTGGAGATCTTTCTTCTGATTATTTTAAAAATCATGGAGATAATTTTTATATTAAAAATGCAGATGCATTTTTTAGTGCCAATGTAACCAGTATTAAAGAAGTTGAAAAAGAGGATAATATCAGCAAATCTAAAATGAGTATCATAAATGCCAGTGTAGAAGAAATTATAATTGCAAGGGAAAATGTTGAGCCATTGAATAGAGCTATTTTTGCCATAATAGAATCCCTTGTATATTTAACAAGGATTAAAATGGTGGATGAAAATACTTCCAAAACGTACTTAGAACGTATTCATGAGATGTCAAGGCTTGTAAACCGTGTAGGAAGCTTGGATCATAAAAGAGCCATGCATGACATTTTAAAATATGTTGAAAAATAGCTGGAAATTGTTTGATATTATAAAAATATTAAAAACAGAGTTTTTAACTCATTTATACCTTAGATTCCCTAAATATGATTTTAAATTTAGAACCACCATTTATTTCAAGATCAATAAGACCATCAAGTTGTCTTACAAGTGCATTTACCAACTGCATCCCTGTAGTTTCAGTATATCTAAAATCAACATTATCGGGCATACCGATTCCATTATCATTCACTTTTAATGTAAAATAACCATCATCCAGTGTAAATTTGACGTTTATTTCTCCAGTTTTTTCACCTGCAAATTTTCTTTGTTCATTGTAGGTCACTGGATTAGTAGATGAATTTGTTTGCTCGTGATTTTCGGTCACAATATTTAGAATTTTTTCATCTTCAAACTCGCGGCTTTCCATAGGCAGGCTTACAATTGGATCATTTACGGATTCACTATTTAAAGCAACTCTGCTTGGGAATGCATATTTTATAGAATTAGTTATAAGTTCATTTAAAATTAAACCACATGGAACTGCAGTATCTATATCCAGCAAAATTCCATTTATTTCTATATCTGCCTTTATATTTTTATCAACCGCATAGGACTTAAACAGGTAATCAGTCAGATCTTGGGCATATTTACCAAAATCAATGATTGCAAAATCTTCTGATCTTGAGAGTCTCTCGTGGATTAATGCTATTGCTTTTACACGGTTTTGGCTTTCCTGGTAAATTTCAATAGGCTCTTTATTATTGTTTTGAGTATATTCAAGTCCTATAAGATTGGAAATTGTTTCCAAATTATTTTCTACTCGATTATGTATCTCTTCAAGGAGTATTTGTTTTTCCTCAAGTGAAGCCTTAATTTCCATTTCAGCTTTTTTACGTTCTTCTATTTCTTTTTGAAGTCGTTCATTTGCTGACTGCAGTTCTTTAGTTCGCTCATCAACCAGTTCTTCAAGATGATCACGGTGATCTATCAACTCACCCTCAATGGACTTACGCTCAATGGCATAAGATATGGAACGCGCCAGAAGGCTGCTATCCACTTTTCCCTTGATTAAATAATCCTGTGCTTCACCTTTAACTGCTTTAACAGCGATATCTTCATCATCGAACGCGCTTAAAATCACAATAGGGATTTGAGGAGCATTCTCATTGGCTTTTTTAAAAGTATCAAGTCCAAAACTATCTGGCAAGTTCAAATCCAAAAGCAGCACATCGATCTCATTTTTTTCAATGTGATCCAATCCTTCTTCAAGGCGGCGAGTATTATGCAGCTTAAATATAGGTTTACGTACTTCTTTCAGCATTTCTTGTATTAAAACAGTGTCTGTAAGATTATCTTCTATTAAAAGAACATTAATATGCTTATTACTCTTCTTATCATCCATAAATTTTCTCCCGCACACTGTCTTTTAAATGATACAAATCATTTAAAGTATTCATTAAATATACTTCATTAAGATGGTCATATTTACCTTTATTACAATATAAATTTTTTTATTTAAAATAGCATTTAACTTTTTTAGGCTTTTAAATGATTATAACACCCATTATATTCTAATTCTAGTGATAAATAATGTTTAATACCTCTTAAACATCCATTAAACTCATTATAATGTTCAAATTAAGTTAAGCCCTATAAAATTCTTTTCTTTTTGCTTCCAATAAATTGGGTTCTTTACCCATAATTTCAGATGCAACTGATATGTTTCCGCCAGATTCTTTCTTAACTGATTCTATGAACTTAAAACATCTAAGATCCCTTAAAAGATGATGATCCACCACCACTTCAGGAATTATTCTGGCTATTTCAATTAAATTGTTTTTAGCTTTTTCTATATCTCTTCTATCAACTGCAAACCCCTGAAGGTAAATTGGGGGACCGCTTAATATCAACCTGTCAGGCCTTTCCTTAATAATAGCCTGCTTTGACATCTCGTTAATAGGGCCCTGAACATCAGAAGCATGCATCAAAGTTTTTCCATCCCAGCTGATGGTTACAGCCACAATATACCCTAACCTACTTCCCTCTGGGCCATGGGAAAGTGGATTTGAAAATTTAATTGACGTGTCGCCTATTTCAAATGAATTACCATCCGAATATGATACTTCACAGTCCAGATATTTTAAATGCTTTAAAAGTTCAGCAGATCGTTTTTCCTGGCTCTTATTAATGTGAGATGTTGGATGCTTAATAAACAGCTGTTTTCCATTATATATTTTTTCTGCGGCTTTAGGAGATGAATCCAGAAATTTTCCAAGTTCAAAGGGAGTGTAATGGTCGTGATGATAATGGCTGATGGTTGCAATATCTGCTTTTTCTGCGTATTCTTCAATTCTGGCCCTGGTTTCGTATAAAGCATCAAATTCGTTTTTCCATGGAGGGTATCCAAATCTCTTAGGAGCAATGGATGTTCCAGGGTCAATCAATATTTTCTGATCGGTTTCAACAAATGTGGCCATGGACCTTACGCCCATACTTTCAAAAGCTAGTGGTACAACTTTCATAGGATCACCAAACTGTTTTAAATTTAAATCATTTTACAACATCAACAAAATCAAACTTCTCTACATCAAATAAGCCCCTATCACTTATTTTTAATTTTGGAATCACCAGAAGAGCTAAAAATGACATGGTCATGAAAGGCGATGCCAGTTTACAGCCCATACTCTTTAAAAAATGATGCAGCTTTTCAAGTTTTAAAGCCACATCTTCTGCAGATTCTGTACTCATAAGTCCCCCTATTGGGAGCCTTAATGAATGATAATGTCCATCAACTGCAGCTACAAGCCCCCCATTATTATCAACAAGCCTGTTAACCGCATCCGCCATATTTTGAGGATTGGTTCCAACTGCAATTATATTATGGGAATCATGTGCCACGCTTGAGGCGATTGCACCTTTTTTAAGTCCAAATCCATGAATAAATGCATTTGTCATCCAGTTATGTCCATATCTTTCAAGGACAGCTATCTTTAGAATATCATTTTTAACATCTGATTCTATTTTACCATTAGCAACCTGTAGTGTTGCTTCAGATTCTTCAGTAAGCAGCTGTCCCTCTACAACATCAATTACCCTTACTTTTTCCTCTTTTTGGGAAGATAAAATTTCAAAGTCTTCTGCTTTTTTGTGATTTATTTTAAAAGTACTTTCAAGTTCAAGTGGTTTAAAGCCAAATAACGCTTTTCCTTCACGTGCAGCAATATTTCCGCCTATATAAACTTCTTTAACATTGAAATTTCTAAGATCATCCACAACAACAATATCGGCGGCTCTTCCCGGGGCAATTAATCCTGTATCAAGATTGTAATGAGCTGCAGGATTAATAGTTACCATTTTAAGCGCTTCAACTGGATCTTCTCCAAGTTCAACAGCTTCCCTCAGCATCAAATCAATATGCCCTTTCAAGAGATCTTCAGGGTGTTTATCATCCGATACTATGAAATCTCCACCTGCACCTATTAAATCCGCTAAATTCTTTGCAGATGAACCCTGTCTGAGCATCACTTTCATTCCAAGCTTTCTTTTTTCAATTACTTCTCCAGGAATTGTGCATTCATGATCAGTGGAAATTCCTGCCGCGATGTATTTACAAAGATCATTTCCAGTTAAAAGAGGAGCGTGCCCATCAACAGGCTTCTTATATGTTTTTGCTGCCTTAATTTTGGCTATAACTTCTGAATCGCCTGTTAAAACACCAGGGAAATTCATCATCTCTCCAAGTGCGACTATTTCATCATCTTTAAGAAGTTCATCAATTTTATTTGAGCCTATTACAGCGCCTGATGTTTCAAAAGGTGTTGCAGGGACGCAGGAAGGGGCTGTGAAAAAAACATTAAGAGGAACTAAGGACGCGTCTTTAATCATATATTTTATTCCATCTATTCCAAGGACATTGGCAATTTCATGGGGATCTGATACAACCGAAGTTGTTCCATGAGGTACAACTGCTTCAGCAAACCTTGAAGGTGTGAGCATGGAACTTTCGATGTGTATATGTGCATCAATAAATCCGGGTAGAACATACTGGTTGAAGTTACCTTCTATTTGCTTCACGCATTCGATGACTCCATCCTGCATATTTATTTCTGCTGGATAGATCTCTTCAGTAAATGGATTCACTACGTTGCCCCTGATCATGGAATTCCCCCTACAATTTAATTGAAAATAATTATGAAACCTGAGATTATATATCTTTTTAATTATCACTTCTCTGCAATAGAATTAAATAATTTAAATTTTATTAACACACAAAATTAGTAAATGGACCTTAGTTATTTATTCAATCCAATTATATCTCTTTTTCATTCCCCGCAATGCAAACGGGTATAAAATCCTATGTAAAACATTAAAATTAGATAACCAGTTGAAGTTCCTTATGATCCATCCAAAATTATTTACAACCATGGAATAATTATTCCAGCCGGATTTTTCCCATAAATAACGATTTACAATTCCTGCCTTTAATTTATGGTTAAAGTGTGATTTAACCATCTTTTCATAGTCGTCACCTTTAATTATACTCTTTGCAGCGAGAAATCCGGATGTTACAGCATACCTCATCCCAAAACCTAAAAATAAATCCTGCAGCCCAGCTGCTTCTCCTACAAATAGAGTTTTTCCCTCTTTAAATCTCTTTTTCATGGTAAAGCAGCCCACTCCCCCACATCTATTTGGTTCTTCCATATCAAAATCATATAAATCAGAAAAAATTTGCCATGCCCTTTTAAAACATTGATTAACATCATTCAAATTATCAAGCAGTACAGTAGACATACAGCCATAGCCATTAGTTACAAGAAGATATGCATAACCTTTAAAAGCAGCTTCATCATTGAAAATTAATACAGCAGTGTCTTCAAGGTTAGTTTTAAATGTTAATCCCTTAACTATTCCCACTACATTTTCTGAAATAGGCCCTGTTGAAACTATATCTGCATTTTCTTCAGGTATGCTCTTTTCAAAATGAATATTAACTCCAACATCCTGGGCTTGTTCTTTTAATCCCAAATCAAGACTTCCAGATGCAGTTCCTCTTTTAACAAGATAATATAACGGCCTTTTGGAAGTTATAACCTCATTTATTTTAAAATCATTAACTGCAGTTATTCTGGAAAAAGGATCGCAGTCAAAGTTAATATCAATGTCCATTCTTTTAAAATCGTCAATTATGTCCTCTTTTTCAGACCAATTTTCAAGTCCCTGAAGATCTCCACGAAATCTCCCACCTACATCATTATTTCGCTCGAATACATCAACATCATAGCCGGATTTGGCAAGATTTATTGCTGCAGAAAGACCTGCGGGACCCGCCCCTAAAATTTGCACCCTTTCCATGTTATTAACTTTGTACATAATTTTATAAATTTTTTATTAATTTTAGGCCAACCTAAAACTTTATATATTATGAAGAATTTAGGTATACCTAACTCTCAATATTTAGGTGTACCTAATATCAAGAGTGAAGAGTATGGTTTTTAGGTCATCCTCAGCTCAAATGTGTCAACCTTGAACCATGACTCTAAAGAATGTTTATGCACAAGATATGGTTTTAAGCCTTCTTCTGCCAAAAATACTTTGCTTAAAGCCATATTTTCCCTAAACATTTGTCAAACATGTGAAACTATGTATTATAGGTTTACCATACCTATCTTCCAAAATAAGGCCTATGGAATCTGGAATTAACCAGATTTCGCCTCCTTATTTAAATTATAAGATAAAATTTGCTGATTTTCTAGAGATAGATTGAAAAATATAATTTAATTTTAAGGCCCTAATCATTTAGATTAGTCAAATTAATTTTACCTTTAATCAAATTAGCTTGATAATAAGCTAAAATGATCAAATTAGTCAAATTTATTTTACTATTAATCAAATAAGCTTGAAGAAGCCTTTAAATACAAGAAAGATAATTATATTATTGTTAATACGCATTTAAGGTGGGTTATGATATGAATACAAATTTAGATACAGATAAAACAGGTATTTTACTTGTAGGTCATGGAAGCAGTTTACCCTATGGGCAGGAAGTTCTCTATAAACTGGCAGAAGGATACAGAAAAAATTCAGACTATCCTGTTGAGGTAGGATTTATGAATATAGCAGAACCTTCAATAGCAGTCGCAGTTGATATTCTTAAAAAAAAGCAGGTTAGAAAAATAATCGTTGTACCTTCATTTATAGCACATGGAATCCATACAAAACAAGATATTGAATATGTTCTCCGCTTAAGCGAGACAAAAAGACCATCAAAAATCCATAATTTTGATGAAAATGAAAGAATTAATTTTGATGGTGAAATAATCTACACTGAACCCTTTGGTGCTGATTCAAGGATTGTAGAAATACTAAAAGAGAGGGTTGCAAGTGCCCTCTAATCCTTAATACAATCTAACCCTTCTAAACTCTCGTAAAGAACAGGTAAGAATGCCCCGACATCGGTTACAACACTAACGACCTGTGCACTTCCCCTATCAGCAAGCTTTGTAACTGTAGCAGGATTTATATCCACACATATGCTCTTGACATATGAGGGGAGTATGTTACCAGTTGCAATGGAATGAAGCATTGTCGCAATCATGATTACCATGTCCACATTCTGTGCATATTTACGCATTTCATCCTGTGCATCTATAATATCAGTTATAACATCTGGAAGTGGGCCATCATCTCTTATTGATCCTGCAAGCACAAATGGCGCATCATTTTTAACACATTCGTACATTATTCCGCTTTTAAGTACCCCTTTTTCAACAGCTTCTTTTATTGAACCCGCTTTGTTAATTTCATTAATTGCATAAATATGGTGCCTGTGGCCCCTAACAACGGATTCACCGCTTTGAGTACATATCCCAAGAGAGGTTCCATAAAGAGCATTTTCAATATCATGAGTGGCAAGAGCATTTCCAGCAAATAAAATATCTATAATTCCTTCCCTTATCATTCTAGCTAAAAGTGGGGCTGACCCTGTATGTACTATGGCAGGACCTGCCACTATAGCTATCTTACCCTTTCTTTTTTTGATTTCCCTGATTTCTGACGCTATATTTTCTATTATGGATCTTACAGGTTTTTCAGAGGAAGCTTCACTTGACATGAATTCAAAGACACCTTTTTTACCCCTTGGCCTTTCAGGAGGTTCAACCTTAATGCCTTCTCTTCCGACTACAACAAGGTCACCTTCTTCAATTCGGCCTATTGGCCGGCAGTACGCCCGTTTACTCTCTGGGTCAATTACTATCATGCAGTCCATTTCTATATCTTCAACTTCTATCCATTTTTCATCATATCGAACATATGTAGGGTGATTGGTGGTTGAATAAAAGTCATCGGGAAGGGTTTTATCTTTCTGAGATGGAAGAAGTTCAATTTCCTTAATTTCAGCAATAACTGCCCCTATCTCACTTAATTCATCCAGAATTTCACCCAAATGAGATTCATCATCTCCTATAACTCTGATTTTAGCATGACTTATATCACTTTTATGTTTACCTACATTAACATTAAGAATTTCAAAGTCTCCCCCCATATCCATTATAAGATCAAGGGTTTTTGGAAGTGTTAATGAATCAATTATATGACCTGAAAGCTTAACTTCTCTTGTATCCATCTTAACCTCTCCAGTTTAATATAATGCACAAATATAATCTTTAAAATATTTATTTAGATTAATATAGCATATTTTTCTACGTTTAAATTGATAAAATTCCATAAAAATTCTCTTTTAAATGGATTTTAAACTTCTTTTAATAATTGAATTTCTATGTGACTAGTTATTAATAAATCATTGTATATAAATTTAAAGTTTAAATAAAAGTCTAAAATGAATGTTTAATCTATTGGAGACATAAAAAATCGTAAATAACCTTTGCAGCATTTATTGAAGTTATATCACCAATTTCAGTTGATGAAACCTCTACCAAATCGAATCCAACAACTTCCTTATCCTTTAAACAATGAATCAAACTCTCCAGTTGGAATGGATTTAATCCACAAGGGGAAGGAGTACCAACACTAGGTGCATACGCCGGATCAAGTACATCAATATCCACACTAACATATAAAGGGCCTTCAGTATTCTTTATGGTATTCTGGATAAGTTCTATGTTTCCATTAACCTCATGGGGCATGAAATAAGTTATATTGTTTTCTTCAGCGAATAATATTTCATCTTCGGAACATGATCTTACACCAATTTGGATCATATCTTTTGGATTTAGATCAAATATTCGACGCATTACAGCAGCATGAGAATATTTTTCACCCATATACTCATCTCTTAAATCCATATGGGCATCAAAATGAATGATAGTTGTATTTTCAACATCCAGAGCTTTCAGTAATCCATAGCTTATTGTATGTTCACCACCTACAGCTACTGGAATAATATCATTTTCTAAAAGTTCAGATGTTGTAAATTGTATATTTGAACAGGTTTTTTTAAAATTACCCTGAATTACTTCAATATCGCCAAAATCAAAAAGAGAAATATCTAAAGTTTTGTCTAAAACCATGTTGTATCTTTCAAAATTATAAGATGCTTCACGAACTGTCCGTGGACCAAATCTTGCACATGGTTTGTAGGTAGAAGTGCTGTCAAAGGGCACTCCAATGAAACCAAAATTTTTGAGAGCCTTTAAATCTGCTGATTCAACATCATCCCATAACTTTGAAAATGCAAATTGTAATGGGCTTTGTGTATAAAAAAGCATTTTATCATCTATAAAGGAATAATTAAAATGTTTAAAAATAAAATAATTGAAATTAATATAAATTCAATTATTTAACTCTCATGATCTTTTGTTTACCCAAAGCTTCAATGTAGTCAACTTCTGCGCCTTCAACTATATCATTTTTGAGATCATCAGGAATAGGTAATTCAAAAGTTTCATAACTTTCAAGATCCATAAGCTGAACATCACTTCCCATTAAAGCAAGAACTTGACCTACTCTTTTATCTATTATTGGGACATCACACTTAGCATCCACTGGCTTTACAAGGCTTCTTTTTTGTCCGTCGAATATACCGACAGCTTCTACTCTTGCCTTTGCTGCTCCGTGTTTTCCAGGTGATGATGTCTGGATACTTGTGATTTTTGATGCTTCACCATCTAATATAACGTATTTACCTACTTTTAAGGTTTTAACTTCTACAACCTTCTTTGACATGTTATTTACCTCCAAAATTTCAAATTTTGGGCCGTCGAACACTTCGTGTTCGGGCATTCGAAATCTCTGATTTCGAAAGGTTCAGAAAATACAAAGTATTTTCTTCAACCTCCAAATTAAATTAAGTTTATTAAAGAACCTTTATGAAGTTCATAGTGAAATAATGACTGTTTTAATTATTCATTCCATACATTTGGAATATAATTTTTTGTTAATTAGATAATCTTATCCAATACATTATTGATAAATAAGTCTTCACTATAGAGAATATATTAAACATGAGATTAATATGTCTAATTAAATTTAGCTCTTTAATTTAAAATCTAAAAGATATTTTATTTAAATATATATAAAAGTTTTATAGATAACTCTTAGTTTCATATAATCCAGAACTGGATAAATGTCTTATTATCTATTCTTAGTTAAACTATATCTTTTTCAATATTTAAATCTATTAAGTGATTCAAATGAAAGTAGCAATAACATCAGGAAAAGCAGAAGGCCCAAGTAAACTCAACGCATTCGATAATGCCCTGTTAGATGCAGGAATAGGAGATGTTAACTTAATAAAAGTATCCAGTATACTTCCAGCAGGCTCAAAATTCGTAGAACTTCCAAAACTTAAAGCAGGCGACATGATAAACTGCGTCTTAGCTCATGCAACATCAAACAAAAGAGGGGATGTAATTACTGCGGTAATAGCAGTTGCAACATCCAATGATTTTGGATGTGTTGTTGAACACTCAGATATAAACAAAGATCCAGAAGACGTAGAAGAAAAAGCCGTATTTATGGTAAAAGAGATGATGAAGATAAGAGAAATGGAAATAAAGGATATTGTAATAGAAAAACAAAGCCATACAGTTGAAAATGAAGGCTCTGTAGTTGCTGCAATTGTTTATTTGGGGTAAAACTATGGAAGAAGATGACATTGAATTTTGGAGAGATATCTCCCATAAAATAATTGATGAAGTAAGTAAAGTAGTTTCTCCACTTATAGGTAGGGAAAAATCAGGAGAAACAGTGAAAATGGGTGCTGATGGCACTCCTACAAAGATGATTGATATCGTTGCAGAAGAAAAGGTCATAGAAATTTTAAAAAGCACTGGAAAACCTGTAACTCTTGTAAGCGAAGAAATAGGTGAACTTAAAATTGGAGAAGAGCCTCCTGAAGTAGTTTTTGTAGTTGATCCACTGGATGGAACCATCAATGCCCTTAAAAACATTCCATTTTATGGAATATCCATTGCAATTGCAGATTCATCCGATAAATCATTAAAATCTCTGACACTCCATGATATTGAAATGGGTTTTGTTAAAAATCTTGCAACAGGACATCTTTATGAAGCAGTTAAAGGAAAAGGTGTCCTTTTAAACGGCGCAGAAATAAGTCCATCATCACGAGAAGACATTTCAGGTTCTTTAATAGGAGCTTATATTCGTGGAGCAATGGATAAAATGAGTGAAATATGTAAAACTGTAAAAAGAATTAGATTACTTGGTTCTGTTGCTATTGAACTGTGTTATGTAGCTGATGGTACATATGACGCTTTTTTAGATATCAGGGGAAATTTAAGAGTGGTAGATATAGCCGCTGCCAAACTTATAGTTGAAGAAGCTGGTGGCATTATAACCGATGAACATGGAAAAAGTTTAAAGAATAAATTAAATGTTACAGAAAGAACGTCTGTAATTGCAGCATGCAATCCAAAGGTTCATACAGGTACAATAAACATCACGGAGGTTTTATGATGCATATAGGGATTGTAGCACGTCTTGACATTCATAGAGCTATTGAACTTGCAGGAGAGGTAGCAGATTTCCTGATTAAGAAAGATATAGAAATTTTTTTAGATTCATCCCTTGTAGAAAAGCTCGATAAGTACCAGGATTATGCAAAGGATCTCCATGATATGGATGTAGATATTATCATTGCCATTGGCGGTGATGGAACAATTTTAAGAACTCAGAGCTTTATAGATGGAAAGAATATTCCAATATTTGGGATAAATATGGGCACTGTAGGTTTTTTAACAGAAATAGGTCCAGAAGAATCTTTCCACGCTATTAAAGAGGTATTAAACGGTAATTACTTTATTGAGGAACGTACTCGTCTTGAGGTATGGCATAATAGAGAACTGGCTCCTGCCTTAAATGAAGTTGTTTTGATGACAAGAAAGCCTGCAAAAATGCTTCATCTCGAAATAAGAGTTGATGATGAAATTGTTGAAGAATTAAGAGCCGATGGACTTATAATTGCAACCCCGAGCGGTTCAACTGCATATTCCATGTCTGCAGGAGGCCCAATTGTTGACCCGCGCGTAAATGCATTCATAATAGTCCCTATATGTCCATTTAAACTTGGTTCACGACCTACAGTAGTATCAGGCGAAAGTGTGATAAGTGTAAAACTGCTGCGAGAAGGGAAAAAAGCGATAGCTGTAATAGACGGGCAATTTGAAGAGGAAATTAATTACATGGAAGAAGTTATCTTTAAAAAATCAGATCAGCACGCTTATTTTGTAAGATTAACCAAAGAATTCTATAAAAAAGTAAGAGAAAAACTCATAAAAGGTGGGATAGGATTAGAATAATGATCATTCCCCACATTTCTTACTACAGAAATAGGAGCAATAATCAATGAATGCCTTGATCATCGACATGACCCATGGAGGAAAATTAATAGCCTCACAATTTTCAAAACTGGATGATTTCAACGTTTTTGCATTAGACATTTACAATACATTGTCTGAAAAAGAAAGACTTTCCATGAAAAAGGAAGGAATAAAACTAGTTGAAAACTCCTTTTTAGATGAAATAGATGATTGTGGAAATTCAAAGGATGATTTTTTAATAATTGCTCCCGTACACTGCAATATTGAATCTAAAATCCATATGACGCACCACGAAGCAGTTAAATTTTTAATGAAAGACCAGATTAATGTCCCTGTAATTGAAGTTACAGGGGTAAAAGGAAAAACTAGCGTTGTGTGGATGCTAAAGGAAATATTTAAAGACTTAAATCCGCTTATTTTAAGTAGCCTAGGCGTTGAAATTGTAGAAAACGGGAAAAGCAATATTTTAAAACGTGACATAAGTATAACTCCTGCAAGTATTATAGAATCATTGCAATTGGCACAAGACTATGAAAATATTGGGATCTGCATATTTGAAACCTCTCTTGGAGGAACGGGGCTTGCAGATGTTGGTATACTCACCAATATGGCTGAAAATTATACGATAGCCTCTGGAAGGAAAACTGCAAGTCAGGCAAAATCTCAGATATTTAAAAGTAGAATAGTTGCATGTGATTTTGATTCATTAAATTCTTTTTATCAAGATTTATATGAAAATACCATTACTTTTGGCATTAATGAGGAAGCAAACGTCCATGCATCCCGAATAAAATTTGGACTTGATGAAACTTCTTTCAAGGTTGAAGTAAACAACCTTAAAACTCTTGATGGAGATATTTTAGACACCTCGTTTGATATTTCAACATTTGCACCTGCAGAACACCATTTAACTAATGTTCTTTCTGCGATTTGTGCTTCTTTAATTTTAAAAACCCCCATTAGCCAAATTAAAGCCGGATTAAAAAATTTCAGAGGCATCGAAGGACGGACTTCCCTGAAAGATTACAAAGGAAGTAAAATTATAGAAGAAATTAACCCTGGAATTAACGTTACTGCGATTAAAAAATCGGTGAAGATGGTTGAAGATAAAAATCTTACCGTCATCTTTGGAGGTAAATATGGAATAACCTGTGAAGAGATAGATGAAGATTCTACAGTAGAATTTTTTAACGGGATGAATACTGAAATTAATCTTATACTGGTTGATGAACTGGGTAAAAATATTAAAAACAATATAAAACGAAAATATAAGTATACTAATTTCAATAATGCTATTGAAGAAGCTATTAAAATGAATTCTAAAATGATTCTTTTAATTTACAGGTCTAACTATTCGGATCTCGCAAGAAGATAAATAAGATTAAAAAGTTATGATTTTAATGTGAACTTATTCACAAAAATCTTTTTAAAGGTCATTGATGAATCATCATATAGAACAAGATATTATTTTAAAAGCATTCGAAAAAATGAATTTTTTCGGTGTTTGAAAATCCTTCAAAATCTTCGATTTTGGGGCATCAAAACCTATGGTTTTGATAGCTTTGATTTTCAACCGTGAAAATTTTCAATTTTCACATGCCCCAAAAATCTGTCGAAATTTTCAATTTCGACGCCACAAAAATCAAAGATTTTTGTTGGCTTTGATTTTTGAGGGTTTTAAGTTTATCAAATTTGGAGAGGATTCTTTGAGAGTTGGCACCAGGGGAAGCAATTTAGCAGTGACTCAAACGAAAAATATAATCAGTCAGTTATCTAAAATAATAAACGAAGAAATAGATATGGAAATAATTAAAACAACTGGGGATAAAATCACAGATTCTCAGCTTTATTCCATTGATGTAAAAGGAATATTTACCAAAGAACTAGACAAAGCTGTTTTAGAAGAGGAAGTAGATTTTGCGGTCCATAGTTTAAAAGACCTTCCAACAGAGCTTGCAGGCGATCTTGAGATAGTTGCTGTTCCAGAAAGAGAATCTCCGAATGAAGTGCTGGTATCATCTTATGACTGGGATGAACTTCCAGAAGGAGCATCCATTGGAACAAGTAGCTTAAGAAGGGAAGCTTTTTGTAATTATCATAGCAAAAACTTAACTATAAAACCAATAAGAGGAAATATTGATACAAGGATTAAAAAAGTGGAAAATGGAGAATATGATGCTACTATAATGGCTGAAGCTGGCATTAAAAGGCTGGGCCTTACTCGCCATATTAAAAAAATATTTCCACTTGACTATTTCACTCCTGCAGCTGGACAAGGTGCGTTGGCTGTGGTTGCAAGGCGCGATGGTAGCGCGCGAAAAGATTTAGAAAAATTAAATCATTTTAATTCAGCCCAAGAAGTAATAGCTGAAAAAACTGTTCTTGCAGAACTTGGAGTAGGTTGTCAATGGCCATTAGGAGTATCTGCAAGGGCGAATGGTAATAAATTAGATATTAACAGCATTTTATTAACAAAAGAAGGTGAAGTGCTGTCTGAAGTTAAATTAAGCGGATCAATAAATGATGCAGAAAAATTAGGTAGAGATGTTGCAAAGATAATGATGGAGGATTATGTGTGAATAAGGTAAATGTAGGAGTAATTGGTGTTGGAGCTATGGGCTATAACCACGCCAGAGTATATTCTAAACTTGAAAATGCTAACCTAATGGCCATATCTGATCTTATGAGGGAAAAATCAGACGAGGTTGCCAAAAAATACAATGCCCAGGGATTTGTTGATTATAATGATATTCTTAAAATGCCTGAAATAGAAGCAGTAAGCGTTTGTGTTCCAACTACTCACCATTTTAACGTTGTGATGGATGCAATAGAGCATGGAAAACATGTTTTAGTAGAAAAACCAATAGCATTTACCTTAAGAGAAGCAAAAGCAATGGTAAAAGCTGCAAAAAATGAAGGAGTTGAACTTGCAACTGGTCACGTTGAAAGATTTAATCCTGCTGTAGGAAAGGCAAAGGAACTTATAAATAATGACATAATTGGTGAAGTTGTATCTGCATCTGCAAAAAGAGTAGGTCCATTTCCTCCACGAATTAAGGATGTTGGAGTTATAATAGATCTTGCAATACATGATGTAGATATTATGTTCCACCTCTTTGACAGCCCAATTTCTAGGATATACGCCAATATGGGAAGTAGACTTGAAAAATGTGAATATGAAGACCATGCAGAGATAATGAGCAGCTTCAAAAACGGTATTATCGGTATGCTTGAAGTAAACTGGCTTACACCATATAAAAAGAGGAAATTAGAAATAACTGGCGTAGATGGAATAATATCCATCGATTATATCGATCAAACCGTTAATGTATACGGAAAATCTACTCAGAATGTAGATGTAGAATATAAGGAGCCTTTAAAAGAGGAACTAAGCTCATTTTTAAACGCGGTAAGTAACGGCGAAGAACCAAAAATTACCGGTGAAGATGGAATATATGCACTTAAGGTCGTTACTGCAGCCATGAAATCTGCAAAGGATACTTCTCCTGTTGAAATAAACGATTATTAATTATCGTTTAAAAATGTAGTTGTAATAAATTTATATTCTTAAAAAATTAAAAATATTTATATATTTTTGACATGAATAGTCCTCAATTAACTGGATGTGTGTTTATGAATGAAGAACTCATAAAAAAGGCTTATGAACTAAGAAGCAGAGGATTTACCACTGGAGAAATAGCAGATGAGCTTAATGTGTCTAAAGATACAGCTAGATGGCTTATTTTACAGGTAACTGGTAAAAAAGTAGAATCAGGGGCCCAAAAAGCTCCAGTTGACTTTGCAATAGATTGGAAGAACTTAGGCAGTAGTTCCGTAAGAATGATGAATGTATCTGCAGCCATGGCCGATTTAGCATTAGACTTCGGTGATGTTGAAGTTGTAGTGGGAATAACTGTAAGTGGAGTACCCTTTGCAACCATGATGGCAGAAGTAATTGATGCAGATATAACCATATTCCACCCCATAAAACACAGAAAAGAAGAAGATGCACGGGGAGCAATAAGCAGCAACTTCGCATCGGTTGAAGGCAAAAAAGTGGTAATTGTGGACGACGTTATAACAAGCGGGAAAACCGTAACTGAGGCAATAAACGTTTTAAAAGACCTTGGAGCAAATCCACTTTGTGTTGTTGTTTTAATAGATAAAAAAGGAATTTCCGAAATTGAAGGAGTTCCTGTAGAGTCTTTGATTCGAGTTAGTAGGTTAGGCTAGCCTATTTCAAAACTAATTAGCTTTTTAATTCTTTTTTAACTTATTTAATTTTACAACTTATTCTAAATCATTAAAAAAATGGAGATATAGTTCTACGTTCTATATCTCAATATAGCAGCAATTCCTCCGAAAGCCCTTAATAATTGCATTCCTTCCTCAGTTTCAGTCGAAACAATCTCAACTTCAGATCCAACTTCTTCAGCCATATCCACAAATTCGTCAATAACATCACGTGATTCAGTTACTTTCATTATTTCACCACATTGTGGACACTGCTCATTTTCAATTTCTTCAGCTTTCTTAATGGTTTTTCCTTCCACATACGCACATGCAGGGCACTGGCATGTTTCTCTCTTAACTCCAACATCTTCTGATAAAAGAAGGACTTCAACTGCCCCTATTTCGAGATTTTTCCTTACATCAGCTTCCCCATAAGATGAAAGCCCTTCTTCATTTATTAGTTCTTTTAAAAATTTCTGTACAAGCTTTTTCTCGCGCATTATATCTATTTCAGTTAAAACATCCATGGACTTGTCAATCACTTCCCTTATACCAAATTCACCAGTATATGAAGTATCCACAGTAGTTATAACCTTATTTTTAATTTCATAATGCATGTAATCTCCGTTAAGAAATTCTTCCTTTGTATGTCCCGGACCGCCCAATATTACTCCTTTTAAGTCAGGAATTGGCAGGAAAGCATCGTTTATATGCTGACCTATCCTTTTTAAAAATTCATGGGCCGCAAGGTCAATTAAACGGTCAAACCTACGTTGAGACTGTCCACCTGCTTTATGCTTACCTGGAACACCACTGGTTAATGTTTTAACAATATCAATTCTTTTTCCGCGTAAGGTTGCTATCGTAGCTTCTTTCCTATCCAGTACAGCAAGTCCATATGTATCTTTCACTTCTATCATATCTTGAAGTGGTTCCACATAAAATTCTGAATTACAGTGATATGTATATGTTTGTATAGGTTCTGGTGGTTCAAAAACGTAAGTTTCCATCTTTTCTGTACCGGGGCCGCCTTTAGGAATCATTCCAACAAAAAGAAGGAGTCCATTTTCAGGGGCTCTTGGAAATAGTTTTAACTTCTGCATGATTACTTCAATTGCAGACTGTACGTTCTTTTTTGTCTGTTTACTTTTTATATTAGCACTTTGACTTAATTCTTCCCGCATATGTTTTACAACATCGCTTACCTGCTTATCTGGCGGAATGTAAACGGATACAAGTTCTGTTCCTCTTCCTTTTTTATCTGCGAGTTCCACTATAGTCCTTTTAAACTCGTATAACTCTTTTGATGATACTTCAGCCAAAAAAATCACTCCTTAATAATAGTAATGGTAAATTAATTCATTATATCTTCATAATTTAAAATATCAGAACACAAGCTATTTATTTTATATTATATCTTCCATAATATATAATTAAAACATTACTAATTCTATTTAATAATTTAGAATTATATTTATTTAAGTTTCATGACAATTAATATGGTGATGAAAAGATGAAAATCGTGGTTACAGTAGGCGGATCAATAATAATCAAAGATAATAACTATAAAAAATTTAAAGACTACGCTGACATTTTAAGGAATATAAACCAGGAACACAATTTATTTGTGGTGGTTGGCGGTGGTAAACCCGCCCGTGAATACATTGGAATTGCAAGAGACCTTGAGGTTTCTGAAGCAGCCTGTGATGATATAGGAATTGATGTTACACGATTAAACGCTAAACTTCTTATTATGGCGCTTGGAGACGATGCATATCCAAGGGTAGCTAAAAATTTCCATGAGGCAATGGAATTTTCAGTATCTAGTAAAATCGTAGTTATGGGAGGAACTGAACCTGCCCACAGTACAGATGCGGTTGGAAGTATTCTTGCAGAGTTTGTACATGCCGATCTTTTGATAAATGCCACATCTGTGGATGGACTATATGATAAAGACCCTAACAAGTACAGTGATGCAAAGATGTTTGGAAAAATTACCCCTACAGAAATGATGTCCATTTTAGGAAGTGCAGAGACTAAGGCTGGTACTTACGAATTTTTTGATACTACCGCAATACAAATAATCAAGCGATCGAAGATAAAAACCAGAATTGTAAATGGAGAACATGCTGAAAACCTCCAAAAAGCAATTTCTAGTGAAATAGGGACCACTATTATTCCAGATTAAAATTCACCTAATCATTTTATTATTTATAATTCATCGTAGTGTTTATAAATATGAAGGATATATGTACTCATGATGTATTCATAAACATCATTTTTTTATTGAATTTAGATGTTATTAAATCATGAATGCATAGTTTTTAAGACTTATACTGACGTTTTAAAATTCTAAAGCTGTTAATTATAAATTTTGACAGTTTGTACTTTTTATAAATCAATAGAGAGGTGTGTAAATATGGTAGACCAACACAAACATTGTCCTATATGCGGAACTCCCATTCCTATGAATGAAAGATTCTGCTCTCCAAAATGCGAAAATACATATACAGAAAGGGCCAGAAAAGTCATGAAGACACGGAGAACATTTTTTATAATATTTGCAATAATTATTATAATTTATATTCTGTACGTCTTTAGAGGAATGATATTCCATTAATTCCCTTTAATTTTTTATTTAGAAATATTTTAAAGACATATTTGATGTTATTTTTTTTTTAATTTCCTTGAAATCATTTTAATTATTCCATTCCTGATATCATTGGTTCTGATGAATTTAAATCCGATTATACGAGATAAACCAAATATTATCAAATAAATTCCTACTATCGATCCAAGGTAAACTGGATTATGGACCAGATTACCTATGACTATATAAACAATGCCCAGTATTATTCCAAGGATACCTAATATTCTATATTTATTCTCTTTTTCGTAAAATAAAGCAAATATACCTGATGATATGGCTAAAACAGCTGTTAAATAATATAAAATACTAACCACATATGCATAGTAGTAAATACTGGTAAATCTATTGAAAGCCGAGTATATAAGTAAAATACCAAATAAAAGCATTATTACTCCTATTATCTTACTGGAATTCATTTTCTTTTTACTGGAAGTTATCAAATAGATACTTAAAAGTAATGTAGAAATTCCTGCAACCTTACTTGCTGTTTCAACGCTTGAAATTGGATATATAAATGCAAAAATGCCTATTATTATAGATACAATACCTAAAATTAAATTTCTTATTGAGATCATCAGATCATGCCTCTAAAATTGGCTCAATTATAATTTTAGGCAATGATTATTAATAAATATTGATTATTTTTCATAAATGAAATTTTTAGATAGAATTAATTGTGTCAAATAAACTAAAATTAGAATTTTTAATTAAAAATAAATAATTAAGTGCAACTATAAAGTTACACCCATGTCAAGCTGTTCTGTAAGCTCTTTGTATCTGTTACGGATGGTTACTTCAGTTACACCCGCAATGTCTGCAACATCTCTTTGAGTTTTTCTCTCACCAAGAAGTACAGATGCAATGTATAAAGCTGCTGCTGCAACTCCTGTTGGTCCTCTACCAGATGTAAGGCCTTTTTCCATTGCTTTTTCGATTATTTCAATAGCTTTTGATTGTACTTCCCCAGATAAGCTTAATTCACTTGCAAACCTTGGTACGTAATCTACCGGAGATGTTGGTGGTAATTTTATGTTAAGTTCACGTGTTAAGAACCTGTAGGTCCTTCCAACCTCTTTTTTACTTACGCGAGAAACTTCTGCAATCTCATCAAGAGTTCTTGGAACGTTACATCGTCTGCACGCAGCATATAATGAAGCTGCAACCACTCCTTCTATACTCCTTCCCCTTATGAGTTTGTTTTCAACAGCACTTCTGTAAACAACTGAAGCTGCCTCTCTTACACTCCTAGGTAAACCTAGTCTTGAAGAATCTCTATCAAGTTCGCTTAAAGCAAACGCGAGGTTTCTTTCTGTAGCACCAGAAATCCTTATCTTTCTCTGCCATTTTCTTAAACGGTACCATTGAGCACGGTTTCTTGCAGGGATATCCCTACCATAGATGTCCTTGTTCCTCCAATCGATCATGGTACTTAGACCTTTATCGTGGATGGTATAAGTTATTGGAGCACCTACCCTTGTTCTTTTGTCCCTTTGCTCATGGTCAAATGCTCTCCATTCTGGTCCCATATCAACTAAATTATCATCTATAACCAGACCGCACGCACCGCAGACAATTTCCCCACGTTCGTGATCGTTAATGAGTTTTTCAGAATCGCATTCTGGGCATTTTGTTTCGACTTTTTCGATTTCTGAAACGTCGTATTTCATCTTTTCTTTCGTTTTTTCCGCCCCCACTTTTTTATAGGTTTTGATGATACAAACAAAGTCTCTCCAACTCGCTTTTCAAAATTTACAGAGTTTTTTGCATAAACCTTTACTGAGATATATGGCTTTTTTGTAGGTCCAAAGACATCATGAACAGTTCCAATTCTTTTTTTATCTGAAGTAAAAACAGGTAGTCCAAAACCAGGTGTCTTATCGGATCTTAAGATGATCTTCCCTTTGTTGGAGATATGTGAGATTGTTCCCAATTTTTTCAGTTTATCATCAACCGATAATTTTATATATTATTATAGTGTGAGGAGGTTATATATAAAGCTTTCGATATTTTTAAATAATAAAGAACAACCTATAATATAAGTATTTTGAATTAATTTTCCCAGTCTTTTATCGTAAAACTTAAATAATGTTTAGTAATGTAAATTATTAATCTAATTATTAACTCAAATACTGAACCATCAGGCGCAAGTGTTCGAAGGCCAAAAAAACTTATGTTTTTTGATTTCGAGCAAAAATTAAGGATTTTGATAAATACTTTCAAAATTATTCTTTTTAATCAATTTAGGACAGTACTTAACCATAAAAGGATTATGTATGGGCTGTTGAATTCTCTTTTTTGTTCTTATATTTTTTCCCGAAATAGAATGTAGTAACGGCTCCAATAAAGGTAGGTATAATATAATTAACCACACGATCTAACAAAGACACCGCAATGACTACATCTGGAGAAACACCTACTGGAAGGAAAAGAGCAACCATTACACCTTCACGGATACCAAGAGATCCTGGTATCGTTGGAAGTATAGAAACTACAAAAGAAACTGTATAAATAATTACAACAGGTAAAAGAGGAGGATAATAGCCTATAGCTGCAAAAGTAAGATAAAAACGCAAATTATCAAGTCCCCACATTAAAAATGAAATGGAAATTCCCACAATAAACATCCTGTGATCCCTTAAAACTCCCTGAAAACCTGTAGTAAAGCTTTCAATATATCCTATTAATTTATCACTGACGTAACTGAAAGAAACATCTCTAGATGTTAATTTTTTCGCAAACGGATATATTCGCTTTGCAACAGAAATAACAAGACGAACAGCGACTTCTTTTTTGTAACCAACATATATCATCAATCCAAAGACAATTATAATTAGAAAAATCACGATACTGATTATTAAACTAGTCCAGAATCCAATATTCAATGTGAATATCAGGTATACAGTAAGTGTTGATACTAATACAAAGGGAAAAAATTCAAAAACTCTATCTGTAGTGGTAGATGCAAATCCAATTTCAAATGGGACATTTTCAAACTTATCAAGAAGATATGCACGTAATGGTTCGCCTCCAGCTGCACCGGGGGTAACATTGTTCCCAAAAAGGCTTGTAAACAGCATTAAAAAGAGTTGTTTAAATTTAGGCGAATGGTGAAGGATATCTAAAATTAATCTCCACCTTAAGGTCCATATAAGCAGTACAATCAGTTCTAAAACCAATGTAATGAACATTATTTTCCAGTCAGTATGGCTTAAAACATTTAAAATTTCATTTAAACCTATAAAAAAGGATACTAAAAATATAATGAATAGGCCGGCAGCAAATGAGATTACAATCTCCAGTTTATGGCTTTTTATAAATTCAGTAGTGTTCTGCATGTTAAATCCCTACTAACCTAAAATAAGCATTAATTTTTCACATCATGAATATGGTACAATCATTTATTTAAAGTATGTGATGTGGGATGTTATAAAGGTTTTTCAAATAATAAGTCGAATTAGCACCACAATTTAATTAATACACGACTGCATGTAATATATTAACAATGAAACTAAAATGATGACATATCTCATTAGATTTTTTATTTTAATCCAAGTATATTTGATAGAGGGCGCCCTTTTTCAATTTGGGAGATAATTTGCGCCTCTTTCTTTTTAATATTTAATGTTTCATCTACCACTTCATTTATACTTTCATCAGGTATAACTACTACCCCACATCCATCTCCAATAATGATATCTTGAGGATTCACAGTCACATTTCCACAAGTTATAGGAATATTAATTTCACCTTCAGCTTTTGAGCTTCCAGCATTTGGAACAATGGTTTTTGAAAATACAGGATATCCTAATTCCTTAATTGCAGTAACATCCCTTACAGCTCCATCTATTACAGTACTAACTATTCCTTTTTCCTGTGCTGTTTTTGAGGTTAGTTCGCCCCATACTGCCTGATCATCACCTTCGACCTTAATAACAAGTACTTCATCTTTTTTAGCAGCATCTATTGCTTTCACACTGGTCCCCCAATCATCGGCCATTGTAACTGCTGTCACTGCCCTTCCAATGATAGTCCTGCCAAACAGAGGTTTAACACCAGAAATTACTCCAGGATTGCCTGTTATTTTATTTAAGGCATCTGAAACCTGGGAAGTTGTAATGTTTAAGCGGGCTAATTTAGAATCAGAAAATTTGGGTGAAAATAGTTCTAAGAGGCTTTCAGGTGAAAGCTTCTTTTCATTTTTCATATAAAATCAGTCCTGAGGTGTTGTTACTTCTTCAACGAGTTTTTTACCCGCAACAACCTCATCAACACTGTGAATTGAACCACCGTATTGCTTAATTGCTTCGTTAATTTGTTCAAAATTTAAATCATTACCCTGCATTGTTACTTTAACGTTCTCTGTTTCTTTATCTATCTCCATTAAAGTAACGTTTACACCATCTACTCCATCTATTTCACTTAAATATTTTGCAAAATAGGGGATGTTGGGTTCATGAGGTTTTAAAATATCTAAAACAATTCTAATTAGGCCTTTTGCCACTTTCATATCCTCCGGATTGTATTTAATTTTATTGATTATTAAATCATATTTCTGCAATATCATTTAAAATTTTACATTTAGTAACTGTAAGGGTAAAATTCTATATATCAAGAAATCAGATCAAAATTTCACCAAAATTGATAATTTATTCATAAATTTAATTTAAAGATTAATCAAAAACATTCCTAAACAGCTTGAATTTTTCTAATTAATACTAGTTTTTAATGTTCAATTATTTATATAAGATAGACTATATAATCTCATAGATACTATTTAGACATTTCATAAAAGGGCTTACCATGAGTTTTAGAAGATTATCTCGTATAGTTGAAGAGCTATCACGTTGCGTAGAACAAGGAATGCCAATTCTTATCGAGGGTAAGAAAGACGAAGAAGCTTTGAAAGAATTAGGTATCACTGGTAATATCATTAAAGTTTCTGGTTCTGGTCTTAAACTCTTTGAAATTGCAGAAATGGCTACTAAAACATCTTCAAAAGTCATTATACTGACAGATTTCGATAAAAAAGGCGATATACTCGCAAAAAAACTGTCAGAAGATATACAGAGCCTTGGCTCTCATCCTGATCTTAGTATTAGAAAAAATATTATAAAAATCACTCGAAAATATATTAAAGATATAGAAAGTCTTCCAAAACATATGAAACAATTAGAGTTTGAAACAAATCCTTATGGTAATTATCTATAATTATCAGGGTATTTCCGCCAGAATGGAAAGCCCGCCTTAAATGATCTTATTAATTCATAAATGTATCTATAACTACAATTATAAAGGAGGCCCACTATGGGAAAAGGAGAAGAAATAAGTACAACTAAATACCTCATTCACGCTCAAATTAATGCTAACGGAATTGTAGAAAAACCTGATGTTGTCGGTGCAATCTTTGGACAAACTGAAGGTCTTTTAAGCAATGATCTTGATTTAAGAGAATTACAAAAAACAGGACGTATAGGAAGAATCAAAGTAAATATCAATTCACGAGGAGGCCGTTCCAAAGGAGAAATTGTAATTCCATCAAGTCTTGATAGAGTTGAAACTGCAATCCTTGCAGCATCACTTGAAACTATTAACCGTGTAGGTCCATGTGAAGCTTACATCCAGGTTTCTAAAGTTGAGGATGTTAGAGCTGTCAAAAGAAGGAAAGTAGTTGACAGAGCAAAAGAATTATACAAAGGAATGATGGAAGAAGTGACTCCTGAAAGCCTTAAAATGATAGAAGAAGTTAAAGAGGCCATGAGAATTCATGAAATAACTGAATTTGGTGATGAAAGGCTTCCTGCAGGTCCAAATGTTTCCACCTCAGATGCGATCCTTGTGGTTGAAGGAAGAGCCGATGTTTTAAATCTCCTTAGATACGGGGTTAAAAATGCCATAGCAGTAGAAGGTGTAAGCGTACCTAAAACTGTTGCTGAATTAACCAAAAATAAAACCGTAACTGCATTTGTAGATGGAGATAGAGGTGGAGAGCTCATATTAAAAGAATTATTACAGGTTGGTGAAGTCGATTACGTCACCAGAGCTCCAAGAGGAAAAGAAGTAGAAGATCTTGCTAAAGAAGAAGTTATGGTAGCTCTAAGAGATAAAATACCAGTTGAACAGATGTACCATGACCTTGGAGTTAAAGTTGAAAAAATAGAAGAGAAAGAAAAAGATAAAGCTGAAGATAAGATTACTGTTCTTAAAAATGTATTAAAAGATCTAGAAGGTTCAGGGAATGCAGAAATCTTCGATGATGCTTTAAATATTCTTAAAGAAGTTAAAGTTGAAAATCTCTATGATGAACTTAAAAACGTTGAAAATAATGCTTATGCAGTAGTATTTGACGGCGTTATAAGTCAGAGATTAATAGACATCGCCAAAGAAAAGGGACTTAAACATATTGTTGCAGTCAGAATGAGTGATGTAGTTAAAAAACCAAGTCCAATTAAAGTTATAACAAGATAACTTTCCAAATTCCACTGAATAATTCAGTGGATACCATTTTGATATTACTAAATTTAAAACTTGCGGGATGCATTTAATTTAAACATTCCCGCAAATAGGGGTATTTATTATGTATGTTAACATGAAAAAAGAGTTTTTAGAAGATATAGAAACTACAAAAGACATTTTAATACCAAAAGACCCCTTAAATAGAGTTATCGGGCACGATGATATTATAGAATTTGTAAAAATTGCTGCAAAACAGAGGAGAAATCTCCTGCTTGTCGGGCCTCCAGGAATTGGAAAATCATTGATAGCCCAGGCTATTTCTTTTCATTTAAATGAACCTAATGAAGAAATAACCGTTGTACACAATCCAGAAAGACCTGAACGGCCTTTTGTTGAGATTAAAACTCGTAAAGAAATGGAAAGTGAAAAAATAAATCTACAAAAAGCTGAAGGAGACATAGTAGACCCTATGGAAGTTCCAGAAGCTGTTGCAGAAAGACTTGGATTTAGATGTGTTCATTGTGGAAGTTTCAACAGCGCATATCAAAGCATATGTTCCAGCTGCGGAGGCGACAAATTTTCTCATATCAATGCAAGAAGAAAACATCTTGGTGATCTCTTAGGAATGTTTGAGATGAACAGCGGCCCTATAAGCATTCCTCAAGACAGGGTAACTACCACCAGGGTGAAAAATGGAAAGGAAGAAGTTGTAATATATGAGAGGATAGATGGAGACAAAATTAAGATACTTGACCAGACTGCCCTTGAGAAACGGCGCGAAATTGTGGATGAAAAACCAAAAAATGTTATTGTCCCACTTGAAAGAAAATTATTTATTCAGGCCACCGGGGCTAGTGAAACAGAACTTTTAGGAGATGTAAGACACGATCCTTATGGAGGGCATCCTGATTTAGGAACACAACCTTATGAAAGAGTTGTGCCTGGTGCAATACATGAAGCCCATGAAGGAGTTCTTTTTATAGATGAAATAGTGCATATTGCAGGATTGCAACGTTATATATTTAGTGCGATGCAGGATAAAGTATTTCCAATCATTGGAAGGAATCCTCAAAGCGCTGGAAGTTCGGTTAAAGTTGAAAATGTTCCTTGTGATTTTATTTTTGTTGGAGCATGCAATATACGTGATATACAATACATTTTACCGCCACTGCGCTCAAGAATACAGGGAGAAGGTTATGAGATCCTTATGAAGACAACGATGCCTGATACTGAAGAAAATGCTGCAAAACTTGCACAGTTTGTAGCTCAAGAAATTGAAATGGATGGTAAAATACCTCATGCAACAAGAGGAGCCGTCGAACTCTTGATTGGTGAAGCAAGGAAGAGAGCAAGGATTATAGATGATCAGAGAGATTCTCTAACTCTTAGGTTAAGAGATCTTGGTGGTGTTGTAAGAATGGCTGGAGATATGGCTGTAATGGACGGCGATAAACTTATAAGTGAAAACCATATGAATTTTGCCATAAATAATGCCATTTCTATCGAAGATCAGATACTTAAAAGGTATAACTCATTTGAAAATGCTATACAAAAAGATTTGTCAAGTTCTCAAAGTATGGGCAATGGAAAGGGACACGGCCCAAATGAAAATGTAGACAGAAGCTATATGTAGTAAAATTTATGTAGTATAATCCCTAATACCCAAATACGCTATTATCTAATTCAATTAAAAACAAACATGCCATAGCTGATACCATGAATCCATATTCCAATCAATTGAGAAGAAACGGAGGAGACGTTGTTTCTGAAACCCACAGCTATGACATGAGAAATTCTATTTTAGAAGAATATGATTTTCCTGAGATGATAGAAGACTATTTAATCGAACTTGAGATAAGAAATTACTCAAGAAATACCATCAAAACTTATAAATCAATAGTCATTAATTTTCATAACTTTTTACAGCTTGAAAAAAACCTTACCGATGATCGAAGGGTTTTAAGGGCATTTAAGAAGTATATAACCCATTTAAAGCGTAACAAAAACGTTTCACAGAACTACATCTATCTGGTAACTGTCGTGGTGAAGAAGTTCTTTGAATTTGGCGGCATTCATATTTTAAAGGAAATTAAAACACCTAAACGAACAAAATCACTTCCTAAACATCTTAATGAACAGGAAGTTAAAAATCTAATAAATGCCTTTGACAAAAGAGATAACCTATCTAAATGTGCAGAGGTTATAAACATCAGAAATAAAGTAATTTTGGCTTTGCTTTATTCATCAGGGCTCAGAGTTTCAGAATTGGTGTATCTTAATACAGATAACGTTGATCTAAGCGAAAGGACAATAAGGATACGTGGAAAAGGAGAAAAAGACAGGATTGTGCTTTTTGATGGAGCAACAAAAGTTCTGATTGAAGAATACATGGAAAAAAAATCCGACGACAGCCCATTTCTCTTTGTAAACCGATCTGGAAACCATTTGACTCCAAGATATATCCAGATGATGATTAAAGACCACGCTAAAGCTGCAGGAATTAAAAAGAAGGTGACACCCCACATCTTAAGGCACTCATTTGCAACTCACCTTTTAAAGAATGGTGTTGATATCAGGGCTATTCAGCAGCTTTTAGGGCATTCTAATTTGAGTACGACTCAGATTTATACCAGTGTTGATATGCAGACCTTGAAAAACGTTTATGATAGAGCTAAGACTGTTTAATTCAATTCTATAATATTTTCAGCTATTTTTTAAATATCTATTAACATATTAGTTAATTTTCCGCAGCGAAACGAGGATTTTTTGATCAACCTTTTTTTGAAAAAAGGTTGTCGTAAATTCCATATATTCCCAAAAACATAATAACAGTATGGAAAATAATATTAAAAAAATAATCTGTTCTGCAATACAGTCAAAGCAAATGATCCAGTTCAACTACGAAGACAGCACCCGTGTGGCTGAACCGTACTGTTATGGGGAGGGTAAGACAGGCGATGAATTTTTAAGGGCATTTCAGGTCAAAGGACACAGCAAATCAGGTAATCCTGCTGGATGGAAGCTTTTTAGGGCTTCTAAGATGGAAAATATAATAATTACCAAAGACTATTTTGCCATTGGGCATCATTATGGTAAAGAACCTGTAATTAAAAATGCTTACTGCTGTATTGAACTATAGAATTCATTCCATATCTTTAATTTAATAGACCCACCAATGCACTAAATATAACCTCTATTTTTCCTATTTGAATTTAATCTACCACAGCTATATCATTAATCAAAAACACGTCTTTAGTACTTCTTATAATTCATAGTCTTCCAATTAGCCTAAATATACCCTTTTATTTTTTTAAATTAAAAGAGGCACAAAGTTAAAAGTTTATTTAAATCTCAATAATTAATTCTATACCTATATTAAGCTTTAAAAACACATATTAGGAATAAATAGTAAAAAATATAAAACATTAAACGCATATATCATATTAATAAAATGATTCAAATATCAAGGAGCCTTTTTATGGAAGCTTTTAAAAAATCGGAAATTCCAAAACTGATAATATCCATATTAATCCCATTAATTGCAGGTTTTATAGGTTCCATTGCCACATTTTCTTCTATACCAACATGGTTCGCCATTATATCAAAACCTGCATGGACACCACCTAACTGGGCATTTGGACCCATATGGACAACTTTATTTATCCTAATGGGTATTGCACTTTTCCTCATATGGCGTGAGGGATTTGAAAGACGTGATGTTAAAATAGCAATCTCTATCTTTGGTATACAGCTTGTTTTAAACATATTGTGGTCAGTCATATTCTTTGGACTGCGATCCATACTGGGAGGGCTAATTGAAATAGTCTTCTTGTGGATAGTGATACTCATAAATATAATTTTGTTTTACAGGATATCCAAAGCAGCAGGGATACTTCTAATACCATACATCTTGTGGGTGACAATTGCTTCATATCTAAATTATACAGTATACCTTTTAAACATCTAAATAACCTTTATTTTCATGTTAGTTCAATTATAAATGGAATTCAGTATCCACATAAGATTTTTCTTTAAAATTAATAATAAATCTAGTACCTTCTGTTCTTTCCAGCTCAATAGTGCCCTTAATTTGTTTTGTTAAAGTATTTACAAGCTGCATGCCTAATGAATTTGTATTTTTAAAGTCAAGATCATTTGGGAAACCTATGCCGTTATCTTCTACAATTAACTGTAACCCATCAGATTTTTTGTTAAATTTAACCAATATATCACCCTTATTTTTATAAAGGCTGGTAGATTTATAATCTGCGGGTCCGTAACCAGAGATTGCCGGAAATGCATATTTCAGGCTGTTAGTTATAATTTCATTTACAATTAAAGCTAAAGAAACTGAGGTACTAATATCCAGAAATATATCATCTATGTCCATATTTAGCTCAATTTCAGGGGAAGTCTGGTAAGAATTAAATAATTCTGTGGTCAAATTTCTGATATATTCACCAAAATTTATTTTTTTTAACTCATTTGACTTGTAAAGCTTCTCATGGATTAATGCCATTGATCTTGCTCTGTTCTGGCTTTCTTTAAAGACATTTAAAGCTTCTTTATCGTTGATATAGCGCGACTGAAGACCTAACAGGCTCGATATAATAGTTAAGTTATTTTTGGCCCGATGATGGATTTCCCTCATAAGAATTTCTTTTTCTTTAATGGAGGTCTTAAGCTTTTTCTCTGCTTTTTTACGTTTAGATGCTTCAAATCCCAATGATATCAAATTAGCAAGTGAAGATGCAAAATCTTGCTCTTCAAAAGTCCAATGTCTTTTTTTAAGAGTTTCATGGCAAAGTATTCCTACTAAATCTCCTTCCAGCCATACAGGGACATCCATTATTGAAGTAACGCCCTTAGGCTTAAAATATGATTCATTGAATTCAGATGTATAATAATAACTTCGGGCATTAGAAGCTGTTATATTATGAAATTTCTTTATAGCTTCAAAATAACGAGGATATTTTGCTGTTTCTATAACAAGACCTTTTTCATGAATGTTTCCATCGTAACAGTCCATGCATGTAATTTTTGATTTATCAGGATTAAACAACCAGATACTTACCTGATCAATGTCCAGAGTTTTTAAAGAAGCTTCTGTAATTTTTTGCAGAGTTTCAGGCATACCAGACAAGTCTTTTTGGAATAATCCCAGTAAAATTTCCTGCCTTTTAATCGTTTGTTGATTTAACATGCTTTTGCGTAATTCTTTCTGCTTAAGCTTTGTTATATTGCTGCCAATGCACAACATACCTAATTTTTGGGAACTATGATTAATTGGAGTTACAGATATGAGTACCGGTACAGCTCTGCCGTCTTTAGCCTTCATAACTGTTTCAAAATTGGAAATATAGTTTTCTGTACCTTTACATACTTTAAATAATCCTAAATCTTCAGAAAATATCGTTTTCATATCTTTTCCATAAATTTCTGATTCATTATATCCTAATAAGCTTAATCCTGCAGAGTTAACATTTTTAATTTTATTATTTCTATCTATTAATACCAGAAAACCAGTCATTGCAGAAACTATCTCATCAGCTGCCATAGCTGGAGTTAAATGAGGCAGCCTGTATCTTACAATTCCATAACATAGTAATGCTATACTTAAAGCGGCCACTGTATAAAATGTTTCTGGAATTTTAATAGAAAATAATGGAAGAGTATCTGTAGATACACCTGTTATCATAGTAAGAGATAATCCTAACAGAAGGTATTTGGCCAGTTTCTTTTCTCCACCATCTGATTTTTTATAATGCATATAAGCAAAAATTATTGCTGTAGATACCAGTATTGTTATCCATAAATCACTTAAATTATAAAGTAAAGGATTAAGTTGTACAGAATATGCCCAGCCCCAATATTCTTTTACTATATTGACTGATGTTAAATTAGATTTAATAAAAAAAAATGAAAACACTAATGACGGTATATATATCAAAGAAAGGATTTTTATTCTGTTTTTAGAATTTAACCTGCCAGTGATAATTAAAACTATATGCAGAATAAGGGATATAGCTAGGGTCCATATAAAACTGGCACTGTACCAGAGATTGGCCAGATAATATGTGTCTGATTGCCTGTATCCAAATTCAAGAAATGATAAATAGGCAATCGTAAAACACATCAATGCAGTTAACTGATTTAATCTGTTTTTTGTATTCTTGTAATAGATAAAATTGCCGAGAAAGATACATAAAATGGATGATAACAATGATATTAACGCATATATGTTCATTCTCAGTCTCCTATGGATTTAAATTTTCTTATTTATAATAACAAAAGTAAATATCCAATATATATGCTTATTTTTGTAATATTAACTTATATACCTTTTCTTAGATTTGTATAATGTTATTATTAGCATTTATCCTTTTAATTCAAATTATTATTAATAATAAAGAACATAAGAAGTATTTAATTAATGATTAAAAAATATAAAATAAAATAAAAACCTATAATATCATATTTACTATTTTAAACATATAAAATTCAAAATTATACTATTTTAAAGCACATAAAGTTAATCGTAGCATTTTAAGCCAATTTTAAACATTAGGATTCGTATCTTGATATTCTCGCTCAGTTACATTAAAATTGATCTTAAAAATGCAAAAACAAAGTATTTATAATATTTTAAATCTAATCAATAAAGGGAATAAAATACCCATTGATATTACCACTTTTGATGCACATATGCATCCGATTTTTAATTAGCATTTTTAGAATTATATAATATCAATCATGATATTGTTAGCCAATATCATTAGGAGGCAAAATAATGCAAACATCGATGGTTAATAATTATTTCGAAAAGAGATACACATTCTTTAAATGGCGTCATGATTCATCATTTGTTAATAAGGCAGTCCTGGCTTTGATAATGGCATGCATTACAGGAATCTTGGCACAGGTTGTTATACCTCTTCCATGGACTCCAGTACCAGTTACAGGGCAAACCTTCGCAGTGCTAATGGCTGGAATTGTTCTCGGTAGATACTGGGGAGGAATCAGTCAGGTTTTATACGTTGGAATAGGCTTAGCAGGTGTTCCATGGTTTGCTGGAATGGCTGGAGGTTATGCTGCCATTTTAACTGCAAGTGGGGGCTATTTAATAGGTTTCATATTAGCTGCATTATTCCTTGGTCATTTAACTGATAAATTCATTAGAGCAAGAAGCTTTACCCCTATGCTTGGATTAATGTTCTTTGCAAACTTTGCACTTATTTATATTCCAGGAGTAGTAGGTTTAGGAATATGGATGTATATGGCAGGTATACAACCAACTCTATGGAGCATACTTGCAATGGGTGTTCTTCCATTTGTCATTGGTGATTTAATGAAAATTGGAGGAGCAGCAGCATTAACCAAAGTCATTACTCCAAAAAAACCCTTCGGTGACGAAGTGGACGTTAAAGAAGCTACGACCTGGAGATTATTCTGATATATTCAGAACTCCTTCTACTTTTTTAATTAATTTATTTTTGATAATAATGAAAATCAGAGCACACCATCTTTTATGTATGCAGGGATTTCAGGGATATGGATACAGCGAAGATTTTAGCAAAAACATGGCTAAAATAATTGAAAATTTCAAATCAACCCCTGAATATGAAATAGAAATAGTTATTGAAAGCGATGCGATCTGTGCCTGTTGTCCACATGATGTAGATGGAAACTGTCATGAAAATCAAGGATCCGATAAAAAGATCAATGCGATGGATACCAGAGTACTTAAAAAATTGGAAATACAAGCAGGATCTATTTTTGAGGTAGAAGAAATATTTAATATTATAAATAAAAAATTAAAAACACAATCTGAGGCAATAGAAATATGTAGAGACTGTAAATGGAGTGAAAAGTGTCTCTGGTTTATTTCAAGATCCCCATAAATGATTAAAATTTGAAATTTGGCTCCCTGGAGATAGAATTCAGCAACTTTTGAGATGATTTGACTTCTTCGTCGCTTCCACTAACTGCAAGCCAAAAAGCCCCTTCTGCTCCGCTTACTCCACCACCTGCGACCTGTTCTGCTTTTGCCCCCGTTAAGAAAGATATTGCTTCAATTTCTGTAAATATTTCTCCAGTTACAGGAAGTAAACGAGGCCCTTGTGCACCTGGAACATTTAATCGCAGTGCTAATTCGTTCATATCACCATAAATACGTTTTTCTATTCCAACCGGCAGGATTAGCCTAACACGCCGGCCCACTACTGCCTGAAGAGCAGCTACTATGGTGCCGCCAAAGGGATCACCAATGTAAATACCTGCCTGCCTTAGTGGCAGATTCAAAGCATTTGCACCCTTCAGTATGACATCTCCTTCCTTAAGATCGTTCACAATATCAAAGATGGTGAGTCCTTTTTGCCAGATACCACCTTTGATTATTACATCACCAGGAAATCCGCTTTCATCCATGGCACGACCTTCACTGGTTACAGGACCCCCTGGAGGAAGTACAACACCTCTAAAAAATCTTTTTCTTGAAAAATCATCTGCCTGACCAATACATGATAATATTTCCTCAGCTACATATCCATTTGTAGTACCTGCAATGATTACCACAGTTTTAGACTCAAGTGCTTCATTTATAACTGGATGTTTTGTCAGAGCTTTAGCTATCAGTCTTTTTCCAGCTGCAGGTGTAATTAAAAACTGTTTCATATGTTCCCTCAGTTACAATACTTATTAAATAATTATGAATTCTTTTCTTATTATTTAAAGAACTTTAGTTCCATCCTACCATTAATTATTTCAACATAACTATTCTGGATTTCTTTACCAAATTCATTAACCCATGCGCCAGTGTTTGCTATTTTATGTTCTTCCTCAATGAAGGGTAGATGTGTATGTCCAAAAATCAATGTTTCATCCTGTTGTAAACCTAAAAACAGATATTTAGTGGGAGAAGTTGCAAAACGATAGATATTTTCCATTTCTTTTCTTTTACTTGGTTTTAATTTAAGCTCATCGACTTCCTCTCTAGAGATACTTTTGAAGGTATCCCAAATTTTAGAGACAAAACTACCTCTTTCATCTGAATTCCAGCACATATCCCTTGAAAACTTTTCATATGTTTCTAAATTCAGGTCATAATTTACCAGTACCTCCATTTCATAGCCGTGAGTAAAATAAAATTTATTCCCACCATCTTCAAGTCTTAAATCTTTAGAAACAGTGAAAGGGTAACGATCCTTAAATTTTTGGTACCACTCCAGAACATAATAATCATGATTTCCAATAAGATAGTGAATATTATCTGCATTTAACTCCATAATTTCATTAATCACTTCCTGATTCTCTAAAATTGCTTTAACACTGTTTCTTCGCCAAAAATCAAAAACATCCCCTATAAGAACAAAATGATCAATTTTTTCCGATTTAATTTCATCAAGAAACCTTAAAAAATCATCCTTATTTGACTTTTCGTATCCAATATGCATGTCAGAAACTGCTACAATCATCTAAACCTTCTCCTACAATTAAAGCTATACAGAAATGATTAATGTATTTCCGTGATCTAAATATCTATTACTTGGTTACATTAAAATAGTTGTGTTAATTTGTAAAAAAGGATTATTCTACTATTATTTATCATTTCATAGTAATAGATGCATTAAAAGTTAATAAATAAAAAATAAAGATTTAAAAACCATATTAGCCTTTTAAGGCACTGAATATAAAAGATAAATTAAATTAATCATTTAACGTACTGTTTAACATTCTCCCTTACAATTGCAGAAGCCCCATAACTTTTTATTCCCCTTAACATGGCCGGGAATTTAGTTTTGGGAATTAAAACGTTTACCTGCGAAAAACTAGTTCCCTTTACTGCAGTTGGTTCGTCAGAACAGAATCCCTTTGAGAGTAAAAATCCTTTGACTTCTTCCAGTTTTTCATTGGATATGTTAAACTTCACATCGAAGTATTTTCGAGCTTCAATAGCACCGAAAAGCTGTTCAAACATCATTTTTGCCTTCTTAGCTTTCATACCGGTGCAGCTTGGACCTGCATAGAGCCCTGCACTTGATTCCATAATGGTTTCCAGTATTTTAAGCCCTGCTTTCTTTAGACTGCTTCCAGTTTGAGTATTGTCAACAACCAGATCAGCGCCCTTTGCTATATAAACTTCAGTTGCGCCGTCAGAATTGATGATTTGAACCTGCTTATTGTCCCCATCTCGAAGACCCCTTACCTGAACTAAAGGCTTGCTTTCACCGAAGAGTTCTTTATATCCTTCGTTGTTCATGAAATGCTGCCTTGTTAAGTTAGGGTATTCTGTAAAGCACAGTATTGGCTTTTTCCTATCTGCATTAGCCCTGAAAAAATCAGTAAGCGAATCATAAGGCGCTTCATTTGGTAAAGCTACAATAAGTCTTGTTTGGCCGTAATCAAGGTCACCAATTTTCCTTATTAAGTCTTCACCGCTTTCTACAGACTCTTCCCTTACCCAATCTTCTCCAACGATTGCAATGTCAAGAATTCCTCTGTTAAGCTCCACTGGAGAGCTTTGAGGCCTTGAAAGGAATGCCTTAATTTCAGGATCGTTTACAATCCGTATTTCGTTTTCTTCCTTACCCGGTTCATATCCTTTGACTTCGTAACCGGCATCAACAAATAACTGGTAAGTGTTACCTCTATTTACATTGTTTAAGCTCCCCTTTGGGAGACCAAGTACTATTTTCTCCATGTTATATTAGTATAAAGAAGAGTAATTAAAAATTTTTCGATATTTTAGAATTTTTGGAAAAGTACAGTTATATTACCATTGCCAACAGTATTATTTTGATTGGTATAGTTATGGATATTCAATAGATTAAAATAATAAAGATGTTTAAAGAGCTTTTATACTTAATATTATTTAAAATATATGAGTTTCAACGCTTTTTAGGGCTTTGATGAGCATTTTTGTAAATACTCCATTAAATTCTTTGTTTTTCACATTAAATACTCCACTTAGTGAGTTTTGTACGACAAAATATTGCATACTTCCCATAAAAAAACTAATATAAACTTCGTTAATAATGTTTTTATCATATCCCCATTCTTCTTTACCTTTATCAATGCATTTATTAAGCCAGTTTAAGAATGTTCCTTCGTTAGTCATACTAATTTCTGGAGGCAACGGATATTCATCTAAAACCACATATAATAATGTTTTTAACATGTTCTGATTTTTCATATTTTGTTTTAAAAAAGCTTCCTCAACCTTGAAAAGCATTTGAATAAAATCTGATTCTGTTTCAGGAATTTGATAGAATTTAGGGCTTTTATTAAGAAATTCCTTGTACATTGCAATTAAAAGTTCATCTTTACTTGAAAAATGCCTGTATATTAACGACTCGTTGATATCTGCAGATTTAGCAATATCTCTAATAGAAACAGCTCTAAAACCTTTTTGAGCTACTAAATTTGATGTATGTTCTAATATTTGTTGTCTTCGCTCTTCTTTTGAAAGTCTCTTTCTTTTATTTTCCAAATAAACACTTCCATTGATTACATGTATTATATTTAATCCAAATATACTATATAATCTTGTAATGGTTTTTATTCTTGATAAATACTTGATACTTTCTCAAATAATCTAAATCAATATAAAATAGAAATATTTAAATACTTAAACTTTTAACTTTTAAATTATTAAGTAAACGTTCAATAAATTAATAGGGTGATAATGTTATGGGTGTTTGTAAGCATGATAGGTATGTTTATGTTATAGGATTACTGTCTATAACGTTTTAATAGAAATTTCTAATTTTAACCTACTAAAAATTTGAAGGTGTAGTTATGCAATATAAAAAAGCGCTGCTGATATTTATAATAACTTTAATAGTTAGTTTGACGCCTGCTTTCGCTGTTAAAATGGAAAATGTAGCTAATGCTGCAGAAAAATATAATGAGGATAGTAAAAAAAAGATGGGATTCATTGCTAAGATAAATTTTCTTGCTAGAGGATACTCACTCATGGCTAATCTACAAGAAGCAATAAAAGGGTCATATAACGAGTTAAATACAGAAATTAGTACTGACGAATATGAAAATATGTGGAATCAGCATGTTAATTCTGAAAAGCAAAGAAAAATTTTATTAAAATTCAGGAACAGTAAAAATAATAATATTTCCAAGACTTCAGATGAAAATATTAACAAAAATCAAGTAAACACTACTAATTCTATTAATAGTACCTCCAATAATACTCAAGTCTCTAATAAAAGTTCTATTATCCCACATGAATGTAATGTAGATGCCAATAATATTATACGGCTATTAAATAATCAGAGTATTATTCTTTCTCAGAATATACAGCAGGAAATAACGAAATCACTGAAACATAATATTGTTCAATTAATTGACGAAAATGGAAACATAAGATATGCTTATGTGAAATCTATTGAATTTAACGGTAACAACTCCAAAGTGATTTTGATCACTGACAAGGATAAAGAAACAACTATAGACTTAGAAGAGTTCAAAAAAGCATATACTGGCATTGTATTAAATCTAAATTCAACATATGACCCTGTAGCGGTAATAGGCACCATAACCAATTTACAGAAAAATATGATAAACAAATCAATAGACAAAGCAAGTCAACTAAAAGACCGTGCAAAAAAGTGGGCATTTATAAGTTTGGCAGTTAGTTTAGTAGGACTAATTTTATTCGTTATAGGACTCTTTTTAGCTCTTTGGTTTGGAAATTGGTTAGCAGGAGAAGCGGAAACTGCATCTGCAGAAGTTACAGATGCACTGGATCCAATTGATACTCCCTCACGTTATAATGGGGAAATTACTAATGAAATGGATTATAGTAATGTGGAACCGGATCCTCCTTCAGGTGATGGATCATATCAGGATACCCCTCTTGAAATACAAGGAACAGCCCTTAACGTAGCAGCTTTAATTACAAAACTAACAGTAGTAGCTGAAGGACAAGCAGCAGCTGAAGCATTAGCAAATTCAGGTAGTGGCAATGCTGTTAAATTAATCTGTCAGATAATCGGGATAGCACTAATATTAATCGGTGGTGTTATGGCCTGTTTAGGAATTATATTTGGGTCTATGAGCGTTGTAAGATACTTTAGGGCAGGAAAAGTTATAGAATCACTCAACAAACGTAATAATGACACTATCTTATGGCTAAGTAAAAAACAGTTAATTTATCCAGACAAGCAAGAAATGCAGCACTTCCAGATAAATAATACGACAAATAGCGTTTTATCAAATAAATCTTTGAATTCCATCCCTTAGGTTATTGAAATTAAAAAAATATTAATTGAATTTTTTTTGGCCTGCTTGGGATGTTTAAAGAGATACCATGAAATGTAGATAATTTAAAATGATGAAAGAAGTGTAAATCCCTCCTATAGATCTAACAAACAATACGAATAGTAGCCTCACAGCTGCCGCAGTATAACATGTAGAGGAAAATAAATAAATCTTCCTATTTTCCCCTTTTTAGGTAAAAAAATGCATTAGTGACAAAAGGAGCATAAAACGATGAAAGAGGATAAAGGTCACGGTCTAAGGAATAAAATTTTAGTAATAGGTTTAATCATGATTGCTTTAGCTGTTATTTTTGTAATGTTTCAAAATAACGCTTTTTCACGGCCTTTTGAAGATTTTAAAGGGCCAGAATATATACCTAATGGTTATAACAACACGAATAACTTGACTGAGAATAATGAAAGGATTTTTGAATATAGTGGTAACGGAACATTTTATGTCGGTGTTATTAAAAATACAACCACAAATGAGCTTCATAACTTTATGAATCCTTTTAAACAAGATCCCAAAAGTGCAATTAAAAAAAATGAAAACATTACTGTAAATGGACACGATGTAAATTTCCAAACAAGTGAATATAAGTTAGATTTACATGGAATGGACTTAAAAGGCATGATACCTAATGGTTACAACATTCCAACTACCAAAATGCCAGATATAAACATTACTATGGCCAAATTCCAGGCAACTTGGTATTGCAATGAAACAGGCTTAACTTACGTGGCTGAAGGATTAGTGACTCCAGATCAACTAGAAGAAATGAAAAAAATGACAGTATCCATAAAATGTCACCAAGAGAAAACAATTTGGGATTATTTAAATCTACATCTCTAAATCTTTTTTTAATTGATTTTAAAAAAAATAAATTTTTGTTGGTTCTATGAATAAAATAGAAATGAAAAGAAACCTTCTAATTGCAGGGATATTAACTCTTTTTCTAGCATCTTTTGTTAGATCTTCTTTAATTCCAGCATTACATGCTATTGGTGCTGAGTTTCATCTTTCTGCAGTGTTATTAACATGGATACCTACGCTATATATACTCGTTAATGCCATATTATTTGTCCCGTTTGGCAGGCTAGGAGATATTTATGGCCGTAAACGCATATTTCAGTATGGTTTAATCATATACACCATGAGCTCCTTTTTATGTGCATTTTCCACTTCAGGAGAAATGTTTCTTTTTATCAGAATTTTTCAAAGTATTGGTAATGCAATGATGTTTGCTAGTTTATATGCAATAGTTTCTTCTTCATTTACCTTTGATAAAAGAGGAAAAGCATTTGGAATAATAACAATGGGTTTATTCTTTGGGTTAATAGTAGGGCCTATTTTTGGTGGATTCACTACTCATATGATGGGATGGAGGACCATATTCATTTTTGATGCTGTTATTGGGTTCATCATCACTTTAATAGTTATAAGGTTTAAACAGGATAAGGGAGAAGCTGAAGGGGAAAAATTTGATATACTTGGTTCTTTTATACTTGGCTTATCCATTGTATTGATAATTTATGGTTTTTCAAATTTTAAAGGAATCTACAATCTCTTTATAGTGTTTTTAGGTTTTGTAGGTCTTTTAATGTTTTATTTAGTCGAAAAAAGGTCTCATTTCCCATTAATAAATCTGGAATTGTTTAAAAGTAAAAGCTTTACATTTGGAAATATCACCAGTATGATAAATTATAGTTCATTTATAGCGGTAAATTACATTTTATTTCTATATTTAAAATATATAAAAGGTCTTGGATCCATTAAAATCGGTTTAATACTATCAATATCAGCGATAGCAATGCTTATTATATCCCTTTTAGCTGGTAAATTATCTGATAAGATTAATCCAGGACTTGTGTCAACTGCTGGAATGATTCTAACAACTATAGGAATAGCTATCATGGCCTTAATTAATGAAAATACGGGCTTAGAATTATTAATATTGTCTCTTATTATTTTTGGAGTAGGAAATGGCCTATTTTTACCCTCAAATACGAAAGCAGTAATTAGTTCAGCAGATAAAAAGTACTATGGAGTTGTAGGCGCAACTTTAACTGATGTAAGAGCCATAGGGCAAGTATTTGGAATAGGAATTGTCCTCTTAGTCATTTCCATATTCATGGGAAACACTGAAATTACCTCATCCAATCATCTAGATTTATTAATAAGCATTAAAATTTCTTTGATTATATTATCAATATTATCTGCATTAGGAACTTCCATATCTATATTAACAATAAGAAAAGAATTACAGTACCAGAAAGCAAGAACTTTCATTTTAGACCTAATCAAAATAAGAAATTAAGCTAACATTCATAAAAGGCAAAGAGATTAATTATTTATTATCCCTCAAAAATATATCGTCTATGTAACATTTTTATAGATCGCATAGTTAGCAAGACACAATGCTTTCTCTTCAGGGATAAACGGGTTGTTAGCCACTTTGGTACTCTCATTAAGCTCAGCATTCATCCCATCAATATACTTTTATTTCATCAATTTTCGAATATTGTCCTGTTTTGAATATATTGTATACTTTTTCCTTTTTATTCCAGAATACAATCACCAACAAAGCTAAAGAAAATAAAACATATGTTAAAGTATCCAAAGCAAGATTAGGAGTCCCAGAGATAGTTAATAGAGATGGTAAATTACCAAACCCTGCATCTGGATTATTGGCTATTACAGATGTGAAAAAATTATCAGCAATATGCATTCCCATAGCTGTTTCCAGCCTATTTTCTCCCAGAACTATTATTCCCATGGTTATTCCAAAAATAAATGCATGGATTACTAGAATTACACCCATTATAGAATTTTCACCATTTCCATAATGGAGAGCAGCGAAAAGAATTGAAGTGATAATTAATGGTATTACCGGCCTTTTTGTCAAAATTCCTATTCCTTGCATGAGATATCCCCTGAAAAACAGCTCTTCAAGGGGTGCTTGGATTGAAAATACCGCTAAACTTAAAATTATTAATAAAATAAAATTGACGGGATTAAAAGTAACTTCAAACCCATCAGGATTAATTAATAAAGAAATTAATGTCACAAATGCCATTATTGTAAACCATATCCCAGCTCCCTTAAGTATTTTTGACCAGCTGACCTTGGAAACAGTATTTATCAAAGATATTAGCTTCCTTTGATGAATAAAACGTAATAAAAGATAGAAAATCAAAAACAAAAGCACATATATAATGCCAAGCATTAGCAATTCGAATAAAGGGTTTGAAAGGATCACATTTGCTTGAGCAACATCAGTTAATCCACTGAATATCAAAAAATAAAAGAAAATAGAAATAAAAATGGGAAGTACCATTGCCAGTGCTTTACCTCCACCCCATGTCAAAATAATTGTTAAAATGTACCTCCACCAGTTATTTTTCCCTTTTTCTGCATTGTCTAAAAATGTTATTCTGGACATTGTAGTTTTTCCTTTCAAATGCAATTTTTAAGTTAGAACTATTTAATTGGAGTTAACATTTCCTCTAATCAAATAAAAAAAATATTATTGAACTTTTAAACTATTTAAAATAGTATCAAAGTTCGGCCTTTCGTTTTCAAAGTCATTATCAGTGGCTTGAAGAAGCATTATGTAAGTTTTCCCATTTTTGACGAAGTATACTTGTTCAAATCTCATATTTTGAGTGGAATCCCCGTTTTTATATATAAATACATCTTTGTAAGCTTTTTTACCATCTATAGTGAGTGTGCTGTGTGCAATTTTTTTCCAACCTGGGGTTTTAGTGTTTTCCAGCTGCTTGATTACTCCTTTTTCTGATAAACCATTATTATTCATTATTTGCAAATTGAATTGTACTCCATTAAAGGAACTATCTTTGATAACAGAAATCGAATTACCTCCAGTTTGATTGTTAGCGATTGCCATCCATCCACTGGGATAATTAAAATTAACCCCGTATGCTGAAAAAGAATTGTTACCATTACCATTAGTTACATTCTTTACAAATCCATCAATTGATGTACATCCAGATGTTAAAACAACAAAAATTAAAATTACTATTATCAGTGTTATCCCCATATACTTGTTTGATCCCCTCAATAAAATCACCAGTATGATGTTTTTGTTAATATCATATAAGTATTGGGATTATTATTCATAAGACATAACAATTACATTAAAATTCATATTGCAGGATTAAAAATTGTAATTTTTTAAAAATCTGCATGAATAAGTTTTTTCTATTTATGAATTTTTGACAAATTACTGTAAATCCACCACCACATATAGCTGTGATGATCCATTTTTGATAACTTTTAAAGATTTTTATGTCTATGGTTTTTCTGAGTGAACTGATCAATTTAGTTCGTTAAACGTAGATATGACGAAGTATATTTTTATCATCAATAATTCTATGAAAAAATTAAAAAATTCAACATCCATCCACACCAATAAAAGATTCCAATCTCTTGACTGCGTTATATTTATCTTTTTTATCAAGTTTAGCTTCATCTAAAGCTTCTTTTAAAGTGTGAATTGAGTGGTCATAAACTTCCCTATCAACTGGATAAGGAAAACCATCCTTTCCGCCATGTGTGAAGCTGTATTTTACTGGATCTCTCCAGCTAGGCTCCGCCCCATAAACCAGATCAGAAATCAAAGCAAGTGCCCTTATTTTTTTGGGCCCTATCCCTTCAAGCGTAATTAATTCTTCATAGTTTTCAGGCTGCAGCTCGTATGCCTTTTTTAAAACTTCAAATTCCCTGTCACTTATATCCATGTCAAGTACAGGGTGATGTCTCGGCATCTTCATCTCTTTAAAATTTTTAGAAATATTGGAACGTTCAGGCACGTCAAAAAAGTTCGAAAGCAGTGACTGAGATTTTCTTCGAAAATAAGGCTTTAAATGATCAGGGTTATCACGTATAAGGTCTACACTTATATTCCTTGCCTCGCTGCTTCCCTCTGAAGTCATATTCAATGTTTCTAAATTAGACTCATCGCAGCAAATGGCATTATGAGGCTCCTCTATAACTTTATCAATGGATTCAGATAACCAGTGGTACCTTCTGGCATAATTAGTTTCGTCGCTTAGTCCCTGCTGTACAACTGCCCAGTTACCGTGCTCTGTAAATAAAAATGAATGATGGTATAAATTATAACCGTCCTGAATACAGGAATTATCTATCTTTGCCGAAATTCGGCTTGAATATTTAAGTTCATCAATCTTCTTTGAAGATAGTGAGAAGAAATCTACTGCAGTTTCAATATCTAAAGGTGTTTTCCTTGAATTTTTACCTTTACCACCTGCAATCATAATCCCATGCTCCTCAGGGTCAATTGCAAGTTTTAATGCACCGCATGTTGTGGTTGTGGTCCCTGAAGAGTGCCAGTCAAACCCAATGACGCATGAAAATGCCTGGAACCAATGTGGATCAGAAATTCGTCTTAAAAACTCATCTGCATCGTATTCATATAAAATAACATCAAGAATGCCTCCGGCTAACTTAACCATTCTGCTAAACAGCCATCTCGGCGCGTGCCCTCCGTGTAGAGGGAGGTTTGCTACTCCTCGTTTTGCATGCATTTTATCTCACTGATTCAGTACTTTAAAATTAATTCCAAATTATTGGACATGACTTTTCTTGTTCCTATATTGGATTTTTATAATAAAGAATTAACTAAAGAGCATGTGAAAAGTAATTAAAAAAGAATTCAATTAAATTGAACCATAAAAATTAAAATCAAAAAATAATGAGGAAATATAAGTAAACTAACGTTTAGAAACCTCAATCATCCGCTCAACTGCACCCCTTGCTTTATCTGCTGTATCTTTATCAACTGTAACCACGAATTCTTCATTTAAAAGGGCATTTTTAACTTTTTCAAGTGTGTGGAGCTTCATGGTCTCGCAAATAGCTTCAGATAAAGCTGGAAGAATAGTTTTATCTGGATTTTCTCGTCTCAAACGGGTTACAAGGTCTACTTCAGTACCAATTATAAATGTTTTATTTGGAGATTCTTTAACGTGGCTGATCATGCCGCCAGTGCTTAAAACATGGTCTGCGAATTTTTGAATCTCAGGATCACATTCTGGATGTACTAATATCTCAGCCTCGGGATATTTTTCCCTTGAAAAGAAAATATCTCCTGTAGTAAACATTTTATGGACATAGCAGTGTCCACCTTCAGGTATGTGGATTATTTCCTTATCTGTTTGTTGGGAAGTGTACCATGCAAGGTTCATATCGGGTCCAAAAAGCACTGTATTTTCATCAAGACTATTTACGATCTTAACAGCGTTTGATGATGTGCACAGTATATCTGCCTCTGCTTTTGCCTCGGCAAGGGTGTTAACGTATAAAACTACTGCTGCACCAGGATGTCTTTCTTTAGCCCTTTTTACTTCGCTTGCAGGAAGCATATGCGCCATTGGACATTCTGCCTGAGTATCAGGGATTAATATTTTTTTATCAGGGTTAAGTATGGCTGCTGTTTCTGCCATAAAATCTACACCGCAGAATACCACAAGGTCTTTTCCTTCAATCTCTGATGCTTTTATGCAGAGCTCAAGTGAATCTCCCATAAAGTCTGCAATTTCCTGTATATCACCAGTCTGATAATTATGAGCTAAGATTATTGCATTTTTTTCTTCTTTGAGTTTTATAATTTCTTTTTGCAGATCATTTAACATGAAAATCGCCTTCAAATCAATGTAATTAAAATTAGTATAGAATATAGTAATTTTGAGTGGATATCACAACTGTTAATTATTATCTGTTTTATCTAATAAATACTTAAATTTTTACAATGCTTTTAAAATATTAAAAAGAATGTGAAAATGTGGATGAATCTGTGAATGGACTACACTTTATCTATTTCTGCACCCACCAGTGCATATTTACATGGACATTCTCTAATATCAGGGATTTTTGCTATTGCATCATATATCAATTTAACTAAATTCTCCTTCTGCCCTTCTACAATCTCAAATACTTCATCTATTGTCAGTTTAGTTGGAGATATTGATGCGGCATAATTTGATACCATACATACACTTGCATAACACATTTCAAGCTCCCTTGCCAATATAGCTTCAGGTATTCCGGTCATTCCGACAACAGTGCCGCCTAATTGCTTGAACATGGCAATTTCTGCGGCTGTTTCAAATCTGGGGCCTTCAGTACACACATAAACACCCTTTTCCACAACTTCTCCTGAAGATATTAAATGATTCCTTAAATTGTGGCAGTAAGGCTCTGTAATGTCTATATGTACTGTTTTAGTGTCATAAAACGTAAAGTCCCTTACCTTTGTAAAATCAATGAAATCATGAGGTATCAGAAAATCCCCCGGTTTAACAGATAGATCCAGAGATCCAACAGCATTAGTAGCTATTATCCTTTCAACGCCTGTTTTCTTCATTGCATAAATATTTGCCCTGTAATTTATCATATGAGGAGGATTTGCATGCCCTTTTGCATGCCTTGGCATAAATGCAATATCTTTATCATGTAATTTGAATATGTTAATTTCAGGAGATTCACCATATGGTGTTTCTATAACCCTTGTTTCTACTTCTTCTCCCATTTCAACGATTTCGTATATTCCTGTGCCGCCAATTATTCCTATCATGTTTTCAACTTTCTTTCTTGATATTTTAATTATTCTAAATATAATGATAAATAGATTATGCCTTTCATTTAAAATATAAATTATAGCCGGATTTATCTATTGATATGGTTTAATCTGGTCATAATACTCTTTAAAATTCATTTTATGTTGTTCAATAAAATTAAAAAATCTTTCTTCTGAAATCTGGCCCAAATGCGTTAAGGGACAGTAAATTGTCAATGTAATTGTCGCTGTATCCAGATCAATATTATAAATAACATCAATTTTGACGTTTTCATCTTTAATAGAAAAATTATAGTTATTTAGACGATTTTCAACAATTTCAGATTCTTCTTCATCCAGCATATCATCTGAAAAACTCATTTGGAAATCTCTTGAAATTTGATTATCATCTATTTTTTTGATGTCAAATTCCTTTAAGCCCTCAAATTTCAACATACTTGATCTTCCTGTGATTAAATATTTAAAAAAATAAAGAATTGAAATGAATGAACTGCAGAATATTTTGTTTGAATTATCACTAATTCATCTAACTGTTGCAGCTTTTAACCAGTTATAATGTCCTTTTTTTAAAACTGTTACTGTGGTCTGGCGGTATTGTGGCATATTCATCTTTATTGCCCTGTAGCTATTTTTTGTAGGGTGGGCACTCCATTTATATACATTTCTCCATGCTACATACCATTTACCAGTAGTGTGGCTTCTTTTTAAAACCATTACTACAGTTTGACGGTATTGTGGCATATTTCTTGTTATAAATCTATAACTGTGCTTTTTAGGATGAGCGCTCCATTTCCAAGTATGTTTCCATGCTACATTCCATCCATGACCTACATTATGATTGAATGTCATTGGAACATTGTTGTTATCTATGGCTTGGGCACTGGCTGTTCCAGAAAGTCCTACTGCAGCGATAAAAACAAGTAGTAGAATCCCTAACTGTTTTTTCATACATTACACCTCCAAGTCATACATTATAACACAAATTTCAAATTGTGTTAGGGGTGTTTATGTTAATTATGTAATAAATTTTTTATTATTATTAATACAAATAAAACATCGAAATAATATTAAAAATTGTTTAGAAATTTTAAGAAAAAATAAGTTGTTTTATTATCATAATTTTTAATAGTGAGTATAATTTCATAATAAGGAAAAATTATATTAATATGCTGTACTATTTTTGGAAAAATAGCCTTAATATCCTAATAGAAACTGAATACTTAGAAATAAGAAAAATAAAGTTAAAAAAATGTTAGAAAAAGATCCATTGTTTCTTCACTTCTAATTTGTTTACTGCATCTTGAAGATTATTTACAGAAGCTTGCTCCTGTTTATCGAAAGTCTTAAGCACATTAGCCAATCCCCTTAAATCACTTGCAACAGCTTTATTATCTCCATTTATTAAATCTTCGGCCAATTTGTTCATTAGAGGATCCATATCATTTAATGTGTTCAATATTTCATCGTTGTAAGCCAATCTTAACCCGTTGGCAACATCCCCCATTAGAAGTAGATCATATCCTAAGGCCATATTTTTAGTGGTGGTTATGTTCTTTTTAAGCTCATTTAGCGTGTTATTAATTGTTTGTATTCCTCGGCCATTTTCCAGTTCATTTGCCTCCTTCTGCCGTTGATTTAAAGGTATATTTTTAAGTGAAGATGCATTCTCAATTTGATTTGCCTGATTTTCTAAATCTACAATTTCACTGTCATAAGATCCAGTTTCATTAATGGTTTTTATTTCGTCTTTTAAAATTTTAATGTCTTTAGGTACTAAATATGTCATTGAATAAGCATAATAGCCACCATAAGCCCCTAAAGCTATAATTATTACAGAAATTATAGCTATTAACCCTTTATTCATTGGTTAACCCCTATTTATTTTATATTTTCAACAAAACTTTAAGATCTTTTAATAAAAAGTGAAGATCTTAATTATTATTATATATTAATATATTATTAATTATTTATAGTTATGAGTAGTACAAAAATAGTAATAAGAAATAGGCAGGCAATTTAATTCTCAAATTGTACTCAATAGGCAAATTACCAGATAAAACGAAAAAATAATATTTTAAATAGTGTTAATTTATAAATAAAAAATAAAGGCGGAGTTTAACCCTTTGCAACACCAAGAGGAATCATTTTCCCTACCATTCTGGATATTCCGGCATTATGGGATGTTCTCACAACTAAATCCACATCTTTATAGGCTCCAGGTGCTTCTTCTGCCACTACAGGCATTGAAGTTGCTCTTATAATAATTCCCCTCTTTTCCAGGGCTTTTTTAACTTCTTCACCATGATACTCTTTTTTAGCTCCTGCTCTACTCATTTTACGCCCTGCACCATGTGCTGAGGAACCGAAGGTTTCTTCCATTGCTATATCTGTTCCTGCAAGTACATATGAAGCGGTACCCATGGTACCAGGTATGAAAACTGGCTGTCCAACATCCCTGTACTCTTTAGGGATTTCTTCTCTTCCAGGACCAAAAGCTCGGGTTGCACCCTTTCTGTGGACAAATAGCTCCATATCTCTTCCTTTTACATTATGAACTTCCTTTTTTGCAATGTTATGTGCCACATCATAGATAATTTCCATGTTCATTTCTTCAGCGTCCCTTTTGAAAACCTTTTCAAATGATTCTCTGACCCAGTGCACAATCATTTGCCTGTTGGTCCATGCATAGTTTGCTGCAGCAGACATTGCCTTGAAATAATCCTTTGCTTCATCCGAATCTACTGGTGCACAGGCCAACTGCCTGTCTGGAAGGTTAATCTGGTATCTTTTAGCTGCCCTGTCCATTACTCGGAGATAATCAGAACATATCTGGTGGCCGCATCCTCTTGAACCTGTGTGGATTAAAACCGTAATCATACCTTCTTCTATACCAAATACTTTTGCTGTATCTTCATCGAAGATTTTATCCATTTTCTGGACTTCTAAAAAGTGATTTCCAGATCCAAGAGAACCTAATTGGGGTACACCTCTTTTTTTTGCTTTATCACTGACTTTACTGGAGTCTGCTGTTTCCATTTTTCCATTTTCTTCAAGATGCTTAAGGTCTCTTTCCCAGCCGTACCCATTTTCAATAGCCCATTCTGCACCATGATCCAGCACTTCATCAATTTGACCGGGTTGAAGCCTTACTTTACCTTTACTTCCAACTCCAGAAGGTACATTATCAAATAGAGTGTTAACAATCTCTTTAATTTTAGGTTTAACTTCATCTTCAGTTAAATTAGTCCGGATAAGCCTGACTCCGCAGTTAATATCAAAGCCAACCCCTCCAGGGCTTATTACTCCATTATGGGCACTGAACGCTGCAACGCCACCTATGGGAAATCCATATCCAAAGTGGATATCTGGAAGTCCAATTGAAAACTTCTGAATACCTGGTAAACATGCCACATTGGAGACCTGATCTACTGCCCCCACTTCAACTTCTTTAATAGCTTCATCATCTAGATAAATTCTTGCAGGGACTCTCATCTCTTTTTTATAGCTTGATGGAACTTCCCAGACACAATCTCTAATTTTTTTTAAATTTCCTTCAACTTCCATAAGATAACTCTCCAACCGATGATTCATTTAAATTTAAAATTTCATTAAATGTTTAATAATCCTAAAAAAGTTAGATCAATTAATGTTTGTGTTAATTTTTGATCTAACTCTTAAAAAAAGGTTGTTATAGTCAGATATGTTTGCTTTATTTTTTCAACAGAATGTAATAAAATAGAACTTTAAAGTCGGTTCAGAAGATAATCCCATTATTAAATGTATGAAAAATTAGAATGCATCACGATATTCCTTTTTGGGCTTCCCGTTCTATTCTTTCAATAATTTCGCTTTCAAGATCCTCTGTTTTTGACGATGACACCGAAAAAACATCTTTACAAACAGTAATTTTTACATCTTCTTTCCTTAAGTTAATATAAAATTCAACCAGTTCAAAATCATTATTCATCAAAACATGCCCCAGCGCATCTTCAGTCAATTTAAGACACTGAGTTTCATTTACTTCGTAAGTGGTGTTTTTTGTTTTGATTTTCTCGATTAAAAATGGCATATGATTTTCATCACTTGCGGCTTTTCTGTTTGTTCTAAATAAACTCATTAATAATTCCCTTTTAGAATCAATGTCGCCGCTTATTTCAACTGATTTCATAATATCCCCTTTAGCTAGTTTTCCTAAAAAATAATTATCGATGAGTTTCATTACTTCCATTATGCTGTATCAACTATTATGCTCAACAATTTAAAAACTGTTTTTGTATATAACCAATTTCTATTTATTCATGATCATATGGCGTATAAGATCTTCAATATCTATAAAATATTTCTCGCTGTTAATTCCTCGGCTTTCTAGGATTCTTACATGATCAGGAGGTATTTCTGACATGCTTTTAGAAATTGAAGATAATAGAATAGCTACTTCTACTGGATCTACATCGGATCGGATAGTATCATCATGGATACCAACTCTTATAGAGTCGCTCATGATTGTAAATCTCTCTCTACGCAGGTTCATGATCTCTTTTGCATATTCACTAACAGGAGGTAAAAGTTGAAAATCCGCATTGTGAAGTATTGAGTAGAGCCTTGCATCTTTACTAATTTCTTCTGCGTATTCTCTATTTACTATGTTCTCCATATCAAATCTTCCAGACTGGAAATAATTGTAGATCTGGACATAATCCGGATAATTATTTGTGAATTCATAATATGCCCTTCTAAATGCTGCAACCTTGTCAATTCCTTTATCTGCCATTTCAACTGCTTCTCTTATCATTGCATTCAAGATCCGGGTTCCACGAAGTACAATTGCAAAAAATAATTCTTCTTTATTTTCAAAATAAAGGTAAAGAGTTGCTTTGCTTAATTCAACCTCTTTTGATATGTCATTCATGGAGACATTATCATAGCCTTTATCAAAGAATAATTTTTCGGCCGAATTAATGATATCTTTCCTTCTCTGCTCCTTTTCCCGTTCTTTCCTGCTTTTAATGGGCACAGCATCACCTACTAACTGATAGTAATTTTATGTCCGCTGGTTATTATATAAAAGATTAGTTTATTAATAAAAGTTTGGTTTTAAAAACTAAGGGCAATTTAAAATATTGTCTAATTACATGATGTATTTCTAAACATACTAAAATAAAGCTAATAACTCGAATCATGCCTGCTTTATTAACTTATTTAGATTATTAGATCTGTTAAACAATTATAACTCAAATTTTGTTGGCTAATTTAAACTCTAAATTGATTTTAAGTTATATTAGATTATAAACTTTCCAAATCCAATTCCAAATTCAAATTCAAATAGCAATGTTTATATGTTCAAACTTTTAAATTTTATTCAATAAGTACACGTTTACTTATTAAAAAAGTGGAAAAATTGATTAAAATGGATAAACGCATAATTGTAATACTGATAATTCTGGGTTTTATTTTAACAGTTTTTATGTATAGTTACGCTGAACAAGAGAAAAAACCACCAATACAAAATAACACAATTCAAAATACACCACAAAACAATGCAATACAAGAAGATAAAGGACAAAAACACACTGCCAAAGAGAATGATGTAACAGTAATCCAAAAAGGACCTACTACACCTCAAAAAAGAGGCACAGAAGTACCTATATATTGCACAATAACAAACAAAGGAAAAAACACCATATACGAAACAGAAATAATAGCAAATAACGGAGACGATACAAAATATTTAGGCACCATAAAACCAGGAGAAACCAGAAAATACACATACATGCTATATATACCAACAGATGAAGACTTCATTAGTTGGATGGGAAATAGCTACGAATTAGAGAATCCATGGGATGTTGGTGTTTACCATATCGTTTTTAAAGATAAGAAAGGTGTTTTACATAAGAAAAATTCCAATTCTATTTTGATAAAATGGTTTGATTAAATAACTTCATTTTTTATTTTTCATTTTTTAAGGTTTTTGTTTAAATGATTCTCGACTAACTACCTGCTTTAATAGTCATGCAGTTTCTAAAATGCGTAAATAGAATCAAGAATATAACTATCTAAAACGTTAAAAAAACATTTAATTTGGTAAAAATAACCTTTATACAAAAATAACGGATTACAAATTCTTATATTAAAAAATAGAAAAACTGGTGGAAAAAATCCACCATTTATCTTCAAAACTTAATTTGCAGGAGTAATTAAATCCCTTTCTCCAGCTGGTATAAATTCTCTTAGTGCACCTTTTGCGATGGATTTCCTTGGTTTTTCGAAGTCGAAAGCAAGGTTCTTATCAGCAAATGCTATTTTTATTAAAGGATTGACACAGAAAGCGTCTCCTCTTGCAGCGTGAGGTGCTTGAGCAATACCTGCATATTCTGGCTGGTGACCTACGTTCATTGCGTAGTTAGGGTAGTTAGGACCTCTTAGTTCATGTATGAGACCTTCGTCACTTCTAATTGAAAGTGAGTTGGAAGCTCCACACTGGTCTTGTAAGTCGTAACCGTAGAATCCTAATCTGCTGTGAACTTCTTTGTGTAATATCTGGCTTAAGTACCAACCGTTAATTCCAGCGTTTGCGTTTCCTGTAGCAAATGCAGTGGAAACACCAGCTGCTGCTGCAGCTACACATGCTCTTTGTGATCCACCAAAGTGGTCTTCTAAGAGTGTTGGGATTTCGTATTGTTCCATAGCGTAGAGAGTTACTTCAGTTGATATGTCTTTAACGACAGCATCATCTGCTTTAGCACCACATATACCGAATTTGTCCTGTACGTATTCCATACCGTAGTATACGAAGTCGTCGAGGATATCGTCAGTATAAGCTGCTGTAGCGTATTGTGTAAATCCTACACCACCAGACATGTATGAACCTAACCAGATCTGATCGTAGATAGCTGCTGCAGCTGCAATAACTTCGAGAGTTGTTTCTGCAGGGTCATCTGATACTCTTGAGGTCTGGATCATATCAGCTAAAATACCGAATGAAATTCCACCAGGTTCGTTTGGTCCTCTTGCCCTTCTTGCTGGTAAGAAGTTACCCATTTCGATTACGTCTGCGTGTTTTGCAGCGTATGCAAATTCAGATATTGCTGCTTCACCAGCACAGAGTTTGTATGCTGAAATGAAACTCATTCCTATCTGCATAGCGGACCATCTGGAAGTTGTTCCACCATCACAAGTTCTGACGACGCTTGATGGTAATCTGCTTACCTGGTAAGTTTTTGAACCGACGTATTTTTTGAGCATTTCTGCCTGTTCTTCTGGGAACTCTTTGTTTATGTCTATAATGAATCTGGAATCTAATTCATCAGCGAGGGTGTCGTCACCGGTGAATATTTTAGCGTAACAGTCTCCTACTAAACCAGGGTGAACTTCTACCATGTGTTCCTGAACAACTGCTCCACCAGGGAGTGCGTGGTTGATTGTTTCCATGTACTCGTTGATTGTTTCAGGAGTTACTTCTACACCTAAACGTCTTTCGAGCACTGCGTGTGCTGT
>JAEYPF010000012.1 GCA_023411115.1 Methanobacteriota archaeon
ATGTTATCGGACATGTTCTATAGCCTCCTTTGTGAGATTTGGTTGTGGTGACTTTATTTTACCAAACGGCTATAGACCATGTCTATTTTTTATGAAATTAAATTTGCGAAATTAATTATACGTCATCCTTAACACCTTCATCGTTCCTATTACCTCTATTATTATTTTAATCAAAAATATAGAACTTTTACCATTTGTATCAATCTTCGCGGATTTGTTCACACAATCCGGCGAAACTCAATACTTTTTGGCAAAAGTTCTATTTTAACATTCTGGCATTCCCCATCTCCATCTGAGATTTGGTGACACCAAACGGATTTCTACAAAAACACAGCTGCATTTTTCTCAAGCAATCCCCAAAGTCCCCATAAAATCAAGCTTTCCGCGACAGCAGACAAACCGTCTCCACGTTCCTGTGAACGGAAGTTTTATACTACATGGCAAAACTTAGCTGATTTTTATATGGTTGGGGTAGCATCTTACCCCTTCAAACACCTTTACTATTAACTCTTTTTGCCTCAGCAAGTAAAACTGCTTTTGCCAATGAATTAGTTGTCCTTTCGGCTAAAGACGCAGCATCATACTTATCATTATAACTTAAGGGACTTCCACTTAACCAAACAGCCATTTGATAATCTTGTTCTTTTAATTTTCCAATATCACTATCTGAAATTTTTAAATATTCTGGTTTCAAATATGCAAATAGGCTAGTTGAAATTTCTTGTTTAGGTAATTCTTTAATTTTAAATCCCTGTTCTTTCCAAGTAGATAAAATTATTTTTTCACTATTATACGGTAATGATTCACACTGTGAAATAAGGCTATCATATGTCATTATACGAACATCACTGTCCGATTTTTCTGCAAACATTGCTCTGCGTTTCTCTGAATTATTTTTTTCAGAATTTCTACCTATGACCAAAACATATTTAAACCTTACAGAATTTTCATTAAGTGAAATCCTTAATTTATCTATTTGATGGAGAATTTTTTCTCTATTTTTATTAACATATGCTTTCCAAGATGTAATCTGATCATAAGCATGATTAAACTCTGAATAAAAATAAATATTATCCTTATCATTTGTAAAAATTTTCTTATTTGCCTCTTCTAATTCAATTAAAACAAATTCCCAATAGTCGGAACTCTTTGTTAGATATGCAAAATCTGTAATAAATTCATTTCCCAGCTTAAATTTAGAAATGATACAATTCATGTGCAGGTGATGATTTAGCAAAAACGGCATCGGAATAAAAATAGAATTTTCCTCAAGAAAAGCCTGTATTTTGTTTTCTGTATTATTTTTACTCTCTATAACATCAAAATATTGTTTAATCAAACCTTCATCTAATCTCATAAAACTCCCATTCTGTGAAACATTCTCCTATTGTTCTATCCTTCCATTACTGGACAACTTTATCTGCTAAATTAGTCGAATCAACATATATTCTTCCCATCGTTTGAGCTGCCTTAATTTTACTATCAAGCATTTCTTTCAATGTGTATACTCCTTCTGTAATCAGAACTAAATCTCCTCCATCTACGAGAATAGTCCTGAGTGCCTTTCCAGTTATCAATGCTTGTACAGAATCAGGAGAAAAGCCATTTATAGAAATAAAGACTCCTCTCCCATACATCTTTCCTTCTACTTTTGCCGCAAACTGATAAAGACTATCAGATGCACTCCATTTATCATGCCACTTGGCTTCAATTATGTAATGCTCCCCATCATATTTTATTGATCCGTCAATCTGTTCCCCTATAATTTTAAAAGGATCTGTGACTTCTATACCTTCACTTAAAAATAGTTTTTTTAAGAATTCCTCAAATAAATATCCTCGTCTCTGACAAGTTATTTCATTTCCATCTTGATCTTTTCCACTAAATAAATTCAAGAATATTCCTCGTAATTCATTTATACTAACATTTAAATCTTTCCTTTTTCTTTTCTGCTCTTCTTGTCGTTGCCTTTCTTGTTTTATTTTATGATCTCTAATTTCTTGAAGCTGCTTTAAATGAGCAATATTTCTTTTTGCTTCACCTTCATCTAGTTTATTTAATTTTTCAAAATAGTAAGGATTGAAATAGTCCCATTCTGATAGTTCTTTTAACATACAACGAAACTGACCTATCCCAGAATCACTTCGCTTCTCTAAATTAGAACATATTTTATCTACAATCTCAGCCCTATGCAGTTCTTTATATTCACTTTCAGCAATCAATTCCCTTGAAGTACAACCAACTTTTTTCATAAAATCAACTATATCTTTTTTAGGCCAAAAAATAGATAAAATGCATCCTTTCATGCAATCCATTATATCTTTAGGAAATGTAGCACCCATTGGAATCTAAAACCCTCCTTACTTAAAATCCTCTTTTATTTATCCTTTGTGGAAAAGTATTCTGTTGCAAATATGCATACTACCATGCTCATACGTTTTCACCCCAGGGGTAAATCAATTTCCTCATAACTATGTAAATGATATTATAAAAGTGTACCACTTCAACACTATTTGACAATGAATTAGTTTACCACCTTGAAATATATTCCTGTAAGATTGAGAAGTGCAAAAATCTTACAAGGAGATGAAAGAAAGGTG
>JAEYPF010000013.1 GCA_023411115.1 Methanobacteriota archaeon
GGTCATAAGTATGTCGTTTATCTTCATCTGAAAGAACAGCGTAAGCTTCACTTATTTCTTTGAATTTATCTGCAGATTCTGGGTCATCACTCACATCTGGGTGATATTTCATTGCTAGTTTACGATATGCCTTTTTAATTTCTTTTTTATCTGATCCTTTCTCTACTCCAAGGACATCGTAATAATCACGCTTTTCTGCCATATCAATCTTACCTTCACCTTTTAATTAATCAATGATAAAAATTCTGTAAATATAAAATTAGAAACAAATAGAGGAATTTCCTCCAATCTTCTATCTTACTTATCTATAGGATTTTTCCTATTTATATTTATAAAAAAAGGAAGTGGATTACTTCCTTCAATTTTTAAAGATGAAGCTTATTTTTTAACTTCATAGTCTGCATCGATGGTGTCGTCATTTCCACCAGTCTGGCTTTCTTGAGCACCCTGTGCATCCTGTTGTGCTTGCTGCTGAGCCTGTTGTGCTTGCTGGTAAATTTTGGCACCTACTTCCTGAACCACTTTAGTTAGCTCTTCAGTTTTGCTTTTAATTGCAGCTATATCGTCACCGCCGGTTAGTTCCCTTAGTTCTTTAACTAAAGCTTCTATTTTTTCTTTCTGGTCTTTATCTACCTTATCGCCGAGTTCTTCAAGAGTTTTTTCTGAAGTGTAAATCATGGAATCAGCATCATTTCTGACCTGAATTTCTTCCTGCCTCTTCTTGTCTTCCTCAGCGTGCATTTCAGCATCTTTGACTTTCTGGTCAATTTCTTCCTGTGATAATTTAGTTGATGCAGTTATTGTAATTGCCTGCTCTTTACCAGTTCCCATATCTTTAGCTGAAACGTTCATGATACCATTTGCATCTATATCAAATGTTACTTCAATTTGAGGAATTCCCCTTGGTGCTGGTGGTATTCCTACTAACTGGAACCTTCCGAGGGTTGTATTATCATATGCCATCGGCCTTTCACCCTGCAGAACATGAATGTCTACAGAAGTCTGGCTATCGGCTGCAGTTGAGAATATCTGGCTTTTTTTGGTTGGAATTGTAGTGTTTCTGTCTATTAATTTAGTAGCTACATTTCCAAGGGTTTCTATTCCAAGAGATAATGGTGTAACATCAAGTAATACAAGGTCTTTAATTTCTCCTGCTAGAACTCCGCCCTGAATTGCGGCACCCATTGCCACACATTCCATTGGGTCTATTCCTCTTTCAATTTGTTTGCCAATGAATCCTTCAACGAATTTTTGGACAATAGGCATCCTTGTTGGACCACCGACTAATATGATTTTATCTACATCAGATTTGGACATTTTAGCGTCGGATAATGCCTGTTCCATTGGCCCACTACATCTTTTTATGATTGGGTCAACTAATTCTTCAAGTTTAGCCCTTGTAAGTGTTGTTGTTAAGTGTTTTGGACCTTCTGCAGTTGCGGTTATGAATGGAAGGTTAATGTCAGATGTTAAGGTGGTTGAAAGCTCTATTTTTGCTTTTTCAGATGCTTCTCTTAATCTCTGGACAGCCTGATCATCAGCCATGATGTCTACTCCAGTTTCCCTCTTAAACTCATCTGCGAGGTGGTTCATGATTGTATTATCCATATCGGTTCCACCGAGTTTGGTGTCCCCACTGGTGGATCTTACTTCAAATACCCCTCCACCAAATTCCATGACGGTTACATCAAGTGTTCCACCACCGAAATCGAAAACCATAATTTCAAGTTCTTCTTCCTGTTCTTTGTCGATACCGTATGCTAAACTTGCTGCTGTAGGTTCGTTTACAAGTCTTACAACTTCAAGACCGGCTATTGTACCTGCATCTTTTGTAGCGGTTCTCTGGTTGTCGTTAAAGTATGCTGGAACTGTAATAACTGCTTTGTGCACTTCTTCCCCGAGGAAAGCTTCAGCATCTTTTTTAATTTTCTGGAGAATGAAAGCGGAAATTTCTTGGGGTGTGTATTGTTTTCCAAGTACGTTTACTTTGTAATCGGTCCCCATGCTTCTTTTTATAGCGCTTATAGTGTTTTCTGGGTTTGTTACTGCCTGTCTTCTTGCAGGTTCTCCAACTAATCTCTGTCCATCCGGAGTAAATGCAACATAACTTGGAAAAGCTTTTCCGTATTGAGTTGCTCCTTCTGCACTTGGTATGATTGTTGGCTTTCCACCAACCAGAACTGATGCTGCGGAGTTACTAGTTCCAAGATCTATACCTATAATTTTTTCTTTCTTATTATTAGCCATTATATCACCTTATTTTCTCATATTATTATATAAAATTGATTCACTCAAAAATCTATTAAAATAGATTTTTGGTGCGTACAAAACTTTCAGTTTTGTGGCCGCGAAAATTGAAAATTTTCGCATGTTTGCAAATCTGAGCCTGAAAAACTTCGTTTTTCGGCCCCAAAATCGTAGATTTTGAGGGATTTGCAACCGTAAAAATTCGAAGAATTTTTACATGTCCCGAACATGAAATGTTCGTCGGTATTAATTATTTTTTTAATTTGAAACATAATTCTAAGTTATTTTTTACAGACTTTGACCATTGCACATTTGATAACTTTTGATTTAAGGGTATATCCTTTTGCGAGTTCTTCAGTCACGGCTCCATTTTCGTATTCATCATGTTTTTCGGTCATTAAAGCTTCATGTTTAAAGGGATCGAATTTTTCACCTGCTGTAGGGATTTCTGCAAGCCCTTCTTTTTCAAGTACATTTTTCAGGTTTTTGTAAATCAATTCAACGCCTTCTTTGAGGTTTTCACCTTTTTCACTTGATTTTAATGCTCTTTCAAGGTCTTCATAGGTATCTATCAATTTGATAATTAGGCCTTCATTGGCGTATTTTCGGTAGTCTTCAATTTCTTTTTCTGATCTCTTCTTGTAGTTTTCAAAATCAGCTTGAAGGCGCTGCATTTGAGAATAATAGTCATCAACTTTCTGATCTTTCTCCTCAATCTGCTTGTTTAGATCTTCAATTGATTCTTCTTTCTCTTTCAGATCGTTCTTTAACGTTTTTAACTCATCTTTATCAGTCATTGATTCACCTTTTTAAGTGATAAAAATAATAGTAATCTTTAATAGATTATAGTTACAAAAGGTTATATAAATCTTTTGCAATAATATATCTTAGTAAAAAAAATGAGATTGTTTGTATTAATTATGTAATGGTAAAAAGATTATATCTAATTACTTGAACTTCATATATAAATTTTAAAGCGCAATTAAAAATTTAATATTAATCAGAATAACCTTAACCAGGGATAAAAATGGATCTTGAAGCAATACTTGATGTGATGGGATGTAAGACTAGAAGGGATATACTAAATCTCTTAACACAGGAGCCCCGCTTTGTAAGTGAAATATCCAAGGAACTTGAGATAGGACAAAAAGCCATTATTGAGCATTTGAAAGCTATGGAAGAATTAGGCCTTTTAAAATCATCATTCCAGAAAATAGAGCGCGGTCGTCCCAGAAAATATTATGATATATCCCAAAAAGTAGAAATTGAAATATATATAGATAGGGATACCATTAAGATGGATATCAAAAGAGATGATTTCTCAAAATTACAGGAATTAGAGGCCAGATTCAGTTTAGGTCACGAGGATGTAATTGAAGATCTGGAAGACCTTATTGAGAGATATGATAGGGCAAAAAGATATGCTGAAATACTTTTAATGGAAGCAAAAAGAAGGAGAAATATAATAAAATTATTAGAGGGAAGCACGCAGCATCCTTAAAATATTGAATTATAAATTAATGATATTTTTTTTAAATAGCTTATTTTTATTCATTAACTCTGTAAAAATAGGAAAGGTTGATAATCAACAGCTTGAGGCTGCTGATCATCTAATTACTATTTTATAGTACTTAGGAAGATGCTATAACTGTCATTCCAGGCTTACTTGAAGTAGCCTTGAACATTGTATTATAGCCATAGCTTGAGTATGGGACATCAACCCATGCACCATTCTGGTACAGCTGAACTGACCTGTGTCTGCTTGAATAAGCTGTACTGTACTGTACTATTCTTGATTTGATACCTGCAGCTGAAAGTTTGCTGTAAAGGTAATCACTCATTGCCCAGCAGTCTCCGCTTCCAATCGCCATCATTGCACTTGCTGTACTTGCTGAATGGCTGTAGCCATATTTAGCACCGCTTGCAAGAATCTGGGATGAAGTTGAATAGGATGCTGTGCTGGTTTTTTTGCTTACGCTTGTTTTAGTGGTAGTTGTTGATTTCTTTGTAGTGGTTGCGCTCTTTTTAGCTGTTGTCACTGATTTTTTGGTGGCATTTTTTTCAACAGTTTTAATTGCTGTACTGCTTGATTTAACGTCATTTGAGCTTGTAGAACTATCGAATGTTACTGCAAATATATTTATGTCGTTTAAGTCTTCCATTGCGCCTGCTGTTTGAGTAAATACCCATCCGTCCACAACTATGTCGGAATCATTCTGGAAGTATTTAACAGCTTCTTCAGTGTAAGGACCAAAAGATCCGTCAAGATCTCCTGCGTAGTATCCCTGATCTTTAAGCCATTTCTGCAATTTAACTACGTATGTTCCATTTGACCCAATTTTCAGGCCGTTATCCGTAACCGCGTTTGTTACGGATGTATTTTGATTTACATTTGTATTTTGAATCTCAGTCGCTGATGCAAATGGCAGCGCACTGAACATCACACATAATGCAATTGCTGCATATGTGATTTTCCGCTTAATTATACCGCCTCCGATTACTATGGCAAAACCGCCATAAAAAAATTTTTTGGCCTAAAATAGCTGAATATTATGGTATTAATCATGCATAATACAAATTTATTGCAACGTATGATTTTTTAATTTTTCATACATAATTGCCTTCATAAGTATTGCATTATTAACCATAAAAGCCATTTCCGACTAAGGGTATAGTTCATATGCGGATCACTTATAAATGTTTTGGTTTTTTTTCAAAAAAAAGGCGTTTTAATGGCTTTTTATTTAATTTAAGGCGCTATTAGAACTTATTTAAGCACCGGTTCAGGGATGAACTTTCTGCATAGGTATTTTTAAGAAAAAAGCTCAATTTATACCGTGTTTCCATAAAATGACATTATGCAATGCATTTATACTGAGACGTTAGATATTGAAATAGAGGCTCCATTGGTTAGATATATTGCATAGGGCCATGTCATGTATAAATGTCTTAATAGACAAATGGGGCTATTGACATGGTTATTAATTCAGTTTGGAACTTTTTAAAGATTTTTCTAAAATACTTGATCTTTGAGCTTATTTGCCTTAAAAACAGAATATAAAGCTTGATTATATGTATGCAAAATAAAATATTAAATTTAAATATTGTTCTTATAATACATCGCAGCAATTGCAGCCTGCCCTAAAGAAACAGAACCGTCTCCAGCACATGTATTTTTATGCTGGATAAATTCATAACCATTTTCTGTCACAACATCTTTTATGGTCTTACTGATGGCTTCATTGTAAAATACGCCGCCTGTTCCACCAATTATATTCACACCTGTTTTATCTGCAGCTTTTATGCCTAACTTTGCAAGGCTCTCGGCAACTGCCCTTTGTGCTGAACATGCAATATCTTTTACAAGCACTCCTTTTTGTTTACTTTCTAAAACTGAATGCAGTAATTTAGAAGTATCAACAATATCCATTCCCTCATGTTTTCTAATTTCGACAGGAATTTCAACAGTATCTTCACCGCGATATGCCACTGACTCAAGTTTCATGGCACATTCACCTTCATATGTCCTTTCACCACAAATTCCAAGCGCTGCTGAAATTGCGTCAAGAACACGCCCTGTACTTGTTGTTTTCTGGATATTGAACCCTCGCTCGAGTTGTTTCAATATAAGGTCTATTTCTTTTTCGCCGTGCTTGAAATAATTGACATATTCATTTTTCATGAGCTCTTTAAGTTCTTCTTTATCCATATAATCATTTAGCATGGCCATAACCATTCTTATGGGATATTTGGTGGTTAAATCTCCCCCAGCCATATTTTGGGGCATTAAGCTACATAATCTCTTATAATTCTCACCAGTTACATGCAAAATCTCGCCGCCCCAGGCAGATCCATCATCTCCATAGCCCACACCGTCAGCAGCAATACATATCAGCTCATCAATTCCATGATCTACAAACAGCGCTCCTGCATGCGCGTGGTGGTGCTGAACACCGAAAACATCGCATTCAAATTTTTCGCTTAGCTCATGAGCTAATTTAGTTGTAAAAAACATTGGGTGAAGGTCGCATGCAATGGCATCTATTTGTTCTGTTTTTGTTATGCCCATCATGTAATCCATGGCTTCTTGAAGATATTTGTAAGTCTCATATTTGGTCGTATTACCAATATGCTGTGATACATAACATTTTTTATCCTTAAGGAGAGCAAATGTCACATCTAGCTCAGGTCCAAGTGCAAGAATGTTAATATCATTGCCTATATCTGAAAAATCATATGGTTCGGGCACATAACCTCTCGAGCGCCTTATAAACGCTAAATCACCAGCTCTAAATCTTATAACAGAATCATCGCATCGATTAATTATTTTTCTGTCATGAAGAAGGTAGTAATCAGCGATTCCATCCAGTTTGTTTATAATTTCACTGTTGTCAATGAGCATTGGTTCTCCTGGAATATTGGCAGATGTCATGATGTAAGCCGGTTCATCAGTTTCCCGGAAAAGTAAATGGTGTAATCCAGAATACGGGAGCATTACTCCAAGGTTATGGAGTTCTGGAGATACTGAAGGGGCCAGATAATATTCATCGTTTTTATTAAGCACAACTATTGGCCTTCTCCTTGAAAGAAGGGTTTTCTCTTCAAAATTCTTTACTTCTGCAAATGTCCTTATTGTTTCAATATCTGGAGACATACAAGCAAAAGGCTGATTAAACCTTCCGAGCCGTTTTCTTAGAGTAATTACGGGTTCATCTTCTGTTGTCTTTGCAACAAGATGTGTTCCCCCGATACCTTTTATGGCGAGTATATTGCCCTCATCTAGAAGTTTCACGGTTTCCTTTATTGGGTTTTCAACATCCATTACTCCATCCTTGTAGAGGAAAACAGAAGGTCCACAGGCGGGACAGCAGGTTGCTTCTGCATGATAACGACGATCAAGTGGATCTTTATACTCTATCATGCATTCATCGCAGAGTGGGAATTCATCCATCGATGTCCGTTCCCGGTCGTAAGGAATTGATTTTATAACTGTAAATCGAGGCCCGCAGTCAGTACAAGCTGTAAATGGATAACTATATCTATTAAATCTTCTATTTAATACTTCTTCAAGACATTTATCACATATTGCAACATCTGGGGGGATTACGGATGACCCAGAAAAGTCTGCAGAGCTTTCAAGGATTAAAAAATTATTAAATTCAGATACATTGTAAGAATCAAGCCATTCTATCTCTAAATTTGTTATCTTGGATATTGGAGGTTTATTTTCTTTTAAATTTCCAGCAAAATTTTTAATTTCATCTTTAGTGCCTTCAAGAACTATTTCAACGCTGTTTCCAAGATTTCTAACGTACCCATTAAGGTTCATTTCTTTTGCTATTCTGTAAACAGTTGGCCTGAATCCAACTCCCTGAACAATTCCCTGAACTAAAATCCTGGCTTTTTCCATTTTGTACTCCTCTGGGATTATATTTAAATTGTGTTGATGATACTTTTAAATTTGAAACAAAACAAGTTATACACTTATGAGATTATTTATATTTTGATCTTTATATAAGGAAGTAGGTAATCAGTATGAAAGAAATACTTCAAAAACTTACAGAAGGGAAAATTTCCATTGGAGAAGCAGAAAAACAGCTTAAGATTATGCAAATTCAGGAAATAAATGATTTTGCAAAGCTGGATATTGGCAGGGAGGCAAGAACTGGAGTTCCTGAGGCTATTTTTGCAGAAAGTAAAGAAGATGAAGATCTCATAAAAATCATACTTAATGGGGCTAAAAAAGGTAGATTAATGGTAACAAGACTGGAAAAGGATAGGTATGACTTAATAAGACCTCAAATAGATAGCCTCGAAGATAAAGGATTTAAGATAGAATATAACAAAAGAGCAAAAATTTTGCTTATTAAAAATCATGAAATTAAAAAAGAAGGTAAAATTGGAATAATTACTGCAGGGACATCTGATATTCCAGTTGCAGAAGAGGCAAGAATAACCGCAGAAGAGGTGGGCTGTGAAGTCTTAACATCCTATGATGTGGGCGTCGCAGGCATTCACAGGCTTTTTTCCCATATCAAAGATATGGTTGATAAGGAAGTTAAAGCTATAATAGTTGTAGCTGGAATGGAGGGCGCATTACCTTCTGTTGTTGCAGGACTTGTTGATGTACCTGTTATTGGTGTTCCTACTTCGGTTGGCTATGGTGTTGGAGAAGGAGGATTTACAGCTCTTTTTGCAATGCTTCAATCATGTGCTCCGGGAATTGCAGCAGTAAATATTGATAATGGATTTGGCGCGGGAGTTTTTGCAGCTAAAATTGCCAAACAATCCTGATTTTAAAATGCTTTGATATCAAAAATAAATAATATCGTCGGATTATCCTAGAAAAGTATATAAGATTGAATTTAAAACTTTACATTAATGAATAAATTATTCGCTGGCATTTTATTGGGAGTTTTGGCAGTAAGTGGCGTATATGGAATTTACAGTTATAACTATCATCAAGAAGATACAGTTCGCATTGGATATCTGGCAAATGACCAGCACAGCGCAGCATTAGCCATTGCGAATGCAAAGGGAATGTATGAATCTGAAGGGATGAAGGTTGAACTGCAGCAGTTTAATGTTGGCGCAGATATAGTGATAGCTATGGCCGCTGGGCAAATCGATGTGGGATATGTTGGAACTGCACCTGCAACAATGGCTATAGATAATGGAATGCCGTTAAAAATTGTTGGGGCTGTAAATGAAGAGGGCAGCGGCATTGTAATTTCACCAAATTCAACTATTAATAATGTAACTGATTTTGAAGGCCATACTTTAGTTATGCCCTCTAAAGGTTCTATACAGGACATTCTATTAAATTATTTACTTCAAGAAAATAACATAAACCCTGAATCAATTGATATAAGGGAAATGCAAACATCTTTAATGCCTGCAGCTATTCAATCTGGAAAAGTTGAGGGATACATTGTATGGGAACCCTATGTTACTCAGGCAAGTTCGGATGGATATGGAAAAACGTTCATGTATTCTGATGAAATATGGAAGAATCATCCCTGCTGCGTTATAGTAGCAAGCAATGATTTCATGCAAAATCATCCTGACAAGCTCAAAAAAATACTTAAAATACATCAGAATGCAACTGATTATATTTACAGTAATAGAAATGATGCAGTTTCAATACTCTCAAAACAGTATAAAATTGATATTAATACTGAAAAAGAGGTGCTAAGCCATATTAAATTTGTTGCAGTACCTGATGAAGATTTTATAAATAATGATCTAAAAATAGTAAGTATTCAGAGACAAATGGGATATGTGGAGCGTAATCTAACTCAAAATGAAATATTTGACCTCAGATATTTACCTTAAAAATGATTACAGGAAGATAATATGAGAAAAATATTGATAGCACTTATAATACCGGTTTTAATTGTTATAGCATGGTCTTTACTAACTTCATTCAATATTATCCCTGAATATATACTGCCTTCTCCGTCTGATGTGTTAAATTCATTTTTAGAGTTAGCAGGAACAAATGAACTGCTTATAGATACTATAGCAACACTTTCGAGGGTTATCACTGGTTTAATCGCTGCAGCGGCAATTGCAATTCCCTTAGGAATTATTATAGGATGGTCAAAAAAAGCTGAAGGCCTCTCAAATTTAACTATTCAGATTTTAAGGCCAATACCTCCCCTTGCATGGATACCTTTCGCCATGCTCTGGTTTGGATTAGGATTTGAATCAGCAGTTTTCATTATATTTATTGGAACATTCTTCCCTGTACTCATTAATACAATAGATGGGGTTAAAAGAATAAATAAAGTATTTGTAGAGTCTGCATACACATTAGGTGCTTCAGAGCGTCAGATTTTAACCAATGTTGTAATGCCTGCATCTTTACCTTCAATATTCACTGGTTTAAGAGTTGGTATTGGAATAGGGTTAATGTGTACTGTTGCAGCGGAAATGATTGCTGTAAAATCTGGTTTAGGTTATCTAATAATGGAATCTATGAATTTAATAGATACGGGTGGAGTAATTGTTGGAATGCTTATAATAGGTGTTATTGGATTTTTAATGGATTATTCATTTAGAAAGGCTGAAAATAAGTATGTTTTATGGAGTGGAAACTAATAATATAGGTGAAAAATGTCTAAAATAGCTATTAATAATGTTTCAAAGATATTTGAAAGGAAAGGAGTTCCATTTAAATCACTGGACAATATTAATCTAAAAATCAATGAAGGGGAATTTTTATGTATTTTGGGCCCTTCAGGTTGTGGAAAATCTACTATTCTCCGTATTATTGCAGGTTTAGATAAACCAAGCATAGGCGAAGTCTTAATGGATAATGAAGTTATAATTGGTCCTGATCACAAAAGAGGTATGGTTTTTCAAGAATATTCTCTCTTTCCATGGAGAAATGTAATTGATAATGTTGCATTTCCACTGGAAATGAAGGGAGTGGCAGAAGAAGAAAGGTACAAAATTGCTGAGGAATATCTAAAAATCGTTGGCCTTGAAAAGTTTAAAGAAGCCAAAACTTATGAACTTTCTGGAGGGATGAAACAGAGAGTGGCTATTGTCAGATCACTGGCTGGAGATCCAGAAATACTTTTGATGGATGAACCATTTGGAGCTCTTGATATTCAAACCAGAAACCAGCTTCAAAAAGATTTACTGAAAATCTGGGAAGATAAGCGCAAAACAATTATTTTTGTTACTCATAGTGTTGATGAAGCAGCTTTCCTTGGAGATAGGGTCGTTGTAATTAGTAAAAGGCCGGGTAAAATAGTTCGAACTTTTAATATTGATATTAAGCGGAATAGAAATAGATTAGACCCAGAATTCATGAAATTGAAGCGTGAAATTTACGATTTCCTTGAAGGCGGGGAATGATTCAAAAAATTTATTATTTTCTGATGATAAATAATAATTTAGAGAAAAATTATTTTGAATGAATATAAACTGAGGAAATATTATGGATGTTTTTGAAGCTGTTAGTAAAAGAAGGAGTATCCGAAAATATAAAGACACCGAAGTTGATGATGAAAAACTTCAAAATATTCTGGAAGTAGCCAGAATTGCACCATCGGCTGCAAACAGGCAGGAATGGAAATTTATAGTTGTTAAAGACAAGGAATCAAGGGAAAAACTTGTAGAAGCTGCAAATGGCCAACAATTTGTAGCTGAAGCTCCGGTTACAATTGTGGCATGTTCAACAGAATCTGAAAGGGTGATGCCCTGTGGACAACCTGCTTATACAGTGGACCTTTCAATTGCTGTGTCATTTATGATCCTTGAAGCCACAGAACAAGGTCTTGGAACATGCTGGCTTGGAGCATACGATGAAGAAAAAGTCAGAAATATTTTAAACATTCCTGAAAGAATCAGGGTTCCTGCAATGTTTACATTAGGCTATGCAGATGAAAGTCCTCATCAAAGGCCTCGTAAGCATTTGGATGAGATTGTAAGCAGTGAAAAATACGTTACATGGTAATATTATTTTTTAGTTCTGCCATGTGGGCATGCATAAATACATAATCCACATACATTCCAGTCTGAATGGTCTTCGCAGTTATAAAGATATTCCTCACATTTTTTTGCATCATATCTTGCTTCTCTAGGCTCATTTTTCCTGAAAGGTTCTCCTGTAAACGCAGCTACTGGACATACTTCCACGCACTCGTTGCATTCACCGCACTGCACCTCCACCCGTTCTCCAGTCACGATTAAAGGAGCGTCTGTAAGTACAGTTGCCCAGCGAACTCTGGGACCTGCTTCAGGAGTTACGAGCAGACAACTTTTTCCAATCCAGCCAAGACCAGCAAGATTGGCGGCTAATTTATGTGAAAATACAGCACAGATTCTTTCATTGTCATAGCGTTCTGATGCAGGCACAGGAAGTGCTTTGTGGCCACCTTGTTGTATAATACTTCCTAATTTGGATGCTAAAAGGTCAAGACGTAAATTTGTGATGTCATAGGCGTGGCGGTAGTTAACTGCAACAGCACGATTATCTCGGTTTGGCAACTCATCGACAATGGTTTGAGGTAGTTTAATTCCAATAGAAACTGCTTTTGGATACTGGGCGCATATTGATCCTCCCTGTGTTTCTATTGCTTCTTTTGCATTTAATAAATCTGCAACACCAAAAAAATCGGCCCCTTCATGCTCTGCCATAATTCTAATTGTATAATCTAGTTGCATAATCTCCCCTTCAGTAATTATTTGACATGCTCTAAAATTATATGTTTTGGAAAGAAATTATAACGGCTGTAAAATAATAGTGCATTTTCATTACCTGCTGCAACCATCACTTTCTTAGTTTTTGCTCCCTTTTCGTCCATCCATGTAATGGCACGTTCCATAAGCTTATTTCCAATGCCTGAAGATCTATAATTTTTATCTAAATATATTGAATCTATTTCCCCTATTAATTCATCTGAAATAGAGCTTATACAATACCCAACAACTTCGTCAGAATCATTATCTTGAGCTATGTCTATTTTTAGAATGCCATTTTCAGATTTATTTAATAATTCCTCTTTTCTATTCTGGAACTCAAATTCTGCATATCTTTCTTTAAAATGCTTGGACAAATCGCGGTGATGATCCGTTAAATTTTCCCATAAAGGTTCAATTAAGTCAATCTGGTCACTATTAAGTTCAATATAACTTATATTCATATAAACACTTCAAAACCTTCGTTGATTTGCACATATGTCTTATTTGGGCTTTTTAGCATAAAGTACCACGAAATTATAGTATTTATAGTAAACATCAATATCTTCAAAACCGCAGTTTCTGAGCCATTTCAGGTTATCTTCAAGTGTTGCAGGTTTATCGAACTTCATCCGTTCTATAGCGGTATCTTTTTCAGGGCCTTTAAAGTTATTTTCATCTATTTTTTTTACCCAGTTCCTTTGATAACTTTCATCAATATAGGGAGTTGGACCAATCACCTGATCCGCATTTAAAAATATTCCCTCAGGACTTAAAGCATCATAAACCTTTTTATATAGTTTTTCTTTATCTTGATCTTCTAAATGATGAATTGAAAGGGATGAAACTATTATATCAAATTTATCATTGAAATCATATTCTACATAATCTGCAATGACATATTTGAAGTTATTAAATGCTTTAAATCTGTTTTTGGCTAATTTAAGCATTTCTTCTGAAAGATCAACTAAAGTAAACCCTGCTTCAGGATATTTTTCAAATAAATATTTAGTAAGTAAACCAGTCCCTGCACCTAAATCTAGTATTTTTGGGTTTTCCTTTTTAGAACTAGCAAGATCTGTAGTTATATTGTATAAGTCGTCAAAGCAAGGGATAATTAACTTCCTTATTTTATCATATTCTTCTGCATGTTGGTTAAATTTTTCTTTTAAAGCTTCATTTGCCATTTTTGCACCTAAGATGTATCATTATAATTTTTCAGTTAAAGCATTATTAAATATTTTTAATCCTTCTTGCATCTCTTCTTTTGATATATTCAAAGCTGGAAACATTCTGATGATATTTCCCTGCGTAACATTTAACAGGAGTCCGTTATCTAAACATTTTGAATTTACATCTGCTGTAATGTCATTATCTGCTATTTCTACAGCAATTAATAATCCTTTTCCCCTTACATCTTTTATTATATCGGGATATTCTTTTTTGAATTCATTGAGTTCATTAAATGCATAGTTGCTTGTTTCTTCAACATTTTCCCAGATCTTATTATCTAACATGTATTTGATAACAGAATATGCAACAGCACAACCTAATGGGTTTCCACAATAGGTACCTCCATGATCTCCTATTTGAAGTTTATCATGTATTTCTTCTGTAATTGCAAATGCTCCAAATGGGAATCCTCCAGCGATACCCTTTGCCATGGTCAAAATATCGATTTTAATATTATCTGAAGCAAATAAAGTCCCTGTTCTATAAAACCCAGTTTGGATCTCATCTACTATCAAAAGAACATCATTTTTAACACACAAATCAGATAAATTCTTAAGATAATCAGGATCAGGTACATTAATCCCGCCTTCGCCCTGTATTGGCTCTACTATTACGGCAGCAACATCATTTTCTATAACAGCTTCAATTGCTTTGATATTGTCATATGGGACGAATATATGATTTGGAATTAGAGGATTAAATCTATCTCTATGACTATTTTGTCCTGTGGCAGATACTGTACTAATAGTTCGCCCATGAAAACTTTTTTCTGTGGATATGATATTGAGTTTTCCTGTTGCTTTTCTTGCAAGCTTAATAGCAGCGTCATTTGCTTCTGCTCCGCTGTTTGCAAAAAATACACGGGTTAAATTTTCAGGCAATATTTTATGCATTAGTGATATCAATTTTGACCTTGCTGGAGAATATGTTGCCCCTGAGTTGGGATTTTGTATAAGCTTTTTACTCTGATTTAAAAGTGCTTCTGTAATTACAGGATTAGCATGCCCTATACTTGTTACTCCCCATCCCGCAGTAAAATCGAGGTATTTCTTATCATTTTCATCGTAAACATAAACTCCATTGCCTTTTTCCATTGATATTTTTGTTTTATTTGCAAAAGAAGCGTAATGTTTGTCTTCAATTTGAATTGTATCTTGAATTTTGTCCATAATAAGTCCTCAGTGGTTGTTAAATATCATTTATATTGTTTTAATTAACTTAAAAGTTATTTGGGTTTTGAGATGTTTCTCTCATTAGATATCTTTAATATTGTTTTTATCCATAATACCGTTTAAATAACCTGCAAACAGCAAGACAAATCCAGTAGGGTAAATCTTTATCTGCACCTCTTACAATTTTAACATCAAATAGTCCCTCTTTAGTTTGCTGGTTTTTTAGCCACTCCAGCGCTTCAGCTATCTGAAAATTATCTTTAGTAAAACCTATAAATGAAATGGAGTCTAGCGCTGATATAATATCTGTAAACCAGAAGGGATAAGATACCTTTTCCCAGAAATTTTTATCTCTTCTATCAGAATACTTATCACTTTTAAAGAAACGAGAGATTAAAAGTTGCCCTGCTTTTTCAGCGCTTTCTGATTTTCGATATTCTGGATGAGCTGCAAATGCCCTTAGCACCATTCCAGTTACTAAATGAGAAAAAGGTTTAGATTTAATAGGTTGTATAAGTTCTGGTCCATTTAAAGCATCTAGTTTTTTACCAGCAGTTCTAAGAGGTATAGCCCAACCTCCATCATACTGTCTAATAGATAAGAGCCAATCAAATCCTTTTAATATGTGTGGGTCGTTTTGATACCCTGATTTGATTAAAAGCTCCATAATGGCTCCTGAATATGTTGTAGTATATTGATTACCATATATTCCCCGAAAATCACCCTCTTCAGTTTGAAAACGAAAAAAAAATTCAGCAGTTTTTCCTATTGCTTCATGTTTCCTTGTAAATCCATATTTTTCAACCAGATCTCTTAAAATTCTGTAGGTTTCTATTTGATTGTAATTTTCCTGTGACCGTATATGCTTGTTACCGCCAGAATATTCCCAAGAACCATCACTCTGTTGTTTTTTGAGGATTTTTTCTACTTCAGGCAATTTCCACAATATTTCAATAGGTTCAACTTTTTTATCCAGAAGATCACGTATTGTAAAATATTTTACCGCTTCATTTTCTAAAGATAGAAGTTCAGGCACAGGATCTACTTTTAATTCTTTTTGCCATGAAGTCATTTAAACTCCTTTATAAGATCTTTTAAGCATCCTTTACATTTCCAGTATAAGTGGCATAAAAACCATCAGTATCGGCATAAATGGCTTTGAAACCAAAGTCTTCTGCTTTTTTCATGGTATTTTTAATATAATCTCTTCCCCATGCCGTTACAGCGTCAGCACATTCTCTACTATACCACCGGAACCTTGGAAAACCGTAAAGGCCGTACATAGAATTTGCAAGAGTTTTTAAAGCTTGCTGCTGCACATCTAATATTCGTTTCTCCACTGGGTCGTCTATCTTTTTCATAATGTCCTTTATTTTCGCCCTTTCCTTTAGTAAATCCCCAATTATGGACGGTACAAAACCCTTAGGCTCTTTCCTGAATTTATGCGGCACTTCAGGAGCAGTATGGAATTCTTCAATGGTTTCATTTTTAATAAGAGTATCAGGAGATATATTTTTAGAGATGATTATACTTGGATAAAGGCTCTTAAAGTCAAATGAAAGGATATTTTCATGAAGACCTTTTACAGGTTCTTTAACATAACCACCAACGTAAGTAAAACCTCTTCTTCTCGAATATTCTGATTGTGAGGGTTTATTTGGTATTATTTCCTCATATTCATATGCTTTTTTTATAAGGAACCATTCGACCATCTGTCCAGATGCCATCCTTGTAATATCGAAAAAAGGCTGCCCTACAATTCTTGTAAGCTCTCTATTAATTGGTATCATTTTGTCGCCTACTTTATAAGCGGCAATGGCGTCATCCATAGAATATTCAAAGAGTTCTTCCAGTTTTTCGCCCCCGGCATCCCAGTATTTCCAGATTTCGTCTCCTTCAATATCTTCTTTATCTTCGCCAAAAAGCTCTTTATAAACCCTTTCCAGGGTATATCGGTCAAGTGTTAGATGCCTTCTCATAATGGGGTAGAGGTCAATATGTAGTCTGCCTCGAACTACAGCTGAATTTGCAAATCCTCGCCTCAAAAATTTAATTCCTGAGCCATCTAGTCCTATGTTAAGAGGAATGCCCAATTTTCTTGCTCTATCGTTAATATAAGGGAAATCAAAATTGTCTGAACTGTATCCTAAAATCAGATCAGGATTTTCAGTATTTATAATCTCAACAAACCTTTTTATCATTTCTTTTTCATTTTCTAAGGTTTCAACATAATCAAAGGACGAATCTTTAGTTGAAAGCACTTTTTCAAACCCGAAATTGCCTGCAAAACTTATCATGATTATTTCGTCCCTATCGGCTTGGGGCATTCCCTTTGGATTTCTAACTTCAATATCAAAACTCATAACTTTTAAATGGGGAATTTCTCCATCTACAGGTTCGGGTTTTCCTTCCATATTAAAAATACACAGATTCTCATCAGTTGATGAAATTCCTGGCCCTGCTTTTTGTGTTTTACACTTTCCACTTGCTTTAACTTCTCCCATAGGGGTAAGGTTATTATCAATTAAATATCTCCTGTAAAAAGGAATGTCATGTTCCCTGATTTCTTTTACTTCGCTGAGATCCCATATTTTATCCCGGAGTTTTGGAACATCTTGAGGATGAAATAAAATAACTTCTATCATTTCTTTTTTTATTCCAATGTCCTTTTTTTGTACAGGCTTGACTTCATCCACATCAAGTGTGTAAATTTGTTTAATACAATCATCTATATTCCCTTTTGGAATTACATAGATGTAAGGCCTGAAGTTTCGGTCTAAAGCAATTATTGATCTTCCGCTGTCTTCTCCCAATTCTTTCCCAAAGAGTCTAACCACTGGGCGGCCGTTTTCTGTTACATAATCAATGTCTAGGAGGATGAATCGTTTAGTTTCCATGGACTTTTATATATTGCATGAACACTATTAAATTTATGCAACAGAAATAATTGTGTTAAATGATTATTTTTAAAAATAAGTGAGTTATAGGGTTAAATAAATAATTATGTCCTATAATTTAGCCCTATTAAAAAAATAAAATGGGTATTCTAATTATATATTAACTAAGGTGCTTTACCTTGCGCACAGAAGTATCCGCCGGGATCTCCTTCACCTAATTTATTTGCTTTCCAGACATCGCATGTACCACACTGACACATTTTGCTTGGATCAAGATCAGGACATGATGCTTTTCCTGTGGCACAGTAAACTCCGGGTACACGTTCTGGATGTGATATTATTTCCTGTTCTGTAGCTGCTGCAGTTTCTGGTGGATCTGATGCCATGGTTTTCTTTAAATTGTCTAATTTGTCCATTGCACAGCTACTCTGCGATTGAACTGGGCATCCTGGACATTTACATTTTTGAATTGTGTCCATATTAAATTCGACATTTGCCATATTATTTCACCCCCATCTTTATGTAATATTAAGATCGTCATTAGTAATAAATATCTAATATTAATAATCTCAATTTAAATCCTGTATAATTATTTTAAAGCATTGATCATTTCGCTTATTGCGGCTAAATATGGCAAATTATGGAATTTAGATTTAAATTTTAAAACAGTTAGATGGGAATTTGGAAAAATTAAACAAGATATTATAAATTCAGTAGATTATCGTGCTTTTCCATTCTGACAGTAATATCCAACTGGTTCTCCTTTATCCAGGTTATTTTCCTTAAAAACATCACATTTGGGGCACTGACACATTCCCTCTGGATTGAAATCTTCACAGGTAGTTTTCCCTGATACGCAGTATATTCCTGGAACATCTTCTGGATTTGGCATTCCACTCATACCCTGTAACTTATCCAATTTTTCATAAGCACACTTACTTACTGCCTGCACTGGGCAGCAGGGGCACTGGCATTTTTCTATATTTTCATTATTAAATTCAACATTAACCATAACTATCACCTTATGTAATAATATTATTTTTATTAGTAATAAAATTAATTTAATGATTATTCATTGATCTGGGATTAATTTTTAAATTAAGCTCATAAAAAACTTGAAATAGTATTATAGATGATGTAAATAAGGGTGAATTAAATTAATGAGTAATTCAAATATTGAAAACTCAGTTAAATAGTTGATAATATAAGGAGCACAAAATGAAATTTTTAAAACTTGATATCAGTAAACATGACCTTAATAAAGTTTCTGAATTAATTTATGAAACAGAATTATCTGTATTCAGGCCATTACTTGGTAAAGACAAAAATGAAGCTCTAGAAAATATAAAAAAGCTCATAATGGGGAGAGATAACACGTTTAGTTATGAGCACATTCATGTAGTAAGTGACGAAGATGAGACTATACTTGGTATTTTAGTCTCGTTTTGTGGTAGAGAAACAAGTATTTGGAGTGATTTTAAGGCATATTTTAAAATATTGAATTTTTATAGCTTTTTAAAATATGTAATAAAAGGAACGTTGATAAATGAAACGCTTACGGCAAGTGTTGGCAAGTACGATTATTATTTAAGCAATATTGCAGTTGATCCTCAATTTAGAAGTCAGGGAATTGGAACTTATATCCTTGAGAATGCATTTAAACTTGCAGAAGAGAAAGGATGCAGAAGGGTAATTCTGGATGTGACTCTGTACAATGTGGGCGCTTCAAGATTGTATGAACGGTTTGGATTCAAAGTTTATGGTAAAAAAACCCCTAAATTGATTTTTAAGGGTCAAGGGACTTATAATATGGAACATTTTGTTTGATACAATCATAATTTTAAATAAAATTAGTCTTTTATGAAAGATAATCCTGTTAAGTCTATTTAGTATTAAATGGGCATTTATAAATAATTTTTCAACTTTTTTTAATTTGTTTTATATTTTCAGTGATTTTCTTTGTTTTAGACTAACTGGATCCAATGACCCAAACTATATATAGTACCTTGCATTATACAATACCTTGTAAAAGTACAGTGATATTATGAATGCTCAATTTAAAAAAGGGGTACTTGAACTTTGTGTTTTAGCCCTTCTTGACAGAAAAGACTGTTATGGTTACGAAATGGTAGATGAAATTTCAAAAAATATTTCTATTTCAGAAGGTACTATTTACCCTCTTCTTAAAAGGCTGAAAAAGGAAGGATTACTAATTTCATACCTGAAAGAGTCCCAAGATGGCCCTCCAAGGAAATATTACAAACTTACTGACTTGGGAAAGGAAAAAAAGGAAAATTTAGTTGCAGAATGGGGTGAATTTTCTACAGGGGTTAATAATTTACTGTATTCTAAAACTGAGAATATTACGGAGGCTAAGGATGAATAAGGAGGAATATCTTAATAAGCTCACTAAACTGGTAAGAAAACTGCCAAAGGATGATAGAGAAGATATAATTTCAGATTACGAAGAACACTTTAGAATTGGCATAGAAAATGGCAGAACCGAAGAAGAAATTTCAAAAGCGTTAGGAAATCCAGAAATAGTTGCCAGACAAATCAGAGCAGAATATATGATCAAAAAGGCAGAAGATAAACCGTCAGCAAGTAGCATACTTGAAGCAGTACTAGCAGTGACAGCACTAGGGATTTTAAATTTGGTATTTGTAGCTATACCTGCTCTGGGCGTTGGAGCGATCATATTGAGTTTAGTTGTTACAGGATTTGTAGTGATTTTCATGGGAATTTTAACCATACTGTCACCTATACTACAACCAATTTTTCCACAGTACATTCATTTACCTATACATGCTGGAATTGTAGGTACTTTGATAATGATAGTAGGTGGTATTGGTTTAATATTAGTGGGTACTTTTTTAGTGGTAATCATGACATATGTAGCTAAATGGTTCTACAATATTGCAATTAGATATTTAAAATCAAATTTAAGGAGCATAAAAGAACGTACAGAGATTTTTAACTAAATAAAATTATAAGTTGGGATTTTTATGAATAAATTTCTTTGGGGAATACTGGCAGGCACTAAGGGAGGAATAAATCGTGCCCGAATTATAGACGAGCTGAGAAGTAGGCCATATAATATCAATCAACTTGCTGAAAAACTTGGACTTGACTATAAAACTGTAAGGCATCATATTGAAGTTTTAGAAAAAAACGATATGGTTACATCAACTGGAAAAAGGTATGGTGCTTTATATTTCCTTTCAGATAAAATGGAAGAAAATTACGACAGTTTCCTGAAGATATGGGATGAATTCAGAAGATCTAATAACGAGATTTATGCCCATGTACACTGATTAGTTCTATGATGATTATTATGGATTAAATGAATTCCATCATTACATTTTTTAAAATATATCCTTAGATTTTCATTCTAAAATTTTTATTTAGGCTAATGAGCCAATTATATGCAGCTTTTTAAACGCAAAACCTGTAAGAATTTCTATTTTTTAGTTTTTGAACAATATGTCCTTATTTTTAAAATTTGTTTTAACCATGATCTTTGAGATTTGGGTGTAAACTGGAGTGAATTTTGGGGGAAATTAGTGGGAAAAAAGACCTAATTTTCAGTTAATCTTGGAAAAAATACTTTTAATGGTTCTAATAAGTATATAATTGTACCGTGTGTTATGTGGCATTATTTTAGTCGCTTATAATGCCATAAATTCCATAAATAATTGAACTAAATGTTTAAGTAACTAAAAAGCACATGATGTAAATTTTTATAGAAAATAAGCGCTGAAAATAGGAGATTAATGAGAAAAATAACGTTAATTAGGGGATGAGTATGTCATTTTTTGGATTAGTATTAAAAAATCCCTTCAGGAACAGAACTAGAATGGTTTTATCAGTAATCGGTATAGCCATTGGGATAGCTACCATAGTAGCACTTGGAATGGTAACTGAAGGTCTTAAAGTAAGTCTTGAAGAACAATTAAAGGCAGGAGGCGCTGATTTTGTGGTCATGAAAAACACGAGTTCAGGATCAGCATCACAAACCATTAAACAAAATCGCGTAGATGAAATTGCTAAAATGAATGGAATTAAACAGGCAGCAGGTATTTTAACAAGCAGTCGTCAGGTAGGAAGTACTCAGCTGGGGCTGGTGGGCTTAAATCAAAAAGATTTGAATATGGCAGGGGCCAAAATCACCCAGGGTAATCCTTATTCTGACAATAAAAACGAGATAATTCTTGGTAAACTTGCCTCAGAGAAATTAAAAAAGAAGGTAGGAGACACTATAACTCTAAATAACACGAAATATACTATAACTGGAATATTTGAAACGGGAAATAAAGAAATAGATACATCGGCCATTCTTCCACTGGCAAAATTACAGGAAATGGATGAAAATGAAGGTAAAGTACATTTCATCTATGTTAAAATCAACAACGGCGCTGATTTAAATGCAGCCGCTAAAGAAGTAGAAAAAGCGTATCCTGGCGAATTAACCACCATTGCATCACTTGAAGACTTCCAAAGGGCAAATGGTGGGCTAAATATGGTAGAAACAGCATCAATGGCCATTTCTCTTTTAGCAATTGTTATCGGAGGCATAGGTATCATAAACACCATGATAATGTCTGTATTTGAGAGAACAAGGGAAATAGGTGTTTTAAAAGCTGTAGGATGGAAAGGTAGAAGGATACTGGGAATGATTTTAGGTGAATCAATAGTATTGACTTTCCTTGCAGGAATTGTAGGGATAATTCTTGGAATAGTGGGTATTGAAGCGATTGTGAGATTTACAGACACGGCAATGGTTTTAACATTCACACCATCTCTTGCATTAAAAGCACTTGGAATTGCAGTTATTGTAGGAATAATTGGGGGAATATATCCTGCTTACAGGGCCAGTAAATTACCACCAACGGAGGCACTTCGCTATGAATAGTTTAAAAGATGTAATGTCAAAAGAAATGGAATCAAAATGCTTAATAGGCCAATATGGGGGAGCAGAAAACATCATTGAGATAAAAAATGTTAAAAAGAGCTATGAAAATGGAAAAATAAAGGCTTTAGATGGAGTTAACCTGGAAATAAAAAGAGGAGAATTTGTTTCCATTATTGGACCATCTGGTTCTGGGAAATCAACTCTTCTAAATATGCTTGGAGCGTTAGACCTGCCCGATGAAGGAGAAATCGATGTTGCAGGATACAATCTTACTAAAACAAAAAATTTGAACCATTTTCGCTCCAAAGAGATTGGTTTCATCTTCCAATTGCATAATCTAATACCTAACTTAACAGTCCTGGAGAATGTAGAGATCCCAATGTACGAGTATCGTGTATCATCCAGTAAAAGATTTATGAGGGCATTAGAACTTTTAGATTATGTGGGATTACAAGAAAAGGCTAATAGAAAACCAACTCAACTTTCGGGTGGAGAAAGGCAAAGGGTGGCAATTGCACGTGCCCTGGCCAATAAACCATCCATAATTCTTGCTGACGAGCCAACAGGATCTTTAGATTCTAAGACTGGGAAGATGATCCTTCAAAGACTGAAGGATATCCACGAAATGGAGAATGTGACACTCATTATAGTTACCCATGACATGAATGTCGCATCTATGGCTGAAAGAACTATTGAGGTTCTGGATGGAAAAATACAGACATATAGGTGAGAAAATGAATCTTTATAAATTGGCATTTAGCAATATTAGCAGAAGAAAGCTTAGAAGCGCCCTGACTATGCTTGGTATAATAATTGGTGCCGCCACTATTATGGCACTGGTAGGGACAACCACGGGGTTGACTTCGGCGGTTAAAGACGAGACAAACGCGTATATGTATGATGTGATGATATCACCTGCATCTAGCAGCGGATATTCCTTAATGGATTCTCAAACTGTTTCGAAAGTAAGGGGCATGCCCAAGCTGTTTGATTTTAGAGAAGTAACCTTTTTTTCCGACACTATAAATGGAAATAAGATGTTTTTCGAGGGAACCAATGACTGGAAGCAGCTTAAAATAAAAAGTGGAACGCAGGGAGTAGTAATCAATCAGGTTGCAGCTGATAAATTGGGCTTTGGTATAGGCAGCAAAATAAAAATTAAAAATCAGGAATTAACTGTCACAGGGATAACTAACGAAGGACAGGCGCCTTATGCATATATAAATCAGGATACTGCAAAACAACTGGCTGGCGATAAAGTAAGCGCTATTTATGCCAGAACAAATGGGGATCCCAAAACTGCTGCAGATGAAGTAAAAAAACAGATAGATAGTATTTCGGTTGAGACTAAATCAGAAAAGGTTGCTCATGTTCAGGAGATGACAGGTCAGGCACTGCTCTTTATAGGAATAATCGCCAGTATTGCTCTCCTTGTGGGGGTTATAAGTGTGATAAACACCATGTTAATTAGTGTTATGGAAAGAACAAGGGAATTGGGAGTACTGAAAGCCATAGGATTTACAAACTGGGAAATAAAAGGGAGTATACTCTTTGAATCTGGTATCTTAGGATTTACAGGGGCAGTTATAGGAATTATCTGGGGTATTGTAGCCATTATAGTAATTGCAAACATGTTAAATCTCTCAGAGTACATTCCCGGAATGCTGCCTTTATGGTTAATTGTAGGTGTGATTGCAGGAGCTACAATTTTAAGTATCCTTGCTGGTCTGTATCCGGCAATGCGTGCTTCAAAACTGAATGTTGTGGAGGCCCTTAGATATGAATAATAATATACTTGAATTTAAAGACGTTTGGAAAACATACAAGATGGGAGAAGAACATATAAATGCTCTATCTGGCTTAAACATGGTTTTAAAGGACGGTTCATTTACAGCAGTTATGGGACCATCTGGATCTGGAAAATCCACATTTTTACACGTGGCTGGGATACTGGATATGCCTACTAAAGGTATATTCAAGATAAATGGAAAAGAAACCAGCAAATTGTCTGTAAAAGAGCAAGCACTGCTTCGAAGGAATGAAATTGGATTTATATTCCAGAGATTTAACCTCATACCACGTCTTTCTGCCCTGGAAAACATTATGCTGCCAATGATTAAAGAAGATCCCCAGAAGGCCAGAGAAATTTTGGATAAGATGGGGTTAAATGGAAAGCATGACAAACGGCCCGGACAGCTTTCAGGTGGAGAACAACAGCGTGTTGCGATAGCTCGGGCACTTATAAATGATCCATCTATTATACTTGCTGACGAACCAACAGGAGAACTTGATACCAAAAATGCAGATTCGATAATGAAGGTGCTTCAAGATTTGAATAGGGAGGAAGGGGTGAGTATTGTCATGGTTACCCATAACCCAGTAGCTGCAGATTTTGCAGATGAAGTTCTCCACATGAGTGATGGTAACTTCGTTAATGGAAGCAAATAGTGTATGAAAGTTTATACTTGCGGGAGGGTGGGTAAAAACTGTTTGTTCTTTTTAGAGAATCAGAGCCGCCTCCTAATTGATATTTAATATCCTCATGATTCTCTAGGTACAAGTATAAACACCATTTTTAATGGTATAAAATCAATAAAAAGAAAATGTAACTGTTGCTGCACATGATTCATCGATATAAAACAAGCTTAGGCAGCTATAACAGTTATAATGTTATTTATCTTTAGCAAGCTCTTCTTTCAAGTGAGGAATGAGGCCTCCCTTGTTTAAGATATTGAGCATGAATTCAGGTAATCCTTTAATTTCAAATTCTTCACCAGTGGTTAGATTCTTTAAAATTCCGTTTTTCATGTCAATTTCAAGTTCATCTCCTTCTGAAACATGTTTGGAAATATTTTTAATTTCTATTAGTGGAAGACCTACATTTATGGAATTCCTATAGAATATTCTTGCGAATGATTCTGCAACAACTGCAGAGATTCCTGCGCCTTTAATAGCAATGGGGGCGTGTTCTCTTGATGAGCCGCAGCCGAAATTACTGCCTCCTACTATTATATCTCCTTTATTTACTTTTTTTGAAAATTCAGGGTCTGAACCTTCCATAACATGCTCCGCAAGATCTTTTTCATCCCTTAGGACAAGGTATCTTCCAGGGAGAATTAGATCAGTGTCAATGTCGTTTCCAAATTTCCATGCTTTTCCTTTCATACGAAACACTCCTTATTTTATATTTCTTGGGTCTTCGATTTTTCCGGCGATTGCAGATGCTGCTGCTACTGCTGCCGAGCTTAAGTAAACTTCACCTTCACTGCTGCCCTGTCTTCCTTTAAAGTTTCTGTTTGAAGTGGAAAGGCTGACTTCACCAGGCCCAATAAGCCCTACGTGGCCTCCAAGGCATGGTCCACAGCAAGGGTTACATACTAACGCTCCAGCGTCTACAAAGGTATTCATTAAGCCTTCATTCAGAGCTTTAGTGTAAACTTCGCGTGAAGCTGGTATTACAAGCATCCTTATGCTATCTGAAACTTTATTTCCTTTTAGTATTTTTGCAGCGTCCCTAAGGTCTTGAATTCGTCCATTTGTGCATGATCCAAGGAAAACCTGATCGATAGGGGTCCCTTCAACTTCTGAAACACCGTGAACATTATCAACATTATGAGGACATGCAATTTGAGGCTCAAGATCACTGACATCGATATGCATAGTTTCAAGGGATGCTGCATCCTCATCTCCTTTAATTATTTCATAAGGCTTGTTAGAGCGGTTTTTAAGGTAATTTATTGTTTTCTGGTCTGGTTCTACGAGCCCTGTTTTACCACCCATTTCAATAGCCATGTTGCATAACACCATTCTATCAGAAACAGACATATCTCTTGTTGTTTCTCCTGCAAACTCACATGCTTTGTACGTTGCACCGTCAGCACCAATTTGGCCGATAATATTAAGCACAACATCTTTAGCATAAGTATAATCTGGTAGTGTACCTTCTATATTGAATTTAATGGTTTCAGGTACCTTAAACCATAGTTTTCCTGTTGCAAAAACCATTGACATATCTGTTGAACCAATACCTGTTGAGAAAGCACCTAAAGCGCCATGAGTACATGTATGGGAGTCAGTTCCAACAATTACTTCTCCAGGAACTACATGCCCTTTTTCAGGTAGGACCTGATGACATACTCCTTCCCTAACATCATAAAAGTTAGTTATTTCCTGTTCTTTAACGAACTGTCGCATTATTTTGTGATTCATCGCCGCATCAAGTGAATCTGCAGGCACCTGGTGGTCAAAAAGAATCACAATTTTCTCTGGATCCCAGACCTTAGGAACCGCAATTTTCTCAAAAGCTTCCACAGATAGTGGTCCTGTAAGATCATGGGTCATTGCAACATCAATATTTGCCATGACTATTTCGCCGGCCTCAGCTTCTTTTTTACCTGAGGCTTTCGCGAGTATTTTCTCCGCCATTGTCATAGACATAAATATTCCTCCTTTATTGTAAAATCTCCATATTTTTTTGAAATTAAATTCGAATTTTTTATTTTTCTTATAATTAGTTTTTTTAAACTAACTATACTCCTGAAAAAAATTACAGTCCCGATGCCGTAATTTTATTTACAGTCTTTATGAAACTTTCAACTTCCTCCTGATCCAAGGCTTTTAAAATCTTTTTTATTGCATTTCGATGAACCTGCATGTGCATTTTCATTATATCTTCGCCTTTTGGTGTTAATTTGAGGAAATAATAGCGTTTATCAGCATCTGACTGAATCTTGGTTACTATATCTTGCTCTATTAACTGGTTAACAGCTACTGAAACTGTGGATTTTTTGACATCCAGCATTTTTGCTATTTCTGAAACGCGAATATTTTCATGCTTATTGATTAATTCAATATAATATAGTTGACGCAGAGTGAATTCTTTTAAATCGCCGCTGAGAATCTGTGTTTGGAATTTTTCAGTCAATTCGCTTAGTTTATCAATCGCTTCTACCAGTTCAAGTTCATAATTCATTGTTGTTCATCCTCTCAGAATATATAGTTTTATCTAACTAACTATTATATAAAGTTAATGGAATTCCTTGCTTTAGCTTATCTGCCGCGATATCAAAAAGTGCAGAAATATTCTAATGCCTATTTTTACTTTAAAATGATTATAATGGCTTAAAACAAGAAAATATATTAAACAAAATGATTATAATTATAATGGGGTTGAAAAAAATAGTAAATATTAAAGAAATTAAATCAATTAAATTAGCTTCTCTTACTTTAGCAGCGTCTTCAACAGCCGCAATCCTGGCATTTATCTATTCTATAATAATTTTAATCTTTTCAGGAATTTTGCCGGCCTTTTTACCGCAATTAGGTGCATTTAGAGAAATCATAACTGGATTAGGTGTAGTATCAGTTATAGTTCTTCCAATAAGCGCATATTTTCTAATTATAATTGCAGGTTTCTTCAGTGCACTGCTTTATAATTTGATATCATCCATAATGGGGGGTATAAAACTAAAATTGGATGGTAATGAAATAATTCAGATACCTGTAATTCAATTTACAATAATTATAGGAAGTATTGAAGCAATATGGGCGTTCATTGCAGGATTATTTCTGGCGGCGGCAATTATACCTTTTACAAATTTTATAAGTATTGCAATTCATTTTATAGCCAATAATGTTATCAATGCCATCGATATTACTGGAGTAACCATTTTAATTGACACAGTTTTAGGGACAAATGGATTTAAACTGGCGCTAATATTGATAGTGGGATTTCCATTAATTGTGTTCATATTTGGGCTCATCAGTAATGCTTTATTCGCTATATTCTACAATTACGTGGCCACAAGAATTATTAGAATTCAGTTAGATTTTGAAGAAATTTCAGGGGCGCTACACGAAATAAAATCATTACCTGTTGTACCATCAGCAGCACCAGTTTCTGGTGCAGTTTTTGGTGCATTTGGAGTACTCATGGGGCTTATAAGTTTATTATCTCTCGCTTTAACTGGAAATCCCAGCGTTGGAAACCTTACAAATGATATTGCGGTTCTTGTAATAAATGGTTTAAGTTATTTTATAGGTTACTTCCTGATATTTGCTTTAGTTGCTGTAATTTACAACTTCCTGGTGCCAAGGATTGGTGGAATTAAACTGGATTTAGAATAAGTTTTTTTAATTTCTTTTAACTAAATCTGATAATTTATGACTTCAAAAGTAATTAAACTACAAATTTAAATGAACAGTTTATGAAAAATATAATTTCTGATTTTATGCCTATTAGGGTGTTTTATTCATTCAGAGTGATATAAATCATACTATTAGTATTATTATTGTCAAAATGTCCTTTAAACAGAAATTATATAAATTTTGAAGTTTATATTATTTATTAGTACCCTAATATGTTCGTTTTGGTACTTTAAAAAATGATTAAGTCCATTGGTGATAAAATACTTTGAAAAATATATTTTAGTATGTCCTTTAGTTAATGCTTAGAAAATTTATCAGGAGGAATTTCATGGAAGGAGAAGTTAAAGGAAAAATGCATGAAATAAAAGGTAAAAGTAAAGAATTAAAAGGCGAATTAAAAAGTAAAGTCAAAGAAACCGAAGGAAAAATTGATGAAGTTAAAGGAACTGCTGCAGAAAAAAAAGAAGTAGTTATAGGTAAAGCTAATGAATTTAAAGAAAGTGCAGTAAATAAAAAGGATGAGCTTTTGGACAAAGCAGGCGAATTTAAAGAAAGCGCTGCAGAAAAAAAGGACGAATTTTCCGATAAGGCCAGTGAATTTAAGGAAAGCGCCGCCGAAAAGAAGGATGAAGTTTCTGATAAAGCTAGTGAAACAAGAAAATCTGCAGAAAACATGTTGAATGACATAGTAGATACCATAAGACAAAAACAAAAAGAATTTGGAAAAAGTATATCTGATTATACCACAACGTTCCAAAAACCTTTAACAGATGTTATAGAAACCAGCGATGCCATAATTATAAAGGTAGATCTTCCCGGTTTAAATAAAGAGGATTTAGAAATCGATATTGGGGAAAATAGTGTAGATATACTGGCGAAATTCCCAGAAGAAAGTGATGATAAAGACATTACCTTCGTCCAGAAGGAAAGAAACTATGGTAACACTAGAAGAACAATAGATCTTCCAGCTAATGTAAAATATAAAGAAGCCACAGCAAATTTTGTTAACTCAATATTGACTATTAGAATTCCTAAAATACGTAAAGAAAGTTACAAGTTAACAATTAATTAATGTAACTACATTAAAGGATGTAAGTTACAAATACCTCTATTTTTTTATTTTTCAAAAGTATCAACAGTCTCTTTAAGGTATTTCCTTAATGGAATGTTTTGTGTACATTTTTTCTCACATTCACCGCACTGAGTACAAAAAGATGCGCTCATTTTTTTGGATATCAAAAATGAGTAATTTCCAGACGGTTTTTGCATGTTCTGGTAGGTATAAACGTCGTTTAGTAGATTCAGGTTTAGGGGAATATCTACTCCTGCAGGGCAAGGCATGCAGTAATTGCACCCTGTGCAGCCAACATGAATTCTTGCAATGTAAGCTTCCCTAACCTCTTCAATGAGATTTCTTTCATCATCTGTGAGAACATCCACATAACCTTTTTCCGCAATATTTATATTGTCTATAACATGGTTCATGGTACTCATACCACTTAAAACAACACTGACTTCTGGCTGATCCCAGAGAAAAAGCAGCGCCCATTCTGCAAGACTTCTTTTAACTTCGGCACGGTTCCATATTGCCTGAATGTCAGATGGGATGTTGTTTGTAAGGCAACTTCCCCTGAGGGGCTCCATAATTACATTTCCCATATTTTTTCCTGCTGCATATTTTAGTCCGGCCTTTCCTGCCTGAAACTCCTGATCTATGTAGTTATACTGGATCTGAGAAAAACTCCAGTTATAAGAGTCCACAACTTCCCTGAAAAATTCAAATTCATCATGGAATGAAAAACCAGCATATCCTATTCTGCCGTCTTCAATTGCAGAGTCCAGAAATTCGAAAACATCCAATTCTGTTAAATTTTCCCAGAAATTCCTGTGAAGCCCGTGCAGTAAATAAAAATCTATCCTGTCAGTTTGAAGCCGTTTAAGCTGTTCATTCAGAAAGTTATCAAAATCTTCCTTCTTTTGAACAAGCCAGTTTGGTAGTTTAGTGGATAAATATACCTGATCCCTGTAACCGTCTTTTAAAGCATTTCCAACCGCAATTTCACTCATACCTTTGTGGTAGGGATAGGCGGTGTCAACATAGTTCACGCCGTGATCTACAGCATAATGAAGCATTTCTGTTGCAAGGGGCTCATTTATATTCGATGGATCGTTATTAAGTATTGGAAGCCTCATGCATCCAAAACCCAGTATTGACACTTTTTTACCTGTTTTTCCGAAATTTCTGTATAACAAAGATAATCCTCCAAATAAAATGAATTTAAAGAATTTTTTAAAGTTTAAACTTATTCTGCAAATTTTATAATTTCAAAATAGTACTTATTAAAATAAATATAATTTAATTATTTGCTTAAGCAATTACAGTTTTTAAACCCTTGTCATTTATATTCTTTTCATATCTGTCTTAGACTCGTAATGTAAGTATATCCTGATAGGCTGTTATCTTCTTCCTTATTAAACTCAATTTTTGCTTGCCTCCCAAAATGTTCAGCAGCTAGCTTCATATGATAGAGTGCGATACCAACATCAAGAGGAACGTATTTTTTAGCCAGAAGCCCCATAATTAGGCCGGGTTTAGCATAAGCATGAATTATATTTTCATTACCTGTGAAAAACCATGACTGGCCGCTTCCAAACGGGGCAAGACGAGCAGCTTCCATTATCTTTTCTGCACCGACAACTTCACTTATTTCTTCTAGAGGTTTTCGCTTAAATTCTGAAATATTTTCCCTGTATAAATGCTCATTGGCCCTACCAAAGGCTATTAAAATAATAAATTCCAGATTTGAGCTTTCTAATACTTCTTTTTTGGGCTTTGGAAGTGCCTGCCAGCAGCTGCCTATTCCACTAGCTGAGAGGAATAGATCCATTTGCTGCAGCATAAAACCCACATTAGTTAGATATCCTTCTTTATGTTCAGAAAATGCGGCCATGTAATGTGGGGCTTTCTTCATTATTCTTTGTTTGACTTCATTTGATGATATGATCTTGAATTCAGTTTTAATGTCTTTACACATTGGTTCTAATTTATTTAAATGGTTTGAAATTTCTGTTAATGTATTTTCATCAAGTGGTGTTAAATCGTAGTCTCTTATAGATTTTCGCTTGAATATCGTTTCATAAAGCTCGGTTTTTTTCATTTTTGCACCATTTATATCTTTTCTTTTATACCCTTTGCAAACTTTTCCGCATTTTTAATGTCTTCTTCATCGGGTTTTCCCTTATTTATGCCTCCAACCAGTTTAAAAGGCCCCCAAGTATCAAAACCTTTACAATGAAATTCTCCAATGATTTCAAAACCTTTTTGCGATAATTTATTTTTCAATAAATCATTGAATTCAAGTTTTCCTCTCCCGCTTGTTGAAAATATAAACGCTTTTTTGTTTTCTGCCTCATTTAAGTTGTCAATAAATTTTATTAATTTTTTATGGGGTTTGCTAAAGTAAATTCCAGAACCAAAGCCGATTAAATCATATTCAGCTATAATATTGTGATTAATATCCTTTAAATCAAATAATTCCGCTTCAAGAACACCTGCCATTACCTCAGCAATTTTTTTAGTGTTTCCATGATGTATAGATTTGTAAATTATCGCAATTTTCATTTTATTCCTCTTTTATTTTCATAATTTGATAACTTTCGAATTGTATTATAAAAATATTATTTTGCTTGAATATTGTTTCATTAAACTCGATTTTTTCATCCCTACACCTAAGCAACTATAATTTTGCCTTTAAATCATTTGCAAAGTCTTTTGCATATTTGAGATCTGTTTCATCAGGTCTTCCTTTATTTAAACCCTTGCGGCTGATTATTCCTTTAATTGAGTATGCATAATATCCTTTACAATGGAATTCTCCAATAACTTCAAAACCCTTTCTGGATAAATTTTTTCCTAACCAGTCATTGTATTTTCCGTCTCCACTTGTTGAAAAGTGAAAGGCTTTTTTATTTTCTACATTTTCCATGCCTTCTACAAATTTTCTAAGCTCTTTATGTGGTTTAAAATAGTATATTCCAGAACCAAACCCAATTAAATCATATTTTTTAATAATGTTATTGTTGACATCTTTTAAGTCGAATAAGTCTGCTTCAAGAGATTCAGCCATTGCTTCAGCTATTTTCTTGGTGTTTCCACGATGAACAGACTTGTAAATTATTGCAGTTTTCATTTTAAACTTCCTCTTTTATTTTCATAGTTCGATAACTTTCAAATTGTGTTTTTAAAAAAATATCATTTCTTTTGATGCAGCTTTAAAAGTTCATTAACTTCATTAACCATCTCTTCATTAACTCTTGCTACAAGATATTTCCCTTTTCTTTTGGTAACGATTAATTCGGCATTGGATAATTCTTTAAGGTGATGAGAAATTGTGGGAGCGCCAATGTTTAAGGACTTGGCAATATCTGTTATCATGCATTCGCAGCCGGTTTCGTAACTGGTTTCCTGATTTTCAACGATTTTTAAATAGAGTTCCAGCCGATTTGGGTTTGAAAGTGCTTTAAAAACCTTGGCCATTTTTTTTGTATCCATTTAGTACACCTTAGACTTTTACAATTCGACAAGTATCGAAGTAACTTATCTATAAAATTTTATATAAAGATTTGTCTTTTCAAGAAATGTGAATTTTAATTAAAAATTGAACCATCAACAAATTATTTTCTATGAAACACTAATTCACACCTGCATTCGCTGTGTAAAGGGGGTAGCATATCCAAATGTTCAATCGGATACTTTTTATCCGATTCATAAGCTTCTTTGCATTTTTGGCAGGGTTCTTCACTACATCTTGCGCTGAAGAATTTGTATCCTGCTCCGAAGTATTGGTACCAATCAGCAAGGTTTTTAATGCGCTGCTCTTCAGTCCAGACCACTTTCGAGGCATCTTTTTCATTTAATCCCTTGTCTTTCAGTGATTGAATTACTGGTTCTGATGATTTTCCTTCCAGCATTGCATTTATCATTATGTGCATGATTTCTGTTCTTATAGCTTCTGCTTCTGGAGCATAGCTTAGGTCATAAAATTCTTCGATCGACGCTATAGCTGCAAGCAGTTCTTTATGCCCTCCAAAATGTACTCCGCCTGTTTCTTGCCCTATAATCTTGTTTATTCTTGCATTCATTGTCGCGATAAATTTGTGAACTTCTTCAGCTTTCATGAATATACATTGATTTTGAACTATTAAAATCATTTTTCAGATGGTATTACATTTTACAGCTTTTGATAGAATAGAAACAATTTTGTAATTTAAAAATTAAATATAGCTCATTTATGTGGTGGGGAGGGGATAATATGAAATATATAAAATCTAAAAAGAAATTAATTCTTTTAATAATTTTGGCAGTACTTGCAGTGGCAGTAGCCGCCTTTGCATATTATGTGTCTGATTATTACCATGCAGATAGTACGGCTATGGCCGCACTTAAATCAACGGACTCTTACACTGTAGTAAATACAGATGATTCAATTACATTTGCCCCGACTCGAAACAGGAGCACAACAGGAATAATATTTTATCCAGGAGGTAAAGTTCAACCTGAAGCATACTCAGGTATCGCTTCTAAACTCGCTGCAAAGGGTTATACTACAATAATCGTGAAAATGCCGTTTAATTTAGCAATTTTTGGTGTTAATAAAGCTGATGATGTTATAGCCAAACATCCTGAGATTAATTCATGGGTAATTATGGGCCATTCCCTGGGAGGAGTTTTTGCATCGGAATATGCTGTAAATCACCAGGATAAAATTAAAGGAGTCATATATTTAGCTGCCTATCCTTCAACTAATGCTTCAAATGCCACTTTTAAAGCGCTGTCAATTAGGGGCTCTCTGGATAATCTTACAACAGCTCAAGACATTTCTGATAACAAAAATAAGTTCCCGGCCAATACTATCTTTATCACTATACCTGGCGGTAATCACTACAATAATGGTAATTACGGCCCTCAATCTGGAGATAATAACAGCACAATTACAAGTGAACAGCAGCAGGATGCAACTGTGGGTTATATACTTGAATTTCTTAAAAATCTTTAGAAATGAATGTATTTATTGTCTAATTAAGCGTGAATAACGTAGCACCATTGGAGTCCTAATTATATAAATATAAGTCTCATAGGCCATGAAGCTCCTCAGTTTACTAGCTGCATAGGCCAAAGCCATTTTTGTAAATTAGGATCACTAGAATTGTGCCAGAAAGGGAAAGTAATATATATTGATGGGATATACAGAAATTTAAGGAAATATGAATCTATTTAATTAATCCAAAATCCAGGTGAGAAAATTGATCGAATGTCCCAAATGCGGAGCAGATAATGAGGAGAATTACAATTTCTGTGAATTATGTGGAGAAAAACTGGTCATTTATAAATTCTGTCCAGAATGCAGCCAAAAAAATGTTGAGAATGCAAACTTCTGTGAAAACTGCGGGACACATCTGGAAACGTCTGGATCAGAAATAAGAAGTTCAGAAACCCAATACGCTCCAAATGAGGAACCAAATAACTCTAATGAGATGGTTTCATTAAATTTGACTCCTGCTGAATCTCTTATGATTACAAATCATAGCTATTATCAGGGCCATGGAGATGCACTAAAAGAACTGCTGAAAGTGACCTTAATTGACCTTATTTTTAAAAATGTTTTTAAAGTAGATGTCCAGGAAGTTGAAAAGAAGGGTATATTTAGCAGTAAACTTGTTACGAAGACTTACCTGCTGGAGGGAAAAAATTTCAACATGCCCCTCAAACATCATGAAGAGGTATTTAGAAAACATTTACCTCATAAAGCAGATAGTAATAGGCTTCGAAAACTTCAACAGCGTGTTTATAAGGCATATCGTAACAATTATGCCGAGAAAAAACTGTTAAAACCGTTAGCTTTAGATGGATATTTCGATGTGGAAAAGAAATTTTTAGGAAAAAAATATTCATTAAGCTATAAAGGGACGGATGCACGAGAAATGATCCTTAAATTGAAAGAAGATGGTCAAGATCTCGAATACTGGATAGAATCAGATCCAGAAAAAGCTAGAGCATACCTTCAAATGGGAGGATCAAACATCTTCCTGACAGATGATTATTATTTCGACTGGTTTAAGGATAATTCTAAAAAAATAAGTGCATTATTTTTGGGTGCAGCAGCTATAGGTACAGCATATGCATTCAGTAAAGTTCGCTGGTATGGTGCATTTAGTAGACATCATTCGCATGGTTTAGACTTCGATGACTTTGACGACTTTGATAATTTTGATTACAGCTTCAGCGATATATTTTTAGATACAGATACCTTTGATATATTCGATTCCATGGACTTCAGTGACTTTGATTCTGGATTTGACAGTGGAAGCTATGGCGGTTTTGATGGCGGCGGATTCGATGGTGGCGGTGACGGCGGCGGTGATTAAAATTCAGCCCCTAAAAATACTTTTTATTTTATTAAAAGCTGTACGCCCCCATAAATCAAGTAAAGCGCAAATATCACCATTGCTACCCCTAGAACTCTCATTATGTAAAGATAAGGCCGTCCTGTGAGTAAATCGCGGGATTTCCCGGCAGCAAAGGCCAGAACTATTTTTGAACCCACTAAGAACGCGTAAAAACTTACAATGAACACTAACGGTGAAAAAATATTTCCAGTGTAAGCAGTGATGATTAAAGGCCCACCCACAGTTATCCAGAATAAATAAGGGCTGGGATTTAAGAAATTAACTGTTATTCCTTTTTTCAGTGAGTTTGGTTCCTCTATTTCGATATCGCTTGGTAAGCCTTTTGTTTTAAAGCTCTCGTAGGCCAAATAAAAAATGTATAAAGCTCCAAAAATCGAGATGATACCTAGAATCTTGTTGTACCCTGCAACGAATGATAACAAGATAAGGGACACTATTATAATAGGTAGGTCGGTGATTAAAGGGGAAAAGGCGACTTTTATTCCTTCTCTGTGACCGTGTTTCAGGGTTTGGGAGATGAGGAGGACAAGGAGGGGGCCGGGTACGAGGCCGGCATAGATGCCGAGGGTGATTCCTGCGATGAGTAATTCGATCATTTGGTGTCTCCTGTAATTTAATTAATTTTTAACTTCAAATCAATAATCATCTATTGTCTGTAGTTATTTTATTTTTAAATATATACTATTTAAACATCAAAGAGGTTTAAATCCAATTTATTTGCTAATGTGATCTTATTTTATTAAAATAATTATTAATATAGAACTTTCCTTCAATCAATCAAATAATTCACCTAATCTAGATCAAGCCTAGCTAGCACATACCATTATATATGATTCTCAATTAATACATCACTACGAGAAGGATAATAAAAAGATAAAAGTGATAGGGGATAAGAAGTGTTAGATGTAGCGTTTAAAGATTTTAAAGCTAAAAAAGGCCGCGCTGCCATGTGTATAATAGGTGTAATGGCATGCGTCCTGCTTATTGGAGTGGTGAATCTTGTTCTGTATGAAATGGAAAATGGACTTAAAGGAGATTTAGGTACTGTTAATGGAAAATTATTCTTTGAGAAAAACGGGACAAGTTACCCTCCTGTTGGAAGTATCATAACTGAAAGTCTCGGTAAAGAAGTACTTGACCGGAAGGTAGTTGATTCACAAAAGAGTACTCTGGCGTTATTCGCGCCTTTAGAAGACAGTTCGGCTGATACTAGTTTTGCTCCAGTCATTATAGTTGGTTTAACGCCAGGTAAAGAGCAGGCATTTATTGAAAATACTACCATTAATGGAACGGGTTCTTTAGTTGGGCAAAGCAGCAATGCAGTTATTTTAGGTTCAGAAGCTGCTAAAAAGTACAATGTCACTGTGGGGGATACTTTCAAGGTTAATGACAATAAATTTAAAGTGATAGGCGTTATGAATAAGTTAGGGACAGGATGGCCGCTTACAATTGATAGTTCAATGGTCATGTCTCTTTCTCATGCCCAGGATATTTCAGACAGGCCTGATCTTATTTCCACTGTAATTATAAAGCCAAAGGCACAGTATTCAGCACAGGACGCTGAGAATAATTTACAGGCTGCTTACCCAAAATACAGTATTTATTCTCAAAATGACACCCAAAAAACACTGGATACAAATTTAAGTCAAATCAAAATATTTATGAACATGATAAGCGTCTTCATATTCGTTGTTTCAATGATCCTCATTATGAACGTCATGATGATGTCTGTAAAGGAAAAAACCAAGGAAATAGGCACAATGAGGGCTATTGGAACAAGTAGGGGGGCAATTATGTCGCTTATAATATATGAATCATTAATTCTGAGCATTATCGGCGGTGTTATAGGAATCTTACTCATGTCTCCAGTGTATGATGTCCTTGGAATTCTTATGGGTGCTAAAGATGTCAATTTCTTCCATTTTGCAGTACCATCTGCTGTAGTGGTACAGGTAGCATTGATAGTCTTCGTTATCGGGACATTCTCTGGATTACTGCCAGCATATTTGGCTAACCGTATAAGTCCAATTGAGGCTTTAAGATATGAATAGTTTGAGGGTGTAATTATGAAAGGTTTAGTTAATGGAAAGGGGCTTTGGAAAACATATAAACTGGACAGTACAAGAGTCCACGCGCTCAGGGGATTGAATATACTTATTAACAAGGGAGAATTTGTTTCTATAATGGGGCCTTCTGGTTCTGGAAAATCCACCCTCTTAAACATGATCGGGTGTCTGGACAGTCCATCTAAAGGATTTCTTTTTATCGATGGAAAGAAGACATCGTTGATGTCAGAAGCAGAGCTTACAAGGATGCGTGCAGAAAAGGTAGGGTATGTTTTCCAGACATTTAACCTGTTGCCGTCATTGACAGTTAGGGATAACGTTGAGTTCCCTATGAGGAATTTAAAGGGTAATAAAAGGCTTAATAAATCTTCCAGAAGAGAAAGAGCAGAAAAATGCCTGGAGATAGTTGGTCTGGAACAGCGAATGGGTTACTTACCTGCAAAACTTTCAGGAGGGGAAAGACAGAGGGTTGCTATCGCCAGAGCACTGGTGAACAATCCGAAATTCATTTTAGCTGATGAACCAACTGGAAATCTCGATACGGATGCAACTAAAAACATAATTAACCTGCTGCACGAGGTTAATGAAGAAGGAACCACTGTTATAATGGTTACTCACGATGTGGAAACTACAGAAGACACCAGGGTAATGAAAATCAGGGATGGAATAATAGATAAATGTTAAATAGTTGAAATACATTTTTATTTTAATCTATTCCTGATTAATTCTTATTTTTAAATATTAACGATTTTTAATCAAGTAAAATCAGAAATGTACATAAATACATCGATATTTCTCTGATTGAATGACCGGGTAAATGTAAACAGGTTAAATTATTCATAAATAGTAAATGTGCCCTAATAAGGATTAGATCCGGTCACTGTAGGATTATCATCTCTCTGGGTCCACTCTGTAATGGAACCTTCATATAGCTTTACATCTTGATAACCTAAATACCATTTAAAGACTACAAACAGATTGGTTGCTTCTCTACCAGTCCCACAGTAACATATAACTGTTTTATCAGGCGTTATTTCTCTATCTTCAATCAAAGATTCTATTTCATCAACTGGTTTCATCAACTGACGATTTTTAGGATCCATGAAAGCGGCTGCCTGTAGGCTCTTTGCTCCAGGTATATGCCCATGCTTATTCCAGAGACTTGGGCCTGCATAGTACTTAAAAGGCCTTGCATCAAGCAATACCACGTCATCATTATCTTTAATACTTTTAAGCTCTTCATACTCTACATAATACTCTTCATGCAGTTCTACCTCAAATTCAGATCTCTCTACAAACGGAAAAGTCTTTGTTAGCCATCGCTTTTCGTCTTTCCATCTGTCTATGCCTCCATCTAAAATATAGATGTTATCGTGTCCAAATCTTGCCAGAGAATAAGCAGCCATTGTTTGTCCCCATCCATCCCCTTTTTTTGAGTAGGCGCCTTTACCCGTATAAAACAAGATGGGCATGTCTTTCCTGATACCAAGTTCCTGAAATAATATTTGAACTGCCTCTTCAGGGATATATCTGGCAGGATCATTACCATGCATTTCTCTAAGGAACCATTCGTTCAAATAATAAGCACCATGAATGTGTTCTTTTATATAATCATGTACATCGGGCTGCACGTCAAATATCATGAGATCAGAATCTAGATTACCTTCTAACCATTCAGTTGAAACCCATTTTGCCTTTCTATCTCCTTTTGAATAGGGATAATTCATATCATTGACCTCATTTGTATGAGTTGAATTAAATATGTGCATTATAATAATTGTATATTGCTGTCAATTAGGTCCAGATTTTAACAATATTTAATTCATTAAATAGTCAAAAAAATATAGAACGTCAATATTATGTAAAAATAATGTTTAAAAACTGGTTTATTTGTTTATATGTGGTAATCAATTTTCATTCAAGTTAAAAAGTTAAAATTGTGTCATTTATTTAAAGACAATATTATAAACTTTAATAATACATTATTATAGTTATATTTAACTTATAAGAGCGTCATAAAAATGGGTTTATACTTCAAAGAAACAGGCAAAAGCAACGATAAGACCATAGTATTCCTCCACGGCGATGGAATTGCAGGCTGGATGTGGGATAGGCAAGTAGAAGCCTTCAGTGATTATCACTGCATTGTCCCTGACCTTCCAGGGCACGGAAAAAGTGCTGAAGTAAAACCATTTAGTATAGAAAGCTCTGCAGATATGATAATTGATATAATTAAAAATCATGCTCATGGTGGAAAAGCGCATCTTGCGGGGCTGTCTTTGGGTGCTCAAATTGTAGTTCAAATTTTAAGCACTGCCCCTGAAGTCGTTGATCATGCTTTAGTCAGCGGAACCCTTGTACGTAACTCTCAACCAACTGAAACCTTTTCAAAACTCTTAGATAATCTTATTGAGACTTATTTACCTGATAAAAATAAAACTATCCGTATAATGAGTTATGTGAGATCTTACAACATACCAAAAAATCTCCGTAGTAAGTTTAAGGAATCTACATACATTATTGAACCAGATTCTTTAAATAAAATTATCAGGGAAAACATGCTTTTTAGGATGCCGGATAATCTTGAGCATTCAGACGTGCCAGTACTGGTGATGACAGGTGAAAAAGATTATAGAATTGTTAATGAATCTGCAATAAATCTTTTAAATGTACTTCCAAATTCTAAAGGAGCAATGGCTTTAAAAGTGGGGCATTTGTGGAATATAGAAAATCCAGAGCTCTTTAATGAAGTTTTAAGAGCATGGATATCTAATGAAGATTTGCCTAAGAAATATGTTGATTAATTTTTATTAGCGACAGATGGAATCCTTTAAAAACTATTTAGTTTTGATCGGCAAAATGCCACCATAATAATGTACCAACTAGTCCAAAAATGCAGGTGAAAATTAATACAGAGTAACCAGTTAAGCCGGGACTTGGAAGATTTGGCCCTACAAGTCCGCTAATAAGCGCAGGAATAGCCCATGGAATATATGGTATAATGGCAGGAGTTCCTATTACAACTATATTAGTTATAATTAGAGTAAAAATTACATATCCTATAGGGGCTAGATATCCTCGGCTGAAACTTGCAATAAATGCAACAGGGGTGCAGAGTAATGCTGTAAGAAATGCAGTTTCTATGAAGGTAATAAAGTAAGTATAAGTCATTTCAGCTGACCAATTAGGAATATTTACTATAAATCCTGCTAGAACTCCTGATATGAATAGGGTTAAGGAAAGCAATAAACTCCAGAGGATAATTATAATGAACTTCGATGAAACTATGGTTAAACGGCTAACAGGCAGAGATAGTATATCTTTTACCGCATGATCAGTATATTCTCTACCAAAAATCCAGCTTGCGACGAAACCAAAGCCTATAGTTCCGAGAGATAAAATAATCTGAATTAATAATTGAAAATAGGATGACCAGTCAGCTTTGAACATAGATGTCTTAGCACTAGCAGCTGCAGAGTTAGCAGCTAGTTCTGGATATTTTGAAATGAAAACCATGAAACCCATCAAAATTGCAATACCTGAAAAGCCAATTAAAGTTAATATGAGCATTCTTGACTTTTTTACTTTAAGTAATTCAGTCCAGGTGGCCTCATATAATCCGTTCATTTAAACCACTCCTTTACCAATAATTCTTAAGAAATATGACTCAAGCTCTTCTTCCTCAACTTTTAACATATTTGGTGAAAATCCGGCATTAACCAGATTTGAGTTTATGTTTTCAGGATAAAGGAGTGCATTTTCTGCTTTTATTTCTATTAACCCATCATCAGTTAGAGTTGAATTAATTCCTTTCTCCTTTAGAGCTGTAATTGCGCCATTTTTATCCTTTACATTGATTAAAAGACTTCTATTTCTAAGCTTGTGTAAATCTTCAGCTTCTATTTCTTGAATTAGCTCCCCATCATTGATTATACCAATACGGGTTGCAATTTTAGAGATTTCGCCCAGAATATGACTTGAAATAAATACTGTAGCTCCTTTATTGAATGCAAGATCCTGCAGTAATTCTCTTATTTCAACAATACCTGCTGGATCAAGTCCATTCGATGGCTCATCAAGAATTAAAATCTCAGGATCATGTAGCAGGGCCTTTGCAAGCCCTAATCTTTGAGCATTCCCTAAAGAAAGATTTTTTGCTTTTCTATTTTTATAAGGGCCAAGTTGAAGCTTTTCAACAATTGAATCAACAGTATGTGGATCTGGAAGTAAACGTAATCTACGTATAATTTCAAGATTTTCATTAACAGTTAGCTGAGGATATGAATAAGGTATTTCTACTATATATCCAACTTTATTCCAGATTTTATGCTGACCTGAATGAATTTTTTCTCCATTTAAGTAGGATTCACCTGTTGTGGGGCGTATCATTCCAAGTAGCATTCGAATAGTGGTTGTTTTTCCTGCACCATTTAAACCTAAAAATCCGTATATTTCCCCTTTACCAACACTAATTGAAATATCATCTACTGCTTTAACATCTCCATAATATTTAGATAAATTTTCTGTTTTGATAACTGTATTTTTAGTTCCATACACTGAAACATCTCCTTATTTTTTTTCTTCTATAATTAGATAAGATGCCAGGGCATCAATCCATAATGCTTTAGTTGCCTCAAAATTTGTTCCATCAAAATCATCTCGATGTATAACGAGGTAAATCAGCGATAATAAAAGACCGTTTAAAGCTTCCATGTCTACTTTTCTCATCCAGCCCTTTTCCATCCAGTAATGGAAATATTTGGAAATATCCTCCTGATCGCTTTCAATGTGCTTTTTTAATGTCTCCTCTGGAAGTTTTTGCAGTAATAATTCATAACTGGATGAATTTATCTCCTTATATAATGGCATGGTAATTAATAGCTCGATCATTTGATTAAGAAATGATTTGAAACTTTCCATTTTATTTTTTCCAGGTTTAAAAGCATTTTCAAATATTTTTTCTCTAAATTCACCTTCAACGGTTTCTAAAACATCAAAATACAGTTCTTCTTTTGATCCGTAAAAGAGATAGAAAGAACCCTTTGAAATTCGAGCAGCACGCACAATTTCATCTACAGTGGTTTTTTGGAGCCCATATTTCTCGAAAAGTTTCCGGGATTCACTTATAAGGTTTTTTCTAATGATCTCTTTTTCCTGTTTACTCCAAGCTTTAGGCATAAAAATCTCCTTTTTTACTCTATGACTATTTATGTTAATATAGTCATAAGGTATATAATTTTCTATAATTTTGCAAATATTTTAATAGCGTTTTAAAACAGGTTAAAAGATGAAAATTTGCCGAAAGGGACTTAAATACTTACTTTTTAGATTAAAAAATAATTGAAGGGATAAATTTTAGTTTTTTCTACCTTTGCAGCTTTGGAAAGAAGACATGGGTTCGTCTGGTATGAATGTAATATCCATTTTTTACTACATACAGTGTAAAGGTACCATCACTAAATTTACCTCCGTTTTCAGACAAATAGTTATCTAAAATTTCTTTAAATTTTTCTTCTGTGGCGTTTGTCCAGTAATAAGTAGGGTTAGGTTTGCCAGATTCAATTCCGGGATCTATACAATAACAATTTATATTCAAAATGTCCATTTTATTCTCTCCTACGGTTCTGTATTAGATTTTAATTGTATCTCCAAAATATTTAAGGTTTAAGGACTTCTTTACCCAGAACAATGCAAAAATATCCATTTCCCTGCACGTAGAATACGAAATCAGCTGGATTAAATTTTTTGTCAAATAGTTACTAACCAAATCTTTAAATTCAGTTTCAGATGCGCTGGTTAAAAAAGCAGTATTAACACGTGTTACATTGTTTCTAATTTTAATTTCGTCGCCTATATAAAACGCATTTATGTTTCCTGTTTCCATTTTTTTATTCTCCTTTGGAAACGATGTTTTAATAATGTATATTTGTCGAAAATCCATTTAAGAAATCGTAGTTATGATTTGATGGGGATTGATATAAACATTAAACCGCATTTACTGTAAATATGAAGCATTGAATTTCAACTTATTGGTGAATTTTAACAATAAAACTATAAATGCAGTTTAAAATAATTAAATAAACAATTAGTAGTAAAGACCCGGAGTAAAAGTAAGGAGATTTTATGAAAATGGGAATCATTGTTCATTCCCAAACTGGACACACGTATTCTGTTGCACAAAAGCTCAAAGAGAAGCTTTCTGCAGGTGGTCACCAGGTAGAGATTGAACAGTTAAGATTGGCAGGCGGCCAACAAATTTCTGATAAAAATAGTAAAATTGCAAATCCTCCTGATGTAAGCAGGTATAAAGCCGTAATATTTGGGGCTCCAGTACATGGATTTTCCCTTTCGAAAGTAATGACCATTTATTTAAACCAGGTTCCATCTCTTGCAGGAAAAAATGTGGCATGTTTCATTACAAAGGGTTTGCCATTTGGATGGACCGGTGGAAATCGTGCTATTGGCCAGATGAAAAAAATTTGTGAATCTAAATGGGGTATGGTTTCAGGAACAGGAATTATCATCTGGAACAAAAACCGTGAAAAACAGATTGCTGATGTGGTTGAAAAATTAAGCGCATTGTTTTAATTTGTATGGGGGTATGTTATGAAAATAGGGATAATAGTTCATTCCCAAACTAACAACACATATTTTGTTGCTCAAAAGCTTCAGGAGAAGCTTGTGGAAGCTGGAAATCAGGTAGAAATTAAAAGAGTAGACATGGTTGGAGGTAATAAACCACAGGGTAAAGATATAGAGATCGAAAACCCTCCTGAAGTAACTGAATATGATGCACTGATTTTTGGTGCTCCAGTGCATGCATTTTCCCTTGCACCAGCAATGAGGGCTTACATGGGACATATGGCACCTCTTCAGGATAAAAAAGCAGCACTTTTTGTTACCAAGGGCTTACGTTTTGATTGGACAGGCGGAACTCGTGCAATAGGGCAGATGAAAAAAATCTGCCGGTCTAAAGGTGGAATAATCATGGGAACAGGTATAGTTATCTGGAATAAACAGCGTGATAAAAAGATTACAGAACTGGTTGAAGAATTCAGCAAATTGTTTTAGTTTATTCATTACAGTCAGGGGATCGTTGTATGGGTAAAGTTGAAATTTATTATTTTTCAGGTACAGGGAATTCTCTTGCCGTGGCAAGGGATATTACAGAAAAAATGAATGGAGATTTAATATCTATCCCTTCTGTGTTGGATAAAGAAAGGATAACAACAGATGCAGATATAATTGGTATTGTATTCCCTGTCTATTATTTGGGAACTGTCAACATTCCCCTCGCTGTTCAGCAATTTGTTGGGAAACTAGATGAGATAAGTACAAAATACATCTTTGCAGTGTGTACATATGGTGGAGGGGCTGGATCCACACTAAAAATGCTGGACGAAATGATCAGGAAGCGTGGCGGTCGGATTTTTTCCGGATTCGGTGTTCAAATGCCACAGAACGCTTTTAAAAAGCCTTTAGAAAATAAAAAAAAGCTTTACAATAACTGGAAAGAGAAGAAACTTCCTTTTATTTATGAACATGTCAAAGCAAAGGATGGTTATTTTCATACTGATGGATTATTTATAGGTCTAATCGTAACCATCATAGAAAAGATGATGAAACCAGATTTTTTAAGTTCATTTTTCTTAAAATCAATGAAAAAAACAGCACGCCTTCGGGAAGATTCCAACTGTACATTTCATGAAATCGTTCCATTTATGGATAGAAGTTACAGCACTGATGAGAATTGCACAGGTTGCAGCACATGTTCAAAGATTTGCAGTGTATGCAATATTGAAATGGTCGATGATAAACCTGTATGGCAGCACCACTGCGAGAACTGCCTGGCATGCATCAAATGGTGCCCGCAAGGTGCCATTCATGGCTATGGGGAACTACCTGAGGGTTATCATCATCCTGATGTTAAGATTTCAGATATGTTGAGGCGGGATTAATTTGAAAATTAAGAGGTATTTTCATGAATACTGAAATTTACTACTTTTCAGGGACTGGAAATTCTCTTGCTGTTGCAAGGGATATTGCAGAAAAACTAAGGGGAGAACTGATATCTATAGCTTCCGTTACTGGTGATAAAAGTATTAAAACAGATGCAGATGTGGTTGGAATCGTTTTTCCAATATATTATGAACCCTATGGGGGAGTACCAATTATAGTCCGGAGATTTATCAGTAAACTGGAAAATCTGGGGTCAAAATACATATTTGCAATCTGCACCTATGGAAGCGGGTCATTTCAGACATTAAATTTTTTAAATGAGCTAGTTAAATCATGTGGGGGTAAATTGGCAGCTGGATTTACAGTGAACATGCCAAATAACATGGCGGGACCCAGGATCAATAATACTCAAAAACAGAAGAAAATGTCTCAAGTCTGGGAAGAAAATATGGAAGTTATATGTGGATATGTTAATGCCAGAAAAGAGGGCAAATTTAATGCACCTAATGTATTGACAGGTAGAGCTTACATATTAATCAAATTAATCATTACTCCACTTATTTTTTTATTTAAACCTTTAACATTGATGCATTTAAAGAGATATTCAAGTTCATCAAGTCAATCCTATGAAGAACTTTTACCATTTATGGATAGAAGCTTTCATACAGATGAAAAATGTACTGGATGCAGAACTTGCTCAAGGATCTGCCCTGTAAATAATATAAAAATGGAAAATCAACATCCAGTCTGGCAGCATCACTGCGAGTTTTGCCTGGCATGCTTTCACTGGTGCCCAAATGAGGCCATTAAAAGCAGTGAACTAAAAAATACTGTAAGATATCATCATCCTGATGTGAAGATTTCAGATATGTTGATACAGTAGGCAAGATTTCGTCTTCAAAAGGAAAAAAGCGCTCGCTCAGAAGTGAATATTTTTTTCTGTGCTGGGATCTTCAGATAAGGAAAAAACAGAAGATATGATCTTCCTCAAAGAATTAATTGAGGCTGGAAGACTAAAATCAGCCATAGATAGAACATATACTTTGGATCAGATTGTTGAAGCTCATAGATATGTTGAAAAAGGGCATAAAAAGGGAAATGTGGTAATTACTATGAATAAAGTAGGTGAATGAATGGGAAATAATAAATCTCTCTTAATTTTATATTCATATCATCACAGAAATACTGAAAAAATCGCTAAAGTATTTGCAAAAGTTCTTGATGCAGAAGTAAAAACACCACAGGAAATTAAACTTGAAGATATACAAGAGTATGATCTAGTGGGTTTTGGCTCAGGGATTTATAGTGCAAAACACGATGAATCTCTGCTTAAGCTTGCTGATGAACTACCACAAGTAAATGGTATGAAAACATTCCTTTTCTCAACTGCAGGAATAACGGGAAAAGCCAAAGCCGCCAAAGATCACTTAACACTCAGGGAAAAACTGCAATCTAAAGGCTATATAATTGTTGATGAATTTCAATGTAAAGGTTTTAACACCAACAGTTTCCTTAAACTATTTGGAGGAATGAATAAGGACAGACCTAATATTAAAGACTTTAAACATGCAGAAGAATTTGCTTTGAAGTTAAAACATGAAATACAGGACTTATAGCCATGTATAAATGCAAACGTGTGGGATAACTTAGAGAAGATGATAGAATCATTGAGGATGTGTAGATAATACTTTCAGCATTGGAGAAAAAAATGCAACAAGAAATTAAAACCATTACACTCAATATGGGTTTGAAATTGGGCACTGTGAATTGTTACCTTGTTAAATCTGATAATGGTTATTTTTTAATTGATACAGGACCTTCAAATAAACGTTTTGACCTTGAAAAAGAACTTGAAAACGCAGGCTGCAGGCCTGGAAATCTTAAGCTCATCATCATAACCCATGGGGATTTTGACCATACTGGCAACGCTGCACATCTCCATGAAAAGTTCGGTGCAAAAATAGCCATGCACTACGACGATCTGGGAATGGCAGAACATGGAGATATGTTCTGGAACAGAAAAAGCAATTTTATCATCAAAAGAATAGCTCCTGTGCTTTTCAGATTTGGCAAATCAGAAAGATTTAACCCTGATTTATATATCGAAGATGGAGACAGTTTCTCTGAATACGGATTTGATGCTGAAGTTATTCATATTCCTGGGCACTCCAGGGGTTCTGTTGGAATTCTGACAACTGAAGGTGATTTATTTTGCGGTGATTTGCTTATAAACACAGATAAACCTTCTATAAATTCCATTATGGATGATAAAGCTGCAGCGAATGTCAGTATTGAGAAATTGGAAAGTTTAGAATTAAAAACGATTTATCCTGGCCACGGAAAATCTTTTTCAATGAATCATTTATTAAAAACAATAAAAAAGGGAAAATATGAAAGAAATAACCGATGAATTTATGAAGGAAATGATGTTAAAGACCAAAGAGTACACAGTTGTAATTTTAAAGGCAACTGGGAAAATTAAAGATGAAGGAACAGAAAAAATAATCTGGGAACATGCTAGAAGGAACTTCAGGCTGCGAGAAGAGGGAATTCTATCAATTGTCTGCCCAATAAGAGATGGAAGCGATGTAAGTGGCATTGGGATCTTTAACCAGAGTCCAGGTGAAGTGAAGAAACTCATGGATGAAGACCCGGGAGTAATTGCAGAGATATTCACCTATGAAATTCATGCTACCAGAAGTTTCCCTGGTGATAAACTTTCTTAATTGAAATTAGAGGGATATTATGGAAAAGAAAGAAGTTTCAAAGGAAAAAGAAGCTCCGGCAAAAGATGTAGATGAGTACATTGCAAAAGCTCCAGAGGAGGCCCGAGAGGCTCTCGAAGAGCTTCGTAAGAACATCAAGACGGCCGCACCAATGGCTGAAGAAATAATCAGCTATAGAATTCCTACTTATAAATACAACGGTTCACTGGTTCACTTTGCGGCATTCAAAAATCATTCCAGCTTCATAGTGGTGGATAAATTCCTTTTGGAAACATTCAAAAATGAACTGGAGGAATTTAAAACTTCAGGGACAACAATCAGGTTCACAGCTGAAAAACCGCTACCAGCGGCACTGGTTAAAAAAATAGTCAAAGCAAGAATCGAAGCCAATGATGCACGCGCTAAACAATAACAGCTGAAAATATCGGTTTCATAGTAGCTGGCTTAAAATAGCAACTTCAAGACAAACACTATAAAGGTTCTTTACCATTCATTTCAGGATTTCTTTTTTGACTTATTGCAGAATCTTGTAGTTTATTGGATTTTAAGTGTTTCCATGTATAAATGATAAATGCTAGTTGGGCTAGAAGGACAATTGATGTCATTATGACTTCATTCCATCCTAATAAAAAGCCTCCTTTCAGCGTACCAACAGCTGAAGATGTACTCCATGTTAGAGGCCACATAATTAGCAAATTGGAAGTTAAACGGAAAATAGCAGCAAACAGAATACCAAAGAGCGCCAGAACAATTACTTCTGGCATAGGGTAGGTTCCAAGGTGATATGCACCTAAACTTATCCCTGCAAGCAATATTCCGGGAATGATTCCAAAGGCTTTATCAAAACGGAGCTGAAGCCAGCAGAATATGAAAAAAGGCTCCCAGAGAATCAGTGCATTTGTTAAGAAGTGAGGTATTAGATTAGTACCGTAGAAAGAATATGTGCTTAAGGTATAATATAGAAAATATGCAGTGATTAACGCACTAATAATTAAGCTTGGAATTAAACTTTCTTTTTTGACACCTAAATCCTTCAAAGAATAATTTCTATGCCATAAAAGCCACCATACAGGAAATACTACCAGTAAAAAAGTCACAATAACTTCATAAACAGTTTTAACCACACTACCTTCTGGTAGATGCACCATCAAATAGTATCCCCCACCTATCATTAGCATTGCAGTAATTAAAGCTACTACAGTATCAATTGAAGGATTCCAGGTAAACCATTTTTTATTAAAGAGCTTTTTTTCCATAAATATCTCCCTTAACAGTTATATTTTAAATTGCAATCAAATATAGGACTTAATAATGCTTATTATGTGTCATATATTTTATAGTTTACTTAAAGTAAATTTAATTGAAATATTAATCTTTATAACCATCTAAATCGTCTATTTTTAATTTAAATTATTTAATGTAACTTAATATAATAGTTAAACGTGTTTCCAAGTTTGATATAATTAATTTCATGAATGATTTCCGCTGCAAATATGGAAGAGATCTGGAAATAAACTAGAAACGATCTGGAAAAGAACTGGAAAAATCTTTTTATCCTTCATTGAATTTATTTTAAACTGTAAATCGATAAAAAAGTTAAAATTAAGATTATTATTCTAATCTAGATTTATTGATTTATACTTAATTAAAATGGAGGAATAAAATGGATTATGCTATTGAAACTCATAGCCTCACTAAAAGGTATGGTGATTTTACTGCAGTAAATCATCTTGAGATTAAAGTGCCTGCTGGTAAGGTCTATGGTTTTTTAGGAAGAAATGGGTCTGGGAAGACGACTACAATAAGGATGATTATGGGCCTTATTAAGCCCAACGAAGGCCATGTTAAAATATTTGACAATGAAATAAGTAGGAATCGCAGTAGATACCTTGCCAGTATTGGTGCTATAATAGAAACCCCTGGCTTTTATGAAAACCTTTCTGCATATGAAAATCTTGAAATAACTGCCAGAATGTTTAAAACTGAAATGAATAGAATTCATGAAACCTTAGAAATTGTTGGATTATCGGATATTGGTGATAAAAAAGTTGGTAAATTTTCTTTAGGCATGAAGCAGAGATTGGGGATAGCTAATGCACTCGTTCATTCGCCTCGAATACTTATTCTTGATGAACCTACAAATGGTCTTGATCCAGCGGGAATAATAGAAATGAGAAAACTAATCCGCCAGCTATCGCAGTCCATGGGAATAACAGTTTTTGTTTCAAGCCATTTGCTCAGTGAAGTGCAGCAAATTGCGGATTATATAGGTATTATTGACGATGGATATCTTTTAAAACAGGGCGGAATGGAACTCATTAACAGCGATGAACAGAGCTTCCTGGTTGTTGAAACAGATCAGCTAAAAGAAACAGCCAATATAATTGAATCTCTTGATTTTGATTTTGAAAAAATTAGTAATGGATTTAGAATATTCTGTATGCGTGAAGATAATGTTACCATCAATGAAAAGCTGGTTAGAAACCAAATAAATGTTTATAACCTTGAATCCGTTTCTAAAACTTTAGAAGAGAGATTTTTAGGGATTACAAACGAGAATCATCAAGTGATATCATGATTAATTTAATGCGATCTGAATATAAGAAATATAAAGGCACTTATATCTACAGTTTAGGACTTTTAGGGATGATATCTCCGGTAATTCTCATTACTATAGGTACTTTCATGACTCGGGATGACTTAATTGCCCAGGGAATTTATACTTGGCACTCATTTTATGGAAGGTTGGTTGCATTTTTTGTGTATTTAATTGGGCCTCTTCTCACGTCATTTATTGCAATAAGTGCTGTTTCTCATGAATATCAGTCCCATACCATGGGAAATATATTAACTACACAATATTCGCGGTCAAAAATCATTTTAGGGAAATTAGGTTACATTTCTCTCCTGATAATCGCGCTGTATATCTGTGTGGCTTTAACCAACGTTTTATGTGCTTTTATTCTGGGCTTTACTATAACCAACACCGAATTAATAGACAACACCAGTTATTTATTGCTTGCGGGGGTAACTACCCTGGTCATCGTGCCCCTGGCCCTGCTATTAACCCTTATATTCCGGAGCTTTATTCCAGCCATGATAATTTCAGTGGCAGGAACTATACCTAATTTCGCGGTTTATCACTGGGATAAGTGTTATTTATCCCCATGGGGCGTTCCAGAGGTGATTGTGCTAAAAGCAGCTGGGTTCTTAAATAATATAGATGTTATTTATCCGCTGACATCTATTTTAGTGTATACTGGAGTTTTTATAAGCGCTCTTTTAATCTACTTCTATTATTCTGACCAGTATTAAAATGGGGCTATCAAATAGCTCCATAAAATAGATGATTGGAATGGAAAATTAGAAATTAAATGACTTGGATATAACTCGGTAAGTATAGAATAATTATCAGAGTTTTAGAGAGATTAACATGAGAAGAATATTATGGTACTTGATTGCAGGCACTCGAGGAGGCGTAAATCGGGCCAAGATAATAAGGCTCTTAAATGAAAGACCTTATAATGTTAATCAACTTGCTGAGCTCATTGGGGTGGATTATAAAACTATAAGGCATCACATGGATGTTTTGGAAGAAAATGAAATAGTTACATCTGCTGGAGAAAAATATGGGATGTTATATTTCTTATCTAATAAAATGGAAAAAAATTATGAAACTTTTCTCGCAATCTGGGAAGAGGTTGTGAAAAAGTAACTGATAAATTCATTAAAGGAGTTAAAAAATGGCAGTCAGCACTACAATTGAGTTATGGACGCTATATATTGCAGCTATTATAGGAATCGGTAACATCGGCCTGTTACTGGTATTGTTTAAAATTTACTGGCAGAATTACAGGGAAATAAAATCTAAATTCAACCTGGGGCTGATATTCTTTGCAGCTTTTTTGATAGTTCAAAGTCTATTCTTATCTGTCAGCATACTCTTCCACGGTGGCTTTAGCCGTGGATCTGGTGTTATTCTGATTGTAAATAATGCAATATTGTTTGTTGCCCTTTCTATATTGTTGAAGATCACATGGTAAAATAAATGGGGGATATTATGGAAGAAAGACCATTTTTAGATAAAAATTCTAAACCTACTATGCAAACACTACAATCTGCACTTGGGGAAACCTGCACTTATTATGACAAATTAATGGGTACGGCCAGTACATTTTCACAGGACTGGAATTTCTCTAAGAGCAGCGGCTGGATGCTGAAAGTGCATAATAGGAAAAAAGCATTATTTTATCTAATTCCCCTTAAAAATGAATTTGTAATCAGCATGGCAATACGTGAGAATGAAAGAAAAATAGTTCTGGACGATATTGAATTAAAAACAATTCATGAAATTATTAAATCCGCTAAAAAGTATAGAGAAGGGTACGCACTGAGATTTAATATTAAAAATGATGCAGATTTTGAAATGCCGAAGTTATTAATTGAAAAATTGATTGTTCTTAGGTCTTGATTATGCTTAGATTATAAGGAGAACTTAAATGATTACACACATAGTTTTATTTAAATTAAATGATAACAGCACAGAAAGCATCGAAAAAGCCAGAGATATTCTAATGGGCATGAAAGGCAAAATCAGGGAATTAAAGGACATTGAAGTTGGTATCGACGTCACTCATTCAAATAGATCTTATGATCTGGCTCTCATAACGAAATTTGATAGTGTTGAGGATCTTGAAGCTTATCAGGTCCATCCAGTACATGTCAATGTGGCCGAGTACATAGTTTCTGTTAGAGCATCCACAGTGACCGTTGATTTTGAATCTTCTTAGTATTATAAAGTAGTTTCAAGATGGAATGATGTAATTCTTTAATCATTCCTTTTGAGATGGATTATTGAAGAGTTCAGTGGTCCATATAAAATTATAAAGCCCGCTAATTGTTTCAGAGAGTTCGGCGTACTGGTTCCACATGCCTATGGCTGTTTGGGGCAGGATTTTATTATCTTTAATCTTACAAACACCCATGAGCATTTCTTTTTCATCCCTAACAACCATTTTAATGAGCGGTATGTGAATTGTTTTCATTTCACAGTCTAGATCGCATATTTCTTCCAGTACATCAGTTTTGTTGTTATCGACATTAAAAAACGGAGCTAATATTACTTTTACATGCACGCCTCTTTTAATGGCTTTATTCAAACTTTCTTTGAGTTCTTGAATTTCATCCTTGAACATAAAGCCTACCAGAATGTAGAGGGATTTTTGGGCACGGGAAATGACTTCAATTTCTTTTTTTACAATTTTTTCCTGTCCATGTATTAGCCACATTGGGGCGGGGACGTTGGGAATCTGGTTTTCATAGATTAAATTCAGTTCATTTTCTGCATTATCAAGCTGTTCTTTCAACTGTTTTCTTGATTTTTCAAAGATTTCATGTGGAGGTATGACGTTGAATTTTAGGGGTTTACCCCTTTGTATTTCAACAAATTCTTTTTTTGCAAGGCTTTTAAGAACTTCGTATATCTTAGAACGTGGCACGTTTGATGCAAGGCTGATTTCTGTTGCGGTCCCATTAATAAGGGATAAATTAGCTATATATGCCTGCACCTCATAATCTGAAAGCCCTAGGCTTTTAAGTGCATTCAGTGTATTTCTATTTACTGAAATTTCCAGACCTCCTGATGAAATTAATTTGTTTCATTTTATACTATCTTAGTGACAATAATTATATAAATGTATTTTTATTTATTTTATTTCGAGTGTAAATGGTTGATATTTTAAATTTACATTTCAATCAACGGAAAAATGGAGGAAATGATATGGATTGGTTTTTAGCATTGTTAGCGATTACCGTTATAGTTCGTGGTTTAGGTGCAGGTATAATTTACGATGTAGCACTTGTAAGTTTGCCTATGAGGCGGCAAATTGGTGTAATTCAATATTCTCGATACATCCGCGCTAACTTTGAAGGCAACGGCACCAAAACGTACGTGACAGTATCCATTGCAGGTGCATTGCTTACAATAGCTGTAACCATTGGTCTATTTACTGGTGAATTCTCTCAGATAGTATTCTGGTCGGTAATAATATCTTTTATATCTACTGTGATAGCATTTATTGGCACTTCAAGGGCACTTCCAGCTATGCTAAGCTTGCGGGGAGCTCCAGATGATGAAAAGCAGATTTCAGAAATTTTAAACCGCTTTGCCTACTGGCACACTTTCAGTACTGTGTGGCAGGTAATTTCATTTATAGCTCTTGTTGTTGCATTAGCGAATTATTGATGAGTAAATGAACCCGGGGCGTTTTGAGGGCCATCATACCATTTCTTAATTTAGAGGAATTATGGAGGAATTAAATGAAAAATGATAGTTTTGGAGGAATGATTGCAGACGTCATTAAAAATGGAGTTAGAACAAGAGCTCCACTGGGGATGGCAATACTGGGGCCGATTATCATTATGATCGTACTGGGATATATGGTCACAATAGCTGGTACTACAGACACTGTAAATATAGGGGTTGTAAATAAGGATATGGGCTTTGGAAACATGAATGCTGCTTCGAGTATAATTGAAGAGCTTAAAGGACAGGACAACGTTAATATAATAGCTATCAGTCAAAATGATATAAATGCTAGCATGAAAGAAGGGACTATTGATGCTGCCCTTGTTTTCCCTGAGAATTTTACACGGACTCTTGCCATGAAGAATGCAGAAGTTTCTCTTCAGGTAGAAGGTACTGATCAAATAAAAACTGCACTTGTAAACCGTGCGATACTTAACTCTACCATGGAAATGGCGGCTAAAAGCGGCGGTGCTGCAATACCTTTGACAATTAAAAATGAAAGTTTCTATGGGAAAGGTCTGGACTTCACTGACCTTTTTATATACCGCATAATGGCTCTTATTACACTATTGCTTTCAGCAGCCATTGCTCTATTTAGTATGCTCGGGGATAAAGGAAGCAACAGGTTTATTAGAATATCTGAATCTCCAGTGAAGGCTGTCCTGGCTTATATCATGGGTAGCAGTGTATTTGCTTTTATAGCAGCTTTAATTGTGCTGGCTTACGTTATCTATGTTATGGGCATCACAATTGTTGGAGGTATTGGAAGCGTTACATTACTGATGCTGTTAATAGCTCTGGTAGGTGTATCGCTGGGTGTTCTTGCAGCTGCCGTGGCAAGAACTGAAAGACAGGCTTTGGGCCTATTTGGTTTAATAATCATTCTACAGGTGTTATTTAGTGGTTTATTTGTACCTGTTGCTAGATTTGATTATTACGTTCAGTTAGTTTCTTACAGTCTTCCGTTAACATATGGATTAGATGCCATGAAGAGCATTGTAATTAAAGGATTTACTTTAGGTGATGTGGGAATTGACATAGCTGCATTAGTTATCATATTCGTAGTTGCATTAGCCTTGTCTATAATTGGATTAAAAGCAGTAAAAAGTCAGAAAACACTTGAAGGGGAGGATGGGAAAGAACAAACAGTATAGGTGGTTCAGAAAACTCTTTTATTTAATATTTTTTTATTATTATTCTATTTTCTAATTAGATATGATCATGAGGGCATGTCGATAATAATTCTATTGATTATTTGTTTTTTTATTCTAAAATTACGTAAAATTAGCCAGTATTATCATATTTAATCATGTTTAAAGCATGTAATCATACACTTAATAGAAAAATTTATATATTTTAACGTTTCCACTATAAATGTCGATTTTTAGCAATTCACAAAAATTGTTATGAATTGATTAATAATTTGGGAGGTGAAAAATATGAAACCTGCAACAGTAGCAAAAACTTCAATATGTTTTACATTATTGATGTTTTAAGAAGATTAGATGCTGAAATTTAGAATATAAAAAGTATAATTTGACAATTTAAGCGCGAAAAATAAAATTATGGACCGAAATAGAGATGCAAGAGGTGAAGAGTATGAAACCTGAGACCATTATGCCAATACCAATTTGTACTGCTATACTTTTAATAATTTAAATTGGCAAATAGAGATATTTGCGTACTCTATAATTGAAAATAAAGGTTTGACCTTTTATTTTTTAATTTTTTAAGAGGTGAATCTATGTCAAATAAAGCATTTCCTCTGTTAAAAGAAGAGTTTAAACTTCACAAAAGTCCCGAGTATGGATTTATTTATTCATCTGTAAAGAATAAAGACAAAGGTTATCTAATTAATGAAGATGCATCAAGGATAATCGACAAGTGTGATGGTAAGACTAATTTAGAAGAGATTGTTAGAGAACTTGCTCTTTACTGCCAGGAAGAACCAGATTCATTATTTGAGATCATTAAATCTTACCTGGAAAATTCAAAATTATTTATAAAAATGTTAAGTAAACCAAAGAATCTAAATTTTAAATCCACTGGAAATTGGGAGATTCCAACCCCTATAGCTGTTTCAATTGAACTTACATACAATTGCAGCTTTTCATGTAAACATTGCTATATAAACAGTAGCCCTAAAAGAAATGAATTCTGGAAAATAGATGAACTAATCACAGTTTTAAAGGAATTAAACCGGCTAGGTGTATCTAGAATCGAATTAACTGGAGGAGATCCTTTAACTCACCCTGATTTCGTCTCCATAGTAAAGTACTGTGCTGATAATTTCACTTCAGTTAGCATTATCACAAACGGTTATTTATTTAATGAAGAGCATATAAAATGTTTCAGCGAGTATAAAGATAAATTAAATTTTCAGGTTGACTTACACGGAAATACAGCTAACTATGTTGATGGGTTTTGTGGTAAGGATGGAGCTTTCGAAAATGCTAAAAAAGCCATTAAAATGTTGAGTGAAAATGGATTTAAGGTCCAATCTGCCATGAATATAACGCCATTGAATATGGGCCAGATTTCATCTACAGCTGCTCTGGCTAAAAAACTGGGAGCCAGTTCTATGATGACATCTACCGTACTTCCAGTAGGCCGTGGCCAGGATCCTGAGATTACATTTCCTATAGAAGATACAGAGCTAAGAAAACAGTTAGAAGAACAGTTAAGAGCTGCTGAAAAGGAATTTAATGGTTTTTTATTTGAAAATCATGAGGAACTTATTCCAATACTCAATAAAAAAAATGAAAATAGACTAAACTGCGGTGCATTCACCGAATTTTTATGTTTAACTCCAGGTGGAAACATGAAGATGTGCCCATTATCTAATTCAGATGATATTTCATTGGGTTGTTTATGTAAAAGTGATATGGAACATCTATTTTCAAAAAATATCTTCAAGCAGTTAGTTGAACTGGAAGATCCCAGGCCTGAAATATGTGGGAAATGTGAACATTTATGGTTCTGCAGGAACTGTATGGCAAGAGGATTCCAGAAATACTTTGAAATAGGGAATAAATGTCTTTGGGGGAATACTTCTAAAGTTAAATCAATTTTAGATAAGATGAAGTAAAAATTGGATTTTCCTGTTTTTAGAAGTAGTATTTTTTCTTTTTTAATATCAAAATAGAAATTATTAAGCCTTATGGGATGGATAATAATTATATTCATCTAAAGGAGAAAAATAATGAAGTTAATTGTAAGAGCTTTATTTTCACTGATTTTGCCCATTACTATTGCATTTATATTGCCCTTACTCATCATTATAGGTTTTCATAATCAGCTACTGACTTTTAATTCGGCTTTAAATGGAGCTATGTTGGCAATAGGGACTTTTTTGATAGTTCTGGGAATAGGGTTTGTAGTTTATACAAATAAAGCGTTTTTAAGGATAGGTAAAGGGACATTGGCCCCATGGGATCCTCCAAAGAAGCTGGTTGTAGCTGGTGCATACAGATTCGTTAGAAATCCCATGATAAGTGGTGTTTTAATGATTGTTTTAGGTGAAGCACTGATTTTTTCTTCAATTGAGTTATTTGTACTGTTCCTTTTGTTCTTTATTGTAAATCACTTATATTTTGTTTATTTTGAGGAGCCGGGTTTAATGAAAAGATTTGGTGAGGACTATGTTGTGTATAAGAAAAATGTTCCGAGATGGGTACCTCGCTTAAAACCGTGGGAAATGAATGAAAAAGTGAAATAAATTAATGAGACGACACAATGAAAGAATACAAATTCGATGCAGTGATTTTAAAAAAGGAAGGGATGAATGCTACATTTATAGAGTTTCCATATGATGTTGAAAAGGAATTTGGTGTAAAAGGGCAAGTTAAGGTGCAGGCAACATTTGATGGGGTTCCATACCGCGGTTCACTTGCAAAAATGGGCCATCACTGTCATATACTGGGTGTTACTCAAAAAATAAGGAAGGAAATCGGTAAAAGCGCTGAAGACACAATTCACGTTGTTTTAAAGCAGGATACTGAGCCAAGAATAGTAGAAGTACCGCAGGATTTTGCTGAATTGCTTGATAAGTATCCTGAGGCTAAGAAATTATTTGATTCAATGTCATATACTCATAAAAAAGAATATGTCCGCTGGATTGAAGAGGCCAAAAGACATGAAACTCGCCAAAGAAGGCTTCAAAAGTCATTAACGATGTTAATGGATAAAATAAAACATCCATGAACTCTATGGTTGAAACTTAGGGATAATATCTCACAGATATGTGAATTTATTATTTATCATACTTTTATTGATAAACATGTCCTGAAAAAAACTTTATTAATGATTAATGTCATAGTGTAAGTGAACATCGTTCATATATTATTTAAGGTTCAGCAATCAGCTGAATAATATTATTTAGTTATATACTTGTATGTGGCTGGGGGGACATAAAATATGGTTAATCAAAATGGAACATTTGCTCAAAAACAAAATAGCAGACAACGAATTTTTGCACTTTGTGGTATAGTTGCACCAATTTTATTCACGCTTATGGTAATTATAGTAAGTCTTCTTAGGCCGGGATACAGCCAGATCTTCAATGATGTTAGTGACCTTGGCCTAGGGCCTTACTCGATAATCCAAAATATAAATTTCATAATTTTTGGTCTATTATCTATTGGTTTTGCAATTGGCCTTGGGGCTAATTTACCACACCGAGCAGGAAAAGCGGTAAAATGGCTGGTAATTGTGTTTGGATTGTGTATTATACTTGCGGGTGTGACATTGATATCAGCTCCGGCTGACATGGTTTACGCTAAAGATGTGATATCACATGGCCTTGTAAGTGCTATCGCATTCTTAGTTATAATAATAGCACAATTTTTGGCCTGGTTGGCGTTAAGGGGAAGTAATAGTGCGGTATGGGGACATTATCGAATATACTCATTGATAAGTGGATTACTGTCAATACTTACACTTATATTTCTCTCGTATACTCAATTTTCTTCGTTTCATGGAGCAAGCGAACGACTTTTCATTGCAGTATGGTTGATCTGGATTGAGGTGACAGGATTAAAGCTCTATTCTCTGACCAAGATGTGAAAGACGATAATTTAGAGATTTTTTTAAACTATTTTTAATTTTCATTATTTTATTTTAGTTACAATACCGCAAGCTTTATAAGTAAGTTCAACACTAATATCGATTAGTCGATATCGACTACTTGATATTGATCTTATGTTCAAACGTTTAGTGAGTATAAAAAGAGTTATAATCTCTTTTTAAATATCAAGTTAGCGATATAATATCGGCCACATGATAGGAGGCAACGATTCGATATGTGGGATGACCTATGGAAAAATCTTCACGAAAAATTTCATGAAAGAATGGAAGAAATGCAGAAATCTAGAGGTTTAAGAATATGGGTACTACACATTCTGGATGAAAATGGCCCTAGAAATGGTGTAGAAATTATGGATGATGTCCAGAAGCACTATGAAAGCTTTAAAATGATGCATGAGAGCCGCAGACATCATGAACGTCATAGGCATGAGCATCATGGGGGCTGTAAACATCCAAAACGACCTTCACCTGGCTCAATATACCCAATGCTTAAAAAAATGGTCGAAGAAGGCCTTATAATCAAAATGGATGATGGAAGATATGATTTAACTGATAAAGGAAGGGAAATAGTATATAAAATCTTTGGGCATTGGCATGGACGACATGGAAAAGGTATGGATCGTAGTGCATTTGCAATAGAAAGCACATTAACAGAAATTGATGGTTATGTTTCTTATCTAGAGGATATCAAGAAAGAAAAACTGGCTCCACATGAAGAACACATCGGAGTTCTGGGTGAAAGGCTCAAAAAAATAAAAGAATCACTTAAAGAGGAATAATATCAAATTAATGTTTAAATTATAAAAAACTCGTTAGAAGCAGCTATTAGCTACCTATTTCTTTACTTGTTAGATTCAGGTTAGCTATGGCTCTCTTCAAATATTATTTAAAATACAGAAAGGGGAAAAAATGACAGAATATGCTATAGAGGTAAATAATCTCACAAAAAAGTTCGGCGATTTCACGGCAGTGGATAACTTATCGCTGGATGTAAAAGAAGGAGAGATATTCGGCTTTTTAGGCCCAAACGGTGCCGGTAAAAGTACAACTATACGAGTGCTCTGCACTCTTGCCCAGCCTACATCAGGCTCTGCCAAAGTTGCGGGTCATGACCTGATTAAGGAGTCTGCTAGAGTTCGCGAAAATATTGGGCTGGTTGCAGAGAAGATGATCATGTACGACAGGCTCACTGCAGCCGAGAACCTCCGGTTCTTTGGAAAACTTTATGATATGCCTAAACAAAAACTGGAGGAAAGAATTGACGAGCTGCTTGAGCTTGTTAACATGGAAGAATGGAAAAATACACAAATATCCAAATTTTCTACCGGTATGAAGCAGCGAATTAACGTTATCAGGGCATTACTGTCAGAACCAAAAATCATTTTCATGGACGAGCCAACACTTGGTCTTGACCCACAGACAACATTTTCTATAAGAGATATTACAAGGGAAATTAACAAAAGTGGGGTAACAGTTATACTAACGACACACGCCATGGCAGAGGCAGAAGCACTTAGTGATCGGGTCGCTATCATTGATCATGGTAAGATAGCCGCTTTAGACACTCCACAGAATCTGAAAAATATGATTACAGACAGTGATACTACCGTATTTGGTGCAAAAGTTACGAATTTGACATCTGAACTGGTTGAAAAGATTAGAGCACTTGATGTTGTAACTGCAGTGGCGCAGCAAGATTCCCATGACTTGAAAATTAGCGCATATGGTACTGACGCTCTTAATCAAATTATTGATGCTATCCGTCTTGAAGGCGGCAATATCACATCTATATCCAATAGCAATGAATCAACACTTGAAGATGTTTTCCTGGCAGTAACTGGTAAGGAAATGCGTGATCAAGCAAGTGAAAAAGCAGCTCCAGTGCACCATCATGGGCACGGACCTGCACCTAAAGCGAGAGGTAGGTGAAATCATGGATGCAATGAAAATGTTAAAGGATAGCTACCATGTAATGGCTAAAGATATGCTTGAGCTTAGACGTAACCGAATGTCACTGGCAGCTCTTTTTATGATGCCATTACTGTTCCTGATAATGTTTGGTTTTATTTTTCCAACTGGTAACACTCAGCTAAACATGCCAGTTGGATTGGTTAACATGGATCATGGGCAGAGCAGCAATGCATTCGTGGCACAGCTTGAAACAGTTAATAATAATACTCATTTCATGACGTTTACCTCATATTCTAGTGTTGACGATGCCATGACACAAGTAAAAGAGGGAAAGCTGTCGGGTGTGATTATTATACCGAAAGGATTCTCAGATAACGTAACGAATGGAAAATCTGGCACATTCACAGCATATATTGACAACAGCATCCCTCAAAGTTCAGCACAGATCCAGCAGTCGTTATCAAGTACTGTAATCAGCATGAACAACATGCAGGCAATAGTTAATGTCATGAATGTAACTAAATCAACAAATCAATCTGCTCAAGCCATGGTCAATCCTTATTCTACGAATGTCGAAACATCCATACCGGGTCAGACAAATTACTTCAACTTCCTGGCACCTGGACTGATGATTATGATTGTGATGATGTCAGTCATGACGGGTATTCCTGAAGCCATATCAAAAGAAAAGGAATTAGGTACCTTTGATGGAATGTTATCTGCGCCAATCAGTCAAATTTCTGTTATCGTTGGTAAAACAGCAGCACTTTGTACCAGAGGTTTCATTCAGTGTGTCATAATACTTGCAATTGCCATATTCCTATTTGGAGTTACTATACAGGGAAATATCTTGCTGGCATTCTTTATGCTCCTTCTAGGTATATTCAGCTTCATAGGAATTGGAATCCTGGCAATATCTACATCTGGAGATCAAGCATCAAGTAGCATGATCGTGAACCTGCTGATGTTCCCAATGATGTTCCTTGGAGGTATATTCTATCCAATCCAGCAGATGCCGTGGTTTATGCAGGTTATATCGCAATTCATACCTCTAACCTATGCAGCAGATGCAATGCGTAAAATAATGCTATTGAATGCAGGTATTGGTGACGTAATGACTCAAATAGTCATACTGGTTGTGTTTGGTATCGTTACAATGGCTATTGCAGTGCCATTATTCCGAAAATCAATGACAAGATAAATTAGGCGGAATAAAGTGAAAAAAAGAAAATATTTATGTGGGATAGTGGATTAAATCCACTGTTCTTATTTATTTAGAATTTACTAAGAAAACAATTAATATGATAATTTAAAGCCCTCGAAAACACAGTGTTCGGGGCATAAAAAATTAAAATTTTTTAAAGCCAAAGGACGTAATATTATGGGATTTGGGGATACAATACGAAAAGTTATTGAAGAAGAATGTGAGGATTATTTTTTAGGTATTGCAGACTTATCTAGTACAAAAAATGATATAATTGAACAATACGGGTCGTTTTTTTCCCAATATCCGCGAGCAATCTCCATAGGAATTACAATACCTTATAAAATCACTGATGAATTATTGATGAGTGAAAATACTGGAGTTTATAAAGAAACAAACTGTCAATTAAACACTATTACAACACATTTAAGCAGTTTATTACAACAGAAAGGATATAAAACATTGGCTGTGCCTAAATCAAAACGAATGAACGATGAAACATTTATTTCAATACATAAATTAGCTGCAAATCTGGCAGATCTTGGCGAAATTGAAAAAAGCGGCTTACTTGTAACACCAGAAGTAGGCCATGGCGTTAACTGGGGGACAGTGCTTACAGATGCTCCAGTTGAAGCAATTAATTTATAATCTTTAGCTCATTAGGAGATTTAATATGTTTACAAACTACAGATTGAAAATGTTAAATAGAGAAGCTGCTTCGCCTGGAAATAAACCTGATTCAATAGTAAAAAATCTTGAAATATATGATGGAGATATTATTGGGGATATTGGTACTGGAGGGGGATATTTTACCTTTGAATTTTCAAAAAAGGTGGGTAAAAATGGTAAGGTATATGCAATTGATACCAATCAGAAATCACTGGATTTTATAAAGGATAAATCAATTAAAAGGGAAATTAATAACATTAAAACAGTGCCGGCAAATGAAAATGGGTTGTATTTACCAGAAAAAGTTGATCTGTTCTTTTTAAGGAATGTATTCCATCATTTATCTAAACAGGAGGAATACTTTAAAAATGTAAAACAATTTCTAAAGGATGATGGAAAAATAGCCATAATAGATTATAAAAAGAAAGGATTTAGTTTTACAGGTATTTTTGGCCATTATACTCCTGAAGGAGTCTTAATTAGTAAAATGGAGAATGCAGGGTTCAGCGTGTTTCAAAAGTTTGATTTTTTACCTGAGCAGTCATTTATTATTTTTAAAATGAAATAATTTATCTACTTTTATTTAATTATTTTAGTAATTTACAGCTTATGCAGGCTAGCTTACTATATTCCATGGGGAATGAATTTAGAAAGATTTAATAAACATTCTAAATTAATTTATTAAATAATGGTGATAAAATGAAGCAGTGGTACGAAGAACTCTTTACAAATTACGCTGATAAATATGAAAAGGAGATTTATACCCAGGGAACACTTGGGGAAGTTGATTTTATAGAAAAAGAAATAGCTTATGATAAAAACTGTAAAATTCTCGATATTGGCTGTGGGACAGGCAGACATGATATAGAACTTGCAAAAAGGGGTTATAATGTCACTGGAATTGATCTATCTTCGTCAATGCTAGCAAAAGCAAGAGAAAAAGCTGCAAAATCTGATGTAAACGTGGATTTCCAACTGGCAGATGCTAGAAAATTGCAGTTTGAACATCAGTTTGATGTGGTAATTATGCTTTGTGAAGGCGGTTTTTCTTTAATGGAAACTGACGAGATGAACTTTGAGATCTTAAAAAATGCTGCTAAGGCATTAAAAAAGAATGGAAAATTGATATTTACAACCTTAAATGGTCTTTATCCTCTTTATCACTCTGTTAAAGATTTTATAAATTCCAACGCGGTGGAGGGTGTGAGTGAAGGAAATTCATTTGATCTCATGACCTTCCGTGATATATCTAACTTTGAGATGGAGGATGACGATGGAAATTCGAAGGTTTTAGAATGTAATGAGCGTTATTACGTGCCTTCTGAAATTACATGGCTCCTTAAATCCCTGAATTTCAGTAAAATTGATATATTTGGCTGTGAGTTAGGAAATTTCAGTAGAAATGATGCATTAACCACAGAAGACTATGAAATGCTTGTTATAGCTGAATTATAAAAAGTTTTTTATTCTTTTTTCTATAAATGCTAAGTCATTTAAAAAAGAGTAGTCCCTGGCGGAGTCGAACCGCCGTCGAAAGGTCCAGAGCCTCACAGGATTACCACTACCCCAAGGGACTAATAAAAAATTATATTTTGTAATTTTGGTATAAATATTTTTGGATATAATTTAACTTTTCAATTTTTAATACATGTATATTTGGCTATTGCTCTTTTAATGTATGGATGCACATATATTATTTATTAAGTTAGGCGTGATTTTAATGGAAAGCATGATAAATGGAATCAAAATGCATTATATTGATGTTGGAAACCCAGATGCACTTCCAGTAGTCCTAATTCATGGAATGACCTTTGACCATAGGTCATGGTATCCTCAAATTGAGATTTTAAAGCAGAATTACCGTGTAATTGCCTATGATATAAGGGGGCATGGTAAAACTGGTGTTGGTGATGGTCATTATACCTATAAGTTATTTGTAAATGATTTGATAGCGTTACTTGATTATTTAGAAGTGAATGAAGCTGTTCTTTGTGGGCTTTCAATGGGAGGGGCCATTGCGATCCGTGCGTTTGAGATACATCCTGAAAGAATTAAAGTACTTGTGCTTTGTGATACAAGAAGTGAAGCAGATTCAAACGAAACAAAATATTGGCGGGAAGATTCTATTGAATCTATTAAACAGAATGGACTGGAAAAATTTGCTGATGAATTTATAAAAGCTATTTTTGCCCCTGGATTTAAAGAAAAGTCGAATGAAGTGGAGTTAATTAAAAATACAATTCTTTCATCATCTCCCCTTGGAATTTGTGGTACACTACTTGCACAAGCTGCAAGAACAGATATGACTCATGTACTTCCTGAAATCAACGTTCCAACACTTATTATGATTGGAGAAAATGATAATTTTACTCCTTTTGAGTCATCAAAGCTAATGCATAAGGGGATATTTGATTCTGAGCTTAAAATAATACCTGAAGCCGGACATGTCAGCAATCTTGAAAACACAGATAAATTTAACGAATATCTTCTTGAATTTCTGGAAAAAAGATTGAAATTTAAGCCTAATATAAATTCCAAAAGAGAAATGAATAAACGCCCTGATTTGGTTAATTAGGAAGTTCATCGTCGTGAACTATTTTTTTAGGAATGTTATTTTGTGGTTCCTCTAACACTTCTAATTTCCTGCCTTTGGTTTCAGGTAGTGTCCATATCCAGATTCCGGTTAATAGAGCAAAGATCGCTGCAAGGAAAATTCCAGCCCCTAGTGAGTATTTAGTTGCAATAAGAGCAATAACAACAGGGGTAAAAAACTGCACGCCCCTCGCAAGATTAAATGCAGATCCTGATGCAGTATTCCTGATTTTTGTAGGGAACAATTCTGAAAATAATGCCCCATAACCTCCAAAAATACCTGTTCCAAATCCAACAAGGAACATGAAACTTAAAATGACTATAGGATTGGCAACAATTAGATTCCAGAAAGCTGTTATCATTACAAGTCCAAGGGCCATTATAGCTGAATAAATGGTATAAGTAGGCCTTCGTCCAATCCAATCTGCAACAAATCCAAAGGAAAGATAACCACAAAAGCCACCTAACTGTGTTACAATTACCCATAATGCTGAATTAACAAGGGAAAGGTGTCTTTCATTTTGAAGGTAATCTGGCATCCAGGAATATGTGAACCAGTAGGCTGACATTCCAAAGATTGCCAGAATCAGTGCTAAGAGAAATGTCTTTCGATATTCCTTTGAGAAGAGCATTAAAAATTCACTATTTGCTACTCTAGTTTTTAAGTTTATAAACCCATGTTGAACGGTTTCACTCTGTTTTTTAAGCCATACATCAGATTCTGGAAGTTTTCTCCTTATGATTATAACCATTAATGCAGGTAAAGCTGATATAAAAAAGCTTTCTCTCCATCCAATAATTGGTGTAAGAAATCCCCCAACAATTGAGGCTAATATTATTCCTATGGGAGCTCCTGTTTGCATGAATGAGCCAAATCTTCCTCTAAATTTTGCAGGGAACGTTTCACCAATATAAGTCTGCCCTGTAGCCCATTCACCTCCAACACCAAGTCCTGTAATAATTCTAAATAATATTAGGGTTTCTAGGCTTGTTGCAAATCCACATAATAATGTACCTGCGCTATATATTAAAACAGTCAACTGGAGCACTGTTTTACGCCCATATTTATCAGACAATATCCCAAAAATAACTCCTCCAATTGCAGTGGCTAATAGGGATATTCCAAGGGCATAGGAAAGCATTACAGTAGACAGGTGAAGTTCTTTACCTATTGGAATAACTAAAAAAGTAAACAGGATTAAATCATAAAAATCAAATACCCAGCCAGCCCAGCTAAGCCCTAAAATTTTGTAGTGATCTTTAGTAGGGCTTTTATATTGATTTAGCATTAATTTGCCCATGATTATAACTCCCTGACCGATATAGGATTAAATTAGTATGGTATATAAAAAGAAAGCATATAAATTTTACTTATTTAATATAAATTTTAATCAGCACATTTAATGGAGTCATATATAAAACTGATTATATGTGAGAAATGAAATTTGAATTACTTGAATAGACCACATAACTGTTAAATACGCTTTTTTACAGACAGAAATAATAAGTGTTTGACAATATAAACTTCGAACAATGTAACACGCTTAATAATCTAGAATTAAATATATTAATTTAGAAGGGATTTTAATGAAAAGCAAAAAACTCAAAAAGCTTCTAAGTTCTGACGAAATGCTCATCATGCCAGATGCTTATGATCCAATAAGCGCTAAATTAATTGAAAATGCAGGATTTAATGCTGTACAGTGTTCGGGATATAGTTTTTCAATTGCTGCAGGTTACAAACAGGAAATTGATATTACTCTTGATGAAAATATTGAAATGACCCGTAGAATTGTAGAAGCAGTGAATGTTCCAGTTATGGCCGATGCTGAGGATGGATACGGTGGCCCTGAAAATGTAATAGATACCGTTGAAAGGTTTATTGAATCAGGTGTTGCTGGACTTAACATCGAAGATCAAATTCCAAATAGCAAAGGAAATTTGTCTGTTGTTGATGCAGACTTAATGGCACAAAAAATTATAATTGCAAGGGAAACTGCGGAAATAGAAAATTGTTCAGATTTTATAATAAATGGGAGAACGGATGCATTAAGGTCAATCAATGATAGGGATGAAGGTTTAGAAATAGCAATAGATCGTGCTAACATGTATCTTGAATCAGGTGCAGATTTAGCGTTTATAACATATGTGGCAACACTTGATGAAGTCAAAAAAATTACAAAAGAAGTTAAAGGTCCAGTAAGTATTGCTGCAGGGCAGCCTTACAACATAAATGAATTTTCAATCAGTGATTTAAAGGAATGTGGAGTCGCTAGAGTAAGTATACCTACACTGCTCATATTTTCAAGTCTCAGTGCCATTAGAAAATCCCTGGAATTTATCAATAATGATAATATGGTGAAAACTACCCGGTTTTTATATTCTGCTGAAGATCTAAGTGAATTATTAACTAAATAAGTTAAGGTGCATAAATGAGATTAGTTCAGAAAACCTTTGATATAAACAAATATCTCGTTTCATCTGATATTATAGATTTTGAGATTCCAAATATTCAAGGGACTGCTATGGATTTATCTAAAGATATCGAGGATGAAATTCAGCTGATAAAAAGGGTTTATGAGTTTGTACGGGATGAGATTTCTCATTCAATGGATATTAACCGCAGTGAAGTAATTTTTAGGGCTTCAGACGTGTTAAAATATAAACATGGTTTGTGCTTTGCAAATTCTCACTTACTGGCTGCTATTTTAAGATATTTAGATATTCCAACCGGATTCTGCTATCAAAAACTTGAATTTGACGGAGAATTTGGTCTGCATGGGCTAAATGCAGTTTTCATTAAGGGTTTGGATAAATGGATAAGGTTAGACGCCCGTGGAAATGAAAACGGAATTAATGCAAAATTTAGTACAGATAAGGAATTTTTAGCCTACTCACCAAAACCAGAAAACGGTGAAATTGATTTTCCAACTATATATTCAGAGCCAGATAAAAAAGTAGTTGAAATATTGAAGCAGAGTAACGATTTAACTGAAGCATTAGATAAAATATTCAACACTAACTGGTTATTAGGCTGATATTTTAAGCCAAATCTATTAAATAAGTTTGTAATCATAGTATATGTTCTCTTATTTTTTGTTTAACGTACATATGTGTTCTGTAAAGTTTTAAATAGTACTATGCAGTATAAGGGTTACTCATAGTCATTTAAATCTTTAGTGTTTGATCTTATTATTTCTTTAAATAAGTTATTAATAACCAGCATTCATGATTGAAGAAGAGTGTAACAATGAAAAAATTTGAATTAGAGGATATTGTAATTATAGGGAGGACTTTTGAAGAATATTATAAAATGTTTGAGCTTAATGAAATATCTAAAGATAATAAGGTTTTAGACACGGCATCTGGTGTGAGCTCTTTTTGTGCAGAAGCCAATTTAAAGGGGTACAATGTTACAGCAGCTGATAGGATTTATAGCTTTCCTTCACATGTAATTGAAAAAAAATGCGCTAAAGATCTTGAAGTAGTGTTAGAAAAACTACATGACGTTATAAATTCGTATAAATGGGATTATTATAAAGATATCGATGGTTTGAGAGAAAAGAGGGAGTCTGCTTACAGGGCATTTATAACAGATTTTAAAGAAAAAGGAAATAGCAAGTACATCCGCACTGAATTTCCTGAGACTCAATTTGAGGAAAATCAGTTCACAGTAGCTCTTGTTTCTCATTTCCTGTTTTTATACGATGAACATCTGGATTATGAATTCCATAAAAAGACGATTTCAGAACTAATAAAGGTAACTTCACATGAAATAAGGATATTTCCAGTTGTTAATTTGAGATATAAGAGATCCTTATTTCTTGATAAGTTAATGGAAGATCCTGAATTTGCAGACTATGAAATGGAAATTAAAAAAGTGGATTATGAATTCCTGAAGAATGGAAATGAAATGTTAAAGATCAGGATAAGATAGAAATTTAATTAATTAATATGATATAAAGGGATGTATTTTTATGAGTAATGATTATGTTCACGGATATTCCGAAGAAGAGGCAAACAGGTTAGTTGATCAGGCAAATACACTCGCTGATCTTCTACATGAAGGTACCAGTTATCCTGCGGGAAGTAAGGTTTTAGAAGCAGGTTGTGGAGTGGGGGCTCAAACGATAAGACTTGCCAAAAGTAGTCCTGATGCACAAATTATCTCCATTGATATATCTGAAGATTCAATAAAACAGGCAAAGGCGTTAATAGAACAAAGTGAGCTTTCAAACGTTGAATTTCAAAAGGCAGATCTTATAAATTTACCCTTTGAAGATGAAACATTTGATCATATATTCGTCTGCTTTGTACTTGAGCATTTAAAAGATCCAATAGCCGCGCTTGAAAGTTTAAGGAGAGTCCTCAAAGTAGGAGGCTCAATTACAGTTATAGAGGGCGATCATGGCTCATGTTATTTCTATCCTGAGTCAAAGGAAGCCGTTAAAGCGTGGGAGTGCCTTATTGAATGCCAGAAGAGCTTAAATTGTAATCCTATGATTGGGCGTGAAATTTACCCGCTGCTTAAAAATTCAGGATTTAAAAATATCCAGGTTTCGCCTAAAATTGTGTATGTGGATACAAGCAAGCCTGATTTGGTGGAAGGATTTAATAAAAAGACAATCATTGCAATGGTGGAAGGAGTTAAAGAACAGGCGATTGATTCAGGTATGATAGACATTGAATCATGGAATAAAGGAATTGAAGACCTTTATGAAACAACAGGGCCTGATGGTGTGTTCTTTTATAATTTTTTTAAAGGTGTAGGAATAAAATAGAATAGATCGGACTTAATATTAATTAAAAGAAATAAAAAGAAGGTTATTTAACTAATAATAGTTAAAAAATGATGATTTCTATTTAATTTAACATGTTCATTCTGTATGTCTGAGCTGTGATCCTATTCGAATAAGCTCATCTTGGGATTTATATTCTTTATCAGGAAGAGTTTCTAAGGCTTTAATTACATCTTGAGCAGCACCGTTAATTTTGGCATGTTCAATTAATTCCGGCTTTCTGGCTGGATAATTCATACCATTTAAATAATTATAAACAGCTTCAGGAGTCATTCCTGCCACAATATCCCTCCTTTGATTTTATATCCTTAAAAATTTGGTCTGTCTGATATCATTACTTATTGGAATTGCAACCCTTTCGCTAAAGTGTACTATTTTGAATTCGGCAGCATGTAATAGCTTTTTTGTGGGTATTAAGAGCTTAGTTTTTTGGTCCTTTGAGACCCACTCGTGATGAATTAATATTTCCTCAAGGTCGCGAATTATGTCGTCGTTGTACTCTTGTAACCTCTCCCTTAGTTTTGTTCTGAATACAAAAGTTGCAATGCCTGAATATTTGCAGTACTTTAAGATTTCATACGTAGCTTTAAGTACAGATTCCCGTTTTGCCATAGCGATGATCTCCATACTCTATTATGATCACCATATGATAAAAATATTACTTTTTTAATGAATGAATATTATTATGTCGAAATTAAAGATGAATCATTAGGACATTAAATAGTTTAAAAAGGGAATTATTTGATTTTAGTTTGAAAATATAACTGTAAAAAGGGGCTTTAATAAATATGAGATTACTGAATCTTTAAAACCGTGAAAATCCTATTTTTATGTTTAAAAATCAAAAATTTTTAAACCGTAAAAAAATCATTTAAATTGCTGCCTTCATTTGGAAGAATGATAGTTCCTTCCTCTGCATCACCAAATTCCATAAATTCTTTTTTCATGTAAAAAATTCCGGCTACAACAAGCAGTAAAGCGTCCAATTCATGTTCACTGATATTTTCTGGTAATTTAAAGTATTCCATCAGATCATTAACCAAATTTGAAAATCCTAAAATTTTTGCAATAGTTCTTGGATGGGATTCTAAGACAGTATATTCAGTTCTAAGATTATCTGCAAGCATAATCCCTCTTTTTGTAAGCATCCTCATCCCACGGAATGTGAGTGGTAGAGTTCTTCCATATTTACGCATTTCTACTTCTGCAGCTCTAAAATGCCCTCCATTTTCACTGCATATACATTCGTTACTTAGGCAGCATCGGCCCTTTGGAAGAGAAAGAGGAGCATCTATTACAATTAAATCAGGATTGACATTATGTATATAACTTAAAATTTCATCATTTTCAAAAATAGTGCTGAATGTAAGCTTATTAAAATCTAAAAAACAAATCCCTGTGGGATTTTCAGATTTACCTGCAAGATCTATTCCAATGATTTTAAAACCCATATTAATCTAGATTATTGATTTTTCACCTGAAAAGCATTATTTGCACACTATGCCTAGATTAATATTTTTCAAGGTGAATAAATTCTTCAATTTCCAGTCTTTCAGGGGGAACAGGATCTTCATCGGGATAACCCATAGTAATTACAGCTACCGGCCTTACGCCTTCCGGTATTTTTAAAAGATCTGAAACTGAATCTTCATCAAATGCCCCATTCCAGCAGGCCCCTAATCCAAGGTCATGAATTTTAAGGAGCATATTTTCGGCAGCACAGGCTGCATCCTGTATGCAGTAAAGATCACGTCCCCTATCTCCATATGTGGCACCTGATCTTCGCTTATAAGCACACATTACAAGCACAATTGGAGCCTGTGAAATAAACTCTCTTATGTAACATGCAACTGCAAGCTGAACTTTTTTCTGGTGGTCTTTTACTACTATAACTTCCCAGCCTTGTAAATTTCCAGCAGAAGGAGCCCATACACCTGCTTCAACTATTTTATTTATCAGGGTATCATCAACATCTTTATCTTTATATTTCCTTATACTTCGCCTGTTCTTTATAACTTCAGATAATTCCATGTTGCCACCACATTTTATTTTTATAGGTTGAGAAAAATCTTCATTTCTAAATATTTTTCGAACCCCAAAAATCTTTGATTTTTGGAGGTTTAAAGGCATTTTATCTAATAAGAATTTATAGTTTATATTTAATAAATTATGAGATAATTTCACATACAGTATGTAACTATATTTTAACATGTATATACTCAAAATGGGGCAGTAAAACATTAAAGAAGTTAAAATTGCTTTTGATATCTGTAAATTTTGGTATAGTAATATTCTTTAAAACCAATCTTTTTATACAATTGATGGCCCATTTCGCTTGCCTGCAGGATAGAAATATTGTATCCCTTATTTTTTGCTTCATTTAAGATGTGATAAACCATAGCTTGAGCTATTCCTTTTCTTCGAAATTCAGGGGCTGTTCCAATATAAAATAGGCCTGCAGCTCTTTCACCATTAAAAAGTACAGCAGAAGCCGCTGGGTTTCCATTAAAAAGTCCCAGATAATATTTAAAATTAAGATTTTGAATTCCAGCATTAATGAAATATTTTTTGTAAGAACCAACTATTTTGGGAAATTCAAAACTGTTTACCAGAACATCAGTCCATGTTTTCAGTTCTTCTAAATTAAGAACTTCTTTTATCGCCATGCCTTCTGGAATATTAAATTTTTCAGGAATTGTTTTTAGATCAATTGCCATTGATTTCCAGTCTTCTTGATATGTAAAGCCATGATCTTTCAGTAGGTTTTGCAGGTTAGCAGGGCGTGATTGGGGGGTGACGTACCATGAAACTGATAGGTTTAACTTTTTAATTTTTGAAACTATTTGTTCAATATTTGCAGATGCGTCAGATTCATTGAAATTGGCCATGAAAATGCGGTTGAACCAGTTTTTTGTGAATATATATTTAATTTCAGACCTATCACAAACTTCATCGTTGTTTAACTGGCCTAAAATAAGGAAATACTTTGCTGTAGTGTATTCAATTAAATCAGCCACTTTTTTTTGAGAAATAATGTCCATATCATCACATTTCATGTTAAAATTAAGAATATGATTTGATTAAGGAAAATAATTTTAATTCAAATTTATTCAATCAACGCATCTATTACAACATGATAAACACCAGGAGAATATTTCTTTATAATTCGTTTATTTAATATCTCCACATCACGTCCTTTTGCAGCGTCAATTATCCTTTGAGGGGGCCTTTCAAATTTTAATTTGTCTGGCACTGATTCATGGTAGTGAATGGTACCGCCCGGTTTCACGATTTCAACCGCTTTATCAAGATATTCATGTGTATTTCCAATGTAGCCCATTAAGACTCTATCTGCAAAATTTTTAGGGGCGAATTCTCTGCAATCCCCTAATATGGGTTCTATTATATTTTCAACTTTATTTAGCACAATATTTTCAGTTAAATAGCCGTATGACACTGGATTTATTTCTAAAGAGTAAATTTTAGCAGGGCTTGAGTGCACTGCTATTGGTATTGAGAAATATCCAATTCCAGCAAACATATCAACGATTGTTTCGCCGTCTTCAACCAGCTTGGCCATTCTTTTTCGCTCTGTAGTGTTTCCCTTGGACCACATTATTTTAGCAACGTCTAATTTAAAGAAGCAGTGATTTTCTCTGTGAATGGTCTCTGTGTTGTCACCAACCAGTATTTCGACTTCTGGTTCTCTTTTAGGGCCATTTATACGTCCTAATTTGACTATGCGTTTAACTTCAGGTAAATCTAGTAATTCTTGCAAATTGTTGGGTTCGTTTTTTAAAACAAGGATATCTCCGATGACTTTGCCTCTCATGTTTATAATATTAGTGGTGGGAGTATTTTAAATTTTATCATTACAAAAATTCAAGACAAAAAGCATAACTATCTAAATAGACAAATTCTATTCAAACAACGACAGGGGAGATTCAAGATGAGTGTAGTAGATAAACAGAAAATCCTTGATATCTTAAATGAATATGATAAAGAAAATATAACCGTCGCAACTTTAGGAAGTCATACCTCTTTACATATACTAAAGGGAGCCAAAGAAGAAGGCTTCAGAACAGCTGTAGTATGTGAGAAAGGACGTGAAGTTCCATACCAGCGATTTGGTGTCGCTGATGAATTTATACTTGTTGATAAATTTAGTGATATAGTAAAAGAAGATGTTCAGCAAAAATTACGTGATATGAATGCCATCGTTATTCCTCATGGTTCTTTTATAGCTTATGCAGGGCTTGATCATGTTGAAGCGGACTTTGAGGTTCCAATGTTTGGAAACAGGTCCATTTTGAGATGGGAAGCTGAAAGAGACCTGGAAAGAAAGTTGATGATTGAATCAAATATCAGAATACCAAATAAATATGAAAGCAGTGCAGATATTGACAGAACTGTAATGGTCAAATTCCCGGGTGCAAGGGGAGGAAAAGGGTATTTTGTTTGTTCTTCTCCTGAAGAATTCGACAAAAAAATTGCAGACATGATTGACCGTGAATGGATTACAGAAGCTGATGCAGACCTAGCACACATTGAAGAATATGTTTCTGGTACTAATTATTGTATTCATTTCTTTTATTCTGCATTAAAAGACGAAGTAGAAGTTTTAGGGATGGACAGCAGATTTGAATCAAATATTGATGGTTTAGTTAGAATTCCAGCAAAAGATCAGATGGATCTTTCATTAGATCCTTCTTATGTGATAACTGGTAATCACCCAGTGGTTATGAGGGAATCATTACTTCCACAGGTATTTGATATAGGAGATAACCTTGTTGAAGCAGCTAAAAAATTAGTTGCACCTGGAATGAACGGTCCATTCTGTTTGCAGACTCTCTGTAACGACGATCTTGAAATAGTTGTATTTGAGATGAGTGCAAGGATAGACGGCGGAACAAACACATTCATGCATGCTTCAGCTTACAGTTACATCATGTTCGGCGAATTCATGAGTATGGGACGAAGAATAGCACGTGAAATTAAAAATGCTGTTGCAGAAGATAAGTTAGATATAATCATTACATGAGGGTAATGATTTATCTCATATTCTTTTTAATTTTCCTTATTTCTAACTCTTGAGCCTTTAAATACCTTATTTTTTGTTATATTAATGCAATAATATTTAAATGCGTATTTTACATACTCTGGTAAATATATCCCGATAAACATTAATAATAGTAAAAACCAACCTTTTTTTATCGGATTTAGTAAATTATAATCAACTATTATTCAGTTTCGATGGGTGTTTTTTGCTTTCAATTGTTTATTAGGAGCTCACCATTAATTGATTTTATTTAGACTTATTAAATCATTATTGGGCATAAAAGGTGAATAAAATCTTCAAACAAGCAAAAATAAGGGGAAATGGAAATTATAGATCTAAAGTTTTTTTAATTTCATTAGTGCTTTTAAGCTTAGCTTTAATATTTTCTTTTAGTATTGATAATGTTTCAGCAGCCCCTGGAGATACAATTTATGTTAATGGTTCATCAGGAAATAATTTCTGGGATGGTCAATCTGCTATATATAATAGCACGACTGGAAGTGGCCCTAAAGCAACTATAACAAACGCTACGGGTACCGTTGCAAATAATGGGATCATTCATATTGCTGATGGAACCTACAATGAATATGGTATAACCCTTAACAATAATATGACCATAATGGGTCAAAGCCAGACGAGCACTATAATTAACGGCCAGGGCAGTGGGAATATATTCACTATACCTGCAGGGGTAACAGTCGCAATTAGCAACTTATCAATCGTAAATGGTCACAGCACCACATCAAGTAACGCTGGAGCAATTAATAATCAAGGAACAATAACATTAACTAATACAACATTTTCATCCAACATGGCTGGAGATGGCTGGTATGGTGGATTGGGCAGCTGCGGTGGTCCTGGTGGTAGTGGTGGAGCCATATATAACACTGGAAACCTTACTTTAATCAATGCTATATTTTCGTTTAATCGGGCTGGAGACGGTGGTGAAGGTGATATTGGTGGTCCTGGTGGTAGCGGTGGCGCTATTTATAATACTGGTAATCTAACAATAACCAATGCTAATTTTTCGTCTAATCGGGCTGGGGACGGTGCAAAAAGCTTTTTCCGACCTGGTGTTAATGGTGGCGATGGTGGTGCTATTTATAACTCTGGAAATCTCACTTTAACCAATGCTAATTTTTCGTCTAATCGGGCTGGAAACGGTGGAGGCACTAATATTGGAAATGTTGGTAGTGGGGGTAGTGGGGGCGCTATTTATAACTCTGGAAATCTCACTGTAACCGATAATACATTTTTATCTAATCTCTGTGGAAAAGCCGGAGACGGCTACCTCAATGATTATATTAGCGGGGGCAGTGGTGGAGCTGTTTATAGCTCTGGTAATCTTACAATAATTAATTCCATATTTTCGTCTAATCGGGCTGGAGACGGCGGGTTTAGTGCTTGCGGTATGGGCGGTAGTGGAGGCAGTGGGGGCGCTGTTCATAGCTCTGGTAATCTAACAATAACTTATTCTACATTTTCATTTAATCAGGCTGGAAACGCAGGATATACAGCTTATAATTGGTTTGGTCATGGTGGTAATGGTGGAGCTGTTTCTAATATTGGATATGGTACCATTAATTTTAATCGAATCGTGAATAACACAGTATCAACGGGTTATGGTAGTGCAGTTTATAACGGTTACAACTTGAACGCTGATGATAACTGGTGGGGTTACAATACTGGACCTGCAAGTGGTAATTTATATGGGCTTACTGTTAATTCATGGTTGAAGATTAACATCACTGCAAATCCTGTTATTCTCCCTAATGGCAGTAGTAGTTCAACGGTAACTATAAATTTGCAATCTTATAATTCAACCACTGGCAACTATAGTTCTATAACGGATTGTGCACCTATTCCTATATCGTTCAATACTACTCAAGGAAGTATAACTCCAAACTCTGCAACAATAATTAATGGACTAGCTACATCCGTATTCACACCAAGTACCACAGGTACATTGATTATTACAGCAATTATCGACAATCAACAGTTGTCTACAAGTGTAAAGTTATTATTGAATGATGTTTATGTATCTCCTACTGGAAATGACACCAATAATGGTACTTCATGGGCAGATGCTAAAGCCACTATAGGATATGCCATAGGCACTGTTGCAGATAAAGGAACTGTCCACATCGCTGACGGAACTTACTATGAAAACAATATGGACATTAACACCAGCATGACCATGATAGGCCAAAGCCAGGATGGGACTATGATTAACGGTCAAAGATTAGGATCCATATTCATCATAAACCCCGGAATAACCATCACCCTCATAAACATGACAATAGAGAACGGAACAGCACCAAATGGTAAACCTGTGGGTAGTTCTGGTGGTGCAATTTATAATTCTGGGAATCTTACTGTAATCAATGTCACATTTACAGGTAACAATGCGGGAAACGGTATTAGTGGAACTGATGGGGGTGACGGTGGCTCTGGCGGTTCTGGCGGCGCTATTTATAACAATGGAAACCTTACCCTAACCAACAGCATATTTGCAGGTAACAATGCAGGAAATGGTGCTCCGGGGGATAGTGATTATTCAAATTTGAAGTTTGGCGGTTCTGGAGGTAATGGTGGCGCTGGAGGTGCTATTTACAACAATGGAAACCTTACCGTAACTAATACTACATTCGCCAATAATAACGCAGGTAATGGCGCTTATGGGGGTGGTTGGTGTGGATATGGCGGTTACGGTGGTTCTGGCGGCGCTATTTATAACAATGGAAACCTTACCCTAACCAACAGTACACTTTCAAGTAACAGTGCAGGAAATGGCGGTCAGGGTGGTGTAGGCTTTTTCATGATGTATGGTGGTGATGGGGGTCCAGGTGGTTATGGTGGCGCTATTTTTAACAATAAAAACCTTATCGTAACTAGTGCTACAATAATCAATAATAAAGCCGGAAAAGGCGGCCCTGGTGGAACATATGGTGATTATAGTGGTAATAGTGGTCCTGATGGTTCTGGAGGGGCCATCCACAATAATGTATGGGCTACTTTGAATTTTAACCGGATTGTAGGTAACAATGCATCAAATGGTAATGTAATCTGCAATTATGGTAGTTCAATGAATGCAACTAATAACTGGTGGGGTTCAAATAACCCTGATTTCAGCAGATTAATTTATGGAAATGTGGATGTTGATACATGGATTGTACTTAGAATAAATAATACTCCTAACTTGATTGGAACCAGTGAAACTTCGGCTGTAAACGTTAATTTAAATTATAATTCAAATGATGAAGACACCTTAGCAGTTTATGGAATATCTGTTCCTGATGTAAATGTATTATTTGATACTGACGGGTTAGGAAGCCTTAATCCAACAACTGGAATTATTAGTAGTGGATTAGGTACTACAAGCTTTACTGCGGGTTCAATACCAGGTTTTGCAACAGTAAATGCTACAGTTGATAATCAAACAATAAATACTTCAATCAGGATAATGGACCGGAACGATCTTTATGTTGCTACTGCAGCCGATGGGGGTAATGATTCAACTGGAAACGGAAGCAAGGATTATCCATTCTTAACATTAAGCAAAGCAGTCACTGAATTAAGGGCAGGCGGAAGAATCCACATTGCAAACGGAATTTACAATGGGGCGTTAAACAAGGAATTGACTATTAACAAGAATATGACTATTACTGGTCAAAGCCAAAATGGAACCATAATCGATGCTGAAAGATCAGGTAACATATTCTTTATTGACAATGGAATAAGCTTAATTCTCCAGAATTTGACATTGACAAATGGAAATACAAATTATGGTGGCGGTGCTGTCTATAATTCTGGTAATTTGACTGCAGAAAATTGTACTTTCAGTGATAACACTGAAAATCAAGATGGCGGTGGAGCTATCCATAATCGCTGCTTTAATGGTAATTCAGTTACATCTACTATGATTAATTGTACCTTCAGTGGTAATCATGCAAATTATTATGGAGGGGGTGCCATCTATAATGACTGTTCAGTTGATACTGTTAGGGATATTCCTGGTTCTATTATCAGTACTGTGATTAATTGTACATTTGTTAACAACGCTGCATATTGGGGTAGTGGAGTTATCTATAATGATTGTTCGGGGCTCAGTGGTTTTAGTTCTATTAATAGCACTGTAACTGGATGTACATTCATTAATAACACAGCAACATACTCTGGTGGCGGTGCTATCACTAATCAATGTTATACGAATGGCGGTTCTAGTTCCATTATTAGTAACATAACTAACTGTACTTTCAATAATAACAGAGCAGCTTTTAGTGGAGGTTCTATTAACAATTACTGTGCAGTTCAGAGCGGTTCAGCTTCTTTTACCAGTATTGTGGATGGATGTACGTTCATTGGTAATAAAGCTCAAAGCGGCGGCGATGTTAACAATGATTGTTCAGTTTATAGTGGGCTTGGTTCTTTTATTAGTACTATAACTGATTGTAATTTCACTAATAACAATGCAACTAATTCTGGTGGTGCTATCTACAATTACCATGGTACTTTAACTGTGGAAAATTGCACTTTCAGTGATAACGACGCATTTTACGGCGGTGCGGTATATAATAGGGGTAATTTGACTGTTAATGATTGTACATTTAGTGGCAATACCGCACAATATGGCGGTGCTATCTATAATTACGGCAATCTGACTGTAGGAAATTGTACATTTGCTCGTAATACTGCAAGGAGTGATGGTGGTGCTATATATAATGAACGTTCTATTTCTATTGGTAATTTGACTTTAGGAAATTGTAACTTCTCTAATAACAATGCAACCTATTCTGGGGGTGCTGTTTACAATAAGGGTAGTTTAACTATGGAAAATTGTAATTTTAATGATAATGCTTCAAAATCATCTTATGGCGGTGGCGGTGGCGCTATCTGTAATTACTGTACTGCTGGCGGTATTCCTGTTGTTAATACTGTAACTCATTGTAGTTTCAATGGCAATTCTGCAAGAGGCGGCGGTGGGGCTGTATATAATTACATATCTTCTGCATCTGACTCTATTATTAATACTGTGGTTGATTGTACATTCACTAACAATAATGCAAGTTATGGCGGAGCTATAGGTAATTTTGTTAATTCTGCTTCAGGTTCTATTAATATCACTGTAACTGGATGTACATTCCTTAATAATACTGCAAATGGTGGTGGTGCCATCTGTAATATGGGCGGTAATTGTAACATTAATTTCAACAGAATTTTTGGAAATACAGCAACACCAGGCCGCGCTATTTTGAATTACAGAGGTTCAGTGAATGCAGAAAACAACTGGTGGGGCTCTAATAATCCAGATTTTAGCAAACTTTTATTTGGAACTGTAGATGCTGATCCATGGGTTGTACTTAGATTAAATGAGACTCCTGACTTAATTGGTACTGGTGAGACTTCCACTTTAAGTGTTAATTTAAACTATAATTCAAATGGTGAAGATCTTCTGGCAGTTTATGGAAAATCTGTCCCAGATGTCAATGTAGTATTTGATGCTGGGACTTTAGGCAGTCTTGATCCATTAAGCGTAGTTATAAGCAGCGGCTTAGATACTTCAACTCTCTTTACTGCAGGTTCAATACCTGCCGTTGCAGCGGTAAATGCTACTGTTGACGGACAAATATTAAGTGCCGTTAGAATAATGGATAGGGATAATCTTTATGTTGCTACTGCTGCTGATGGTGGTAGTGATTCAACTGGAAACGGAAGCCCAGATCATCCCTTCCTCACATTAAACAAAGCATTCACTGAATTAAGAACAGGTGGAAAAATACATATTGCAAACGGAGTTTATAATGGATCATTAAACAAAGCATTAATTATTAATAAGAACATGTCCGTGTTCCCTGATTTATGGATCTCTGGCACTGGAAACGGTGTAATAATTGATGCAGAGCATAGTAGTAATATATTCATTATTAACAGTGGGAAAACTGTTTTAATCCAGAATTTAACATTAATGAATGGAATCTCAGGTTTCGGCGGCGCTATACACAATGAGGGTAATTTGACCGTGGAAAACTGTAACTTCACAAGCAACAGGGCAGGAGTTGTCGGCGGTGCCATTGTCAACTGGTACGGTACTTTAAATGTGACTAATTGCACTTTCACCGGTAACATTGCAATTGGCGATGGTGGAGCTATTGGCAGTTCGGGTATTTGTACTGTAACTAACAGTATTTTCATAAATAACACTGCAGGAAATGGCGGTGCTATCTTCAATTATCTGGACATTTTAAATGTCACTGGCTGTATTTTTAGTGGTAACACTGCAACTCAGGGGGGTGCTCTATCCAATGCTGATGGTACATGCACTGTTCATTTCAGCCGATTCTACAATAACACTGCAACAAATGGCAATGCTATGTACTGTAATAGTGGTTCAGTGGATGCTGAGAATAACTGGTGGAGTTCTAATAAAGACCCTAAAAGTATCGATAACTTATTTGTAGAGATTAATGGCGGTTTAGTGGACGCTGACCCGTGGGTTATCTTATCAATTAATGCAAACCCTACTTCAATCAATAATACCGGAATATCAACCATTATAGCTGATTTCAATCACAATATGGACAGAAGCGGTAACATTGGAATCTTGACAGGTCATATCCCTGACGGGCCTGTAACTATGGATGTGCCATGGGGAAGCTTTACCAACCCTGGAATAACTCATTCCATCACATTAAACACTTTTGAAGGTGTTATTACAGCTACATTTTATGCCAATGAAGGAGCAGTGAACCCATTATTTAATCCAGTGAAAATCACAGCAACTGCTGATGATTACACTACAAATGACACTGAATCTGCTTATATTACAGTCAATAAGGCTGCAAATTTATACATTCATATAACAAGCAATATAAAAAATCCTAAAGTTGGACAGAAATTTACAATAACCTATAAACTTGGAAACAAAGGTCCGGATTCGGCAGATAATGTTACAATAACTATACCCCTACCTAAAGGCTTTGAAATAGTCAACATAAAGGGTGATGGAAATTGGACTTACAACAGTGCAACTAGAACAATAACATGGACTCTTGAAAACGTTCCAGTGGGAGATCCATACCTTTACATTACTGGTAAAGTTTTAAGGCCTGGAAATTATGTATTTAGTTCATCAATCTCCTCAAAGACCTACAATATTAACAGTGAAGGTGTAACTCCAATTACAATCCATGCAGTAAAAGCAGCTAGCAAAACAATACCAATGCAGAAAACAGGATTGCCATTAAATTACTTAATACTGGCCATTTTAATGGTTATTGGCGGTTTATTGGTACCAAAAAGGAAATAAATTTTTGGGATTATAATTCCCATTTTTTTATTTATGGAAAATTAAAAGCTTATGTTATATGTAAACTGTTTTCAATCACTAAAAAGACTGTATATCATTTATAAGTATATTGGATTACATTTTTAAAAATTAGAAAACATTAAAAGTTATAACTTATAATAGTAAAATAATCTTAAGAAGCTAAATTCTTATTTTAAGAATTAAACCAATAGAAAAACCTATATATTATTAAAAATTATTTAAAAATAATAAGATGTGTGCTAAATTTTTATTTTAAGTTCTTCTTATACCCTTTGATTTCAATTTATATGCTTTAAAAAAACATATTATGGGCATAAAATAAAAAAATTAATTTATTAGGAGAATAAACAATAAATAAAAGGTTAAAAATTGAAATTAGCACCAAGTAAAACAAGCAATCTTTATATAATATGAACTCCAATATTAGGGATAGGAAACTATTTTTAATTATATTTTGTATTTTTTTGAGGTGTATTCATGAATGATGAAAACAGATTAAAAGGCACTACAACTGTTGGATTAAAATGTAAAGACGGAGTTGTTTTTGCTACAGAAAGAAGGGCCACTATGGGTAATTTAATAGCTCACAAGGTCGCTGACAAAATTTTTAAAATTGACGATCATATCGGGGCCACTATAGCCGGAGGAGTAGGCGACGCCCAGAGTTTAATGAAATATATAAGTGCTGAAGTAGCCTTATACAGACTTAGAAACGGTGCAAGAATAAGCGTCGAATCAGCTGCAACTTTAACAGCAAACATATTACATTCATCAAGGTTTTATCCATTCTATGTTCAAACTTTACTTGGAGGAGTCGATGATAATGGAGCTGCTTTATTTTCATTAGACCCTGCAGGGGGAGTAATAAAAGATAACATGATTTCAACAGGATCAGGCTCACCAGTTGCTTATGGGGTCCTTGAAGACAGGTACAACGAAGATATAGATGTTGAAGAAGGAGTCGAAATTGCCATCAGAGCAATACAATCTGCAATGGAAAGAGATGCATTTTCAGGTAATGGAGTCCTGGTTGCAACAGTAACTGAAGAAGGATTTAAAATGATACCTGAAGAAGAGGTAAAAAGTAAATTAAGAAAATAAATTAACTTTTTTTGGCCCCTTATTAATATTTACGTGAAATTATTCATTTATTAAGCTTATTAAATCTGTAAACTAAGTTTACGATTATTTTCTATTTTTTAGAAGTGGTTTTATGGGTTCAGAGATTCAAGAAATTAAAAATACGATAGTACAAAGATTACCATCAAGAGTACAAGTAGCAAAGGTAGAGTTTGAAGGTCCCGAGGTTGTAATTTATACAAAAAACCCCGAGATCATAACCGAAAATGGAGGACTTATAAGGGATCTTGCAAAGGATATAAGAAAAAGGATAATAATTCGTTCAGACCGTTCTGTTCTTACAGAACCAGAAAAATCCATTGAAAAGATCCATGAAATTGTCCCTGATGAAGCTAAAATAACTAATATTTCTTTTGATGAAGTCACATGTGAAGTTATAATAGAAGCAAGAAAACCAGGCCTTGTAATAGGTAAATATGGTGCTACCTCGAGAGAAATTGTTAAGGGAACTGGTTGGGCACCTAAAATACTTAGGACACCTCCTATTTCTTCTGAAATCATACAAAGAGTAAGGAGAACATTAAGGAAGAACAGTAAAGAGCGAAAGCAAATTTTACAAAAACTTGGAAATAAAATTCACCGTCCTGTGTCTCTTGAAAACGAGTGGACACGTTTAACATCTCTTGGTGGATTTAGAGAAGTTGGAAGATCTTCTTTATTTTTACAAACTCCAAACAGTAAAATTTTACTTGATTGTGGGGTTAATGTTGCAGGAATTGATGATAAGAGTTCTTACCCTTACCTGAATGTTCCTGAATTTATTCTGGATAATCTTGATGCAGTTATAATAACTCATGCACACCTTGATCATTCCGGGTTTTTACCATATCTTTTCCACTATGGATACGAAGGACCGGTCTACTGTACAACACCGACAAGGGACTTAATGACGCTATTACAGTTGGATAATATAGATATAGCTCATCGTGAGGATAAACCACTTCCTTTCAATGTCAAACATGTTAAAAAATGCGTTAAACATACTATAACTTTGGATTATGGTGAAGTAACTGATATAGCTCCGGATATACGCTTAACTCTTCACAATGCAGGGCATATACTTGGATCTGCAATTGTTCACATGCACATAGGAGACGGTCAGCATAACTTCGTATACACTGGAGACTTTAAATATGAAAGAAGCAGACTTCTAGAACCTGCAGTGTCCAAATTCCCAAGATTAGAATCACTTGTAATGGAAAGTACATACGGAGGGCACGCTGACGTACAGCCAACAAGAAATGACGCAGAAAAAGAGCTTATAAAAACTATTTACAGGACTCTTGAACGTGGCGGAAAAATCTTAATACCTGTTTTTGCGGTTGGAAGGGCTCAAGAGCTGATGATAGTACTTGAAGAGTATATCAGACACGGAATCATTGACGAAGTTCCAGTTTACATTGATGGGATGATATGGGAAGCAACAGCTATTCATACTGCCAGACCTGAATATTTAAGCAAAGATCTTCGTGATCAGATATTCCACATGGGAAGAAATCCATTTATCTCGGACGTATTCCATAAAGTAAATGGAATAGAAGAACGACAGGAAATAGTAGAAGGAGAACCAGCTATAATTCTTTCAACTTCAGGTATGCTTACAGGAGGAAACTCAGTAGAGTACTTCAAATGGTTGTGTGAAGACGAGAAAAATACACTGGTTTTCGTTGGTTACCAGTCTGAAGGATCTCTTGGAAGGAGAATACAGAAGGGTTGGAAGGAAATTCCACTTAAAGAAGACGGAAAAACCAATGTTTACAATGTAGGGATGGAAATAAAAACTATCGAAGGGTTCAGTGGTCATTCAGATAGAAAACAGCTTATGGACTATGTAAGGAAATTAACTCCAAAACCAGAGAAAATCCTTATATGCCACGGTGATAACTATAAAACTCTTGATCTTGCATCAAGTATTTACAGGTCTTATAAAATCGAGACAAAAACACCAATGAATCTGGAAACTGTAAGGATTCAATAATCCTATGTTTATTTTTTAGATTTTAGAATTGTAGATTTTTACAGGTTGATTTCTACATTTCTAAAAATTATAATCTTTATTTTTAAAGAACAACAGCTATTTCTCTTTCTTTAAATGATATAATTAAATTGTGTCTCGTATTATATTTGCACTAATCTCTAATGTATCTTTGATTTTTTAATTTTGTGCCATTATTTTGTAGTAGTTACTGACGTAATATTTAATAATTTACTGCAACATAATAATACATATTCACTTAACTTTTAAAAATGTATCATGGATAAATTTTTAGGAGAAGTGATATGGAGCTAAAATCACTTATAAAAAAAATAATGTTTATGAATGAAGCTTTAGGATATTCAGATAATGAAGAAAAGCTTGTAAATAGAGAATATTTATTAAAAGATAATTCAGAGTCCTTTAAAAAATTAGAAAAACTTCTTATTAATTCAGTTAAATATTCACAAAGTCAGGAATTAAAACTGGGTTTAGAAATTATTTTGCTACTTATATCCCATGAAAATGAAAATGTAAAGAACTCTGCCCTGACAAAAATGTTTGTTTTAATGGACGATGGATTAATCCAGGAACTTGTAGTTAAGGAACTAAAAAATAAGTCTAATATGGGGAGTAAAGATGTTCATGAATCTGCAGAGCATTCACTGGACTTAATAGCTACAGAAATCCACAAATTTGAGGTAATTGATGCAACATTTGATACATTTATTGAATTAAAGAACATCATCATTTTTAAAGTTAGTCGATTTAAATTCCCATTTATCTCTTCCGTATCTTATGATAAATCGAATTCAACGAATGTATCAACTAGTGGAGTTAAAAACGGTCTATTTAATAAATTATCATGTAAACTGCGTGCTTTTAACCGCAAAATAGATAGAATGATCCCTTTGGAGGGAATTGAAGATTACAATAAAAATTTCATAGAATATAAAAAAACAGGATATTTAAACGTTCGAAATACTAAATCCGATGAAAAAGAATCTTTGCAAAAATTAGCAGATTTCTATGTTTCCACATTTACTGAAAGGGGACATTTACGTAGATTAATAGCCTTGCTGGACGATGATAATGAAGATATTCAGCAGATTGGAATTAATGCTTTAACAGAAGTAATAGGATCTTTATTAAAGGATTCTACCGAGAAAAAGTTCATAAAACCATTAAGTAGTGATGATTTAGAAAAGATATCGCCATTTGATGGTTAATTTAAAAGCAAATTTTTTAAAAATATTAAAATCTGTAAATATTGAAAAATGGTGCAGTGTTATTTTTATTTAGACAGATATCTAAAAAGTTTTATAAGGTCTGGTTAGATAATAAGTATATTACCTTTATTTTAAATTAAAGATTGAGGAAAATAAAAATTTTCTGAACCTTCGAAAATTGTAGATTTTCGAATGGTTAAAAATTTTCGGTGAATTACATGGTAACATATTCAGAATCAGGTGTTGATATTAACCTTGAGGAAGCTACAGTTTCTGCACTGGTTTCCCAAATTAAAAATACACTTTCCTTTAGGGACGTAATTACAGAAAGCGGTCATTTCGCAGCACTGGTAAAATTAGGAAATAAAGCCATCGCAATGAGTACAGATGGGGTAGGAAGTAAAATACTGGTTGCAAAAATGATGGATAAATATGATACTGTTGGAATAGACTGTATTGCAATGGTTGTAAATGATATTCTCTGTGTTGGGGCTGAACCAATAGCAATGGTTGATTATCTGGCTGTTGAAAAAGCAGATCCCGAGATTGCGAGTCAAATTGGAAAAGGACTTGCTAAAGGATGTGAAATGGCTAAAATTGCAATGATTGGGGGAGAAACTGCATCACTTCCTGAAATAATCAAGGATTTTGACCTTGCAGGTACTGGAATTGGGGTTGTAGATGCTGATAAGATCATAACAGGGGAAAAAATATCTAATGGCGATGTTCTTATTGGGATAGAAAGTAGTGGAATCCACAGCAATGGATTAAGTCTTGCAAGGAAGGTATTTTTCGATAAATCAAACCTTAAGGTCGATAGTCCTCTTCCAGGATGTCCAGATGAATTGGTTGGTGAAGAACTTTTAAGACCGACCGAAATTTATGTAGAACCTGTTGTCAAACTTTTAAATGAGGAAATTGACATTCATGGACTTGCCCATATAACCGGTGGTGGGTTTTTAAATCTTAAAAGGCTGAAAAAAAGTATCGGTTACAATATTGATAATTTACCAGAACCTGGTTCTATTTTCAAATCTATTTACTCATTAGATGTTCCTTTAGAGGAGATGTACAGGGTTTTTAATATGGGTATTGGATTTGTGGTCATTGTACCAGCCGAAGATGCTGATAAAACAATAAATGTTATTAAAAAATATAACAAAGCTTATAAAATCGGGCATGTTGTGGAAGATAGGGATGAAACGGTTAAAATAAAAACCTTTGAAGGAAATGTCATTAATCTGAATTAAATATTGAATTTCACAAATAGAAATTATAAATGGTGCATTAAATGATTATAACGGTTGAACAGGAAAGATCAATAATTATTGGAATTTTAACAAGATTAGGCGTGTCAGAGGATGATGCATACATAGTTGCTGATGTCACCATGGATGCAGATCTTAAAGGATTCACGTCTCATGGAATAGGAAGATTTCCGCAGTACATAAAAGGATTGAAAGTTGGAACAATAAACCCAAATGCTGAAATTACTATAGAGGAAGAAACAGTATCTATGGCTCTTTTAAATGGAAATCATAAATTTGGACATGTGGTAACGTATAAAGCCATGGAAATTGCAATGGAAAAGGCAGAACAAACAGGTATAGGACTTGTTGGGGTACATGATGCCAACCATTTTGGAGTTGCTGGTTATTATTCTGACATGGCAGTAATGCAGGACATGATTGGAATTGTGATAGCAAATACTGAACCTGCAGTGGCTCCAATCGGAGGTAAAGAACCAATAATAGGTACCAATCCTATAGCAATTGGTATCCCTTCAAATAAAAATTATGTATCTGTAGATATGGCAACATCGGCTTCTGCAAGGGGTAAACTTCTGGAAGCCCTGAGAAAGGGTCAAAAAATCCCTGAAAATGTTGCACTTGACTGTGAAGGAAACCCAACCATAGATCCTGCAGAGGCCCTCAAAGGTTCAATTTTGCCTTTTGGAGCACATAAGGGATATGCGCTTGCCTTCATGATTGAAATTTTAGCCGGACCTCTTGTAAGAGCTGCATTTGGTAAAGGCGTGAGAGGAACAGCAAATCCTGATGAAATGAGCACAAAAGGGGACCTTGTAATGGCGATAGATCCATCAAAATTCGTTGATATCGATAAATTTAAGGAAGAAGTTGATGAATTTGTAGCCGAGATTAAAGGTTCTGGTGAAAATATCTTTATTCCTGGAGATATGGAAGTAAACAACATCAAAGGGTTTAAAGAAAAAGGAATATCAGTGGATGATGCACTGCTTAAGCAGCTAAAAGAAATTTCTGAAGAGTTGTCCTTTGATATTGATGCCATAATTAAAGAATAATTAACTCTATTCTATTATTTTTATTTTTTAAACTTTTAAACTATTCATTATATATTTTAATTTAGTTTCAACGTTGTTTGCCATTAACATCTCATATTTTTTAAATATTTTTCAAGTTTGAATTCAAATAGTTTCTTAGTTAAACCATAAATTAAATATAATGGGAAAATTAAGCAAGTACTATGACACTTGGGGAATTCAAGGGGAATGCGAATCTTAAGAGGTTGAATGAAATAATTAGAGTTTTAACCAAATATGAATTTGGTTATGTAATAGAAAAAATAAAACTTAAAAATAAAATTCCATTTAAACATCATTCATATGAATATGAGTCCTTAGAAGAGTTAGATGCAACTATACCCTTGAGATTGAGGAAGGTTTTGCAGGAATTAGGAACTACTTATATAAAACTGGGCCAGACTTTAAGTACTCGACCAGATTTAGTTGGAGATGACATTGCAGCAGAATTTTCAAAAATGCAGGATGATAACCCTCCTGTAGATTATGAAATCATTGAATCAATTATTGAAGAGGAATTGGGAGATTCGCCAGATAATTTATTTTTTATATTTGAAAAAGAACCTATTGGATCAGCATCCATAGGACAGGTTCATAAAGCAGTACTTAAAAATGGGGATAAAGTTGCGGTTAAGATTCAAAAACCAGGTGTAAGGGATCTCATCAGGAATGATATTGGAATTATGCGCTTTTTAGCCAGGCGAATCAATGATTATATTCCAAGATCACGAAATTACAACCTTCCAGGTATAGTGGATGAATTTGAACGCTCAATTTTAAAGGAAATAGACTATGGCCATGAAGCAATGAATATTACTCGGTTTAATTATAATTTTAAGGATGATGAAACTGTTTATGTTCCTAATGTTTATAAAGAATTTTCAACTTCAAAGGTCCTTACAATGGAACTTATTGAAGGAAAAAAAGTTTCAGATGTTATAACTTCAGATAAAGGGTTCGATAAGGAGTTAATAGCAAAAAGAGGCGTGGAATCTTATTTTAAACAGGTACTGATCCACGGTTTTTTCCATGCGGATCCTCATCCAGCCAATATATATGTTCTGGAAGATAATGTAGTATGTTTTCTGGATTATGGGATGATGGGAATCCTGGATAGGGAATTCAGGGAAAATTTGGCCGAATTGATAATATATTTCATGGAAAATAGTGTTAAAGGTATGATAAATCAGCTGATTTACATGGGCATAATCACTGAAAAGATAGATATTAAATCATTCAGATACGAGCTTACAGATTTAATGTATAGATACTATGGGATAGGGCTGAACGAGATGCATGGAGGTATGGAAGATTTAATCTCACTTATGAGAAAGTACAGAATCCAGTTGCCCAGTGAATTCGTGCTTCTGGCCCGAGGAATTGGCATGCTCGAAGATACAGGCGAAAAATTAGATCCAAACTTCAATCCAGTAGAGGCTTTTAAACCTATGGCTCAAAAAGTTATTCGCAAGAAAATAAGCCCATTAAAATTTGTTGATTTTGTAAAGGACAATTTATTTGAAGTAGAACATCTTATGAAAACGTTGCCTCGTAATCTTAGTAGAACTCTCTATAAGATAGAAGAGGGAAAAATAAGCATCGAATTGGAGCATAAAAACATTGAAAGGATAAGTAACAAAATTTCAGTAGCGTTAATCATATCTGCGCTTTTAATCGGTTCATCTTTGATAATGCAGACTGATAAAGGGATATTAATACTGGGATTTCCATTTTTAGGCATCATTGGATTTGTAATAAGCATGATACTGGGTTTAGCCCTTGTACTGTCTATTTTAAAATATAGGGAAGTTTAATGTTTAAATGATATATAATCCAGTATCATTACAAATAGCAAATTATAGTGGATGATTAATTTAATTCTAATTCATTCCCATGTGACTTTCAGGAGTATTAAAAGTGCTATAAATTCACTTATATTTACTATTGTCATTACTGAATGCTCAAACGTTCCCCAAAAGTGGTTATATATAATTAAAGTTAGAACAAATAGAACATTATGGATTAGAAGGAATGTGGCGAATAATAAAAGTCCTAGAGCGAATTTAGTTTTAAAATGATTGTAACTTTTCCAGTATACAAAGATTAAACCCATTATTAATATGACATTCCCTAATCCAAAAGCAAGGTCAGTGACTGTTGAATCCCATATTTGACTTATTATTTCCATCATGATTATTCTCCTAAATTCGCGTATATCTCTTGAAATAATTTGTAATTAGACTTCATTTCATCGGAAATAAAAAATAAGGCCCCATATCGTACTCCCTTAGTGCACGTAATAACGTTATTTTCCTCCAATAATTTTAGATGATGTTTAACAGTTTTGTAATTTAAGTTTAGTCCTTCAGAGATTTTATGAGCATTACAGGGCTTTTCATGTATTAAATTTAGTATTCTGGCCCTATTTATCCCCCCTTTACTGCCCATAAACAGCCACCATATCAGTTTTTCCATTTTGATCCCTGTTTAACTACTTTGCCGTTTAATGTAAAATTTAAAAGTTTGAATATTTAAACTTATGCACAAATGGTACAAATATTTGACATGAATATTAATTTTGACCATTAAACGCTGTAAATATTAACTAAAACAAGTTAATAATCTAAAACCACATTTTTGACCTGTATTCAAAAGAAATAATAAAAGCAAAATCATATAAAACTAACATGAACGAAATCCAAATATTACTGTTTTTCATCACTGCTTTTGTAACCATAGTTCTTGGTACAGTGGCAGGATTTGGAACCTCCACTATTTTCCTTCCCATTGCACTACTCTTTTTAGATTTTAAAACTGCTCTTGTCCTGGTTGGAATTTCTCATCTTTCAGGCAATGTGGGAGCAACAACGTTTTTCCGCCATGGCATGGATAAAAGACTGATTTTACTTTTTGGTGTGCCCAGTATAATTTTAGTGATATTGGGGGCTTATCTTGTAATTTATATTCCTCAAGATATTTTGCAGGCTATTTTAGGAGCTTTCCTTTTGATATTTTCAATTTATTCACTGTTACGGCCAAATTTTAAAGTACAAGCCTCTAAAATAAACACCATTATTGGGGGCAGTTTATCTGGATTTTTACAGGGGCTGGTTGGAATTGGTGGCCCTTTAAGGGGGGCATTTCTTATTTCATATAATCTGGATAAATTTAAATATATAGCAACGTTAGCTGCAATAGCTGTAATTGTTGATGCAACAAGAATTCCAATTTATTTTGCAAATAACCTGCTGGAACCCCAGTTTTATTACTTTGTACCGGTCCTTGCAGTTATAGGGATTATTGGTTCGTACATAGGTAAAAGAATTGTAAATAAGATTCCACAAAATATTTTCAAAAAGGTTGTCCTGATTGGAATTGCTCTTGCAAGCTTGCTGCTGATTTATGGAGGATTAAATTCAGTTATAAATTAATTATTTGTATAGATAGCACTTCGAAACCTTTTATGAGATTTTCCTCACAAAAAGGTAATAGTCTAGTTAACACAATATAAATGAGATAAATGTATTCAATTTAGAGATAATTACATAAGGTGTATTACGTGGAAAGCAGTGAAGCGGTTTATAAATCCCTAAAAGAAGCAGGAATAAATTTTGTAGTAAGTTTACCGTGTGTAAATCTTGGAAAAGTTATGGAACTTGTAGATTGTGATGAAGATATTAGTCATGTGCCTGTAACAAGGGAAGAAGAAGGATTTGGGATATGTGCAGGGGCATTTTTCGGCGGGAAGAAGCCGGCGATATTGATGCAAAATTCTGGGCTTGGAAACTCCGTAAATGTGTTAGCATCGCTATATGAACTTTATAGGATTCCAATTCTCATGATCATGAGCCACAGGGGTACTGAAGGGGAATTTATGAGTGCCCAGGTACCGATGGGGAAAGCAACTACTGGTGTTTTGGATGCATTAAATATTGCTTATATCAATCCAAAAACTCCGGAAGAAGCATTAGAAGTGATTCCTCAAGCATGGAAACTATCTGAAATGGGAGGAGCGCCTGTTGGAATATTATTGGAGATTCCATTCTGGAAATAAAACAATGGTGATAATATGGAACGAATTGAAGCCATAAAAGAGATAGCAGAATGCCTGGAAGATGAACTTGTAATTTGCAATATTGGATTTCCATCCAGAGAATTGTATGCAGTTAAAGATTCTCCTAATCATTTTTACATGCTGGGATCAATGGGAATGGCATCTTCAATTGGCCTTGGCCTTGCAATGTCAGTAAATAGAAAAGTAGTAGTTTTTGATGGAGATGGATCAGTTTTAATGAATATGGGGAGTCTTGTGACTATTTTTAGCCAGAACCCAGAAAATTTAATCCTCGTTGTTTTTGATAACCAGTGCTACGGCTCTACTGGTTCGCAGTGCACGTACACAACAAAGATCGATCTTTTAGAGGTTGCAAAATCTGTTGGATTTGAAAAAACCTTTGTCTATGAAGAAAAAATTAACTTTAAGGAAGTTCTTGCTTCCGGAGGGCCTGCTTTTGTGCACATGAAAGTCAAACCAGGGAATGCAGATGTCCCCATAATTGATATGGAACCTGAAGAGATAAAAGAAAGATTTATGGAAGAAGTGAAGACAGGGAAGTAGTATTTTAAAGTATAAACAGGATATGGAGATTTTATCTCTAATTTTAATTTTTTATTAAATTTGAGTTGATATCATGCTGAAAACAGAACTTATAAACCTATGGCTCTGGATTGGGCTTGGTGGATTTATTGGGGCCGTTTTACGGTTTTTAATTAGTGGAATATTGCAGTCTAAAGCAGCAGTTTTTCCTTTAGGTACCTTTGGGGTTAATTTCATCGGAAGCTTTTTAATGGGCTTTATAATGTATTCTTCTGAATTTGGGGGACTTTTCACCGAAGAAACAAGAGTATTTTTAACTATAGGGATACTGGGCTCATTTACAACCATGTCTGCATTTAGTTATGAGTCTTTCAAGTTACTGGAGCAGAACGAATTGTTGCTATTGAGCATAAATGTTATAGGGACAGTTTTACTTACAATATTTGCCATTTATCTGGGTAAAATTACTGCACTAAATTTATGGAAGGTTTGAAATGAAAAAAGAATCAGAAGCTATTCTGCTTAGAATTTTTATAGGTGAATCTGATAGATATGAAGGTAAACCTCTGTATAGATATCTTCTTGAAATGTTTAAAAATGAAGGACTGGCTGGTGCAACTGTACTAAGGGCGATTGGGGGATTTGGAAAAACAAGCTATATCCATTCAACGGCAATACTACAGCTTTCAACCGATTTGCCCATAGTGATTGAAGCTGTTGACACAAAAGAGAAAATTGAAATGATCAAAAATAAATTAGAAGGGATAATAAAAGGAGGACTTATAACTGAAGAAAAGGTAAAGATTATTTTTTATGAAGGTAAAGAAAAAGAGGTTTAATCTGATTTATTTATGTCTTCTTGCAAATTCATCAAAAAGTTTGTCAATATCAATGCCTTTGTATACAAGAAGAACTAAGGTATGAAAAATAAGATCTGCTGATTCTTCAACAAGGTTTTCATCATTTTTAGACGCAATTATAACTTCTGCAGCTTCTTCACCAATTTTTTCAAGTATTTTATCTTCAGCCCGCTTTTTGTCATCTTTCATTAAATTTGAGGTATAAGAATCAATGGGGTTGTCGCGTCTATTTTCTAAAACACTGTAAACCTCTCTTATAATGGTGTCTTTCATTTTCGGTCTCCTGAAATTCACAGGTTATCTATTTAATGCCGTGTTCTTTCCTTATACTGCCTGTTATGGCTATTAATGGGTGCTGGGCATCGTCTATTATATCTATATCCTTGAGGGTATATATTCCCTCCTGATCTGCAGTTTTTTCCAGTCCCAATTTGATATCTTTTTCTAATTCAATTACATAAGAGTCAATTTCTTTATAACCGAGCTGTGAAGCCGCAACTGTTCTGTGATGGCCGTCTACTAAAATATATCTATCTCCACTTTTAACAGTGATGGTTGGCTCTGCAAGGCCTCTTTTAAGTTCATATGTTCTTCCCTGAAGTTCATCAGCATATATTTTATTTTGAGTTGGTCTAAGCTTATCTGTAGGCACTTTTCTCCTTAATAACTTTGTTTTAATCCCATAAAGCTGTTCTAATGTCTTTTTAAAGTAATTTACCTTCATGGGGGTGGATCTTTCAATATGAGATCGCACAATATCTGTATTTGTAATAATGCCTACTAACTTCTCCTTTTTATCTATTACTGGAAGTCTTGATATCCCCATTCTAAACATTACTCTGGCTGCATCATTTATAGACATATCCTGATCTGCAACCACGATATCAGTTGACATGATGTCTTCAACCAGATTATCCCACGGTTTTAAAAGTAAATCAAAGGCAGTTACCATTCCTAAAACTTCACCATTTGTTTTAACTGGAAACCCATCGTGACCGGTTGTTTTCATTAATTTAATAACTTCTTCGTTTGGGGTATCTGGAGTTACTGTAATGACTTCCTTTGTCATGTAATGTTTTACAAGAGCTGAACTACTCATTTAAAATCTCCTTTAATTAGAGTTATAAGAATATTAATAAATTATTTTCTTTAATTAATCCGTATTAAAATGATAAATTTATTTTCTGTTTTTTTATAAATCACTTATTCCATATTACTTCATTATTGCATTCAACCTTAACAATTCTATGGCATGGAATCTGTGTACCTTCATTTAATATTAAAAATCCACGTTCTAATCTTTCTATGGAGCTTCCTTTAATGGTTTTAAGGTTTCCTTGTACTCCTCTATGTACATATGTTATTTTACATTTTTCAATTTTCATTTGTGGGTGCCATAAAATCATGTCTAAAACACTTTTTACCATTTAAAGACCTGATTTTCCATTAAACTATTTTTATACTAATCTGTTTGAAGTGACTAAAAAATTTATGTATATTAGGAAGTCAGCGAATATAATCCATTTTATCACTTGAATTAATTAAAACACTTGTCCAATATAGATAATAAAAATAAAAAATAGTAGGGTTTATTTCAGAGACTCACTTAAAAACTTGGCAGTCTCTCCTGGATCGGCTTTTCCACGAGTGAGTCTCATAACTTGTCCTATTAAGAAATTCATAGCTCCTTTATTACCTTCATGATAATCTGATACCGCTTGGGGATTTTCATCTATGGCCTGTTTTACGGCCTTTAAGACACTTTCCTCATCACTTACGCCAATTAAACCCATATCTTCAGCAATCTTGGTGGGGGAATCTTTATTTTTTGGCATTTTTTCGATTATCTTTTTAGCGGCTTTTGGAGTCACTTTTTTATCATTTATAAGTTGCAGGAGCTCGACGATATTTGATGTTGTTATTCCGCTTTCAGCAAAGCCCATTTTGTTGTAATTTAGCACCCTTTTAAGTTCATCTCTCATCCATAATGCTGCAAATGAAGGTTCTATTTCCTTTGCAATATCTTCAAATGCATCTGCAAGAGCCAACTCTGATGTAATAACCTTCGCATACTCTTCTGCTATTCCATAGTCCTCAACAAATCTTTCTGATTTTATATGGGGAGGTTCTGGCATGCTTTCTCTTATACCTTCAATCAATTCATCTTCAGCTATCATTGGGGGAAGGTCTGGATCGGGTATATATCTGTAATCATCAGCTTCTTCTTTAAGACGCATTGGGACTGTGATCATCTGTGATTCAAGGAATGCTCGTGTTTCCTGTTTTATCTCTACTCCTCTTCTAATGAGGTTCTTTTGTCTTATTATTTCATAATTGAGGGCTTTGTAAGCACCTTTTATGGAGTTTATGTTCTTTATTTCAGCTCTTTTCCCGCCTTCAAGGGAAATGTTTACATCTGCCCTCATGGTACCTTCACCACGAGCGCTGCCACTGTATTCTAAAACTCTTATTAGTTCGCGAAGGAAATTCCTGGCTTCTTCGGGTGATTTCATATCTGGTTCTGTTACAATCTCAATAAGTGGAATTCCAGATCTGTTAAAGTCTACAACTCCTAAATCTGGTTTGTACTGCCCTGGATCTTCTTCGATGTGAACTTCACGGATCCTAACACCATTCAGATTACCTTCATATCCTATGGGGATTGATGTTCTCTGGTAACCAGATGGAAGATCCGGATAATCATAATGCTTTCTCATGAAGTAAGTCTCATTTTCTGCTATCTTACATCCAAGCATTAAAGCTATTTTAACTGCCCCATTCATTGCATGTTCGTTTGGTGGATATGGCTTTGCACCAGGTTGGTTTAAACATACAAAACATATATTGGTATTTGCTGGAGCGTCCTGATAATTTGTACGGCAATCACAGAAAAGTTTAGAATCGGTTTCAAGCTGAACGTGAATTTCCAGTCCGCATTTCATCTTAATAGTAATTCCTCCTGTATGATATCCAATAATAATTAAATTAGCATTATTTGTAATTTATAATAAAAATTTTATTCAATATTTGTTTTATAATTAAGACACTTATCAATATATCGCCACAAGTAATCCATTTTTTGGACATATTGAAATATTCTATATCAATTCTAAATGCTGCTTACTTATTATTCAAGCATTTATCAACGTACCGTTTTATAAAAGGCTCAAGCTCAGGATTTTTTGTTTCACTTTTTGTGAGCATATCAAAATCAGTAAATGTCCCTACAAGATCTCTTCCAGCCCATAAAACTTCTTCTTCAGCACGCTTTCCATACTGGGTTCCAAACATTTTAAATAATGGAAACTTGGTAAGTCCGTTAGCTCCACTTAAAAGCAGAGGCCCGATATTTGCAAGGTTGTCTATCCATGTTCCAGTGATTATTTTAAGCTTTGGAAATTTAATTCTGGTTGCAGCCACGACTCCAGCATAATAAAGAGAAGCTGGCTGGGGCTTATTTTCATAAACAGTTTCTTTATGCGGATTTAGAGAATAAAATGTAACTCTATCAATCCCAACATCATTTATTATGTTAAATAAGTATTTTAAATCATCTGGAGTTTCTCCAAGGCCTAAAATTACAGTTATGGCCTTCTGGAATCCAAGGTCTCCTGCAACTTCTAGCATTTCAGTTATATCTTCCAGGGATTTACTCGGGCAGATTTTATCATGCAGCTCAGGATTAGCAACTTCTACTGCCCCTGTAATTCCTGCAATTTCTTCCCCGTATACTTCGAGGTCTTTTGTAATTCCGATATTCAGCCATACTGGCTCTCCAGTTATTCCATAGATTTTCTGTGAAATATCCTTTATTTCTTGGGTTGAAAAGGAACCGTATCCTCCAGATAGAAATTCAATTTTCCAATCCGTCCTTCTACATAGCTCTGCCTCGGCTAAAATTGAATTAACATTTCGTCGAGCTTTTTGGGGCTCTTTAATTTTAGGTTTCTGTGATGACATGTAGCAGAACAGGCAGTCTCCTTTATCACACCACCATGAAAGAAAAATTGCCCTTTCGAGGGTAATTTTGTTCCCGTGCTCAGCGAGGGTGATTTTATTTGCTTCCTGCATTAAGTCGAGAATTTCGAAGTTGTTAATTTTATTTATGAGATTCATGATTCACCTTTAAAATGTAAAATAAAATTCTTTATAATGAATTTTAGGTATAAAACATTTAAAATCTTGTTATTAAATTAATTAAAAGTCTTTGATATTAGTCTTTATATTTCTTATTTTTTGTATGAAATAAATAAAACATATATAACACAGTAACAACAAAGTATATATGTTATAAGCACCGAAAATCAGGCTATACTGTGAATTTACATATCCAAAACGTTTATATAGTATAATCACTAACTTAAAAAATACGTCACAAATGTGCTTATATTTTTGGCTCTTGCAAACCACTAGTTTGTAAGCTAAGCTAGGTACAGCCTCCGTAGCTCAGTAGGTAGAGCGTTCGGCTGTTAACCGATTGGTCGCAGGTTCGAGTCCTGCCGGGGGCGCTCTGGGCCCATAGCTTAGCCAGGTAGAGCGCCCGGCTCATAACCGGGCGGCCATGGGTTCGAACCCCATTGGGCCCACTTTTATATATGTGCATAAGTAAATTTCGTATTCATTCACATGCTCCGGTAGTGTAGTCCGGCCAATCATTTCGGCCTTTCGAGCCGAAGACTCGGGTTCGAATCCCGGCCGGAGCATTTTTCTTAATTTATTAAACTCAACTCGTGCTAGCGGGGGTGCCCGAGCTGGCCAAAGGGGACAGGCTTAGGACCTGTTGGCGCAGGCCTACCAGGGTTCGAATCCCTGCTCCCGCATCGAAAATATTCCTACCATAACTTTCATGTGCCGGGGTGGGGTAGGTGGTTATCCTTTGGGACTGTGGATCCCACGACTCGGGTTCGAATCTCGGCCCTGGCCTCAATTTTACCATTATTTCTATTATTGCTTTTAAGTAGGGTTCGAATTATCAGATATCGTGATATCCGTAGGCGATGACTTACAACTGACAAATTAGTAGTAAATCATTAAATAAAAATTCAGTTTGTAGATGGATCTATATGTTAAAGATGGAACGAACGTGTAGCTCGCTTCGATGCGATGTTATGTGTGAAGGAAAATTAATTGGACGTATGGAAGGAGTTAGTCTTACACAGTGGTTTTTAAAAAATAAATACGCTTACAAGGGATCATTTTCAAAGTTCATTACACTAAATCCAGATGATTGCTGTTCAGGCATTACAGTGGATATAATTTTTTTAGATAGAAATTTAATCGCCAGAGACGCAAAGATAGGATGGTTAAGAGCACCAGGTAAGAATGGTACTTTTCAAGCCTCTAAAATTGAATACAATGATATTTAATTTTTTCAGCTAATATTAGGTTTTTAAAAATTATTTTAAAATTGAATTATTCCAGATTTTTTAAATATATTTTGCCGTAAAAGTATCCTTTAAATTTAATTATCCTGAATTTTTCAATTGTAGGATCAAAAAGCATGAAACAATTATATATCCCTAAAATTAAATTATATTAATTTTTAATTTTCAAAAAAAGGGATCATACAGCGGGATAAAATGAACAAAAAAGGGTCACGTGTAGAAAGAGAATTAGTTAAAATGCTCTGGGATGCTGATTGTGCAGCTATGAGGGCTCCAGCATCTGGTGGGGCGACAAAAAAGCCACTCCCTGATATTATTGCAGGTAATGGAACTATCTATCTTGCAATTGAAGTCAAGACAACTTCTGCAGATCACATCTATATTACTTCTGAAAAAATAATGGGCTTAAAAGAGTTTTCTGGAATTTTCGGGGCAGAGCCATATTTGGGAGCTAAATTTAAGAATAAAAAATGGCGATTTGTCCATATTGATGATCTTGTCCGGACCAGGGGAGAAAACTATAAAGTCACTGTAGATTTAGCTTTTAGCAAGGGTTTGGAATTTGATGAATTAATTGGGAAAGATAAACAGGTTAAATTTTCATGAATTAATCTTTCATCATCATTTTTATAGCAATTTATCTCTCTAAATACGCATTTTAACCTAGTATCTAGCTCTAAAAAGGCATAGTAATGAGTAAATTATATATGCTTTGAAGTTGACTAATAATTATTTCTATTACCTATTTTGAGGAGGAATTTAAACGGACAAAAAAAGAGGAACAGCACTAATAATAGTTGTTTTAGCAGCTATAGTTGTTATTTCTGGATGTACACAACCAGGAAATAACACCACTCAGCAAAATAATACTGGTATGCAGCAAAATACAACAAATACAAGTGCTAAGGCGGTTGATGTTGTGGCAACTCAAACAGGGCCAGCAACTGCCAAAAAAGGTGAGGATGTAAATATTACATACGAAGTTTCAAATAAAGGAACTGAAACTGTATATAATGTTCAGATCGTCAGTCAGGACTTTAGTCAAAAAGTAGGAACACTAAAACCTGGAGAAACTAAGAAATATCCAGGTATTATACATATACCTACAGATCAGGAAGTTCAACAGGATTTTGGAGCTAATGCTACGGTTTCTAACCCATATTTTATTGGAGGATTTGGAGTATTATTCAACGATGCCAATGGCTCTAAACATTCAATAAACGCTAACTCGATTGAAATAAAATTAAGTTAAATCCTGTAGATACAGGACTCTTTTTTTTAATTTTTTTTAAATCTAGAAATACAGGTCATTTAGCTATTTTTAAATTAAAAAATTTATTAAATTCATCTAGATTTTACAAATACAAGTATATCTCAATTTAAGCTCATTTATGGTTATCCTGTTTCACTAATAATTTCCATGTTTATATAGGTGTATTTCTTTGATTTCTGTTTTTATTAAATAATCTGTGTATTAGGAAATTACTAAATAATTATTATTACCAATAATAAATATAATATTATTAAATTAGATATGCTGATGGAATTATCGTGACAATTTTATTTTAAAGTCAGAGTGATGATTGGATGAAAAAAATAAAAAATGATGGTTACAAAGTAGTTTTAACGGCTAATAGGACACTTATGAGTCATTATAATGGATTAGTGTTTTTAGGATTCGGGGCATGCGTCACTAAGGGACTTATACCTGATAAATTATATTTTTCGGTTATGTGTCCTTCTGTTGGGGCAAATGGGGATAGCTCAACAGAAAATGCCCCATGTGGAACCCGAAAAATTGAATCAGCACTGCTGAACAACGGCTTTAAAGAGGAAGATATAATCATTGCTCATCCAGATCATCTGAACAAGGTAATTGGCCCAAATACCAAGGTTTTATCTATAACTGAAATTGATCCTCTTGGAATAGCGCCTGCAAGCTCTACATTCAGTCAAATGTTTGGTGGAGAGTCTTACATGTCAATAAAATTTGAAGAAATGCTTAATCATCCATTGATTCAGAAGTATAAACCAGTAACTATTGTAGGTGGACCTGGCGCATGGCAGCTGGAGGATGCTGAAATCAGGGAGAGATTGGGATTGGATTGTGCCATCATTGGGGAGGGTGAAAAAGTGGTTGGTACAATCTTTGAAAAAGCGATAAAGAATGAAAAGATACCTGGAGTTGTCCATGGGGAAGTGGTTGGGGAAGATGAGATACCTTTGATTAAAAACCCTACTATAGATGGAATTGTAGAAATTGCAAGGGGATGTGGCCGCGGATGCAAATTTTGTGCCCCAACACTTCGGAAATTTCGATGTCTGCCAGTTGAACATATCTTGAAGGAAATAGAAATTAATTTACAGGCTGGAAACCAACCTTTACTCCATGCAGAAGATGTTCTTAGATACAAGGCGAAAGGTTTCATAGTTAACAAGGATGCTGTAACCGACCTGTTTAAGCAAGTTAAAGACTATCCTGGAGTTGAAAGGGTAGAAATTAGCCATTTCGCGTTATCATCTGTTGCTAGTGCTCCAGATGCCGTAGAAGAAATTTCGAATATTTTAGAAGCCGATAACAACAGACAGATGCTAAGTGGTCAAACAGGTATAGAAACTGGCAGTCCACGATTGATTAATGAAATTATGAAGGGAAAATGCAAACCATATGGACCTGAGGAATGGCCGCAGGTTGTTGTTGATGCATTCCAGATTTTATCAGATAATTCATGGGTCCCTGTTTCCACATTGATTATGGGAATTCCTGGGGAAACAGAAAAAGATGTACAATTAACAATCGATCTTGTTGATGAATTGAGAGAATTTAAGAGCATAATTGTCCCATTATTCTTTGTTTCTCAGGGTGGGTTAAAAAAGAAATCTGAATCCTTCTCAGTTGATAGGATAACACGCAGTCAATGCGAACTTTTAGTCAAATCGTGGGAACATTGTCTGAATTGGGCTGATATTTTACTTGATGAGTATTTCCAGATGTCTAAGAATAATCCAGTCAAGGCATTCCTTGCAAAACAGGTCTTCGCATGGGGCGACCGTAAAGCCAGAAGTACGATTAAAATGTGTAAAAATGAGTACGACTATGATATACCTGCTATGATAAGGGATGCAAGAAATGGCGAGTTAACTATGCTGCCAAAACCTCTACAGGCTATTTATGATCTTTTTGTACATAAAAAGGAAATATAATCAATTTTTTGATTTATCAACGGATTTAGTGTCCACTTCAGTACTTTTACCAATATTTTCTTTTTTAAACGAAATAACGGCAGCATAAGTAACACCTAAAATTAGGGGACCTAAGACAAAACCTACTAATCCAAATACCAGTGGCCCGCATAGGAATCCGAGTATAAATATTAATGGGTGAATATCTGCATATTTACTGGATAATTTAGGTCTCAAGTAGAAATCTACTATACTCATTATAAGTCCAAGTGCTAAAACTGCAACTGCTTTTAAATAGCTGCCAGTTAGAAAACCATATGCTGCAAGTATAAGTGGGAGCGGCCAGTGCCCTATAAATGGTATAAGCTGAAAAAACCCGGTTAATATTCCTAAAAATGTGGCAAATGGGTATCCTATAATTGCAAATCCAATACCTGCTAATACTCCTGTTATAATACCGGTAAGGAAATGGCCTACAAATATGCTTTTTAAAACTCTTTCTACTTCTTTAAAAAGTGTACTGAAATAGTGTTCCCTCTCGCTGGGGATGGCATATGTTATGTATTCCCATAACTTGTCTCCATCCTTTGCTATGTAGAATGTGGATGCAAAAAATATGAAAAGTTCAAATAAAAGGGTAGGAACCGATCCTAATACTCCAACAAGATAAGTTAAAACGTTTCTTAATATCTCTCCCAGCCCTGTATTAATAGTATTTAGGAAGGAATCTACATATGTTTGGTACCCTGTTGGGGTATACTGCTGGATTGTGGTTGCGCTAACGTTGTTTAAACCCGCATTTTTCACTATTCCAACTATTAGGGGAGTGGATTCTATAAGGGAATTTATAATTATTATAATAAGCACAATTAATGGAAGAATCACTATTATCATTGACATTATTATTGAAAGCGTTTCATATTTTAAATAAGGAAGTATTCTTTTAGATATTGGCCTGATTCCATATGCAAATACTGCACTTAATATAATTGCACTGAATACGGGGGTCAGCACGAAAAATGACATGACGAGCAAAAGCCCAACAATAAATACTGCCGATGTAACTGTACCTTTTAATTTATAATTCATATTATCAGCTTTTATAATAATTATGGTGTTAATTATTTGTTAATATTTCAAAAAATGTCAAAATATGTTTTTAAACGCACTAATCTTAATTTCTTTAGTTTTTTAATTGTTATAATTTATGTTTAATGCCTGCAGCATCTCTTCTGTATTTTCCAAATTCTGAAATTAACCTCACTTCATCGATTCCAAAAACAGGTCCCTCCACGCATATACGCCAGCCAGTATTATCCACACAGCATTGCCCGCAAATTCCAATACCGCATTTCATGTAACGTTCCAGTGAAAATTGGGCCCTGATTTTGAGTTTATCGGCGATTTCAAAAACACCCTTCATCATTACTTCCGGTCCGCAGGTTACTATCATATCATAATCCCGGTCTTTAATTATTTCTTCCATAAATTCGGTGGCAAACCCGCAGAACCCAAAGCTTCCGTCGTCAGTGCATGCATAAGTGTTAATTTCAATTGCTTTCAGCTCATCAAGGAATAAAAGTTCATCTTTTGTGGTAGCCGCACTTATAACATCTACATCAACACCTTTATCACGTGCCTCATTTACAAATGCTGAAATAGGCGCCATTCCAATCCCCCCACCAATTGCAAGAATTTTTGACCCCGTTATCTCAAATCCTCGCCCATAAGGGCCTCGTAGACCCAGTTTGTCTCCAACTTGAAGTGAATGAATAGCTTCTGTAAATGGGCCTACATTTTTGATGGATATGCCTATTTCATTTTTTGCAGGGTTAATAATGGATATTGACATTGGTTTTTCATCCTGAAAGTTCCAAACCATCATGAACTGCCCTGGTTTTACAGATTCTCCGCAGAAGTCAAAGATGAATGTTTTAACTGTATCAGTTTCTTGAATTATCCTTTTAATTTCAACAATTTTTGGAACGTGCATGTTATCGGCCTTAAAAATGTTTATTTATTTGGTCTTAATGAATTAATAAACTAACAATCTATTCTTTTATTATTTATGGGCTATTCCAACCATTTCATCTAGGGATCCATATTCATTATCCCGCATGAAATTTTCAATTCCGTCAGTGATTTCTTTAAAAATATCCAGTCCTTTATACATAATGGAGGTACCAATTTGGACACACTTTGCCCCAGCGAATATAAATTCTACAGCGTCCCTGTAATCTGATATACCGCCGACACCAACTATGGGAATTTCAACTGCCTCATACACATCAAAAACACACCGAAGTGCAACTGGCTTAATTGCAGGTCCTGATAATCCGCCAAATTTGTTTGAGAGTATAGGATTTGCAGTATCTATATCTATTTTCATGCCAGGTCCGAGGGAATTTATAAGAGTTAACCCATCACAACCAGCTTTTTGAGCACTTAATGCAATTTCGACGATATCGGTTACATTAGGTGTTAATTTTACAAGTACAGGAACTTCAACTGAATTTTTAACAGCTTTCACTATTTCTCCTGTTAATTCAGGGTCCGTACCTATAGATGCTCCGCATCCTTTCTGTGCATGTGGACATGAAACATTTAATTCAATTAAATCAACCAGATTTTCAATTTTAGCTGCAATCTGTGAAAATTCGTTGCCAGAAGCACCGTAGATAGATGCAATTGTGGGAGTTGATTTTTCAATTTTATCCAATTCCCTGTAAAATATATCTACTCCCGGATTTGAAAGTCCTATGGCATTTATAATGCCGCCAGTAACTTCAACAGTTGTAGGATTTGAGTAACCTTTATTTGGATGTATTCCAAATGATTTGGTTACAACTGCTCCTGCACCACTTCTTGCAGCCCAGTTTAGTGAAGATGCAGTGCTTCCAAGTACACCAGCCGCAAGCATGGTTGGATTTTTTAGTTTTACGTTACATAATTCAACTTCTAACATTATTGCACCAATATTATTTTTGATCAACCTTTACTAAAGGTTGGCAGGTTGGATTTTTTAGTTTTACATCGCATAATTCAACTTCTAGCATGTTGTCACCTGAATAAAGAAACTTTAAAAACCTATATGATCAGATTAATTCTATGAAATGTTATCTTGCAAGTTGTTTTGTGGGTTTTATTATCCTTGATGAAGGTTTTAACCTTATAGATTATGAACTTTTCCCAAAAAAGAACCTTATAGAAAGACAGATTGAGGTTAGCAGCGGTAATTTAACCCCTGAAGAAGAAATTATACTAAAAAGAAACGCTAAAAATTGTGACTCAATTATAATAGAGACAAATGTAGCTGTTTCTCATTATAAGAATTTAAAAGGAGCATCTAAATTCAAATTTGAAACTCCAAATGCTGGAGGTGAGTTTTTAAGGTCAAATATGGCATGGGTTTTAAAAGAGATAGGATTTATAGAATCAGAAGAAGATTTAAGCGAGGTTTTGCATGGGTTCTCTTTAGAAATTACGGGCTATAAACTCAAAGAGGCATCAAAAGCTCGCGATATGTATTTAATTCAGACCATAAATGCCATAGATGAAATTGATGAAGCTACAGGTAAATTAATTGAAAGATTAAGGGAATGGCATACAATCCACTTCCCTGAACTTGATAAAATAAAGAATAATGAAAAATACGTCGAATTAATTGCTGAATATGGTGATAAATGCTCTATAATTGAAAAAGGGGCTTTAGATGAAATAGAAATTCCAGCTCAAAGTACTGGTGCTGAAATTGAGGGAAATGATCTTGAGGTACTTCAAGAATTTGCACGCTCTGTAAAATCACTTCAGGATACCAAAAAATTCCTCACAAATTATGTTGATCAAAAAATGAGCGAAATTGCACCAAATTTAAGTGATTTGGTTGGTTCATCACTCGGTGCAAAACTAATAGCCCATATTGGAGGAATTGAGAAATTAGCACTGCTTCCTTCAAGTACAATTCAGATTATGGGGGCTGAAAAAGCCCTTTTTAGACATAAGAAAACTGGAGAAAGGCCTCCTAAACATGGACTTATATTCCAGCACCCTGAAATTCGAGGTGCCAGATGGTGGCTTAAAGGGAAAATTGCAAGGGCAATAGCTGCTAAAATAACTATTGCAGTCCGGAAAGATGTTTATTCTGGAGAATTTGACCCATCCTTAAAAGAAGAATTTGAAAAGAAAGTTGAAGAAATTAAAAAGGAGCATCCATTCCCTCCAAGGGCTAAAAAATCAAGAAAAGAAGATAAAAAGGATAAAGGGAAGAAAAAGAAGAAAAAAAGAGAAAAATACAGGAAGAACATTAAAGATTATTATTAAAAGCTGGTTTTAATAAGTAATATATGGAGAAATCAAATGGAAATTACTCAAATATTTCAGGGCGTTTATGAAATAGATGATCATATCGCAACAGAAAACCTTAATCCTGGTGTTAAAGTTTATGGAGAAAGATTGGTTGAGATAAAGGATAAGGAATATAGAATATGGGATCAAAGACGATCAAAGCTTGGAGCTGCGATTTTAAATGGCTTAAAAATGTTTCCATTTAAAGAAAACTCTAAAGTTCTCTATTTGGGCGCTTCTGCGGGTACAACACCATCACATCTTTCTGACATATCAAAAAATGGATTGATATATTGTGTGGAGTTTTCGCCCAGAATGATGCGGAATCTGGTTGAAGTTTGTAATCAACGCCAGAACATGGTTCCAATCCTTGACGACGCCACAAAACCAAAAAATTACCTTAATCTGGTTCAAAAAGTTGATGTTGTATATTCAGATGTGGCACAGCCTAAACAATCAGAGTTATTTATGGATAATATGCGCTTATTTTCAAAAAATGACGGGATTGGGATCCTGATGATAAAAGCAAGGAGTATAGATGTAACTAAGGCTCCAAAAAAGATTTTCAAAGAGGAAGAATCGAAGTTAAAAACTTCTGGTTTAAATGTAATCCAAAAGATTAATCTTGAGCCTTATGAGAAGGATCACATGGCTTTTGTCTGTGAATTTAGTTTTTAATGAGCTAAATAATTAAAAATTGGTTTTATTAAATTGGTAAGCAATAAACTACCATTTGAGGTTGAAAAATGAGAAAAGTTAAAAAGTGCCCTCAGTGCGGCTCTATTCATATAAAATGGGTCATGCCTCAGATGTGGTCTTTATGGGAGTGTCACGACTGCGGTTATCAAGGTGCTCTGGTGATTGAGGAAGAGGAAGAAGATTAGATAATATTTTTTTATTTATTTTGTTCTTCATTATTTACAATTTAAATTAACTTCTTAAACTAAGTTCTTAAAGCTGTTTCTTTTAAATTTATAAATTTAATAGATTACGCCTTAATTTATGCATAATTTGTGCATAATCATTTATATTAATGTATAAAATATGTTATTAGGGTAACATTTTAATCTACACTGGTTATCCTCAAGGTATAATTGTTTAAAGGAGGTGAAAATATGAATAAAAGGACATTTATGGCTTTAACAGTTTTGTTTATGATTTTTGCTAGTTTCCAACTTGCTGCACCTGCATCGGCTGCAAAAGTAGTGGATCACGGCACTAAATACTCCTATTGGGATGATCCTGTAAAATTCGTATGGAAAACCTATCAGTACAACAATAATTTCGTCAAAGTATATGCAACTCTTTACTATAAATCTAAAGGGAAATATGTTAAAGGATGGAACTATGTTGCAACCATTGCTAAAGTTACACCAACAACAGTTAAAATTAGAGAGTGGAATGATGGAGCAGATGGCCCTTCAGTCATTGTAACTTACAAAAAAACATCATTGACTTCTGCTCAGTACTACTGGAGATTATTTAGACCAGACATGCTCAATTTTTAAACTACAAGTGCGTTTCTATTTCCAACGTATACTATAGAACTAGTCTTAACAGTGTTGTATATTGTAATCTAAATTTTAATAGATAAATCCAAAGAACTTCAATATATCTTGATTCAATTCATTTATTTTTCTTTTTAAGTCATTTAGAAATTCTTTCTGCCTTTAGTTTTTGAAGCTTTTTCAAGCAACAAAAATTAGACTTCCAAAAATTATCTTTTAAATAAAAATAAAATTAGATTTTTTCGATAATCCTATCGATAATTCTCTTTGCAATTTCCCATTTTGGGCTCAAAGAAATTTCAATAATATCATCATCAATTAAAATAACCTGATTTTCATCAGATCCAAATCCTGCCCCTTCTATTGCAACATCATTTGCAACCATAAGGTCTGCACGGGATTCGTCCATTCTTTTCTTTGCAGCTTCAATTAATTCTTCGTCAGATAAATTATGAACAGCTTTAAATCCAACAAGGAAAATTTTGGAATTTATTTCTTTCACACGGTTTATAATTTTAGGTGTTCGTTCAAGTTCTATTGTTATATTTTCCTCTGACGAAATTTTAGTCATTACTGAATTTTTAACTTTAAAATCAGAGACTGCTGCAGCAGAAATAAAAATATCGTGATCTGCAGCCAATTTAGTCACTGCATCATGCATTTCATCCGTTGATTCAACTTCAACGATGTTAAAAACGTGTGGTATATCTGCAGTCATGTGGCCTTTTATTAGAGTTACTTCAGCACCTCTAATAAAAGCTTCTTTTGCAATTTCAAGGCCCATTTTGCCAGAGCTTCTATTTGTAATTCCCCTGACTTCGTCAATCTTTTCATAAGTAGCTCCAGCGCTTATAAGCACTTTTTTACCCTTTAATTCTTCCTTAGAAGTCTCTCTTAACACGTGAAGAACAATATCATTAATATCAGGAAATTTGGCCTTTTTTTCTTCAACTTTGGGCTTTACAAATGCAATTTCTTCACCTTTAAGGGTTTCAATGTTTTCCTTAACGGCTTTATACATGGAATTGTGCATAGATGGAACCATCAAAATAGGTGTTTTGTAACCAAAAGCAGTAATTAAAAGCGTGTTTATGGGATTATCTGCAATTTTATAGGCGAACTTGCTTATCACATTTGCTGTAGCAGGTGCAACCAGGATCAGGTCAGAATTTGCATATTTAACATGCTCAATATTACCTGTAAGTTTGGTAACAACACTTCTACCTGTTGCAAATTCCATGGTGTATGGATGAATTATTTCACATGCACCATCACTCATGAAGCATTTAACCTTAATCCCATGCCTTGCAAGCTCTCTTGCGAGTTTAATGGATTCTATTGCAGCTATACTCCCTGTAACACAAAGCACTACTTCCATATATATCATCTACATTTGAGTTGATAGGTATCCATAATGTAAAAAAATCATCATGGATTAAGAGCAAATTTGGAGTTATCAAAAATTTTAGAGGTTTACAAAATCTCTCAAAAATTCAAGAATTTTTGGAGCGCAAAACGAAGTTTTGCAAGCTATGATTTTGTAACATTCGAAAGCTTTGCTTTCGATGCCCCGAAAATCAAAGATTTTCGAGGGCCTTAAAAATCATGGATTTTTAGAGGTCATCAATAACAATAACCGTTTTTTCATGGGTTAATTGTTTCATGATATCATTTAAAACGTCTAATCTTGCAGGAAGTCTCCTTGAATCTTCTTTCATAACTCTAATTTTGTATTTTTCTTCTCCATCTTTTCCATAGACTATGTTAATCCCTGAAATTCGTGCAGGAGCTAAAATATCCCTTGCTATTTCTCTGAAGTCAGAACCTTCCCCTATAACTCTTACTTTTTTACCTACCTTTTTTGATATTGCTCTTACTATTTTCCCACTTTTGCCTATGATTTTTCCAACTTGGTTTTTGTCAGTTACTATTATAACGACATCTCCTATTTCAATAGTCTTTTTAAAGCCTATATTGCCCTCACCAAGTTTGTAAAGTAACTGTGCAATGTCTAGATCCAACTGGGTGATTTCACCACTTTTTAATTTATTTTCACACCCCTGACATAACATTCCGCTCTTTAAGCAGACATCGCATACTGGCAATACCATTTTCTTCATTCCTCCTTCTTGTCACTCGAAAATCAGTGATTTTCGGTAGCCCCAAACATTTGTGTTGAGGACTGGCGAATATAATTCGCGGTGCAAAATTTTCAATTTTGCTTTTTTGATAATTTTTAAAAAAATTATATCAACAGAAATTGAACCTTTAAATAGGATATTAAGGCCTATTTTTAGCAAGTAACATATACTACCGGTGTATTTTCTAATATTTGCTTCCTTAAATCCCCAAAATTGTTTCTATATAGTTATATTACTCTTAGGGTATAAACGTTATATTTTTCATTTTAGGATGCAACTAAAATAAAAAGCAGTTTTTATGGTAGCTCTCAGGTTTTTCAATCTGTCTTCAAATATAATATAACAAATATATTATTCTATTCATTAATATATTATACTGTATAGAAGACCTAATTAAAAACCTTTCTTTTTGTACATTTCTGTATATTTATTATAATATGATTTTTGGACATTTATTTTAATATTCATGTTAATAAAACAACAATAAATGGATATGTCAGAAATGATGCTAAATAAACAACATCATTTGCTAAAAACTTATAAATGTAAACTAAAATATAAAAATTTCAATTTTAGAGCCCTATTATTAATATTGAGTATCTTTTCAGGTTAAATTGAAGATTACTGAATTTTAAAGCTGTTTAATACTATATTGAAGTATGGATCTTGACTTTCTAAGTCCATTCCTTTAGTAAAAAATGCTATTATATAAAAAATTTCGTTTTGTTCAAAGTATACTACTTTAACCTGTATTTTAGTGTAATTAGGGCCGTTTCCACTGTATATAGTTTCAGTGGCGTTTATGCCATTTACAGTGACATTTGTAGTACTTGTAGGGGCAATATTGGCACCACTATCTATCAAGCTTTGAATAAAACTATCTTTACGCTGTTCTAAAGTCATATAGGGATCTTTTTGCACTTTAAGTATGGTAAAAGCTGATGCTTGTTTGCTCTGGGGATCACTTGCTGAAGCAGGATCCTGAATAACAATCTGCATGTAAGTTCCATTAATCTGGTCTGTTGTAATGTTCCATGAAGATGGGTAGTTAAATGATATTCCGCCAGCTGAATAAATTTGCGAGGGTATTTCGGGTGTTTGGTTTACTGGCGAGCTGTTCTGTTGAACAGGGGTATTGCCTCCAGTTGATAGACTGGCTAATAAAAGTACCAGAAGTGCTATAAGAATCGCGAGAGTAATTGCAAATACTTCTTTTTTGTATGGGCCTTTAAATGGATTACGATTTTTACTTTCATATTTTTCAATCGGACCCTTTAATAGATTATTACTTTTATTCTTACCCTTTCTTAATGGACCATCCATGGACTACCCCTTTTCTTCTATGTAATATCATCTAAAAAACCGATTAATATAATTTTCTTTTTTAAGATTGCATTGGTGTATTCAAAAATAGTGTTAAATCCCTAGAAAAAGGACAATTAGGGCTTAACAGAAAATCAAATTATTGTACTTTGAAGCTTTCGATTATCATATCGAAATTTTTTTCTTCATCGCTGAGGTATGTCGGAGATCGGGTTCCACAGGCTATCATATATATAAATCCTTTTTTTTCAAGAAGTACTATTTTAAACTGTTCTTCAACACTGCTGTCCATTGCTCGAGCTGTAAATTCATAAGCTGTCACGTTATCTACAGTAGTTGTTGTATCTGATATTACTCCATAGCCAGGTACATTCGATGCTTCTGCTTTAACATCTTCATAAAATCGCTTTAATGGAACACCATTTGAAGTTCTTTTCATGACCTCTACTACTGCTCCAGGTTTACCATCAGAACTGTTTAGTTTTGGATCTACAATATAAGCAATTATATATTGCCCTGTTTTGTTACCTTCCTGCCATTCTATGGGGTAATTAAAAGAAATTCCATTTGCTGCATAGGTTTTAGCTGGAATGTTATTTGTAGTCTGGTTAAATGTTTGATTTGTATTGTTTGCATATTCAAATGCCAAAACTACAGTTAGAAACACGATAAGTATGAGAATTATTCCAAGAAAATATTTTTTCACTATTAATCACTCCAAAAATTGAAGATTTTTCAATCACCAGTTTCCAAATTTATTGATTAAAATTAGAAATTAATGACAGATATTATTTTTGCTGAATTAATTTAAGTTATTGAACTAAATAATGATAAAAAAAATTCTCAAGGTATACCTTGAGAATTAAATTAATTTAAAACTGTTGATTATAGCATTGAAGTTAGCTTGTTGACTGTCATATTGTGAAACCGGAGCGCTGCATAGTATAATATAGATGTTACTTCCATTTTGGATCCATACGGCTCGTTTTTGCTCCTGAGTCACTGAATTTATCTGATAAACATTCTCAAGGCCGGTTTTTCCATTTACAACAATGGTTCCGTCTGACAATTGTCTGTAACTCAGATTTTTTTGAGCGGCAAATTGGGCATATGTCGAATTATAATACTCCTGTAATGTTTCATTTGAAGGTTTCACTGCTTTTTGAATTACAACATTTACCTGAACATTTCCATTGCTATCTGCTGTTGCTGGATCTCCAACTGCTGCAGTACTATTCATAGCCTGGCCTGATATCTGCTGCCAGTTAGCAGGGTAATTAAAGGTAAACTGGTCCCCATTGTACGTTTGTGTGTTATTTTGGGTATTGTTAATTGTTTGATTTCCATTGTTGATACATCCAGATGTTAGAACAATGGATGATAGAAGAATTATTCCAAATAAGTATTTTTTCAATTTATCAACCTCTTCTATTAATAAAATCTAAAAAACAAAATATATAGTTTTCTATTTCATTTAGTAGTGTAAAGAGAAGCTCTGTGGAGTTTACAGTGATATTTTAGTTTATTTGGATTTAAAATTTGCTATTAGATAGTATGTGTTAAAAATAATGAAAAATAGTGTATTGGTAAATATTTAATAAAAATAAAAGGTTTAAAGTTGGTTTTTAAGCTAAGCTTCAATAGTTTACGTAGTCATTAATGTCAGGATAGTAGTATGTTCCTTTTTGTGTAAGGTTTGTTTTAGGCGTAGTATTAGTTTTTGGAGTAGTATTGGTTATAGGCTTGGTCACAGTTACATTTCTGGTTATATTTCTGGTCATGTTTGTACTGTTAGTGCTGTTTGTACTATTTGTTGAATTTAGAACAAAAGGCGGGAATGCAGTGTCGTTTGTATACAAAGAAGCGCTGGATATTTGTTGTGGTATAAGTCCATATACTCCGAATATGATGCCTATAAAGAATGCAGCAACTAGAATCCCTGCTCCAATCTTGAGGTTTAATGATGTTCCCTTTGATTTTTTTGAGTTTATGTTCTTTTCTTTAAGCCCTGTAGGTGTTATGTACTTTTTAAATAGTTCTCCGTTTTCTTCTTCTTTAGTTGGTTCGTCTTCAGTAACTTCAGCAGTTTCCTTTCCTTGAAGTCTTCGTACTCTGTCAGCGACCTCAAAAGTCTCAAGCTGTTCTGTTAACTGCCTCTTTTGGAGAGTATAGTGGCTTTTTGGGATATTGCCTTTATTATACTCTTTTTCAAGTTCCTTGAGACTTTTAATGATCTTTTCTTTTTCAAGACTTATTTCAATCATCCCCTTAGGATATGAATCTGGTAATCATTTTTTAAAATTTACTTCAATTATTCACTTTGTGTTATATGAACCTAATAATTCATTTTCAACTATTATCTTAATCATTCTCCTCAATAGGGTATGAACCTAATAGCTTTATGTATGATATTTTAGTTTTTATGGTATTTATTTTTATGGTATTTAAAATATTCGCTACTTCGCTGTCCTCTCTGTGTCCTTCAAAATCTATAAAAAAGATGTAGGTTCCGAGTTTCTTCTTGGAAGGGCGAGATTCAATTTTGGTTAAATTAATATTTCTTTTTGCAAATTCTCCAAGGACATCATAAAGCCCTCCTGGTCTATCTTCAATTAATGAAAACACTATAGATGTTTTATCATGACCCGTAGGTACATGGTCTTCTTTATTTATAACAACAAACCGTGTTACATTGTTTTCAAAATCCTGTATGTTATTTGCAGCGATTTTAAGTCCATATATTTCTGCAGCCTTTGATGCTCCAATTGCAGCAGCATTTTTTTTACCTTTTACAATTTCTGCTGCCTGGGAAGTACTCGGTGTTGCCACTGGTTTTGCACCCAAATTTTCAATAAATTTGCGGCACTGTGAAAGGGCCTGGGCGTGAGAATATACAAATTTTATATCTTCTATGGAAGACCCTTCATTTAAAAGAAGATTATGGCTTATAGGAAGTATAATTTCATTTTTAATTTTAAGGTCATAATCATGGGCAAGAAGATCAAGGGTAACTCCTACAGGGCCTTCAATTGAGTTTTCAATTGGAACAACACCCATATCAACGATATCATTATCAACAGCATCAATGACTTCCATTATGGAATCGAATGCTATTAGTTTACCATGAATTTTAGAAGCAGCTTCTTCTGCATATGAACCAGATGGTCCTAGGAATCCTATGCACGTTTTTTCGGAGTTTGACATTATTTTTTTCCTTGACTTTGATATTTTGTAATTGGTTTAAACAAAAGTTTATTTAGTAATTATAATATTTTTAAGATATTTGTTGATTTATATGGTTCATATATTTAAAACATTTAAAAAAAATTTTTAATTTAAAATATTTAATGCCCTATTTTGCATTTATACTGTTAACGCAAGCATCTACGAGTTTATTTGTCATTTCAGCGGCATTTTCAGTTGTATTTTGTTCAGGAATCTCATATACAAATGTTGGATAACCTTCCGCTGCAATTGGATCTGAAACTTTAATTACAGATGTGGCTTTGTAAAGGGACTTTTTGGGTGATTTATAATATCTAAATGATGGCAACGTTTTTCTAACGTTTTGGGCGAGCTCCACTGATTTATTATCCATGGAGGGAGTCGCAATATAGAATCCGTCTCCATAACCTTCCTGGTGGGCATGGAATATAATTACAAGCTTGTAATCAGATTTTTTAATATCTGGAACGATGTACTCAGCTGCAAGATCTTCACCATTTGTCCTTCCTACAGTAAAATTTTCTGGGTTATCTAAAACATGTATGCTGTAGTCAGTTATTTCAATATCATGGGTTAATGCATAGTTTTTAATTACATCTTCCATTGGAGCTATTGCTATTTTTTCACGGGGATGTATGCCTGTAATAATGGCTATCTTGTTTTGGTGAAGTCCACCTGAAGCATAAACGCTTTTTGTGACATAACCTTTATTATTTGAACCAATTACATTATCAGTCTGATTGATGTTATTTAATATAGACATAGTTACAACCAGTGCAACAATACCTAAACAGGATATAATTAGGAAAATTTTGTATTTTTCCATTGTAACACCTCCACACGAATATAAAGTCTAATTTATAAATAAAATCATAAAAAAAGTGAAATTAAACATTTGATACGTTTAAATGGTATTTTAAGTCTTCTGCAGAGTTGAATAGGGGAACTGTTCTTTGATTATTAAAGAGCAGGTTGTTATTGAAATCACTGTGTAATATCATGTTTCCTAAATATTTTTTGCCCGGAATTTTTGGTAATTCTTTACCGGATATTTTTTTTCCTATATATTGAATATTATCTGGATTACCATTTGTTCTCCCTAATAAAGCTCCTCCATCAAAAGAAGCCCAAATAGCTACACTTTTGAGGTTATAATTGTAATCATAAGTAATTACGTTTCTCCTATCTTGACCATAAATGTCTCTGCCTATTATTTTTATTGCTGCACTGGTTGGATCATTGCTGAATCTATTGAATTTGCCACGTTTGTAATATCGGGGGTTGTTGGGCACTTTAATGTAGTCTCCATCCTTCATTTTAAACAGTTTAGTCATGCTGTAGGAAACCCTGTAATCATATGCAGTTATTCCTACATCATCACTGGGAGATTTTATAACGAAATGGCCCCATCCATTCTGCTTTATAATTGAACTTGCCTTTTCTACATCGTTCTCTTCAATGATACCCTTTGATATTATGTCACTTCCAAGCTTTTCTAAACGTTCATTTGTGTTGGGTTCATCTTTTCCTCCAATATTAATTATCCATCCATTTTCTGTAATTATGGTATGAGAAAAATAGCCCCCTTGTGTTTTATATTCTTTAATTGCATTTTGGCCGTTGAAATTTATCTTATCAATTAGTATATCTGCAGAATATCCTGAGTCCCTTCTGTATGCTACTACGTCATGCCCCTGTTTATCGTGTACTATAACTGAAGTACATCCTCCATCATTTTTAGGCGCATTTGCCGCATTTGATTCTATTTTACTATCATATGTTGCGTCTAAATTTGACTGTTTATGTAAATCCATTGTATTTTGTAAATTGGATTTATCATTTATATCTAAAGAATGAGAAGCTACTATTGAAAATAGCATCAATAAGGATAAAATTCCTACTGTTATGTATATATCATTATTTTTCATGTGATTGCAACCCTTTTAAGTCCAATTTCAAAATAACATTTAAACGTGAAACTGAATGAAAGTTGGAGAAAAGTATAATTAGTTATTATTTTATTTACTTTTATTATTACATATTTAAATAATGATATGTTCTTTATAATTCTAAGTAGTAAAAATCGCTATTAAATTTAAAAATAGAATAAAAGGCTAATTATTTTCGTAATATACAGTTATTGACACATTATTTTGGCTAAATATCATGTAATGATCTAATAAAGTTCTAAATAGCATAATATCATCCAAAAAAAATAAATTGTATTCATTTATTAAAGATACATTTTAACTTAAATTAAAGAAGATTTTTAGCTTTTAATAAAGCCCACCATTAATATAATTATTGATTTTATCAGTAGTAGATTGGTGTATTCTTCTTATTATGGCCTTGTTACCTTCAAATTTAAGGAGAACTGCAAAAACTCCAAGATCTTGTAGATAATGCAGGAATTCCTCAGCTTCTTCTTCATTTTCAACATCAATTATTAAATCTTCTCCTGCGGGATTACCGGCGGCCACATTCTTTATTGTATTTACCATGGGGTATAAAATGGCTTCTCCAAGTTTATGTGCCCTTTTTTGAAGTTCTTCTTCACTGTCTTCCATTTCAAATGCCTGGAAACCTTCCCTTATCACTCTACTAAAGAAGAAATCCCTTCCAAAGTCAAAAGGATAGGTAAATGCATAACTGATTTCATCAAAGTGGGCCTGTGAAGATGTATATTTTAGGGGAGGAATCTTCATGGAAGGATCTTTCATTACAATTCCTTCTCTGCTGGCATTTCCAATCTCTTTAATTATCTTTTTAATTTCCTGCGGGGCTTCATCAACTCTATATATTCCAATAAGCCTTACAATTGGCAAATTATATTTTTTAAGTAATTCAGTCTTTTCTTTAATGGTTAATGGTTCATTTGAAATCTTTTTACGCAGGTCAAATACCCTAAATCCAAGATTGCCAATTTCTTCGTAATAATGAGATACATAAGGATTTTCAGTGCCGATCATTTCTCCACATATCACCAGATCCGGATTATCGCTGAAAAAACTATCAAGATCCATAATTTCCTGGGCTTTTTTGGTGGTATATGGGCATAGGTATCCTCGCCTGGTTAAAGCAACTATTCCATCACCTATCGATGCGATACGCACATTATAGCCATTCATTTTCTCTTCAACAGCGATATTATCCTTAAAATGGTTTTTGAGAGTAGGTGAAAGCATCAATGTCCTTCTTATCTTGGGAAATCCTCTTATAACTTCTATTCTGTCTCTAAAATAAACTACAGTGCCTGTTTCAATAATACCAACATCTTTTTTAAACTGCATTGCTGGAGATCCATGGAATTCAAAAAATTTAATGATTCCCTTTTTAATTGCATGATCCAGCTTATCAGCTTTTACACCTAGAATTTCTTGAAGTTTTTTATCTAAAAAATCTTCTATAACGACTCTAGATTCTAAATCGCAGGTAGAACAATGAAAAAAAAAGTTGTTGAGGGAGTTATTTCTCCTCCAATCTATGTTCATCCTTTTATCGCAATTTGGACATTTTATTTCAGGTAAAATCAGGGGGCCTCCAGCTCTACAATGAAATTCATTAGATCTGTTTTAGTGATCATTCCTGTAATTTTGCCTGTACCGTCGGTAACTGGTATTCCGCTGAAGTCTTCATCTATCATACATGATGAGGCGTCGGCTACTGTAGATTCTTCATTGATTGTTCTTACATTTTGAGTCATTATGTCCTCTACAAGAAGATTTCTTATTCTTGCAGATTGATATTTATCAGGAACGACTTTTCTAAAGGATATCATTGAACTTGCTATGTCTTTAGCAGTTAAAATTCCTTCAAGTTCACCCCCGCTCATTACTGGTAATCTTCCAATATCCTCATCAATTATTATTCTTCTTGCATGAACAAGTCTATCTTCAGGGCTTATGGTCATTACGTTAGTTTGCATTCTGTCTTTTACATATGTATTATTGTAGGGTATCCCCTGGCAAGTTTTAATGAAATCTGTTTTTGTAACAATACCTGTGATCTCCCCATTATCTACAACAGGTATTCCGCCAATTTTATTTTTAATCATTATTTTTGCGGCATTTCCTATATTTTCGCTACTTGTTAGGGTTATGGGGTTAGGGGTCATAACTGTAGATATATAAAAATGTGAAGGGGCCATATTTCCGTATCTGGATGAACCAAGCCTTAATGCAATATCTTTTTCAGTTATAATTCCTACTAATTCCCTTTTATGGTCATTGTTTGTATTAATAACAGGAAGCCTTGAAACTTTATGTTTTTTCATGAGTTTTAATGCATCGTGAATATTCTGGTCTTTATCTGCTACAACAACTTTGGAACTCATTATATCTTTTACATGCATATTATATCCCTCACTCAAATTTACAAAATATGAAAATCTATGATTTTCATTGTGAAAAAATCTATGATTTTCAACATATATTTAACAAATTGAAGCTCTTCTACTGAATCCCTTTAATTATGTCAGTTTTGGTAATTATTCCAACAAGAGCATCGCCTTCAACAACAGGAAGATGGCTTATATAATTATCGCACATCAATGCGGCAGCTTCTGCTGCATCTATATCTCTGCTGATTTTTAAAATATCCTCAGTCATTATATCTTCTGCAGTTAGCATTGATATATCTCTGGCTTTCCTTTTTTCCTCGCCTTCAGTGTCCTGTCTTACAAAGTAGACCCTTTCAACGCTTACGCCAGTTTCAGGATCATCTACCCTGGCAAATGAAATATTTGCTGGAGTTATAATACCTGCAATTTCATTATCGAACATTACAACGAGACCATCTATCTTGTTTTCGTTCATAACGTTTATTACATGGGTTATGGTATGGTTTTGATTTACAGTTACAACATCTTTAGTCATAAGATCGGAAACTTTCCATCTATTTGTAAATTTAGAGGCATAATATTTCATAAGATCTGTTTTCGTGATGATTCCTGCCAGTCCTTCATTATCCACAACTGGAACTGAACTTATTTTGTTCCTTAACATGGTTTCAACGGCTTCTTTCAGGTCACTTTCAGCATCTATTGTTGTGAGGTTGTTGCTCATAACTCTCCGGATGGATATGGTGTCTATAGGCCTTCTTTTCCATGCAGGCCCATTTCCCCTTAATTTACGTGTTAAATCTTTTTCTGTGACAATTCCCAGAGGATTTTCATCTCTATCTGTAACTATGACTCTACTAACTCCGTGTTTTAGCATGATTTTCCTTGCATGAGCCACCTGTTCAGTATCCCGGATTAAAAATACTTCATCATTCATTACTTCACTAACTTTCATGATAACCCCTCAATTATCCACTTATTGCCCTTAAAATATCGCTTTCAGTTATTATGCCAATTAAATCGTTATTTCTAACTACAGGTATGCCGCCAAGGCCTTTAGTTTCCATTATGCTGCATATATCACCTAATCGTGCCTGAGCATTTGTAGTTATCACTTCTTTTTGCATAATATCTGCAATTACTGTATTCAGGATTTGTTCGCCATCATTTGAAGCTAACTTTTCAAATGCAGTATTATTACCAAGGAATTCTAAGATATCCGTAGCGGTGACAATTCCAACCAGCTTGTCATTTTCTGGATGAGGTGTTTTCCTTTCTTCTCCAATTACGGGAATTCTTCTAAAATTATTTCTAACCATAATTTTAGATGCTCCTTCAATGCGGGTTCCTGGAGTGGTAGTTATAAGTGATGTGGTCATGAAATCTTCCACAACTTCATCAGTTAGAACTCCTGAAAGGAGAAATGCAAAATCTCTTTCTGAGATTATACCCACAATTTTTTCATCGGAATTTATTATTGGGAATGCACCGACTTCTTTTTCCAGCATTTTAGAAACTGCGTTTCCTATGGAACTTTTATGACTTAAAACTTCTACTTTGTTTGTCATAATTTCCCTTACAGGATCATTTATGGCAGATAAAAAATTTCCGTCATGTTTTTTCTCTAAAATTTGATATTTATCTCCGCCACCTAAAAAATCGAGTATATCCATGGAAGTTACAATTCCACGAATTTTTCCAGTCCCTGGATCTGTGATGGGAAGTCTCCTAAATTTGTTTTTAACCATTATTTCTGCAGATTCCTTAATTGTAGCGCTTTGAGGTACTGTAATTACTTCTTTTTTGGCGATGCTCATAATATCGCCGTCGTGTTCTGTTATATGGGTTTCAAACTCCAATGGAGCTCTCTCTCTAGATTTTACTATATTTACCAGTTCTTTTCTTCTCATGAGTACACCTCACATGAAACTAAAACATAAAGTAATCTCTAAAAATAAATTTGAATGATCTAAATTCCACAAGTAGTATTTTAAAATCAATTTATATACGACCCTAAAACATCTTCCCTTGCAATTATTCCGACAAGTTCAGCTTCTCTTACTCTTTCGGGTTCTCTTTTAATATATACTGGATGATCAACTACAGGTAATCGTCCAATATTGTATTTAACCATTAATCTTGCGGCTTCTTTGATATCTTTATCTGCTGTGATGACTATGGGTGGAGTTTTCATAACGTTTTCTACCTTGGAAGGTTTTTTTAATCCTCCTTCCTTAGAAATTCTCAAGTGACCTGAGTTTATAATATCTTTCCGGGTTATCATACCTATTATTTTCTTCTTTTTAATTACAGGGAGCCCAGAAAATCCTGTATCATCCATTTTATCCCATACTTTAGATAAAGGGTCATCAAAGTTGCATGTAACAACTTTCTTTGTTATTATTTTGTTTATATCTTGCTTTATAGGATTAACATCGCGTTCTAATAAATTTTCAAGGATATCAGCAACGCTTATTATCCCTACAAGAGTCATATCATCTTCAGATTTAATTACAGGAGCTTGAACAATATCTGCATCCATTATTTGCTTACCAACCTTGCTAATATCTACATCGGGTGTTGTGATAACCTTTGGGTGTTCCATGATCCCGCGGGCTTCAATATTTGACTTTGTTGCGGAGATGCGCATCATGTCTCCACGAGTTATTGTCCCTTCTAAATGATTTCCAGAAACTACAGGGACACATCTAAAACTTTCATCTCTTAATATAGATCTGACCTTAGTCACACTCGTATCTACAGAAACTGTAACCGGATTCGGTGTCATAACATCTCCAACAATGTTCAAGTTAAATCACCTTCTAAATCTTCTTTACATTCTTCACAGACAAATTTTCCATCAATTTCATCTAAATAGTCCATGAAGTTTCCACATGTTTCACAAACTCCAGGTACTGGCTGATCTTCACTTTTATAGCCAATTTGGTTTTCCATTCTTGCATTTTCAACAAGAATTTCAGTTAATTCTGGAGAAACTGTCATAATATCTTTTGCAGTTAATATGCCTTTAAGAATCCCGTCTTTTACAACAGCTAATCGTCTTATGTTCATTTTTGACATGAATCGCGCAGCTTCGTTTAATTCTCTTCCGGGATCAATTTTTATGAGATTTCGGGTCATTATTTCCTCAACAGTTATTGCACTGGCTTTAATGTCCTTTGCGACGACTTTGTTGATTATATCGCTTTCTGTAACTATTCCTTCTGGTTCCCCATTGTCCTTTACTATCAAGCAACCTACATCATTTTGACTCATTAAAAAAGCAGCATCTGCAGCATTGTTTTTGGAGCTTACGGTGACTACATTTGAAGTCATTGCATCATTTACTGTAACTTTTGTTTCTATTTCCATTTTGTGCACCTTATCGTATTTTCAGAAGTTTATGAACTTGAGGTATTGTCAATACATCTAAATAGTTTCCCACCACTTCAGAAACTTCAAATAATTTTTTGCTATTTTTTATCCAGTAATCAAGTGGATCTGACGGTTGAATAACCACAGATAGCTTTGAAGCATCTGAAATTTCATCACATATCCTTGAAGCTATGGATTTTATTGTATCAACTTTTGTGGAGGGCAGTATAACTATCTTACAATATATATTTGTTTTCTTATCTATTAATAGATTTAGTGATTTTAATTCATTTGTAAACAGATTATTCCAATTGGGAGTTGAACGATGCTCTGGCAATTTAATGTCCAAAGAAGCATATTTAATTAACTCAGCTATTTTCTCCATTTCGCTTGGTAATGAACCATTAGTTTCAAGCAGGCAATCAAAATCATATTTTTCCAAAAATGATCTTATAAAATCAGCATGCAATAATGGTTCTCCGCCTGTTAGAGAAACAGAATGAAAGTCAGGAGTTACCAGATCATTTATAGAATTAAAAAGTTCTTTTTCAGAAAAAAAGGGCCCAAGTGTTGAGTCTTGACTTTGTGGAGTATCACAGTACTCGCATCGAAGATTGCATCCAGAAAATCTTACAAAAACTTGTCTTCTTCCAATTAAGGTACCTTCGCCCTGGATGCTTGAAAATATCTCATTTATGTGAGCTTTCATTAATGGTCACCACATCAATTATGCAGTAAATTTATCCTGTTTTCTGGAAATAAGCCCCTTGTCCAATGCCTTCGTTTACACAAATTTGGACGCTTGAGATACTATTATATGTGTCTTTTAGGTATTTAAATGTTTCTTCGGCAAAATATTCCGCCAGGTCTTCTGCAGAGGTTGATTTGAGCTCTAAAAGGCAACAATCTTCTAGAGGAAGTTTATACTCTTTCTGGCCAATTTTAAATTCTATCGATCGATCATCTTTATGTGTAAATTCAATGACATCACTGTTACGCGGAATTAAAACCTTATGATCAAGCTTTGAGCAGATATTGCGGATAATACCCTTTGCTTTTTTAAAATCAACCACGAATCCAAACTCTCCACTTTTTTCTCCCTCTACTGTTAAATCGACGATGTAGGAGTGACCATGTATGCCTCCACATGATTCATGTAAAGGGATCATGTGTGCTGATGAGAACCTTAAGTTAGCGTGTATTCCGTTAATTACTATTTTCATTTTATTCCTCTCATAAATACTGTAAATTTAATAATACTAATTATATATGATTTATTTGGATAAATATCTTCTACTAAATCTAATTATGTTGTTTAAAAATATTAAATGTATTTAATATCATATTTTGAAGACTGGAAATGTTAACATATGAAAATTTTTAAAAAACTTTAGTTTTTGTGATATCTTCTTCAATAGATTCTATTTCATTAATATAATTTTTGGATATTTTATCAATTATCTCATTTATCTTTGGATCATCCAGATTTTTTAGACATTCCATTAGTCCTATTGTCTCTACATCATCAGGAGTACCTTTATCTGTAATATTAATGCCGAAATGTATTTTCATGCTGCTGTTGGAGCATGTTGCTATTGAAACACTTAGTTTTTTACCTTCAAAATACAGATCATCGCCATCACGGCTTGTATTAATACCAAATTCACCTAAAATATCCTTAACTATCATTACAAGCAATCTTTGCCTGTGGTAACAGGTTTTTATATCTGCTGGCTGGCGATCAAAATGTTCTATTATAAAATGCACCATCTTATCAGCTTTTATTTCAAGACCAACATCTTCATAATCTATGAGTTCATCTGGTTTAATATCCATGGGACCTATCCATGTTATAATGCTTGATCCTTTTACATTCAGCTCTTTAAATGCCCAAAATGGCTCAATTGGACTTCCATCATAGAGTAGGGTCTCTTCTAATTTTTTATATTTCATGTTTTCACTCATATAGGTCTATACTAATTAAACAACAAGTTCCTTATAACCTGTTTCGGGATCAAATACTCTTTTAATGCTTTTATTTAATTTTAAAATGCATATCTCGGCAGTGGTATTTATTATGCAGCCACTGCGCAAATGTCCCCCTATTACATGTCCTTCTGTGTCTGAAATAGCAATATGTACGTGAATCCCATCCGATGAAAGGGTACCTTCAGCTGATACAATCTCGAAGGGTCCTTCAAATGTTTTAACATTACCATTTGCCATTCTTAAGGTAGCTGAATTTAAACTACCCACAATACAAATAATAACGCCTGATTTAATTTCTTTTTGCTTTAATAAGCTAATAATACCTTTTTTAAGGTCTTCATGGGGTTTTATTCTTGAGATTATCATTTTGAATAAATTTTAATTTATGTATACACATTCTAAAGAGTTTATAGTATACTATATATTATCATTTAAATAATAAATACTTAAATTTAAATCAAAAGGGGGTTATAACATAAAAAAGGAGATAATAAGCGTTATTACTATTCTATTTTTTGTAAGTATAGTTTCTGGATGTACTTATACAACAAATCAAACCAGTAACAAAACCTATGATGCGAAGGGCATTTCTTTTAACTATCCTTCTTCATGGGAAATTGTAAATGTTACACAGTATGGGCTCCTTGTTGTGGTAGATCCAAAATCAAATAATGAAACAAGAGTTTTCATCAATAAACATCAGGTTACGCCCAATGAAACGTTGAATGATATAGCAAATCAGGTGGAGAGCATTGAATCAAAAAGATTGGGTTTTGTAGCAGTTTCCAGGGAGAATATAACAATAGATGGATTATCAGCAATTAAAATAACACATAAAGATAGCATAAATGAAAGAACAAATAAAATAGAAAGTCAAAGAACGGAATTTGCAGTTGTCTTTATGAAAGGTGGAACCTGGTATGAAATACAATACACAGCCCCACCAGGTGAGCTTAATAAGAATATTGCAAACTTTAACATGATACTGGATAGTTTTAAAGTAAAATAATCTTATTTTATTTTCTTTATCTTTAAAAATTTATTTTAGTGTAAATAAACATGATATTTATGTTCTTTGGGTTGAGTCGGAGTTGGGTTCAGTTTTTTATTTTACTTTGCATCTAATGAGTGATTTTTCCATAATTAAAGATATTTTGGCTAAAATTAGTCTAGTTTGGAGTAGTAAATTAAAACTTTCTTTAAAATAATATATTTTTCTTTTAAAGCCAATTTGAATATTTAAAAATTTTATTGAATAACTTTTTATCTGTTGTTTAAGTATAACTTGATTTTATGGATATTGGTATCTTTTAAGTTCAAATCCAAGTATTTTAAATTTTAATTTTACACAAATTCAAATAGTAGAGTTTATTTTAATATTATTGGTGAATGGTTATGGATAAACGGAATATTTGGAGTATAATTGCTGTAGTGGTACTTTTAGTTGTTGTATACACTGTAGATTCCTTATTTTTTAGGGGTGAATTTTGGCTAAGGTTAATTGCTAATATAGCAATTGTTGCAGTGTTTTTTGTTTTCATCTATAAATATGTAGGATTAGAAAAAGTTAGAAAAATTTAATTATATTTCATTATACCACATTCTCATTTTTCCACTGTTTCTTCATTTTTTTTATTATTTAAGTTCTCATTGATTTTAGAAAAAATGTATTATTTTTTAGTGAAAAATAACTTTATTCTGTGGTATGTGCAATGATTAGTGGCGTAGCACATATATAGTATCTAGTGATTAAATAAATTTATGAGAGCCAGAACAAGAGATTTTGTATATACAAAAGATGATTTATTCTTTGCCACTACTTCTTATCTGCATCCAGAAGATAGAATTCTGTCATTTTTGAGATATATTCCTGATATTAATGGTGATCGTTCTAAAAATGGTCGAAGATATTCTAAAGTAGATTCTAAACAGGCTTATGAGTTTATAGGTTCTACTTATCCAGAATATCTTTTTGGAAAAGAAAAACTTAAGATGATGGGTGTTCCTAGAAATAAGGTTGAAAAAATATTAAAACCTGAGGAGCGTTTAAAAGAGATATTAGAATCTAATAATAATGATGAACTGCTTAGAAAAGTCGTGAAGCTGGCTAATATTTTCCATGATTATGCGGATATTCCTTATTCAAAAATGGGGATTTCTGGTTCAATTTTACCTGGTTTATATGATCCAGATATTTCAGATATAGATTTCGTAATTTATGGGCTTAAAAATCACAGGAAAGCAATGGATACCTTTGGAGAAATTAAAGACAAGAGCAATTTAAAAAGTATAAGTGATGATTTTTGGGTGAAGTTATATCAAAAAAGAATAAAAGATGAATCTTTAAGTTATGAAGAATTTCAGTGGTATGAGAAGCGTAAAAATAATAGAGGAGTAATTGAAGGTACTCTTTTTGATATTCTTTCTACCCGTGACTGGGATGAAATAAAAGGAAAATATGGTGATGAAAAATACGAGTCTTTAGGTACGGCAATGATAGAATGTACCGTATCTAATGCAATTGCATCATTTGATAATCCTGCAGTCTATAAAGTGGAGGATGTTAATATTTTAGAAGGTTCAGATGTTGATATAACTGAAATTGCTTCATTTACTCATACCTATTCTGGCCAGGCAAAGGAAGGGGAGGAAATAGTTGCAAAAGGTAAATTAGAGAAAGTTACTGATAAAAATGTTAGGTACAGGCTTGTTGTTGGTACAACAAGGGAATCAATAGGTGAATATATTAAACTGAAGAATTTAACTAAATGAAAAGTTGACAATTTAAAGCGTTAAATATCTTAATTTTGACCGAAGAACTAACGTATAACAATTGATATATTATGGTAGATTGATAACTTAAAAGTAATTTGAATAAATCAATGAATATTTATAAATAACTTTTATCTTTTTAAGGAGGCGTTTAATGAAAGATATTTACAATATAGGGCTCATTGGTTTTGGGACAATAGGGGCAGGAGTTGTAGAAACCTTTAACCAGAATTTAGAGCTTATGGAGAAAAAAATTGATGCAAAAATAAACCTTAAGAAAGTGGTTGATCTGGACATTGAAACAGATAGGGGCGTTAAAGTAGATAAAAACATTTTATCTACTGATGTCAATGATATTTTAGAAGATCCAGAAATAGATATAGTAATAGAACTTATCGGGGGCTATGAGCCTGCAAAAACTTTTATTTTAAAAGCTATGGGCAATGGTAAGCATGTAGTCACTGCAAATAAAGCATTACTTGCAAAACACTGGGAAGAAATCTTAAAAACTGCAAATGATAATAATGTTCGAATTTGCTTTGAAGCCAGTGTCGGCGGCGGTATTCCTCTACTTGAACCATTAAATGAAAGCCTTGCAGCCAATCATATTAAGTCTATTTATGGTATAATAAACGGAACTGCAAACTACATTTTAACTAAAATGACTGACGATGGCCTTGATTTTGAAGATGTATTACGTGAAGCTCAGGAAAAAGGATATGCGGAGCAAGATCCTACCTTTGATATTGAAGGGCATGATACGGCCCAGAAATTAATTATACTCACTATTTTGGGCTTTGGAGTTTATATTGAACAGGATAAATTCCATGTTGAAGGAATAAGTAAAATTAGACAGGAAGACATTGAATTCATCAAAAATGAACTGGGCTATGCTATAAAGCTCCTTGCAATTGCAAGAATTGATAGGGGAGAGCTTGAAGTAAGGGTTCATCCGACTTTAATATCTCAAAATCATCTTCTCGCATCTGTAAATGATGTTTTTAATGGAGTATATCTGGTTGGAGATATTGTTGGCCCTGTAATGATGTATGGTCAGGGTGCCGGAAGGATGCCTACAGCGAGTGCTGTTGTTGGGGATTGTATTGATATCATGGAAAACATGGAAAGACATAATATATACGGCCCTGAAGATACAGAAGTTAAAGAAATAAAGGATATCAATGACATATGTTCCAAATACTACCTGCGACTTACAGTAATTGATAAGCCAGGAGTTTTACATACTGTGTCAGGCATATTAAGTAATTATGATATTAGCTTAGAATCTGTAAACCAGAGAAAGAAAAACGAAGGCCAGGAAATTCCGATTTTTATGGTAACACATGAGGCACTTGAGAAAAATATCAGAAAAGCTGTAGAGGAAATTGATAAACTCAATTTAGTGAAACAGGACACGCTTTTTATCAGAGTGCTGGAAGATTGAAAATACTAATTTCAATCTCTTCAATTCTTTTTGAATTAACTGTTATTTCTTCTGTTTTTATAAATAAACTCTTTATAGATCTAATTTACTAATTTAATCTAATATTAATTTATATTATTTTTTTTAGGATTTATACTACTTCACTTGCAGGATTTTAATATTATTTCGGCTATTTTTAAGTAATTGCGTTAGAGCATAAATGATAAAATGATAAAAATATAAGAAACATGAACATCATATGATAGAATCATGTTGGAATTTGTAGGCTCGTTTGGGGAAAAAGGACTTGAACTCAATTTTGCAGACATGGTTTCGCCTAAAGAATGGAAAGATGAGATTGAAGCTAAATTGGCAACCTATAAAGAAGAAGCACATGTTGAAGATAGGGGAAGATTGAATTTATTCATAGTTGTAAAACTAGATCCTTCAGATGATGAAGTAGATGATGTAAGATATATATCCCGACATATTAACCAATTTACAGATTTTTATCTTGAAATTATAAGGGATATTAAATAAATTCTTCCTCAATCAGCATTTTTTAACCAATGTTGATTTTTAATATATTAGTTCAAAAATTGTTTTTAAACTATCTATTTATATGAGTTTTATAAAAATAGATATGAATTTAATATTATGGTAGTTTTAAATAAATCATATTTGGTGCCGTAGATGATTAGGGTTTCTTCAATCTCAGAGTTCATATACTGCCCTGCGAAAATGTATTTAAATCATACTCAAAAGATTGAAGTTCAAACACAGGAAATATCGCGGGGGAAATTCGTACATGAAATCAGGAGAGGTTTTGAAGAACTTACAAAGCAAAATATATGGCGCATAAAAGAAAATATAGAATTAGAAGATATTTTTGGAATTTTATTTGATGAAGTACATCTGTTCATTGAAAACACCGCGAAAAGGTATTCCCATAAATACGGAATGGATTATTCAACTTTAAAAGAATTATGTGAGGATTTAGAAGATGATTTAAAGTTGGAATCCCAATTCATGGCTTTAAAAATTAAAAAAATCCTGAATATGACCAAAAAGAGAAGTAATGAACTTGCAGAAATGTTTTTTCCGCAATCCCTTTTAGAATTTTCATTGCAAAATGAAGAGCTTAATTTGAGCGGTAAAGTAGATAAAATAGAGATAATTAATGGAATTTACTATCCAATTGAAACTAAAACAGGAATTCCTCCAGGTAATGGAGTATGGCTATCTGACGCCTTACAAATTGCCGCTTATGCTGTTTTAATAGATTATGAACTAAATAAGGAAGTTCTTGTTGGATTTATTAATTATACTAAAATAGGCGAAAGAAGACCTGTTGTAGTAAACTCAATTTTGTATAACAAACTCTTTGGTGTGCTTGATTCAATGAACATGATGCTTGAAAAGCATGAAATTCCAGAATTCAGATTAAACAAGAATAAATGTGAAAAATGTGAATATATGGGAATTTGCGAGTATTATGGTTAAAAGATCAAAATATGATCAGGATCTTATCATTGTCAGAACCATTTTGTACTTTTCAAGCGCTTTAAGTGCATGAGGCTCATTTGCAGGCATTATGATCATTTCACCTGCTTCAAGAACATTTTTATTGCCTGATATTGTTATTTCGGCTTTGCCGTCTATAATCTGAACCATGGCATCAAAAGGGGCTGTATGTTCACTTAGGCCTTCTCCTTTATCGAAGGCGAATATAGTTACTGTTCCGGTTTCTTTTCTTATAATTTCACGGCTTACTACAGAGCCACTCTGATATTCTATTAAATCCGCAGTTTTTAACACTTTTCCTTTAATATCTTCCATTTTTTCATTCCTCCAAAAATAGGAAATTTTTGGGGTTCCAAAAATTCATGCAGAATTTTTGATAACCTCCATGCATTAGGATTCATAAACATGTATAATATTTACGGGGCAGAGTTCTTCTGCTTGGCTGCAGCAGCCAGGGTCTTCTACTTCTATTTCTTCGGTATCTTCTGTATTTTCTAAGGATTTTAAATGGGAAAGTCCATCATCAGCAAATTCAAAGAAGTCAGGGCATACATCAATACAGTTTCCACAGGATATACACATAACTCTTTCAATTTCTACCTTTGCCATGTTTTCACCTACAATTTTAATTAATTATTTTTTTTCACATTTAAAACAAAATTCTGTATCTCTATTTGTTTTAAAGGTTTTACCACACTTTTTACATGTAACAGACTTAAGCGATGATTCTTTATCAATAATATCTAGGGAACATGAGCATTTCCAACCCATTTTGCCTTTCAATTGAGCTTCGAACTCTTTGTCAATATCCACATCTTTGGCCATTTAAATCACTGTATTAACTATGAAATCAGGTGATAAAAATATTTTTCGTATTACGTAGAACAAAATAAATGTAAAAATAGAAAATGGGTTTAATTACCCTAAAATCTCTTTAATATCTTCTTCTGGAGTACTAATTGGTCGAATATCATAATTTTCAACCAGGAAATTCAAAATGTCTTCATTTACCCATGCAGGGGCTATTGGGCCGAGATAAATGCCTTTAATTCCGAGATACAGCAGACTCCAGAGAATTGCAGCAGCCTTCTGTTCCATCCAGCTTAAAACAATTGTCAATGGTAATTCATTTACTTCAAGGCCAAAAAGCTCTGAAAGTGCAGTCACAATATCAATTCCAACTATAGCATCATTACACTGGCCTATATCTATTAAACGTGGAATTCCTTCAATATCTCCCAGCGGTAGCTGGTTCATCCTGAATTTGCCGCATGCAAGTGTTAAAACAACTGTATCTTCAGGTAATTTTTGCACAAATTCGGTGTAATATGGTGATTTTGCAAGTGGTGCATCACATCCTCCAACCAGGAAGAACCGCCTTATCTTTCCAGCTTCTACAAGCTCTTTTATTTTTGGTGCAAGTGAAAGTATGGTCGACGCGCCGAATCCAGTTGAATATATGGTGTCCCCAGGTTCCTCTGGAAGTTCTGGTAATGATTTAGCTTTTTCAATAAGTGGTGAAAAGTCATAACCTTCGATGTGCTGCACGCCTGTTAATCTTGCAACTCCTGTTGTAAACATTCGGTTTTTATAATCGTCCATTGGAGGTAATACGCAGTTTGATGTTCCAAGAATTGCTACAGGATATTTTGAGAACACCTGTCGTTGGTCAAACCATGATTTACCCAGTTGACCCGCAAGGTGGTCATATTTTCTTAACTCTGGATATCCATGCGCTGGAAGAAGTTCAGAATGTGTGTAAACATTTATTCCAGTGCCTTCGGTTTGTTTAAGGACTTCTTCTAATGCTTTGAGATTGTGGCCAGTTGCAACTATTCCACGACCTTTTTTTGTTCCAGTGCTAACTTGAACAGGGGTCGGTTCTCCATAAGTTTCTATGAGGGCTGTTTTAAGAAGTCGCATTGTTTTTATATTCATTTTTCCTGCTTCAAGGGCCAGATTTATCAATTCCGGAATATCAATATTGACATTGGTAAGGGTTGAATAGAAACCCCTCTCCATGAAGGCGTCTATTTCTGGATCGGTGTATCCTAACTCTCTAGCATGGTAAAGATAGGCTGATATACCTTTAATTGCAAATAATAAATTATCTTGGAGTCGTGCAGCTGTAGCAGTTTTCCCACATACTCCCTGTACTGTACAACCTGTTCCTCTTGCTGTTTGTGAACACTGGTAACAGAACATCTCCTGTTCTTCTTTTTTAACTTCTTTTGGAACGTCCTCTTCCATTGCTTCAAACTGGTCTTTACCTACGCCGCACACTGGACAAATCCAATCATCTGGCAAATCTTCAAAAGCGGTTCCAGGGTCTATTCCGCTATCAGGATCTCCTTTTTGGGGGTCATATACGTATTCACATACTAAACACCGGTATTTTCTCATAAATTTACCTCCAATCATATTTTTAGTACAATATGGATAAACAGCGCTAATTACTAATTTCAAGCTTAGATGTAACTGAAAAATGAAATGTAATCTGTTAGATGTCTTATGGAAATGTAATAAATCAAATTATAATTTATTTTTTGTTGTATTTAGAATTTTTGATAAAGAATTAATTCTGTTAAATCCCTTAAATCGAGTACAATTTATACAATAAGTATTAAATTTAAATCCTTTGAAGATCATAATAAACATGGTGATAATATGGAACTGGATGAAAATGCAGTAAAATTGATAAAAAAGTGCGAAGATAAGGAAGTCGACACAAGTGTTATGGGAGCATGTACAGTTCTGCTGGAAGAAATGGAAAGAGGAAAAATAGACCTTGGAGAAGACATGCCGGATGAATCGTATATACATATGGCAGAAAGTATTGCACCAGAAGACGTGCCACAAGTCCTTAAAATGGCATTTAAAATAAAAGAAAGAGGAAATGTCGATCCTGAACTTAAAATTGCTGCAAATAGGCTAATTAGGGCTATAGAGCAACTTTAATGAGTTTAATTTCATTTAGGGGACTCAATTTCATTTAAACGTAGAAATCTTTAAGAATTTATAATAGTTATTTTAGGTTAATTAAAGGTGATAATTGTGAAAAAGATATCTCTTGATGAAAATTCTAAAAAATTAATTAAAAAATGTGAAGACAATGAAGTGGATACTAGTACAATGGGTGCATGCCAGGTACTTTTAGAAGAAATGGATAGGGGAAACGTGGTACTTAAAGATGAACCCGGACAATCTTATATTCAAATGGCGCAAAATATCAAAGCACAGGATGTACCTGAAGTTCTTAGAATTGCGTTTATAATAAGAGACAGCAGCGATATAACTGATGCAGACGTAAAAAACGCAGCTGCAAGGTTAATTAGGGCAATAGAGATGCTTTAATTTATAAAATTAATTTTATTTTGACTACAGCTAAATTTATTTATTTAATTTTCACACAATTAATTTATTTTGGGATTATAAATCGTTAGATAACTGTAATTACTCGTTTTCTTTAAATCAATACGGTAAATACCATTGCTTATTGTATATTAACATTTATCATGGAATAAAACTTTATTAGTACTACTTATTATTTTTAAAGTAACAAACAGATATAAATCCAATAAAATCCTAATATATATAACTGGTGATTAAAGATGGACGCAGGATCTGCTGAATTAGTAAAAAAATGTGAAGAAAGTGCTGGTAGTGGAGATATCATGGGCGCATGCAAAGTCATGCTGGAACTGATTGAACAAGAGAAAATTAATGTGGATGAAGATATGGATCAAACCTATCTTGAAATGGCTGAAAATCTTAAACCAGATGATATACATAAAGTTCTTAAAATGGCGCTAGAAATAAGAGAAAGCGGAGATATAAAAGACCCAGAGCTTAAAAATGCTGCAAGTATCTTAATTCGAGCTATAGAAATGAGTTAATTTTAATATACTTTTTAAAATTTTTTTCCCCTAATTTTTTTTATATCAAAAACTGCAGTATCAGCTACGGCCATAACTGCCATAACTCCAGCTTGAACAGGGTCTGTTACAACTAAATCTGCTTTTTCCACGACGCTTCCCGGCATATTGAGGCTTATTACAATCACTCCGTGATCTCTTTTAATCTCATCAACTGCATCTGAAATTTTACCTCCCATAAGGGACCCTGCAAGAACCAGTGCTTCTACTCTTGGAAGTCTTCCAGCAGCGTAAACAGCATCTGCAAGCTCTTCCTCACCTACGAGAGGAATTGTATCAATACTAATGCGTTCTCCCCTTATATTGTGACGGTCTGATTCTGTTATCGCTCCCTGAGCAACCTGGGCAACCTGCGCTCCGCCGCCGATAATTATAATTCTTTTTCCATATATTTCAGTTAAAGATGGATGGATATCAACGTGATCAACAGCTTCAAATTTCATGATATTATTTGAAAGCTCCTCTCCATTTTTTACACCTTCAAGTTCCATATAAACCGAAGATGATCCGTCTTTCTCCAAAAAAAGGTGAGTGTATGTGATGTTCATGCCGCATTTGGCCATTAAATCAGTAATATCTCTTAAAACTCCTGGTTTATTTTCAGATTTTATAGTTAAGGCTAATTTTCCCATTTAAATCACATAATACCATATAATTTAATTAAATGTATATTCTATATCTCATGGAATAAATTTATAGTTTCTGACACTCTGGACAGATATAAGAAGATGTGCTTCCAGTCTTGATTTTTTCAATGGTTTCACCGCAATCTGGGCATTTTTCTCCTTCTTTGTAGGCTATTAAAAAATAATCCTTAGTAAATCCTCCATTTTCACCATAAAAATCCTTTTCATAGGCTAATCCTTTTTTATCTAGGGAATATTTAAGATTATCTATTATAACTTCAAATAAATTATCAATTTGTGAAGGTTCCAAAGAATTAACTTGTTTTTGGGGATGAATTTTTGCTTTAAATAGAATGTCATGAACATATACATTTCCAATACCGCCTACCTTTTTTTGATTTAATAGTATATTTTTAATTTGTGAACGCCCTTCGCAGATTTTTTTGAAGTATGCACTGGTAAAATCAGTATCAAGAGGTGAAATTGCTATATCTTTCGTTGGTTTGTGTTCTGACAGTTTATTATCTGAGATCAGGTCTAAATGCCCAAACCACCAGAATTTACATGTAAATCCTGAATCATCTGTAAAATGAAATCGGCATTGATGTTCCTCTGCAAAATTTTCATCTGATTTATAATATAAAACATCTGCACCCATTCCCAGATTTAGTAAGAGATGATAATTATCATTAAGTTCAAAGAAAATCCATTTTCCTTTATTATACACATTTTTAATAGTTTTGCCACTAATATGGTTTCTAAAATCGTTTACTTCCATATTCAGGCATTTTTCCTGTTTTACATCAACTGATTTGAATTCCTTTGATTTCAGTTCCTCATTCATCTGCCCACTTAAAATCATAAGTTCAGGTAGTTCTGCCATTTTAAAACTCTCCTAAAATATTAACTTTGAGGTGGAAAATATTTATCAATTGTTTTTTCAACGTCTTCAAGCCAAATTTGGCGCTCCTTTGGGCTGCTTGTGACGATAACGCCATACATTTTTCGGTAAAAGTAATGTACTCCACATAGATCGAAGATACAGTTTTTCCAGATGGTTTCAAGGGGATCTCCAAATACTTCCAGTTCTCTTTCTTCGGGAGTGTTGGCGGTGTTAAATACGAGGGCTGTTTCAGCATTCAACAGGCCATTTGGAACTCCTTCTCCATTATCTCCTTCTAAAAATTCATATGCCACACCTGCACGTATTACACGGTCGATATAACCTTTTAAAATAGCTGGAGGCTGCCCCCACCAGTTGGGGTGCACGATAATTATCCCATCTGCCTCTGAAATTTCTCTGCAATGTCTTTCAATTGAAGAATCTAATTCTGCACCTTTGGGAATTTCTGCTCCAGAAAGTATTGGATCAAATTTTTCAGCATATAAATCGTGATATATTACTTCATGGCCATTTTCGCGTAATTTTGCTTTTGCAGTCTCTGCAATGGCATGATTAAAACTTCCTTTTGTTGGATGACCTAAAATTAGTAGTACTTTCATCTAATCACTTCAATATCCCGATTTTTTTCCAGTTAAACTCTCTATTTTCACCTTAATTAAGGTAGTTTTCTTAAGCGCTGACTTTGAATATTGGAATGAACCAGCTTCATGGTTGTATTTCTGCATTATGATATTTAAAGCGTTTATTTTTTCTTCTTCATCTTCAATAAAATGAGCTTTTCCAAAACCAATTGCACTGTAATATTTCATTCCCCAGTTACAGGCCTTATCAGAGGTTATAAGTTCTGTTTCAATATCAACTTCAAAGCAAACATTGTTATTTTTAGTTATTATATCAATTTTCCGTCCATTAAGTGCTGAGTGAAGATAAAGATAATTATCTTTAAAACCGAAGTTCATTGGTACTATGTATGGTTTATTGTTATTACAAAGGGCAATTCGGCAGATTGTAGCCTCTTTTAATATTCGGTGTATCAGATATTCATCTTTTATTTCTTTATCATTTCTTCTCATACTATCTTCCAGTCTATTATAACTCTAATTTATAGAATTGTATTATAATCTATTTTAATTAGATTTTTTCTATATTGTTAGTTCTGTTGTCTCTAAAAAATAGAAAATTACTCAATGAATCTTTTAAGATAATGGATGTAATTTAAAAAGTAGTAATATTATTATATATAAATATATTAATATTAGATATAGAAAGTGTATGGGATATAATTATGGAGAGAAAAATTATACAAATATCAGATGTGCATTTTGGGGCACTAACATTCTCCAATGAACTTAAAAAGAAGTTAATGTCTCAAATACAACATGAAAATCCAGATTTTATAATTTTTGCAGGGGATGCGACGGATCATGGGTATATAACAGAATATAACGATGCTGCAACATTTATAGATGAAATCAAAGCCACATCAGAGGTTCACACTATTCCTGGAAATCATGATGCCCGGAATGTGGGTAGGTTGCATTTTACAAAACTGATTGGAGAAAGAAAATTTGTAAGGATAGATAAAAAAGCAGGATTTGCAATTATAGGCCTTGATTCATCACAGGCGGATGTAAATAGCGGTGATATTGGATGTGATCAAATGGAATGGTTAAAAGATAAACTTAAAACGATACCTGATGATTTAGGTAAGTTTGTAACCTTTCACCATCACCTGCTTCCTGTCCCTCAAGCTGGCCGTGAAAGAAATATTTTATTAGACTCAGGGGATCTCATACAAGAATTAGTAAATTATAAGGTAAATTTTGTTTTAAATGGACATAAACATGTTCCTAATACATGGACCATGGAAAATATGGTGGTTTTGAATTCAGGAACAGCTACCACTGGAAAACTACGTGGAGATACACGTCCATGTTACAATCGGATTACAATTAATGATGATGGGGTAAATGTATATCTTGTAATGACTGAAACAGGTCAAGACCGCCATTTAGCCAAATATTCTATAGAATTAAGGGATGAGGAATTTACTATTTGCTCACATAAACATAAAGCAGACTAATATAAAATAAATTTATTTAGCATTCATTTTCAATGTGTTAATTTTATCTGATATTGTTAATAGTTTATTGGTCAATGTTTCTATTTTTTCTGCAACGCTCAATTCGGTTATTTCTTCAAGATGAGGTTCATAAGCCGTTGTATACACCTTTAATCTTTCATTGGCATAATTTTCCCGATTATACTTACTTATTTGTTCTAATCCCGATTGAAGTTCTTGATATGCCCTTAATTCTCCTAATATATTGTTTCTTTTATCATTTAATTGATCTAACTTCATTTACTTCGTTCCCCCCTAATTTATTTTAAAAGGATATGTTTACAAGTGGTTTTTCCTAAATCGCGCCTTAATAGCCCATTTAAGAAGTAATTTTAAATTCAGGCATTATAATGAGGTATATTTTATAATATTAAAAAAAACTACCTGTGTATTATTATGTATCTTTTAATGTAAATATCTTTCCTTTGGTGATCTAATAAATAAATAAAATAATGAGTTTATGGTATCTTAAAGAGGTTTATTTTATTTATTTTTGTATAATAAAAGAAATTAACTTCCTGATTTCATTATTAGTCTAATTTAGCTTAAATAATTTGGAATGGTAACTATAAATTCTTTTAAATTTATTAGTTTTTATGGTACTAACGTTCGTTCGTTAGCTTTATATAGTAGAAAGTACACAGGTATACTCAAGAAGCTAACGAACGTTAGTTTTATATATCTTGTTAAACTAACTAACGTTAGTTAAGTTGAAAGGGATCATCATGAAAAATAAAAACTCAAACTCGAAAATCGAAAAAAACTCAGGGAAAAGCACTAAAGAAAAAATATTTGATGTATCACTGGATCTTTTCTCGCAAAAAGGCTTCGATGCAGTTTCAGTTCGTGAAATCGCAAGGGAAGTTGGAATAAGAGAGAGTTCAATATACAATCATTATAAAAGCAAAGAAGCGATTTTAGATACTATTATAGACTATTTTATGAATGAGCTTGCACAAAGCAGTCCCCCGGAGGAAGAAATGGATAAATTAATGGAAACACCTGAATTATTTTTTGAAATAGGGGCAAGGGCATTCATTGAAAGAATGAGCATCCCAAATACAGAAAAAGTCTGGAGACTTATTTCAATAGAACTTTACCACAATGAAAAAATAAGAGACTTCTTCAAAAAAGAACTCTTAGAATTCCCAATAATGGCATGGGAAGGTATTTTCACAAAAATGATTGAAAAAAAAGTTATTAAGCCTGTAGATCCTAAAGTAGCTGCTTATGAATATTTTTCCTTTGCAATTTACCTCTTTTTTGAGTATTTTGTCTTAAAATACGATGAAACTGAGGAAACTTTCACTGATGTGGTCTGGGAAAGAATGTCAAATCATACTAAATTCATTCTGGACGCTATAAAGATTGAATAAATAGGGGATAAAAAATGGAAACCATCACATATTCACTTAAAGGAAATCAAAAAAATTCTGATAGGTATTATAAGGAGATTAAATCATTTACAGATGAAGTTTTAATGGAATTTGAAAGTTTTGAAAATTCAATAGTACTGGATTTCTATTCATACGTTAAAGAAAAAGGTATAGACAGCGTACGCACATATGGGGAATATATATTTGAACTTTTAATGCTAGGGACATTCTGGAGAGTTTACGGTGTAAGAGCTGCTAATTTAGATAAGAATCCACAAAAAATACTGGAAAATCTAGTTAAAGAACGTAATCAAAACCAGCCTGCAAAAGAAACCATAGATATCATACGTGGAATGATAATGAAACCTTTTTTACTATCTGAAGATAATAATACGCCTGATTTAACTATAAACAACTTTAATAAACTTCTAGCATATCTTAAAGCAGCTGGAGATTTTAACCAGGAATTGAAACGTTTAGAAATTTGGAAGGACTTTTTAGAAACTAAAACTAATGAAACAGCTTCAGAATATTTAGCAAATGCTTTTCTTTTTGCTGACTGGTTCGAATACAGAAGTAAAATTGTTCTTGGCCAGTATACAGATAATGTAAACAAATTTTTATCTGAAAAACATCATGAACATCTCTTTCAAGAAGATGTAATTTTTTGCGGCCGAAAAGAAGTAGAATACCACCTGAACATGGTTGGAGCAGAAATCATGAACAGGGCATTTAGAAAAGAATTTGAAAATAGACCTAGAAAGGCGTTGCTCTTACCTGGCTGTATGAAATCTTCTGCAGGGGCAAAATGCAGGGCACAAGATACTAATCTTGGATTAAGGTGCACAGGATGTTCAAAAATCTGCAATGTAAATAAATTAACAAAAATTGGGGATGAACACGGTTTTGAGGTTTATATCATTTCGCATGAATCTTCAGCATTTTCAAAAAGTACAGAGAAAGACAGAAATGAGCTGGGAATTGTCGGTGTTGCATGTATATCTAATTTAATAGCTGGTGGATGGAAATCAGGTTCTATTGGAATTCCAGCCCAATGTGTACTTTTAGATTACTCAAGTTGTAAAAATCACTGGCATGAGGAAGGTATTCCAACAAATATCAACGTCAATCAACTGTTTTGCCTGTTTAATATAGGTAAATCCAAATGTACAGAACCAGTTTTAATATATTAACTGACCTGCCGTTAAAGGGGAATTATTATGGGCTTAATGGATGGAATAAAGAATAAATATGCGGATTATAGATTAAATAAGATAAATATACTGGAAAGTGGTGTAAAAGGGAAAGAAGGATGTGTAATGGCGTCGCCAACATCTCCAGAAAAACTCATGCCTGATAAATTGGAAATAACACTCAAAACCCTTCCAAAACAGCTTTCGATAGCGAAAAATATGGAATATACAGTTAAATCATTAAAAAACAATCCAGATAATCCAAAGAATGCTACTGAAGACGATTTTATTCAAAAATTTGAAAATTACTCAAAATCTATTGGAATAGATGGTATAGGATATGTAAAAGTCCCACCTGAATTTATATTCAAAGACAGATCAATTTTATTTGAGAATGCAATTATATTAATCATGGAAATGGATAAGGAATCGATTGATATGGCTCCAAGTCCGCAGACACAGGAAATGGGGATTGTAACATATGATGAACTTGGAAAAAAGACCAATATGCTTGCAGAATTTTTAAGGAAAAACGGTTTTGCAGCTCATGCCAGTCATCCTGCCGGTGGAGTTGTAATGTACCCTCATCTTGCCCAACGTGCTGGTTTGGGATATAGGGGAAGGCACGGAATGCTCATAACTCCTGAATTTGGGCCAAGGCAGCGAATAGCTGCTATATTTACAAGTATTCAGAATTTGCCATTTAATGGAGATAATGAACACTCGTGGATCCCTGATTTTTGTGCTAAATGCGGTAAATGCATTAAAAAATGTTCTGGTGAGGCTATTATTGAAGAAAAGTCTTTTGAAGATAATAATGTAAAAACAAAGATTATAAAGGACTTATGTTATGGTTGTACTATATGCATGAAGGATTGCAGCTTTAGCAGGAATGAATATGCACATATTAAAGATAAATTTGGAAAAATTATTAAATAGAAGATTTTATATTTAAATGAATTTTCAATGAGTAGAAGTTATAAATTGATGTATAGAGGAAATGTATAGGGGAATTAATATGGAAGAACAGTCTTTTAAAAAATTTAAAGTAATGGCGCAGATGTTTGTAGGCCAGCTATTGAAGGGGGATTTTACAGCAGCTGCGAGTAGATTTGATGATCAGATGAAAAATGTTTTTGGCGAAGATAAATTGAAGGAGTCTTGGTTAAATCTGGTCATGGAAGCAGGTAGCCTGCTGCAGATGAATCCAACACAAACTGCTGAAGCAGAAGGTTATAAAATCGTTATTATCAGATGCCAGTTCCAGCAAGTTATAATTGATATACAGGTTGTTTTTAATGATCAGGAACAGATAGGCGGGTTAAACTTCACGCCAACCAAAATGGATTACAGCCCTCCAGAATATGTAAACGAATCAGCTTTTCATGAAGTTGATGTAACTGTTGGAGAGGGAAAATGGGCACTACCGGGTACATTAACATTACCTGAAGGTTCTGGTCCTTTTCCGGGTGTAGTATTGGTGCACGGTTCAGGTCCTAATGATAGGGATGAAACAATTGGGCCAAATAAAACGTTTAAAGATATGGCATGGGGCCTGGCCTCAAAGGGCATTGCTGTGCTTCGGTATGATAAACGAACATTTACACACGCTAAACAATTCACCCCGGACTTAGTAGAGAAGCTAACTGGGAAAGAAGAGGCCATAGATGATGCATTACTTGCAGTTCAGTTAATGCGCCAAACTGAAGGTATAGATCCAAAACAAGTCTATTTACTGGGTCATAGTCTTGGCGCGACTTTGGCTCCCCGCATTGGTCAAGAGGATCCAGAATTAGCAGGACTAATTATCATGGCGGGAATTACACGTTCACTGGAAGATACCATTTTAGACCAATTTACATACATTTACGGCCTTGCAGACACAATGGCTGAACAGCAAAAGACAGAACTTGAAGAATTGAAAGAAAAAGTAGCAAGAGTTAAGAGCCCTGATCTAGCAGATATGTCGCCTCAGGACTTACCATTAGGGATTTCAGCTGCCTATTGGATAGATCTACGTGATCACAATCCTGCAGATATTGTAAAAACATTAAACATGCCAATATTAGTTCTTCAAGGTGAGCGTGATTACCAGGTATTAAAAACAGAAGACTTTGAGGGCTGGAAAGCTGCTCTTAATCACAAACCGAATGCCGCTTTCAAACTTTTCCCAAAGCTGAACCATTTATTTATTGAGGGAGAAGGCAATTCAACTCCACAGGAGTACTTAATTGAGGGCCATGTAAAGGAAGATGTGGTAAATACAATTGCACAGTGGATCGAAAGTATAAAAAGTAGTTAACACCATTAACTTGAATCTACTGATGTTAATATATTTATACTTGTGAATCACTTTAAAAATAAAATATACTGGAATATACTGATTATGAAAAAAACTCCTAAAGTCCTTTTAGTTGGCTATAATGGCGCCAATAACACAGGTTCTGAAGCAAGATTGCTCTCTATAATAAATGATATAAGGGCAATTTTGGGCCCTGAAGCTATTATTACTGTCCCCACGTTAAATAAGGATAACTTGAAGCGATATCTTAAAGAAGATGAGTTTTTGAGGATTGCTCCAATACCATCCATATTCTTTTTTGATATAAGAAGACTGGTTAAAGAGCATGACATCCTTTTATTAGTTGAGGGAAGCTGCTACATGGATACATGGACTTCTGCACTTTTATGGGCATTTTTATGGGCTACCAAATGCGCATATAATTTTAAAAAACCAAGCATTGCCTATGCTGTAGATGTTGGTCATTTATCGTCCTTTAATCAGTGGTTAGTTAAGCGAGAAGCCAGTAAAACTGATCTAATTTTAACGAGAACTCAACCTGCTGAAGAAGAACTCAAAAAAATTGAAGTTAGCGCACCTATAGCTGTAACGGCAGATTGTGCATTTACATTTAAAACTGAAAAAGAGGATGCTAATATTTTACAGGAAACATGGCCAGAATTAGATTCAGGAGTAGTAGGATTTACACCAGTTGATTTCTATTTATGGCCTGTTGTTATGCGCCCATGGGGCAAAAAGGAAAACCTGTATAAATGGCCTTATTATTATTCACGCTCAAAAGAGAGAATTAAAGGAAGCGAGAAATTAGCTCTTAAATGGGCGAATTCTGCAGATCGTATAATTGAAAAACATGGTAAAACGATAGCATTAATTTGTATGGAAGAACTGGACGAGCCACTGGCATTATGTATTAAAAATAACATGAGAAACCCTGAAATGGTAAAAATATTTTCATCAAGGAATTATAATGCTTCACAGATGACAAATATCCTTAGAAGCCTTGAACTTCTGGTAACATCACGTTATCATGCAGGAGTTCTATCTCTTGAAGCTCAGATCCCTCAGATAGCTATAGGGCATGATACACGCCTCAGGGGATTTTATAAAGAGCTTGGAATTGAAAAGTATTTGCTGGACTACATGTCACCTGAAATATGGGATAAATTAGATGAAAGAGTTGATGAACTGTTTGAGAATCCTGAAATTCAGCAGAACATATTGAAAGAGGGATTTATTCAGCATCTTGGACGTGCTCGTAAAAACCCTGAAATACTCAGGGATTTCCTTCAAAAAAGAGGATGGAAAGTAGAAAAATGAACAGAGTTATACTTTTAACAGGGGCAAATGGATTTTTGGGTACTCAAGTTGCTTTACGTCTTCTTAGACATCATGATTGTAAAATTATTACTTTAATACGGGGCAAAAATAAAGAAGACGCTATAAGTAGGCTTTTTAGGGCATGGTGGGAGTTCCCAGAACTTTCAAAGGAAATAAATAATAGAATTAGCGTGTTAAATGGAGATATTACTGAAAACGAACTGGGAATAGAAAAAAATGAATATGGAGAATTAATTCAGACAGTTACCCACGTAATTCACACTGCTGCAGACTGGAAACTTAAATCTTCATTTGAAGAACTGCAAAGGATTAATGTACTTGGAACTCAAAATGTGCTAAAATTATCCCAGCTGGCTCATGAAAACCATGGATTGGGGCGATTCTCACATGTATCCACAGCTTATGTTGCAGGTGGAAAAATGGGCACAGTTTCTGAAGATTCTCTAACTTCAGAATATGGGTTTTTAAGTGACTATGAAAAAACCAAGTTTGAAAGTGAAGTAGAGGTCAGAAAATCTGAATTCGATGTTTCTATTTTTCGTCCAAGTATGATTGTAGGTAATTCGGCTACAGGATACATTAAAACATTTAATACAGTATATGTGCCTCTAAGGCTTTATTTAAATGGAAAATTGTCTTTAATTCCAGTTTCTAAATCAATGAAAATTAATTTAGTTCCTGTAGATTATGTTGCAGATGCAGTTGTAAATTTGACATTCAATAAACATGCAGTAAATAAGACGTTTCATTTAACAGCTCCAAAGGATTCCCTTCCTACTTTAGAAGAATTGATTAAATTTGTGAGGGAATGGAGCAATAAGAATATGGGCGTTAAACTTAATAAACCTTTTTATGCGCCGTTAAATAGCTCATTAATTCAAAAAATTTCATCTATTGGCAATTTATTTGGAAAAGGAACGGCTAAATTACTGGAAACCATGAATACTCTTTCTCCTTATTTTAATGAAAATAGAGAGTACCAGCGGAACAATACTGATGAATTACTGGGAACTTATAAATACAGATGGCAGGATTTTTTGCCTCAAATCCTTGAATTTGCAGTTTATTATGGATTTTTACATAGATCTGACCGTACAGTTCATGAACAGGCTTTGTTCAGACTTCAAAGAAGCACCAGGCCTGTTAATTATTATGACATTGTTAAAAGTGGAATTAAAAAATCCAGTGCAAATGATATTTATGGAAACGTAATTTCCGCATCCGGAGCCCTTCAGGACATGGGAATTAATAAGGGAGATAGAATAGCTGTTATAGGTTTTAACAGCACTAAATATCTTACATTAGATATTGCTATTGGTATTATAGGTGCCATAAGTGTTCCTATTTATTATACTAGCCCCTTAAATGAAATTAGTGAAATACTGAAGGATAGTGATGCAAAGATACTTTTTGCAGGCACTCCTCAACTTTTAAATGATTTGGAGGAACTTAATACTCAAATTTCCGTTATTTCATTCTGCAATGGAAGTGTTAATAATAGTTCGCAGATTATTTCATGGGAAGACTTTCTTAAAAGGGGTGAAACAATAAATCGGGTTTCGAATGTCCCTTTAAATTTCAATGACACCGCTACTATACGCTATACTTCTGGAACAACAGGAAAACCAAGAGGAGTCGTATTCACCCATGGTAATCTTCGCTGGATGGCTGAATTCATAGCTTCAATGCCCCCATGGAAGGATCGAACCAATGAAGTATCTTACCTTTCATTTCTTCCAATGAATCATGTAGTGGAAGGGATTATGGGAACTTATGCTCCTTACTATGCTCCTGCGTCTTTAAATCTTTATTTTCTGGAAGATTTCCATGATCTTGAAAAATCTCTTAATAAGGTAAAGCCTAACATATTCTTTTCGGTGCCTCGCTTCTATGAAAAAGTATGGTGCAGTGTACAGGAATCAAGGATAGGGAGAATTTATCTTAATTCCGGTGGTATTTTAAAGAGAATTTTAGGAAAATTAATTAAAAGGGAAATTCTTAAAAAAACAGGTCTGGATAGATGTGCCCAGTTAATTGTTGGTTCAGCACCAGTAAGTGATGATTTGCTTCAATCTTACCATGAAATGGGTATTGAAGTCCATAATGCCTATGGATTAACTGAAGCGCCCCTTGTTACTATTAACAGGATCGGAAAAAACAAAATAGGAACAGTGGGGGAACCGCTCCCATTTACGGATATTAATATAGATGCAGACGGCGAAATACTGGTAAGAGGCCCACAGGTAGCATCAGATTATTTTAATAATGATTCAGATTCTCTTTTAAAAGAAGGATGGCTTCATACTGGTGATTTTGGCCATATGACATCCAGGGGAAGTCTTGTAATTACTGGCCGCAAAAAAGAAGTTATTGTTAATTCCTATGGAAAAACAATAAATCCTTTAAAAATCGAAGGAATGCTTAAAAACATTCCTGGAATTGATGAAGCAATGGTAATTGGTGATGGAAAGCCGTACTGCAGCGCTTTATTATGGACAGAAATAGAATTAAATCTTGATAGAATTGATAAGGATATTAAAGAAATAAATACCAGACTTTCTCGCCCAGAAGAAATTAAAGGATGGGCAATTTTAGATAATGATCTTTCTATTGGCACTGATCTAACTGCAAATCTTAAACTTAAAAGAAAGGCTATTTTGGAGCGCTATCAAAATACTGTAGATTTCATTTATAAATCGAGGGCTGAACCTGCCAGTGTATTACATTTTGGCCGTGTTGAGGTGCAATCATGAGTATTCGATTAAAAATTGCATCATTGGGGCTTCCAGGTTTTATTTTAAAAAAGGAATTAGATAATATAGCTGTAAAGACAATAAATGGGCTTGAAACAGTTTTAACACAATATGCGCCTGAAAAGACGGAAATGGTCAAAAAGAATGATATGTTAAAGGGTACTATGGAAGAAAGAAGACTTGTAATGGCCAGGGTGCATAATGAATATGTAAGATTACTAATTGGGGAGTTAGGCTATGAAAAAGCCGTTAAAATTGGCAGAAAAGCAATGTTTGAAGTTGGTTATGAACTAGGGAAGGAGGCCCGCCGAAAACTTGGAGTTGGAAATGATTTTAAGGATCTTGAACTTGCAGCAAGAATACTCTATAAAATACTGGGAATAGAGTTTAAACTAGAAAATAAAAGTGGAAATATAATTATGGTTGTAAATAAATGTGATTTATCTAAATATTATTCTCCTGAAGCTTGCATGATTTTAAGTGCTGCAGATGAAGGCGTAGTATACGGATTAAATGAAAATGTAAACATGCAATTTAAGGAAAGAATTACAGAAGGCGCATCTGAATGTATAGCTTGTATAAATGAGGTAAAACCATGAGGGCAATAGTAGTAGGGACTGGAGCTGGAGGGGCAACAGCTGCACGTGAATTAGCTAGTAAAGGCTTTGAAGTAATAGTACTGGAAGCAGGAAAAGAATTTAAACCATTTAGAAGACTTTTATCATTGGCTGCACCTTTTCGAAAAACAGGCATTTTAGGAAGTGAAAAGACAATTACACGGTTATTTCCACCTATGGATACCATGCGTTCAGCAAATGATCTTGTTCTTGTAAGGGGATTAGCTACCGGTGGTTCTACCGTAATTTCCTGTGGAAACATGGTACGTGCAGATCAGGGATTAAGAGAAATAGGGCTGGATCTTACTCCAGAATTTGAAGAAATTGAAAGAGATATTGGTATAACTGAATTTCCAAGGGAAAGATGGCAGCCGGTAACTCAGCGAATGTTTGAGTCTGCTGAAAGGCTAGGATTAGAACCAAAACCTACTCCTAAGGCTGTAAATTCTATTAAATGCGTATCATGTGGGTTATGTGAGCTTGGATGTACTACAGATGCACGATGGGATTCTCGAAGGTTTTTAAACGACGCAATTCGTGCAGGTGCGGTACTACATACCTCTTCACCAGTTGAAAACGTTATAATAGAAAATGGTCAGGTAAAAGGTGTTGTTGTTAAATCGGGAAGGGCAATTAAAGCAGATATTGTAGTTCTTGCTGCAGGGGGAATTGGCACAGCTCAAATATTAAAAGCTTCAGGGTTGCCTGCTAAAGACAATTTATGGGTTGATATTGTCCTCACCCTTGGCGGTGTGCTTAAAGGAGCCAATCAGATTAAAGAACCTCCTATGGTATGGTATACCAAACATGAAAACTATATTCTTTCTCCTTACCCTGACATTCTGTCTCATTGGTTCCACAAGCCATGGAGAGATATTTCAATAGATGATAGGGTTGGTATAATGGTAAAACTTGCAGATATAGAAGAAGGGGCAGTTTTTGCAGATGGAAAGGTGCAAAAAGACATAAAAAAAGAAGATCATCAACATTTGGACCAGGCAATTTCTGTGGCTAAGAATATAATGGAATCTGCAGGTGTTTCAGGCCCTTATATTAACGGTGTGCATAATGGCGGGCATTTGGGAGGTACTGTTCCACTTACTAAAGATGATGTTGATTCAATGAAACCTTCATGGCTACCAGATGGATTATGGGTTGCGGATCTTTCATTAGCACCTCGTTCGCAGGGTTTACCTACTATATTACTTACTGCGGCTCTTGCACTTAATGTGGCAAAGAAAATAGGCAATTTGACTAAATAAATAAGAGGGATATCAAATGAAATTTCTTGTAATAATGGGAAGCCCTAGAAAAAAAGGAAATAGTTACAAAGTTACCAGAGAAGTCGAAGAAAAGATGAAACAACTGGGCAATGTCAAATTTGAATATTTATTTTTAAAAGATGCAGATTTAAAAATGTGCAGTGGATGCTTCAATTGTGTTAGTAAAGGAAAAGAATTATGCCCCTTAAAAGATGATAAGGCAGAAATTGAAAATAAGATGATGGAAGCAGATGGAATAATATTTTCCACTCCGGTATACTGTGAGAATGTTAGCGGACTCATGAAGAACTTCATCGACCGGTTTGCCCATGTCTTCCATCGACCACAATTTTTTGATCAAAAAGCCATGGTTTTAGCTACTAGTGCAGGTGGAGGATTGAAAGATACCCTTGATTATCTTAAAAAACTCCAGATCTGGGGATTTGGAACTCCTGTTGAACTTAGCATTATAACCCCACCGTGGCCACGATCTGATGCACTTCAAAAGAAGAATAAAAAAGGCATAAATAAAGCAGCAGTGGAATTTTACAAGAAGCTTCAGGAAGGAAGGCCATCGCCAAATTTTATGCAGTACATGCACTTCAGGTTCCTGAAGGAAACCTCTAAATTAGGATATCTTCCAGCAGATCTTGAATTTTATAAAGATAAGGAAGAGTATTTTTATGATACTAAAATAAGTCCTTTAAAAAAGATAATTGCTCCAATTATTATGAAATTTGCATTTTTCATGATGAGGGACATTGGACCAAGAGAAAATTAAAGTAGAATGCTTTTTTTAATTTATTTTCGATTATTAGGCAAATTATTTGCCTAATAAGAACAATATTATATTTATGAAAGAGATTTATACAGAAATTGAGATTAATGCTTCTGCAAGTATAGTCTGGAATATTCTCATTGATTTTGATAATTATCCAAACTGGAATCCATTTATTCAAAAAATTTCTGGAAGTCTGCAGGGGGGAGCGCAAATTGAAGCTTTTATAAAACCTCCAAATTCAAATGGGATGAAATTTAAGCCAAAAATACTGACTTACAGGCCGGAAAAAGAATTAAAATGGTTAGGGAATTTATGGATTCCGAAACTGTTCGACGGCGAGCATAGTTTAATTATTAAAAAAATAAGCGAGAATAAAGTGTTATTTATACAAAAAGAAATGTTTAGTGGGTTGTTTATTCCATTTTTTTCTGGATTATTAAAGGATACAGAAGCTGGTTTTGAAATGATGAATCAAGCGTTAAAAAAGGAAGCAGAAACAAGATCAGCAAATATCTAATATTTTAATTTGTTTTGGAATTATTTTATCTCTTAATTTTTAGTAATCATTAAATAATCCAATTAACTATATAGGTTTAGTTTTTCAATTGAATTTTAATTTAAAAGGGGTTTTAATATGTCTGTAAATCCAAATGAAGCTAATCTTGAAGCTATAACTATGACACTAGCATATTTAGAAAAAAAAGGTAATTGTGATAAGCAATTGTTGGAAGAACTCAAAAAGGAAAGGGATAGACTTTTAAGGGAATTGAATGTTCACAGTCCTTAAAAATTAAAAATAATTTTTTAACATATTTGGAATTTAAAAGCAATTTATTTTCTATTATCACAAAAATCAGACATTTCTTCCATGTCGTAGAAAATATTGCAGAAAAACTTACAAGCTGATTTCAATTCTTTTTTACCTTCGCTTGATAATGAATAAACTTTATGTTCATCAACATTAATTAAGCCTGTATTTTTCAGTTCTTTTAATGCAGGATAAATTGTCCCCGGGCTTGGCTTTGCGCCTCTTCTTTTTTCTAGTTCTCTACCAATTTCAGCCCCATTCATGTCGTGTTTACTTAGAATCCACAGTATTAGATAGGACAGATATCCCTTCATTTCACAGCATCCCATGCTGGTATATTGGGCATCCAATTAAATAAATTTATCTTTTTTATCGTGTACCCAATATCGGGTAACCAATAATTATATATATTATTATCGGGTAACCAATAGTATGTGAAAACAGGAGGTTGAAATATGCAGATAGAATTAGATCTACAACACTTCTGCTGCGGCCCTAAAGGCTGTCAAATAGAAGTAGCATATGGTGAAATGATGGATGCAGAATAATGAAAAAAAGAGGTAAACAATCAGGATGCATTATCATTTACTAAACCTTTCAAATCAAAATTTTGAGTTTGAAGGAACTACATGGTTCCTAGCTCAAAATTCATGATTTGAGGGCATTAATTTTTTAGAGTGATAAATTCGGAGATTTTTCATGGGTTTTAATAACGATTGATCTTTAGAATGTGTATTTATGCTCTATTTTTTAAAAATATGATTTTAAAACTTTATATTTTGTATTTAAGCATTTTAAAACCGAAATACTTATGAAAAAGGAAATATATAACTCCCTCCAGATGTTCAAATTATTTTAAATTTTTAAGAGGTTAAATAATGAATACAGTTTTAGAAACTATTAAAAACAGAAGAAGTATTAGAAAATATCGTAGCGAACAAATTAAGGATGAAGAACTTGATATGATACTTGAATCTGCAATATATGCTCCAACGGGGCATAATGATCAGCCATGGCATTTTACAGTTATACAGAATAAGGAATTAATCGATGAAATGAGTGTAGAATCTAAAAAGATAATGGCAGAATTACCAGTTGATTGGATGGCTAAGATGGGAAAATCCGAGCATTTACATCTTTTTTACAATGCTCCAACTGTAGTAGTGGTTTCTGGAAAAAAAGATACAGTATCTCCATTTGCTGACTGCTGTGCAGCAATTCAGAACATGTTAATTGCTGCCGAAAGTCTTGATATTGGGTCTTGCTGGATTGGGCTTGTTAAATTTTTCTTTGAAAATTCTGAAAACGTTGAAAAGTTAAACCTGCCTGAAAATTATGAACCGTATTATGCAGTATGCTTAGGTTATAAAGGTTCTTCCAGTAATATAGCACCTGAAAGGAATAGAAATGTATTGAATTATATAAAATAAGTCAGGAGATATTTCATGATCTTTTATTTTTCAGGGACAGGAAATTCATTATATGTTGCCCAAAAGCTGCAGGAACGTGACGGTGGAGAACTAATTGATATAGCTGATGCACTTAAGAAAAAGCGTTTTAATTATAAAGTTACAGATGATGAAAAGGTAGGTATTGTGTTTCCAGTTTATTTTTATGGACTACCTACGATTGTAGTTGAATTTGTAGGCCAACTAGCAATAGAAAACGATGCAAATCCTTTTATTTACACTGTTATTACATGCGGGGGATCCATTGGAAATGCAGATAAAATGCTGGGAAATCTGCTAAAACAGAAAAATCTTCAGTTAAATAGTGCTTTTTCAATTAAGATGCCCAGTAATTATGTTATGATGTACAATGTACATGATAAAGATGAACAGAACTTGACTCTTCAGGATGCAGAAAAACAAATAGAGAAAATAGCTAGACTTTTAGAAGCTAGTAAAAAAGGTGATTTTGTCTCCGATCGTGGTCTTAGTATATTAACTCCTCTTGCATACAGATTATACGGAATTCGACGTAAGACCAAAAACTTTTACGCTACAGATGCCTGTACTAGCTGCGGCTTATGTGAGGAGATATGTCCTTCTGAATCAATACAGCTAACATCTGGAAAACCAGGATGGACAAATGAAAAATGCAGCCACTGCAGCGCATGTATCAATCGTTGTCCCACAGAAGCAATTCAATATGGTAATTCAACCAAAAAAAGAGGGCGTTACGTAAATCCAAATGTGAATTTTAGTAATATTTAGGAGGAAAACTATGAATATAATAGCAATTAATGGCAGCCCTAGAAAGAAGTGGAATACTGCAATGCTACTTAAAAATGCTCTTGAAGGTGCTGAATCACAGGGAGCTGAAACTGAACTTATCAATCTTTATGATCTAGATTTTAAAGGGTGTAAAAGCTGTTTTTCGTGCAAAACAAAGGGCAGCAAGAGTTACGGCAGATGCGCGGTCAAAGATGATTTAACACCAATTTTAGAAAAGATTGAAGAAGCAGATGCAGTAATTTTTGGCTCTCCGATTTATTTCGGAACAGTCACTGGAGAGATGAGGTCTTTCATAGAACGTTTATTATTTCCATATTTTACATATACTATGCCTCCGCAGTCACTTTTCAAGAGAAAGATCAAATCAGGGTTCATTTACACCATGAACATCACTGAAGAACAAACAGGAGAATATGGTTATAACTATGTTTTTGGTAGTAATAAACAGTATTTTGAGCTGTTATTTGGCCACTGCGAATCACTCTTCAGCTATGATACTTACCAGTTTAAGGACTATTCAAAAGTAGTCGCGGACCGTTTTGATTCTGAACATAAAGCAAAAAGAAGAAAAGAGGCATTTCCCAAGGATTGTGAAAAAGCTTTTGAAATGGGGGCTAGATTTGCTCAAAAATAAGAAATGATGATTGATATTTGTAGACCAATCTGAATTATTTTTTAAATTAAGCCTCAGCTTTCAATTTTTCAAGTTTAGCCTTAGCTTTTCTAAATGTACTTAAAAATGAATCTTCATCCTTGGTAGGGATTATTTCAAGCCCTAATTTTCGATGCTCGTCGATCCATTCCGTGGAGAATATTGGAAGATCAATTTTTATTGGTTCTTCAGTTGGGTTTACAACGACGATATTTCTGTAGGGAAAATCGACTTCAACGATGTACCCACCGACACTTATGATGTGAAGAGGTCTTACTACGAATTTCATATTCATCTAGTCCATTAATTCGATTAATCTTTTTTATAAACTTAAGGGATATAGGAAGGCTGCAACCAGTGCTACTACTCCCAGAATGGAAGTAGCAGCTACTACAGGGTAGAACTGCCTGAATGTGAATATTGGGGAGAATGCACTCATAACTGCCATTAAAATTGGGAATATTATGGCGGTTGCTATTGTTACCAGTATTCCAAGGCTAAATAGATTTGGTGGTATTCCTAAGAACATGGTTGCAAATAAGCTTGCAAGTACAAATATTAACAGCCCTCTTGTGATATAAACATATGCTCTGTATTTAGACATGTATTCAAGTAAAGGTCCTTCCATGACGTCTGCCTTGGTTTTCATTATTGCAAATGGATATTCGTTAAGTAATATCATAAAACCAATGAAATAGACAATTGCACCTATGGCGCCAGCTACTGTAAAGAGTATTGGGCCGTGTATTTGCTGGAATGCAACTATATCTCCAAGGTATAAGCTTTTAGACATTACAACAGGCACGAAGAGTGCTATATATAGTGGGAATGACCCGAAAGCTATAAGTCGGAATGCACGCAGAGTACTTATCTCTTCAATAAATGATCTGGTTGCATCAACATGTTTAGCTCCTTTTACAAGGTCAGGAAACGGCATGTTCACTGATAATACAGATTTTGAAAGTGAGCCCATGAACATGTACATGATTTCTTCAACTTTAAGCAATCCAATAACGGCTATAATAGTTGCTAAGGCTCCTAAAAAGTATAATTGGGGCATTATAAGTAACAATATCGCAGTTACTATGATTAAACTGATTAAAGGAAGTGCATTATACAATCGGGGCATAGGAGAGTTTGGAGTTATGGCCTGTTTAAAGAAGAACTTGATGGGAGCCATGAATCCGGGACTTGAAATTGGTGGACCTACCCTCTGCTGAATTCTTGCCTGCACAAATTTCCTTTCAATACCTGGAAGCCAGATACTAACTGCAAACGCTATAATTAATGTTCCAATCACTGCTACTAGTGAAGTTATAATCATCGATGTCTCCATCTGCCATTTCTCCTATTTTATTGTTAACTTGATATTTTTAGTAAAAGATCAATTTGTATGATCTTAGATCATCCTGTTCTTTTTCTTAAGTGGTTGATCCACTATTTGTATTGCACGGTCTGTGCATGTAAAGCATGGATCACATTGAACTATTGCTAATTGTGCATCGGTTATGTGTGTTCCGATACAGGCATGTTCCATTGCGTTTATGTTTGTTATGGAAGGTGTCCTAACTATGGAATTTCTTACTCTTCCATCTTCTAATTTGTAAGAGTGATAGAGTTTACCTCTAGGTACTTCTATGTAACTCCTTATAATATCTGTGTCCTGCATTTCCCAGCTTCTATTTGTTATTTTTCCTTCTGGAAGGTCTTTAATAGCCTGCCTTATTATTTTTATAGCTTCTGGAATTTCAAGTACACGCATTAGAAGGTTTGATTTAACGTCTCCGCCATCCTGGGTAATTACATCAAATTCAAATGGTTCGTACTGTTTCATGTCTCTTCTCAGGTCAACTTCAACTCCTGTTGATCTGAGTGTTGGTCCTGTTGCAGCTAATCTCAAGGCATCCTCTTTGCTGAGCGCCGCTATTCCTGTAATACGGGACATTACCATTGGATCTCTTATGAATCTATCTGCAAATGCGGTAATTTGCTCTTCTATGTAGTCCATACCCTCTTTGATCTTCTGTATTCTCATTTCATTTAAATCAGCACGAGGTCTTATACCTCCAATTACAGGAACACCGTACTGGACACGGTTACCTCCAATCATTCTGAGAAGTTCCATTACAGTTTCTCTTATATAAAAGATCCTCATTGCAAATGTTTCATGGCCTAAAACTTCACTTCCGTGGGCCAGATAAAGTAAATGGCTGTGAAGTCTTTCCAGCTCTTCCATGATGATTCTTATGTATTCTGCCCTTGGAGGAACATCGATTTCAAGCCCCTTTTCAGCGGTAAGACATGAATTCCAGATATGGCTGTTGGAACAGATTCCACATATTTTTTCTGTAAGTGCGTTTGCCTTCTCAACAGGCAGTCCTTCCATTATTCTTTCAATTCCTCTGTGATTGACACCTACTGTTATTTCAGCATCTCTTACAATTTCATCTTCAACAAATAATCTTACTCTGTATGGTTCTAGTGCTGCAGAGTGTATTGTTCCTAGCGGAACTTCTGTTTCGATTACTTTGCTTGTGACTTTATTATTGTTATCCATAATGATACACCTGCCAAATCATGTTTGACATTTATCCCCAAATTAATGATTCAATAATCTTTATTTTGCGTTTAATAGTAAAGGTAGAGCTGATACAACTCCAGATAAGACATCTTCAGGTCTTACAGCGCAGCCTGGAATTTTTGCATCTACAGGTATGACCTCGTCAACAGGTCCTGAGATCTCTTCAGATGGAATATCTCCATGGATGTTCTTATAAACTCCACCCATTGTTGCGCATGCTCCTGCTGCCACAACTGCTTTGGGCTCTGGAATAGCTTCATAAATTGCTTTTAAAGGCGCCTCTACATGTTTAGTAACAGGCCCGGTAACTACAAGAACATCAGCTTCCCTTGGATTCCATGTTAAAAATACTTTGTACTGCTCTGCATCGTATTTTGGTGAAAGTATGCAGTTTACTATTTCTATATCGCAGCCATTACATCCTCCCGTATATACAAGCATCACGTGCACGGCTCTTGCTCTTGAATATGATTTTAAACTCAAATTCATCCCTCTTCAGTTTACGTTTTATTTTGAATTTTGATCTTCTCTTTTTCTAAGTACGGCGGTGTCAGAGAGAAACTTGGATATATAAGCTATTTTATCTTCAGATATTTTCACAGGCTTTTCAAGCAACTCTTTTATATCTGAGTTTACTTCTCCAACATCGTTTGGATGTATTGTGCCTGCTTCCCCAAATAATGCATAAAGCGGGCAAAAATCATGACAATGATAACAATTTACACATTTTAAACTATCCAATACTGGCTTTTCTTCTTTGATAAGGCCTTCCATTAATTCAACAGGCTCTTCAAGCTTTACCATTTCTATGGCGCCTGTTGGGCATACATTTTTACATCCAGCACATCCAATACATGATACTTCGGCAACTTTATCTGTGGGCACAATTTGTCCTGTGAGGATTTTATTTCGAAGTTCCATATCTGTTACTCTGTCTGATGCAAAAAGAATCCTCTTTATGTTACTGTACATTCCCTCCAAAAATATAATGCCTAAATTTTTCATTGTGATACCTCGAACTCTCTTTCAAATAATATGGCCCTTGCAGGACATACGTTATTACATGCACCGCAGTATATGCACTTTGAATCGTCTACAGTAATTCTACCCATTTCATCTTCAGAAATAGCTTCTTCTGGACAGGTTTTCATACAAAGTTTACAGTTCATACATAACTTGTTTTCTACAAATACGAACCCATCTTTTATGGATTTTTTACGCATTGTTGTTATTGGAATTGCACTTTGTGGACAGTGAATTGCACATTTTTCACATAATGCACATTTTTCTAGATCTACTTCAATACTTCCTCTCTTAAGAGTAACTGCATCTTTGGGGCATAGTTCAGCACATATGCCGCATGATATACAATCTTTGGATACATCACCAGTCCATGTAACAGTTTTAAACCCTCTCGCTTCGTTTAAATCACAGGCTTTAACACATCTGCCGCATGAAACACAGTATCCTTTAATCCTGCGTTCTGGTTCGTCAGATTCTCTTAATATTCCAATTGGGCAGGCATCCAGACATTTCATGGTATCGCATTCCTCGCAAAGTGAAGGATCATAGCGTATTTTACCATTTACCATCTTTAATGCTCCCTCTTCGCAGCTTTCAGTACATAAACCACAGTTCAGGCATGAAATAATGCAACCTTCTGGTTCTGATTCGCCTTTATTAATCTTAATTTTAAAGTCCTCAATGAGCATTGCATTATTAGGACATTCCTTGACACATTTAAGACAGAGGGTACATTTCTCTTCATCAATAGTTGTGTCTGATATAGCACCTGCAGGACATACATCTTCACAAATTCTACATTCTGTACATACACCTTCAAAACCAGTGTTAACAGCTATTGCGTCAGTTGGGCAGTAATATTCACATCTGCCGCATAATGTACATTTTTCAGAATCTGTAAGTACATTAATTCTGGTTGCTTTTCCTTCTTCTTTTTTAATCCTTATCTGAGGCGGAGTTGTAAGATTTAAAGATTCGAGGAACTTAAGCTGTCTGTCCTCTATTACATCGTATGCATCAACACGGGCATCAATTGGGCAGGTTTCCACGCATATTCCACATCTTGAGCATATCCCTTTTACCATGTCGCCCTCAATGGATATGTTGTTTACAGGACAGGTTAATTCGCAGACTCCGCATGCATTACATTTTGCCCTATCAACTACATAGCCTCCATATTTATTTTTAAAAATAGCTCTGTTGGGGCATGCTTCTTCACAAGCACCGCATGTGATACAGCTGAACGCTTTACCATCTACTAGTCTAATAGCGCCAGTTGGACATTCTTTGATACATTCTCCGATGCCTTCGCATTTTTTGGTTGATAAAAACATAATATTTACCCTCTAATTGTTTTTCAAACGTTTAAACGTGATTTTTTGCCCTCGAATTTTTGTTTATTTTAGACGTGTACTTACTACACCGTACTTCTAACTCTAAATAATTATTTTTTTGATATTATTACATATGGTTATACTCATTAATTATCTTCCAAATGTTAATTTACCAACTATTATACCGACAATTCCTGCTAAAAATCCTGATGCGAGAGGAATATCCTTATAATATGGGAAAGGTCCCTGATAATATGCCATTATGATTGCTATTATTATTATGACCGCATAAACTTCTTTATCAAACTTCAATTTACTTTCTGGAACTGATTTGATCCGTGTTCCTATTATAAATCCTAATAAGAATCCGATTAGTAATGGTCCAAGATAGAAAATCATTGTTCATCCTCTCCAAGAATTTTATCGCTTTCTAAGAATGCTATTACTACTGCACTTAGACCAACTAAAACTTTTAGACCTACTACGAAGTTGAGATAAGGTATAATTCCTGCATTTATTGGGTCAGGATAGTTAAATATATTTTTTATGAATGACGGCACTATATGGTAAAGATCAACTCCAAGGTTGTACATGAAGAATCCAGAGAATACTAAACCTGCTAACCCTAAAAATACATATCCTAAAGCTCCTGCACTTTCAAGGGCTCCCATGAAGTTGTGTGTAAGTTTAATTGGGCTTTCTTTAAGTCCGTAAACAATGATACAGAATATTATACCTCCCGCTATCATTGCCCCTCCCTGAAATCCTCCTCCAGGGGTGATGTGTCCTCCGAGAATGGTATTTATCCCTACAAGGATAATTATAACAGATATTGGAAATACAAATAGTTTAAGGATTGTGCTCATTTGTTTTCCTCCTCATCGCTTCCTCCAAGATCAACCATACCTCTTCCAAATATGAGGAGTACAACAACAACTGCAGTTACAAGTATCAAAGCTTCTCCGAGTGTATCGTAGCCTCTCCAATCAAATACTACATTTGTAACTGCGTTGGGTGCAATGTGGGGACCTATCCAGTTATAAATATTGCTTATTCCGGGGTTTATTATTTGACTAAACCCATATATCGCTTGGAATAGTGTAACGGAAAATAATAACAGTGAAATACTGGCAATAAGATTTCTTATTCCTTCAGACATTTAAACTCCCCCAGTAGAACAATACTGAAATGATTCCAAGTGCTAGAATCATATAAAATACCATTCCATTAAGTGAATCATTTTGTTCTTTTTTTAATTTTGGCATAATTGGCATGGCGAAAACTGCTATTGCGGCTACTATAAGAACTGCAATGATCATTAGAGCAGTGCTAAAGAACCTTAACATTATTACTGCAACTAAAAGGGATGATAAAACCGTTATTTCTGCCGCTAATGTTGATGAAGCTTCAATGCTGGTTACAGGTTTATTTTCTTCACCCTGTTCCTGAACTTTTTTTATTCTGTCTATTATAATATCATAAAGGCTCATAGAATCCCTCTATTTTAATCATGTTATTGTAATCATATTTCTAATATTTCTGCTCCTATCATTTCTATATCAAGCTCGCTGCAAGTCCCTGTAGGAAGCTGGTTGCAGCTTGTGGGAAAAGACCGAATATAACGCATACAATCAGGAATACAACCATAGAAAAGATGGTTGCTTTTGGTATTTTTGTATCTTTAATTTCGAGGTCACGAGGTTTAGGCCTCATGTATACTGAATAAAATGCCTTCATAAATGTCATGAATGTCACAATACTTAGAAGTATCATGAGTATGCCTAATTCAGGTATTCCTGCGTTTAAAGACGATTGAATTAACATTAATTTACTCTGGAATACATTGAAAGGAGGGACACCAGCCATTACCAGTCCTGCTAAAAGTACTAGCAGTGCTACTTTTGGTGTTTCTATCATCATTCCTCCGAGTTTTCGGATATCACTTTCACGTGTTTTATAAATGATTGTACCAAAGCCTATAAACAAGAATGCTGTTACTACGGCTTCATTTACTGCCTGGAAAAGACCTGCGGTTATACTAAACGCTGTTCCAATTCCAAGCCCTAATCCGATGTAACCAAGCTCACCAACAGCAAGATATGCAATAATTCGTTTAATATCGGTTTGCATCAAAGCCATTGTTATACTTAGTATCATTGCAGCTATGGATATGACTATTATGAATACCTTTGAAAATGGCAAATATGAGAATATCCTGATAATTACAATTCCCAGTGCTACAAGTATAAATACGGAAAATGCCTGAAGTAAGGCAGCACCGTGTGGTAGGGCTTTACTATATATTTCTGATTTTATAGTATGGAATGGTGGTAATCCAACACCGTATAACCATCCAAATGTTATAAGGGCACACGCCATGAGTAATACTGGATTTTGTGGATTTACGAGGCCATTTTTAAGTGAATAGACAATATCAGTTATATTTACGTTTCCTGTAACTCCCAGAAGGAGGGCTATTCCAAGTAGCAGCAGCGGTGATGCAACGCTTCCTATAATCATATATTTTAAGGCAGCCTCTAAGTTCCCTTTAACCTTAGATGCAATTACAATTCCTACCTGGGCTATGGCAATAATTTCAAAGAAGACATATAGGTTAAATATATCATCTGTAAGGAGAATCGCTATCATTGAAGCGGCACCCATAAACATTAAGAATCCATATACTCCTGAAGGTCGTTTTGTTTCACTTAAAGAGGTTAATATAGCTAAAAATGCAATTAATCCTAATATGAATATTAAAAGCTGCTGTGCACTTGCAAATGAATATACTATACCCATGTGAAATATGTTTAAATACGAATCAGTGATGGAAGATGGTACCCATTGTGCTAATGCTGGACTTTCAGCTAACGTAGAATATGCACCGAAGTAATGAAGGCCGAAATTTATTAACAGAGGTATAATTGGTAAAGCTAAAGCTACAACAATTGAAATTATCTTTACAGTACGTTCCTTTGTGTGAAATAGATTTAAAAGTAGCGCACACGCAATTGGTATTATAACCATTAAGGCAATGAGTGGATTATTCATAAATTACCCCCTGGAATTGACTTTTCTAATGTTTCCAAAGAATTATAAAGGACATCATCGTTTTTTATTCCTGACATCTTATTACTCTCCAAGAATCTTTGATGCTTTTACTGATCCATACTTTTTATAGAGAACTATTACTAAACCAAGCATTACTGCCAGTGTACTTGCCCCAATTACAATACTTGTAAGAACAAGGGCAAATGGGAGGGGATATGATGCATTTTGGGCAAACTGATCAACTGCCATTCCTGGAAGGAATATATATACAATTCCATTGAGTTTATATCCCATCGCAATTATGAAGAGATTTACTCCATCACCGATAAATGCCAGTCCTATGATTTTTTTTAACAAATTGTCGATAAATAAAGCAGCAAATATACCTATTATTATTAATGCTGCTGCTGTGAAAAGTGATGCAAGCTGTGTATCTATAATCATGATAATACCTCATTAACGCAATTTATAGCTATTCTTCCTCCATTCTACGTGTTTTTTTAACTGCTAATGCAATAAATACAGGTATTATAGCTGAACCGACTATTGCTTGAGTTAATGCTACATCTGGAGCCAGTAAATATTGGAACAGAAAAGCAGTTGCAGCTCCCGTGATTCCAGTTAATATGGCAGCTTTAAGGAGATCTCTTTGCATTAGAGCTATAATTGCTCCAAAAACTGCTACAATCATTAATATGTACTCTATCATGTTTTTTCCTCTCCATAGTAGTATGCATTAGCTATAGCATGGGATGCAAAAGGTGTAAGGAAAAGATATATAATGGCCAAAAAGGGCTGATTAAGAGCCAGCAGTGCTATAATACAAGCCATATCTGCAACACCAAGCATATGTACCCTTGCATAAAGGATTTTTTCTATATTTTCCCCGTATCTAAGGAGTCCAAATGCAGTGAGGACTATGAGGATCGCAGCTATTATCATTACCGCTGATTTTATCAATGTTATTATGTCATCCAATTTACCATCCCCGTATAACCTTTGAAAACGCTATGGTACCTATAGGGCCCAAAATTATCAGTGCAAGAGCTATAGTATCACAATATATTATTCCATAAAGATTTTGAACTAAAATTAATAATGTCGCTACTGCGATACTCAAACCGAGCAAACCCACAATACCCATGGATATGGTTTTTCTGGTTGAAATCCGTATCGTAGCAATTGCGTAAATTGCAAGCGCCCCCATCAAAATGTATTCCGATATCGTTAGTATATCCATTTTAACACCTTGTAATTATTTACTCTAGCCATCCTTTAATATATGGTTCAAATGGGATTACATCCTCTTTTTTCCGTGGAACAATGGTTGCAACTTTTATTATTTGATTTTCTTCGTCAACATCAATTGAAAGTGTTCCGGGGGTTAAAGTTATACTATTTGCGAGTATAACCTGGGAAACCGGTCTTTTAAGTTCTGTTTCAATTTCCATTATCACAGGCTCAACTTTACCATTCACGGTTCTAGCCGCCACATCAATGGTAGCTTTTATAATCTCTACAATGAGTACGATGAAATAAGCAATTGCATAAAATATTCTGAACACTATATTCATGGAGTAACCTCTCTAAACATTGAAAATGGTGTAATTATCAAATTATTTGAGTATATTAACATGGCTAAAAAGATGAAAAACTCATTAATCATCTTCAAAACATACCATGAATCATGTAATTATAATGATAAAACATGATATATAAAGCTACCTCTTTTTCTTTGGATGAACAGTCTGTTTAAATTTATTACCTAAAATGAGAAATTACAATGACTCAGTGATCATAAATTAAAATATAGCACCTTTTAATTCAAAAACGTAAATAAATGCTGAAAATCCCCATAATATGAATAAAGGAATCCCGAAATCTTTTTTAAATTTTCTAGACGACAATGGACTAAATAATTTTATCCCGCTTGGAGTGAAAAGATCAAGAAGTATATGGCTTAAAGATCCAATTAGTAGGGCTGAGAATATATAAAGCAAGCTTAAATTAGGATTGGGGGTTAAAATTATTCCAACAGGTACAAGAATGAAAAAAGGGAGCAAAATTTTCTTATTTACGGCTATAATTCCTAAAACGATGGAAATTACAATTAAATTAACCTTTTCGGTGATGTTGAAGCCGTGAAGAAGGGCATAAATTCCTAGAATAGAAAAGGCAAGCAAAAAAGACATGATCAGTATTCCAGATATAGAATGCACGAATCCTCTATGTTTTGATAAATAGAATATAACGGCCATGACAATAAGGGAAATCCCAATTAGATATGGTAATTTTAATATATAAAACGTGAAGGATAATAAAATTCCTAAAACAGCCAGTATAATTAGGTCGTTTTTTCTTATATGATGGTCCATGTCTATTATAGATGCTCCAATTACTGCCAGTGAAAGATAAAAAACATCGTGAATGAAGGGTATTGCAATTATCAGAGAAAATAAAACGTGTTTTTTGTAGGATGGCATTTTTTATCACTGGTCGAAAGCAAGTAATGGCTGTCTCTGGTAGTTTAAATTATATCAAAATATTTTAAATAAGATTCCATCTGCAGATAAGATCTTTGAGGGCTTTTACCTGTAACTGATCCATTTTGTGATACAACTTCACAGGTCACAGCTGGAATACCTTCAAGATTGCATTCATCCTCAAGAGCTCCGTTATATAATGCTCCTGCCTCTTTATGACAGATTATTTTGGAAGATGTAGCATCTGTTATATGCTTTGCAATTAAATAGCTTGTATAGCAGGGGTTTTTGGAGCAAAAAACGCTTTCAACACCAGGGTTGCTTCCTGGTTTGGTAGAATGAAAATCAGCCACGGCGCTTATATTAAGAGTTTTAATGGCATGTATTATACTGTTAGATATGAAACCTCCCTTTGAAGCAGCTCTATTCATATCTACTCCTTTAAATCTCCTTGAATTTTCCATAGTAGCGTGAGGCACTGCAAATGGTATTATATAAACAGTTCCATTCAATTCTACTCTTGATAAGTTCCCTATAAGCCAGATTGCAGCTATCTGGGGTGGAAGTTCATTTCCATGTATTCCTGCTGTTATCATTACTTTTGGAAATCCATGGCCCATTTTTAAAAGAGGAGTTCCAGATCTAGCTATATGGACTAAATCATCCATAATTTCGCTTCTAGAGGCATGCTCCATTAAATGGATATTTTTTTCAATTTCTCCCTTAGTTTCATGGGATATTGTACTGACATTTTTGAGAGCCATTACTTCCACCAAGTTTAAATTGATTATGTTCTATAGTTATCTTATATTTTTATAGACTCATATAAATAATCAAGGTGAAATAATGAAAAAAGTTGTTCTCGCATTCAGTGGAGGTTTAGATACATCAGTGTGCATCAAGTTACTTGAAGAAAAATATGACATGGAAGTCATAACAGCATGTGTAGATGTAGGACAACCAGAAGAAGAAATAGAAAGGCCAGCATCAGCTGCAGACCAAATTGGAGTTTTAAAACATTATACTATAGATGCAAAGGATGAATTTGCAGAAGATTTTATATTCAAAGCAATTAAAGCCAATGCATTATATGAAGGGTATCCTTTAAGTACAGCCCTTGCAAGACCATTAATAGCTATGAAGATTGTAGAACTTGCCAAAAAGGAAGGGGCAGATGCGATAGCCCATGGTTGTACAGGTAAAGGTAATGATCAGTTTAGATTTGAAGCTATTATACGATCTTATTCTGATATGGATGTAATAGCACCAATAAGAGATTTAAATCTTACAAGGACCGAAGAAGTAGAATATGCAAAGGGTCATGGTATTCCTCTCCCCTCTGATAAGCTCTATAGTATAGATGAAAACCTGTGGGGAAGATCTATTGAAGGAGATATCCTTGAAGACCCAATGGTCGAAACACCAGAAGAGGCATTCAACTGGACAAATTCAACTGAGGCCGCGCCTGAAGAAGCTCAAATTTTAGAAATCAAATTTGAAAAGGGAGTTCCTGTAGCTTTAGATGGTAAAAATATAGGCCCTCTGGCTATAATTGAAAAATGCAATGGAATTGCAGGAAAACACGGTATTGGCAGAATCGATATAATTGAAGACCGTATAATCGGGCTTAAATCAAGGGAAAATTACGAAGTACCCGGTGCAATTTTACTTATCACGGCGCATAAAGCATTAGAACAGCTTACACTTACAAGAAGCGAGCTTAAATTCGCTGCATATATCTCTGAAAGTTATTCAGAACTTGTATATGATGGTTTATGGCATGATCCTTTAAGGGAAGACCTTGATGCTGCAGTTGACAGCATGCAAAGGAGAGTAACCGGAACTGTGAGGGTAAAACTCCACAAAGGAAGTCTCAGGATACTTGGAAGAGAATCACCTTACAGTATTTACAGGGAAGAAGCAGTTTCCTTTGAAGATAAAGGAATAGATCAGCGCGAAATGGCTGGAATGGTCAAAAATTACGGAATGCAGGCTGCTACTTATCAAAAAGTATGTAAAGAGGATTAAACATCCTTAATTTTCCTTATTTTGGGTTATTTCATTTATTTTATTTTTTATCATTAAGCGTAAATTTCTAATTATAACATAAATTTATTTGTGAATTTAACTTATTCCTTTTAAAAACAAAAATAAATCCACGAAAAACTTTATTAAGCTCCTTAAACAATATTAAAACGTGATAAAATGTCTATAGAACTCATCGTACTGGCAATAATAATATTAATCATTGCGTTTGCAGCGCTCGGTATTCTGTTTAAAATTGCAGGATTATTGTTGAGAATTTTAGTGCATGTAATTCTTGGATGGATTGCCCTGTTCCTTGTGAATCTGCTTCCATTTGTCCATATCCCTATAAACATATTAACAGTTCTTGTTGCTGGATTTGGAGGTATATGGGGGGTTTTACTTCTACTGATTGCACAGGCATTGGGATTCTTTTAAAATTAATTGAAAATAACATTTATTTTTTCCTTCTACTTTTGATAATGTAAATTATGATCCCAAGGATGATAATTACTGCAATTATATCATTTAAGAAAGATATATCGTCTGCTAAGCTTATATAAAAATTTCCAAATTGCCATCCCACTACTGCGAGGATAGTAGCTTGCACTAATGCTCCAAAAAAAGTGATAATCAAATAATTTCTAAGAGGATATTTAATTAAGCCACAAAAAAGGCTTATGGCTATGCTTGGAATTATTGGCAAGCAGCGGGCAAAGAAAAGAAACAAATTTTCGTAACGGCTTTGTTTAACTCTTTTTTCAACACCCTTAACATCATCAACAGAAACTCCTAAATATTTGCCCGCACGTTCTATAAATGGAGTTCCTATCTTATATGAAAGTCCATAGTAGATTAGAGAACCTAAAGTTACTCCTGCAGCTGCAGGAATTGAAATATTTAAAATTAATGTTTCTATAGCCCATGAAGATAAAGAAGTACCTTTCATTATTATAAAACTTGAACCTAAAACCACTATACTGGACGGAATTGGAGCAATTATCTGTTCCAATATGGATCCCAAAAATACGCCTAAAGCACCGTTATTTATGAAAAATTGTTCAAGAACTGTAATGATCGACATATAATATCTCACTGTTTCTCTAAAAGGGTAAATCTTTGTTTTAAGGCATGAAAATCTAAGTATTCATATATGAAATGCGTCATCAATATATTTCATCATGTCTGTTGCAGTAAAATGATATTTATATTTTACTGAAGCCATGTCTCCAGCTCTTCCATTTATATAAGCTCCAAGGCATGCAGCTTCGAACCCAATATGCCCTTTGGCCATTAACCCCCCAACAATGCCTGCAAGACAATCTCCAGTGCCTCCAACAGTCATTCCAGGATTCCCTGTTTTATTTAATCTTGTTTTAGGGCCGTTTGAAATGATATCTAAAACCCCTTTAAGAAGGGTTACACAGTCATTTTCCATCGATACCTTCGAAATTAATTCTATTTTATCTTTTAACTCTGACGGCATATCTAAATCAAAAAGAGCTTTAAATTCTGCAGAATGAGGAGTGACAACCACATCACTTTCCATTTTACAGAGTAATTTTGTGTCCAGTAATTTTAAGGCATCGGCATCAAATATCACTGGGTTTTTAATCTCTTCTACCATTTCATTTAAAGCAGAAGCAGTTTCTTTATCTCTACCCATACCGCAGCCAATTACAACAGAATCCACATTTTTAGCGAGTTCAACTATTTTATCAACATCTTCTTCAACTATGATGTCATTTGAAAGAGTATGGACAATTAAATCAGGGGAATATGACCTAATTGTGGCTGATACGCTTCTTGGGCAAGCAACATGGACTAAATCTACTCCTGATTTGAATGCTGCATGTGCTGCAAGTGTTGGGGCTCCTGAATAATCCTGACTTCCACCTACAACAAGGACTCTTCCATTATTGCCTTTATGGGAAGAGGTATCTCTTTTTTTGAGCCTTAAAAGATCTCCTTTACCTAAAAATATTTCAGCTTCTGCCGGAATGCCAATATCATATAGAATAACATTTCCAACGTACCTGATAGCAGCTTTTTTAAGCCCAGTTTTTATTTTGTGAAAAGTCAGTGTAAAATCAGCTTCCACAGCTTTATCATGGATGTCTCCAGTGAGGGGATCTAATCCACTTGGCACATCAACTGCGATTTTAATGCCTTCAGATTTGTTTATGACGTCAATTGCAGTAGAAACTGGCTCTTTAATGTTGCCTTTAATTCCAGTTCCAAGGAGTGCATCAATTATAACGGGAGAACTAACTTTTTTAAGTGAGGATGAATCTTCAATAATTTCTAATTTGAGAGAATTTAATCCTAAATTTATGTTTTGAATTGTAGTCCAGTTTTGAAGAGTTTCGTTGGATTTAATCCTATCTGAACGGCCTAAGAAAAATAGTTCAACATTGTAGCCATTGTTCAGTAAATGCCGTGCCGCAACAAACCCATCGCCGCCATTACCACCTGTACCTGCAAATATCACAACTTTACATGGATCAAGAGTATCCATTATGTGATCAGCTACAACTTTACCTGCATTTTCCATAAGTGAGGACTTAGGAATGCCTAATTCCTCAGAATTACTGTCAATGGCCATCATATCTTTTGGAGTCATATTATCCCAACTATAAATTATAAAAAGAGGTTTGATTTAAACACTCTCTAAATATCACTAATTATATAATCTATAAAACAAATTATTTAATGATAACTTTGATTCCTTTGATCTTTAAACATTAAATCAAAATTTTCGTTAAAAATAATTTTTATCATTATGGTGATTTGGTGGCTCGAATAAATTTGTTCCCCATTATAGAAGCAGAAAACGTGCCTTTCATTTCTTATTCTATATTAGTATATGCTTTAATAGCATTAATAGCATTATTTGTTTATGGTATAGTTGGATCCCTCTTTTTAATGCACTTGGATCTAATTAGTTCTTTATATTATACTGTTATAACAGTAGCAACTGTGGGTTATGGAGATATTGTTCCAATTACTCCTGTACAAAAACTTTTTACAGTATCACTTGTTTTAGGAGGAGTTGGTTTAATTGCATATGTATTTACTTTAGCATTAACGGTGGTTTCAATGGCTGTAGAAGAAGTTACTTCTGGTTCCAGGCAAAGAAGGAGGATAGCCGCTGCTAAAAATCATTTTATCCTTTGTGGATATGGTAGAGTTGGCAGTGCAGTCTTTAAAGAGCTTAGAAAAAGGAACCAGAATGCAATAATAATTGAAAGAGATAGAAATATCATAGAAAAAGAATTATGGGAAGATCCAGATGTTCTAGCAATTCCTGGAGATGCAACAGATGAAGATCTTATTAAAGATGCAGGAATAGAAAGGGCAAGGGGAGTCATAATAACAACAGGTGAGGATGTAGATAACCTGTTTATAACTTTAACCGCAAGAGAACTGCATCCTGAGATTTGGATAGTAGCCAGGGCGAGCAAACGTGAAAATATAAAAAGACTTTATAGATCTGGAGCAGATAAGGTCATATCTCCAGAAACAAGCGGTGGAGAGGACATATACTTTGCAGCTATTCAACCCACTATAATGAAAATTACAATGATGCACGACGTTTCAAATATCAAAAAAGAGGCAGAGATAATACTGAAACATGGATGCACCTTAGAAAATATAGAATATCACTTACCTGAATTTAAAGAACCCCTTGCAAGAAAAATCGAAGTTTCTAAAATAGGTGAGATAAACAGATTTATGAATAGTTTAGAGCGTGATCCAGCGAGAAAAAACTCGTTACAGAGGATATATGAATCTGTAAGTGGAATTCACTCACACTGGATTTCAGGGCCAGACAGGGAGAGTTTAGATAAAGTAGCAGAAGAACTTAAAAAGGAAGGTCTTCTTTTAGGGGTTAACCTCAATGAGGATGAGATAAGAGAAGCTGCAAAGAAACATGGCAGGATTGTTGAGGTTATAGTAAAACCTGAGATAAAAATTACAGAAACCCATGCAGTTGGAGATATACGGGAGGAATCAAAGATAATTTTGAAGCATGGGTGCACAATGGAGGATATTGAATATTATTTACCTGGATTCAATGAACCATTGCATAGAAATATTGGCCTGTCCAGAATTGAAGACATGGATAAATTTTTAGAAAGCCTAGAAGAGGATTCTAGAAAAATGGAATCTCTAGAAAGATTATATTCTCTTTCAGGTGGAGGAATTCACTCCCATAGAATTACAGGACCTGATACTCAGAGCCTCGCTAATGTTGAAAAGGAATTAAAGGATAGGGGATTTCTTTTAGGTGTTAATCTATCTAAAGAAGAGATAAAAACTAAAATAAAAGAATTTGGCAGGGTAGTTGAATTACTTTTAAGGCATGAAGTCAGCAATCTCGATGATAAAAGGATAGTAATAGGATTTGGAGGTAGGATTCTAGATTCCAAACATTATCTTCCTGGAGTCAGGCAGATTGTAACAAGGAACTTATACATTAGCTCAGAAGAAGATGTTAAAAACTGTGAAGATGAACTTAAAAGACCCAATGCCAGAAGGTCTGTTGAGTCATTATATAAAATATCAAGGCAGATACACTCTCATACTGTGGCTGCACCGGATGTTAAATCAATTAAGAAAATTGAGAAAGCGCTGGATGAAAAAGGCATACTTTTAGGAGTTAATTTACCTGAAGAAAAGATATGGGAAATTGTTGAAAATCAGCCTGAATGAGGATAGAATGGAGGTTAACTATGAAGGCCAATGAGCTAAATAAAAAATGTCCTAAATGCGGTTGTGAGGATAAACACATTTTAAAGGATTCAGGAACTGTAGGGGTTGTTGGTGGACCTCAACATAAATCTTCCACGGGATATAAGTCTAAAGAAGGTAAATACAGATGTTCTTCCTGTGGATATATATTTAAAGAGAATGAGTAGTTATTTTTTTATAAATATGGCATTACACCTGCAGAAGTTATGTAATGGGGGAAGCATTTTAACCTGATCTATGTCAAATATCTTGTTATCATAAGCTTTACGACATTTTTTACATGTATTTAATGATTTAGATATTTTAAAGAATTTGTATCCTTTTTCTTTATGTATATGCCAGTTTCCAAGGTTTTTTATCCTGCTTATCTCATTTTTACTTATATTTTCTGCATCTTCGCTGTTTAGAGAAGTTTTAGATTGAATCTCGTTGGTGGCGTCTATAACTCCTTTACCCTGATTAACGGTTTTTGCAAGTATTTTTATAATCTGTAACTTGGTATGATCGTCAATTGGGCCCACGTATTCAAAATCATAAAGTTCAGGAATTAATGCAATTTCTTTAAATATTGATCTTTGTTTTTCAACAGAAATGCCCTTTTTAGAAGTTTTATCATCCTGCAGTAGTTTATGTAGGCCATAAGTATAGTCAACGCTGATACTTAATTTTTTATTTCCATTTGAATCAGATTTTTTATAATCTGATTTTGAGTTTTTAAATGTTTCAACAATGGTCTTTACCCTTTCATTGTTGTAAGGGATATTTAAAGAATCAACCTGTTCTAAACGGCCTCCGCACTCGCATTCTTCAAAATCTTCTAATGTTTCCCATTCTTGAAGTTTGTAGTATCCATTGCATTTATTACATACAAGATAAGGCATATGATCCCCTGCTCATTTGCATTAGATTGAATATTGTTCCAGATTCTTTGAGGGTATAACTGCTATGTACTTCTTATTAATAAAAATTTACATATTAAGCTTACCTTGCCTAGAATCACAGTTGACTATTTTCAGATCTAGTTAAACATATAAAAATCACTACTATATATTTTTTGAGAATTACTTTTGGGAACTTAATTTGAAGATAAATATCATTTTAATTGAAATTAGTCATTGATAACTTAATAAAAATAAGAAATTAAAGAGCTTTCAAGTTGTAAAAGCCCTTGTCAAGAAATTTTATTGTACTTCCTGATTTAGAAAAGTTCATGAAGTTTTATGTTGTATGCACCGAGGTTTCCACCGAAGTTTCCAGCGCTTATTTTTAAAACACCTGGAACTTTAGTAGCTGCTTCTATTCCTACTTTCATAGCTTCTTTAACAGCTTCTTCAGTTGCACCGTCAATAACAATTTCATATATACCGTTTACATCAGCTGGGACATCACTATCTTCAACTACGTCTTTCAAAGTAACGGCCATTTTCTCGTTGGTGGAAGCACCTAAGAATTTGTATTTGTTTGATCCAACCTTGGAACCAGATGCTACTACTCCGCCAGGGAAAGGAGTTATTACATTCTTAATAGCGTCTATTGCATCTACTGCTGCTTCAGCTGCTATTAATGCTGATGATTGGCTGTCACCAAGTATAAAGAAGTTTCCTCCTGCTACTCCTGATTTAATTCCGAATTCGCCTTCAACTAAGAAGTCTCCGGACATGATAGGAATTGAGTAAACAGTTCTTCCATCGATGTTTAATTCTTTTTCAAATCCGTCTCCGAAGAATTTGAGTTTAAATCCAATTTTTAGTTTTTCATCTTCATCATCAAGAGCATCAAAAGCTGCTGTTGTTGCAGCGGTAAGTACACACATTCCAACTCTTTCTAATAACTCATGATCAAGTTTTTTCTTGCTCATGTTGCAGATCATGATTATGTATCCAGGTCTTCCGTCAGGTGTTTCTTCTGGCGGGACGTAGCAGTCTATTCCTGCCTCTGCAGGGCAGCCGATAACTGATGTTCCGTAACCTGTTGCTTCAGTTGCTGCTATTTTGGCCAGTTTTTCTGTTGCTGCAGTTACAAGTATTCGTGAAACCTGAATTCCAAATGCTTCTGCAAAAGTATCTTCTATTTCTACTCCGTTTATTTCCATGATAATCACCGTCTAATTTTCAGTTTAAAAGAAGTTATATATTTTTCCATTTTAATTTTTGGTAGTTTTAAAGAAATTTTAGAAATTGGAAATCGTCGCATTTCAATTTCTAACCCCCAAAAATCATTGATTTTTGAGGAAATTAAAAAACAATTTTAAATAAGGTCCCATTATCTCTATAAATGTTTATATCGCCTGATAACTGTCTTACCAGTGTATTAACCAGCTGTAATCCCAAAGTTTTTGTATTTTTAAAGTCAATATCTTCAGGAAATCCCGTTCCATCATCTGCCACTATAAGCACGTGTTTATCATAATTTAGATGGAATTTAATGGATATTTTTCCCTTTGGTTTGTTCCAAAAGGCATGTTTTAAAGAATTACTCACCAACTCATTTATGATTAAACCGCATGGAACTGCAGTGTTAATATCTAGAAGAATATTTTCTACATCGATTTCAGGCTTTATATAGTTCTGATTAAATCCATATGAGCTAAAAAGTCCGGATAGGAGTCTTTGAATATATTCTGAAAAGTCAATTTTTGAAAGATCGCTGGATCGATAAAGCTCTTCATGGACCATTGCCATGGATTTAACGCGGTTACGGCTTTCTTTAAGAACATTAACTATTTTTTCATCATTTACATGTCTGGATTGAAGGTTTAAAAGAGAACTTATTATCTGCATATTATTTTTGACCCTGTGGTGAATTTCCCGTAGAAGCACCTCTTTTTCTTCAAGAGAAGATTTAAGCCGATTTTCTACTTTTTTAAGCTCTGTAATATCTCGAGTAATATATACTGCCCCTAAAAATTCACCTTTATTATCAGAAAGAGGGTTACCAATGGTTTCTACCCAAATATAATGCCCATCAGCATGTCTGTATCTATGCTGTACTCTTTTTGGTTCTAAAGTTTTAATGGCTAATTGAAGGGCATTTATAACTGTTTCAAAATCATCGGGATGAATCATACTTATAAGTTCAAAATCGCGTTTTCCAATAATTTTTCTTGCTTCATATCCAAGTAATTCTTTAATGGAAGGGCTCACATATTCAAAAATTCCTTCACTATTAACCTGATAGATTAAATCAAGCATATTGTCGGTAACTAAGCTTAAATGTTCTTCTCTATCTTTAATGGTGTTTTCAATTCTTTTACGTTCTGTAATATTTTCACATATAAACAATCGACCGAAATACTTATCTTCTGGATCTCTAATCTGCTTAGAAAATCGTCTTATAATTCTACCATCTAAGAGTAAGATCTCGTCTTCCAAAACTGATCTATTTTTTTCATTTTGAAGTGGAGCGCATGACTCAACAAATAACTCTTTATCTTCTATTAATGGCAAAATCCTCAGGATAATATCCTTATTTTTAATTTCACCTGTTTTCATTTCTTTTTCAATATCTTCTAATTCCCACATTCTACAAAAATTATGGTTAAAATATAAAATAGAGTCAGTTTTATTATCAACAACGTAAAAAGCTAGAGGAGAATTTTCAGCCATGGAACGAATCAGATTAATGTTCCATCTTAAATTTTCTTCAGTATTTTTGAGTTTAGTTATATCACGGGCGATACTGAAAATGAGTTTCTCTTCTTGAAATTCAATGAATTTTGCATGTATTTCTAGGGGTACAGTTGTTTTATTTTTCTTTAGATGGGTAGATTGGAATTTTAATTCTTTTTTTTCAATAATTTCTTTTATTCTGGGTTCTATTATTTTAGAAAAATTATCAATATCAAGATCATGAAGATTGAGTTTCATCAGTTCCTTTTTAGTATAACCAAAATAGTTACATGCAGTTTCATTAACATAAACAAGATTTCCATTCAGATCATGAACCAGGATAGAATCGGCAATGGTATCTAAAATAGTGGTTTTTAATTCAAGCTCTTCTTTTAAATCATCAAGTTTTTTTTGGGTATCTGGATGGTTTTTAATTTTTTCATCCTGTGTTTTAGATACATCCTCATTATTCATGCACGATTCCTCAAATTTATGATGATTCATTACAGTATATTAAATTTATATTTAAAGTAGTATATTACTGCCATATAATATTAAAATAGGAAAAATAGTGCATATTGAGTTATTTACTTGAAATTTATGTTATCTAAATAAAAAATACTTGAGAAAATGTACGTATTTCTTGTTTGCTTCGTTTTAAGGAAAAAGTAGCTACAATAAGTAAGATTATTGATTAGGTCAAGTGATTTTTTTAAAAATTTTCTCAACAACACCTGCCCCGAAGTAGGGAAGTATAGCAATACCTATAATGGAGGTCATCCAGAATGAAATCAGCCTTTCAACTATGGTCGCTGCAGCACTTATGGATGGGGGAACGCCGGCTGCGGAAAATAAAATTATCATAACACCATCAACTGCTCCCAGTCCTCCTGGAAGAAGAGGAATCAATCCAAGTAAGGTAGAAATTATAAAGACTTCTGCTATTACTATTGGTGAAACATTCACTCCAAAAGCTAAAAATACAATATAAACTCTAAATATTTCAAAGAACCAAATTACAAAAGAAAGTGGAAGTCCATACATCAAAACATTTCTATCCTTTACCATTGTACGCATACTGTTTTGGAAACCATGAATTGCTGTTAATGCATTTGCTTCAAGTTTACTGTGTTCTTTTCTGGAAATTCTTTTTATTATACGTACAAGCCATAAAGTAGCTTTTTTTCCAAATTCTTTGTTTAAAGACATGTATACTGCTACAAAAAATATTATAAGCAAAGCTACAACTGCAATTATAAGTCCTGATACAACTAAAACTGGTAAACTCATGAACAAAACAACTGAAATTATAGTTATAACGGCCAAAACCATAAATGGAAATGTATCAAGCCCTCTATCTGCTATTACTGTCGCAAAAGACTCCTCAAAAGATGTTTTAGAGTATTTACTTAATATATATCCTCTTATGGGCTCACCACCCCCTCTTGCACTTGGAGTTATGTTATTAATAGCCAATCCTACCATCAAAATAAGGAAAAGATGTATTTTTTTTATGGATATATTTACAGATTTCACGTTTATAGCCCATCGCTGTGTCCAGAAGCCATAAATTGAAAATTGTATAAGTACTGCGAGAGCTAAATACCAGGGATTTGCTAATGCAACAGCATTTGCAATTTTAACAGGCCCTATATATAGGATCATAGCAGCAAGGATTCCAATTCCTACCACTGCTAGGATTAAAGTACTATGCCTCATAATTTACCCATATTATATTGTATTTTTTTATAAATTTAATTTAAAACGTCAGCGTTTATTTTATGCAGTTTTAATATTAAATTTTTATGGAATAAGAAATTATTTTATGATTTGTAATGATTATACAACATTATATATAACCTTTTCAATCGCTGTAGCTACTTAAATGTTATAAAATAATAGGTTCATAGCTTAAATCTTCAGGATCAAGCAGTACAACAGTTTGTTTACCCGACAGGTATCCGCATGTCTCTCCGGGATTTATCATCATGCATTTTCCTTCTCTAATTTCTAATTTATGGGTATGTCCCCGTATGACTATATCATAAGTCCCACTTTTAACAAGAGCGTCTACAACATCCTCGTTGGTACCATGAATAACTGCAGTCCTTTTTCCATTTAATTCAAGTTCTTGGAAGTCGTCATGATAACAAATGCCTTCAAAAAAGTGCCTTAAACCGTCTCTTTCACCGTCATTATTCCCAAAAACAGCTTTAAATTTCGCATTGAGATTTTTAATTTCACGGACTGTAAATGGTGAAATCATGTCGCCTGCATGGATTACAAGATCTACATCAGCTTCATTGAAAGCCTTAACAGCTTTTCTTATCGCGTCCAAATTATCATGCGAATCTGACATTATTCCAATCATATTTTTATTTATATAATTAGTTCTATAAAATTTTGATCACTATAATAAAAATTAGAAAAATATGATCGATATTTTAAATTTTGATTATCAATAACAATCTTTATATGTCTTTAAAATAAACAGTAGTTTAAGCCATTTTGTGGCTTATTTAGGATGTGATGAATTGTTTAGAAATAATTACGGAAGAGATAATTTCTCAAATAAAGGACCTTCAGCTCCTATTAATGTAGGAGATGAATACGATGTTAAAATTGAAGATGTTGGAAGAGATGGCGACGGAATCGCCAGAATAGAAGGATTTGTTGTCTTTGTATCTGGAGCAAAACTGGGCGATGAAGTTAAAATCAAAATTAACTCAACAAGAAGAAACTTCGGTTTTGCTGATATAGTTGAATAAACTAATTTTGAATTAAAGTTTTAAATTAAAGTTTTTCATGAAAATAACGATTTTCACGAATACTTTACTTTTTTTATGAATTTTTTTCACTACTTTTTTATCAAAAGATTGTGCTGTAATGCAAAATCTATAATGATTGATAAATATTTCTATTTTTAAATATATTTCACAATTTAATTATTATTAAATTAAAATGAGGCCTCTTGGTCGTGTTTTTTATGTACTATAAAATATACAATCCCAATATTTTATTAAAATATTATTTAATCTTCATCTTTAATAGGTAGTTTATACAATAGTATTGTTACAGAACAAAGAGAGGACTATAAACTGATAGGGGGTTATAGAAAATGGCTGATTTAGTAACGCTTTTTATTGTTGGAATTATAATTTTAATTATTTTAGGACTTTCAATACGAATAGTAAATCAATATGAGAGGGGAGTACATTTTAGGCTTGGTAGGGTAATAGGAGTTAAAGATCCGGGGTTGCGTCTTATTATTCCTGTAGTGGACAGGCTGGAAAAAGTGTCTCTTAGGATAGTTACAATGCCAATTCCGTCACAGAAGATAATAACTCAGGATAACGTATCAATTGATGTGGCGGCGGTTGCATATTTCAAGGTTGTCGACGCTTATGATGCAGTTGTTGCCATTGAAAATTACAACAGGGCTGTCAACCAGATTGCTCAAACCACCATGAGAAATGTAATAGGCCAATTCCTTTTAGACGATGTTTTATCTTCGACTTCAAAGATCAATGAAAAGATCAAGGAAATAATCGATAAACACAGCGAGCCATGGGGTGTACAGATCACAGCGGTGGAAATTAAAGATATTAATTTACCTGAAACCATGCGAAGATCAATGGCAAAACAGGCTGAAGCAGAAAGGGAAAAAAGAGCTAAGATTATTTCTGCAGAAGGTGAATTCCTTTCAGCTCAAAAACTTGGTGAAGCTGCAGACATTATAGCGGCCCATCCAATAGCGCTACAGTTACGTAATTTACAGGTACTCCTTGAAATAGCGAGTGAGAAGAATTCCACTATAGTATTCCCTGCAAGCTTCATGTCAACAGTTAGGGACTTAAAAGACTTCATGGAATCTGAAGTAAAGCTTAAATAAGTTTTAAGCTTGAAAGACATTCACTAAAGTTAATAGGCTAATAGCCATTAACTTATTTATTTTTTATGAAAATTTATTTAATGGTAGAATAGGCCTTAGAAATGAAATAGCGGGTACCTTCTCTGGAGGGTCATCATATTTTTCGTGATATTTGTTGTAATAAATTAAATTTACTAAAATAATTAAGGGCATTGTAGTTTTAACGGGTTTATATGCATTTTTGAAATTTCTGATTAGGATATACCTTTTTATAGTATGATGAGAAATATTTGAAAGTCTAATGATTAAAAAAAATTATTGAGTAAATAAATCATTTAGTTATAAAATATTATTTATTATCCTTAATACTCATTAATGAGAGGCGTAAAGATGTATATAGTGATAATGGGTGCAGGAAGAGTTGGATTAAATCTTGCATCGAACTTAGTTAGTAGGGGGCACGATGTAACCCTCATTGAAAATGATGATAGTTTGTGCGGCAATGCTGCTGCTGAATTAGATGCTCTGGTTATTTGTGGTAACGGTACTGATACAAAAACACTAGAAGAGGCAAATGTAGGGGAAGCCGATGTTTTTGTTGCAGCAACAGGGAATGATGAAGCAAATCTTCTTTCATGTATACTTGTAAAGCAATATGACATTCCTAAGATTATTGCAAGGCTCAGTAACCCTGATCACGAAGAAGCATTTAAAAAAGTGGGAATTGACGATGTTATAAGTCCAGAACTTACAGCAGCGGGTTACCTTGAAAAGTTGATAACAAGGCCAAAAGTTGCTGATTTAATTGTTATTGGAAAAGGGGATGCTGAAATACTGGATCTTACAGTAAAAAATGATAAAGTTATAGGAAAAGAAATCAAGGAAATTAACCCTACCGATGAATATATAATTGTTGCTATGTACAAGAATGGTGAAATAACTATTCCAAAGGCAAATATGATTTTAAATGAGGGTGATAAAGTATCTATCCTTGTTAAAACAAGTTCTGTAAAAGATGTTGTGAAGATGTTTACAAAATAAAATTACAGTACAATTTTTTATATTTAAAATAAATTCACAAATCCAGTTATTTTTTATATTTTCTATTTTTAGTCATTATAGCCAGAATTACTATTTTACTTACAAATAATAAAATTAATATGATTATCATTGTAATGATGGTCCATATGATGCTGCCTGTTAATAAGGCTACAATAAAAAAGGCAATTATAGAAAATAAAGTTGCTAATAGGTAAAATGCCAGTAGAAGCTTATTGATGTCGAAGCTGTTATTTTTTGGCATTATGCTCACATTTTTGTGTAATCTCCTATTTTATGTACTTTCGAATAATTTAAGTTATAAACTATCTTTCGTATTTGCCAACTTTGCCTGCTACAAATGCAAACATTAAAACAAATATGATGATTGCAGCTATAATTCCTGCAAGTTGGCCTGCAAATGCACTGACAACAACATAAACAATTACAGCAAATACAAAACCGCCTAATATAACTGCTGCTATAATTTCATTACCAAGTTGACCTTTGCTATCTTCTATCATCATAATTATTATTTTTAATTACCGAATTATATAATATTTCTTATATGATTTTTATTATTTCAAAATTGAAAGATGATGTCAAAATGAGCTATTTTCATGTATATGGCTTTAAAACTGATATTTAAATTAATCAAGAATAAATTAGTATAAGCCCTTTAAAACTCGGCTTGCCAGTTTAACATGTTCAGATCCATTATCAACTGCCTGGCCATGTCCTGGAAGGAGATATTTGACATCAAGTTTGGAAAGTCTTTCTATGGATTCTCTTAGCATATTTATGTCTCCACCAATATCGTATCTGCCAAAACCACCGTCAGAAAAGACAGTATCTCCTGATATTAATGTTTCTCCGTCGTAAAGGCATATACCACCAATAGTATGTCCTGGCGTGTGAATTACTTCAAAATCATGGATTTTATCGCCTTCAGTTAATTTAAAATCAACTTTTCCAGGTTCAACTGATCTTCCGAACATATAAGAAGCGGTTGCAATGGGATCTCCACTTTCAAGTGCTGGAGCATCTTTTTCGTGTATTGCAAGTTTGCAGTCAAAATATCTGTTCCCGCCAACATGATCGAAGTGGCAGTGTGTGTTCACAATCATTGATATATCTGAAGGCATTATATTGGCTTTTTGAAGTGAATTAAGCACGTATTCAATGTTATCACCTGTTCCAGTATCGACTATAACATCTTCAAATACGTAAATATTAGAATCAGAACCAAATCCTTCTATCATGAGGATATCGTTGAATTTTTTCATATTAGCACCAGAAAAGTAAGTATTTTGTAAAATAATTTGAAAGTGGGGTCACCGGGATTTGAACCCAGATCCTAGGATTTCTCTTGTCTCAGTACTCCAATTGATCATCATTGGGTACTAAACCTCAGAGCGCGCGTTTCTTCAAAGACAACTGGAGTCCCAGATGATAGCCTGGTTACACTATGACCCCTAAAGATTATTTAAAAATGTTTGGAAAGCCAAGGGAGAGATTTGAACTCCCGTGTAATGGATCTGCAGTCCACCGCTTCGCCTCTAAGCTACCTTGGCATACCATAGCTCATTAGTTAAATTATGCTCTGTTGGTATTTAAACCTTACGGAGTGTTTAGTCATAAATTTTTGAAAAATTGAATTGAATAAGGTAGTCAGAAAAGACATATAAAACTTTTGGAGATTTTTGTGACGATTTTAACAAATTTAATTACAAATCAATAATATAAAATATAGATAATTGAATAATTCTCGTGTTAATATGAAAAATATGAAAGTTGCAACTATCCTTTACGATGTTGCAGATTTGCTGGAAATGAAAGAGGAAAAATTTAAACCTCGAGCATATAGGAGAGCTGCAGGTACAATTGAATCGCTTTCAAAACCAGTTGAAGAACTAAGTGAAAAGGAACTCACGGAATTACCCGGTATTGGGAAGAGCATAGCTAAAAAAATTGAAGAAATAATAGAAGCAGGCTCATTGGAATATTATGAAAACCTCAAGAAAGAATTTGCTATAGATTTTGAATCTCTTCACCTTGTAGAAGGCCTAGGACCTAAAAAAACCAAAAAGCTCTATGATGAGTTAGGAATAAGAGATCTGGATGATCTGGAAAGGGCAGCTAAACAACACAGGTTAAGAAAATTAGAAGGCATGGGTGAGAAGAGCGAACAGAAAATCTTAGAAAACATTGAATTTGCAAGGAAAAAAACAGGTAGAATGCTTTTAGGTAACATTTTACCCCTATCTAAGGAATTGAAAAATAAATTAAAGGATTTTAAACCAGTAATTAAAGTTGAAATAGCTGGTTCCATTAGAAGGCGAAAGGAAACAATTGGAGATATCGATATTCTTGTTGTTACAAAAGAAAATGAAGCAGTAATGGATTTTTTTACAAATTTAGAAAATGTTGATAAGATAATTTTAAAAGGGCTTTCTAAATCAACTGTTAGATTAAAAGAGGACATAGAATGTGATCTAAGGGTTGTTAAAGAAGAATCATTTGGTTCAGCATTGATGTATTTTACTGGCTCCAAGGAAACAAATATAGAACTTAGGAAAGTAGCGATTAAGCAGGGTTTAAAATTAAATGAGTACGGTCTTTTTGACGGCAATAAAATGACAGCTGGTAAAATAGAACAGGTAATGTTCGAAAAATTGGGTATGGGTTATATTGAACCCGAATTAAGGGAAAATAGGGGAGAAATAAAGGCTGCACTGGAAGGTAGACTTCCTAAATTGGTTGACTACAGTGATTTAAAAGGAGATCTTCAGATGCACACCAAATGGAGTGATGGGTCGTATACCATTAAAGAAATGGCAGAAAAATCCCGAGAAATTGGACATGAGTACATAGCTATTACAGATCATGTTGGTACATTACGTATAGCAAAGGGAATGAATGAAGAAAAAATTCGAAGCCAGATAAAAGAGATAGAGAACATTAACATGGAAATTGATGAGATTACCATTTTAACTGGTGCAGAAGTTAATATAATGTCTGATGGTAAGCTGGATATGGGAGATGAAATTTTAAAGGATCTTGATGTTGTTGTAGCAAGTATTCATTCGGGTTTCAGGCAGGATGAGGAAAAAATAACTGACAGGATGATATCTGCAATGTGGAATGATAATGTTGACATAATAGCCCACCCTACAGGCCGTAAAATTCATGAAAGGAAAGCATATGAACTGGATTTAAATAGAATATTTGAAACCTCCAAGGATACTGGAACATTCCTTGAAATAAACTCTTATCCCAGTAGACTGGATTTAAATGATTCAAATGTTAAAAGAGCGGTAGAATCTGGCTGTAAATTGTCTATAGACACTGATTCTCATAGTACAGATACTTTAAAATATATAGAGCTGGGTATAGCTACTGCTCGGCGTGGCTGGGCAAAAAAAGAAGATATAATAAATACATTGCCCCTTAAAAAGCTTGAAAAGTTGCTCAGTTAATTTGAATATGGTTAATTACTCATATTGTTTATCCAATATCTCCTTTATTTTCTGATGCTTATCTAAAGTAGCTTTAAAAAGTTCATCAAAAATATCGGGCAGTTCTTTTTCCAGTACTTTCACACCTTCTTCTGTAATGCCGCCTTTTGTAGCTACTCGTGAAATTACCTCTTTAAAACTCATATTTTCTTCTTTAAGGAGTTTTGCAGTACCATAAAGCGTATTTATAACCATATTTTCTGCTTCTTCTTTTGTGAAGTTGCTATTTCTCGCGCTCACTTCAGCAAACTTCATAAAAATCTCAGCGATAAATGCAGGGGCACAGCTTGTTAAATCAGATCCAACTTCAAAATTTTCTTCTTCAATAATTCGCACGTTGCTAATGGAATTGAAGAGATTATTTACGAACGTTGCTTCTTGTTCAGTCACTCTTTCATTATGGTGGATAAGTGAAACTCCTTCGCCCACTTTTGAAGTTAAACTGGGAATAACTTTGGTAATTTTGCCTGGAAAAACGCTTTTTATGTTTGCTATGGTTAAAGCTGCTGCAATGTATGTGATATGGGAATCTTCTGAAAGCTTGGTTTTCATTTCTTCAATCACCTCTTTTACAGCAGAGGTTCCAACAAAAAGAAATATTTCACTGCATTTTTCAGCTAAATCTGCATTACTGTCAGTTATTTCGATCTCAGGATACTCTTCTTTAATATTGACAAGTTTATTCATTGTTCTGGTTGAGATAATAATTTCATCAGGCTTTAAAATTTCAGAAGATAAAACACCTTCTATAATCATACTTCCCATACTTCCATAACCTATAAATCCTATTTTTGTCATAAATTTGCTCCCTATTTATTTTTGCCCGCCGTAAATGGAGAAAATCCCGTATTTATAGTAGCAGTCCACATTTTTAAATCCAATGGATTTCAATGAATTTAACTGATTTTCAAGTTTATCGGGATTATTATCTGGATTATTTTTATATTGATCAGGTATATGATGGAAACTTTCTGAAATTTCAATTTTTGTTTCATTTTCAATTATCCATTCTTCCCAAAGCTTTAGATACCATTTCTCTAAATCTACAGAAGTAGCGCGTACAACATCTATATTTAAAAAGAATCCCCCTAAATTCAAGTTATCATAAATATATTTGAACAGAGATTCCTTTTGTTCTGCCTTTAAATGGTGTATTGCTAATGATGAAACTACAAAATCAAAATCAGCAGTTAATAAGTCGCTTTTAATCAGTTCTTGGAATGTAATTTGGATAAACTTTAGCCCTTGATATGGTTCAAGCCTCTTTTTTGCATTTTCAATCATATCTACTGAACCATCAATTAGAGTTCCTTCAAGATTATTATCGACTTTTGAGAGTTCATGAGTTATTCTTCCATCGCCGCATCCAAGTTCAAGCATCTTAATGGGTTTATTTTGATCTGCTAAAAAGTGATTATATAACGACTTCATTATCTCAAGTAATTTGTATCTTTCCAGAATGTATATGTCAGCATTTTCAATAAATTCTAATGCAGATCCCCTATTTTTCCATTCTGATCTTTCAAATTCGCTCATGTTGGCCCTCAAATATTCATTTAATGATTATTTTTTTCTAAATATACCAGGTTTAAATTTTCAGTTAATTTTTCGGTTTTAAATTTGGTGTAACCTAGTTTTTCATACAATTTAATGTTTTTATGACTTTTATGCCCGGTAATAAGTTCAAATCTCTGACATTCATTAAAATTGTCCTCTATCTCTTTCATTAACTCTGTTCCAATCCCTTGATTTTGAAAATCTGGATGAACAATAAGTCTACCTATATAACAGGTTTCATCATTTATTTGTAATGCTCTTACAGAACCAAATATTTCCTTATTTTCAATAACCTTAAGGAAGATGTGGGTTTTAAATTCTTTATTTATCTCTTCCAGTGTCTGAACAAGAGGAGGAATGTTGAAATCGTTATATAATTCAGCTTCACTTTTATAGGCTAGTTTTTGTAATGATAGTATTTCCTCTGCATCAGAAACTTCAGCTTTTTTAATTATCATTTTAATCAATTTTACATGGTAATTTAAAACTTTGTAGTATGTTGTTTGTTTAAGGACTAAATAATAAATTAGTTTTATCTCCACACCCAAAAGAAGTTATATATGCGTTATTAAATCTTATTTGGAGTTTATAAATAACATAATTGGATTTTAAATTTATTTTGTAATTCAAATTACTGTTTTTTACAATATTCAGTTCATTTAATTTAGGGATTGTATGAATAAATAGGCAATAATTTTTTTGTTAAACTATGCACTGTATTTAGACTTCTTGATTACAAAAATCTTCTGATCATTTAGACTATTATGATCCATTAATATATCTTTAAGTGAAAATGGAATTATGAAGTTAATATATTCATTTGGGCATTATAAAGCGTTTTTTAGATTAAATTATTGACGTAAGGAGATGAATCATTTGAATAATAGGTATAATTTGTTTTTGAATTTTATTTTTCCAGTTAAGGCTTTAATTTTTCCTTAATTTTTTACATTTTTTAATATAAATAACAGTCTAATATCACTTTTTACATAATTTTAGGTGAAATAATACTTTTTTTATGAAAAATGCTTGATATTATTCAGATTTAAGCTTATATTTTGAAAATTATAACGTTTATATGTAACGAATAATAATAATATATTATGGTGCAGTAATACAATTTCACTAGAAATTATTAAATGGAGTTATGACAATGTCGGATACAACAATTTTAATTGTTGAAGATGAAGCCATCGCTGCAATAAATCTCCAGAATTGGTTCCAATTTTGGGGCTATAATGCTACCATTATAGCATGCTCCGAAAAAACAGCTCTTGAAAAAGTTCAGGGAATAAAATTGGATTTGGCACTGATAAATATTGAATATAAAAACCTCAACGATAGAATAAATTTTGCTAAAAAAATAACTGATAATTTTGATACAGCCGTGGTGTACGTTACATCATATCTAGATGATGAAATTATGCAGTATATGAGGGCCACAAGACCTCATGGATATATAACAAAACCTTTTGAAGAAAATCAATTAAAATATACGGTTGAAAATGCTCTTTATAAAAGAAAAATATACAAAAGATTTATTGCAAGTAAATAGACTGAAATGCAGGATTAATTAATTATTTTCCTATTTTTTTCTTTTTAGCCTTAAAAACACGTTTTTTGCTCTAGAAAATGTAAATTAATAATAAATTCTCATTAAAATGAATTAATTTTCTCTAAAATTCGCTCGCTTAAAAATTCAGGAGATATGAAATCAGGATACACTGGAAGCCTTTCATCTAAAAATAGGCCCATTTCTTCTGTCATCTTTTTAAGATCTTCTAATTCTGGCCACGGTGCTTCGGGATTTACGAAGTCCTTGGTAAGCGGCGAAACTCCTCCCCAATCATCGGCACCTGCAAGGAGAAATACCTGTGCATTTTGATTATTCAGATTTGGAGGTACTTGAACTCCTGTATTTGGGAATAAAAGCCGGGTTACAGCAACCATTTTTATCATTTCTATAACAGAAGGTTCTTTCCATGATTCCATAGGAATACCTGGTTTAGGTTTGAAGTTTTGAATGATTATTTCCTGAATATGGCCGTATTTGTCATTCATTCTTTTTATTTCAAGGAGAGATTCGGCTCTTTCTTCTATTGTTTCTCCTATTCCAATAAGCAGTCCTGTTGTAAATGGAATATTTAATTTTCCAGCATTTTCAATGGTTTTAATCCGCAATTTAGGGTCTTTTCCAGGACTTTTTTCATGTACAATTGTTTTCATAAGTCGTTCACTTGTATTTTCAAGCATTAACCCCATGGATGCATTTACTTCCCTCAGCAGCTTTAATTCTTTCTTTTTAAGCACGCCAGGGTTACTGTGAGGTAAAAGACCTGTATTTTTTAAGGTTTCATCACAGATAAAATAGAGGTATTCTATCATGGTTTGATATCCCAGTTTTTCAAGTGCTAATTTTACTTCAGGAGTTTCTTCTGGAAGCTCTCCAAATGTAAAAAGGGCTTCCTTACATCCATATTTATCTGCTTCATTTAGAACATCAAAAATTTCCTGGTGGTTCATTAAAATTCTTGAAGTTTCATCAGGAGTTTTTTTAAAAGTACAGTATCCACATTCATTCCTGCAGATATCTGTAAGTGGTAAAAAAGCATTTTTTGAATATGTAATTCGGTCCATACCTCTTTTTGATTGTGCAGTGGAAATTAAAGATATTATGTCCTTTCCTTTTGAGTTTAAAAGAGATATTATGTTTTCTTTTGAGTATTCGCCCATGATATCTTCCTTTAATGTTATAAAACAAAATTAGAATTAAGTAATTGTTGTTGAATTACCCTTCTGTATTTGCAACAACAACTTCAACGAACTGCGGGCCTATTCCGCTTTTATCTTTCCATGTAACTATGAAGGTTCCAAATGTATCTATCATGCCTAAAGAATAGAATACATTACAATTCATAGCTTCTAAAGACTCTTTAAGCCGGTACACTCCAGTAATATCGGTTTCACTTTGGATAGGAACACTTTCTCTTATTCTCTCATCCATTATTCCAAGAATATTGCCTCCTTCTTCGGAATATATATCTATATGGCGTGCACCTAGACCTTTTAAAAGATTTAAGAGAACTGCATCCATTTCTGTTTCATCAAATTGTTTTCTTGACATTCCTCTTACAATAAGGATGTTATTTGCATCTATGGCAGGTCTTGAACCATGAAACGCCTCTAATTCGCCCATTATCTGGCCTGCGATTTTGTGTGTTTGCATCACTGAGTATCCTCTCCAAAATGTATCATTTACTAACTTCTTTAATGGAATAATCAACGTTATCCGTTTCTTCTATGCTTTCAATTTCATATTTAAGCTCGCCCAATGTGGCAACTTTTTCTGCAAATGCATTGTGCCTGTGTATACTCTCTTCATTTATCTGCCTTACAGTTACAAGAGTGTCGTCAGGAAGATCAGAATATGCATTAACGATTTTTTGTACCATATTCCTTACACAATCTTCCACAAACATGGGATTTTCATGTGCATGGACCACAACTGCATTTTCATCAGGTCTTTTTAAAAGTTCACAGACTGAAGAGCTCATTGAATCTTCTATGATACGTATAAGATCTTCACCACGTATTAGGTTCTGTTCTGGGACTTCTATCATGATCATTCCCCTTCCTCTCTGGTTGTGAGAAGCAAGTGATACAGAGTTTAATACTCTTTCTGTTGTTTCATCGTCTAAGAATTCAAGAAGTTTTTGTTTTGAACTCTCTCTTATGGATTCCTGTGCGCAGGGACATGCTGTCATTCCAATAACTTCAGCACCGATCATCTTTCTTATTGTAACTTCATCTCCATCCCTGTAACCTATGGCATCTGCCATGATTTTGGTCATTTCCTGGGTTTTCATTTTTGTAACTGGAGATTTTTTCATGAACATGAAATCACTTTCCATGCTCACCTCAGCCCTCCTTGCATATTTGTGTTTTTCAAGGAGAAGGCTTACTATTTCAGCGCAAACAGATTCTATTTCAACTGCTGAGCTTCCAGTAGCTTCTTCAAGGACTTCAGTAATAGCTTCTGGATTTCTTGACATGTGGATCCCTCTTTGCTTGCTTGGAAGATCCACAAATGCATCAAAAGTAGGTAAAAGCACGATTGGCCTTTTTCCTTCTCTTTCGATTTTTAAAAGCTTTTTAACCCCGCTAACTCCAACCCTTGTAAGATGAACAGGAATAGTGGGTATTTTATCTTGTGTGTCTGGAAAACATGTGCTAGACAAATTTTTCACCCCGATTAGATAATCTTTAGCATTTTGGAATTTAAATATTTAAGTAAACCATGAATTAATCAATTATTAGTAATACTAACCTTCAATACTCCAAATATTTGATGGTTAGTAAATCCGTAATTATTGACATGTTAGATCAATTTCTTTTATATCTTTAATCTAAATTATTTATAATTTTAATAACAGTTAACTGATTTATAAAGGTAATCAAATAATCATTGAATATTCATTACAATCAGTTTTACGGCAAAATAAGAATGAAAAAATGGTAATTATACAAAAATGGCAATAATCGGGTATTTTCATTAAGCAAAATTAAATTAAAAATTAAATATTAAGTTTTTAAATTCTTGGGGAGTTAAGTCCTTTAGATTATCTAAAACTACCACATTTGCGTTATAAATTTCTTTGGCTCGCTCACCAAGAAGTTCACTGGCTTTATCTGGCTCAACAATTACTAAAATTTTTTCTAAATTAAGGCTACTCATTTTTCTGCTGATATCGTTTTTCACGTGTTCTATTTTCTTTGAAATGGCTCCAAGTGCAGCATCTGGTATTTTGGGATTGATGATCTTCATGTCTTCTGCTTCAAGAGGTACTCCTGCAACAATTATTCTTTGAGGATCCACTCCAAATTTTGAAATCACCTTTCTGAAGTTTCCTTTGCTGGTCAATATTAAAAGGTTTTCAGATAGCTTTTTAATCTCTTCTTCTACACTTTCCTTTTCGATAACTCCAAAATCTGCCAGCATACTGTCTATTTTAGTTCTGACGTTTAAAATTTTATGACAGAATAAGTTTGCCTCTTTTTCATTGAGTTTGTGAGATGGTCTGCTGGAATAAATAAATTCTTCAGCTTCAATTAATTCATTTAAAACTTCTCCAAAGAGTTCTACATTGATTTCTCCTTTTACTGGAGTTTTAAATTTTTCACCTGTTTTTTTAGATTTTCCTGCCTCTTCAATTAGTAATTGAGCTTGATGAAGTCTAAATTTTTCCATAAGTATCACCATTAAAATTCGAAAAATAGAGAAAATATATCTTATTTATTTGATCTGCTTAACTTTATTTCACATTTTCCTCATTGATTCAATCATGAATTTTAAAATTCATAAAATGGAGAAAATACATCTTTTATTTTATTAAATGTATTCTTTGCATTCTCTGAAACTTTCAGTTCATGTTTATAATTCTCATGGCTTATATTATTTAGTGTGTTTATCATTTTGACATTGCACCTTGAAAGGACATCCAGATTGTATCCTCCTTCTAAAATCAAAGCCAGTGATCCTGAGATATTCATCATTTTATCTGCTATATATTCGTAAAAATCATCAGTAAGTGCTAAACTTGAAAGAGGGTCGTCCACATGACCATCAAATCCATTATCCATGAAATAAAAGTCTGCATTGAATTTAGAAGCTGCAGGTTCAAGTATTTTATCTAATATGTAAATGTAGTCATCGGTGGTTGATCCTGGAGCCATGGGGATGTTGATGTTGTATCCTTCACCATCACCGCTGCCTGTTTCTTCTACAAATCCTTTTCCAGGGAATAATGTTCGGGGATTTTGGTGAATGGAAATATACAGTACATCAGGGTCATTATAGAATATTTCTGACGTTCCATTGCCGAAGTGAACATCAAAATCAAATATAAAGAACTTTTTAATTTTACGTTCATGCCTTAAATATTCCAGAGCTATGGCAAGGTTGTTAAAAATACAGAATCCCATGGATTTATTTCCTGTTGCATGATGCCCTGGAGGACGTACAAGTGCATATGCACTTTTATATTTATCTAAAACTAAATCAGCAGCTTTTATTGCTCCGCCTGCAGCGAGTTTTGCTATTTTATAAGTTTCTGGGGATGCAAATGTGTCATAGTCTATATAGCCCCCTCCACTTTCACAGAAAGATTTGATGTATTCAACATGCTCTTTTGAATGGACCCTTAATATATCTTCCTTTGTTGCAGTTTCTGGAGAAAAACAGTCTATTTTATTGAATATGCCTTCATTTTTCAGTGAATTAATTATTGCACTCAGTCTTTCTTTATTTTCAGGATGATTTCCAGTATCATGCTTTTTATATTCTTCAGAGTAGACCAGGGCGTTCAATTTAAACACCTATTTTATTTTTATATCTTGATCATATACAATTCGTCAAGTCTTTCATCTTCCCTGCCGCGTGAACAATAAAAGGATAATTTTAAGTCGTATTTTTGATACACGCTACAATCTTGAGGGCATAAACATACTCTTTCCTCAATAGGACATTTACTTTTATCTAAAATGCAAAATAGGAGCTCTTTACTTTTTCTGGTGCAATTGGTGTAGGTTGGGCATTCATGACAGATACATTCCTTTTTTAAATCCATAATGAATTTATCTTTATCTATGCTGTTCATTTTATTCAATTCGTCCCGTAATTCGCCGATGTCCATCATATTAGCTCCGGATATACATTTAAAAATTTTAATCTTTATTATTAAATAATACTGCAAATTTAATAAAGTTATGTAATAAAATTAAAATGCTAATTTTTATATATTTTAATAAAAGGATGGAGACTGAATTAAAATGGAATGCAGCTACTTTGAAAAATTAAAGGATTACAATTATGGTGATTTGATAACTGAAACAGAATACTGGTTTATCTTACTTGCACCTGATCAAAAAAACCTTGGAACTTGTGTGGTGGCTTTAAAACGAGATAGTGGAGATTTAGCTGAATTAAACGATGATGAATGGCAGGAATTCAGTAAAATAGTAAAAAAATTAGAATCTGCACTTAAAAATGCGTTTAATTCAACCATGTTTAATTGGGGCTGTTTGATGAATTTATCCTACCTTAATAAGCCTCCTAATCCTCATGTTCACTGGCATTTTATACCACGATACAGAGAAAAAATAAACTTCGGTGGCCTTAGTTTTGAAGATCCATGTTTTGGATCCAGTACAATGAAATCTAAAGTAGGTATCCGTAAAGTTGCAGAAGATGTTCGGATGAAAATTATTAAAGAAATAAAGGACAATCTTGAAATTTAATGAAGTGATGTGATTAATTTTTAAATGAAGCCTTATTTTTGCCCATAAAAATTAATGCGAATATCGTTACAAAACAAACTGCTGTATAAACAATGAAAGCAATGTTCAAACTTTTTAAAAATGCCATATAATATTGGAATGATATCTGGACATTTCCAAGATACATTGCAAAAATCAGAATAACAACTCCCATGCTTAAAAGCTGTCCTGTAAATACCATTGTTGAAACTGTTGCTGAAGCAGTTCCATAGATCTTTTTACTTACAGAGTTCATACTTGCATTTGTAGCTGGAGATGAAAAAAGAGCCAGTCCAGTTCCAACAAGGATTAATCCTAAAATTATGATGTAAATGGGGGTATTTTCATTTAAGAAAATAAATGAGAATAGTCCGATAGTTGTTATTGTCATCCCAATGGAAGTGATTGTACGGGTTTCAACTTTTTCAGATATTTTGCCAGCAAAAGGAGATAAAAGAGCCACGGAAAGGGGCTGTAATAGTAGGATAATCCCTGATGTATCTGGACTAAATGATTTAATGTATTGAAGGTAAAGACTCATTAAAAAAGTTAATGCACTAGTTCCAAGGTTAATCACTAAAATTGCTAGTATTGAAATGGTAAAAAAAGTATTTTTGAAGATGGATATCCTTAAAAGAGGATATTCTAACCTATTTTCATATTTTATAAAAATCATGATTCCTGTAATTCCAGCTAATATTAAATATTTACCACCATTTCCCTCTGTAACTGTAGAAAATCCTTGTATAAATGTTATTACTATGAAAATGAATAGTACTGAGCCTATGAAATCGAAATTTTCCCCTTTACATCCGGCCCAGTCTGATTTCAATTTTAATAAAAGAATTGATAGTAATAAAAGCCCAAGGGGGATACTAAAGATAAAAATGGCCCTCCATCCAAACTGTTGAATTAAAAATCCGCCCAGTATTAGTCCACTGAAAATCCCTGTATAAACAGCAGCTACATAAATTCCATAAGCTCTTCCCCTCTCTCTTTCATGGAAAACTGAAGAAATAAGGGCCACTCCCGTTCCAAAAATCATCGAACAGCCAAGACCCTGTAAAAATACAAATATGAGAAGTAAAATGCCTGAAGAAGACATTGCAGCTAGAAATGAAGCAAATGTAAAGATTCCAACGCCGCACATAAAAATTTTTTTTCTACCGTGTATATCCGCTAATCTTCCAAAGGGGAGAATTAGTGCAGCGTTTGCTAAAATAAATGCAGTTGGGATCCAGCTTAATAGAATTGCATTTAAAGCAAATTCAGCCCCAATTGATGGAAGAGCAATATTAAGCGAAGTTCCCATAAATGGTACGAGGAATGATCCAAGCGCTACAGTGATTAAAACGATATTTTTTAGTTTGTTATCTTTCATTTTAGTTCCAACATTTAATCATTACTAACTTTGTATCTATATTTAAAAGACTTACTTTGCATCATAATTAAGTCTAAGATAGAATTTTAAAAAATCATTGATATTCCCGTTTCTGTAATTTAACTCAATTTTGTTTTTTTATAGTAGATTTGCTGTTAATTATTTGATCAGTACTTTTGAGGATATTAATCATTAAAACTTCATTGACTAACATTATAAATCAATTAATAAAAGCATATTTTGTATTTTGAACTTTTTTATTGGTGTGAATAGTGGACATTTAGGACATTTAGTATTACTAAATTATAAATAGTTATGATTACATATTAGAAATAGAATAATTTTGGGAGGTTAAAGGAAAATGCTTTGCATTTTCCTGAACCCCAAAACGAAGCCTACAAAAATCTTCGATTTTTGTGGTGTGCAAAAATTCAACGAATTTGAAAATTTTAATAGTTTGGAGGTATGTTTAAATGGCAGAAATGGAACGAGATATGAGTGAGATGGCTGAAGTAATTAGAACAACTGTAGATGAGTTGTTGAAAGTTTTAGCCACTGATAATGTAATAGGAGAAACAATGGAAATAGAGGACAAAGTAATAATTCCAATAACTAAAGTAGGGTTGATGTTTGGAACTGGTGCTGGAATGGGCGGCATGCGTGATAATAAAGGTAAAGGTGCAGGTGCAGGTGGTGGAGCAGGAATAATGCCAGTATCTGTAATAGTGGCATTTAAAAACATAAAAGGCCCTGAAGGCGTTCAAGTATTATCTGTAGAAGGTATGGGTCCTCTAGCCAAAATGATGACTGATGTAGGACACGCTGCAAAACAGATGGTGGAAAAAAGTGGAGGACCTGAAGGAGTAATGAAAAAAGGAATGAAAATGGCTAAACAAGGAAAAGAACAAATGAGTGAAGGATCGGAAGGTGAAGAAGGAGTAACACCTCGCGGCCCGGGTTCAGAACCTAGAATGTAATCTTTAAAAGTGAGAAAACTTCTGTTTTCGAACATTTAAAAAATAAAAAATTTTTTTAAAAGAGTGGATCACAATTGGCAGACATTATTGTGGCCATCATAGTCCTTATTATTGTATTGATTATAATAGGGATTCTGGTGGTTCCTTTTCACATTTCTATGGAATTATTCAGGCAGGGCAATATTAATCAGGGTTATATACGGGTCAGATGGTGGAAAATCAAAATTATAGACCGAGAGCTTATACAGCCACCAAAAAAAGAAAAGAAACCTAAACGTAAGCTTGATGTTAATAAACTTCTTAAAACGCTTCAAGATATGCTTCCAAATATAATTCCTAATTTTATAGAATCGATACCTTACTTTATAGATATATTGGAGTCAGTTTTAAGATCTATATCTATAGAAAGAATATCACTTATCTCTATTGTGGGATTGGGAAATGCAGCTGATACTGCTATGTTTGGCGGTTTCTTATATTCAGTAGCTGCTATCGTAAATGCGTTTCCTAAAACTTATTTTTCAGTGGAACCTGATCTCCAAAATCAGATATTAGAAGGTTCATTAACATTTAATGTGAAATTAAGGCTCCTTTGGATTGTCGCAGCGTTTTTAAAGGCTTTAACTAAAAGGCCATTTAGATCTCTTCTTTGGGAACTCAGAAAAATGAGGGGATTATTTGTTTAAAATGAATCTTTTAAGCATATCAAAACAGTTCCAAAAGCTATTCAACAGTAATGGAACTGAAAAAGACATATCCTCTAAATTTAAAGAGGCTTGTGAAAAATGTAATATAGAAATGCCTAAATGGGATCGAGTAGTTGGAAAACCAGTTGAAGCGGCTGGTAAAACAATATACCCAATAATTGAAATTGTAACTATAGGAAATAGAGTGCAGAACTTTAAAGGAATAGAAATTTTCCCTATTGCCCTGGTAATTGAAGAATCAGGAGAAAAATATGCTATTTCCCTAACAGGAGAAGAAATTAATTCTGAAGAACTAATAGAGATGGTATCAAAAAGTAAAAAATAATGTTATTTGTAAATTCAATTTCATTATTCTTTTTCTTCATTAAGGATTTCTGAAGAACCAAGATCTTCTTTTACTATATTTAAAACGGTTTGTGTGTACGTTCTCTGTACATCGGGTTCTTTAAGGAGTTCTTTTATAAATGCATCAAGTTCACTTGTATCCTTAAATTTTGCTATTAATATGGCGTCAAATTCGCCAGTAACATCATAAATACCCAGCACGTTTTTATGGTAGGCCGTTTTATTTTCCCAGTTTCTTAAAACTCCACCTTTAACTTTAACACCGATTACAGTAGTTAATTTATAGCCAACTTTAGAGTGATCTAAAAGAGGAACGAATTTTTTAATGATACCGGCTTTTGTAAATTTGTCAACCCTGTTGTGGACTGTACCCACGGAGATGTCTAATTCACGTGAAATTTTTCTGTACGACATTCTTCCGTCTTCATTCAGTAAGTTAAGGATTTTTTTGTCTATTTCGTCTATTTTAATTGGTCCCTGATCCTCTGTCATTTTTATCACTATATTTTATTTATAAAATTATAATATTATGAACAATGTCTACATATTATGGCTTTATAATTTAAATACATTGTACATTCTTATAATATTATTGGTTTAATATGGATATATTACTTACTATAAAACAAAAAATATCACTAAATGTGTGTTGAAAATAGATTCAAAATCAGATTAAAATGAAACCTGCAAAAATTAAAAAATTTTTGCAACTCGAAAATTAATTTTCGAGTATAAAAAAAAAATTTATTTTGAAGATTCATATGCGTATTCTTGAGAGTCGTATGCCATTTCCTGAGAACTGTATGCTAATGCTAAAGATCTTGCAAAAAGCATTATCCAGAATGGTACAACTATCAAAGGAACGACTACAAGTCCTATAAAGAGTGGGAATATCAATATTACACTTACAACTCCAACAACAAGTCCTAGAATTACCATTACGATGTACCATATGATATAGTCTGCCCATCCGATTCTGGACATAACATCAAGAATCTCGCTAAATCTGAAAGCTGCACCTAAATCCCCATCATAATAAGCCATATGTGCTACTGCAATATATGCTACTAAACCTATTATAATGCCCACTATAAGCTGCACCATCGATCCTGCTATTATCCCAAATATGGCAACGCTTGAAAATGTAGTCATGTTCATTACCGCTGATTGACCAAGACCAAGTATCGCTGAAATTATAAAAATTGGAATTGCATAGATTATTCCTACTATAATTAATTTAAGGCCGTCTATAAACATTTCGCCCCAATCATCGAATTCTGGAAGTTCATCTGAGCCTGCTATAGTTGCTTTTATTATCCTGAAGAAGTAACCCCCTACAATGAATGCTGGAATAATTAAAAAACTTAGAATAGATATTATACCTAAGATGATCACGTTTTTCCAGTCCTGTGACGGATATCTAACAGCGTCTCCAATCACGTCTCCAATATCCATACTTGCACACCTCCTTTTTATTTTAAGATATTAAATGGGGATTATAAATATATTTCTATTAAATATGGTATCGAATAAACAAAAACGTTTAATAATATAGGTATATACAAAATGAATCGCTAATTTGAAAATAAAAAAGAAAAGAGGAATATTGGTGTTTCATGTAGGATTATTCCATAGATGATCTGAATAATAAAGCTAGAGATCTACCTTGGAACATTGACAGATATGCCCCGCCTGCTATTAATACAAGGAAACCTATGAGAATAAACAACAATATAAACCCAATTGCACCAATAACTAGTCCAATAACAAAAGTAACCAATACTACTACTATATACCATAGTATATAGTTACCCCATCCAATTTGGCTGATTCTATCTAATATTTCGCTGAATCTGAATGCCGCACCCAGATCACTGTCATAAAGTGCCATATTTGCTATTGCAACAACATAAATAATACCTAATATTAGAGCTACTATCAAACCTATAATGAAAAGGATCAGTGCTAATCCGGTTAATATTGCTCCTCCTGGTGAACCCAGTAAAGCTGCTACTGAAAAAATAATTAGTGGCACTAGCATATAAACAATACCTGCAACAATAATTTTTATACCGTCAATGAATAGTTCTCCAAGATTATCAAAGTCAGGTACTTCGTCTACTCCGGCTAAAGTTGATTTAATGATTCTAAGATAGTATCCGCCGCTTATAAAGTTCACGATTGGAATTATAGATATTATAGTCAAAATAAGTATCTTTGGCCAATCACTTAAGGGATATTTAATAGAATCAGATATATTTTCTCCAATGTCCATTTTTTTACCTCCTTTTTTTATTTTGGCTTACGCCGATCTATTATTATGAAGTTTCACTTATATAAAGGATGATATTTAAACAAAATAAAAAGACTTAATAATTAAAAGGGAAATGGTTGCTTTTTCATACTTCAATTTTCAATAAGTAAGCGTTTTATATGTTATTTACATAATGTCTTATTTAATCTGGATATAAATTGGGACAAAATTTAACTACTATAATGCGAAATGATATTTAAGGATCTATTGAATTTTGATTAAAAAACTAAATAATGAGAATAATTGACTTTAATTGGATATTTACACTTATATGGATTGTAATTTGTTTGTTGCAGTATGGTGTGACAAGAACAGGTGAATAGATGAGATGGGGAATAGTTGTTATAGTTGTCTTTCTGCTTATTGGAGCTTATATTTATGTTTCAAGCGCAAATGGTGATATAGAACCCTTAGGGCGATTAGGACTTGTTAAATTGGCAAATCCAGATATGTATCCGGGACATCCACATTCTCAACTTTTAGCAAAATATGCAGAAGATAGAGGATCAAAATGTGCTTTAGTTGTACATTTTGCAGGAAGCTCAAACTACCGTAGCTTCCAGGAGGGAGATGTGTACATAATAGAACTTGCATTCATTGACACTCAAGGTAATGGTGCTGCAGGTAATGTAAGCATTTTAGATTCCCTTAAAGTTGCCATATTTGGCGTTCCTGACGGTAGATATAAATACAAGTCAGATGGAAAAATTTACAACACCTATGATGAAGCGATGAATCACGTCAATGAACTTGCCAGGGAACACGGCCAGGAAGGCAAGATTCCAATGGTATGGCATGGAACTGCAAGAAGCGGAAACCCTATAATAACTCAAGGATGCGGATTCCCGTTATACTTTGATATAGTAAGAAGAGAATATGGATTACTCCCTGCTTACTATTATACAATTAAGGGAATGCTTCTACCATACTTTGATGACCCCTACAGGAATTTCGAACTGCAGCACGCTTCAGAACTCCAGTATTATTACACACATGGAATGCTTAACTATGAATGAATTATGTATTAATTATTTTTTGGAGTTTTATCATTAACTGAATTAGATTTAATGGATAACGCATGGAATGCTTAATTATGAATGATTGGATTTATTCATTTTTAAGCTTAGAACCTTTTTTAATTTAAAAAAATAGAAAATAATCTCTTTTAGATAGCTGGATGTATTTAACTGCTTAAGAGCAAAACGATTCCTTTTATTTTGTCTATGGGTGCATCTGTTTTAATTCCAGTAGGTTTAAAATGAGTTCTTGATGCAAAATAGCCATTATCTTTCAGGGATTCTAAAACATTGTCAAGGCGAGGGGCGCTTACTTTCAAGTTTTTACTGATCTCATGGAGGTCGTAATAAGTTGCTGGAGCATTTGCTTCATCATAAGCCAGATTTAGAAGTTTAAGGACTTTTTTTTTCTGATTTATTTTTGTATTTTCCACATTTTTTAACATTTCATCTACAAACTGCTGATCTGAAATTTTACTGCACCAGAGTGGACCTACGGTCTTGAAATTCTTGCCGCATACTGGACAAATAGATGAAACTTTAGGGGCTATGCCCTGAATTACAGTTCTATTGAGGCAGTTATCACAGTGTAATATGTATCCTATACTATTTTTTAAGGATGCATCGGTTATTTTTGCTCCTTTGCTGACTTTTGCATAGATCCGCATGTAATGCTCTGTACTGTGTGAGAATACTATGTCTATGCACTTTTTATATTTAGAAAAGGTCCTGGCAATGAAGCCTGCAAGAATTCTAATTCCGATTTCATGGCAGTATTCAGTTTTAAGGGGCATAGCGCTGTATTTTCTGATGCAAGGTTCCTTATATGTTCCACATAATCCTGAAGTATCAGTGGCTGTGGCACATATCATTCCTTCGGATTTTAAGCTAATTCCGGATGATTCGATGTAAAAAGAAGGCGTTCCGAATGGATCTATATCAACAACGTCAAATTTTCCCTTGCACTTCCTAAGTAAGATATTTGCATCTTCTTTACAGACTTTTACATTATCTACTTTATTTGCTTCAATATTTTCATTTGCAAATTCAACTGCCAGCGGATTTATATCACTTATAACAACTCTTGAAATGCCATCTATTTCTTTTGCGTATCTTACTCCTCGTATTCCGCTTCCTCCAAAGGCATCGCATATGCTGATTTCATGCCCCAATTCTTTTTGATAAGTTTTTATTGCAATTACAGATAGGTCTCTGTTGAGTTCCATTACTGGGTTATAAAAAACAGGGGCTTTAGAAGATACCTTATCAAATTCTGGAGTTTTAATCTTCACAAGTCCTTCTTGAATAGTTTTAGTGTCCATAATTTAACCTGAGTATAATCTTAAATTTAAAAATCTCATATCTGGTAATAATCATCAAATATTGGGTAAATTGAATCTTTTATAATTTAATTCAGTATGCTATTTGAATTTATAGTTTTTAAAATATAGGAATGGTTTGAGTATTCTAATAATTAAATCCATTATACTTTAGAATTTAAGTTTTAATAGAGTAAATATGATCTTATATAATTTATTTATGTCATGGCGTGTAATAGTAATAGATATTAAAATTTGTAATCTTTTAAAGGAGGAATGGCCATATTAAAAATTCCATTTTTATATAATGCAGAGTCTGGTGAAAATAACTGGTGGCGATACCTAACTACAATTGCAGCATCTTGGGGAATACAGATAGTATTTGGATTAGTGTTAATAATGGTGCTTTTTGTAGCATGGGCGTCTCAAAAGGGTATTTACGCAGCTCGTCTGGAAATTAGCTCCCTTCAATCAAATCCATTATTTATAGTAGTATTAACTTTGGCCGGGTTTGCACTTTCATACTTATTTTTCTATATTTTTATACGTAAAGTTCACAATAGGGAGTTTATATCGATTATTAATACTAAATCAAAGGTTAGATGGGGTAAAATATTAAAAGGGGCCGTAATATGGCTTTCTATCGTGGGAATATTAACAATAATTTTCTATTTAATTAAACCTACCAGTTATGAAGTAACATTTAACCCGACTGCATTTGGAGTGCTGTTGATTTTAAGTTTAATAACGTTTCCAATACAGGCATCCTTTGAAGAAGTGTTCTTTAGGGGATATTTAATGCAGGGATTTGGTTTGTTAAGTAAAAAACCAGTTATACCTATTCTGGCCACTGCACTTATATTTGGTCTTGGACATGTGGCAAATGGAACCAGTATAACCATGGATATCTTTTTATTAATTGATACAATCATAGTAGGTATAATGTTGGGTACCATTACGTTAGGTGAGAATGGTATAGAAACAGCAATTGGAATACACATCATAAATAATCTTTATGCAGTATTAGTAGTTAGTTCCCCCAGCGGAATATTCGGTAATTTACCCTCTATCCTGACTACATCATCCAATCCATATACTGACCTTGTTTTTACGACTATTGCTGCTGTAATTGCGATAATCGTTATATTCTGGAATAAAAAAGATAAACTAAGGGATATATTCCGATGGGAAGATGCAGAACCTAATTAAATGTTTAATGAACTTTTAAGTTTTTAACTTCTTTTTTTATTTGCATCGTTTCAATCCAGATCACTTCAAAATCAGATCATTTCAAATATTTTTTAGACAGATTTACATTGAATAATTTTTAAATAATTTCACTAAAAAGCTATTTAAGTAGGGTTGAAATATAAAAACAGATGAGGAATTAATGTATGATAAAAGCCGTAATTATGCAAAAAGGCTTAATTACTGTTTTTATATCATTGAATTATTGTTGATTGACTAAAGGTGATACTTAATGATACCAATTGCTAAACCATTTATTGGTGATGAGGAGATTAGAGAAGTAGAGGCAGTTTTAAAATCTGGATTTATTGCACAGGGACCTAAGGTCGCTGAATTTGAAGGTAAATTTGCAGATTATATTGGTACTGGACACGCTATTGCTACAAGTTCGGGAACTACAGCCTTACACATAGCCCTTCTTTCTGCAGGAATTGGTAAAGGTGATGAGGTAATAACTACTCCGTTTTCCTTTGCTGCAACAGCCAATTCTGTTCTTTATGTAGATGCAAAACCAGTATTTGTAGATATAAATCCTGAAACCTATAATATAAACCCTGAAAAAATTGAAGAGGCTATAACTGATAAGACAAAAGCCATAATGCCAGTGCACCTTTACGGTCAACCTGCAGATATGGATCCAATATGCAAAATAGCGAAAGATCATAACCTTAGAGTGATTGAAGATGCTGCACAGGCTCATGGAGCTATTTATAACGGCCATAAAGTTGGATCAATTGGAGACATGGCATGTTTCAGTTTTTACCCCACAAAAAACATTACCACAAGTGAAGGCGGCATGATAACAACTGATGATGATATATTTGATAAAGATGCGCGCGCTTTAAGGGCACACGGTGAAAGTGAAAGATATGAACATGTTATTCTGGGATACAATTTTAGAATGACCGATATTTCAGCAGCAATAGGAGTAGTTCAGCTTAGACGACTTGAGGAATTCAATGAGAAAAGAATAGAAAATGCAGAATATTTAACCGAGCATATAAACACCATTGAAGGAATTGAACCTCCATATGTAGCAGAAAATGTTAAACATGTATTTCACCAGTATACCATCAGGGTAAAAGACGGTAAAAGAGATGCCTTAAAAGAATTTTTAACTAATGAAGGAATCGGAAATGGTATTCACTATCCTAAGCCTATTTATAAACAAAAGCTTTATGAAAATTTAGGATATGCTGCTGACTGTCCTGAAGCACAAAAAGCCGCAGATGAAGTGCTTTCTATTCCAGTAAATCCGGCATTAAGTGCTGAAGATCTTGGAACAATTGTTTCAGTACTTGAAGATGCTTCAGATAGAATTTTTAAATGATGTTTTTGTTTTCTTAAACAGATAAAATTCTTTTATTTTTATTATTTGCTTATTTTAAGATCTATTTTTTTTAAAATTTGCATTTATTATCCGTATTTTTTTGTTTTAAATAATTTTGTATTAATATTGAATTTTTAATTTTTTATTGTAATAATTTTTTATAGTATAGTATTAATTTTTTATAGAACCTTTCATATAATTATAACAAAGAGTATTGAGGTTGAGAAAAATCTTCGATTTTTCTAACCTCAAAAAATATTGAAAATATTTTTTGGAGGTCATAAAAATTCATTCTGAATTTTTGGAACCCAAGATTATTAAAAATAATTGGAGGTGATTAAATGGTTTTTGAGAGTGTAATGCAAAGCCTTTCCAGTACTGCAAATATGATAATTCAATTCATACCTGCTTTAATTGGCGCTATTATAATCCTGATAATTGGATGGATTGTAGGCCGTGTAGCTGGTGGACTTTTATCTAAACTACTCCAGAAAACTAATATTGATGAAACAGTGGGTAAAACTGACTTTGGCGTAACAATAGAAAAGTCTGGAATGACTGTTTCGGGACTATTCGGTGCACTCTTTAAATGGTTCATATATCTAATATTCATAATGGCCGCTGTAAACGTTTTAAACATACCAATATTCGCTAATTTCCTGAACGCAGTAGTTCTATACATACCAAACCTTATTGCGGGAGTTCTAGTACTCGTAGTAGGTTTAATAGCAGTCAATTTCCTCATGAAATGGGTAGGTGGCATGTTGAAAGGTGAAGATGTTCCATTTACCAACTGGATAGTTATTGGATTACAGGCGTTGCTTTCACTGGTGGTAATTGTAATTGCATTAGATCAATGGCGTATTCAAACAGCGATTATATACACTTTCCTGGTTCCGCTGGCATGGGGAATTTCTGCAGGACTTGCAATTGCAATAGGAATCGCTGTAGGTGTAGGAGCTAAAGATGTCGTTGCTGAATACTTACGAAAAATGTCAGAAACTGGAGAAGCAAAGGTTAAAGAGAAAGCAGGTGGAGAAGCCGGAAAAGAAGAAGAGTTCCGTGAACCTGGAGAAGGGATGCCAAAGAAATTCTAAAACCTTCTTCTTCATTTTATTTAGAAATAAACAACATATTGATTTATAAAGGCAAGTACTACCACTGATAAGATAGAGATGATAAATACGGTTATCATTGATTCGATTAATATTCTATTTTTATTATTAGAACCTTTTCTATATAAAATCAGGAAAAGTAATGGAAATATAGGAATGAAATATCTACTCTGAATTCCATTTACTATTGGTGCCCCAACAAAAGTCCAAGTAATGTATTCAATAAGGAAAATAATTAGTGTAATCGATAAAAATAATCCTAATATTGCGTATTTTTGCAGAGGAATGATCTTAGTGGAACTTTTATCAAGAAAGGCCATTATAAACAGTGCAATGATATATATAATATATACCCAGTAAGGAAGGGGCATCTCTGACCAGCCCCAAACGCCAACAATAATAGATGGCAACATACCTAAATTATATGTGAATAAAGTATTCGCCAGTATTTGAATAAAATTGAAGGGGTGCAGTAAAACGAAAAATAATTGGCCTTTAACAGATACTCCAGGATTAATGGTCATGTATAATCCAGTAGTCATCAAGTTCCATGTACCAAGGAGTAAAAGAGTAAGTAGAGATATAAGTCCAAATATTAATAACATTCTTTTTTTATCCCTGAATTTACTGGCTGGAATTAAGAAAAACATAAAAAACAGCAATATGTAGGGCAATTTAGTTAAACCCAGTAATAAACTGACTAAAATTAGAATTAAGACATGTTTTTTCTCAATTTTTTTTATATTTGTATCTAGGGAAAATTTAAGGAAAATTGCTATGGTAAGAAAGGACAATGCTATAGTTAAACTATCTGCTGAAAGAGATGCCGCCTGAAACAGGGTCAGCGGCATTAATGATATGGCTAGAAAAATCCATTTAAACACAGGCGTTATTTTAATAGCTAAATAAATAATAAAAAGCCATAACAGTAGATTTCCAAGTCTCCCCAGGTACAGTAATATTAAAGGGGACAAACCAAACAATTTTCCAAGGGCCATAAATAAAACAGCAGCTAAATACGGAACTGGGGAATAGGTAATAACAATAAATTTCGAAATATCCACAAAAACCGTATTATCATTATTATAATGCATATTTAACAGAGAATAAATACCTATTTTTTCTCTATTATTGATGAAAAATGCCCATTTTTGATAAATACTATCAGTCAAAATTTTCGCTGATTTTGGAACATAAACACCTGCCAGATTATTTCCTATTTTTACAGGAATTATATTTCCATTACTTATATCCAGTGCTTTATAATAATGGTCATATTCATCAGGGATCTGAAAAGGAGGAACTGTAATTAAAAAGGCTATTCCATAGATCAAACCTACAATAACAAATATGTATTGTGGATTTAATCTTTTAATGTTCATATAGAAGTTATATGGGCTTAATGATATAAAAAATTTAAGAATAGTAATACTATGGGTTTTAAATAAAACGTATTTAAAAGAAAAAATATTTTAAATTACTTCAGTATACATTAAAAATAAGCTTCTAGATTGGGCTATTAGATTGTTCAAGGGCTGCTGTTCATTTAAAGAGTTCATTTTCCCATTTTTTGTTCAACGGATCCAACTTTTTCTTCCATTGTCTTATCAGTATCCCTTCTATCGTCTATTTTTACGTGGGTTTCAACTCTTTTTGCACCTTCTTTAAATATAGACTCATGAGCCTCTTTTATAGCACCGAAGAGTTTGTCCGGATCATTTGTTTCAATTAAGGTACCCATACCAGTTATTTTGTATTTTATGCCGTTATCTTCTAATGCAGATGCAGCAGCAGCTATATATTTACTTATGCTTGTTTCACAGGTCCCAACAGGGACTATGGTTAGTTCTGCAGATATCATAATAATTATTATGTTCAACTTCATATATCAAATTTAGTTCAGTAGGATATTCAACATAAAATATTTCTCAAATAATCTGTAAAACTATTCTTGATCGTATGGTTACCAAGGAAGAATTCAATAAAAACATTGAAGACAATGTAAGAAAAATAATTGAAAAATATGAGCTGCTTGCAGATAATGAAAAAGTTGCAGTTGCTTTATCTGGTGGAAAAGATAGTATTTTAACTCTACACATGTTGAATAAATTTAAGGATGATTATAACATCGATCTAGTGGCCATAACTATCGATGAAGGAATTTCAGGGTACAGGAATGAAGGTGTAGATGCGGCAAGAAAGAATGCAGAAGATTTAGGGATCAAATTAGTTGAGAAATCTTTTTTAGATGAATTTGGATTTGAACTTGACAATGTTTTTAATTTTTACAAGAGTGCATGTATACCCTGTGGAGTTTTCAGGAGATACTTGTTAAATAGAACTGCCTATGAAACTGGAGCCTGCAAAATTGCAACAGGTCATAACCTCGACGATGAAATACAATCATTTCTCATGAGTTTTTCGAGGGCAGATTTTAGAAGATTTTCGAAGTTTGGGCCGAAACTGGATGCCATCCATAAAAAACTTGTTCCAAGGATTAAACCACTGTGGAACGTACCTGAAAAACATGTTGGAATGTGGGTGGTTCTAAACAATATCGATGTTCATTTTGCAGAATGTCCTTACTCCCACATGTCTGCAAGATCCAAAATGAAGACATTTTTAAACAAGATGGAATCAAGGAGAAATGGAACAAAGGCAAATATACTTAAATCCTTTGGTGAAACATTCCAGTTTGAAAAAAAGCCGGCAAGTTTATATGAATGTGAAAAATGTGGTGAACCATCCTCGCTAAATGTTTGTAAGGCATGTGAAATGCTTGAGGAAATAAATAATTTTATTTAATTTTTCATAAATTAGTTGGGGACAGTATCGCCAATTGACTCCAAAAAAGATATTTACATTAGAAATACATTATAATAAATGGTTTAGAACTTACTTGATTTAATAGTACAAAATGGCTTTTCAAAATGTTCTAGCTATTTTGGGTAGTAAAACCTATGGGAAAGATGGGTTTTGAATTAATCTAGAGCTATCTTGTTAATTATGTAATTTGGGAGAGTAGATTACATGGACTTAGAACAATTAAATAATGAGAAAAGGAACGTAGTTGGACAAATAAAGGCATATGAAGATCTTCAACAAGGATTAGAACTCATTAAGAAATATAATAGGGAAAACCACAATAATGACGAATTAAAAGTGTATAGTACAGCTTATGAGCCTCATCTTGAAGAGATAACAGAATCTCATGTAGCAGAAAAAATAGAGCAGTTAACTAATAATTTACTGTCAATATCAGAAAAAATCAACCAGATTAAACTGGCATCGAAATAAAACTATTTATATTTCTATACAATGAAAAAATAATGATAATTTTTTAACATCTCACTGCAAGGCGCGAATTTTGCGTGTTGCAATAAGGGCATTGGGGTGATGTACTCAGTACTAATTGATCTTGCCCTTCCATATCTTCAAGGCTTGTTGGAATATCTTTAGGTATATCATATTCTTTTCCACAATTATCGCATTTTATAACCCAGTTACTTGTATCCGCCATTTTATAACACTCCTAACTAAATTATTGAGCATACCAATGAGTTATGTTTTGGAATGTTCAAGGAGATATTATGACATTCAATATAGATACTACTTTCTATTTGCTGATTTTAGAAAAAATTATTAATTAGTAATGTTAAGTGAGGAATTTAACTTATTTTGCAATGAATATTAGCAGAATAACTATAAAACTGGTTTTATATTATTTGACGTCTTCAGTCCAGTAAAAATAAATAATTTTTTAAGTTTATTCAATGATCTTTGTAATTGTGCCAATCCCTTTACTCCGACCTTCTCTGAATATGATCTTTTGTCCTTCTTTAACAGAAAACGGCCTGTATTTAAACCGCATTCTAATTTTACCTGTATCTCCGGCAGACATATACTCTTTATCAAGGGGCTCAAAAATAACGGTTTCTGAAATTGTTTCAATGTGAGTTATGCATTCATAGCCTTCTCTAATAGTTGTGGGATGCACCAATATGGCAACATCGGCTTCAAATTCTCTAACTGGCATTGTTTCGTACTTTGGATCGCATAAAATCATCCCTCTTTTAATATCATCGAGTTCTACGCCTTTTATTGAAATTCCAATGACGTCTCCAGCTTCAGCATGATCCTTTTTGTAGTAATGCATCTCAATGGATTTTACTCTAACATCCATGAATTTTCCAGATCCATCAGGACCTAAAAGTAGCTTATCGCCGCTTTTTACTTTTCCCTGTCTTATTGTACCACTTACAACTGCTCCAACACCTACAACGGAGTATATTTTATCTATATACATCATAAATGGTTTTAATGACTCTCCTTCTTTAGCTTCAACTTTGAGATTTAAAAATAATTCATCGAGGAGTTCCAAGCCTTCACCAGTTAATGATGAAGCATTTATTATAGGAACAAGATGCTGATTACCATTTTTTGCTACAAATTTTGCATTTTCAATGGTTTTTATCATATAAGGAATTCTTCCAACTAATTTTAAAAGATCAAATACCTTATTTTTTGTTTCTTTTACTTTTTCCGTGCTTACAACGTCAATTTTTGTAATCACAACGATTAACGGTAAATCCATAGCCAGTATAATTCCAAGGTGTTCTTTGGTGATATGGGTTGGGCCTTGATCAGCTGCAACTGTGACAAGTCCATAATCTAGTTTTTGACCTACAATTCCTCTTATAGTTGTTCTAAGCCATGGTTCATGACCTACAGTATCTACAAAGCAAATAAGTTTATCACAATCTTCAACGGCTTTTGCCTTTTCTTTTTTGTTCAGGGGATTTTTAACTCTCACTGGTTCCCTGTCGCAAAATCCATAGATCGCAAATGAGAGATCTGCTGAAAGTCCCCTTTCTATTTCATGTTTTTGAAGATCCAGGAAGATTCTTGTCCTGCCAGAACCGTTATCGAGACTTCCTGTGGTTAATGTTCCAATAAGAGTACTTTTTCCATGGTCTACATGTCCTGCAACGCCAACAAGCATATGGTCCTTTTTAGAAAGACCTTTTTTCCCAATAAATACTCGGGCTATCTGTCCGTTGTCTCCAGAATATTTTTCAACCTTTAAAATAGTGGCATTTATTTCTTCTGCAATATTTTTTAAAACAAATAGCGACTCTTCGATTTTTTCATCTGAGAGTCCTAATAGATTGCCATCATCATCTACTCCAATAAAATAAATGGCTTCTCCGCTACCCCGCTCCATTCTATACTTCATTTGAGAGGCAAGGCGTTGTTTTCTATCTTTTTGTAGATGATAACTACTTTTGAGGCTTTCTTTAAATTCTATATTTCTTCTTTCGCCCTTTTTTGTAATATTATAGATGCTGCTTGTCATGAGATTAAATTATTTTTTTATAATTCTACTTTGTCAAATAGTGCTATAATTTTGCCTTAATTATTTAACGTCAGATTTTATCGGCGGTTGTAAAAACTGCACCACCATATTTTTCTTCCTGTAGCTCTCTAACCTTTTCAGCTGCAAGCTGCACATCTTCCGTTTTTGCAATGATGCGCCTGCTTTTTACCTTAAATGTTTTACCGCAGACGCATTTTTTTTGCATGACTCCTTCTTTTGAGTACATTGCACGTCCACAGTCACATCTAAATATAATATACATATAATCACGAGTTATTTTGAATAAAGTATCATATCATTTATAAATTCACTCAATTGTATTAATAATGTATTCTTACTTTATTTAAAATTTTTCGAAAGAATAGAATTTAAAAATATTTGATTCAGTTAATGAAGTTTGCTTTTGTATTATAATTATCCCCAACCAAAAATCTTGCCTAATATTGGATGAAATGTATTGATAATTATAGTGATTATTGGATTGATAATCGCATAAATTTTCACCAGTAATGGGTAAAATACATTGGGTACTGTAAGGATTGCACCTACTGTGGCACCAATATTGGTTCCGACCACAACTATTAAAACTCTAAAAAGGTTGTTATCCCAGAAATCCCTTAAAGTTTCACAATCTTTAAAATTTGCCAGATCTTCGACTCCTACTTTTCTTGATTTGGCCTCTACAATCCCTGAAAACCATCCTGCAGCAAGAAGTGGATGTAAAACAGTTAATGGGGCAACAATAAACGCTGTTATTGCAGAGTAAATCTTTGATCCTGATAAAATACAACCTGCAAAGGATAACCCGCTTGTCAGAAGCACATATTGAAAAATACTTGTCTGTATGTTAATTCCACTTAGAAATGCCATTACAAATACTGCAATAAAAACAACAGGTATTAGAAATAATAAGACTTGCATAATGGAAAATCTCGATTTTTGAACATTTAAAAGTTCATAAAGTGGCGGAATCTTTTCGGGATCATTGATATATTTTGTAATTCCTTCTTTATGACCAGCACCAACCACTGCAACTATGTTTTCTTCAGGAATATCAAGGAGCATCTGAGCCATGTATTTATCCCTTTCATTTACAAGGACATCATACGCCTTGGGTGACATCTCCTGAAAATATTTCATGACTTCTTCAAGGGCATCTCCTTCAGTTATGCTTTCAATATCTTCAATTTCTTCATCCTTGGTGAAGAAAGAGGATATTAACCCGTATACGAACTTCATTTTTTCAACAAAGCTCATTTTGTTTAAGGCACGATTCAATGTGATGGTAATATCACGATCTATCAAAGCAACCTTTGCCCCTATCTCATCAGCTGCTTCTACAGCAGCCATCATTTCTGATCCTGGTTTTACCCCTACATCGTCACCTATTCTGCGCTGCATGTAGGATAAAAAGCCGCTTACTAAAAATAATGTTAAATTATCGCCTTTTATCAATTTTTTAATTTCAAATTCCTGTTTGGGGGGAGTTTTTCCTGTTTTTTCATTTAATAAATTAGTATAACGATTTAAATCTAACTCGACAGCGACTACATCGGGTTTTTTTTCTAAAATAGTAGCTTTAACCTTTTCAACACTTTTCTCTGATACGTGCGCTGTCCCGATTATTTCAAGTGATTCTGATGCCATAGAAATCTCACGTTTTTAATTTTTATCGATTTTTTTAATGATGTGTTTTTCATATATAGGGATAATATCATATATATCTTTTTTAATACTAAAACTTATGTCATCTGCAAATCCAAGCTTTTGAAGCCCCAAAGCTGAATTTGAGTTCATAACTGCGTTTCTAACCATTTCCTCATCTCTCGATGCCATGTATGCGGCCATTGCCATCTCATCCAGTTTATAATTTGTAAGTCCGGATATTATCGCTCCGGCGCCAAGAAAATCTTCAATTGCAAATTTTCCTTTAACTCCTGCCATTACAATTTCTATATGGTTATCAGCAATTTCAGCTGCCTTTGAAGCTACAGCTTTTGCATTTACAAAGGACCCAATGAGTACTTTTGCTTTCATTCCTTCGAGAATCCTCGTACCATTACTTGTGGTTAATACAAGAGTATCTCCATTGAAATTTTGTATTTCAACCGGTGAATTTCCAGTGTCAAACCCATCAATAGTTGCACCTTCTCTTTCACCTGCAAGAACTGCACCATGCTCTTTGGCGAGTCCTATTGCTTTATTTTTATCTTTTACAGCTATAATTTTATTGAAATTATTTAAAGCGGTGGTTATGGTAGTACTAGCTCTTAAAACGTCCACCATAATCGCAACATCTTTAGAATATGATTTATCTAAACTTAGGGAAACTAACATTAAAAAACACCAAAAATAGAATCTAATTAAAAAACGAAATTAGGAGGAGATTAATCGATCTTTTCAGCAAAACCAAAGCGTCTTCTTACAGAAACAATTTTAACTCTGACTTCCTCTCCAGCTTTTGTACCTGGCACAAATACCACAAAACCATTTATACGGGTAATGCCATCGCCTTCTTTACCCACATCTTCTATTTTAACATCATATTCTTCCCCTTCTTTAATAGGGGCAGTTTTTGGACCTTGATCTGTTCCGAACAATTCATTCACTTCCTTCAACCAAAGATGGTCTTATATAATATACGGTTAAGTTATTATATAAATGTTTTTATAAATTATCAGAAACTGCTTATTTGTATTTATGATAATTTAAAGCTTTGTAAGACTATTTAAGTGTAATTAATCAGTAAATGATCTTCGAATATATTTGAATCAGATATATTTTTTAATCTGATTTACATATTCTAGAAATAGAGAATAAAATCTAGCGAAATTAAAAGTTAATTTTATGACATATTATTACAATTTTAAAACAGTGTTTATAAGGGGATGATTGATTGAATAAAGATGATAGGGCTGTAGAATCAATTATAGAAGAATATAAAATGAGCATGGGTGGATCTTTTTTCAATAAAATACCTGATAAAGATTTGGAATTAGAGGTATTAAAAATTGAAAATGGAGTAGATAAACATCTTTTCAATACCTATAAGTTACTTTCAATTTATGATAGTTTATCTGAGTATAATAAAAGGGAATTTTTCCAGAAAGTAACAGCAGCACTTATTGAATTCAATGAGCAGGTTGAGAAATAGATCATAATTCAATCTAAACTATGAATCATTAAATTTAAAAAATAAATGTGAAGAATGTTATTTTTTGAGTTTTAGTTATTCTCCACCAGTTATAACATCCATATCTTCTTGAGTAAGAACTTTTCCTTTTAATAGTACTTTTTCTCCAATTGTATCGATCATATCACAGGGAATGATCCTTTTTTCACCCCGTCCAATTTTACCAGTGAGACCTCCTTCTCTAAGTACAAGGCCTTCTATTCTACGGTTTCTGAGATTTAAATCAATATCTTCTACTTCACCGATTGAGTTTCCTTTATCGTCTATTACTTCTTTACCTTTAATATCGTCTATTTTCACATTAATCACCTTTTAAATCTGATTGCATATTTTAAACCATTTTTGCTTTACATGATGCATGTAGTAAAATATCATTATGTGTTACTAATTATGTACTTATTAATATTAGAGTTTAACTAAAGCATCAAATTTAAATATTTTAACACTAAGGATAGACCATGAAATCTTCCTTAAAAATAGTAACAACTCCAATGTGTGAAGAAATCGTGAGACTTGCTGGTATTTCAAACTATGTGGTAAGTAAAACTCCTGATTCAGTTGGAGCAGATATAGCAGTTGTTTTATCAGAAACCACGCTATCGACTAAATCTATTAAAATTAAGCTGAATACATTTTCACAGATTAAAGAAAGTATAGAAATGCTTTCAAAAATATTTGGGAGCGTTCCTTTAAATTATGAAATAAAAAAAACTGTAGATTCAAAGAAAAGTGAGAATCGAAAGATAAAAGTAAAAGTTTATTCAAAGTTTTTAAAAGAGATAGTAGAAGATATGGACTTCAGTATAGTGGATGAAGATTATGATTTTGTAGTTTACCCTGATTATATGAAAAATAAAATAATAAATGAAAATGCAGGCACTGTTGAAATACCATCCCATAAAAACGTGCCGTTAAACGCGATAAAAAGAGTTGAAATGCGGTATAATATCTTGGAGAAAAAATTATGTATGAAACCCTAACTTATACTGGCGGAGTTCATAAGCATGAAGAGATAACAGAGCTTATAGAGGATTTAGGTGGGTTTGTACTACAGGAAAACCTGAGTCAAATGGATCTTGTCATAACTCTAGCAGTTCCAATAGAAGACGTTGATAAAGTACAGGAAAAGGCAAAAGAACTCCTTGGAACAATAAAAATTGCCCCAATGGCAGGTACAGAAATTGCTATAGTTTCTCCAACTCTTGCACGGCAGCACCTTCCCCATTCTGCCTGTGATATTTCAGAGTACCTTAGAAGGTACGGAGCAAAGGACAACATGATTGGACTTTCCCGGGGGGCTGGAAAAGGTATATCCCGGATCTCAGAGGATGAAAAAAAGCTTATAGAAGAGCATGATCTGGCCGTTTTTGCACTTGGGAGCTTTAGAGAATGTATATTAAATAAAACACATCTTTTTGAAGATCTTGAAATTCCAGTGGTTGTAACAGGAGCACCTGAAATTGATGTAAATGATATTCCGGGAGCAAGTGCGTACATTGGGGGATTAGGTAGAATTCCAAGTAGGCTCAAGCGTGGAGAGCACATTAGAGCACTTAGAAATTTGGCTGACACTGTTGAAGGGATTTTAGATAGTAGAAGAAAAGAAATAACTGAAGATCCACCTATCGTGCCGTCAATACTTGTTAAAACGGAAATTGAAAACCAGATATCTGCAATAAAAGAAGTTTACTCGCCAGCACCAGTTGTAAGTCAGCTGGATGGAGTAAGGGTTAAACTGGACTATAATAGATACAAAGATGAAATTGGCGAGGTTAAAGTGGATGAATATGTTTTAGAGGACGTCTCTGAAATAAAGAAATCTTTAATGTATGATTATACCTTGATTAAACTGTTACCTGAATCTTCAATTATTTAACTAATGATTATTTTAGTTAATTACGGGATTCTTCTATTTTATAATTAATTCAGGTAATTTCATACAACCTCTTTTTAATTTTGGTATTATTAGATGTATTTATGAAAAAATTAAATAATATGTAGCATATATAAACAAACAGCAGTAATTTCATCGAATTAAAAGACTATTTTATACTGGAGTTTAAAAAAATGAGAAGAATCATTCAGCTTACTTTATTTTTATCCATGTTTCTTTTAGCGTTTTTAGCTCTTGACTACTATATTTTCAATAGACTTGGTACATTGTTAAGTATATCGCAGGTTATAATCACTGCATTGATAATTGTATTCACATTAGCTTATCCTGTTGCTTCGATACTTGAAAGTACTGTATCTAATGGATTTACACGTATAATTTATACATTATCGGCAGCATGGTTGGGTATTGCTATTTCGTTGTTGTATACACTTATTGCTTATGAAATAGTGAATTTTGTATTCCAAATTCCCCCATTTACTGCAGGAATTGCAGTACTGATAATTGCAGCAGTCATAAGTGCATACTCAATAATTAACAGCTTAAATTTGAATGTTAAGGAAATTGAAATACGAATTCCGAATTTGGAAAGAGAAATGAGGATTGTTCAATTAAGTGACACTCATATTGGGCCTATAAGAAATTCGGGATTCATGAAAGAAATAGTTAAAAAAACAGAAGCGTTAGATCCTGATGTGGTCCTAATAACAGGAGATCTAGTTGAAGGTACTGTGGGGTTGCATCCATCAATGTTTGATTCTATAAATAAGTTGGAAGCCCCTGTTTTATTCATAACTGGAAATCATGACATGTATGAAGGGCTTGAAAGTGTTTTTGAAGTCCTTAAAACTACAAAAATAAGAATAATGAATGATGAAATCATTGAATTTAAAGGTTTACAGATAGTTGGAGTAAATTACTCCTATGAATTCAACCGTCTTAAGAAGGTACTGTCTCAACTGGATATTGATAAGTCTAAACCTTCTCTTTTAATGTATCATGTACCTACAGAGATTGAAGCCGCAAATGAAGCTGGTATCAATCTGCAGCTTTCAGGACATACTCATAAAGGACAGATGTTTCCATTTAATTTTCTTGGAAGGCTTTTCTTCCGATACTTCAATGGATTGTATAATTACAACGGGACACAACTTTATGTATCGCCAGGTACAGGAACTTGGGGTCCTCCAATGAGGTCAGGTTCTAAAAGCGAGATAACATTAATTAATCTCAAAAAGAAGTGATTTAGGATATATGGGGCTATATATTTTGGTGTTGTTGAATATAAACTTTATAAGTAATCAAAAATAATAAAAGAGTAATAATATATTCTTTATTTTCTAACTCCAAAGAAGTTTATTGCACCTATTAAATCTTCAAAAGCAATTAGTTCGCGTTTAAGTATATCATTACGGCTTAAAGTTCCACTCATTTCTCCATCAACAGTCAGTTTATCAGGTCCTCTTGCAACGAGCCTATCAACACCGTCACGACTTAAAATTTCAGCTGCCTTTTTGTCATGTACAAATGCACGGCCAGGAATTATTACAGTTTCTTTTAACTGGCTGATATCTACTTCCTCTAGGTCTTTCTGCGTAATGAGACATCCGATATCCTGATCTACCGCAACCACGTTTACATGATCATCAGCTTCAATGCTTTCAATTATTTTTTCTATGAAAGGGGCAGCAATATTACTTGTTAATATCGTGGCCTCTGAAGTGACTTTAGATAATATATCCAGATATTCCTTATTTTTATCCTTTGAAATTGCAAAAGGAGTATCATTTTCAGGATCACAAAGAGGAGTACCTGTAACTTTGAGATTAAATTCGTCGTTAATTTTTCTAACCAGCGCTTCAAATTCATCAAGCCCGTGAGGAGTTACTCCATCTAATACAGGTTCATTACCTAATATTAAACCTTGATTTCTGAAATTTGCAAATCTCATGAGTATAAAAGCTTTAGCACCCCAATCTTCTAAAGTGGAACATGTTTTATATAAATCTTCACCATCATTTACTCCTGGCACTATTACAGAGGCAGCGTGAACCTCTGAACTTTCACAGAATATCTGAAGTGCTTTAAGAGATTCTTCTGGAGTTTTATCATTTACCCATTCTCTTCTTATCTGGGGGTCAGTTGAAAATACTGTAAATGTTACTTCATTTACTTCCCTTGAAACAAGCTCTTCGGCCATTTTAGCATCATCTATGCCCTTACCGCTGGTGTATCCAAGATGCATCGGAAGTCCAAAATCAGAAAATGCAGAAGCAATATCTAAAAGATGAGGATAACAGCTTACATCGCCTCCACCACTTATATTTACTTTGAGGTTGGCATCGCGATAGTTACCTAACATAAGAGAGCTTTGTACAGAACTAACTACTAAAAAAGGTTGAAGAAACTCACTTTTGGTTTCTCTGATTCCAGATGTACAATTATCGCATCCTACTCGACTAGGAGAACAATTCTTACATCCTAAAGCTTCTATGCCTTTTACTTTTCTAAAATAACAGTATTTACAAAAACCTCTACAGTCCTTCCCAGGTATTCCACCTACATCAGCTACAATTTGCATAGTATCTACTTTGTTTTTGGGTAAGTAAAATAAATAATTATCTCTTTATTTAGACCAATAAAACAAAAAATTTCTCAAAAAATTGAACTAATTGCATCAAAAAATGACAATATATACTAGAATAAGATAAGCAGATTATACTTTATAAATCTTTCTACTTGAATCAGAAAGAAAGTTTAATAATATATAAAACAACAAATTCAGTTCCGTATATCAATATGTACTCAAAATGATTCCTTATAAATGAATGTTGGCATAGCCAAATTTTCTGGGATGATTGATACTTTAAATATAAATTGGTATACGAAAATTTCTCAGGAGGGAAAAAATGGCAAGATTTGAAGATAAGATCGACTTGTACGACGACAGAGGCAATCTTGTTGAAGAACAAGTTCCACTAGAAGCCCTAAGTCCTTTGAGAAACCCAGCGATTAAGAGTATCGTGCAGGGTATTAAGAGGACCATAGCAGTGAACCTTGAAGGTATAGAGAACTCTCTAAGATCCGGAAAGGTAGCTGGAGGTAAAATATTAGGAAGAGAATTAGATCTCGACATAGTCGGAAATGCTGAAGCCATAGCACAAGAAGCAAAAGAAATGATTCTTGTAGAAGAAGGTGACGACACAAAGGTCGAACTTTTAGCAGGCGGAAAAAGGGCATTAGTCCAGTTACCATCTGCAAGACTTGAAGCAGCAGCTGAATACTCAGCAACATCATTAGTAACTGCTTCTGCCTTTATTCAGGCTATAGTTAACCACTTTGATGTCGGTATGTACGATGCAAACGTGGTAAAAGCAGCAGTTCTAGGTAGATATCCACAGACCGTTGAATACGCAGGTGGAAACATAGCTACCATGCTTGACGTACCTCAGAAATTAGAAGGGCCAGGTTACTCATTAAGGAACATTATGGTTAACCACGTAGTAGCAGCAACCCTCAAAAACACAATGCAAGCAGCAGCTCTATCCAGTCTCCTTGAACAAACAGCTATGTTTGAAATGGGAGATGCTGTAGGAAGATTCGAAAGAATGCACCTTCTTGGATTAGCTTACCAGGGAATGAACGCAGACAACATGGTCTACGACCTCGTAAAAGCTAACGGTAAAGAAGGAACAGTAGGATCTGTCATCATGGATACCGTAGCAAAAGCTGAAGATGACGGCGTCATAGGCGTTGAAAAAACTTTAAGCGACTTTAAAGTATACGGAACAGATGACTTAGCTAAATGGAATGCATATGCAGCAGCAGGACAAATGGCAGCCACAATGGTAAACCAGGGTGCTGCAAGAGCCGCTCAAGGTGTATCATCAACATTACTATACTACAACGATATTCTTGAATTCGCAACAGGACTACCTGGTGTCGACTTCGGTAAAGCTGAAGGTGTAGCAGTAGGATTCTCCTTCTTCAGTCACTCCATCTATGGTGGAGGTGGACCTGGTATCTTTAACGGTAACCACATCGTTACAAGACACAGTAAAGGATTTGCTATACCATGCGTA
>JAEYPF010000014.1 GCA_023411115.1 Methanobacteriota archaeon
TATTCCAGAATTTAATTGGAAATGCCATTAAATTCAAAAAGCTGAATGAACCCCCTAAAATCCACATTTCAGCCCAAAAAAACAAAAATGAATATGTATTCAGCATACGTGACAATGGAATAGGAATGGAGCCAAAATATGCAGAACGTATTTTTACCATATTTCAGAGGCTACATACAAAAGATGAATATGACGGCACTGGAATAGGTCTGGCCATTAGTAAAAGAGTAGTAGAACGTCATGGGGGGCGCATTTGGGTTGGATCAGAGTTAGGTAAGGGTTCAGTCTTTTATTTTACTATTCTTATTGATTAAAGAAAATGGGGTTATTTTTTAAGGTTTTTTCCAATACTCCATGCTTTGCCTATGTTTTCACCAACTGTCCAGTAGTTGTTATCAGGCATTGTTAAAACTGCAGGGTTGATTTTTTTAATATCGGGTTTGTCGTCTGTTAAATATCTTTTTTCAGTATAGGTACTTACTATTTCTCCAATAAAGAGATCGCTTGTAGGCATTTCGTAAATATCATTTAACTTGCACTCTAATGATAGGGGGCATTCTTTAATCATGGGTGCTGTTTTTAAATTTCCATGATAGATTTCAAATAGGTCTGATTTATCTGTAGTTTTTCCAGAGACCAATCCACAATAATCAGTTGCCTCTATCAGGCCTATGTTTGGAAAATTAACGCTAAAAGTTTTATTTTTGCGAATAGCTTTATTTGTTAAGTGATTTTTATTTACAGAAACAGTTAGCAGAGGTGGATTTATACTTGCTCTCATTACCCATCCTAGTGCCATAAAATTGGCTTTATCTTCTATGGTTGTCCCTAAAAGTGCAACAGGCATTGGATAAATAAACCCGTTTTTTCCTATATCGATTTTTTCCATATTGTTCCTCCATGTAAATTCATTACCAGGCTAAATTTTTAAAATTGGTTTATAGCCACAAGCTTAATTCGTGTCATACCATTCCAACCTTCGGAAAGGTTGATCATCCAAATTGTTTTGATCAACCTTTTTTTCTAAAAAGCCATCGAAAAATCAAAGATTTTGGGGTGCCGAAAATCCTCAAAAACCTTCGGTTTTTGGGAGTTAGAAAATGCAATGCATTTTTCTAAAATTCTATGAATTTTCGAGCAGTTGGTTTATAGCCACAAGCTTAATTCGTGTCATATCTTCAACCGCATATTTTATACCTTCTTTACCTAACCCGCTCATTTTACAGCCTCCAAAAGGCATATTATCAGCACGGAATGTGGACTGTTTATTAACTACAACTCCTCCGGCGTCTATCTCTTTCACAGCTTTCAGGGCATTATTTATATTATTTGTAAATACTGCAGCTTGTAGCCCATATTTTGTATCATTTGCAACTTTTACTGCTTCATCAATTCCATCTACGCGAATTATTGGAGAAACTGGGCCAAAAGTTTCCTCCTGCACAATTTTCATTTTTGGGTTCACGTTGTCAAGGACAGTAGGGGTGTAAAATGCTCCTTTACGCTTTCCACCGCATAAAATATATGCCCCATCACTTACAGCTGCATTTACCCTATTTTCAACTTCTATTGCAGCGTTTTCATTTATTAATGGACCAACATCAGTCTTTAAATTGAGGGGATCACCAGTTATGAGCTTTTGGGTGTCTTTTACAAATTTTTCAATGAATTCATCTGCTATTTTGTTATCAAGAATCACGCGCTTTACCCCAATGCAGACCTGACCTGCATTAACATAAGAGCCTCTAACAGTTGATTCAACGGCTTTTTCAATGTCTGCATCTTCAAGTACGATAAGCGGGTCATTTCCTCCAAGTTCAAGGGTTAATTTTTTCATCCCTGCATTTTTAGATATATGTTTTCCGACCCCCACGCTTCCAGTAAAAGATATTTTATCTACCATGTCGCTACGTACAATTTCATCACCAATGGTTTTCCCATACCCTGTTAAGGCATTTAAAGCCCCGTCTGGAAGATAAAAATCCATAATTTCGGCCAGTTTAAGTGCAGCAAGTGGCGCTTTCAAGGATGGCTTTAAAATTACACTATTTTTGGCAGCAATCGCTGGAGCTACTTTATGAATTGCCAAATTCAGGGGGTAGTTAAAAGGAGTAATGGCTGCAACTACACCTAAAGGAAGCCTCATTGTAAAACCAATAACGTTTTCCCCACCAATACAGGCATCCATAGGAATTGTTTCACCATATATTCGTTTTGATTCCTCTGCTGAAAGTAAAATTGTTTGTATGGAACGATTTACCTCTTCCTTTGAATCTTTAAGTGGTTTGCCACAATCAAGTGTTATTAATTTTGCAAGGGCTTTTGAATTTTTGGATATTTCTTCTTTAATTTCATATAGAATTTCAGAAATTTCACGGGAAGGGAGATTTTTTAAAGTTTCTTTTGCTTTATTTGCGGCAACCAGTGCATTATTTACATCTTTACTGTCCCCTTGAGGCACAGTATCAATTATTTTGTTATTTGAGGGATTTTTAATTTCTATTGTTTCTGGTTTTTCAATTAATTTCCCATTTATCAACATATCCATATTTTATCACCGCTATCCAGCAAATAATAAGTTTAAGTCAGTTAGAAAGTTTTAAATAAAGATATGAATTTTGAGCTATCTTTTAGATATAAATTTAAAATTAATGGTTAATATATCTAAGAACAGGTTTTGATTTATAATTATAACAAGTAATTGCAGTAATTTAAAAACTCGTGTGAATTAGAATTTTTTGGTTAAATTATTCAGCGACTTGTTAATATTTTGCACGTCAGTGGCGTTAATTTCCTTACCTGCTCCATTTATATAGTTTTTATACAAAAGTGATGCAGCAATTGCAATTACAATTACACCACCAAAAAGCAGTATATATTCGGCTGCAACCTGTGCATTTTCTTCTTTTAATATTCTCATACTTACACCAACTAACTAAATCCCAAAAGTTTTGGACCAAAGGATTGTATTATGTAAAATAGTCCATAGGCGCCGGGTACCAATAAAAATGCATATTTAACGCCTTTTTTTGCACTACCATATAAAACAATACCAATTAACAGTGATGCTATTATGGAGTGAATAATTATATAGCCTGTTGCAGACATAACCGCAACGTCTGCCAGTGGATTTGGTTTACCTAAAGCTCCAATAAATGAGTTATATGACATTATCATCCCTAATGCAAAAGGAGCAGCTACTATGGCTGCAATAATCAGGAACATTACGGACATCATTACATTTGCTTTTCTTTCTCTTTGTAATGCTAAAACTGCCCTTAAATCCTCTGCAACTGTTTCAATGACATCAGATAGGCTTCCACCAGTCCTTCTTCCTTCTAATATCATTCTAAATGTCCTATCTAAATTTTTGGATTTTAACCGCTCTCCCATTGCCAGTATGGCATCATCAAAGGTACTTCCGATTTTAATCTCAATTACGGCCCTTTTTAGTTCATCAGTTAATGGACCGCTTCCATGTCTTGAAACATCTTCAAGGGCAGTTTCAAGGCCAACACCTGCCCTGAGTAAGGATGCTATTTGTCTTAAAAAATCAGGAGTTCCTTGTTCAATTGCATCAATTCTGCGTTCCATCATGAAAAATATATATGCGCCGATAATTACTGCAGGGATTATAAAACCAATAAATGCCCCTATAATAGGATTTATGCCAAGCAGTAATGATAGAACTGCAGCAAGTGCACCTAATCCTATGCCAACTAATAAGTCTAAAGTTATTAAATCTGAAGCCTTTATATACATTCCGCTTCTTATAAGAGTTTCCTGTAGCGTAACGATATATTTTTCAGGCACTATACTGTCAATAGTGTTAGATACTGGTGATAGTGCGCTTGGTATAATTGCCATTTTTCCACCTTAATTAATATTCTATTTCACATATAAATAATAGGATAGTTCAAAGTGTTACACATATACTCTTGTTTTGGCATACAAACACTTATAAAAGTATTAATTTGAAACCCCTTATTTTTACTTGGTTAGTTATGTATCTGCTTTATCTATATAATATTTCCTATTATTATTTCTATTAAAATACTGTAAAACTTCCATATTTACTTTAGAGATAATGCTTATGGAAAATAATTATTTTCACACTATATTTTCTAATTTTATCTTGACAAAGTTTTAGATTTATATTAATGAGCCATAACACATTAAATAGGGCATTTTAAAAAATCACGAAAATTATAGCCAATAATTGGGGTAGTGATTTCCTTTTTTTTAAGATTTAACATATAAGTCATTAGTTAGTTACGGTTTTTCATCGTTAATGTGCTTTAAGTCACAAATTAGTCATTAAATAATAAAGTAACTTATTTAAAAAGAGTTTAATAATAAGAAATTTTTTGAATTAATTTTTTATATTACCTTAATCAATCTAATTTTAATTCTAAAAGGGTGATTTAAGGGGTTTGTTTGATAAATTAAGAAGTTTATCCATTGGTCGAAAAGGTTACAAATTATTAATGAAGGGAAAATATGAGGAAGCTATAAAATATTTAGATAAAACCTTAGAATTAGATTATCTGCTATTCTTAAGATAAACTGCGAACTTTAAACCCGTATCGGGCGCCATAAGCGTATATTACAAAGACAATATCCCTTCGAGGAGCCTGATTATCGTAATATGCAGGCATATGACAAAGTACGCATTATTCAAATCCGCCCTCGCACCCATACCCGCCTCCGATAAGGGGCTTCGTCCCAGAATGCCCGAAATATGATAAAATTACACTATTTTTGTATAATTAAATGAAGTTATTATATAAAAAATATGTAGTAAAAGCACATTTTTATCCTTTAATTCCTTTTTTAGACTAAATTCTTTTAGAAATTTATATATTTAGAAAAATGCATAATTTATTTGACTCAAGTATGAGGTGAATAAATGAAATTTGATCCTAAAAAAATGTTAGATGATACTTTAGACCAAATGAGCCAAAGTAGTCAAAGATACGATGATAGACGTAGAGACTCATATGGGCATGAATCAGATGTAGATGATTTAATCCACAGGATAACTAGAGATGTGGAAGAAATCAGAATGAAAAACAGGGAATTAAACGACCGTATAAGCGATCTTGAAATGAAATTCAACCGTTTAAGAGACTTACTCCGTAATAGGCGGTATTAATCTTTACAAAAGTAGATTTTTTAAATTTACTTAACTATTGTTCTTTTTTCTGCAGCATGTATTCCACAATGGTAAGAATATGTGCCTGTTCTATGAATGTAAAGCTGTAAATATTCTTGAATTAAATTAGTTTGATCTATCTTGGCCTCTTCATGTATTTAAAGAGTATAAATGCACCTATAGCAAGTATAATTAGCACGACTATAATAAGTACGATAATTCCTATGATTCCAAGCTTTGCAAGAAAACCTAAATTTAATCCCTTCCATATTGTGGTAATTAACAAGTTCATTAAATCACCCCTGAATTTTAGTATGTCTATTAACTTATCTTACTATTTAATCTGCTTTTTCGTAATATGTTAGAGCTTATTACGTGACATAATATAATTATGATTTAAATTTTATAGTATCAACCTATAATTGTAGCTATATGGATCTTTTTAACTTTAAAATTCTTTATAGATTTATTTTCTTTTTAATTTTATTTAAAACATGTCCCTTATTAGTTATGTGCACCATATCTTCGATTCTAACGCCAAATTCATTTTTAAGATAAATACCAGGTTCTATAGTTATGACCATCCCTTTTTCTAGTTTTGTTTCGTCACGTTTGGATAAAGAAGGGCTTTCATGTATATCAAGTCCTACCCCATGGCCAGTTGAATGTATAAATGATTCACCATATCCATATTCTTCGATCACGTTTCTTGCAACTTTATCTACATACGAAGCTTTTATTCCAGGTTTTATAGCCTTTACAGCACTTTTTTGAGCTTCAAACACTATGTCAAATATTTCTTCATGTTTTTCAGTTTCTATGAGGGTTCTTGTGGTATCAGAACAGTAGTTATTGTAAATTGCACCCCAATCAATTACTACAGGTCTTTCTATGCTGTTATTTGATACATCTGCATGCGGAAGTGAAGACCGCATTCCTGATGCAACAATAGTATCAAATGAAGCTTTTTTTGAACCTTCAAGTCTCATGTTGTATTCTATTTCTGCTGCAATTTCATTTTCAGTTTTATTGCCATGAAATTCAGTGTTTTTAAAGGCATTTTCTGCAATTTCCAGCGCTTTTTCAATGTTTTTAAGTTCATCTTTTGATTTCACACGTCTTAACCTTTCAACAATGTCAGTTATTTTAGTTTCAAAGGATGAATCTTTTTTTAGCCTTTCAAACGTTCCAATTGTCACTGAGTTTTCAATTCCAACAGTGCCATTTAATGATTTTTTGATTTCATCCAGAGATTTAAGTTCTTCCACTTGAATTTTGGAGTTCATGAGGGCGTCTTCAAAATCCATTGAATTGGTAAAAAGAACAGGTTCATCTTTTAATATTAAAATTGAAGAGCTAGATGGTTTAAAACCAGTTAAATAATTTATATTATTGAGATTTAAAACTATCATGGTGTCTATATTTTCTTTAACCATCTCATCGAAAATTTTCATAATTTTTCCTCTTTATCAAATTGTTTTGAGCCGGGTTTTTCACCAGTTAGTAGAGCAATCGCAATAAATACAATCAAAGCTAAGATAAAAATAACAATACTGGCAACGTTTACCTTAACATAAAAATTGAGGATTACAACCAGTATGAATACGATGGTAACCATCCACCCCTGCCATTTTATTGGACTTAATCCCCAACCAATGGTCTTTTTACCAAACCCTGGTTTTTTAGTAATTCTTTTCATAACGCCTCTTAAATTTTATAAATTTCTTTTAATTTCATCCATGAGCTTTTGCATTACATTGTCAGGGACTCTACGCTCAAGGGGTTGTGGAATATATCCAAAATCCGGATCTTCAAAAACTAAACCTTCAAATTCTATTTTGTGGGCATAACGTGGTATGAAGTGCCAGTGAATCTCAGGGGTTGGTGGACTTTCACGATATGCTTTGTTCATAAAGCAGCTCCAGTTAAATACTGTTGGATTGAACAGTTTGGTTAAAGCAACCTCTAATTTTTCTACAATTTTACTGAAATCATCCCATTCTTCATCTTCTAGTTTGCTTAACTTGTTGCACTGCCTTTTAAGCACAACTACTCCTGTTCCAATATATCTTTGACTTGGAGCGAGAAAAACCATCCAGTAGTCTGTTTCAAAAATTAAATTTCCATATGCACCAGGTATTTGACAGTATTCGCAGTTCAATTCCATTTTTATACCCTTTCATTAAATATTAAATTAATTTATGGTAATTAGAATTTATCTATTTATTTTTATTTAAATTATCTCATTTAATCTTTAATTGTCTGTAGAGTTTATATCAATCCCTTAACATCTATTTAAGTAATATTCCTATTTTTATAATTAAAATAATCTTATTTATTAATTTAGTATAAGACTTACTATAATTTTCATATATTTATAATGAAAGGATAAGGGCTATACACATGCATGCTTATTTTGTACAAATAGTACTACAGGTTAAGAACGTTTATTAAGCAATCAGCTGATTTAGAGCAATTATGTGATAAAAAGGGGCCATTTATGGATATTCAAAACATAGACTTTGAAAATTTATTGCTTTGAATTTGTATTTGATTTAGATGTCTTTTAAATAGAATTTAAAAATTAGCATATAAAGAAAGGATTTGAGAAATATCATCAATAAGAAAATTGATTTTATAATTTAAAATAATTTAGACTTTATTTTTCATTTAAAGCAAAAATATTAAATTTAGGCCCTGAATTAGAAAGTATTTTATATAGTAAGCCCCATGTGTTAATATGGTAAAATTCACCACTAGAGAGATCAGAGATATCATAATTTCAATGTTTGTAATATCATTGGCATTCGCTTTTATATTCTCAAGAACGAATTTAAATAATGTAATTTTTTATCTGCCAATTACGTTAGTTGTAGTTGGATTTGGATTTATATTACATGAATTAGCTCATAAATTCGTTGCTATAAAATATGGTTACTGGGCAGAATTTAGAATGTGGACACAGGGCTTAATTTTTGCTTTAATTACCGCATATTTTGGAATCGTTTTTGCAGCACCCGGAGCAGTTTATATTCATGGATATCACATTAAAACCAGTGAAAATGGTATAATATCCCTTGCAGGGCCAGCTACTAACATTTTTCTGGCATTAATATTCTTATCGATATTTTTTATTTCCCAAAACAGCCTATTAAGTTATATTGCTATCCTTGGAGTAACAGTAAATAGCTTTTTAGCAGTATTCAATTTAATACCCTTCTTTATTTGGGATGGGGCTAAAATTTTCAGGTGGAATCCAATAATATGGGCACTTACAATGGGAGTAGCTTTAATAGTATGGGTTTATTCAATTTTTGGCATTAATATAATTTAAAATGTTCAAATAAGTTTTAGATAATAAAAACTATAATTAACACTTAAAATTTAATTAACTTATCAAGTGATGCTGATGTTTAAAGAAGTTCCAGTAAAATATTTTGGATGCACACACAGGGCGATGTCTCCAGAGGAGACTATTAACTGGGTAAAAGATAAGTTAAAGGCTGCAGGTGTTACTAGAGTAACTGAAATAACTCATCTTGACAGAATTGGAATACCAGTTTATTCTGCAATTAGGCCGTCTGCTGCAGAGGGTGCGGTGAGCATTTATGCTGGAAAAGGTGCCACAAGGGACCAGGCTAAAGCATCAGCTATGATGGAAGCTTTTGAAAGATATTCTGCAGAACTTCAAGAAGATGATATAAAAACTAATTTAATTTCAGCTTGTTTTGATGAAATAGAAGGATGCATAGATCCTAAATCACTTGTACTACCCAAATTGCCATTCGACCCACAAAAAAGGGAACTGAACTGGATAAAAGCAGTTAACATAAAAAATGATGGGGAATACATGGTGCCTGCTGATGCGGTATTCCACCCATATGTTACATCTGGCGGTATAAACCTGTTTAAATCAAATACAAATGGGCTTGCATCTGGGAATAAAATAGAAGAAGCCGTATTTCACGGTATCACCGAAGTTATTGAAAGGGATGCATGGAGCTTATTTGAAGTTAAAAGGAAGGGCGCTCCTGAAATAGACCCTGAATCTGTTGAAAATCCCATAATCCTGGAACTACTGGATAAATTCAAAAAAGAGGGAATCGATGTTAAAATAGTGAATTTAACATCTGATGTTGAAGCGGCCACAATTGCGGCAGTTTCAGATGACACAGTTTTAAAAGATCCTGCACTGCTTACACTGGGGGTTGGAACTCACTTGGACCCTGAAATAGCGGTTATGAGGGCTTTAACAGAAGTGGCTCAAAGCCGCGCCACCCAGATTCATGGTACAAGAGAAGATACCACTCGTGCTGTTTTCATGAGGAAGGCAGGCTACGAGCGAATGAAACGGATTAATAAACACTGGTTTGGTGAATCTGAAGAAGTCATTGACATGGGAAAAATCAAAAATAGGGCAGGAAAATCATTTAGGGAAGATATAGAAACATCTTTAAAACTTTTGGAAAAGATTGGAGTTAAAGATGTTTTATTTGTAGATCTCTCAAGGGATGAGATTGAGATACCTGTTGTAAGGGTTATAATTCCCGGATTAGAAGTCTATTCTGTCGATGCTGAAAGGGTTGGGAAAAGACTTGTCAGAAAACGGAAAGCTAATTAAAAAAATACTGCGCTGGACTCTTGCAGTTGTAACTGTTCTTGTTCTTATTTCTGGCCTTGGAATTACTTATTATACAACCACTGAGTATCTAACTGCAGGACTGCTATCTAAAACTGCAGCTTTCTGGATTCATTTTTATTTAATTATTCCTTTTGTAGTATTGTTTGCTCTTCATATTTTTATAAAGCCTGTACTTAAGGTATTTAATGGATTAAAATCGCGTAAAGGGTTTTTAAGCACTAACAAAATTATCATCATCGCAGTTTTGATTATATTCGCTATTTCAGTTTATGCAGCTGCAAATGCATTTAAGCCAGAGACCATCAGGCTGGATAACGTTGAAGTTAAGGAGTATAAAGGGCAGAAACTCTCTTCTGTAAATGATTTTAGAGAAAATTCAATAAAAGGCCCTCAATACATTGATATCAATAAATACCGGCTTGAAGTTACAGGACTTGTAAGTAATCCTAAAAATTATACCTATGACGAGGTTACAAAAGACCATCAAAACTATGAAAAGGTTGTGAAACTGGATTGTGTTGAAGGTTGGGATGTAACCATTCTCTGGAAAGGTGTTCTTGTAAAAGACCTTATAAAAGAAACAAATCCCTCTCCAAATGCCAATACAATAATATTTTATGCTTACGACGGGTATTCAACTTCATTTCCCCTGGACTATGTTGAAAATAATAACATACTGCTTGCCTATAAAATGAACAATGTCACCATTCCTCAAGAGCGAGGTTTCCCATTCCAGCTTGTTGCAGAGGATAAATGGGGATATAAATGGATTAAATGGGTAACTAAAATTGAATTGTCCAACAATGTCAGTTATCAGGGGTACTGGGAAAGCAGGGGTTATTCTAATAGTGGAAATTTAAATGAGAATTTTTTGAAGTAATTTAAGAGTAAATTTTGTTTTATACATCTTTTTTTTTATTTTATTGCCTTTAAATCAAAAAATATTAATTTTACATGGATTAATATAATAAATAGGTTAAGTGATTCATGAATTTTTTCATGATTTTTAGTTTACAGGAAGATTTCTATGGCAGCCCAGAAAAACGAAGTATCAAAAGCTATGTTTATTTTCTCAATAGTTTACATTCTAATATTTCCCATATTGCTTCTTATTCTTGCAGGGGACTGGTTCTGGATTCAAGGATGGCTTTTTAATATCTGGTTTATTGTACTGGGTTTTTCAACAGTGATTTATTTGTATTTTAAAGACCCGGGATTACTTGCTGAAAGATTTAGAAGGCCGGGAACTGGTGGAGAGAAAGGATGGGATAAGTACTGGCTTTATATTTTTTTAATGTTGTTTATAATCTGGTTTGTGATCATACCTTTAGATGCTAAAAGATATGTATGGACCACTTATTTTCCATTATGGCTGGAAGTTATTGGTGGAATCCTATTATTGCCTGGACTATTCTTTACATTCCGAGCGTTGGCTGATAATCCCTATGCATCAGCTGAAGTTAGAATACAAACAGAAAGAAAGCAACACGTGGTTTCAACTGGAGTTTATGGCTTTGTGAGGCACCCTATGTATCTTGGAGGAATATGTTACTTAATAGGAGCTCCTATGCTGCTTGGCTCTAAATATGGCGTTTTACTCAGCATATTAATGGTAGTTTTTATTGTTGTAAGGATAATTGGGGAAGAAAAAGCGCTGGTTGAGGAACTGGAAGGATATGAATATTACAAAAAGAAGGTGAAGTACAGGCTCGTGCCTCATATTTGGTAGTAGAATTGGAAATTAGCGTAATAAATATTAATATGAGTTTAAAAAGGGTTATAAAAGGTTCTATAAAGTATTAAATGCTTATATTTAGATTAATTCAATCTCTTTCTTCCTGATATATTTGAACATGGTCAAATAAACTGAATAAAATAATAACAAGCATTCCAACGATGTACCAGTGGTAATCATTAAGTTCCTCATCATTTATACTTTCTAATTCTTTTCCCATTTCATTAAGCGAGATAATACCTTTTTCTAATCTTAATTTTGTTTTATCCTTTTCATAAGGCTGAAATTCTAAATCTTGAAGTCTGGCGTTTAAAAAGTTAGATATCCTTTGAAGCGACTGCCCAATTTCTTTTGAATCTCCTTTTTTGATTACATCGGGATCTCCAAGGCTTTTTATAAATGGCGTATCAGATATGCCTCCAATCCCGTTTATGACATTCATGAAGGATTCTTCAATTTTATTTAGGGGTTGGGAGTTATTCATAGTAATAATATTGTAATAAATGTTATTTCAACTTTTATCGAAATTCAACGTTATCTGGAAATAATTACCTTTTTCCAATAAACTGTTTTATTTAACTTTAACAGCAAATTAGAGGATTATAAATAATTTTTTCAATTTAGTTTTTATGCATCCAATTTGAAAATCAGCATTTATGCTTATTAACGTATGATAAAATATATAGCTAAGTATTACTAAATATTATGATGAGTATTTAAAATTATCTGCTTGAAATTTAGATAAAAAAGGCTATTAAATTAAATGGGGACTTAATGTGTCAGATGAAAGAAATAAAGTAGTAATGCAATGTATTTTACTTCTTATATGGCCCGCCTTAATTCTTTTTATTTCAGGAAACTGGTTCTGGGTTGAAGGTTGGATTTTTGGTGTATGGTTTGTTGTAGTGTCGTTATCAAGAATTTTATATATGTATCATAAAGACCCTGAACTGCTTCAAGAACGAGCCAGAGATCCGGGGACAGGCAACCAGAAGGGGTGGGATAAATATCTTGTTTATTTACTTGTGATGACTTTTTTAATCTGGTTTGTGACTATGCCGCTTGATGCTGAAAGATTTGCATGGACTACTAATTTTCCTTTACTATTAAAAGTTCTTGGAGGAGTTCTACTGGCAGCATCATTCTTCTTCATATACAGGGCATATACCGATAACACATTTTTATCGCCTTTCGTTAGGATACAAGAAGAGCGGGAGCATCAGGTAGTTTCAACTGGAGTTTATGGCTTTGTGAGGCATCCTATGTATCTGGGGGCAGTGCTGCTTTTTATAGGTACGCCACTGCTACTTGGCTCTAAATATGGTATTTTACTTGGGGTGTTGATGTCCTTTATTGTTGTAGTCCGGATAATTGGAGAAGAAAATACTCTGGTCAACGAACTGGAAGGATACATTGATTACAAAAAGAAAGTAAAGAACAGACTTATCCCTTTTTTATGGTAACAAAAATTTAAACCTTTACTTCAAACTTATTTTTAAAAGGATTATCTAGATAAATTTTACATGTCTATGTAGTTGTTTTATGAGATGCGCTGGAATTAATACTTAAATCTTTTGTTTGTCGCAGTAGAGAATAGTAGCTTGTATGAAAATAGGAAGTAACAGCTTTTATGAGAATAGAAAATAACGGCTTATATAAAATATACAATGTTTAAGCGGGGATTTTATTTCACTGGATAAAGAGCCTAAAGATACTAAAAATAATTTAAAAGAGTCTGAATTCACCAGGAAACTAGCTATTCCCATGATGATAATCCCTTTAGTAATTCTAGTCATTTTTTACAGGGGAATTTTAAATGGATTTGATGAATCAGCACCGTTTATTTATTTTGTTATATTCGTAATCATTTCCTTTGCATTATATATCATCCTACCAATTATGGATGAATGGAAAGATCATAGGATATACATAGGTATTATTGGTATTATACTGGTAAGTTCCATTGTATTTGGGGCTTTAAGTTTACAAGAACTAAGTAAAGTAGAAGTTAACATTGTCAATCCAGAGATGGGGTCAACGGTACAGGCACAGTTTGTAATATCTGGTTTATTTAAAAATATTCCTGAAAATAAGGATATATGGTTGTATGCTGTTAATCCGGTAAATAAAAAATATTACCCCGAGCCAATGCCGGTAACTAAATTAGGCAGAGTTCATTCAGGCGCCGGATCATGGGATTATTATGGTATGGCAGGTACAAATAGATTTAAAGGTTCTAATAAACATTTCCAGATAGGTATTTTCATATCAAATCAGACAGATAGAAATTATATTGAACAGGAAATAAGGCGCTTAAAGGGTAGTAGTAGAGGCATGAACTACCTGCCTGATGGAATTGAAGATCTCGGAATTAAAATTAACGTTACTAAAATATAAATGACTCATAAGAATTTTCACGCCATTTATCTTATATACTATTTTTTTAATTAACCTAAATGTAAGCACTTTATAAATGGCATACGATTGAAATTGAGATATCTGGGATTTTTAATTAGGTTTAAATAATATTAATTAATATTATTATAATTTAGTCTTCGTTCACAGAAATTTCAATTTTTGTGGATTTATTATATGCTTATAACTGATAATAGGTGATTAAATGACGGGTAACCCTACTTTGAACTCTCAATATGTTAATTCTTTTTCAGTTTTATTAGTTGAGGATAATTCTGCAGATGCTCACCTAATCAGGGAATTTTTAAATGAAATTAGTATAGATATGAATTTACATGTTGTACGTAATGGAAAAGAGGCTATGGACTTCTTATATAAATATCATAAATACAACGATGATAAACGATGTCCTAATTTCGTGATTTTAGATTTAAATTTGCCAAAGATGAGTGGAAGAGAAGTTTTGAAGGAAATTAAGAATGATGATGACTTAAGGAGAATACCTGTAATGATTCTTACAACTTCAACAGCAGAAGAGGATATAAAAGAATGCTATAACAATTATGCCAATTGTTATATCACTAAACCCCTTGATTTTGATGAATTTGCAAAGGCTATGGAATCAATTAAAATCTTCTGGTTCAATACAGCCCAACTTCCAAAATATTGATTAGTTTAAATATTAGATATTGGCCTGTAAAATTCTTTTGAACTTTCTCCAGTGAATATGTATGTGGAAAAAAAGCACAATTGCCAGTATTATCCCTGTTTCTACATGCCAGAAAAGTAAATTAAAATTAAGATTGAACCTTAACCCATAATCTGTTATTAGTATAAGAATTATTCCAGTTATTCCTGAAATTAACATGCTTCCAACAAGTACAATGCTCCATATTTGCTTGTACCTGACTTTTCTTATTATTTTACTGTCATAGAGAAGATAACTTACTAAGTAGAGCATAATTAATGCCAGTGCTATTGGTAAAACATTATAATCAGGGTTATAAGCTTCTCCACTGCCAACAAATCCCTGGGTGCTTGACTGGTCACTAGTTTGTGCGTAAGTAGCTGCTGGAGTCAAAAAAGCAACTATGAGTAAAATTATTAATATGTTTTTCATTGTATCACTAGACCCTCAACGTGATTCTTTTAAACCGTTCCCAATGAAGATGAATGTGGAACAGGGCAATTATAAACAGGATTACACCCACTTCAACATGCCAGAAAACCATAATTGCGTTTATATCGATGCTTATTCCATATTCTGCAAGTATACTGATGATGAGTCCAATGGTAGCCAGAATTAAACCTATTACAAAAATCGCTATGTTCCATATTTTTGCGTGCATTGCCTCTGTAATTACACTTTCTTTATACAGCACATATGTTATTGCATATACAATTATGATTATAAGTGAAACTGGAACGAATTCGTATGACATTATAATAGGTATGTTGAAAATTCATTATAAATTTTTATTTAACTATAATTAATTAAATCATCTGGAAATAAATTAACTACCTTGGACTTAAGATAATTATTTTTTTTGCTTTTTAGTAAATATACTTGCTATTAGGATTTTTATTGAAATTCTAGGATATAATATAGCGATAATTTTGTTTTCAAATAAAAATAGGAACATTAAAAATATGTATTCATGTATTATCTCATTAAATGGGTAAATTAGCTCTATTTTAAAGGCATTATATTGGCCAAAATGATGATCATATTGCTATTTTGTATTTTAATACAATTTCAATGGCTTAAAATAGGTTTATATGCAATTAGAGTAAATGCATACTTATATAGTTAAGATGGGGAATTCAATGAAAAAATATGTAGTTCTTGTACTGGCAATAGTGGCTGTTGTAGTTTTTTTTTCGGGTTTTTTTACTTTTTCGAGTTATGCAAATCAGGGTAATAATACGTATAATTCCAATGGGATATCTTTTAATTATTCAAGTAGTTGGCAGAAAATTCCAAATGTTAAAACACAGAATGCACTTGCGGGAATTGGAGATCTAAAATCGGCAGATGAATCAACAGGTAATGTAAATACAGTGGTAATTGTTCAAAAAGTAGCATTACCATCAAATATGACATTAGAACAGTTTTATGATGATACGTATGCCAAATATGCTCAGGATTCAACTTATCGGGCTGTTTCTAATAAAACTATTACAGTAAATGGCTTGGCTGGTTATGAAAATGTCCATAAGGTTATTGCAAATGGATTTTTAAAGGAAGAAAGGGTAATTTGGCTTGAGAAAAATGGAAATATTTATGTTATACTCTGTGGGGCATTAATTGGTGACTTTGATAGCCAGCAAGCAAATTTTGACATAGTGATAAAATCTTTCCGGATTCAATAAATTCCTTATTCTTTTTCTTTGTTTTTAATTTAGGTTCATAATGATCGATAAAATACATTTCAAATGTTAAAATAGAACCTATATCTCATATTCTCATTTAAAATTTGGATAATATCTGTTTAATGTAATGCCTTATATTAATGTCCCCTAGAATACCTTTAAGTTAATTATATATACGAAAGCAACATATTCCTATATTATAAGTAGAGGGGATTCGATGAAAAAATATATGATCTTGATAGTAGCAGTTTTAGCTCTTGTAATTTTTGCATCTGGATGTATATATACTGGAAATCCGGCTTCAAACCAATCTGCACAAAATAGTTCCAATATCACTGTAAACACCACTTCTACATCTTCTCCAACAACCACTTCAACGAAAACACAAAGCACTAAAGTTAATTTGATATCAGCTCAAAGAGCTATAGACATCGTACAACAATCCAATCCTGGAGATGATTCTGGTTTACGTTTCAAGGCCCATTTGGTAAAAAACAATGGAGCACCGTACTACATGGTCGATGTATATGACGACGACCCATACAGTGAAACATATGGCCAGGCCATAGGTGGTGCATCAGTAGATGCTAGAACTGGTGTAATACTGGATGAAATGGGATAATTTATCACATTTTACTCTTTTTTATATGTTTCTTTTTTATTTAAATACATAAAATTTTAAGATTCCAAATCAAATTTAATAGAATACTAAATTTGAATCCTAGAAAGGTTCATTAAAACTTTATTGAGACTCATACTGTTATTTCTTATTTTAATACGCTTTAGATGGTTTAAAATAGATTTATAAACAATTGAAGTTAATATAAATCATATAAATCAAAATGGGGGATTTAATGAGAAAACAAATAATTTTTGTAGTAGCAATTTTGGCCGTTGTAGTTTTTGCTTCTGGTTGTACAACTAGCGGAAATTCGACCAAGACTTATAATGACAGCGGCATATCTTTTAGTTATCCCGATAATTGGCAAAAACTTGGCAACGTCACAAATGCACAAAATTTAGTCGTAGCATTTGGAGATCCGGATTCAATGAATAGCTCAACAAATTTGGCAAATACATTTGTATTTGTTCAAAAAATTCAGCTGCCAGCAGGATATACTTTAAAACAAGCTCAGGACGCTGTATTCGCTATGGTCAAAACTTCAGATCCTAATTTCCAAAAAATATCCAATAGAACTATTACAGTAAATGGTTTAACAGGTTATGAGGTTACTTATAAGGAAAATGCAGGTGGAGTCCAGAAGCAGGAAGTATCAGCATGGTTTGCAAAAAATGGTTATATATACGTTGTTACGGGTAGTACACTACCAAGCGAATTCAACAATCAAAAAGCCAAATTCGATGCCATAATAAACTCTTTCCAGTTACAATAATTTTTCTTTATTTTTATTTAATCTAATTTTAAAATATATTTAAATAATTCTTTAAAAAAATAGTTCAGATTGTGAATATAAATGGGAAGTGCAAATTCTTAAATTAATACGCTACAAGACTATTTCTTACTTAAATTTATACCTCCGGCTTGAAATGAATATAAATGCAGATAGAATAAACAATAAAATTACTAACTTGAAATGGGGAATTCAATGAAAAAATATGCTATTTTTGTAACTATGATCTTAGCTCTTGTAATATTTACTTCTGGTTGTACTGATACTCAAAATCAGAATACAAAAACTTATTCTGCAAATGGAATTTCTTTTAATTATCCTGACAGCTGGGTACCTGCAAGTACATCAGTATCAAATGCAGTTGTATCATTTGGGGATCCAAAATCTGTTAATGCATCAACTGGAAATGTAAATACACTTTTAATTGTTCAAAAAGTGGCAATGCCATCAAATATGACATTAAAACAGGCATTTGATTCAAATTTTGCTAAGGTAGCTGCTCAAAATCCAAGTTACCAGCTAATAGATAATACAACTACCACAGTTGACGGAACAACAGCTTACATAAATACTCACAAAATCAACGCAAATGGGGTTCAAAAAGAGGAAAAAGCAGTTTGGATTGAAAAAAATGGTAATATATATGTTATTCTTATGGGTACAATACCTGATGCCTTCAATAACCAGCAAGCAAACTTCGATGCCGTAATAAAATCTTTCCATGTCATGTAAGCTTTTTCTTTTTAATTTATTTTTTTAAATATTTTTATTCTTCTTTTGATGACAATAGAAAATCATATAACCTATTTATGAATATCTATTCAATGTAAGGGGAAAAGGAGGCGAAATTATTAAAGCAATAACACCAATTTTAGTTTTAGTATTGATTTCAGGAATTGTAGGAATTTCAGGATGCACAGATTTGACCAGTCAAAACAATACCTATTCAAAGAATGGTATTTCTTTTAATTATCCATCTAATTGGCAGGAAGGAGATCCCTCTCAGTTATTAAAAGGTGAGATTGTATCATTGGTTGATCCAAATTCTACAAATTCAGATAAAGCAACTTTAAATGGAAAAGCATATACTTCTGTAGTTGTCGGAACAAAATCATTAAGTAAAGGAGATACCATTAAAAATTATTACAATGGTCTGGTAAAACAGGGACTTAATTATCAAAATTATAAGCGTATATCCAGTAGGGAATTTACATTAAACGGACAAACAGCTTATGAAATTGTTTACACCTGTAAACTGGATAATGGTCAAACTGGGAAAACTCGGGAAGTTTTTACAGAAATAAACGGTAAAGTTTATGATATATCATGTGTATCTCTTGTCAGTGACTTTGATAAGAACAAAGGCAATTTTGACATGATAATAAACAGCTTTAAAGTTCAATAAGCTGTTCATTTCTTTTTTTAATGTTAGTTTTAAAAAGACTTTTATTCTATACTGCTAAACATATAACTATCAATTTTATTAAATCATAATCAAATTACATAAAAATCCTTATTTTTAAAGTTGAGGAAATATTACATATTTCTGAACATCGAAAATCGAAGATTTTCGAAGTTGAGGAAATCTTCGATTTCCGAACATTAAAAATCGAAGATTTTTAAAGTTATGGTGAAAAATATGAAACAGGTCATGGTTATAAGAACAGATCTTAAGATGGGTAAGGGAAAGATAGCAGCACAATCCTGTCATGCAAGTTTGGGCGCATATAAACGAGCAGATGAAAGAAAAATTCGAAAGTGGGAATTAGAAGGCGAAAAAAAGGTAGTAGTTAAAGTTAAAGACTTGAGAGAACTTTATGAAGTATTTGAAATAGTTAAAAGTGCGGATGTCCCTTATTATCTTGTGCAGGATGCTGGAAGGACTGAATTACCAAGCGGTACAGTAACATGTCTTGGAATTGGTCCTGATGATGATGAGAAAATAGATAAGATAACACAGGATTTGAAGCTTCTTTAAAATCTGTCAAAGAATTTGACAGATTTTAAGGTTCGAAAAACTACAAGTTTTTCTTAAATTTGATATATTTCAATGAATTATAATTAGATAAGCAAGTGATCAAATGGAATGGGTAGTTAAAATAGGTGGAAGTCTATTTCCAGAAGATGCTATAACTGTCTGCAAAGCACTAGTTGGAAAAAATGCTATTGTAATCTGCGGCGGCGGCGATCTTGCAAATAAAATACGTGAATACGATGAAAACATTAAGTTTTCAGATACTGCAGCCCATAAAACTGCAATTTTATGCATGGATATCCTAGGAATGCTTGTTGCAGATAAAGTTGATGATGCCGAGGCAGTTTATTCATTGGAAGAGGCGAAAAAAACTGTAGATGATGGGAAACTCCCTGTGTTACTGCCTTCACGCTTATTTGAGTATCTAGATCCACTTAAGCACTCATGGAATGTAACATCGGATTCCATATCTGTTTACATATCGTGGCTTCTTAAAAGCAAAATATTAATAGTAACAAATGTAGATGGTATATATGATATCAACCCATCTATTGATGGTGCGAAACTTTTAAAAAGTATAAATGCAAAAAAACTACTAAATTTTGGTGAAACATCAGTTGATGAAAATTTACCCGAGCTTTTACTTAAATACAAGTTAGATTGTTATGTTGTTAATGGAAAATTTCCAGAAAGAGCTGTTTCTATAATTGAAGGTAAGAGTTCTATAAACACACTTATTTATGGAGGTAATTAAATGACAAAAGCAGAATGTGTATCATGTAAACAAGAGATATCACCTGTAGAGACATGTGTAAAATTCAAATGTCCAGAATGCGAAGAAGTACTCTACAGATGTCAAAAATGCCGAACATTCGGGCACCTTTACGCTTGTAAATGTGGATTTACAGGTCCTTAAGTATTTTAGATTATTAAAAAACTATTTTTGTTGATTACAAGATAATCTTTATCTTGAATCAACGTTAAATTCTATATTGGTGATAAAATGGGAGAAGTATTAGCAACAATAAAAGTAATGCCAGAAAGTCCTGAAGAAGATCTGGAAAAAATGAAAGCAGACATCCAGGCATCAATTCCTGAAGGCACTGAATTTCATAAAATAGAAGAGGAACCAATTGCGTTCGGTCTTGTAGCCCTCAATGTTATGGTCATCGTAGGAGATGAAGAAGGGGGAACTGAACAGGTTGAAGCAAACCTCGCTAAAATAGATGGCGTTAGTAATGTAACTGTTACTGATGTTGGAAGACTTATGTAATGGGTTTTGTACCTATATCTTTTTTAAGTAACTTTCAAATCTATTATTTTTAATTATTTTTGAATTAGATAAGGCTTATCTAATTATTTTTTTATTTTTAGTTTTTGTTTTTTATAGGGAACACTATGCTTGACCCCTTGAGGTTTAGGTCCTCTATGTTTCCTGCCTCTGGCTATTCCGATATATAAAGCGCTGTTAATCAAACCTATATGGCTGAAGGCTTGTGGAAAATTTCCAAGTAGTTTACCTGTTTGGGGATCTATTTCTTCAGAAAGCAAGCCTAAAGGATTCATTAACTGAAGAACATTAACAAATACTTTTATAGCTTCATCAAGCCTGTCGGAAAGTGCTAGTGAATCCACTAACCAGAAAGAACAAAGTACAAAACAGCCTTCATCTCCTGGAAGCCCATCCTCATTTTTATAACGATAAACAAGCCCTTTTTCTGTCATTAAATTCTTCATCACAGCATCGATTGTACTCTGGACTCTCGGATCATCAAAGGGCAGTAATCCTAAAATGGGGATAAGTAGAGTTGTTGCATCAAGAGCATTTGAATTAAAGGATTGAACGAAACTGTTAATTTCTTTATTAAAGCCATTTTCCAGTATTGCTGATTTTATTTCTTCTCTTGTTTTTTTCCATTTATTAGCGGCTTCAATATCTTTTAATTCAGCTATTTGAATTCCCCTATCTACAGCTACCCAACACATAAGCTTTGAATGGACATAATGGCGGGGTTCATCCCTTACTTCCCATATTCCCTGATCTTTTGTGGTCCACACTCTGCAGATATAATCAACAAAATCCATTATGAATTCCCATGTTTTATCAGAAATATCTTTTCCATAACGTGTTGTATCATAAATAGCGTTTATTAATTCTCCATAAATATCCAGTTGTGTCTGGTTGAATGCGGCATTTCCTATTCTAACAGGGCTTGATTGTTTGTATCCTGAAAGATAGTCCAGCATCTGTTCTTTCATGCCCACATCTTTATGAATGGGATACATTATGCGGATATCTGAAGGATTCTTATCCTGTTTTATGAGGCTGCTGATCCACCTCATGTAATCCTGAGATTCCTGTATATGTTCAAGGTGAAAGAGGGCCTGTATTGTATATGCAGAATCTCTAATCCATGCATAGCGATAATCCCAATTTCTTACCCCTCCAGTACATTCGGGGAGAGATGTTGTTGCAGCGGCAGCTATTGCCCCGCTTTCTGGATTTGAAAGTAATTTGAGTACCAGACCAGATCTAGCGAGGATGTCATGCCAGATGTCTTCAAGTATGCAAAGCTTATGACATTTATAGGTCCAGTTCTCCCAGTATTCCTTTGTTTCCTGTAATTTTTTGTTAAAATCACCATGATTGTAAGGGTAATATTCGTCCTGCTGATTATATTGAAGAACGAACCATATCTCTTTACCTTTTCTCATGTCAAACTGACCTGTCGCAGTTCCGTCATTAATTTTTAGCGGGATTTTTGTATTTAAAAATAAATTTTGATTTTCAAAAGTGCATGATATTCCTTTATTTATTAATTCAAAATCAGGTGTATCTCTGGCATAATTAAAAAGGGGCTTGAAACTTAATTCAAGTCTAATATGTCCTTCAATGCACTTAACTTTTCGATAAATAGTTCTGTGCTGCTTGGTTCCATTATACAGGTTGACAGGCATAAAGTCAGTTATTGTAACCATTCCAAAGGGGGTATTAAATGTGGTTTGGATAATATTGGTTTCTTTAATATAGGCTTGAAATGAGCTGAATTTGGAGACGGGTTGAATTGTAAAATGACCTCCTCTTTCTTTATCTAGGATTGCTGCAAATACAGAAGGCGATTCGAGGTATGGGAAGCATAACCAGTCTATAGATCCATCATTACCTATGAGTGCACATGTTTCAAGGTTTCCAATAATTCCATAATTCTCAATATCCTTAAATTCATGTATCATAAATTCAACCTTCTGTTTTGTCTATTTTTTGAAGTGATCTCCCTTTCCGAAGCTGAATTTCAATTTCTTCAAGAGATTTGCCCTTTGTTTCAGGTACAAGGAAATAAACGAAGATCCAGGCAATGATTCCAATTGCACTATAAAGCCAGAAAGTTTCTGGTGTTCCAATGATATTAATCAGGGATAGAAAAGTAATTGCCACCAGTAAATTGGTGCCCCAGTTAACTACCGTGGCAGTGCTCATTGCACGCCCCCTTATTCGCAGGGGATAAATTTCAGAGATCATAAGCCAGAAAACAGGCCCTAAACCTATAGCAAATGAGCCAACATACAGCATTAAACTAATAACGGCAACCAAACCTAAGGATGCGGATAAGCCAGGTATAGCAAAGGCCATTCCCAATATTCCAAGGCTGATTATCATGCCTACAAGACCTATTAGCAATAATGGCCTCCTACCGATCCTATCAATTAATAAAATAGCTACAACTGTCATAATTACGTTTATTACACCGATTCCTGCAGTAGCAAGTATAGAAACTGCGGCTGATGGCAAACCTGCAAATAAAAGAATGGTAGGGGCATAGTAAATCACGGTATTAATGCCTGTTAACTGCTGAAAAGCAGCGAGCCCTATACCTACTATCAAAGCAGGCCTAATAACAGGATCTAATAATTCTGACCATTTACATTCTTCTTCACAAACTAAACTTGCCCTAATTTCTTTTATTTCATCATCGACATTTTTAGTCATTCTTATACGCTCAAGAACTGAACGTGATTTGTCAATTTTTCCTTTGCTATAAAGCCAGCGGGGACTGGGCGGCATAAAATACATTCCAATTCCCAACACAAGGCTAGGAATTACAGCTAACCCGAGCATCCATCGCCAACCTCCAGTAGGGGCAAAAGCAAAGTCTACAAGATATGAAATAACTATACCTACCGTTATTGCAAGCTGGTTCAATGATACCAGCGCTCCTCTGATATTAAATGGAGCAACTTCAGCAATGTAAAGCGGAGCTATAAAAGATGCCATTCCTATGGCTATGCCCACAACTACTCTACCTGCAATTAAAGCATAAACATCAGGAGTCAGCGCTGTAAATACAGCACCTATTCCAAAAATGGCAGCAGCAATTATAACCATTATGCGGCGGCCATATCTATCAGCCAGGATTCCACTTATACTTGCACCAATTACTGCCCCAATGAGTACTGAACTTACAACTATTTCCTGGGCTGTGCTTGAAAGAGAAAAAGCCTCCCTGATAAATAGTATAGCCCCTGAAATTACTCCAGTATCATATCCAAACAGCATTCCACCGATAGCTGTGATGACAGCAGCTATAACCACGAATCGGATGTTTCTTTCATCTTTTCTCATTTAACTACCTCATTTTCAAAATAGCATATTTTTAATAAAAGAAATTATTTTTACAATGCTTCATTTAATCAGTAATGTGTAAATCACTAAAAAGAATCGTTTGTTGTGATGTGGGAGTATAAATAGATATTTTGGGTTAATAAAATTTAATTTAAGTTTTATCTGCATTGTACCGCAATTTTTATGCTTTTAATTATGTGTTCAACCAGTTAATTTTATAAGATTTATTTTATATTTTGTATTACTATTATGCTTTTTTAAGTTTAAAAAGGTTTGCTGTGGTATTTAACTTAAATGGTCGTTGTATATAATTTAAAAGGAAATTAAATGTTTTAAAAGGCAGAATGCCTTTTTTAGCCCCATATATTTTTGTTATTTTTTAAAGTATCGCAATTAAAACAAATAAATTTATATGTATTAGTATTAATGTAATACGTAGATTAATAGCTTTAGACACGTGAGTTATGTTCATATTTGAGACTCAATAGTGAATGATGGGATAAAAAATGTTTGATTTAATATTTGCATGTATAATTGGGGTTTTATGTGGTGCCATAACCGGATTAATTCCTGGAATTCACGTTAATACCGTGGGGGCATTTGTTTTTGCATCATCTTCCTTTCTTTTGGCCTCTTATTCGCCTGAAGTTTTATGTGTATTTTTGATTTCTATGGCAATCTCCCACGCACTTTTGGAGTTTATACCATCTATGTTCCTGGGAGTTCCAGAAGAAGGTACAATCTTATCTGTTTTACCAGGACATCAGCTTTTACTTGAAGGAAGGGGAAAAGAGGCTGTGAGATTAGCTGCAGTTGGGGGATTTGGGGCAATTTTAATCACAATTCTTCTTTTACCAATATTTATAATGATTTTACCTGCATTATATGGCCAGATTAAGCCTTACATCTGGATTTTACTTGTAATAATTGTCATATTCATGTTTATAAGGTTAAACAGTAACTTAAAATCGTTTCTGTGGTCAGTTGTATTATTTTTATTTTCTGGAACTATGGGTTATATAATGTTGAATTCACCAGTATCTTCTAATGTTTCCCTGCTTTGCATTTTCACAGGGCTTTTTGGTGTCAGCACTTTGATTTATAGCCTTCAGCAGCGTTCATTTGTCCCAACACAAAATAGATTTCATCATTTTAGATTAAACAGTAACATATTAAGGGGGATTTTTTCAGGGGGAATTGCAGGGACTATTTTGGGATTTCTGCCGGGATTTGGCCCTGCACAGGGGAGCCTGATTGCACAGGAGTTAATCGGCGGCCGAGACTTTGGAAGTAACAGTGAAAGCTTCATAACGGCAATCAGCGGAGTTAACACGGCCGATACATTATTTTCACTTGTGATGATATTTTTAATTGGAAATCCAAGGAGTGGAATTGCAGTTTACGTGAATAATATCTTGCAGAACTTCGATTTTTCCCATCTATTATTCTTTATTTTTACAGCCATAGCAGCGGTCTCAATGGCCCTGTTTCTATGTTTAAAATTAGGGGATATTGTAAGCGAGTCAATAGAAAAGATAAATTATAGAAAACTTTCATGGGTTGTGATAACTTTTATGAGCTTACTGGTAATCGGATTTTCTCTGTGGTACCATGCCAATATTTTATTTATGCTGCTTGTGTATGCAACGGCGATTTCGCTTGGATTGCTTCCACATTATTTGGGAGTGAATAAATCGAATTTGATGGGAGTTTTGATTGTGCCTGCTATTGTGATTTATTTTAATGCAGGTTTTTAAAAATAAATAAATCAAGAATTATCATCCATTTTGAGTATTGGAATCATTATCATTACAAACAGGTCCATACAAACTTACCAACCAGTTCTTCAACAACTGCCTCTCTTCAAAACTCGAATTAGGCATTACATGCCCACTAATATAAATATTACCTTTAAAACCAGCTTCTTTAAACCAGCACTCATATTTAGGATGTCCAAGGCCCGATTCAATTTCAGAAAACTCACTGGACTCGCATAAGTATAAAATATCATATACGTCGCGTTGATTTTTAGGATCAGGTTTCATTAAAACGGCATAAATGGCCGGGAAACTCAGTGGACTCCATTCCTTTATGGGATGTGGGCCGTCAAATAATCTGTTTCCTAGTTCTATGCTCATAATGTTTCCTCTTTAAAACCTATACTTAAATCACAACAACTTCTTTACCCAATCTACCTGCAATTTCCACAAATTCTGTTGTGTCAACTCCCGGAAACACATCAATAATGCAGATATCAAATTTTTCATCCAGAACTTCTTCTAACTTCCTTATATCTAAAGAATAAACCTTAAAATTTTCCCCTTCAGCAATAACATATTCTTCATGATTCCACTTTTCTACTTGAAATCCATTTGCTTCCAGGTTAATTGCAGTCATTTCCGCAGCAGGGAGCCATATATCATTAAAAACAACTTTCCGCGCCCCTGCTTTAAGGCAGGCGATACCAAGTGTTCCAGGCCCACAGGTACAATCAAGAACAGAAGGGGCATCATATTCTTCTAAAACTTTTTGAAGGATTTCAATTTTAGGAGATTTAACTTTTGGGAACTCAATATGGATCTCACCCTGATATTTATAGATACATAAATTGCCATATGGTGTTTGAACTATATCGCAACGTGCATCGCATCCAGCGAGAAGCTCATATATGTTTGGACTTAAGTTAGAGTCTTTAATACCTATAGTTTCCCTTAAATCCCCTTTAAGAACTCCTTTAACTTCATCAACTTCATCCACTATTCTTTGAGCGCAGTCTTCAGTCATTTCTCGTGATAAAATCACCATGGAATTTTTGGGCAAATATGGAACAAAATCCAGGGGATATGCGGGAGTTACAAGCGGAGTACAGGCATTTCTTAAGGTTGATTTTTCATCCTTTACTCCTTCTTCAATCATTATTTTCAGGACATGTGCAATTACAATATCAAGGTGTCTCTTACCGCAGTCACAAAGTCCAAAAGTTGTATCAATTTCATTTATATCGATTTGACGGGCTAATGGGGAGAATTTCTTTAATTTCCATGTTTTACAATGTTCACATGGTCTGTAAAATAATTTTATGTCTTGTAAGACTACTGAAGCAGGTTGTATGCATACATCCCCACACCCACACTGTGTTTCCATATACTTAAATATTGGATATTCTATATAAGTACGTAGCTATAGGGTATCGTGAGGCATATGAAAAATAAGAGGAAAGAAATACTCAAGGATCTTTTAGGGGAGTTCGGTTCCAGCGATCCAAATAACGACAGCGACGAAAGGGAAAATGAAACAGTTGAAGAGCCAGTCGAAAGCTCGAAGTACGAATCAAGGCAGACGGCACGCGAAACAGAAAGAGAAGATCTATTTGGAGAATCTGAGCATAACTCAAGACAAACCGAACATGAAACAGAAAGAGAAGATCTGTTTAGAGGATCCGAATATGAAACTGAGAGATCTGAATATAGAACAGAAAAAAATCCTCTTTTTGATGATGACGACAGCGGATTCAAATTAGATAAGATTATGGATGAACCTGCAATAGACAGGGTTGTATCAAGAGATACAGAGAGATCCGCAACAGAAAGTATTTTAGAACGGCCTAAGAGGCGTCAAAAGCCAAAGAACAGGAAAAGAAAGGGAATAAAGGCAGAGATAATTGAAGATGGTTTGATTCCTCTTTATAATGTTAACGTCCCTAAATTCACTGATAGGGAAAGACAGCTTCTAAATGAAATTAGGGAAAAGCTAGTAGAAGTTGCTGTTTCTCAAGGTGAGAACTTTAAGGTCGATGAAGACTCATTTGCAGGTGAAGTGAAAGAATTCCTGAGAATGAAAGGAGTAAGAGACACTGATAAGCTTGCAGCACAAATATCTCAAGAAATGCTGGGTTATGGTGAACTGGACCCAATGATCAAGGACGATGACCTTGAAGAAATAATGGTAATTGGAACAGGTAATCCTGTATTTGTCTATCACCGAAAGATAGGGATGATGCAGACAAATGTTGTTTTTGATGATGATGCTGATATTAAAGCGATTGTAGATGTGATTGCAAGGCAGGTAAACCGTAGAATAGACCAGCAAACACCTATTTTAGATGCAAGACTTGACGATGGTTCAAGGGTAAATGCAACCATTCCACCGGTATCTGCAGATGGTTCAACATTAACTATACGAAAATTCCGTAAAGATCCACTTACAGTTATCGATTTGATTAATTTTAAAACTATGTCTTCTCATTTGGCAGGATTTTTATGGGTTTGTGTCGATGGGCTTGGAGTTAAGCCATGTAATGCTATTATAGCCGGAGGTACTGGTTCTGGTAAGACCACAACCCTGAACACAGTTACTTCATTCACTCCTCCCCGTGAGAGGATAATCACTATAGAGGACACTTTGGAATTACAACTTCCACACAGCCACGTGTTACGTATGGAAACCCGTCCTCCAAACATTGAAGGAAAGGGAGAGCTGGATATGGATACTCTGGTTAAAAACTCCCTCAGACAGAGGCCTGACAGGGTAATTGTTGGTGAAGTAAGGGGTGGTGAAGCAATAACTCTATTTACAGCTTTAAACACTGGACACTCTGGATTTGGTACACTTCACTCCAACACTGCACGTGAAACTATAACAAGACTTATAAACCCCCCAATGAATGTTCCAAATATTATGATACCAGCTTTAGACTTTATAATAATGCAGAACAGGATGTATAGGCCTGAAGGTGGGTCTATAAGGAGAATAACCGAAGTTGCAGAAGTAGTTGGGATGGAAGAAGGAAATGTGCAGTTAAACCGTGTATTCGAATGGAATAACATGGTTGATAAGGTTGAATATGTTGGTATTGCAAGCCAGACACTCAGGGAAATGGCTGAACTTCGTGGGATAAGTATCACTGAAATTGAAGAAGAAATTGAAAAAAGAAGGTTAGTACTGGAGTACATGGCCGATAACAATATTAGATCCATCAGCGAAGTGGGAGAATGGATCAGTGAATATTATAGAGACCCAGATGAGGTTTTGGATAAGATATTATAATGAGGATATGGTGATAATATGGCATTTGACGGCCTTAAAAAAATCTTTGACATGATAGGCGGCGCTACAATTGATTCAGGTAAAAAAGTGGGTGAGGGCGTACAGAAACCTGTAAACAAACTAAGTAGTATCAGACCCAAGTCAGGTCTTGGATCTCGAGGCTTATCGGAATTAGGTTCTCAAAATGATTCTCCTCGCGTTATAGAGAGAATGAAGATGGATAAAGATGAGATTCAAATGTTTAAAGAACTCATCGATAAAAAATATGAAAGAACAGAAAAAACTAAAGAAGAAAAATCCGAAAGGAACGCATATCAGAAGGCGTCACTTGAAGAACTTCTTAAAGAGGAAGACAAGGAAAATGTAAACCCTCTATTAATTATGGGAATGGGTGCAGTATCGTTTGTACTGGTTCTTGTGATAATGCTTGTTCTTGGATTTGGAATCGAAATAGGTCTTGTATTTGGAATGTTAATATTTTTAATGTCTGTTTTCATTACGTTCTTACCTAAACTCCAAAAAGGAAAAAAATCCTCGGAAGCATCAAGGGAACTGCCATACGCTCTAAGGCAAATGGCAACTGAGCTACGGGCAGGACTTGGACTTCATGAAAGTATGAGATCTGTGGCATTATCTGGCTATGGTCCGCTTTCTGAAGAATTTGCACGAACATTAGAGGAAATTAAATATGGGGAAACAACAGAAAACGCATTATTGGATATGAGCGAACGAATAGGTTCTGATGGGATGAAAAGAGCTGTTCATCAAATAACCAGAACATTATCCAGTGGTGGAGACCTTGCAAGAACACTTAATATTATAGCAGAGGATACAGCATACGAACTCCGTATGAAATTAAAGGATTACGCTCAAAAATTAAACTCATTCACCATGATATACATGTTTGTTGCCATACTTGGGCCTGTTATTCTCATGATCATGTTGATTGCAGCATCAACTGTTATGGGAGGATCGATGTTCCCTCCAGTATTGCTTTTAGTCCTGTATCTGTTCCTTTTCCCAATGATCGTTGGATTTATGGCGTTCATGGTTAAAAGACTGGAACCACAAATATAAAATTTTCAATTTTTTTTCTCTACTATTTTTTTGAAATAATATAAATACAATTAAGAAGATGTATTTAGGCAGTTAAGAATTAAATTTTTATATAATTAAAAAATAATGTGTGATTTCAAGGCATATTACCAGTGATACAGTTATTCCAGTAAAGATATATTCCTTAGAACCTATTTTTTCGTTCCCTTCATTGTAAAGTTGAGATTTATCTGAAAAGCCCCTACTTAACATGCTTAAATAAACACTCTCACCACGTTCATATGCCCTTAAAAACATCATCATTATGGTATAAGCTATCTGTTTCATTCTCCACATGTATGTAGTTTTTTTGTTGAATATATCGAAGTTTCTGGTTGATTGGGCATGTCTTATTTTTTGAAGTTCCTCATAAAACAGGAAAAGGAATCTAATCATTAAACTGAATATCATGGCGAATTCTTTAGGCATACCCATCTTTCGGAATGACTGCACTACTTCCTGCATGGGGCTTATAGATGATAAAAGTACTATGGCAGTTAGAGTAACTATAAGTCGAGCAAACAATAGTATTCCAAACATCAAGCCTTGGTAAGTAACGTGTAAACCTAAAGGTAAGGTATAAATTACAGTGCCGGGATAAATAAACGGCTGGAAAATAACGATAAAACCACCAAATGGCAGTAATAGCATAATTCTTTTTAAGGCAGTTTTAAATGAGATTTGAGATAAGTAAATCAAAAATAAAAGGTAAATTTCCATAATGGCCAGAACAAATATCTGGGTTGTGTATACGGCATAGACTATAATAAACAGTAATATTATTAGTTTGACTCTTCCATCCAGTAGATGAAGAAAACTATCTTTCATGGTTTCCTTTTCAAGGTCTATCACTGATCCTATGCCGCTCATAAATTTTCCCCTAATTCTAAGTTCTTGTCCTTAATTTTATTCTGATACTTCTGGTGGATTTCTCTTTCTAAGAATCCTTGCAATGATATATGTAATTACTGAGATCACTGAAATACCCAGGACCAACACTATTACTCCTCCCAGGGGATTGTCCTCAAATCCGGGAATAGTATAATCTGATAAAGGTGGAGAATGATAGTTTTGTTCCTGAACATTTGGATTTAACTGTTCTATAGTTTTTTGAAGTCCATCAGGACTACCTGAAGCTATAAATGGTGTTGAAATACCAATTGCCAGAATAACAATTAAGCCTGCAATAGCAATATTTCTATTTTTCTTTGAATTTTTGGCCTTTGAGGCTGATTCATCTTTTCTAGTCCATGATAATAAATCAGGTCTTACAGATTCAAGGGCTAAAATTACTATCACAGTTATAATAGCTTCAATAATGCCTATCAATATATGGTATAGTCCCATAAAGACGACACCTGCTTGCAGTGGAAATACTCCACCTAACCACAGCTCTAATGCTGTTGCTAATGCTGAAAGGACTATTGCGCCCCATGATGCTATAGCTATTGCGGGCACCTTGCCTAATGGTTTTCTAAGGGCTTTAAATCCATAAAGTCCTACAAAACCGCCTATTATGCCCATATTAAGTAAATTAGCTCCTATGGTTGTTATTCCGCCGTCTCCTATGGCTAAAGCTTCTGCAAGCAATACTAGTGCAAATATTATAATCGCGGGTTCTACAGCGCCGAATATGATGGCTATCATTGCTGCACCCACTACATGCCCACTAATTCCAAAAAAGGGTAGTGGAATATTTAGGGTCATTATAACGAATATACCTGCTGCTAAAACTGCCATTAAAGGAACTGATCTTTCGTCGAGATTTTTTTTGGCCCATCTTTGGGAGAAAAACAATGCAATAAAGAATATAACGAGATATATGACACATTGCCATGGGGGTAAAATGTTAGGTATATGCATATTATTGAATCTCCTTGATTTTTACAAAAATAGGTTTTATTTTTTATAATATAAACATTTTCGTAAGTATTACTTATCACCTGATTTTGGTAAAAAATGTAATAAAAAAGTACTACTAAAAAGGGATTTTTAATAGAAATTGTAATAATTAACGCTATATGGTGGAAACTTGAACTAAAGAATTAATTCCCTAAATGAAGTTCAGTGACTATTATTTCTTCAAATAAAAATAATAATGTTTAAAAAAGTATTACAACAATTAATGGAATTCATGTTAACTCTATGAAATAGAAACTCAAACTGGAGAATTAATTCTGCAAATGAAATTCCAGTATTATTAATCATTTTTTTTTAAAAATATAATAATAAACTTTATATAATATAGACAGCACAGTACAAATATCATTATAAATCATTAATAATTTGGTGATAACTGTGGCGCACAGACCTAAACCTAAGGAATTCAAAGATGATTTTTGGAAATCAAAAAATTTCAAAGTCTCAATCGGTGAAATAGCTGAAAAGAAAGGAGCAGAAATGCCCTCTGAATCAATGGGCCCAACTCCTAAGCCTAATGTAACCGATTTAAGATCATGGGACATGAAATTATTAGAAAGATACGAACCATTTTACGCACCTTTCTGTGATATGTGCTGTTTATGTACATACGGAAAGTGCGATTTAACAGCAGGGAAGAAAGGAGCTTGTGGAATCGATATTAAAGCTCAACAGGCTAGAATTGTGCTTTTGGCCTGCTGTATTGGAGCAGCTGCTCATTCGGCTCACGCCAGACATTTACTTGAGCATCTGATTGAAAAGAAAGGAGCAGATTTCCCTATTGATCTGGGAATGAATATTGATATAGAAGCCCCTATTATGCGGACGGTGATAGGAAAAGCACCTAAAAAACTGGGTGATTTAAGAGAGGCTATGGATTATATGGAAGAGCAGAATTTGCACCTTCTTTCTGCCTGTCACACCGGACAAGAGGGTAATAGCTCTGACTTTGAATCAAAAGCTTTACATGCAGGATTAATGGATAATTTAGGAATGGAAATTGGTGATATTGTCCAGATAGCAGCACTTAACCTCCCTAAAGGAGATCCAGATGCTCCTTTAGTAGAACTTGGTATGGGCTCTATTGATAGAGATAAACCAGTTATTCTATGTATAGGACATAATGTCGCTCCTGGAGCGGGAATTATTGATTATCTTGAAGATGAAGAACTTGAAGATGAAGTTGAAGTATGTGGTATCTGTTGTGCAGCACTTGATATAACAAGATACAATAAAAATGCAAAAGTGGTTGGACCAATCTCAAAGCAGCTTAAATTTGTAAGAAGCGGTGTTGCAGATGTTGTAGTTGTTGATGAACAGTGTGTAAGAACTGATGTCCTTGAGGAAGCTAAAAAGAATAAAGCTGCTGTAATAGCAACAACTGATAAAATATGTCTTGGACTTCCAGACATGACTGATGAAGATGCGGACAAAATTGTATCACAGCTTGTAAATGATGAAATTGAAGGTGCACTTATACTCGACTCTGATAAAGTTGGTGAAGTGGCAACAAAAGTGGCAATGAAGATAGCAAAAGACCGTGAAGCTCTTAAACTATTACCTGATCTTGATGAAATCACTGAAATGGCCAAAGAATGTACAGAATGTGGCTGGTGCCAGAGGGTATGTCCAAACAGCCAGCCTATGATGGAAGCTGTAATTGCTGCAGGTAAAGGGGATTTTTCAGAATTTGTAAACTTATATGAAAATGACGTATGTTACACATGCGGAAGATGTGAACAGGAATGTGAGAGGGACCTTCCGCTCATATCAATGCTTACAAAAGTAGGGGAACACTACGTAAAAGACGAAAGATACAATGTCAGAGCAGGTAGAGGGCCTGTTCAGGATGTTGAAATACGTAAAGTTGGAGCTCCAATTGTTTTGGGCGATATTCCTGGCGTTATAGCCTTTGTGGGATGTACGAACTATCCTGAAGGTGGAGAAGACGTAGCGAAGATGGCAGAAGAATTCCTTGAAAGAAACTATATCGTGGTAACCAGTGGATGTGGAGCCATGAGTATAGGTGAATATAGGGATGAAGATGGTAAAACTCTCTATGAAAGATACAGCGGTGATTTCGATGCCAAGGGCCTGGTAAATGTGGGGTCATGTGTTTCCAATTCCCATATAGCTGGAGCATGCATAAAAATTGCTAATATATTTGCTAAAAAGCCTCTTGAAGGAAACTTTGAAGAAATAGCAGATTATATCCATAACAGGGTTGGAGCTTGTGGTGTTGCATGGGGTGCATACTCACAAAAGGCGGCTGCAATTGCTACTGGTGTAAATAGATGGGGAATACCAGTTGTTATAGGCCCGCATGGTTCAAAATATAGAAGATTGTTCCTTGGAAGAACTGATAAAGATGAAACTTGGAATATAAATGATTTACGTGCTGGAAATGCCATTAAAGGGGAACCAGCGCCACAGCATTTACTTTACGCCGCTGAAAACCGTGAAGAAGCAACTGTAATGATAGCAAAATTATGCATAAGGCCAAATGACACTTCTAAAGGAAGACAGATAAAATTGAATCATTATATAGACCTTCACAGAAAATATTTCGGTACAATACCTGATGATGTCCCTCGGTTTGTAAGAAACGAGAAAGATATTCCTATAACTTACAAAAAAGATGTTATGAATATGTTAGAAGAAGTAGGATGGGAGCCAAGGGCACTTCCACAAGAACCATCCATGATGGATTTTAAAGAAAAAACAGAGGGCAAATGATTACGCAAAAGGTGATTAAATGAACGAAAGGGTAATTCCATGGCAACCAACAGTTATAGCTGGGCCCAAACAGGCTTTGCTTGTAACCCCAGAAACTGCTGAGATGATGCTTAAAAAAGCAAAAAGACCTTTAATGATAGTGGGGCCTCTTGTAAAAGATAGTCCTGTATTAACACTCGCAACACAAATTGCAGAAAAATGGAATATTCCTATTGTAAGCACAGGGGATGTATTTAAAACACTTAATGAATCAGGTGTTGAGAGTAAGCCCTATGGAGTAGTTGAAATTGTAAATCTTCTTAAAGATCCAGAGTGGAAAGGATTAAATGGTGAAGGACAGCATGATTTAGTCTTGTTTGTCGGTGTAATTTATTATATAGGTTCACAGGGACTTTCAACCCTGAAACACTTTGCACCTCACCTTAAGACACTTACTATTTGTAAATTTTTCCATTCCAATGCAGATGCATCATTCCCTAATATGAAGGATGAAGAATGGATTAAATATCTTGAAAAATTAGCACAATAATTAGAATCATGGAGGAATTTAATGTTTGAGGATATACCTGTTGATGTTAGTCCAATGTATGAAGGAGAACGTATAAGATCAGCAAATATGTTTGTTGAACTTGCAGGCCCCAAATCTGCCGGTGCAGAACTTGTTCAAGTTGCAGATAATATCGAAGATGGAAAGGTAGAAGTTGTAGGCCCAGAACTCAGCGATATGAAGGAAGGTGAAATCTATCCTCTTGGAATCTCTGTACAGATTCAGGGGGAAAAGCTTGAAACAGAATTAGAAGGAGTTATTGAGCGTAGATTACATGAGCTATGTAACTATGTTAAGGGGTTCATGCACCTGAACCAGAGGGATCAGATCTGGTGCCGTGTAAGTAAAGAAGCAGTAGGGGCAGGCTTTAAGCTCGATCATCTTGCAAAAGCGCTTTCAATTCTTCTTAAAGAGGAATTCCCAATAATAGAAAAGATATCAGTCAGCGTACTTACAGATGAAAGTGAAGTAGAATCGTTCATTGAAACAGCAAGAGCAAGGTACGATTCAAGGGACGCAAGGGCAAGAGAACTAAGTGATGAAGACGTCGATGTATTCTACGGCTGTACAATGTGCCAGTCATTTGCACCAAGCCACGTGTGTGTCGTCACACCAGATAGAACTGCATTATGTGGGGCTATAAACTGGTTTGACTGCAGAGCAGCAGCTAAAATGGATCCTGAAGGGCCAATATTTGAAGTTACAAAAGGGGAAGTTTTAGATGCGGAAAAAGGTGAATACAGTGATGTAAATGCCATGGTATCTGAAAGATCACAGGGTATTACAGAAAGAGTATATTTACACAGTGTATTTGAATATCCACACACTTCCTGTGGATGTTTTGAAGCTGTAGCGTTTTATATTCCTGAACTTGATGGAATTGGAATTGTAGACCGTGACTTTAAAGGGGAAACTCCGCTTGGAATTCCATTTTCAGCTATGGCAGGACAGTGTTCTGGTGGAAAGCAGGTTGAAGGGTTTACAGGATTAAGTCATGAATACATGAGATCACCTAAATTTTTACAGGCAGATGGTGGTTATGGAAGAATAATATGGCTCCCAAAAGAGTTAAAAGATTCTTTAACTGATTTCATACCTGAAGAAATGCGTGATAAGATTCCAACAGAAGAAGATGCATCCAATATTAAAGAAATTAGAAGATTCCTCAGGGAAGCTGAACATCCAATAATGGAAAGATTAAAAGAATCTAAAGAGGCTGCAGCAGAAGCTGAAATTGCTGAAGAAGCGCCTGTAGAAGCCGAAATAGCGGAAGCTCCTATGGCTCAAGTTGCATACGCGCCTGAAATTTCAATGCCTGCATCTGGTGGAGTTCGAATAATATTTAAAAATGCAAAAATCTACGCTGAAAAAGTGATAATCAAGAGGAAATAGATTTAATCTTATAGGGGTAGCTTAGTGATAATAGCAGTAAGTGGAAAGGGGGGAACCGGTAAAAGTATGGTCACTTCCCTTATAATCAGGGCATTAAAAAGTTATGGTAAGAATGTACTTGCAATTGATGCAGATCCTGATTCTAACCTACCAGAAGCCCTTGGAATAGATGTTAAAAAGACAGTGGGTGATGTTAGAGAGGAACTTAAGAAAGATACAGCATCTGGAAATCTTCCTAAAGAGATGAATAAATGGGACATACTCGACTACAAGATCATGGAATCAATTGTTGAAACTCATGACTTTGATCTTCTGGTAATGGGAAGGCCAGAGGGAAGCGGCTGTTACTGTGCCGTTAATAATATGCTTCGAAAGATAATTGAAACACTTACCTCCAATTATGATATAATAATAATTGATACAGAAGCAGGACTCGAGCATTTGAGCAGGAGAACAACTCAAAATGTTGATATCATGCTTGTAGTGACCGATAGGTCTAAAAGGGGAATTTTAACAGCAAAGAGGATTGAGGATCTTTCAGATGAACTTGACATTGCATTCAAGAAGATGTACCTGATCTTAAATCGTGCCATCCCTGAAAAGGAAGAAGAAACAATTAAAAAGATTGACGAAATAGGATTGGACCTTATTGGAACAATATATGAAGATGAAACCGTTGCTGAATATGATATTGAAGGAAAACCACTTGTAGATCTTCCAGATGATTCTAAGGCTGTAATTGCAGTTTCTGAAATTGTTTCAAAAATTATGAATTTAAAAATGTGATTAGTATTTAAAAAATTGAAGGATGTGGGTTTATGGATAAAATGACACAACTTCTTAAACTACTTGAAAAAACAGATTCTATAGAAATAAATGAATTTAGGATGGATTTTGAAGAATTAGAGCTTCAGATAATGCCTGCCATCCAGCAGGTTGTTCAAAGGGTGGAAAAACAGGCTGAACAGGCTGGAGTAAAAGGAATAATGCCTAGCATTGAAGAATTTACACCTCCGATCCATGAATATCCTGGATCAGTAGCAGAGGTTCAGCTAGGTGCTGGTACACGAAAACCAGTATTTTTAGGGGGCCAAAAGGCGTTATACAGGTTTGAAGAACCTCAACCAAATCCTCCAGTGGTTACATTCGACGTTTTCGATATTCCAATGCCTGGGCTTCCAAGGCCAATAAGGGAACATTTTGAGGATGTAATGGAACATCCTGGAGACTGGGCAAAAAAAGCTGTTAAAGACTTTGGGGCAAACATGGTAACAATACACCTTATTGGAACAGGCCCAAAGGTTATGGATAAAACCCCACAACAGGCTGCAGCAGATATTGAAGAAGTTTTACAGGCTGTAGATGTGCCTTTAGTTATAGGAGGATCAGGAGACCCTCAAAAAGATCCAATCATTCTTGAAGCAGCAGCTGCAGCAGCTGAAGATGAAAGATGTCTTCTTGCATCTGCAAATATGGATCTCGACTACAAAAGAGTTGCAAAAGCAGCAGTAGATTACAATCATGCTGTACTGTCATGGGCTATAACAGATATCAACATGCAGAAAACCTTAAACAAGTACCTTATGAAAGAAGGATTAACTCAAAATGACATTGTAATGGACCCTACAACATGTGCACTTGGTTATGGAATTGAATTTTCAATAGACGTCATAACAAGAACAAGACTCGCTGCACTTAAGGGAGATACAGACTTACAAATGCCAATGTCATCAGGAACAACCAATGCATGGGGTTCTCGTGAAGCATGGATGAAAAAAGAAGAATGGGGACCAACCGAATATAGGGGACCAATCTGGGAAATAATTACTGGACTCACAATGATGCTTTGTGGTGTTGATATTTTTATGATGCTTCACCCACAATCAGTAAAAATGCTGCGAGAAATCGGAGAAACATTCACAAAAGAATATATGACTACAGAAGTTCCAGATATCTCAAACTGGGTAACTCAACTTGAATAAGGAGAATTAAGGAGGTTAAAAAATGGCCGTTACTGCAATGGATGTTTACAGATTACTTCCAAAAACAAACTGTGCAAAATGTGGAGAGGCATCTTGTATGGCATTTGCCACAAAACTCTCTGAGAAGGAAACCGATGTTGAATTATGCACACAAATATCCGCAGGTGAATTAGAAAAACTCGTAGATCTATTAGCACCTGCTGTAAGAGAAATAATGATTGGTAAAGGCAATAAAGCCAGAATGATTGGTGGTGACGAAGTCCTTTACAGATATGAACTTACATATTATAACCAGACTCCTCTTGTAATAGATATAAGCGATGACATGGATCCTGCTGAATTTGAAGAGAGAGTTAAGAAGATAGAAGATACCGAATTTGAAAGAACAGGTGAACTGCTTACACTCGATGCTATAGCACTTAGAAATAAATCTGGTGATGCTTCAAAGTTCAAGGAAGCTGCCGAAAAACTTAAAGATTCTAAATTAGCACTTGTGCTCTGTTCGTTTGATCCAGAAGCCATGAAGGCTGCACTTGAAGTTGTTGGAAAGGAACGTCCTCTGATTTATGGTGCAACTGAAAATAACATAGAAGAAATGGCATCACTTTCACTTGAATATGATTGCCCTATAACTTTATTCGTTCCAAATGACCTTGAAAAGATGAAAGAACTTTCAAGGACACTGAGGACAAAAGGAATTAAAGATATAATCCTTGATCCTGGAACATTTGTAAATGAAGGAATTGGAGATACTCTGGATGACTTCATTATGATAAGAAGGCTTGCAATTGAAGAGAGAGATGATGACTTCAGATTCCCAATTTTAGGAATTCCTGCTCTTGCATGGCTTGGTAGTGGTGAAGACGAAGTCAATACTGCAATAAAAGAAGCTACAATTGCAGCTACACTTATTAATAAATACGCTGACATAATGATAATTCATGGAACTGAAATATGGGAGTTAATACCTGTTTTAACCTTAAGACAGAGCGTATTTACAGATCCAAGAAAACCTCAAGCAGTAGATCCAGGACTATATGAATTTGGTGAAGTAAACGAAGATTCACCTGTTGCCCTAACTACAAACTTTGCCCTTACTTACTACACAGTAGAAGGAGATTTAAAATCTGGAAAAGCAAACGGCTATCTACTGGTACTTGATACAGAAGGCAGGGCTGTTGATGTATCTGTAGCAGGTAGTCAGTTCAATGGTAAAGCTGTGGCAGACCTGATAAAGGAAACTGGTATCGAAGATAAAGTTAAAACCAGAAAAATGGTAGTACCTGGTCTTGGAGCGCCTGTTAGTGGTGAAATTGAAGATGATACTGGATGGGAAGTTGTTGTAGGTCCAAGGGACTCATCAGCACTGGCAGATTTCCTTAGAGAAAAAGTTTAGCTAAAAAATAAAAAAGGCAGATACTATGAAAACATTGATGGTAATAGATCCAAGAAGGTGCTCAGAGTGCAAAGACTGTATTACAGCATGTGAGAAAGAGCATGGAATAGCAAGAGCAAAAAAGAGCAGTTCAATTCCTATGTTTTGCCTGCAGTGTCATCCAGATAAGGCACCATGCGCTCGAATATGTCCAACTGGGGCCATAAAAGAGGAAGATGGGACACTGATGGTAGATGAAGACGCATGTATACTATGCAGGCTCTGTTTAATAGCATGTCCAGTAGGAATGCCAATAATCGATGAAGAGAAAAAATCAGTGCAAAAATGTACTTTATGCATGGAATCTGACAGAATACTGCCTGCATGTGTTGAAGCATGTAAAGATAACGTTTTAAAAGTATTTTCAATTCAAGAACTTGAAGAACTTAAAAGAGATGTTTCTTTTGCTGAAATTCTTGAGGAAACTTTGAAATCGTGTCAGGGTAAATTATAACCTGGCTTATCTTTTTTTCTTATTTTGTATTAAGTTAGATCTATGCTGTAATTCGTTTATTTTCAAATCTTGTTATTTATTACATTAATTTACATTTTTGTTATGTTTTCAATTGGCTAAAAATGGTTTTAAAGTCTTTTGACTTATAAATGTTCTTATTCTGGATGCAAATTCGTTAGTTTTATATATGGTAATTACCATAAATAGTAGTAATAACTATTTATAATGATTTATTATTGCAAATTCTGTTGGGGATACTGCACACGAAGTTAGGGGTACAAAGGTTTCAAAATTATCATGATTTATTATGTACATTGGGAGGTTGAGAAAAATGATTAGAGTAACGATTCAGGAAAAAAAATGTGACGCAGAGAAATGTTTAGAATGTGTTGATGCATGTCCAATGGAAGTTATAATAGTTAAAAATGGCAAATTAATAATTCAAAACACTCAAGAGTGCAATTTATGTGAAAACTGCATGGACGTTTGTCCCACTGGAGCAGTATATGTAGATGAATGGAAAGTAAATTAATTTAGGTGTATTTTGGATGAAATAGATATTTTTAAAAAATAGAAAATTTATTAGTGAACCTCAATTTAGATAGAAAGTGAAGAAATCACTATTTTCTAACAATTTTATAGTCCACAACGCAGATCCCTTCATTTTCTAGTATTTCCTTTTTCATTTCAGTGCCCCCAAAGAATCCTCCTACTTGTAAATCAGACCTTACGACTCTGTGGCATGGGATTATTATTGGAAGGGGGTTTCTACCAATTGCAGTTCCAACAGCCCGGTAGGCTTTAGTATCAAGGGCTTCTGCAATCTGTTTATACGTTTTAACTTCACCATGAGGAATCTTTGCAACTTCTTGAAGTACTTTCCCCCTAAAACTGGCTTCAACTGGGGTATGTACATCAAAACTGGATTCTTTACCATGATAAGCCATACAAACTTTTTCTGCAAGCTTCTGATATTTATCTGACAATTTAAAAGAATCAAATTCATTTGAAATTTCATTTATAGCGCTATCTTTGTCTGATTTTGGTAAAATTGTTTTTAAAATCTTTCCATCTTTAACTGCAACTGCAAAATAAAGTTTTCCATCGTTGTATGTTGAAATTACGACTTCGTTTGAAATCTAAATTCCCCCTGATATTTGGTGTATTCATTATGATTTAAGTGTTATATAAACTGATATTTTTGTTATTTGACTTCTACATATAAACTCTGAAGTTATCTGTTATTAAGCTGATATCTTCTTTAGTCCTTTCAAAGCTTTCATGCCCTCCAGAAAACCAGAAATAATACAATAAATCATCTATTTTAAATGAGAAAACCATAATTTTAGTTGGAGAAGGTGCATTTAAATTTTCACCAACTATTGTGTACACATCTATTCCTTCTACTCTAAACTCAGTTTCAGATAAGATCTGGCTATTTTGGATTACAAACACATCTTTAATCATATCTGCAAACTCTTTTGATGTAAGATCGCCCAGATTTGTATTTTTATTTATTGAAAATGTAATATCACCGTTAGGTGAATTTCCTTTCACTATCTTCTTTTTATCTGATGTAGAAATAACTTCCCATGAACCGGGATAATCAAAGACTATCTCGCCGTCGTCATAATTTTTAATTTCTGTTGCAGTTTCCATTTTATTAAGGGCTTCTTCTGCTTTAGCACGGACGTATATATAATCGTCATCCTGGGCTTGAGTAAGGGGTTTAATTGCACTTTCATCACCAATCTTTCCAAGGGCTTCAGCAGCCCTTCCCCTGACGTATTTGTTTCTATCTTTGTTTCTACCAACAAGGGCATTAATTAATGGCTCTAAAGCGCGGCTATCTCCAATATTCCCAAGAGCTTCAGCAGCTCTTCCTCTAATACGCCAATCTTCATCTTCAAAAGCTTCAATAAGGGGATCAATAGCTGTATTTCCCATTTTCCCAAGGGCAACCACGGCTTTCCATTTCACATCGTTATCTTCATCACTCATGGCCTTAAGCAATGAAGGAACTGCTCTTTCATCCCCTATAATGCCAAGTGCATCCGCAGCATACTTTCTTACGTGCCACTCTTCATCATTTAAAGCATGAATAAGGCCTTCTACTGCCTGTCTATCTCCTATTTTACCAAGTGCAGAAGCAGCAAATCGTCTAACATGCCAGCGATTATCATCTAACAAGAGAATTAGTGGTTCCACTGCCTTTTTATCCCCAATATGTCCAAGAGCCCAACATGCTTTCCATCTAACTTCTTCATCTGCATCATTTAAAGCTTCTATCAATGGATCTACAGCTCTTCTATCTCGCAGTACTCCCAGCGCTTCTGCGGCGGTTTCTCTTACAGAACTCATAACAGCATAGGATTCATGCCAATTTTCATATTTAAGAGCTTGAATAAGCGGAAATAAAGCTCGATTATCTCCTATTGTTTTAAGGGCAGTAGCTGCTTCCTTTCTAACGTTACAGTCTTTAAACTCGAGAGCGTTAATTAAGCCTTCAACATCCCTATTTTTTTCCATATAAGCTATATTCGGCTTAACTTCACGAATTGACATGTGCAACCTCAAAATTTTTTTAGAAATTTTGTGTCTTCAAACGCTTTGCGTTTGGGATATTGGAAATCTATGATTTCCAAGGTTCGAAAAATTCATAGAATTTTTTTCAACCTCTAAATATTGATAAATAATAATTTTATAACATCTTGGTCATATTTAATACTTCACCTTCAAATTCTAGACGATATTATTTATCTCATCAAATATTTAAATAGATAGGCATTTTCTATCGTGGTGTTCACAAAACTATGCTTTGTATTAACTAATCCACCCTAAAAATCATTTAAAACAAAATAAAAAGTTGATGATTGAAATTTAAGCCTATGACTATTATTTTTAGGTTATATTACTGTCTTTATAAGCTTAAATAGACTTGGAGATTCTTTTAAAAGCCCAAACCATTCCATTTTTGAAACTGACCAGATGTCTTTATCATGTAAGAATCTTGCAAGGGCGTTAAATTCTTCATCATTGAGCTGGTCCAGGATTTTTCGATATTTAATGGATTGTTTAATGACGCCTCCAATTTCCTCTTTCCACTGTTTTTCATATCTTTTTAAAAATCCTGCAGAGGTATCTTCATTTTTTACAGCTTCAGCAGCAACTTCCCCTGCAATTTTTGCACATGCGGCTGCTAAATGAATTCCTCCACCAGTTATGGGGTCTACATGTCCTGCAGCGTCTCCAACAACCATTAATCCATCAGTATATGTTTTCTTGATGTTGCCTGAAACTGGCACGCCTCCAACATTGATTTCAATGGGGGTTCCGCCGAGTTTCGATATAAATTTGTTGAGGTAATGGTAAGCGGTTTCTTTAGAGCTTCTAACTCCAATACCTACGTTTGTTACACCATTTTCACTTGGAAAAATCCACAAATATCCTCCAGGTGCAACTTTTCTTCCAAAATAAAACTGCATATAATTTGGCTTGGCATCGATACCAACCATCTTGTACTGAACACATGAACAGATATCATTTATTCTCCATTTTGAATTTAAACCCGCCATTCGCGCTACATTTGATTCTATACCATCTGCAGCAATAACAAGATCTGCTTCAATTTCCATTGTTTTACCAAGGTGCTTTGCAACAACGCCCTTAACTTCGCCATCTTTAATAATGAGATCTTTTACTGTAGTTTTTACCATAATATCTGTTCCAGCTTTCGCTGATTCTATGGCGAGAAATTTATCAAATACTTTTCTATCCAGGATATAGCCCTGTTCATTGCCGGGTGTCATCTGAAAAGTAGTCCCATCAGGAGAGTAAAGGTCAGCCCCAATTATTTCAGAACATATGAATCTCTTTGAAGGTTTTATTCCAATGGTTTCAAATGTCACTTCGCTTGTGGCCTCTGCACATTGGAGAGGAACTCCAATTTCCGGTCTTTTTTCAATCATCAATACATTTAAGTTATTTTTAGAAGCAAAAAGAGAAGAAACAGAACCTCCAATACGTCCCCCTACAACAACTACATCATATTTCATTTTCTTCAACCTCCAATTCAAAGGCTCCAAGGGGACATATGAGTTTACATCTTCCACAATCATCGCATTTATCTGATTTTACAATTATTTCATTTTCTGTAAGTTCCAAAGAGTTAGTGGGGCACACATTGACACAGGTACCACAATATCCACACTTTTGCGTATTGAATTTCATTATCCCTCACCGATTTAGTAAAAGTAAATAGAAAAAAAATTTAACATGTTTAATATGTGTAGTTTGAGTATATATAATTTTTTTAAGACATTCAAATGCATTTTAGATTCATATATTGCTTTTTTAAATGTGTAAATCTGATTCTGCAAAATACAAAAATATTAATTAGATATTTACAAAAGTTAATGTTCAAGAAACTTTAGATTTAAAATAAGATGCATTTATATACCATAACTCTACTAACTATAATCTACCCGTATAGTTTAGGGGTTTCTATATGAATGTTAAATTCAATTTTATGAATTTAGCATATTTTCATGAACCGTTAAGTTAATATAGGACATCAAATAACTTTTATGTTATGCAGGGGTGCCCGAGCGGCCAAAGGGGGTGGACTTAAGATCCTCTGGCGTAGGCCTTCGTGGGTTCGAATCCCATCCCCTGCACTTAAATTAACTATTTAAAATGAATTCAATTAATAGAACTCTATTTTAACTATAGAAATATGATAATAAATGCCCTAGTGGCTTAGCTGGTAGAGCGATGCCTTGGTAAGGCATAGATCGGGGGTTCGAATCCCCCCTGGGGCTTTAATTCACTTTTTTCAATATTATTTAGTAGTTTAACTTAATAGTTAATATCAAAAAACTAATTTAAACACTTATTTTTATTAGGAAAGCTTTAATTAGACTTTGTTAAACACTATAAACTTTTATTTTGTAAGTAAAATCAAATTCAATTAGCAAAGATGAACTCCCTTTTAAAGAATCCATTAGATGGATCTATAATTTGGTTTCAGAGGATAGACCATAGGAGGTTTCTCTACTTTAGGAAAATTTGAGGTGATTCTTAAAAGAGATCCAGAGGGGTAATGCAACCTTATTGATAGAAGGTGCGTTATTGGTTGTAATACTAACGAATTCATTCAAAGGTACTTTCAAGTGAATTTATTAGGAAGAGACCATTAAATGAATTTTATTAATGGTTCTTTTTTAGGAAATTTTCAGTGAATTAATGCATCATATTATATAGTATCATAAACAAAAAAATTATTCAAGCCTTTTTTTAGGCTATTTAAAGGACGTGAAAAATTGTTTAGAGATAATTATGGAAGAGATAATAGAGGAAATTCTTCTCCTGTAAACGAAGGTGAAGAATACGATGTTAAAATAGAAGATATGGGAAGAGATGGAGACGGAATTGCTAAAGTAGAAGGCTTCATAGTTTTTGTAAGTGGAGCTAAAAAAGGCGATGAAGTTAAAATTAGAATCAATTCTGTAAGAAGAAACTTTGCTTTTGCAGAAGTAGTAGAATAGTTTAATTTAAGTTTTAAGTTAATTTTTAACGCTCTTAATCTGTATTAATGCTTTAAATTATACTATAATTACATTAAAAGTTTTTATTAGGGTAATCACATCCCATAATCAAAACTACTGATCATGAGCTTTAAAATTTAATTTTCATTTAAATTTATCTATTTTTACATTTAGCTTATTTTAACACATAGTAACTATATTTCAATATGTTTAGCCAAGATGCTGTCTATTTAAGAGAATATAGTTTTTAAGTTGTTGATGAGTCAAATTTATTGAAAATTGTTATTTTGTTGTAATTTTTAGTAGTCGAAATTCGCTGTGCATATACTAAAATCTTAATTTTAAAGGATAATTAGCTAATGTTCTAAATACCTTATTTTAAGTAGCAAAAAAGAGTATTATTATTTTTTATCAGGATTAAATAGATTTTATTAATAAAAAAATTAAAGAATGGATCTAATTATTTAGATTTTAATTATTTTCATTTTCTTGTTGGCCTTGGTCTCCTTCATTAGCACCTTCACCGCTTGAAGATTGGGATGTTTGGTTAGTTGTAGTTTTATCTGCTTGATTGTTTTGTTCATTTCCTTGATCTCCTGTTTCACTTTCTCCAGAAGAAGTGCAACCACATGTACCAACAATTCCTACAACAAGTAAACACACTAATATTCCTGTCCAATTTTTTTTCATCTTATTTCACCTGCCCTCATACTTGAGTCAGTAATATATGACATCAATGCACTTAATAAGATTTACTAAATCAAAAAGGATATTCATAAACAATTAGATAGTAATTGAGATCACTATTATGGGGGATATAAATTGCAGAATACATCGGAAAGAGAAAGAATAGGTAAAAAGGCTTCTTATGTCGCAATATTCGGAAATATCTTGCTTACAGTCTTTAATTTAATTGTGGGAATACTTTCTGGAAGTAGTGCACTTATTGCAGAAGGATTTCACACACTATCTGATGTGTTAACTTCTATTATAGCATACATTGGATTTAGAATAGGAATGAAACCAGCCGATGAAGAACACCAATATGGCCATGGGCGGGCAGAACCCATAGTGGGGCTTATTATAGTAGTATTTTTGGGAATTGTAGCCTATGAAATAATATATGGAGTTTATACAAAAATTGCACTGGGTGAAGCAATAATACCTCCAAGTTTAATAGCGGCTGTAATGGCATTAATCGGTGTGTTTGTAAATTATACAATGACGACTTATCTTATAAGATCTGGAAAGAAAATTAATAGTCCTGCCCTTATAGCTGATGGAAATCATCAAAAAGTGGACATTTTCTCTTGTATAGCTGTTTTATTGGGTGTCATCGGCTCTCAGTTAGGATTGCCTATTTTAGATCCAATTGTGGCTGTATTTATAGCATTATTTATTATTAATACTGCATTTCACATGGCGCGAGATAATATTAACACTCTTATGGGTAAATTACCATCAAAACAAATTATTGAAGAAGTTAAAAAAGCTGCATTAACTTCAGAATGTGTTAAAGGTGTTCATGATGTGAAAATAAATAATATGGGTCCTTATGCTTCTGTTGAATTACATATTGAACTTAATAAGGATTTAAAACTTGAGAAAGCTCATGAAATATGTGATGAGGTTGAACAAAGCATACTTGCTAATGTTGAATCAATAAGAATGATAACTGTTCATGCTGATCCTAAGAAAGTTACATGCAAAAAAGAATAAATATCTATTTTTATGTCTAAACTTGGATTATTAGTTTTTTAGACTTATTTTTTAAATTTAATCTTCAGAAATTATCAAATCAATAAAAAATTATTGGATTTCTATGGAGTTGAAATAGGATAGCTTAAATATATAACCAATAAAGTCTTAGACAAAATAAATCTGATCAAGAAAATGTATTATTACTAATTTCTGGAAAATTATGTCAAAAAAAGGCATAAAGGATACATATGGGTGAGGAAATGGAAAAGAAAATAGCACAGTTATCTGATGTACATTTTGGCGAGAAAAACTTCTCACATGACTTAAAAAATAATTTATTAAAACAACTGGAAAATGAAAACCCAGACTTGATAGTTGTAGCTGGGGATTTAACCACAGAGGGTTATGCTCATGAATATAATGATGCAGAGTCATTTGTAGACGAGCTTAAGGTCATAACAGAGGTCCATATAATTCCAGGAAATCATGACGCAAGAAATGTGGGCCTTTTACACTTTGAAAAGCAAATTGGGGAGAGAAAATTCCTGCATATGGACAAAAGCGGAGGATTTGCTATTTTGGGATTGGATTCATCCGAGCCTGATATAAATGATGGTCAAATAGGAGTGGATCAGTTAGAATGGGTTAAAACTGAGCTTGATAAAATACCTGACGATATATGTAAAATAGTAACTTTCCACCATCACTTACTTCCTATACCTCAAACTGGAAGAGAAAGAAATATTTTACTTGATTCTGGAGACCTGTTGAGAGTTTTCAGAGATTCTGGTGTTGATTTTGTCTTAAATGGACATAAACACGTTCCTAATGTCTGGATGATAGAAAAAATGGTTACTCTAAATTCAGGTACTGCAACTACCAGAAAATTAAGGGGCCATACATATCCATCACATAATCAGCTGATTATTAAGGATGATCAGATTCTAGTGAATTTGATAAATACTGAAACAGGATATAAAAGAGAATTAGCCAATTATTCCGTTAAAGTGGAAAAAGAAGAGTACGTGATATGTTCATATAAACACAACTCGTTACATGCGTTATAACATCTAGTTTAAAGTTAATATTTTCCTTTTTAATCTTTATATTCATTAGATTTGGAGAATGCCTTTAAAATTGGCATATCTCGCATTTTTATGATAAATATATCCTAATTATTGAAAAATACTTGGTACAGATTGGGGTATAATTCTGGAATAAATATTTATTAGGTACTGTGAATACATAGCACTAATTTTAAAGCTGGGACGATAACAGGTTTATATAGATTGTATAAATAAAAAAACCTTAAATATTGAACTTTAAATAGTTAATTCCTCCTTTAATTTCTATAATTCGAAAATTAGTGAATTTCATATGAATTATTTTTTAAGCAGATTGTAATGCTTGGAAATTTAGTAAAATAATAATTTATGAAATAATTTACAGGCACATTTATAAATCTTAAAATTTAAGAGGTAAAACCTCAAAAAAACAATACAATTAAAAACGTTTTAAGCGAAAATAAAGATAGATAGAACTTATAGTGATAAAATGTCTAAAATGTTAGATGTCGTAATGGCAGGTGTAATCTCAGGAATAGTTGCATTTACCACCTCCAAAATGGGAATAGGTGGAACGGTAATTGGTGCAGTAATGGGGGCAATGCTTTATCAACTCATGTCCCATTTTGTAAAGGAGCCTCTTGAGAACGTAAACACAAAAAAAATTGAAACGAAGATAGTCTATGTAATTCCACTCATAATTATAGTGGTGATTGAGGTAATCTATTTATTCTCGACGGTATACTGGAAACCAGATCAGATTATTCATTATCTGGAAAATGTAACCGATGGATCTCTTTTTAGGGCTATAGGTTTAGGACTCGTAATCATGGGAATTTATCCATTGTTACAATCGGAGAATATAAAAAGATCATACGGATACATAATATTATCTGTCGGTATAGTCAAACTTTTAAATGGGTTTGTGGATATGCATTCACCATTTGTAAAGTTATATGCGAACCTTTTCGCAGACTTCGGCCTGATAATTTCGCTTGCAGTTATTGCAGCATTATCATATGTAATTTTATCGATAGTTCAAGAATCGGTTGAAATTAGCCGTATTGACGATAATAAAATTGATGATAATAATTAGATGATATTATGACTAAGAAAACAAAGAATAGCACTTTAAAGGCAATACTGGATATCATACTTTATGAGCATCCCTCAACTCAGGATGAGATTGCTGAAAAACTTGGGATAACAAGAAGATACGTTACAAAATTGCTCCAACCACTTATAACTAAGGGGGTTGTAAAAAGAGCATATACTCTGGATTTAAAAAAGTTTGATGAATTTTCAGAGATATTTGAAGAAGAAAGAACCTCAAGGGAACATGCCGGAACCCTTTACATTAAAGATATGCTTAAGAATATGGCTAATCATGTTTGTAAACAGCTTGATAGGTCTTTTGAAGCACTTTCAAACTACGATGTTGAACTGGCAAATAAAGCACTTCAGATGGATTATATCACAAATAACATGCATGAAAAAGTGAGGTCATCGGTAGATATGGCGTTATCAATGAATCCTTCCTCAGAATTCAGTAAAACAATGGCCTTCAGCGAGGTTGCCTATGATTTAGAACGTATTGGAGACCATTCATGTCAGTTTGCTAATTTTACATTGAAAGAATCATATGAAGTTGATCCTGAAATGCTTGAAATTATAGGGGAAATGTATGAAACCGCTAAAAGAATGGTTAATTACTCAATGGATGTTTTTTTAAATGAAAGGCTCGAATTAAAGGATAGAGTAATGAATTATGAAGAAAAGATACACGTTTTGCAAAAACAAGCATTGAATTGTATTGCAACTCAAATGGCAGAAGCATCATTTGATGATACAGAACGGTCAACCTATTATCTTTCATTATCAAGGGTAGTTAAGGCTTTTGAAAGAGTCGGTGATATTTCAATCGAAATAATCGATATTTCACGGGAATTTTATGAAAATATTCCTAGAACTACAACACCTGAACGGTTCAGGCGAATAGAATCAAAAAGATTGTAAATTATTTGTAATTTAATAGTTAAATTTTATAAATCCTCAAAATCTATGATTTTGGGGAGTTAGAAATTTTTCTCATTTTCTAAAATAAAAAAGGAGATATTTTACTCCTTTCCCTCTTTTTCCATGTATTCTTTGATCTTTTTCTCTTCCCATTCTTTAGAAAATACTCCTCGTTTCATGAAAACTGATGATCCATGAGCAACAAGACCTATTCCCCAGAAGAATGCCACAAATAAGAACCACCAGAAAGTAGGAGTTGTAAGGAGATTAACGATTGCTAAGAATACAATGACAATGATATAAGCTATCACATGTCCATAAAACCCCTTTAACTCCTCAACCCTTTTTCTAGCCCGTTCGTATGCGTGTTTGTCCTCACCAGCCATTTTATAACCTCCTCCTAGTGATATTGACCTCGTATTAGATCCATCGAAGCCTGATATCCTGTAATATCACGTTTAATTGCATAATATTATGATTAACTTATTATATATTTTGAAGCATTTAAAGTTCTGTTTAAGGATTAAACCATTAATAAAAAGCATTTTATTAAGAAAATGTTAAAATTGATGTAAAAATTGGAGGATAGGCTGAACTAATAATCGAATATAAATCTCTTTTTTATAATGTGAATCATATTAAATTCAACGCTTTTAGTGCAGTAATGGTCACATTTGGTGATATTTCAAGTGGTTAATTAATTATATCCAAATTTGCTTAGTTCACAAAATGTGATAACTTATACACAAATAGTAACCTTTAAATATAGGGGATAAACTAGTATAGGATGAGGTGAATTGAAATGGATTCAAAATACATAATTGGAGTAATAATAGCCATAATAGTAATAGTTGGTGCTTACTTCGTACTTGCTGGAGGTTCCAATCAGCAGACAATACAGATTGCTGGTTCAACATCTGTTCAGCCTGTAGCAGAAAAATTAGCTCAGGCTTACATGCAGAAGCATCCTGACGTTAAAATAAATGTCCAGGGCGGAGGAACATCTGTAGGTATTAAGAGTGCCCAAGATGGTACAGCTGATATTGGTACAGCATCTTCAAAACCTAAAGATAGTGACTCACAAGGTTTAGTACAAACTCAAATTGCAAAAGACGGAATAGTTGTAGTGGTAAACAACGCTAATAAAGTTAGCTCACTTACACTTAACCAGACAAAAGATATATTCAGCGGAAATGTCACAGACTGGAGTAAAGTAGGCGGTTCAGCCGGTAAAATAAACATCTTAACCAGAGAAGATGGTTCAGGTACTAGAGATGGATTCCAGAATATTGTAATGGGCGGTAAAAACGGAACTCCTATTTTAAAAACTGCAATTGTTCAGAGTTCAACTGAAGCTATTTTGCAGGCAGTTAAAGGAGACCCAAACGCTATTGGTTACATATCCTTAGCAAGCCTCAACGGAGACGTTAAAGCAGTTACAATCAATGGGGTAGCTCCTTCAGAAAAAACAGTTAGTGATGATACTTACAAAATAGTAAGACCGTTCATCTTCTTAACTAAAGGCCAACCTACAGGAATTGTTAAAGATTTCATAGACTTTGTAATGAGCCCTGAAGGTCAAAATATAGTTAAACAGGCTGGAGCAGTTCCAGTAGCTCCTACACAATAAGTGGTTTAAAACCACTATTTTTTATTTATGGCTAATTTAAAAGCATGAAAGAGAAATTAGGAACGTAAAATTGTTTCATGGTTTAATCACTTTATGTTTAAATACTCCAAAGAAGAAGAGTATGTCAAGGTGATTAAATGAAATCGAGATATAAGTTAGGCATAGTAATTGCCATTATCATAATTATCGCTTATCTAATATTTATTCCATCAACTCACTACCAAAGAGTACAAATTGCAGGTTCTACGTCAGTACAGCCTGTAGCTGAAGCATTAGCTGAAAAATTTCAAGAAACCCATCCTGATGTTAGAATTAATGTACAGGGAGGAGGATCTAGTTTGGGTATAAGCAGCGTTTCACAGGGTATAACCCAAATAGGTACCAGTTCTAGAGAGTTAACTGCAAAAGAAAAGCAAGGACTCAATGAATATCAAATAGGAAAAGAAGGTATCGTCATCGCTGTTAATAACAACAACAATATCACCTCTTTAAGTAAGGATCAGGTTAAAGGTATTTTCAGCGGTGTTATTACAAACTGGAAGCAAGTAGGGGGACAGGACATGGCAATCCATGTTATAACAAGAGAAGAAGGTTCCGGTACAAGATCTGCTTTCGAGAATTTAATAATGAAAAAAACAAAAATCAGGCCTGATGCAGTAGTTCAAAGTTCAACAGAATCTATTAAACAGGTAGTTAAACAAGATCCTGGCGCAATAGGATTTGTTTCACTGGCCCATATGAGCAATGATGTTACAGCTTTAAAAATTGATGGAGTCGGCCCTTCAACACAAACAGTGGCAGATGGATCGTATACAATACAAAGTTCATTCCTTTTTGTGGTAAAAGGCGAACCAAAAGGCGTGATTAAAGAATTCATTGACTTTACATTAAGCCCTGAAGGACAGGCTATAGTAAAAAGTCAAAACATAGTTCCTGTTAAATAATAATTAAATTAGATGCAGTAATTCAAATAGAAATTACTGCAATTATTAAATTCGCTTATTACATTCAAAATCAATTAGTATAGATTGAGGTGCATAAATGACGAAATACGAAGAGTTTCTAGTGGAAAAAGGGCTTTTTATAACGGCTATTTTATCCATTATAGTAATCGTACTGATTATAGGATTCATATTCCAGCAAGGTGCCCCAGCAATTGAACAGGTTGGGTTTTTAAAGTTCATGTTTGGTTTTGATTGGTCCCCATCAGATGACCAGTATGGTGTTTTTACAATGATTATTGGATCACTAGGCATAACTGCTCTTTCATTGCTCTTTGCAGTGCCTTTATCATTGGGTTGCGCGATATTTTTAGCAGAACTTGCACCTCGTACAATGAGAAGGATTTTAAAGCCGGTTATAGAAACCCTTGCAGGTATCCCTTCTGTTGTATATGGATTTTTTGGTCTCATAGTGCTTGTTCCAATTATGAGGGTACAATTTGGAGGAACTGGTTTTAGCATGCTAACTGCATCTCTAATCCTTACCGTAATGGTTCTTCCAACAATAATTAGTATATCAGAAGATGCATTGAGATCCATTCCAGTTGAATATAAAGAAGCATCTCTTGCACTTGGAGCAACGCACTGGCAAACTATAAAGAATGTTCTTTTCCCTGCAGCTATCCCTGGAATCATAACTGCAATAATACTGGGAATGGGTAGAGCAATTGGTGAAACACTTGCTGTAATCATGGTTGCGGGAAACGTTGCACAGATTCCAAACTCGATTTTTGACCCTGTAAGGGCATTAACATCAAACATAGCTCTTGAAATGGGTTATGCAACTGGTTTACATTATAATGCATTATTTGCAACTGGAATAGTTTTATTCCTTATGATAATCATCCTTCTTGTAATAGCCAACTACTACCACTACAAGAAAAAGGTTGTAATCGGTGGGGGATATTTATAATGTTTATCTTGAACTCACGTTTATTCAGGGGGTTTAATGTTGAATTTTAGAATTATATCTCCTAAAATAGCTCAAATGATCATGAAAGGGGTTTTTTGGGCATCAGGAATCATAACGATTCTCATATTGCTTGTTATTATAGGATATATACTCTATAAAGGGTTACCAGTTATGAATATGAGTTTTATATTCAGTGATCCTATAGATTCTGGTAAATCTGGTGGTATATTCCCAATGATAGTTTCAAGTATATATGTAACTCTTATAGCAGTCATTGTTGCCACTCCGCTTGGTGTTGGAGCAGCAGTTTATCTTGCAGAATATGCTGGAGAAAACACACTGGTGAAACTTATAAGATTTGGAGCAGAAACACTTGCTTCTATCCCTTCCATTGTGTTTGGATTGTTTGGACTGGCATTTTTTGTAGTTTTCCTAGGACTGGGATGGTGTGTACTATCTGGGGGTTTAATACTGGCGCTTATGGCTCTTCCAACAATATTACAGGTAGCTGAAGTTTCACTGGAAGCTGTACCTTCTTCCTATAGGGAAGGAAGCCTTGCAATAGGTGCCACTAAATGGCAAACGATTTATAATGTCGTATTACCTGCTGCAATTCCTGGAATAACAACCGGTGTGATTCTGGGACTTGCAAGGGCTATTTCTGAAGCTGCTGCAATTTTATTCGCGGTAGGTGCAGCATTGTCTGTTCCTATATCCATTTTTGATCCAGCGAGGCCTCTTCCACTGCACCTTTACATCCTGGCAACTGAGGGTATATCCCTTGATAATGCATATGGAACTGCAGCCGTGCTGGTGCTCATAGTGCTCGTAATAACCGTTGTTACAAATACATTAGTTGAAAGATACTCTAAAAAGATGATGGGGAGATAAAATGGAATACAGAATTGAAGTTGAAGATTTAAACGTTTACTTTGACGAAGCACATATTCTAAAGGATATAAATATCAAAATTCGCAAAAATACAGTTACTTCACTTATAGGGCCTTCTGGTTGTGGAAAATCAACATTTATACGTACTTTAAACCGCATGAATGATCTGATTGATACATTTAATATGACTGGAAATGTGCTTTTAGATGGTACAGATATCTATGATCCAAAGGTAGATGTGGTAGATTTAAGAAAAAAAGTAGGAATGGTATTTCAGAAGCCAAATCCATTTCCAAAATCCATATTTGATAATGTGGCCTATGGTCTGAGGGTACATGGAATTGAAGATAAATCTATATTAAGTGAAAAAGTTGAAGAAAGTCTAAAAGCTGCCGCACTGTGGGATGAAGTTAAAGATAAGCTGGATAAATCTGCTATGGGTCTTTCTGGAGGTCAACAGCAAAGATTGTGTATAGCAAGGACTATTGCAGTAAATCCTGAAGTTATATTAATGGACGAACCAGCATCAGCACTTGATCCAATATCCACAACTAAAATAGAGGACCTGATTCACAAGTTAAAAAATGATTACACTATAATAATCGTTACACACAACATGCAGCAAGCTACAAGGGTTTCCAAGTACACAGCATTTTTCTTACACGGGGAAATCGTAGAAAGCGGCCTTACAGATAAAGTATTCGTAGAACCTGAAGATCAACGTACAGAAGATTACATTACTGGCAGATTTGGTTAAATAAAAGTATTAATGCCTTAAAAACAAATATAGGTATGTAGGGTGAGATAATGGAAAGGAAGAAATATCCCAGGATACTGTTTAGAAAAAGATTGAAAGATCTGAAAGAGGACGTAAATGAAATTGGACAGATAGCAATTCAGGCTCAAAAAGATGCAATGGAAGCCTTCAATAACTATGACGATGAACTGGCCGAAAAGATTGTTAAAGCCAGTCAAAAAATTGAAGAGCTGAATTTTTATCTGGAAAGGAAATGTATTAGCATTATTGCTGCAGAACAGCCCGTTGCAATGGATTTAAGGTTCATTGAAGCATGTATTAAGGTTGGTAGCCATTTAAAAAGAATGAGCAGTTTATCTGTTAATATTGCAGACGCTGCTAAGAATTTAAAAGATGAAAAAATTCCATCAAGACCTAAGGAAGACCTTAATCATATGGCAAACCTTGTGCAGATGATGTTCAGTAAAGGTTTATACGCATTTATTGATCAGAACATGGATATGGCAAGGGAACTAAGGCATGATGATGACAAGGTGGATGATTTATTTGATCAGTCCTTAGAGAATATTACAAGTAGTATGTTTCAAAACAAGGATTCCATATCTTACCTGATATATCTGTTGTTCATTGCAAGGTTCCTTGAAAGGATTGCTGATCGTGCGGTAAGTATTGGGGATAGAACTATCTTCATGATCACATGTGAAAAGCCAAAAAGATTGGAACTTAAAAAAGAGCTTTGATGAATTAAAGCTTTTTCTCTTTTTATATTTAATTTATAAATTAACATTTAATTATTAATTTAGTTAATGCATTAAAAATTGGTAATAATGGCTTTTTCATAAATTTATGTTAATTTATAAAAGGACATTATAATAGAATCTAAAAATTTTTATTATATTTCATATAATAAATAATACTGCTTTTAATGACATAATCTTATCAATAAAAATATATATCTGATGAGACATACACTTCAAGTGTAAAATAAAACACTAAAAGTGAATAATTGTAGATAAAACTACAGTTTCAAATATTCGTGCCTAAATGTGAGGATTGATAATTTGAAGGTTAGATGGAAAAACGATAATTTAAGGCGTGAGTTAATGATGAACACTTTGGATTATTTAAGTAGAAATCATAACGCGTCAATTGAAGAATTAGCTGATTATACTGGCCAGGAATATGCAATAATAGTTCAATTAATGCAGGATTTGGAAAATAAGGGTCTTATTAAATCAGAAACAATTTTCATTTTAAAGAATGAGTCAAAATAATAGTTAAGACTCTAAATTTTGTTTTTTATATGGACATATAAACTTTTTAATATTTAAAGGTGTATAAGACTTATCTTTTCTGATTGCTCCTTTAAATTATACTTTAGTAAATTTAAAGGGGTTACGTCATATTATTTGGTTTAAGGTATGATTTATAACGAAAATTATATTACTAATTTTTTATATATTAATAACAAATTTGTATCAAAATATAAATATTGCAATTTAAATGTTTTGCAGCTGTAATAACTTAATTTACGGTATATGTGGAAATTAAGTTGGAGAATATGATTATTTAGATGTTCATAAGCGATAAAAAGGTGATATAATGAAAATAAAAGATGAATTAATTGGAAAAGAAGTTTTAGATTCAACAGGGCATGAGATTGGAAAAGTAGAAGACGTTGATGTGGATTTTGATTCAGATAGGATAGATTCTATTATTCTCCATGAAGGTGGACGTCTCAGGGGAAGGGAGAGAGTCATTCCTTACGGTATGGTTGATACAGTTGGAGAAAGAATAATTTTAAAATCTAAGGAAGGATCCATGGAAAGAAGAGAAGGAATAATGTAATTATTAATGGGAAATCATGAAAAAAGAGAAATCTTAGGATTTCCTATTTTTATAATTTTTAAAAACAGGTTAAATTCAGTAAGAACCAGCGTATCTATTTTATGTGTTGTGAGTTAATTTTTGATACGCTGGTTTAATGTCAAAATATCTAATTATCCTTCACCAAGATTTTGGCCAGTTTGTGCGTCTATTAGAATTCCGTTTATCAAATTACCATTTAGCATTACTGGAACTTTCCATATGTATCCACCTTTGAAACTGCCGTAAGCTTTTTGATATAACAATTTTGGAGTTCCAGGATACGCACCAGAAGTTTCAATGTACTGTTTTGCTATTTGTTTTGCTTGTTCTGCAGTAATATTTGTTTTTATAGTTTCATTGGTTTTTTTAGGGGTCTCGGCTGATTTTGTGTGTTCTTTCATGTGAGTTTCATTTAAAGTTGTATTTTGTAGATCATTCTGTGCACTTTTAATTGAATTCATGCCTGATGCACTGGCATAAACCCCTCCAGTGGCTATTATAGCTATAATTGCAATTAAGATGGCAATTTCCCTTTTTCTCATTACTTTTCGCCTTATAAGATCGGTTAATTAATGTAAAATGGAACATTTTAAATATTTAAAGTTTTGGATCAAAGGCTGATTTAATTTAATATTAAATTAAAAATAGAATGTAGATATAAAATTTATGATGCATATTTAATCTAATTTTTTTAAATGAATTTTGTTGGAATTTCCCACCTTAAATTCATGAACTTTATATTCATTACCTGTAATATCTTCCATTCCTGCTCGGGTAATAAGTGTAATTGGTTGAAGATAGTTGATTAATAAGTCTTCCACCATAAAATCTGATTTATTGTTTATATCGGGGCTTTTTAAACAGATCTTCAGGCCAGTATTATTGATTTGATAGTTAATATTTTCAATATGTGATGATCTGCTGCTAAAACAATTTAAAACTTGATTTAATGGTTCATGTTGTGTTTCAAAATTTGAAGTACTATTTAAATTCCTTTTTATACGATCCCACATTTGCATGCCTAGAAAACGACCCACATAACCCGTTCCTTCCTTTAATATGACGAAATCGTTGTATCTAATCCACATATCCATGGCTTCGACCATAGCTTTACTATACCACCCTTTTTCAAATTTAAATTTTTGAGAGGCAAGTTTCTTGAATTTATAGTCTAGATCAGGGGGTACGGATACAGTCGCTCTTTTTAGATTTGTAATTTCATCCATAATATCACTTTAACATAATCAAAACGAAATGCAACATTTTGTAAGTCAGTACAAACAAGAATATGTTATATAGTATTATCATCCCCTATAAATGTTTTTAGCGTTATTTTAGTTAAAAGTATTATTAATATCCAGTAATATCCCTTTAATAATAGGTATATGGTCGTTTTATTAGATATATTTAAATTTTGTGCAACTGCGCACTACACATTTTGCGCAACTGTGCAAGTGCACAGTTTAAATAATTATTTCTTTTGTTTAAATCAATCACCGATTATACAGCTGTAGAACTATGGAATTTAATTTAAATCCGTTTTCTTCTGCTGCAGATTAAATAAGAATATTCGAATGGGTATACAAAGAAAAAACCATTAAAAAACATTTTGGAGACTTAATTATGGGACTTAGAGAAGACGTTGGGGGACTATTAAAAGAACTTTTAGAAAGGGCACCTGGAGATATTAGTGGTGCAGCAGTACTCAGACCAGATGGCCTTATGATAGCATCTGCACTACCTAAAGAAGCAGATGAGAAAAGAGTAGCAGCCATGGGAGCAGCTATGGTAGGTACTTCACAGAGAACATGTGATGAGCTTGAAAGAGGAGATCTAAATCAGGTGGTTATAGATGGAGCAACTGGAAAGGCAATACTGGCATATGCTGGAGAAAAAGCCATATTGGCTGCTCTTTCCCCTGGAGAAGTAAATTTAGGGCTTGCATTACTTGAACTTGAGAGGACAGCAGATAAAATAAAAGAAGTTATGGCTAGTTAGGAGGTAATAAAGTGACAGAACAGGAAAATCAGGCGGCTTCTTTGAATACTTTACTTATGGGAATATTGATGGGATTTACTGTAAGTATGTGGAGAGTATCTGGTGAAGGATCTGGGGGAGTTTCCAGATCTTTTGGAGAAGATTTATGGGGTTTGACAAAACAAAGGGCACAGGTAATTGGAGAAGAATTAGATACAAGTACCCCTGATACTGCAATGGACTTTTTTAAAAGGTATATTGTTGGGGTTTACAACGCTGCAGACAATATAGAGTACAGTGCTAGTGAAGATACTGTGGAAATGACAGTAGAAAATTGTAAGCTCCATCATTACACTGATTTCTTAGAAGCAAATGGAGTTCCTCGTTCAGCTGGATGTCCATTTGCTCTGGCAGGCGTTGCAATGATGGAAGAAGTAACTGGCGACCCATTTATAATTGATAGTATAGAATCTAATGATGGTACCAGTAAAATGGTCCTGAAAAGGCTATAACTAGCTTTAACGCAGTAAACTAATATTTGGGGTATAAATTAGAGCCAATGTATAAGGGGTGTTAAAGAATAATGGCAGCGGGGTCTATCCTTAAAGTAGTTGTATTCGGTGCTCTTAATGCAGGAAAAACTACATTTGTAGAGAAATTAAGCGGACAAAATCTTTTTTTAAAGGGTGAATTTGAAAGCATTACCACAAGTTTTGATTTTGTCCAGATCGAACAGCAGGAGTCATTGATACATTTATTTGCCAGTCCGGGGCATAGAAGATTCTCTTTTATGTGGAACACACTTGCTACTGGAATGAATGGAGCTATACTTTTAATTGACTCTACTGTAGGGATAACTCCCGTTGACCATGAACTTATAACGTTTATAGAAAGTTATGATGTGCCCTATATCGTTGTCGCCAATAAAAATGATATCTGTGAAATTAAAGATTCACAGATTAGGGAAGAACTTAATATATCCGAGGATATTCCGGTGGTTAACACATCGGCACTTGCAAATCAAGATCTTGAAAATATTATGGGCAGTCTCATAAAGAGAATGAAGAAAAAATTAAATAGTTCAGGTAAATCCAATGAAAATTGAAACAACTTTTGAAAAGGCGTTGATTTCTATAAATAGGATCAATGGAGTAAAAGATTCTATTGTAGCAGGATTAGATGGTATTCCTTTAGGTAAAATAGATAAAAATACTTCTATTTTAAGTGCTACCACTGTTGCAGCACTTGGGGCCGTTAGAGAAATGATAAAAAGTATTAGTTACGGTAATTTAGAGAAATTAATAGTTGAAACGGATTTTGGAAAGATTATCATAGAAGAATTTGGGAAAAGACATGTTGTAATTGTATTAACTGAAACCAATGCAAATATAGGAATGATCAGATTAATGCTTAAAAAAGCCGTTAAGGAACATGTAGACAATAATTAACATATTTACATCATTTAAATTATCAATTAAGGCAGTGATTTAATGAAGCCAATTTCAGAGCAAATTCAGGAAGTTCTTGAGGATATGCAGGCACGTGCAGACATTAAGGAGTCTTATGTTATTCGGAAAGATGGATTAATATTCACTTCAAGTAATCCTCATGTTAAAAACCAGAGAATAGCTGCAATGTCTGCATCTTTACTGGAAATTGGTAAAAAAACCCTTGAAGATGTAGGTAATGATGATTTAAAACGTCTTTTAATAACAGGAGACAAAATACAGATAATTATTATGGGTTTTTCCTCTGTAGCTTTAGTATGTTCTATGGGTTCAAATGCTAATACTGGTATGGTTTTTTTAAGGATGAAAAAAGCAGTAGAAAAAATATATGTTATAATGCAGGAAGCATACCTTGAGTAATATTATTTTTATTTTAAAATAAGGGATAAGTTTAAGTTAGGGCCTTAGAACAGCACTTGCATGCCTTCCAGCCCAACACTGAATGCAAACACCAATTGGAAGCCCTGCAGTATGGGTATCTGCAGTTAGGATCTTCACATCAAGGGCAGTGGTTTTACCACCCAGTCCCATGGGTCCAATTCCAGTTTCATTGAGGTTGTTTAATATATCTTCTTCAAGCTCTGCAATCATTTTATCTGGATTTCTTTCCCCAACTTTTCCAAGCAGCGCTTTTTTTGCAAGTTTCATCGCTAAATCTGACATTCCGCCAACCCCAACTCCAACAATTATAGGGGGGCATGGTTTTCCACCAGCAGCAATTACAGTATCCCGGACGAACTGTTTAATGCCTTCAATACCTTCTCCAGGCAAAGCCATTTTAAGAGCGTTGTTATTTTCAGATCCAATACCCTTTGGAAAAACAGTTAATTCAATTTTTTCCTCATTAATAAGCTCAATATCAATTTGAGGAATTAAGTTACCTGTATTTGTCCCTGTATTTTTCCGTGTTAATGGGTTTACCACATTCGGCCTGAGTGGGATTTCTTCAGTCGCTCTTTTAACTCCATTTCTTATACCCTCATAGAGATTTTCAACATTTACCTTGCCGAGTTTAACAAAAATGATGGGAAGGCCTGTATCTTGACACATTGGAACGCCGAGTTTTTCGGCAGCTTCGATATTATCAAGTATGGCTTTAAGATTTAGACGTGCAATTGATTTTTCTTCATTTTCATAGGCCTCTTCAAGCGCTTTCTTGACATCTTCAGGCAGCTTGATTACGGCTTCTTTGAATAGATCAAATATTGTATTTTCGATGGTGCTTTGGGTAATCATAATAATCCTCTAATTTCTATCTCTTGATGGTATATTGTGTTAAACTTAAAAAATTTATGATTTTTTAGCATAGAAAAATGCATAGCATTTTTCTCCAGTATTATAAGTTTATATTTAAATTGGAGTTGCTAGTTCATGTATGTTTGAAATTTTTCTGATTTTGTTTATAATTTTTAAATTAACTATAAAATGATTTAAGTATGTATTCTGGGTATTTCAAACTTAGAACATGAAAAAAATAAAGTTTTTCAAATAATTACATATGTAATACTTTTAATATAATTAGTATGATAAAATGAAGGATTATACCTACGATGAAGTTTGGACTGAAATAGTTAAATTTGTATTGAAATTACATAAACATCCTGAGTACAGGCCCCAGACAGTTAAAGAGGCACAAAATATGTTGAGATTTATTCCTGAGATAAGGAACGTTATTCGTACAATTGAGGATACAGATAAATATATTGAAATGATCACAATGGCTGATGAAGTGGAAGAGTTACTTCAAAAAGAATTAAATGAGCTTAAAAATCATTAATTTGGTCTACTTGATGAATCGAGAAATTTATGAGCTTTACATCAGTGCCCATTCGCCTTCAAGTTCAGTAAGTGCGAATTGGTGGTTATTAACTACATCTATTACATCATCTGCATTACATTTGTCAAGGGAATATGAACAAATGGCTATTATGTTGTAAGTACCAAGGACTCTATCTATTTCTTTTTCATACTGGCTAAAATCATCCCAATCTTCTTTTTCAAGCCAGAAAGTGTTTCCAGTTATTCTCATACCTTCATAGCCTTTATCCAGAGCAAGGTTGAGTTTGTTTAACCAGCCATCTAAAACCCTTTGTGAATCGAAAAATCCTCCTTTCTTGTACCAATCGGTGTAAGAAATGATTTCAATTTGTCCGTTCTCAAGGTAAGCATCAGCATTAGGAATTGCATCTTTAAATGCTTCCTTTGCCTCTTCTACAGTAAGTGGTTGTGAAGTGACCCACATGCAAAATTCGTTATTTTCAAGCCCTGTTTTGAAATAAGGGATTAATATATCTATTAAATTTTCTCTAGTTTGATAGAATTGGCAGAAATGAGTTCCCCAGGATACATCGCCAATAATATCAATGCCCGAATTCCTCAATCCATTTTTCATCAACATCGTCTCCTAAAGACTAATACTAATTTTTTGATATGTTATTTGTATTAATATAACTATCTATTACATAAAAAACAGAACCAATAAAAAATAAGACATTAGGATTAATTCTAAAATAAACTGATTTAAGTAGTTATGAGAGGATTAAATTAAAATATTTTAGGTAACGGAAAAAATGAAATCTGCATTCCTGCTTTATCATTATTTGAGCTATATTGATGTTGAACAAGCTTGTCAGCTTAAATCAAACTTTTAATATAATCTCCCAAGGCAAGGGTAACATTAGCCTCGATAGCTGCTGCAATAAAAAACAGGACTATTGCAATTGCAAATAAAGCTATAGAATCCTTGAGTTCCCAGTAATTCTCATTAACAGGTTTATCTTTGCTTAAATTTATTAAAATATGAACAATCATACTCGTGATCCTGAATCCTGCAGTAGCGGATATGATAATGGCGGGAATTTCAAATATACCGTGGGGCACTGTATAAAGAAGAAGTGTTCCAGTTGGGATTTTGGTGGCTAGATATCCGATAATAATTCCATTGATAAATAAAACAAACACTGGAACTATCCCAATTATTCCTCCAACATAAGCTATAAATCCACTTTTAATGTTATTCATGAATATTGAAAGTGTATTTATTCCCTCCTGACTGAATTTTCCTTTAACTGAGTCAATTATGGTTTTCATAAAATAGTCAATTGTACCAGATATGAGGTAACCCACGAATATGGACGAGAAAAATATGAGTGTAGAAATCAGCAGCAGCATCTTATTGCGATTATAAAGATCTACCAAAAACCTGCTGTATTTCCCCTGAAATGCAATTCTGGACATGATATTATTCCTTATGTTTTCTTTTTTGATACATAATTTTTAGTGGAATATAATTATTTAATGAATCTACTTTTTATATTTTATTATAGCAGTATGGATACGTTATAATGGAAATATTGAAAAATTACAGGATAATTAGCTAGTTTGAGTAAATTAAATAAAGAATAATGCAAAATAAATTATTTAAAGAATAGTCTATTAATGGAAATAAATAAAAAAACAAAATTCAGTATCTCATGATCATCTTAAGCCTTTCAAGTTCTTTAGCAACTCTTTCGCGCTTATCAGATATCATTTCTGCTGAATCTGTATTTAAACCTCCAGTTGGACATGTAAGGACACAAGCCGGTGTTTCCTGGTCTATACAGAGGTTACATTTCTTTGCAATGCCTTCTTCATCCATATGGATTGCTCCAATAGGGCAGGAGCGTTCACAAAGGCCGCAGCCTATGCATTCATCTTCATTAATTATGATTGCACCCTCTACTTCTTCTATGGCGCCTTCGGGGCATATGGTTAGACAAGGAGCCCTATCTGGTGCACAGTGTAAACAGTGAACTGCAACACCATTTATAACCCTTATTGCATTTTGTGGGCATTCTCTTTCACATTTGGAGCAGTCCGCACAAATTTCTGGTCGTGAAACTAATTCTCTCATGTCATGCCTCCTATTTAAAAGCGTCATTTGCCCTTGTGCCGTGTGTTAACACATTAACAAGTCCAGTTTTCTTCTTCTTAGACTTTTTACCGATACCTGATAACTTTTCAATGTGTTTTGCCTGTCTCTCAAGCTTCATCTTCTCTGTATCTACGATAGAAATGGCTCTTTTGGAACATGCTTTAACACATGCTGGAGTATCAAGATCAGGGCACTGACCACATTTTTGTGCCTTTCTCTCATGTATTGAAACTGCTCCGAAAGGACATATCAACATACACAGAGAACATCCTATGCACTTTTCGCAGTCAATTGATTTATCATCAATTGCATCAACAGGACATATTTTCTTACAGGGAGCGTCTTCGCACTGTTGACAGATGATGGGGTAATAAGCACCTTCGACTTCTCTTACCATGATCCTTGATGTGCCATGAAGTTGTGTGCATGCCTCTTCACAGTCCATACATCCATCGCAAATCTCTGGTTGAATCAATACTTTATCCAAGATTATATCCCCCTATATTTTAAGTTCAGCGCAGACATTATCCACATAATTTTGAATTCTTTCTTTTTCTTCATCAGCAAGGTGTTTAAACCGTTTTTGGGCTTCTAAATATGTATTTACTGGTTTCCTTTGAAGTGGTCTGTAGGTTACTTTAAATTCACCATCTACGATCTCGTAAAGAATCCATGCACCAGTTTCAACAGCTAATCTTCCAAGTTCTATGGTTTTTGATGGGTCATAACCCCATCCTGTTGTACATGGTTGGTGAAGGTGAATATAAGCAGATCCTTCTGCTTCGGATGCTTTTTTAACCTTTTTCATGAAATCTTCAGGGTATGAAATAGATGCTGTTGCAACGTAAGGAACACTATGGGCCGCCATTATCATTGGAATGTTTTTCTTTGGCTTATCTTCACCAAAACTTTCTTTTCCATGGGGAGAAGTAGTTGTTGATGCTCCATATGGTGTTGCACCGCTTCTTTGAACTCCTGTATTCATGTAAGCTTCGTTATCGTAACATATATAAATTATTTTATGTCCTCTTTCCATAGCTCCTGAAAGAGATTGAAGCCCTATATCTGCTGTTCCACCATCTCCAGCGAATACTACAACATTAACGTCGTCTTTCCCCTGGGATTTAAGAGCCCTTTCAACTCCGGAAGCTACAGCAGCAGCATTTTCAAATGCTACATGAATCCATGGAACTTCCCATGCTGTTTCAGGATATTGGGATGTAATAACCTCTAAACATCCTGTTGCGGATACTGCTACGGTGTTTTCACCAAGCATTTTAAGTGCAAGTCTCGCGCCTATGGTAGCACCACATCCAGCACAACCCCTGTGCCCCGCTGCGAGAAATTCTTTTTCAGGTACTTCCATTTTATGCTTCCTCCTGTTTTAATCCGATCCAATTAATTTTATCCTTTTCAGTTGAATTTTTAGTAATTTTAATTATGTTTCTTATATCTTCATTGGAAACATCACGTCCACCAAGACCTAAAATAAAGCCCCTGGCATCAACATCCATTTTTGCTTTGATCTCGTTAAAGAGAACTCCTCCAATTCCAAATGAAATATTTTTATCTAATACAGCGATTCTGTCTGCATTTTTAAGTGCATTGTATATCTCATCTTTAGGGAAAGGTCTGAATGATATTACTTTAAGAAGACCAACTTTGTGCCCTTCTTTCCTCATGTTATCTACAACTGCCTTTATTGTACCGCAGATAGATCCCATGGCCACAAGAATTATTTCAGCATCATCGCACATGTAATTTTCAACAAAGTCATAATTACGCCCGAATTTTTCTCCAAATTCTTTATTGACAGCCTTTATCACGTTTTTGGCGTTTTCCATTGCGACTTCCATATCGTATCTTGCTTCCATGTAGTAATTTGGATCTGTAAATGTTCCGAGTGACATGGGGTCTTTTGGATCAAGATAAGAGTGCTTTGGTTGGTATGGGGGTAAAAAGTCATCTACTTCTTCTTGAGATGGAATGTCTACAGGTTCAACTGTATGTGTAAGTATAAAACCGTCTACACAGACCATACTTGGAAGCAGAACATTTTCATTTTCAGAAATTTTATATGCTTGTATAACAAAGTCAAGTGCTTCTTGAGCATTTTCAGCAAAAAATTGCATCCATCCAGTGTCCCTTTGGGAAATAGAGTCTTGTTGATCGTTCCATATGCTCAATGGTGCTGATAATGCTCTGTTGGCATTTCCCATTACTATTGGGTTTCTGAGTCCCGCAGCGGCAAATAAAATCTCATGCATTAACGCTAAACCCTGTGAAGATGTTGCAGTGAATACTCTAACACCTGTTCCTGACGCCCCTACAGCTGCACTTATAGCACTGTGCTCTGATTCAACTCGTATGTACTCTGCAGGAAGATCTCCATCTGCAACGAATTGTGCTAGATATTCTGAAATGGAAGTCTGTGGAGTTATAGGATAAACTGGTACAACTTTGGGTTTTGCAAGCTTAACCCCTTCAGCAATTGCTCTATTTGCAGAAATAACTTTAAGCATTTAATCTCTCTCCATTTTAATGGCTTTAACAGGACATTCTTGGGCACATATGCCGCATCCTTTACAATAATCGTAATCTATTTCGTGTTGTTTATTTACACATCCTTCTGGGCAAAATAAGAAACAGTTTTCACAATCTATGCATTTCTCTTCATCCAGGATAGGTTTGAAGGTTCTCCAGCTACCTGTTTTATTGTTTTTACTGCTTCCAGCTTCTTTAACAGTAGCTCCTTTGGCTGTCATGAAATCACCTTATCTTTTAATTTTTTCGTATGCTATTTCCGCGGCTTTAGCGTTCTTTTCGCCTATTTTTCCAGGGAAAGTTTCTTTAGTAATTTTTATAATGGAATCAAGTGTGACTACACTTGTAGCACCGGCAAATGCCCCTAACATGACAGTATTTACAATAGGAACTCCCAGGGTATCCAGTGCAATTCCTGTAGCGTCAATACTGTAAGGGTCAATATTTTCACCAAAATTAACATTCTCTTTTGTATTTATTATTACATCTCCACCCTCTTTAAGTCCAGATACTACATCTACGGCTTCTAAAAGAGTGTCGTCTAATACAATTACATAATCAGGATTATAAACTTGATATCTTCTTCTTATTGGTTTATCATTTATTCTTGTAAACGCCATGACTGGTGCGCCTTTTCGCTCAGCGCCGAAGAATGGGAATGCTTGACAATACTTTCCATCTTCAAAGGCTGCTTTTGCTAAAATTTCCGCAGCAGTTACTGCACCCTGTCCTCCACGTCCATGAAATCGAATTTCGATCATACTGTACCTCCATTCCTCATGTATAATCATTATAAATTAAGGTATATATATATTTTTAATCATTACAAATTATTTTTATGGTATCATCGCACCACAGTCCAAATCCTAAAAAAAATTTTAATTTTTAATGTATTTTCTTAATATAAATAGGGTGCAGTTAAAATAACTCAAAACCATTACAAAATTGTAATAAAATATCTAATTAATATTTATATAACTCCACATACAGTTTTTTTAAATATTACAGCAAGAGAATTTGCATACTTTAAATTTCATTTAAACAAATAAAAAGTTAAGTATATGTTATCAGGCGATTTTAAGCTAAAAGAAGATCCAGAGTTAGTGTATAAAAAAAATTATATTTTATACCACTCAACTTTATTTATCACTATTTTTTCAAAAATCATTGAGGTTGAAGGAGAATTTTTAATTTTTCTGAACCACAATTTTTTTTGAAAAAAAAATTTGAGGCACATCATGAAAATTTTAATAATCACGGGTAAACTTGCAGGCAAGTTAGTTAAAGATGTTTCAGGTAAATCAAATCAAGAAGTGTATGTACATGTGGTGGATACACCAATTGCAGCGTTTTTAACTCCAAAGAAAATATTGGAAGAACTGGATAATCTGGAAAATGTTGATATTCACTCATATGATGTGATTATAACTCCAGGGCTTATACGTAAAAATGTAAGCCTTATTGGAGAAAAAACTGGGATCCCTGCGTATAAAGGCCCAAAAGATGCTGCAGATTTAAATATAATCCTTGAAATGATTGATGAACTTGAACTTTCACCGCAGATACCTGCAGATAAGTTAATTGAAGAAGAACTTAAAAAACGTGCCCTGGAATTTATAGAGAATTTTGAAAAAGATGAGAAAACCACTCAAAAACTCCTTAAAAAGCCTGAAAATATTCTTGTAGGTAATTTACCCGTGGGTGAAGATTTTCCAATGAGAGTGCTGGCTGAAATCGCAAATGCGCCTTTACTGAGTAAAGAGGAGCTTATTAATCGTGCAAAATATTTTGTAAATAGCGGCGCTCAAATGGTAGATATTGGAATGATTGCTGGGGAAACACTTGATGATAGAATTCCCGAGATGGTTAAAACATTAAAGGAACATTTAAACGGCATTCCAATAAGTATTGACACTTTAAATCCTGTAGAAATTAAAGCTGCCGTTGAATCTGGAGTTGATATGGTCTTAAGTTTAGATCACGGAAATTGTGAAGAAGTACTGCCGCTCATGGAAGAAAAGCAAATTCCTGCTGTTATACTGCCTACAGATTTTGGAAAAAACTGGGTACCAAGCACGGTTGAAGAACGTGTGAGTTCACTTGAAGGGCTCATGAAAAAATGCTGTAAAATCGATGTAATTGCTGATTTGATACTTGATCCAATTAACAGTAAGAGCATAGTTGAATCTATTATTGCATGCCATGACTTTAAAGCGAGAAATAGAGTACCTCTCTTTTTTGGAGTTGGAAATGTTACAGAGCTCCTTGATACGGATTCAGTTGGAGTAAACGCATTGCTTTCTGGAATTGCAATGGAACTTGGGGCAAGTGTATTGTTCACTCCAGAAGAAAGCGGTAAAACTCTTGGAAGCGTCCATGAACTTTCAATTTCATCAAAGATGATGTTCCTATCAAAACACAGGGGGTCTACCGCAAAAGACCTAGGCATAAACCTTATAATTTTAAAAGACAAACGTAGAGGGGAAGCAATAACTGAAGAAATTGATGCGCCGGTTTTGGAAGGTGCAGAAAACTATAAATTCACCCAGGATCCTCAAGGAAGCTTTAAAATAATGGTGGAAAATGGTCTTATAAAAGCTGTACATTACATTAACATGAAGCCGGATATAATCATTAAAGGTGAAACTTCAAAAAGCGTTTATGATGAAATAATTAAAAGAGGACTTGTATCAAGGCTTGAACACGCCACCTATCTGGGTGCAGAACTTCAAAAGGCAGAAATATCAGCTAAACTTAATAAAAACTACGTTCAGGATTTCCCATTATTCAAAAATTTAGATTATTAAGGAAATATATTAAAAAATATTCAGGTTAATTTTAGGTTACAATTATGAAAATATGTACTAAATGCGGGGCAACACCCGTAATAATAAAGAGAAAAGCTTCAGGGCAGATGTTATGCAAGGACTGCTTTATCGAATCAATAACAGAGAAAGTTTTAAGGAATATTCGAAGAAATAAACTTGTAGAACGCGGAGATAAAGTTGCAATAGCTTTATCTGGTGGAAAAGATAGTGTTATGGTTCTTGATATCCTTAATTCACTTTATGAAAGAAATACCATAGATCTGTTTGCAGTTACTGTTGATGAAGGTATCAAAGGATATAGAAAACATGGGGTGGAAATTGCTGCAAAAAATGCCAGAAAATTAGGCGTAGACCATAGAATAGTATCATTTAAAGATTATTTTGGAAAAACACTCGATGAGGTCATGTCCAGTGACTCTCGTGAGCACGGTGCGTGCACCTACTGCGGAGTTTTCAGAAGGTGGATTATAAATAAGGTTGCAAGGGAAGAATCAGCTACCAAAATTGCAACAGGACACAATCTCGACGATGAAACCCAGGCAATACTTATGAACTATCTTGAGGGAAATATTGACAACCTCACCCGGATTGGGGTGAAATCAGAACCAAAAAGTGATAAATTTACCGTTAAAATAAAGCCAATTCGTGAAATTCCAGAGAAAGAAGTGGGATTATATGTAATCGCCAGTGAACTTGATGTGCATTTTGATGAATGCCCTTATTCAAGGGAATCATTTAGGGGAGAGGTTGGAAGATTCATTAAGGAACTGTCTGTAAATCATCCCACCATAATGTATTCTACACTCAAAGGCTTTGATAAAATAAAACCTGCCATAAAAAAAGAATTTTCAGGTAAAAAATCCAATATGGGCGAATGTATCCAGTGCGGTGAGCCTGCGTCCCATGAATTATGCAGGGCTTGTTTATTTTCTAAATCACTGGATGGGGAGAAATAACATGGAAATAACAGTAATTTTTGGGAAAAAAGAAGAAAACAGAGAAATTCAAGATAATACAACCATTAAAGAAGTACTAGATACAATGGATATCTCTTCTGAAACTGTCGTGGTTAAGAGGAACAATGAAATTGTAATGGATGAGAAATCCCTTAATAATGGGGATATAATCGAAATTATACGCGTTATATACGGCGGTTAATGTTTTAAGAGATTAATAATATTCTTATTTGGAATTTAGGGTTCTAAATCTATTAAGTTGAATTTTTTGGTTATAGAAATTATTAATAATAAAAGCAATCATATAGATAACAAAGTTTTAGAATTGCAGCGTCTTAAAGCTCTCGAACACAAGGTGTTCGGTGTTTACGAAACGAAGTTTCGTAACCGCAAAAAAAAATTTATTTTTTTTGCATGCTCTCGAAATCTATGATTTCGGGGCCGAGGAAACTGTGTTTCCTCCGGTATAAAAAATCTTTGATTTTTTTAAAATCTGGAAGTGGACTTGTGGAAACAACTAATTTTATTCAAAGCTATGTTTCAAATTATTTTACTGTAAAAAGCGTTCATATAGAGCCAAAGGCATTCTATTTTATAGTTTATGATTATAATAAAGAAAAGTTTCTTCAATTAGTTGAAGATCTTGATAAAATTGGATATTTGCCTTTTATAGATGAATTTGAGGATAATTATAAGATTAATGTAGTTAATAAGCCGGAACATGGTGAATCAAGAATTCACTTGAATATCCTTTTATTTTTGGTGACTGTTGTATCCACTGTTTCTGCAGGGTATTTCCTTGGCGAAGGAAGTTTATTACTGGGAATAGCTTTCTCAGTAGCTTTATTGGCAATAGTTGGATCTCATGAAACTGCACATTTTTTAGCTGCAAGAAAACATGAAGTGAAAGCAACTTTACCTTATTTTATACCTGCACCAACGGGGATTGGTACATTAGGGGCAGTTATAAATGTAAAATCAGCAATACCCGATAAAAATGCACTATTTGATCTTGGAGTTAGCGGGCCAATTGCAGGTTTTATTGTAACAATTCCTGTGCTTATAATTGGGATTTATCTTTCTCACATAGCTCCCTCACAAACAGGATCCATGACCATTTATCCTCCATTACTAATGCAAATTATTGCATACTTTATATCTCCACAAATACCTGCAGGATATATGTTATTTATGCATCCTGTAGCATTTGCGGGGTGGGTTGGAATAATCATTACAATGCTTAATTTAATGCCTGTTGCGGTTTTAGATGGGGGACATATTTCAAGGTCGTTGTTTAATGCGAAAATTCACCAGTATGTATCAGTAATAGGAATAATTGTAACAGTTGCTCTTGGTTGGTATCTAATGGCTATCTTAATGGCGGCATTTATATTATTTATGGCAAGAAGTCACCCTGGAGCATTGGATAATGTCTCAAAAATTAGTAAAGGCAGAAAAATCGTGGCAGTATCAATTATTATAATTTTTATTCTCTGTTTATCACCATATCCATTTGCATTATTTTAAAATGAGCATTACTAAATTAGATGAACTGAAAAGTTAATAAAGCACATTTAGAAAGATTTTAGATAAAAACACTTTAACGAGGATATTATGAAAGTTTACTATGAATGCGCACCCTGTTTTTTAAGACAGGCCAAAGAAGCACTTGATCTTGCAACAGATGACCAATCTCTTAAAATGGAAGTTATGGAAGAACTTGTAGAAGTTGTTTACAGCGATTTCAATAAAGAAGCAGTTTCTAATGTTGTTGGGACAAGGATTCACAGGATTATAAAGAATAGAACAGGAAATGAAGACCCATATATTTTAGAAAAACGGAAAGGAAATGAAATTGCCCTGAAATTTCTTCCAAAAGTTAAAGAAATATTGAAAGAGAAAAACGGACTTGAATCATATATAAAAGCCGCTATTGCTGGTAATTTGATTGATTTTGGAGCTCTTGGAGTCAATTTTGATATTGAAAAGGGCATCGTTGAAAATATGGAAAAGGAAATTGCATTGAATCAGGCTTCGGAGCTTGAAAAGGAACTTAAAACCGCAAAAAAGGTTCTTTACCTGGCAGATAACAATGGAGAAATCGTTTTTGATAAATTACTCATAGAAAAGCTTAAAGAATATGATGTAGAAGTTACAGTTGCCCTTAAAGAAAAACCTATACTTAACGATGCATGTATTGAAGATGCAGTCCAAATTGGGCTTGATGAGGTTGCAGAACTGGTTTCAACGGGCACGGATTCTATAGGAATTTTATACGCAGATATATCAGAAGAATTTAAGAGGATTTTTAATGATGCTGATCTGGTTATAAGTAAAGGCCTCGGAAATTATGAGGGATTAACTGCAATGGAATTAGGGAGTAAACCTGTTTTTTGCCTGCTTAACGCCAAATGTAATCCAATTGCAAAGGATATCGGTGTTAATTTGGGAGATAATGTTATTTTGAAGCTTTAATCTATTTTTAGGTCACATTTATATTATGTAATTTTAAAAGAAATAATCATGCAAAAACCAGTTATAATAATTGGCATCATTTTAATAGCAATAATAGCAGTATTTGCTGTTTTTAGTCAGGGAAATCATAATACTACTCAAACAGAATATACTGGTATAAAATGGCATACTGATGTAAATTCGGCAATTGAAGAAGCTAAAGAAACTAATAAGCCAATAATAGTAGATTTTTCAGCAAAATGGTGCTCTTACTGCAAAAAGCTTGATGAAACAACCTTTTCAGATTCAAGAGTTCAGGAAAAACTCAGTAAAAATTATGTCGTTGTAAAAATTGACGTTGATGAGAATCCTGATGTTGCATCAAAGTATAAAATATACGGATATCCAACACTGGTGTTCTTAAATCCTAATGGACAGGAAATTAAACGACAGGAAGGATACATCGATCCAGATGGTTTGCTAAATGAACTCTAGGCGAATAAAATGAACATAGAATTATTAATTTCATTTTCTGCAGGTGTGATATCTGTTTTATCGCCGTGTGTATTGCCACTTATTCCAATTGTCATTGGATATTCTCTCTTAAAGAAAAAAACTTCAGAAATTTTATCATTTGTACTTGGATTTTTTATACTTTTTACACTGATAATTATATTTACAGTTGTCTTTACGGCAGCCGTTAATCATTATATTTTTTATTTCAGGCTTATTGCAGCCATAATCATAATATTGATAGGTATTTTTATTTTGTTAACTGATAAATCTTTTAATTTGTCTTACAGGCCTGTAAAACATAGAAATAAACTTATAGGATCATTTTCAATGGGATTTTTGACATCACTTGCATGGTCTCCATGTTATGGGGCTTACTTAATAGCTTTAATAACATACAGTGCATCTACAGGAAATATTATATACAGTGCATTTAATTTAATAATGTTTACTGCAGGATTTTCAATTACCATATTTATCATGGCATTTTTAGCATCTAAAATTGATTTAAGCAGGATAATTAAACATTCTAATAATATAAGGTTTATTTCGGGAATTGTAATTTTAATTGCAGGTATTTACATGTTCTCGCTATTATTATAAACTGGCGTCTTAAAAGGTGATTTGAATGAAAATAGGATTTCTAGGATTTGGTGAAGTTGCATCCACCCTGGCAACAGGGCTTTTAAATAATGGAGCTGATGTTTTTACATGTGTTGAAGGTAGAAGCCTAAAGACAAGAAACCTTGCCGAAAAGGCAGAACTGAACCTGTGTAAATCAAATAGGGAACTTGCAGAATCCTCAGACATATTAATTTCTGCAGTTACTCCTTCTCAGGCAGTTAAAGTAGCAAAATTGGTTGGAAAATACACCAAAGGCATTTATGTAGATATAAATAATGTTTCACCTTCAACAGTTAAAGAAGCATCATTATACATTAAAAATGGAAAAATGGTGGATGCATCTATAATAGGTAGCGTGAGAAAAAAAGGATTGAGTGCCCATGTACTCTCTTCTAGCAATTATGCCGAATATTTTGCGGATTTAAACCAGTACGGGATGAATATAAGTGTAATTGGTCATGAAATAGGACAAGCATCCGCTATAAAAATGCTTAGAAGCTCATTTACTAAAGGAATTTCTGCATTACTTTTTGAAACGCTTTATTCTGCTTATAAAATGGGAATTGATGAAGATGTATTGAAATACATTGCAGAGACTGAATGTGAAGGTTTTAAAGATTCGGCAATATCAAGAATAATAAGCAGTGCATTACATTCAAAAAGAAGGGCTGAAGAGATGGAAGAAGTTGTGGAATTAATTTCTGAAAATAGTGAAGCAAAAATGAGTAAAGCAACTGCTGAATTTTTTAAATCCCTTTATGAGAATGTGGGCGCACTTAATATACGCCCGGAGGATTATAAAGAAATATTTAACGAAATTGGTAAAAAATAGTTCAATTCATAGTCTGTGGAGGTAGTTCGACTTTATTAAACCAGAAATTTTTAATGGATTCCATTATTTTGGTAAATTCATCAAAATCAACGGGTTTAATGAGGTAGCAGTTGGCATAATGATCATAACACTCTTTTATATCCTCGCTTGCTTCAGATGTTGTAAGAATTAGCACGGGAATTGTTTTTAATTCTTTATCTTCCTTAATTTCCTTTAAAATTTCACGACCGCTGATTCGAGGTAAATTTAAATCTAAAATTATAAGATCAGGGTTATCCATATCACTCTTACACTGCTTAAATAAAAAGTTCCTAGCTTCCATTCCATCGTGCACTATATGTATGCTGTTTTTTATGTTAATATCTTTAAAAAATTCAAGTATTAGGCGTGCATCTGCCGGATTATCTTCAACTAATAAAATAGAAATTGAGTTGGTATTTTGAGAGATCAATAAGGTCACCGTTTCATTCAATATTTTTTTAATTCGCATTAAGTCAAACAGATCTAGCGAATTAACTAAACATGTAGCGGTGATCCTATTTAAATTAAACTAAAATAATTAAAATTATAATTATTTTCTAAAGCTAGTTAATAGGGATAGTGAAGTAAAAAGTCGATCCTACATCTGGCTCTGATTCTACCCATATTTGTCCACCATGGCGTTCAACAATCCTTTTTGCAACTGATAGTCCAATACCAGTTCCAGGATATTCCTCTATTGTATGCAGTCGTTGGAATATGTTGAAGATACGGTCAAAATATTCTTCTTCAATACCGATACCATTATCTGCAACTGAAAATACGTATTTATCTTCATCAGTTAGATATGAGATATGGATTTTAGGTGAAGTTTGGAATTGTCTAAATTTAATTGCATTTCCAACCAGATTCTGGAACAACTGTAAGAGCTGGCCAGAATCAGCAATTACCTTTGGAAGTTTATCATAGGTTATTTCGGCATTATTATCTTCAATTGAATCTTTTAAACTGGAAATTGTATATTCAACAATTTCTTTGGTATTTGTTGGCTTAAATTCTTTTCCCCTTGACACTATTCTGGAGTATTGCAGTAAATCCTTAATCATGAGCTGCATCCGTACAGAAGCTTCTGTTATATATTCTATAAATTCATCAGAATCTTTATCAAGCTTATTTTTGTAACGTTTTGCTAAAAGCTGTGTAAAACTTGAGATGGTTCGCAGTGGCTCCTGCAGATCATGGGAAGTGATATAGGCGAACTGTTGGAACTCTTCATTGGTACGATTTAAATCATCCATGAGCTTCTTCAGCTGTTTTTCATAAAGATCTTTTTGGAACCCAGCTGAATCCTCCAATTTTGAAACCTGTATTCTAAGCCCTTCATTGATGTTTTCCAGTTCATCCTTTTTTTGAGTTAATTTTTCAACTCTAAGTTTTTTTGTATTTAATAATTCTTTGATTTGTGTTTGTTTCCTGAGTGATTCATTTAAGTGTTTTTCTAATAATTCCTCAGAATCTTCATACTTTGAAATAATCCTTTTAAACTCGGCACTCTTTTTTTCAAGCTCAGTAACTTTTTGATTTAATTCTTCACCTTCAGAAGTTAAATCACTCAATAGTTCTTTAGCATTTTTAAGGTCGCTGATATCACGATTTATAACTATGTATTCTATTGCACGACCATTATCATCGTATTTGCCAGTAATCCTGCTTTCTATAGTGAGAGGTTTACCGTATTTATTGTAGTGGATGAGCTCCAAATCCAAAAATTCATTATTTTTTAAGTCTTCTAAAATGTTAAGTCGTTCCATAGGGGTACTTTTAGATTTAAATAATTCATACACAATTTTTCCAACGGCTTCATCATCTTCCCAGCCATAAATCTTTCTTGCCGCATCATTCCATGTTTTCACACGGAGTTTGCCATCAATTACAATGACTGCGTCGTTGATATTATCTGTAATATCCGCTGGATTATCATGTGCTGGGGACATGTTTTCTTTGATATCTTCCAGTTCTTTTGCATGGGATTCTATTAGTTTTGCAATAGTTGCATTTTCATTTTCTTTAACACTTTCCAGCTCTTTAGCATGATTTTTTGTTAATTTCGCGATAAATTCTTCATTTTCTATTTTAGAGTCCTCATACATTGAAATAATATCTTTAAGCTCGGCATTGCTTTCTTCAAGTTCAGCAATTTTTTGGTCCCTTTGTTTGACTTCAATTTCCATGTTTTTTGATAGTTCTTCAGTCTCCCTCTGCTTCTCAAGGACTTCATTGACGCGTTCTTCAACTAACTTTTCGCTAAGTTCCACTTCTTTTTTGGAATCTTCATTTTCTGAAATGATTTCCTTAAGTTCATGGTTGGCATTTTCAAGTTCAGCAATTCTTTGATTTAATTCTTCAATTTCGGAATTTACAGCTTCCATAGATGAATTTTCAGATGATTCCGTTTCAATTAATAGCTCATTGGCTCTTTTTTCGATTAATTCTTCCATAAATTCGTGCTGTTTTTCATGAATATCTTCTTCATTTCGTTTATATTCAGTTACATCAGTTAAACTCAGTAATATACCGATTACATCGTTTTCATCATTCTTAATGGGCTGAATAACCCAGTCCCAGTACATAATTCCCAATTCAGGATCTTCAAGCGGCATAGAATATGCATAATAGGGTTCACCTGTTTCAACCACATTTTTAAAGATATTTTCATTTCCTTTATGCGGATAAAGGTCAAAATGGTTCTTACCCACAAAAAAATCAGGAGTTTTATTACTCTTTTTAGCATATGCGTCATTTACTTTAATAAAATTAAAGTTTCTGTCCATATAGGCCATCATAAAATGTGTATGGTCAAAAATAGTTTCTAACATTAAGGCATTTTCTGAGATTTCATTTAATGAATTCATACTATCCCCTATCTCGACTTTAAATTTTTGATAACTAAATATACGAATTGTAGTTAAACTGATTCTGAGTTGGTCGCTTTATATATATTTATTTTTCGATATATTCTTCAAAAATTCAGTTTAATGGGCTACAAAAAAAATTTATTAATTTGTTTTAATATAAGTAATAAAAGTCGTGTGTATATGAATATTCTATTTCAGGCACTGTATTGAGTTTTTCAGATGATTGTTATGGGTGTAAATGAACAGGTAGAAGAATGTCAGGAGACATTAGGAAAGCTTATAGGTAAAAAGATTCTTGAAATTAAATTTAAACCATACAATAGCAGTTGCTGGAGGCTTTTTATAACTACAGATAAAGATGAACTCATCCTGACTTTTTGTAAAGATTGGAAATGTCCTGTTACGCAATACAAAGGCTCTGATTTTTAATTTATTTAGGTGATATATGTGCAAGATTTAAAATATCTCTTTGACCATCTGGATGAATTTAAAGGATTTAAAGATAAAAACACAGCTATTATAACGGATATAGATGGTACTATAAGTAAAATTGTTTTAAATCCAAATGAAGCGGTAATAACTCAAATTATGAGAAAAACACTTGAAAAACTTGTGAGTAAATTTCGGCTGGTGGGTGTTGTAACTGGAAGAAGCGCTAGAAACGCTAAAGAAATCATTGGAGTAGAGGGATTACTTTATGTTGGGAGCCATGGACTTGAATACATGAAGGATGATGAAATTTATATTGAGCCTGAAGTGGAAGAATATTTTCCCCTTGTAAAAAAAGTTGCTCAAAACATCCAAAGTGAAGAAGAATTATGTAATATTCGAAATATTCTATTCCAGGAAAAGGGACTTTGTTTTACGGTTCATTATAGAAATTGTGAAGACCCTGAAGGGACACGCAGGAAAATTTTAGATGCAATCAATGAAATGGAAGAACTTGATAAATTTAAAATTACTGAAGGACGTAAAGTTGTGGAGATAAGGCCTAAAATTGGCCATAACAAGGGTACAATACTTGAAAAACTTATCTTTGAAAGTGGGCTTGATAAAGTTATTTATTTGGGAGATGATATTACTGATGTCGATGCCTTTAACAAGCTAAAAGAACTCAAAGAAGATGATAAAGTTAATGGCGAAGGTATAGTAGTGATTTCAGAGGAAGTTCCTGAATATGTTAAAGAAAATGCATCTTTTTATGTAAATGGAGTTGATGAAGTGCAGAAGTTCTTTAACTGGCTTTTGGAAAATTAAATCTATTATTCTCCAACAAATATTCTAACCCTCCAACCCTCTTTCTTTTCCACCAATTGGGCTCTTATTGGAATAAAATGAGAATCAATAAGGAGCCGCAGGTAGGTTGCAGATTTAGCAGGTAATTTTAAGGGGCTTTTTATTTTACGATTTTCTGTACGTATCTGACATGCTAACTTCTCTCGTTTATCGACAAATAAAGAAGCCTCAATCCCTTCCTTTAAATCTTCAACTTCAAAACTTCTAAGATGCAGTCCTGCATCAAGGGTATATTGCGGTTTGATTCCTCGTTTTCCTTTTCTAAACATTTCGTGGGCATCTGAAGATTTAACTCCCTTATCAACATTGGATGCTACAAACCATGCTCTTTCAATTACACTCTCTACAGTCTGATCTGGAGGAATAATCCCTTCAGATTCATACATTTTAATAAGATTAAATACTTCTTCACGTGTAACATCCTGTTCAACCGAACTTATTGCAAGTCGCGTAAGTACAGGGCCATACCCTGCCATTCTTAAGGCTGCCCAAATTTGGTCTTCATTTCTGTATTGTCTGCCCTTAATGATAGCTTCTGCAGCATTGGCATTTATATTGGCGATATTAAGTAACTTAGATCTGGAATATTTATTAAGCCGTTTTGTAAGGATTTCTACATTCCGCTTCCCTGGAATATTTCCTTTTTTAATTTCTTTTTGAAGAATTTTTACTGTAGAATCAGGAAGGACTTCTTTAACTTCTTCTGGTATTTTGAAGTTATTTTCAATTATCTTTGCCCTGATTTCCCTACCTGAAATCTTTCCATCCATTTTCAGCTCAGGAATTATGTGGAACTTCATTTTTCGCTTGTATTTTTTATAAAGAAATTCATTTACTGCAAACCATCTTATGACGTTACGATTTGGAAGATTCCTAGGGATACCGCTGAATATGCCTTGTTTTGCAAATGATGATGCATATTTTTGGATTTTTTTGGTTGAAACATCTGCTGCATCGACATAATCTACAACACCATCTTCAATCATCATGGCTATCCTGATTGGAACGGTGTATGCAAGTGTCAGCCTGTGATGAAGCCCTTCAATTGGTACAACTTTATCTGCACCTGCTTTAAGTGCCATTTTACGCCTTGCATCATAACCCGCAAAAAAAGGGGCATGGTTTGCACTGTAATCTTTATTTAAGTATATTACTACTTCTCCGCCAGTTTTTTCTGCAATTTCTCTTCCTTTTTCTATGAGTTTAACGTGGCCGTTGTGTACTGGGTCAAAATCAGCGCTTATTCCAATCAAATTAATTTCTCCTTATTTAAAACTATAAAACACAAGTAATATCTTAAATTATTAATCTTTAAAAAGTTATATCTATAATTAGCTTAATTAAATTTACTAAATTGGAAGCCAATAAAAACTTAAAATACTGAATTTTAGTTAGTTCCTTTATTATAGCCCCATATTTTTAATGAAATATCCACCATTAATTCCAGTGATTCTTCTTCATCTTTAAAAATTGTTGGGAAAACCGTACCGTATAAAATCAGGCTTTTTATTGTAATGGACCATTCAGTCAGCAACTTAACAGAATCCTCATTGGGTATATTAACGCCATTAAAGCGTCCAAAGAAATCTGAAACTGCTTTATAGTCTTGAGCATTGATTAATTTTATATCTTCAAGTAGTTCATTGCTGTTTAGCAGTGCTGCAGTAGTTAAAGCTCTTACCAGCCCCGAGTTTTTATCCTGTATTTCCTTCATTTTCTTTATTACTTGCCGGATGTAGCCTGGAAAGTCATTGAAATTAATTTTTTCGGGCTGTTCCATCATTAACTGTTCATTCTGGTACTGGTTTCCAATTTCTTTGATTATATCGATTTTGCCATTTGGAAAATATTTGTATATTAAACCTATGCTTACATCGGCTTCTTTTGTTATACTGCGGATTGAAACATTTTCATAACCTTTTTTTTCAATGAGAGACTTTGTAGAATCAATGATTCGGTTAATTTTTGCTTCTTTATCCCTTTTTGGCAAATACACACATCCTTTATGGGGAGATTCCTAATAATTTTAATTGATATAATTAGATAATTACATGTTCATGTATTTTACTTAGTGATATTACTTATTTTAATGTAACATTTATATAATCAATCTAACATTTTAAATTCATTCAAAGGTAGTGATTATAATGAGTTTTAAAGAACCGGGTTCAACAGAGGTATTTTTTACGGTTGCATTAGGGTATACAGTTGGCAGTTTTTTCTGGAAAAATTATGTAAAAAGTCTTAATTTGAATGGAAATGAGAAAATTCTAGATTACGGCTCTGGATCTGGTGCTCTTTCAAGACATGTAGCTCAAATCCTCCAAAAAGGAGGGGGACATTTAACATGCGTGGATATATCTCAAAAATGGATAGCAACTATTCAAAATAAAATGAATGAATATCCTAATGTGGATTTTAAGTTGGGAAAGGTCGATAATTTGGATATTCCTGATAATTTCTATGATGCGGTTATAATTCACTATGTACTGCATGATATAGGGCCTGATTTAAGGGGAGATATACTGAGAGCTCTCATCCAAAAATTAAAAGATGGTGGGAAAATCTATATTAGGGAGCCAATTGCGGATAATCATGGAATGCCTACGGCCGAAATTAGAAAATTAATGCAAAATGAAGGAATGAATGAAATTAATGTTAAAATAAATAGGATAAGGCTAATTGGAAATATTACAGAAGCAGTATTTGTTAAATAATTTTTTTCTTTATTTTTTTGAGTTTAGATATTTTAAATTTATATTATATTTTGTTTGATTTGTTGTGGCTTTATTCAAAAATTTTTAATAATTATAAAAACAGACATAATAAAGAATTGTTTTTCAAAAATAGTGTGTGGTGGAGGTTAGGTGATGTTAGATAAAATATTCAATAAAAAGGAAATTAAGAGAAATTCAGTATCGAAAAAATATTTCGGTAAAGGTAAAGAATATATTGAAAAACAGGATTTTCAGCCGGCCATAGAATCTTTTAAAAGATGTATTCAGGAGGATCCAGAAGATTCTATATCATACATCGGCCTGTGCATTGCTTATTCAGGTTTAATGGATTTAAATACTGCACGGGAATATTATAAAAAACTTAAAGATGCGGATCCGTATTTAGCAGCACAGTTTAAAAATACTCCAGAGGGTTCATTAATAACTGAGGATGATAATTTGCAGTGATCTAAGGTCAATTCTAACTTATTATTTTTTAATTATTCGCCAGATAATTTATTTAAAGTTGAAATCTCATGAATTCTGATAAAGAAGTACAAAATGAGAGAGAAAGACCTTTAAACGATACGGGATTATGCAAACCTCGAGAACCTTGTCCAAGCAAGAGATCATTCTTCATTGTTACATTAACTGCTCTGTTTTTATTAATGGGTGCAACAATACCTACACCTTTGTATGGGCTGTACAGAATTAACTTTGCACTTTCTCCAATTGCAATTACGTTGATTTATGCTGCATATTCAATTGGTGTGGTTCCAACACTATTTTTTTTCGGGCCTTTAGGCGATGCATTAGGGCGAAAACCATTACTCCTAATAGCAGTTTCATCAGGTATTATTGGGACCATAATTTTAGGTTTTGCTCCGGGTTTCGACTGGTTAATTATTGGACGATTGGCTCAAGGCATTGGTGTAGGTGCAGTTCTTGGAAATGCAACGGCGGCACTGGTAGAATTCGAACCTGATGGAAATAAGCAGCATGCAACTGAAATTGCAGGAATGGCTCAGCTAGGGGGTCTAGCTCTAGGTTCTTTAACGGCAGGAATAATGGCAGAATATTTATTTGCCCCTACGCTGCTGGTTTATATTCTGGAATTATTTTTTTTGATCATGGTTTTTATTCTTCTTCTTACTGTAGAAGGATCTGGCATTAAGCTTGAGTTTAATTCGTTCCGCCTTAATAAACCTGCCATTTCCCCGGCAAAATGGTCTTTTATTTCAGCTTCCATAGCATCGGCTTTAGTTTTAGCCATGTCGGGGTTGTATTTCAGTCTGGTCCCTACTTATACTCAGGGTATTCTTCATACTTCTAATATTGCATTAGGCGGTATCATATCCTCAGTAATGGTTTTTACCAGCGTAGTGGTGGAAAAAATTTTATGGAACCGTCCTTCGATGCATTTAGAGATAGGGGGTTTAATATCTCTTATGTTGGGATTATTACTGATTTCATTTACAAGTATCTACCCTTCACTGGTAATTCTTTTAATGGCTGCTATATTCTGTGGTATTGGTTTCGGTACCACTTATATGGGTGCAATAGGTGTCATAAATAGAATTGCTCCTCCAAAGCGGAGGGGAGATGTAACTTCTTCATTTTTTGCCATAACTTACGCTGCTTTAGGGATTCCAATCATTGGACTCGGCGTTGCAGCTCAGTACCTCAACCTTTTTAATGCAGTATATCTATTTGTCGCTGCAATAATCCTCATAGCTGTCATTGATATACCAATGATACTCCTGCAGCGTTATGGTAGGTAACACTCGGGTTTTTTTAGTATCAGCGGTTTAATATCCTATTTTTACTGTTTTATGACCGTTTATGCTTTTATTTAATTTTAATAATTTTTTATATAAAAATATTATTATTTAAAAAATCATAGTATAACTGCTATTGGTCATTTGATAAAAGGAGTTTATAAAATGGAATATACAGTAGGAAGCTATCTTGCAAAACGTTTTGAACAAATGGGGATTGAACATCATTTCATTGTACCTGGTGATTTAAATCTTGTTTTGCTGGATGAACTTCTAAAAAATAAGAATTTAGAGCAAGTTGGATGCTGTAACGAGCTAAATGCAGCCTATGCTGCCGAAGGATATGCAAGGGCAAAAGGTGCTGGTGCAGTAGTTACTACTTTCAATGTTGGTGCATTTTCTGCTATTAATGGTATTGCTGGTGCCTACGCTGAACGTTTACCTTTAGTATTTGTTTCTGGTAGTTACAATACAAATGATCCCATTAGGGGCAATATTCCACATCATAGTTTGGGTATTCTGGATTTAAATTATCAATTTGAAATGATAGCTAAAGTGACATGTGATGCAGCACAAATCCTTCATGAGAAGGATGCCCCTTATTTAATAGATAGAGTAATACTCAACGCGTTACGAAATCGTTTGCCGGGATATATTGAGATTCCCAGCAATATAGCAAATGCCGCTTGCCCCGATCCCACACCATTTGAGACACTATTTAAACCACCAGCCAGCGATCCAGATGCACTTCAAGCAGCGGTTGATGCGTCTGCGGATGCAATAAATAATGCAGACAGACCTGTTCTTCTTGCAGGGCCAAATATTAGAGCATACGGAGCAATTAATGCATTTAAAGAACTGGCTGAAACATTAGGTTGTGCAGTTGCTGTTCAACCAAGTGCAAAGAGTTTTTTCCCAGAAAATCATCCTCAATTTATTGGCATATACTGGGGTTCGGTAAGCAGCCCCGGTTGCGAAGAAATAGTCGACTGGGCAGATGTGGTTATTGCTGCAGGTGCAGTATTTACAGATTATTCAACGGTTGGCTGGACAGCATTGCCGCCTGATGAAAAAATGATTAATGCTGAACCAGATAGAGTACGCTCTCCGAATAATGCTGATTATAATGGGTTAGAGTTAGCTGATTTTCTTTCCGCTCTGGCTAAAAAAGTAAAGAAAAATGATTCTTCATTAAAAATGTACAATCAAACTCGCCGCGATGAAGAACCAATTAAACCTGCCGATCCCCAAAAACCACTGACACGTATGGAAATGATACGGCAAATTCAGAATTTACTCAGCTCGAAAACAACTTTGTTTGTTGAAAGCGGTGATTCGTGGTTCAATGGGATGTACATGGAATTGCCAGAAGATGCCCATTTTGAGATTGAAATGCAGTGGGGGTCCATTGGATGGTCTGTGGCGTCTACTTTTGGATACGCTTTGGCAGTTGAACCAGATCAACAGATATTATCTCTGATTGGTGATGGCTCGTTTCAGTTTACGGCACAGGAAGTTGCAAATATGATACGTTACGAATTAGGCAATGTAATCCTGTTTATAGTTAACAACAGGGGTTATGTTGTTGAATCTGAGATTCACGAGGGTCCATATAACTACTTCAAAAATTGGGATTACGCCGGAATAATAGACGTTTTGAACGCTGATGATGGTCATGGATTAGGATTAACAGCAAGTACTGGAAGCGAGCTTACAGAAGCAATTGAAAAGGCAAAGGCACATAAGAATGGCGCTGTATTAATAGAGTGCCAGATTGAACATGAAGATTGTAGCCGTGAACTCCTGGAATGGGGAACTAAAGTGGGACTTGCCAATCAACGCCCACCAATACGTTAATTTAATTTTCTAAAGTACGGGGATTTAAAATATTTATAAATATACGATGTGGTGGAAATTAAGGAAAAAAATTTGCTTAAAGATGCTAAAAGGCTTGAAAAAGTTAATAATGCTTTAATTAGTGAATTTAAAGATTATATAATAACCGAAACAGAATTTAAAAGAAAAATTCAGCAAATTCTTGATAATATCGCAGAATTTTATTTTGAAATAGACAATGAAGGGCGTATTTTAGAGTTGAATCATAATGTAGAAGTTGAATTTGGTAAAAAAAAGGAAGATTTAATTGGAAAAGCTTTTTGGAATGAATTTCCTTCAAATAAACTAATATTAGATAAGTTTTACATGGCCAAACGAGAAAAAAAACATATAAAATTTGAAATTTATTCTGAAATTTCAAAAAAATGGTTTGAAATGCATGTTCACCCATTTGAAGACAGGATATCAGTTTATTTCCATGATATAAGTGAAAGGAAAAGATTAGAGCAGGATTTGAAAGAAAGTGAAGAGAAATACAGGGCAATTTTCGAAAATACTGGAAATCCTACCATGATAATTGAGGAAGATATGACGATATCCCTTGTAAATGAGGAATTTGAAAAAGTTTCAGGTTATTCCAGAGAAGAAATTGAAGGTACCAAATGGACTGAAATGATATTTAAAGAAGATTTAAATAGAATGATAAAATATCACAGTTTAAGGAGGAAACATCCCGAGAAAGTTCCAAAAAGCTATGAAGTCCATTTGAAAAATAAAAAAGGGGAACTTAGGCCTGTTTATTTAACTGTTGGGCTCATTTCAGAAACAGGTAGAAATATAGCTTCGTTTGCGGATATGACAGAACGTAAAAAGGATTTGGAAGAATTAAGAAATTACAGGGTTCATCTGGAGGAACTTGTAGAAAAAAGAACAGGAGAACTTGAAAGGGTCAACAGAGCATTAGCTGAAAGTGAAGAGAAATTCCGTGAATTATTCAATAAAGCAGATGATATGATTACTCTGGTAGTATTAAATGAAAAGGGTATACCTGGAAAATTTATTGAAGTAAATGATGTTGCAAGTCAAAGACTGGGTTATTCGCGGGAAGAATTTTTAAATATGACTCCTGCTGACATAATTGCGCCTGAAAAATTAGCAGATATCCCAAAAAACGCGGCTGAAATTAATAGAAGTGGGGGTACAAAATTTGAAATAGTCCATATAACTAAGGAAGGAAGGAAAATACCAGTTGAAGTTACCAATCACTCTTTTGAATTGAGAGGAAAGCGTGTTGCCCTTGCAATTTCTCGTGATATTACAGAACGTAAACATGCAGAAGAGGAACAGCAAAAAGCCATGGATGAAATAAATGACCTTTATAATAAGGCCCCATGTGGTTATCATTCACTTGATAACAATGGTTTCTTTGTTAGAATTAATGATACTGAGCTTTCGTGGTTGGGATATTCACGAGAAGAAGTTATTGGAAAGAAACGGTTCTTTGAAGTACTTACTGATAAGAGTAAAAAAATTTTTCTTGAAAATTATTCTGATTTTAAGGAAAAGGGATGGGTTCGGGACCGTGAATATGAAATGGTTAGAAAAGATAGTTCTATTATACCCGTACTTTTAAACGCTACCACTATTCGTGATATTTCAGGCAATTTTTTAATGAGCCGCTCTACTATATTTGATATTACTGAGCGTAAAAAATATGAAGAAGAACAGAAAAGGCTTGTTGAAGATCTAAAGAGATCTAATGAAGAGTTAGAAAGATTCGCTTATGTAGCTTCTCATGACCTTCAAGAGCCCCTTAGGACTATTGCAAGTTTTACACAGCTGCTAGAAAGGCGTTATAAAAATAAATTCGATAAGGATGCAGATGAGTTCATTGATTATATTGTAGATGCTTCCATTAGAATGAAGGATCAGATTGATGGCCTTCTTGAATATTCTCGAGTTACAACCAATCAGGAGAAATTCCAGCCTGTAGATCTTGAATTAATTTTAAATCAAGCGATTATTAATCTTAGGTCTTTAATTGAAGAAAATAAAGCTGAAATTAATCATGTTCCACTTCCTACTGTAAATGGTGACGATGATCAGCTTCGAAGGATTTTCCAGAACTTAGTTGGAAACGCAATTAAATTCAGAAAACCTGAAGTTAATCCCCGGGTTAATATTTCAGTATGTAGGGATAAAGAAAATAATGAATACTTATTTTCAATTGAAGATAACGGTATTGGTATTGATGAACAATATATGGAGCGTATTTTTGTAATCTTTCAACGACTGCATACACGGGAAGCATATAAAGGAACTGGTATTGGATTATCAGTTGTTAAAAGAATTGTTGAACGCCATGGTGGTCGAGTTTGGGTTGAATCTGAGCATGGCGTGGGTTCAACGTTTTATTTTACTATACCCCTCGTGTAATTTAATGAATATTTCTATCTTTTAAATTTAATTTGAATTTGAGTTATTGAACTTATTTAAAATCCATTTTTAGAAGTTAATAGCTTAAATTAAAGAATAATTCTAAGTTTTAAATATATATTTATAATAAATTAGATAAATAAAGTAATAATAAATAGTTATATTTTAAATCATCTTCATAGGCCATTATTTTTAATTTAAAAGAAAAGGAAGTCTTCTATGGAGGAAAAGGACTATAAAAAAGAAAATGAACCATTTGGTCTACCTTTATGTAATTTAACTACTAATTACTGCAATATATTTGAAAATATGGGTGAAGGAGTTTCTATTTTTGAAATAATTTATAATTATGAAGGTAAAATTTCAGATTTACGTATTATGTACATAAATCCCGCATCGATACTTAATAAGATCAGGCCACGGGAAAAAATTACTGATAAAACTATAATTGAATTATGTGGGATTGATAAGGCAGGTTCATACTTGAAAATGGCAGAAGAAGTAGTTTCTACTGGAAAAGGCGCACGATATGGAGTTCATTTTGCACAATTTAATAAATACTTCTTAATAAATGCTTTTGCTCCCCATAAAAATATGTGCGTAACAATAGATGTAGATATTACCAGAGAAAAAGAATATGAAGTGCAATTAAAAAAGCAGTCTGATTTGCTTAACCTAACCAGTGACGCGATTATTGTACATGATATGAAAGATAAAATTGTTTTTTGGAATCATGGGGCCGAAGAGCGGTATGGATGGTATAAGGAAGAAGTTTTAGGAAAAATTACCCATAATTTACTAAAAACAGAATTTCCAGATTCTATGGAAGAGACATGTAAACAATTCCTCAAAGAAGGATATTGGGAAGGTGAATTAACCCATACAAAACGCGATGGTACCAAAATTGTGGTTTCAAGCAGATGGGCGTTGCAAAAAGATAAAAATAATGAGTCCACAGGTTTCATGGAGATTAACACCGATATTACTGAACATAAAAAAGCTGAAAAGTCCTTAAGAGAATCTGAGGCTAAATATCGTACTATTTTTGAGAATACAGGAATTGCCTTTGCAATTATGGAAGAGAATACGGTAATATCTCTAATGAACACTGAATCTGAAGAAATTATGGGATATTCAAAGGAAGAAATAGAAGGAAAAAGAAGCTGGACGGAATTTGTAGCTAAAAAAGATGATCTAAAGAAAATGAAAGAATATCACCGGCTTCGTAGAGTTGATTCTGATGCCGCTCCAAAAAGATATGAATTTCAAGCTATTAGTAAAGAAGGTAATATTAAAGATATAATTATCACAATTTCTATGATTCCAGGTACAAAAAAGAGTATAGCTTCTTTTTTAGATAATACGGAATATAAGAAAGTTGAAAGAGCTTTAAGAGAGTCTGAGGCTAAATATCGTACTATTTTTGAGAATACAGGAATTGCTTTCATGATCATTGAGGAAGATATGACTATATCTTTAATCAATGAGGAAATGGAAAAAACATTTGGCTATTTAAAAGAAGAAGTAGAGGGTAAAAGAAAATGGACGGAATTTGTGGCTACTAAAGAAGATCTGGAGAGAATGAAAGAGTATCATAGACTTCGGAGGGTTAATCCTGAAGCTGCTCCGAAACAATATGACTACAATGCCATTGCTAAAAATGGAGATATTAAGGATGTTCTGGCAGCTGTATCTATGATTCCAGGCTCAAAAAAGAGTATAGCATCATTTATTGACATTACAGATCGTAAAAAAATTGAAAACGCTTTAAAAGATAGTAGAGAAGAATTCAAAACTCTTGTTGAGAATTCACCATCAGGTATAACTCGTTTTGACAGAAATTTAAAGTATGTTTTCATTAATTCGGCTGGAGCAGAGATGATTGGATTACCTCCGGAAGATTACATAGGTAAAACCCATAGGGAGATTGAAATGCCTGAAGAACTGGCTTTCAAAGTTGAAGACCTTTTAAACAGAGTTATTGAAACTGGAAAACCTGAAAATTTCGAATTTAAAATACCCGGTCCTGATGGATTGAAATATTATGAATCTCGAAATATTCCCGAATTTGATGAATATGGTAATGTAAAATCAGTACTTGCAGTGGCAGCAGATATAACTGGAATCAAAAGAGCTCAGGAAGAGTTAAAAAGGGCGCATGATAATCTAGAGATTAAGGTTCAGGAACGAACAAAAGAACTTAAAAATGCTAATATGGCATTGGAGAGGGAAATAGAAGAGCGTAAAAAAGTTGAAAAAGCATTATACAGGGAAAAAATAATAGCACAGACATACCTCGATATTGCAGGAGTCGTGCTTGTTGCAATCAATAGAGATTTGACCATATCATTGATTAATAGAAAGGGTATTGAAATTGTAGGATATTCTGAAGATGAAATCATTGGAAAGAGTTTCATTGACTTTATTCCTGAGAGATTTAAAGTTGAATTAACTAATATTGCTATTCAAATAATATTGGGTGAAAATGAACAATTTGAATATTATGAGGGCCCTATTCTAACAAAAAACGGTGAAGAAAGGCTTATTTCGTGGCATATTGCTGTAATAAGGGATGATGAAGGTAATTTCATAAATGCTCTTGTTTCTGGAGAAGATGTCACTGAACGTAAAACGGCAGAAGAAGCGCTCATAGCTAGTGAAAAACGTTACCGTGCGTTATATGATGATAATCCTTCCATATATTTTACAGTGGATTCTGAAGGAATCATATTGTCTGTTAACCGTTTTGGAGCTGAACAATTAGGTTATACAATTCCTGAATTAACTGGTAAATCTTTAATATCAATTGTGTTTTATGAAGAAGACAGGATAGCTGCAGCAAAAAATCTTAAGCATAGCGTAGAAAATTATGGCCAAATATTTCATTGGGAAATTCGTAAAGTCCGTAAAAACGGCAGTATAATGTGGGTAAAAGAAATAGCACACGCAGTTAAAGAGTCTGATGGCAAAATAATTGTTTATATCGTATGTGAAGATATTACTGAGCGTAAAACGGCAGAAGAAGCCCTAAAAGAAAGTCAAGAAAGATTTAAAATATTGTTCAAATATGCTCCTGATCCTTATTTCCTTACTGACATGGAAGGGAACTTTTTAGATGGTAATTTAGCGGCTGAGAGAATCGTAGGCTTTAAAAAGGAAACCATCATCGGTAAAAATATTGTAGATCTAGGTTTAATAAATGAGGACCAAATTCATAAAGCGGTTCAGATGTTAGAGCGGAATTTACGAGGTGTATCTACTGGGCCCGAAGAATTTATTCTCACCAGGAAAGATGGAAAAAAAGTGCCTGTTGAAATAACTGGATATCCAATAGAAATTAGGGGCCAAAAGTTAGTTTTAGGAATGGCCAGGGATATAAGCGAGCGTAAAATGGCAGAAGAAAAATTAAAAGAAACAATAAAAGAATTGAAGCGCTCTAATGAAGAATTACAACAATTTGCTTATATTACTTCTCATGATTTGCAGGAACCCCTGCGGACCATTGCAAGTTTTACACAACTTATTGAGAGGCGTTATAAAGGTAGACTTGATCCTGATGCTGACGAGTTCATTGATTTTATAGTGGATGCTGCAACACGAATGAAAGAAATGATTCAGGGCTTACTTGATTATTCTCGTGTAGGCACAAGAGGGGAAGAATTTGATTTTGTAGATACTGAAGAAATACTGGAAACAGTTTTATCCAATCTTCATACTGCAATTAGTGAAAACAATGCTGAAGTTACCCACGATAAACTTCCAACGGTAATAGGCGATAAAACTCAATTAATTCAACTATTCCAGAACCTTGTATCTAATGCTATTAAATTTAAAAAGCAGGATGTGCCTCCAAAAATCCATATTTCATGCCATAAAGATGAGAAAAATAATGAATATGTTTTCAGTGTATATGATAATGGCATTGGATTAGAACCACAATACAGGGACAGAATATTTGAAGTTTTCAAGCGATTACATGCTATGGATGAGTATAAAGGGGCAGGAATTGGCCTTGCAATAAGTAAAAGGATTATAGAACGTCATGGCGGACAAATTTGGGTTGAATCTGAATTGGGAAAAGGGTCTACTTTTTACTTTACCATGCCAATGCCATAAGTTTTGCAGCTACCAATAGGCTTGAAAAGCCCTAAATACATTCGAGCACAAAGTTTGATATTTTAAAGATGAATTTTTGGATGAACTGATCATTTTTGTACTATTATTGTCTTTGATTGTAAATTTTTTCAGTTTTCAGAAAAATTCTTAAAGAAAACATATTTCAATATCCTTTTCTAATACATATTTAGAAATAATGTGAATAAATTTATCTAGATTTTTATGAAAAATACGGGCTTGGATATATTTTCACTTACCAGTGAAGATTATTATACTATATTTGAAAATATGCAGGAAGGCATAACTGTTTACAGGATAGTGTATGATAGAGAGGGGAATGTAGTTGATTTAATCATTAAATATGCTAATCCTGCTTCTTCAACCAGTAGAGTATTTCTCAATAAAAAATTCAGCGGTAAAAGCATCACTAAACTTTATGGATCTAATGCAGTATCGTCCTTAATAAAAGAAGTGAATGAAATAGTCTCTACTGGAAAAATTAAGAAGTATGAAACTTATTCTCCCATTCTAGATAGCTATTTTTCTATTTCGGCATTTTCACCCGCCAAAAATTTGTATGTAACGCTTACAACAGATATTAGTGAGCAAAAAAGAGCTGAAAAGTATTTAAGAAATGCACACGACAATCTGGAAGTTAAAGTACAGGAAAGAACAAGTGAACTTTTAGCAACACTTCAAGAAAAAGAACTGCTCCTGCGAGAAATTCATCACCGTGTTAAAAATAATTTACAGATAATAAGCAGCCTTCTTAATCTCCAGATTCCATATATTAAAGATGAACAATCAATTGAATTTTTTAAAGAGAGCCAGAATCGAGTTAAATCTATTTCAATGGTCCATGAGAAACTTTATCAATCAAAAAATCTTGATAAAATTGACTTTGGTGAATATATTTCTAATATTGTCACTAACCTATTTCAAACATATGACGTAAATCCGGATATAATTGAATATAATTCGAATCTGGATAATATAAACCTTAACATCGAGACGTCAATCCCTTGCGGCCTTATTATCACTGAACTTATAACTAACTCTATTAAGCATGCTTTTTTAAATGGAAGAAAAGGTAAAATTATGGTAAAATTATATTTTGAAGATGAAAAATTTATCCTTCTAATAAATGACAACGGTATTGGATTTCCTGAGGACCTGGATATTAAAAATACCGAAACTTTAGGCCTACAACTGGTTGATTTGCTGGTGGATCAACTAGATGGAACGGTAGAACTTAACAGAAAGAAGGGAACCGAATTTAAAATAGAATTTAAGGAATTGAAATACAAAGAAAGGATTTAACGTGAAAATTAAATTTTTAGAATATAAAGAGAATTATTTTGCTGATTTAACCAGACTTTTTTATGAAGTGGTTCACAGTGTAAATGCAAAAGATTATACAAAGGAACAGCTGGATACATGGGCCCCCGAGAAAATTGACGCTGAAAAGTGGAAAAACAGGATTCAAAATAACTTTATAGTTATGGCAAAGGATGAAAATAAAGTCATTGGATTTGGTGAATTATCACCAGATGGTTGTATTGACATGCTTTATGTTCAAAAGGAATATTTAAGCCAAAAAGTAGGGCAAACCCTTTTAGAACACCTCATTAAAAAAGCAAAAGCCATTGATCTTGATGAAGTAGTTACTGAAGCGAGTATAACAGCTAAACCTTTTTTTGAAAAACAGGGTTTTGAAGCGGTAAAAAAGCAAATTAAAACCCTCAATAATGTTGAATTTATTAATTATAAAATGAGAAAAAAAATTTAAAAACTAATTATTTTATGTTGCAGGTGGACCTTGTCACATCGCAAAATTCAACATTTGCAATCCATCTGCCTTTACATTCGCATTCAAACTCTTCAGGAATAGTTTGATTAAGGTTAGATTCTATTATCAAACTTTTGAATTTTTTATTGCATTTTTTACAGTTAAAAGGACCTCTTCGTGTTCCAAATCCAGAGGTATCCATTATAACTGGGATTTTCACTGAACCTCGAACCCTTCGTATAATTTCAAGTATGCTCCATATCCAAGGCGGCTGATACGAACCTCTGCGCCATAAGAGCTCCATAAGTGTCCCTTTATGAATCGTTGCAGGGCAGAAAGATATCCTATCAACACCAACTTCCTCTGCATACTGTGCTGAAGCAACTGCATCTTCAATGGCCTCTTTTTCAGAGGTTAAAATTGGTTTAACAAAGAGATAAGCTTTAGATGTAGCTTTATAATCATTTTTCATTTTTTTAATAATATTGACGGCTCTTTCAAAGTCTTCATTTAAAAAGCCTTTATTTATCCTGTATTTTTTAATGTAATCGCTCCCACTTTCAAGCCCTATACTTACTTCAAATATCTTATCTGGCAGGAGACTGCAGCACTCCTGAATCACTTCTTCAGTTACATATTCTGGGCGAGATTCAACTACGATTTCCTCAACATTTTCTTCATTACTCAGAATTTTAAGGATCTCACTGCGCGCCTCTTTGGGTAATTCCTCTTCATTTAGAAAACTTCCAGATACAAAGATTTTAACGGCAGTTTTTGGCTTTATATCGTGTCTTTGGATGAGATTTTTGAACATATCAATTAGATCCTCTGATGAAACTTTTTCAAGGGGTGAATCTGCAATATAACTGCACATAGTGCATCCTCCAGATTCAGAGAGCGCATGTGCACATCCAGGAGTGGGTAAAATGATAAAAACAGCATTTCCTTTTCCTGAATAAAGCAGGTCTTCTGAGGACCAAGATGCTGTAAGATCAGATGGTGACTGTTTGTCCATTCTTTTGATGGCGTTTTTTCTAATGTCTGACATTAAGTTTTGAATTTCCATAATATTCACTAATTACTATTATTTTGATCAATTATGATCTAGAAAAAGAACTATTCAATATTATGTTTTTCAGTATTTAAACACTATGAGATCAGATTGTTTTTTTGCACCATATACAAGATCAATTATGCCTGTGATAAGACCTATTGCAAAACACCTAAAATAAGATATATGCTATAAGGATCCATATTAATTCCATTTAGTTATACTAAATCAAAAAATAAGAAAAAAAGTAAAAGAAAAGTTATTAGAATGAGTCTATAACTTCTCCGAGTAATTTTATGGATTTTTCTTTGTCAGGACCGATTGGGGAACCAGCAACGTACTGAGTTACGCCCATTTCTCCGAGAGCTTCGATTTTTGGTACGAAGTCAGCTGGAGTTCCTACGACAGAGAATGCGTCCATGAGTTCGTCGGTAACTGCTCCGATTGCTCCACCGAAGTCTCCTTTACCTAAGAATTCTCCGAATTTAGCACCAGTGTCAGGAGCTAGACCGTGTCTTTCGAATACTGGTGGTGGTGAACCAGCAGCGATGAAAGCAACAACGATTTTTGCAGCGCCTAATGCTTTACCTTTGTCGTCGTCTATGGAACAGCAAGTGTATGCTGCAACATCTACGTCGCTTATATTTTTACCTTCTGCTTCTGCTCCTTCTTTTATGAGTGGAACAGCTGCTTCAAAGTCTTTTGGATTTGATGCGTTAATTAATGCACCATCTGAGAATCCACCAGCGGTTTTGAGCATCATTGGACCTTGTGCACCCATGTAAATAGGGATTTTTTCCTGGACCGCTTTGGTACCCATTAAGTTTGCACCGCTTTCTGTTTTTTTACCAGCCATTAAGGTTTCCATCATTGCGATTGCATTTTTAATGGTACTTACTGGTTTTGTCCATTCAATTCCGAGAGCGTCGAAGGTTGCTTTGTCACCAGGACCGATACCTAAGGTTGCTCTTCCATTTGATATTTCATCTAAGGTTGTAACAGCGGATGCTGTTATTGCTGGGCTTCTTACATATGGATTGGTTACACCAGGACCCATTTTGATGGTCTCAGTTCCATCAGCAATTAATGCCAGGGTTTCATATACATTCTTGTTGTTGTAGTGGTCTGTAATCCATGCGTATTCAAAACCTACATCTTCAGCTAATTTGACTAATTTAACTATTTTTTCAATAGGTTCATTTGGAACAAATTCAATACCAAACTTCATAGTTTATCACCGGTTTTAAATTTATCTGTACTATAAAAATACTTTGTGTTTTAATTGCAATCGAAAGGTATAAATAGTGGATTTAAAACCATGTTAGCAGATTTATTTGGAAATACACTATATATGTTATATATTATTTAAAAGTAGGGGAATTTCTGAGAAATAAGAAGGTGTATATGACTGATTCGTATCCCATTTGATAAAAAATGTTTATTAGATAAATAGAGATTTAGATTTATTATTTTATAAGTTTAAAGTCATAATATTGATATTAATTTTATGAATATATTTAGAGATTTTAATGAATTACAATAAAAAAATATATATTTGGTAATTCATAAATTATGATGACACAATAAATTCAATAAAATTATTAAATTTTTTAATTTATTGCAACAAATTCCAGAAAACTTGTAAAACTACAAGCTTATGGTATAGTATGCGTTGGTTGAAAGAAATTTTAACCTTTGCGAAAAATTCTAAAAAACTTGTAAAACTACAAGTGTTTAGTATTATATGTGCCATGGTTTTAAGGCGTCGGCTGGAGTGTGATAATATCACTTCTGTGAAGGCTGGTTTTTCCGATTGTGGCTATAAAAGATGAGGACTTGAACCCTTGCAGAAATGTGAACGTTTGAGTTTGATGTTGGTCTAGTAGATGTGGTGACATTTGGTTACTACTGATACCCCCTTTTAATTTTCCAAAAAAATTAAAAATTTTAATTTATTAAGTTAAGG
>JAEYPF010000019.1 GCA_023411115.1 Methanobacteriota archaeon
CGTGTCTTCCTAAGGTATGTGGAACTAATATTTCGTCTAAGCAAATATAATTTACAAGACCCAGGTCCTCAACTTTCACCTCTTCTAAATCCCATTTATCAAAAACTTTACTCATGAAATTACCTCACTGATTTCGTTTATTTATTTTGGTGCAAATAGTAGTGTAAATTCGTTAGGGATTCTAACGGTATATTTCTACTAAATTATCAAAATTATTATCTTACAGGTTTTTCTATTTTACCTTTTACCATTTCTTCTAATGATACGTTGTTTACTTTAGTGACTTTCCATCTTACTCCAGGAATATCTCCCATAGATCTTCCGGATGGTCCGCCGATCCCTTCAATCATTACTTCATCGTGCTCATCTATAAATCCGATAGCACCATCTCCAGGAGCAAAAGCGGTTAATTGCTTCCCGTTTTTAATAAGCTGTACCCTTACACATTTTCGTATAGCAGAGTTAGGTTGTTTTGCTTCTATACCTACTTTTTCAATTACAATTCCTCTTGCTTGAGGCGCACCTTCTAATGGGTCCGCTTTAACATCTAACCGTAAGGCTTTCCTTTTGTATTCTACATCCTTCCATTTGAAGTGTTGTCTATTTTTTTTAAGTTTTTTCGCTGCAAAAAGTCCCGGCAAACGTGATTCCTCCTTATTATTTCCTTCTTGTCATTACTATTAGCAAAATAACAATTTAAACTAATTAACACTAATATTAAACCTATCGCTATTAACTGGATTATCTAGATTATTTTATTATAATGTTATTTATATTGTGCTGTCTTTTTGCTAAAAGTCGTGCGCGTTCTATATTTTTACCGCCCTTTCCTATAGCAGTCCTTTTATTCCTAGGATCTGTTTCTACAGTGGCGATTTTTTGTCCATTCTCTTTTTGAAGTATTCTAATACTTCTAATTTTGGCTGGAGCCATAAGATTAGTGATGAATTCTACAGGGTCGTCTGAGTGTTCTATGACTTCAACTCCTTTATCAACGGTCTTTTGAACTTTACCTACTGTACTGCCTCTTTTTCCAATTGCAAGTCCCATATCTCCCTTTTTTACAAGGAAGGTTATTTTGGCACTTTCATCATCAACAATACAGTCTTTGACCATTGCACCAGTCATGCTCTCAAATAGAGCTATGTATCTTATTTCATTTGTTGTAAATTTTATAGTCACAGAAATTACCCCATAACTTCTAATATTGTAGAATCTCCTGGATCCTTTATGATAAGTGTAGCTACTGTAAAGGGCTTACCGCATACAGATCCAAGGTCTACGCTTGAACCCTCGTAAGTATAAACAGGAATATCTGATAATTTTGAATAATGCATTACATCTTCCCTAGTTTCTTCAGGGCAATTTTTTGCAATGATCACCAGTTTTCCTTTGCCTAACTTTAAAGCCTGAACTGATTTGTCAGACCCTAGTGTAACGGTTCCTGTATCTACAGCAACCCTAATTCCTCTATCTATGTCCATGTGTTGCCTCCTATTCTCTCGTTTATCATGAATTATTGGATAAGTATGAACTCATCTTTTCTATGGTCGCGGTTTCATAACGACGCCAACAGAACCGGTTCCAAGTGGTATTGGTTGTCCAATTATAATATTCTCAATTATTCCTGTGAGATGGTCAATTTCTCCTCTTATACTGGCTCTTAAGAGGTGTTTTCCAGTTTCTTCAAAAGAAGCTCTTGCCAGAACACTTGCTTTCTCACCGCTTATACCATGTCTACCTATGGATTTTACAGAACCATCTGCAGTCATCATGTCTGCAACAAGCATTATATGTCTTACATCCACTGTAAGTCCCTGTTCTTCCATTGTATTTTGTGCTTCCTGTATTATCGCGTTTCTAGCTGCTTCTATTCCCAGAACTTTTTCTATTTCGTGAATGTCGTTGGTACTGGTTCTGATTTTGTCAATACCTTCCATTTTTAAAACGGATCCAAGATTTGAACCTTCGGTGTGTATAGCCCATTCAGGACCTTCCTTACTTATCACTACTTTTCCAATATTTTTTACACCACTAATTTGAAGGTCGCGAACCTTATCAGCAAGTAGTCTCAATTCTCTTATACTTGGTGATGGAGGTTCAAAACTTAGTATATTGTTATCTATTTCTACTCTTTTAAAAGCTTTTTCTATTCGCTTCATAATGTCATCAAGATCTAATCTTTTCTCATCGATCTTATCTAAATCAAGTTCCACCACAATATTCATGTCAGCGTAATTAAGGTTAAAGTTCTTTAAAATGTCATTCATGCTGCTTTTACCAATTTGATTGGCTACTTTTCTTATAAACTCCTCGTCCGTATTGTATTCCTCTTCAAAATATATGGCCATGGTTGGAGTTGATATCTTCTTTCTTGCATCGACGATCTCAATTAACCTTGGAAGACCAAGTGTAACGTTTAACTCAGCTACCCCTGCATAGTGAAATGTTCTCATGGTCATCTGAGTACCTGGTTCTCCAACAGACTGTGCTGCTACAGTACCCACTGCTTCACCATCTTCAACTTTTGCACGTTCATATGCTTTTTTAATTCGGTCTACCAGTTCTTCGAGTTCTTTAACTTTTAAATTATGTCTTTCGGACGCAGCAGCTATTTCATCAATTAAACTTTCAGGAAAATTAGCTTTCTTTTTCTTAATGACTTTCATAACACGTTCTTCTGCCACAAAACCACCCAACTGTTTTAAATAACTTAGTTATAATCTTCAAAATCTCATTAAATGAATAAAAAAAGGCCGGCAAAAACAAAAAGTTTTTGTGGCCCTTAAAATCGAAGATTTGGGGTTCAGGAAATTTTCAATTTCCTTCAACCCCAAAAATTCAATGAATTTTTGAGGGATATAGAGAATTATTTACCGGTTTTAATCCTTATTTCATCAATTACTCTATCTATATCCACTATCTTTCCGTAATCACTTTTTGCAGGGTCTACTCTATCTTCACCATACATGGTCTGGATGATAACTCCCCTGTTGTCCCTTACAGTTCCATCTGGTTTGACACTTAAATCTTGAAGAGCGTTTACAAGTCTACGCTGCATGTAACCACTTTGCGCAGTACGTATAGCTGTATCTACAAGACCTTCTCTACCACCCATAGCGTGGAAGAAAAATTCAAGTGGGTCAAGCCCTGATTTGTAACTTGAATGCACAAAACCACGTGCTTTTGCACCTAATTCACCTTTTTGGAAGTGAGGAAGTGTTCTTTCACTGTAACCCCTTTCAATCCTTCCACCACGAACAGACTGTTGACCTACACAAGCTGCAATCTGAGTCAGGTTAAGCATTGAACCTCTCGCACCGGTAAGTGCCATGATTACTGCGTGGTTTTTATTGATATCGAAGTAACTTTCTGCTATTACCCCTGATTTATCCCTTGCTTCACCAAGTTCCTGCATTATCTTCATTTCCAGGGTTTCTTCTAAGCTCCTTCCTGGAAGTGCTTCCAGTTCTTCATTGTTATAAGCTTCAATAAGTTGTTCAACTTTACGTTCTGATCTGGATAAGAGTTCTTCAATTCTTTCTTGTGCTTCCTGAGGAATTTCTTCGTCAGCTACACTGGTTGTAAATCCTCTAGTCATTACACCAGAAATCGCGAGTTTAGTTGCAGAATCTAAAAATTCTCTGGCCTTGTCAGTACCGTATTCCTTAACTACTGAATCGAGGATTTTTCCAGCAAATGATCCAAATGCTTTATCGTCAATTACACCCATCTTCAACTGACCGTCTTCTATGACTACGTAGGCATCGTTTTTACATTCCTGTTTAATACATTCATCACATTTTCTGCAGATTTCTGCCTTGTAGACCATATTCATGCTTTCTGGAAGTAGTAATGAAAATATTTCTTTTCCTGTCCATTTTTCACCTTTCGGTTCAGGTAATGGCATTCTAGCACGTTTTACTATTTGGAATACTTCATCTTCTTCATATTCTGAGCCTAATCTGGTTAAAAGATATGCTCCAGATATATGATCGTGAATTCCTCCAATAATTGGACCACCAAATCTTGGGGATAAGATGTGTTCTTGAACTCTCATGAGTGATTTGGCTTCTGCACGTGATTCTTCGGTCTGGAAAACGTGCATGTTCATTTCGTCCCCGTCAAAATCAGCATTGTATGGAGGACATACACATAAATTGAGCCTGAATGTTTTGTATGGTAAAACTCTAACTTCATGTGCCATCATGGACATCCTGTGAAGTGAAGGCTGCCTGTTAAAGAGTACGATATCCCCATTTATCAGGTGTCTTTCAACTCTAAAACCAACTTCTAATTTCTCAATTACAGCTTCTTTGGTTTCGTCGTATACCCTTACTTTTCTTCCATCTGGTCTTTCAACATAATTTGCTCCAGGATGCACTTTTGGACCATTTCTGATAAATCCCTTCATTTCTTCAATGTTCCAAGGAGTTACGTATATAGGTACGGTAACTTCTTTTGCAATCATTTCAGGAACACCGACTTCATTTATACTTATATTTGGATCTGGAGATATAACTGTCCTTGCAGAGAAGTTAACCCTTTTACCGGATAAGTTACTTCTGAAACGTCCTTCTTTACCTTTAAGACGCTGTGCAAGTGTTTTAAGTGGCCTTCCTGACCTGTGCCTTGCAGGAGGAACACCTGATGCTTCATTATCAAAATAAGTTGTAACGTGGTACTGTAGAAGTTCCCATAGATCCTCTACAATAAGTTGAGGAGCACCAGCTTCCATGTTTTCCTTTAATCTCTGATTTATTCTTAAAATATCCACCAGTTTGTGAGTCAGATCGTCTTCAGATCGTTCTCCTGTTTCAAGGGTAATAGATGGTCTCACGGTAACCGGGGGGACTGGTAAGACAGTTAAAACCATCCATTCAGGTTTTGCAACCTTTGGATTTACCCCTAAAAGCATGTGATCTTCTTCAGGGATCTTTTCAAGCCTTTCCCTTACTTCACTTGGAGTTAATTTGTAATTACCCTCCACTATGGATACGGGTTTGTCTATTTTAATATCTTCCTGTTCTGTCTCACAGTGAGGACATTTATCCCGTCTTGCAACGGTATAAATTTCTTTTATAATGTCTGTTAAGCTTTCCTCGTTTTTGATTAAGGTGTCAATTTTATCCTTGTAATCTATAATTTCAGTATCTGTAAGTAAGACTCTTGCACATTCTTTACATGTTGATCTTAAGATTTTATGGATTGTATCTGCAAAACCAACGTGAATTACGGGCCTTGCAATGTTTATGTGACCAAAGTGTCCCTGACAGTCTCCTCCTTTTGATCCACATGACCTGCATTTAAGTCCTGGATCGATAACTCCGAGTCTAGGATCCATTAGCCCCGCTTCAATTGGATACCCGTCTTCATCGTATGTATCTGGAGTAACTATCTTGGTAACTGACATTTTTCTTATATCATCTGGAGACATCAGACCAAAGTTAATCTGGGAAATTTTCTTTAAAATTCCTTTCAAAATATTCACTCCTATTTTTTTTACCCCTAAATTATTTATAATCTTTAATTACGCCTTATCTTTAAGTACAAGTTTTGGGAATATACACAGGCTCTTAAGCTCATCTAAGAGAAGTTTAAATGCGTAAGAGATTTCCACAGGGAATGATTCTGAGTCCCCGCATATTGGACAGTACTTTCTTCCTCTAATTCTATCATAAACCCCGATCATTCCGCAGTCTGAACATACAATAGCTTCATATTTATCTGATTCATCAAGAAGCCTTTCTTTTAAGGCGAGTGCAGCACCGTGGGCGATAAGACAGTCTCTTTCCATTTCTCCAAACCTTAAACCACCTTCTCTTGCCCTTCCTTCTGTAGGTTGTCTAGTTAAAACCTGTACTGGTCCTCTTGATCTTGCATATACTTTATCGGAGGTCATGTGGTGTAATTTCTGATAGAAAGCAACTCCTATGAATATCTCAGCTTCTATTCTTTCACCGGTTATTCCGTTGTATAATGATTCACGTCCGGCGGTTTCAAATCCATTCTCTCTAAGAAGGTCTTTAATTAAGTCTTCATTATCTGCTCCAGTAAATGGAGTTCCGTCCATCCTTCTTCCTTCCATGGCACCTGCCTTTCCAGCAAGCATCTCAATAACCTGACCAACAGACATCCTAGATGGAATAGCGTGTGGATTTACCATTAAGTCTGGAAATACGCCGTCGGCTGTAAAAGGCATGTTTTCCTGTGAAACTATAAGTCCTACAACACCCTTCTGTCCGTGTCTTGATGCAAATTTATCCCCAAATTCGGGTTGTCTTTGATCACGAACTCTTATTTTGGCGAGTTTACTTCCTTCAACAGTTTCTGTGACCATTACAGCATCAATAGTACCTTTTTCACCGTGTCTTACAGTGATGGATGTTTCACGTCTTCTCTCTGCAACGGTTCCAAATTCATCTATTTCTTCAAGGAACCTTGGAGGAGAAGTTTTACCTATTAAAACATCACCTGATTTAACTTCAACTTCTGGATTTATTATACCGTCTTCATCCAGGTGTCTGTAAACTTCTTCAGATCTGTATCCTCTAACACTTTTTTCAGGTAGTTCAAATTTATCTTCCTGTCCACCAGGATACCTTCTTTCTGAAGCTTCATATGACCTGAAAAACGATGATCTTGAAAGTCCTCTTTCAATGGAGGCTTTATTGAGTATCAATGCATCTTCCATGTTGTACCCTTCGTAGGATATAACTGCAACCACGAAGTTTTGACCAGAAGGTCTTGCATCGTAGTTAGTTGCATCTATTGACCGTGTCTTAACCATAGGTAGCTGTGGATGATGCAAAAGGTGAGCTCTTGTGTCAGTTCTTAATCTATAATTTGAAACGTAAAGCCCTAAAGCCTGTTTTGTCATCCCTGCTTCCATTGTATTCCTAGGAGATGAATTATGGTTAGCATAAGGAATGATACCTGCACATATTCCAAGCATTGTGGAAGGGTCAATTTCAAGGTGTGTATGCCCTTCTGCCAGTTCATCCTCAAACATGGCAATATATGTATTTTCTTCTTCTTCCGCATCTAAGTATTCAATTATTCCTTGATTTATGAGATCAGTCCAGCCCATTTCGCCAGCTTCAATAGCAGCAAGATGATCATCTTTAAGGGCGGATTCACCATTGTTAACTACTATCAATGGTCTTCTTGTTCTTCCTGGATCGTTGAATATATAAATTTCATCAGTTTCTGGATAATGGGTGATGTTCATCTCATGAGAGACTTCGCCGCTTCTCCGTTTTTCCCTCATTTCCATGACGAAGTCTTCTGGATCATCACAAGCTCCTATGAGCTTACCGTTAATGTAAATTTTACACTTTTTCACGCTTTAACCCCTTTATTTTGAACTTGAAATTCCCATTTTCTTAATTACATTTTCAATTTCAGATGGATCAGACCCTTCGGATATCTTTGCAAGAAGTGCAAGGTTTTTCACAAGCCCACAATTAGGTCCCTCTGGGGTCTCGTTTGGACATATCTTTCCAAACTGTGTTGGATGCAAATCACGAGCTTCAAAGTGAGGTTGACTTCTGCTTAAAGGAGATACAACCCTCTTAAGGTGGGATAATGTACCCATGTAACTTGTCCTGTCAAGCAGCTGGCTTACACCTGCCCTTCCACCAACCCAGTTTCCTGTGGCAATGGCGTGTTTTATATTCTCTGTCAGCACATCAGACCTTACAGCCTGCTTTACAGAAGGTTCTTTTCCTCTTGCAAGGCTTCTCTCAAGCTGATATGTCATATCTCTGGTTAAACTTGTAAATGCAACTCTGAATAAGTCTTCCATAAGGTCACCAGATACTCTTAATCTTTTATTAGCATAATGGTCCTTATCGTGTGGTTCACGAGTTTCAAAAATAACCTGAAGTAACATTTCTGTCATTTCAGCAAGATAAGTAGCTTTGTCTGCTCTATTTTCAGGTTCAACACCCATGTGCGGTAATAAATATCTGTCTATTACGTCTTCAGCTCTTTTAATCCTGTACTCTTCAGTCATACCCTTTGCGACCCTGTTACCTATATATTTAACAGCGTCATATCTTGTCATTACTTCTGAAGTTTGGATATCATCTATTAAAAGGAATTGTATATCATTTTCATCTGAAACACTTGTTACTAACTCTTCATCAGTTTCAAGTCCAAGTGCACGCAGCAGCACTACAAGAGGTATTTCCCCTGGAACATACGGGAATGATATTCTTAAGAATACACCTTTTTTCCTTGGCTTTCTGTATTCTAAAGTTATTCTAGCTCTAAATCCACTTTTAATTGAAGTTACGATAGCTCGAGCACGTCTATCTTCTCTTTCACCTATACGTTCAAGGATGATTTTATTGGGAGCTATTTCTTCCATTGTAACGATGGCTCTTTCAGAACCATTCACGATGAAATATCCTCCAGGATCTTGTGGATCTTCTCCTTTTTCGTCCAGTTCTTTTTCATTTAACCCATTTAAATGGCATACGTTCGATTTCAACATTACTGGCAGTTCGCCAATATACACTTTTTCTAAATCTGGTTCTGGCTCTCCTTCTTTTATAAGTGCCATCTCAAGATACATATGTGCAGAATAAGTTAAATTTCTAAGTCTTGCTTCTGTTGGATATATTACACTTTTTGATCCGTCAGCTTCTTTAATGAATGGCTTTCTAATTTCTAATTTGCCTGTTTCTACTCTGTATTCGCCTTGTTCAAGTACAATAGATTCAGTTATATCAATTATATCCTGTATTCTGTGGTCTACAAAGTCGTTATAGGATTTTATATGATGGTCTACCAAATTGTACTGATCAAAAAATGCATCAACCAGTCCCCATGCATTTTTCCCCATTAAATTCCTCCAAAAATAATTAATTAATTATTCTAATACTAGTCGATAAGTAACAAACTTTCCGGCAGTATGACTTTTTCGTGTTATTTTCAAAATATCTCCTGATTTGGCTTCTATTGCTTTGCAAACAGGATCATCCTGTTTAATTTTTGGAAGCTGTTCAGGGTGGATATCTAATTCTTTCATTACCTTTTTAATTTCAGATTTTGACAAAATAGTATGTTCTGGAACTAATTTGTGTTTTAAGATATCTTTTTTCACACTTTATCCTCCAGTTAAAAAATCAAAGAACGGGCCCGACGGGAATTGAACCCGCGGCCACTTGGTTAAAAGCCAAGCGCTCTGCCAGACTGAGCTACGGGCCCTAAAGACAAACGCCCTGGCCGGGATTTGAACCCGAGTCGTGGGCTCGACAGGCCCACATGATAGCCCCTACACCACCAGGGCAGCTCTTAAGAATGAGAGTATAATTGGGTATACGTATACGTACTTAAATACTTTTCTATTTCATTCAATATATAGTCTTTGTTACAAATGCTTTGGAGCTTATTAATAATCAAAATCCCGCCTGCCGGACTTGAACCAGCAACCCTCGGATCTACAGTCCGATGCTCTGCCAAATTGAGCTAAGGCGGGATATGGATATGATTTTTAACTCCTATCTTCATTTAAATATTTGAAGTGGGACCACCCGGATTTGAACCGGAGTCTCAGGCTCCCAAAGCCCAAAGGATCGACCAAGCTACCCTATGGTCCCATGTGAAATTCATACATTGCTTTATTTAAGAAATGTAAAGCCCCGAACGGGAATTGAACCCGCGACCACGAGATTACAAGTCTCGCGCTCCACCAGACTGAGCTACCGAGGCATTTTTAGGTATTAGTATATTCCTTTAAATAGTTTGTGGTGTCACAACCCAGCGAATACAAATCGTTGGTTCTTCATTATATATAATATTATGTGCGATTAAATCTATAGTTTTTATTTTTTAAATAATTGAAGAAAAATCATATTTCCATACAACATGATTGAACATTTATCTTTAAATTTTAAAATTTGTTAAAGGTGTGTTTTGCAGTTAACTAATTATTATGTAATAAATCCATTATCAATTATTTTCTACCCTTCAATTTAACTTCCTTAAGTACTTCAACCACTGGAAGTTTTTCACCGGCAAGTAAGTTTATGGATGCGCCTCCACCACTGCTTATATGGGTTATTCCTGAGGATAAACCCATTTGATTGGCGGCAGCAGCTAGATGTCCTCCTCCAATTATAGAATTTCCACTGGAAGATGCTATTGCATTTAAAATATCTTCTGTGCCAATGCTGAACCCTTCCTGCTCAAAAACCCCTGCGGGTCCATTTGCAAATATAGTTTTAGCATCTCTTATAAATTTAGCATATTCTGTAATGGTATCAGTTCCAATATCATATATGGGCTTGTCTGGAATCTTTTCAGTGCAGTATTCTGCTCTTGAGTTATCTATACAGACAGCCACATCTTTAGGCATCTTAATTTTACCATCAAATTCTTCAAGCATTTGTTTTCCTTTTTCAACAAAGTCGCAGTAACCTCTGTTTTTAATAAAATCCTTATTATATTTTCCTATGTCAATTCCTGCAGCCCACAAAAAAATATTGGCGACAAGGCCGGTAGTTAGTATATAATCGGCACTTCCATTTTTTAAAACATTTTCCATAACCATTATGGAATCGTCTACTTTTACTCCTCCCAGTACATATACACATGGTTTTTCAGCGTTATCAACGGCACTGTACAGTATTTTGAGCTCTCTTTCCATTATCCGCCCTGCACCTGACGGTAATTTTACTGCAAAACCAACCAGTGAAGGCTGCGATCTGTGGGCGGCTGCAAATGCATCGTTTATAAAAATATCAATAAGGGGAGATAACTTCCGAACCATATGTGTTTCAGCCTGCTGTTCGGGATCTCTCTTTAAGATCTCTTCAGAATAAAATCTAACATTTTCAAGCAGGAGAATATCTCCATTTTTCATTTTCTTTATTTCTTTCCTTGCAGCACTGCCGAAAATATCGTCAATGTAATCTACAGGGCGATTTAAAATATTTGAGAGCGCTCTTGCGTGCTGTTGGAGTGTAGTAAAATCTTTTTTCCCCGGCCGGCTTTGATGAGCCAGTACAACAGTTTTTGCACCCTTCCTGGAAATTTCTTCTATCGTTTCAGCGTGTAATTTTATTCTTGTATCATCTAAAATAGAGCCAGTACTGGGATCTACGGGTGAATTAATATCAACTCTTACAAGAACAGTCTTATCTTCTAAATTAAAGTCGTCTATGGTATAAAATGGAAGGGACATTTTTTCTCTCCAGTTAGCTTTTTATAATTTTTATATCTGCTCTGCCATGAATAGTTACTGCTTTAACTGACCGATTAACATAGTTTCCAGTTATATTTTACTTACAAGATCCAGAAGAGCTTTTTGAGGATCGTCTGCAAGAATGATTCCTGATGCGAGTAGTACTCCTTCACTACCCAAATCTATTGCAGCTTTCATATCATCTCCTGTTGATATTCCTGCACCACAGAGTACCTTTACTCCTGGATTAATGTCATGTATCATCTCTACCGTCTTTTCAACAATTTCAGGTTCTGCCTGGGATACAGGTATTCCTGATCCTATGAGTTCTGGAGGTTCTATGGCTACAAAATCAGGATTTAATGTAGCAGCTGCAGAACTTGTTTCTATATTGTTTGTACAAACAATACTACTCATTCCAAGTGAGAAGGCTTTTTTAACTGCAGCATCAATTTCAAAAAGTTCCATTCTTCGTTCTGAATGATTTATAAGTGTACCAACTGCTCCAGCTTCTTTGACACATTCTGGCAGAATGCTACCTGTATGTCCGCCTGCATCAATTGGATCGATATGCTGGGCTAAAACAGGAATATTTACTTCCTCTTTAATCCTGTAAATATCGGCAAATTGTGGTGCCACCATTATATTCACACCAGTTTCTTCTGCAACAATCTCAGAACTTTTAGCAAGTTTTAGAGCATTTTCACCAGTAGATTCTAAATATGTTTTAAAATTTAAAATTACAATTGGAGTTTCCTTAATATTGTTCATGATTACCCTCCAAAAAAAGCAAATAGGTATTATATTGATATCTCTCTGTCATTGATATAAAAGTATTTTGGTATTTTATAATTACCTAAAGTAACTGGACGAGAAATAAATTAAAAAGAATATTTAAATCTTAATAAAATTATTTTAAAATTAAAAAAAGAGCCCTCAAAACTAAAAGTCTTGGGGACCAAAAATCTTCGATTTTTGAGTGAAGTAAGTTAAAATTGCTTTTTTTGCTTGATTTCATGTAAGTATGATGGATTACACGATCATACTAGTGTATCCGTAAGCCCTATAAGGAACTGTTTTCCATTGTCCGTTTTGATATAATTGAACTGACCTGTGTCTGCTTGAATAAGCTGTTGAATATTGAATTATCCTTGACTGATATCCTGCAGCTTTAAATTTGCCGTTTAGATAATCACTAAAGGCCCAGCAATCTCCAGCGCCGTGTTTTACCAATTCAGCACCAGTATGATAAGAATGACTGTATCTATATTTAGAACCGGACTCCATAATTGAGTCTAATTTTTGGTCGCTAAATGTATCTGCATTACCGCTTGATTTATAATTTGAAGAACTGTAGCTAGATGCTGCTTTTACCTTCTTTTTGGACTTCTTTTTCTTTTTGGACTTCTTTGTTTTTTTAGTAGTCTTTTTTTTCGACTTTTTAACTTTAGCTTTTTTCGCGCTAACTTTTTTATGCGCTGCATTTACTTCTATAACGTTTTTATTTTCTTTCAAACCAATTTTTGCATTATTGTCCGATGCACTCTGGTCTGACATTCCCACTACTGCGGGAATTATGCACATTACCATACTTATTACTAATAGTAACGCGCACGTTTTATGTCGCTTAATTGTACCGCCTCCATGTCCCATGGTACTAGATGTACTCACTTGAAACGCTTTGGACAAAACTAAATCAACGTATAGCATATATAAATGTTTTGGTTTTTTTCTCGAAAAAAAGCCGTTATAGAACCGTTTTTTAGATTTAAAGTAAGTTTAGAGGTAATTTAAAATAAGTATCTGAAAGAAGGAAACTTTCTTCTGTATTTGGGTAGAGTGGCTTCCATTAAACCCTATTTTCTTAAAATATACTCTTTAAATGTCTAAATTTAAGAAGGTAGTTATACTAAATTTCATATAGTCAAATTTTAAACATTATTCAATTAAATAAGATATATTATATCTTTGATTTCATCAAAAAGTAATTTTGAAGCGTTTATATAGTATAAAGCCTTATTATATCCTAAATACGAAAAACAGTTAATTATTTAAAATTTTACCTAAATTTATATTACTTTCAAGTTTAATTTTAACAAAAAGAAGTTTTAAAGTAGGCATAACTCATAAGACTTCTTTCTATTGTAATATAAAATTATTATATAATGTAGTCAAATCTGCATAGATTTATATCATGTTTTAATCTTACTAAATTGATAACAAAATTATATAAAATATAATTAAAATTTCATATTCAATAGTTATTTATGGCCATAAATATTTGAATTCATCTTTGATAGCAAATATAAAGTCAGTTTAGGATTAAACTTATTAGCGCTGGCCAAACAGTCAAATAGCCACTCAACAACGGGTTAAAATGTCACTTTCAAACGAAGATCTTAAAAAACTTGAAAAAATGGGATACAGATTTGTGGGATCCAACAAACATTCCGCAGCTAAAGTATGCCACTGGACTAAAAAAAGCATACTTGATGAAGGAGTATGTTATAAACAGAAATTTTACGGCATAGAAAGTCATAGATGCCTGCAGATATCCCCAAGCATTCCTTTCTGTCACCAGAAATGCTTATTCTGTTGGAGAGACATTTCAGTTACAGAAACACAGTGGAAAGGTAATTTCGATGAGCCCGGAGAAATAATAGACGGCAGTATTGAAGCTCAAAGAAAGCTTCTTTGCGGCTTTTTTGGAAATGAAAAGGCAAATAAGAAGAAACTCGATGAATCCCAGGATCCAAAACACGCTGCAATTTCACTTGCAGGTGAACCAATGCTGTATCCTAAAATAGATGATTTAATTGAAGAGTTCCATAGAAGAGATTTCACCACATTCCTGGTTACAAATGGAATGACACCTGAGAAATTAGGAAATCTCAAAGAAGAGCCAACACAGCTTTATATATCGCTTGATGCTCCAAACAAAGGGATATTTAGCAAATTATGCAGCCCCCAAATAGAAAATGGATGGGATAATTTAAATAAGAGCCTTGATTTACTTTCGAGCTTCGACTGCAGAAAAGTCCTGAGAATGACCTGTGTAAAGGGATACAACATGCAAAATGTGGAGGAATATGCGGAAATAATTAAAAGAAGTAATCCTGATTTTGTTGAAATCAAGGCATACATGTTCGTAGGGTATTCCAGAAAGAGGCTTGAATGGGAAAATATGCCCTCAAACCAGGAAATTTACGATTTTGCAGATTCTGTCGCCGAGGCTTGTGGTTTAGAGATTAAAGATAAAGCATATGAAAGTAGAGTTGTACTTTTGAAATGAGATTGTTTGGGCATAATTATTTTCTTTTAAGTAGTATACATTTTTTAAATCCAGCAACTAGTTCTTAAATTCCTTATTTTGGTAAAAGTTTATATCGTTGAACATGCTAATGGTCATTGAATTATAATTCCAAAATCAGTGGCACATACCAATTTATTAGATCAAGTAATTGGTTTAAATGAGGTGGTTTAATGAAAAAGTATATAGCAGTAGTTCTGCTGGTATTAATGACTATAGCTCCAATATATGGTGCTTCAGGTTTTGCAGTAACCATAGGGGTAGCTACAAATTCAAATGCTCAATATAAAAGTTCTGTAATGGATTATTTTCAGGCTCATACTAATAAAAATGTAAGCACAGCTAATACCAAGCTTATTACAGCACCTGAAGTAAATGAAATCTCTAAAACTATAACTGGAAGAACTTACTCTTCAAATCAGATATTCTCATGTGCAATGGTAGATCTGAGTTATAATAATGGAATTAAGGTTATTGTGGATAACAGTAAAGTAAAAATTGTTACTCCTAAAATGTATGCAAATGCCTTAAAATCTATAGGGATAACAAATGGATATGTGGTAGTCACTGCACCTGTTCAATCATCTGGAGAAGCGGCTTTAGCAGGTGTATTAAAGTCTTATGAAGTTGCGGTAAATGCATCAATTCCGGACAGCGCTAAACAAGCTGCAACAGACACATTATACACAGAGAATCAGATAGCGAACCAGACAGGTCAGAGCCCTGATAAAATAGCTGATCTTTTTGAACAGGTTCAAAATGAAGTTCAAAAACAAAATTTACAGGACCCTGCTCAGATAAAAATAATTGTAATTAACATTGCAAACAATCTGAACATTAATCTCAGCGACTCACAGGCACAGCAAATTGCAAATACTATTGCAAACTCACAGAAAATACAGGGAGACCTATCACAATTTAAATCACAGCTACAAAACGTCACAAATCAAGCAAAACAGTCTGGTGGAATCTTAGATCAAATAATGGGCTATCTGCAGGCGGCGTTTGATTATATAAAAGGTTTAATATTTGGGCAACAATGATGGACTGTTAATCTATCATTTATTTCTTATTTTTAAGACACTTTTTTCTTTAATTCCAGCACAATAATTTGGGGATGTGCAAAAAATCGCATAGGTACTGCAATTGTGCCAATACCATTACCTACAATTAGCGTGGTATTATTGCTCTCCATTACTCCTGTCCTGTATTTATTTCCATATTTGGAATGTATAATTGGGGCCCAGAGTCCAAAAAAGGTTATTTGCCCTCCGTGAGTATGCCCTGAGAGCATGACATCGACCTTTGATTTATCCAGAAGCGGGAAAAAGTCAGGATTATGGGATACCATCATTACAAAGTCATTTTTACTTGCATTGCCTATTGCTGCATCCTGATTTTGAGTGTCAGTGATCATATCACCTACTCCTCCAACCCTGATTTTTTGACCCTGCTTTTCAATCCAAACCCCATCATTACCAATATAAGTAATGTTGGCATTTTTCATAGCTTCAATGGATTCGTTTTTAGGATCGTTGTTTCCTAAAACACCATAAACACCTAATGGTGCTTTTAGTTTGGAAAGTTCTGTAAAACAAGGACTAATATAAGGGGGATCATCACTTACATAATCACCACCCAGTAAAATCATGTCTGGATGTAGCGCATTTACTTGGTTGACCAGGTTATCGGCTCTTTTCTGGTCAAAAAACGGCCAGGATCCCATATGGATGTCGGATAAAAAAACAATTTTTTTGCCATCAAAATCTGCAGGAATTTGATTTGACTCAACCACAATGACTTTGGTTTCAATCCAGTAAGGTTCAATTAAACTATAAACCATGAAGTAAATTATGACAATTATAATAGCTAGGCTAATTTTCTTAAACATAGATTATCCCATTGAGCTTTAATGATTTGTATATACACATCTGAAGTTAGTAAATTTAATTTTTAGAATCTTAAGTTATACTGCTAAAAATATAATCTTTTCTATTTTAAACAGGTGTATTATAAAATTTTAAGAGTAAACTCTTGAACTGTCTTATTTATGCATATTTTCTTTCATGGGTTTATATATGATTTTTACCCGTATTATTTATTTTTGGCGCATTTTATCCAATTTTTATAATTTAAAAATATTTATAAAATGTAATAATATCCATTAAAAAAATCTGGATACATATTTTATTTAATTTAAAAAATTTAGTTCTAATAGTGTAGGGTAAAATTATTAATGATAGTCCATGAGTTAATATCATAATAATAGTAAATTGAAGTAATATAATACAAAATGGTGAATTAATTTGAATTTATAAGTCTTTCTAATTTTATTTTAATAATAAAATATAATAATAATAGTTCAAAATAGAACTGAATAGTGTACATTTTATTTGTGGGGATATAAATGATAGACGCTAATAATGAGGCAGTGAGTCTTCAATCACGTGCAAATTTTCATATTTTTGACAATTTGCAGGATGAAGTTACGATTTATGAGATAATTCGTGATGAAATGGGCGAATTCATAAATTTACGTGTTGAATATGTAAATAAGGCAACTATCAATAATGAAGTACTGTCTGATGGAGATATAATTGGGAAAACAGTAACGGAAATCTATGATAATGAAATATCGGCCATATATTTAGAAACAGCTGATGAAATTATCAAAACAAGTAAAAGTAAAACATTTAAGGTTTATTTTAGATTGTCAGGTAAATATTATTCTGTCTCTGCATATATGTCTGATAGTAATACTTTCATTACAGTCAGCACCGATATAACCGAGAAAGAAAAGACTGAAGAAGAATTACGAAAACATGCTGATTTACTTGATCTTACCCGTGATGCAATCATAGTTCGTGATATGGGGGATAGAATTATTTTCTGGAATCACGGTGCAGAGGAAAGATATGGATGGACCAAGGAGGAAGCCCGTGGTAAAGTAACTTATAATTTATTGAAGACTGAATTTTTAGAGCCTTTAAATAGAATATTTAAACAACTCTTCCAGAAAGGGCATTGGGAAGGGGAAGTAACCCATACAAGACGCGACGGTCAAAAAATAGATGTTTTAAGCCGATGGGAATTACAAAAAAATGAAAATAATGAGCCCACAGGGTACATGGAAATTAATACAGATATTACAGAACATAAAAAAATAGATGAGGCTCTCAAACATGAAGTATTTGTGACATCACAAATTGCAAAAGCTTTAAAAGAGAGTGAAAGTAAGTTAAGGGCTATAATTGAACATTCTCCAGATGCAATCGCTGTCACTGATTTAAATGGAAATGTAGTTGAGTGTAATACGGTGGGATTGAATCTTTTTGGTTTTAAATCAAAAGAAGAATTAACTGAAGTCAGTACTTTTGATTTAATTGCTCCAGAAGATAGATCAAAAGCACTTCAGGACATGAAACAGACTCTTTCAAAGGGTTATTTGAATAATACTAATTATAATATGGTAACTAAAGATGGATATATATTCCCAGTTGAAGTTTCTGTGGGTGTAATTTTTGATAAGGATAATCCAAGTGCTTTAGTTTGTGTAGCAAGAGATATTACTGAACGTAAAAAAATAGAAAAAGCACTTAAACAGGCACATAATAATTTAGAAGAACAGGTTGAAGAAACGATAAGTGACCTGAAGAGGTCTAATGAAGAATTACAGAGGTTTGCTTATGTGGCGTCCCATGACTTACAGGAACCTCTTAGAACTATTGCAAGCTTTACTCAGCTTTTAGAACGACGTTACAAAGGTAAATTCGATGAAGATGCCGATGAATTTATGGATTACATCGTTGAAGCTGCACTTAGGATGAAAGAGCAAATTAAAGGCCTCCTTGAGTACTCTCGTATTGCAACAAAAGAAAACGAGTTTAAACCTGTAGATAGCAAGCTTATTTTAGATCAAGCCATTGACAATCTCCAATTTGCTATTAAAGAGAATGGTGCAAAAATTACTCGTAATTCAATGCCAGTTATAATGTGTGATGCAGGACAGCTTCAAAGAATATTTCAAAACCTCATAAGTAACGCCATTAAATTTAAAAAAGAGGGTGAGCCTCCTAAAATTCATATTTCATCAAAAGAAGACTATGAAAGCAAAGAATACGTCTTTTCCATCCGAGATAATGGTATAGGAATAGAAAAGCAGTATATGGAACGTATTTTTGTAATATTCCAGCGTTTACATACAAGGGATGAATACCAGGGTACTGGAATTGGCCTATCAATAGTTAAAAGAATTATAGAACGCCATGGTGGACGCATTTGGGTTGAATCAGAATTAGGAAAGGGTTCGGTTTTTTATTTTAGTATTCCTTGTTAATTTAACAGGAATAATGAAACAATTATTTTAAATTAATTCTAAATTCAATTAAACACTAAGTTTTTAAGGACTTTTTTCCAAAGATTGATCTGAGACTGATAAACATGTTAAGAGATCTCCTTATAGACCCTGAATTATTCGAAAAAATTCGAGAAAAAGCTTTAGAAGATGAAGATACTCGATTAAAGAGAGAAATACTTGAAAAAGATGTCTTAAAAAAGCTTAGAAAAAAAAGATCAATTAAGAAGTACAAGAAAAAGGGAGTAACAAGGGATGATCTTAAAGAAATAATTGAATTTGCAGATATGGTAAGTTTAAAGCTTTTTGAAGGTCCTTCAGATTTTGAAATTGCGGCAGAGCATCCCGAATGGTGCAGCCATTGCGGTACTTGCTGCAGGGAATCATCACCAATATTCATACATAAAGATGAATTAAATTTACTTCTTCGGTTTAATCCGGATTTAAAACATGAAATAATAAGTAATGCGGAGTATCCAGAACATTTCATGTTTAAGGAAGATCTCCCCTGTAAGTTCCATAACTTGGAAACTAAAAGATGCAAAATATATGATACTCGACCACAGATTTGTAGAAGCTATCCTCTTATTTTGATAGGAGAGGATAAACCCCGTTATACTATTGATTTACGCCATAAATGCGATTATTCAGTTCGTTTAGTTTTAGAAAAATCGGTGATCCTATTTGATGAGGCTATAAAATATCTTTAAATTTAAAGATACATGATTTGAACGACTAAGTTTATAAAAAATTTTTTCTATTTAAACGTAGTATATTAATAATTATTTTAGTTTGATCTTGGCTCAGGAGATAAAATGTTTGGAATGACTAAAAGGCAGTTTTTAAAAAGAAGTGCCAGATGCATGGATGAAACTGGAGGTTTACTTCTTTTACTTAAAGAAATTATAGATAAAGAAGTTCAAGGAGAAATTAGCAATCAAGAAGCTTCTAGAAGGATCGATGATATTAGAAAAGGAATAGAATCTATATTTTACAAATTTGAAAAAGTAAATCCTCCATCTAAATGTATTCCACTTAAACAAAAAATTTTAAATATTCTTATTAGATTGCAGGATATTGTAATCACGGATTCTGAATCTTTAACTGCGGCAAAGAAAGGTTTGAAAGAAAGATCACAGGACAAGTTAAGTGAATCAAAAGATCAACTGGAAAAATTCAGAAAGGATTTCCATGATTTAACTAAAATGGTTAATATTCTTTTAATTGAAACAAAGAAAAGTTTAAAAAGTCGGAAGCATGATTAAGTTTGTTGATTACCATGGCCCGTAATAATTTTTAAGTAATTCAAACATAAACTTATGATGGTTAATTATGAAATTGGATTTTAATTCCTATTATGTAAAATATATAACTCTTAAACAATTTATTTTTAAATTCAGGTGCATTTTATGAGCAAAGTTACTGCAATAAAATATTGTAAATGGTGTGGTGATCCATTTGAAGTTAAATCACCCAATCAAAAATACTGCCATCAGGATGATAAAAACTGCAGTCAGGAATCTAAACGTGAAAGCTGGCGTAAGGCAGCCAGTAAATATAGGAAGAACTATAAAAACATATTACAGATATCGCAGGTCTATAAGCTTGGATCAGGGTTTTTAAGCAGCAAGCCTAAGAATGATTTCGATGAAGAGTATATGGCCATACTCAAAGAAAAGAAAAGGTTAAAATTAAATGGATTGATAATAGGTTTGAGTGCTGGAGTTCAATTTACTTCCAGGCCTTTATTCGAAAATACTGTACAAAGGGGCGCTTTACCTGTTATTGAGTTAAACCCTTATTTATTGGTTTTAATCGTTGCACTGGTGTGTGCAGTTGTTTTTGGGATATATTATAAATAATACTCTACACTCTTTTTTGGACATAAACTTATGATGGTTTAATTTTGAGGATAGTTAATTTCCAAAAAGGTTGTAACATGATTATATTAATTGCATTTTCAGTAGCTCTGATACTATCATTACTATTATTGATAAAGTCTGCAGATATATTCGTTGATAATTTAGTTGAAATTGGAGAATCATTGGGAGTATCCCATATGATATTAGGTGTCACGGCATCTGCAATTGGAACATCACTCCCTGAATTTGGTTCTGCGATGATAGCAATTTTAACTGGAAGCAGTGATATTGGTGTAGGGGTTGTTATAGGCTCAAATATATGGAACATTGCAGGAATACTTGGTATTTCGGCATTTGTTGCAGGATTTATACAGACCAATCGCCAGGAGTTGACTCGTGATGGGTTGATGACGCTTTTAACAGCTTTAATACTCATGGCATTCATGTTTCTGGTGGATGAAATTACAGCGGTTGTAGGTATTGTTTTAATACTTGTTTATGTCGTTTATCTGTGGATTTTGATAAGATCTGAACGAAAAAATAATGGAAATAATGATAAAAAGGTAAAGAAAAGTAAAATCTCCAGAAAAAGCATCTTAATGGCTGTAATTGGAATTACAGGCTTGATTATTGGTGCAAGGATACTGGTTTACAGCGGTGTTGAAATTGCAAGAATTGCAAACATTCCTGAAATGCTAATTGGCCTTTTTGCACTTGCAATAGGAACGAGTATGCCTGAACTTGTGGTAACGTTGACTTCTGCAATGAAAAGACTCCACAGTCTTTCATTTGGAACAGTATTGGGCAGTAATGTCTTTAACATAATGATTGGTTTAGGAATTCCAGCACTTTTTATGAACATTCATATAGAACCGCTTTCAGTTAGCTTTGATGCACCTGCAATGATTTTTGTCACAGCTTTGCTTCTACTACTTGCTGCAAGGAAAATGAAACTTACAAGGTTTGCAGGACTTGCTTTGATGATTACTTATGTGATCTATATAGTAACGAGGATACTTATCACGATATAAAATGGAGATATTTTTAATTTAAGGAGGATATGAAATGGTGTATAAAAAGATACTGGTCACAAGTACAGGAGAACATCTGGATCAAATAGTTGAGCACACTCTAGACTTGATACACGGAAGATCAATGGAAGTGATTGGACTTTACGTAATGGACACTTCGTTTCCTTTCCTTATTCCAGTTAAAGTAAAAGAAACGATGGTAAAAGAGCTTAAAAAGCATGGAAATAGTTTATTAATTCATATGGGGGAAAAATTTCATTCCAGCATGATTAATTTCAGGCCGATAATGATGGAAGGAGATCCTGCAGATGAAATTGTTAAATTAGCAGAAAAAGAAAAGGTAGATATCATAGTTATGGGCACTGGAAAAAGTAAGATTGATAAACATCTACTTGGAAGTGTTTCAGAAAAGGTTGTGCATTCTGCACCTTGTACAGTGCTTCTTATAAGGACAGTATAATTATCTTTGTTCGAATAATTTTTAAATTTAGTTTTACATATTATTCATATGTTTTTATATAAATTTATTATTATAAAAGACGAATTTTGACAATTTTTTGATTGAAGTCTATTTAATGGATTAAATTAATTAAAAATTTAAAATGGAGTAAATACAATGGCAAAGAAAAAAAAGAAAGAGAAAAAACCTACAACTCCCAAAATAGAGGAGAAAACAGAAGTTTTAGATAAAAAAGAACGGAAAAATATGGAATACACATTCGTAGCTATATTTGCAGCAAGTATTGTGTTTCTACTTGTGTATTTAATTGGATTTATACTCGCTTTATTGAAGATAATTTAATAATGTTCAAGTAATATTAAATCAAATTTTACTTAAATCGGGTGAAATTTGTGGTGTTCAATATATTAGTTATTACTGTCCTTCTGGCAATTGGAGCTTATGCGCTTAAAATGATACAAAACATCCAGTTTTAATTTTTTTAACTGATTTTGAAAATAAACAATTTGTCTTTGAAAAATGAGAAACATATGGAATCTTTTTAGATCTAATACTTTGTGTGAGGACTAATTCTTATAATAATGTATTAATTCTTTTTAATTTATGATTAAAAATATAATACTTTCTATTTTCATGTAATAGCAAATTATGCTATTATTGAAAATAAATAATAATTTTAGTCTAAGCTCTCGCAGATCTCAACAGCCTTCTTCGCGGCATCTTCCATTGAAGTTTCAAAAGGAATTCCAGCATCACGTAAAATCCTCTGGCCTTCTTCTTCATTTGTGCCGGTAAGCCTGATAACAATTGGGACTTTGCGTTCAGCGCTGTTTATAACATCTATAACTCCATTGGCCACGTCGTCTGCTCGAGTAATTCCACCAAGCACGTTTAAAAAGATTACTTTAACGTTTGGTTCACCAATTACAAGGTTCAGCGCTTTTTCGATAACATCTTTAGAAGATCCACCGCCGATATCTAAAAATGTGGCGGGTTTTCCACCATAGAGATTTATCATGTCCATCCCGGTCAAAGTAAGGCCTGCACCGTTTCCAATGACTGCAATATCGCCGTCAAGGGTAACATATGCAAATTCGTCTTTTTTAGCCTCTTCGAGATCTGAAAACTCTTTATGCCTCCAGAGGGAATCGTCATCAATTTCAAGCTTTGCATCGGCTGCAATAAGCCCTTCAGGAGTTAAAACCAGAGGGTTAATTTCTGCAATTGTTGCATCATATTTAACAAATACACTGAAAAGTTTCCAGATAAATGCACCAACCTTTGAAATCAATTCGTTTTCGACGCCCATCTTTCTTGCAATTTCCCGTGCCTGGTATGGCATAAACTCTTCTAAAGGATTAACGTGATATTTAACTATTTTTTCAGGGCTGTTTTTGGCCACTTCTTCAATATCAACACCGCCTTCACTGCTTGCCATTATAAGCGGCTTTTTAGCAGATCTATCCATCACGACACTTACATAGAACTCTGACAGGATATTAATTTTTTCTTCAACCAGAATATTGTTGACCTTTTCGCCCTTTATTTCCATGCCTAAAAGCTCTTTTGCAACTTTTTTGGCGTCTGTGGGAGTATCTGCAAATTTAATTCCTCCAGCTTTACCTCTGCCTCCGACAAGGACCTGAGATTTCAGGGCAACGGGTTTGTTAATTTTTGCAGCGGCTTTTTTTGCATCTTTCCCGTTCACTGCAACATAACTTTCTGGTACAGGGATACCTTCCAGTTTAAATATTCCTTTTGCGTGGTATTCAAAGAATTTCAAATTTAATCCTCCTTAACAAGTTCCATGCCTGCTTCAAATGCAGAAATGTTTTTTTCTTCAGTTCCTGGGGGCACACTTGCTGCAATGGCTTTTCTTGCTGCTTCTTCAGATACAACTTTGGTTATCCTTGTTATGGCCCCAACCATTACTATGTTGGCCACAATATTAAGTCCAATTTTTTCTGTTGCTGTTCTTGTAACTGGAGCTTTATAATAATTGATATTATGTTTCTGGATAAATGGAAGTATATCTTCCTCTTTTATCATATCAGGATCAACAATTAATGTCCCGCCGTCTTTAAGATCGTTTAAATAAGCCATCAACGCCTCATTGGACATTGCAATGAAAATATCTGGCTTTGAGACTTTAGGATAGTCAATTTCACTGTCGCTTATAACTACTTCTGTTTTTGAAGCCCCACCTCTTGCTTCTGGGCCGTAAGATTGTGTTTGAACAGCAAATATATTATCAAAAAGGGAAGCTGCCTTTCCAATAACGATACCGGCCAGTATTATCCCCTGGCCACCAAATCCGGCAATTCTTATATCTTTTCGCAATTTAAACCCTCTTTTTAACTTTTATAAGCTGATTTAACTGATGATGGTTTTCCACTTTCACATTTTTCGTTTACAAGCTCGCAGAGCCCTTCTGAGTACTCTATCAGGCTTTTATCGGCAAACTCTCCCACGATTATTTTTCCTTCCAGTTCTTCTTCACTCATGGTATCAGCTTTTCTTTTTAAGATGCTGTTGTTTTTCATGAATTCCATCATTTCAAGGGGAGTCCGCATCCTATTTTTCCGACCAAAATAGGTTGGGCACTGTGAAATTACTTCTATAAATGAGAAACCTTCGTTTTGAAGTCCTTTTTTAATTGCATTTGAAAGCTGTACCGCATGTGCAGTAGTCCATCTTGCAACGTAGGTTGCTCCGGCTGCAGTCACAAGATCTGCTAAGCTAAAAGGCCTTTCGAGTGCCCCATAGGGAGCTGTACTTCCATAACTGCCTTTTGGCGATGTAGGACTGATCTGGCCTCCGGTCATTCCGTAAATGCTGTTATTTATACATATTACAGTGAGATTTATATTTCTTCGGGCGCCGTGGATTAGATGGTTACCTCCAATAGCAGCAGCGTCACCATCTCCTGTAAATACAACTAAATCGAGGTCAGGATTTGCTAGTTTTACTCCTGTTGCAAATGTAATTGGCCTACCATGTGTTGTATGGAGTGAATCGCATTTAATATATCCCGGTATCCTTGAAGAACATCCAATTCCAGATACCATTACGATGTTATCGAGATCAAATTCTGCCATTTCCATGCCTTTAAAGAAAGTGTTCATCACAATTCCATTTCCACAACCGGCACAAAAAATATGTGGAAGCCTTTCTTTTCTCATGTAGTCCATAAATGACTTCCTTTGTTTATCAGCCATCTTTTCATCTCCTGAATTAAATTATTATGATAATGTCTTTAAATTGAATAATTACTTGCTTGATTCTATCTTTTTAAGTATCTCAGATGGGAGGTGCATTTCTCCACCTATTTTAGGTAGTAATTCTACTTCTGCTGCTCCACAGACAACCCTTTCAACTTCATGAACGATTTGACCAAGGTTCATTTCTGCAACAATTATCTTCTGGGCGTTTTTTGCTGCAGATTTAATGATTTCATCAGGGAAAGGCCATACTGTTTCCAGTTTGATGTGCCCTGCTTTAATACCTTCTTCTCGGGCCTGTTTTACTGCTGTAATTGCAGATCGAGATGGTGCACCGTATGAAATTACAATGATATCGGCATCATCAGTATATAATTCTTTAACTCTGTTTATTTTGTCCCTATTTTTAAGTATTTTATCGCAGAGCCTTTTAACAAGCTTAGCATGAGCTTTTGGGCTTGATGCATCAGGATATCCTCTTTCATCGTGTGTAAGTCCGGTAATATGCATTTTATAGCCCGCTCCAAATGGGGGCATTGGTGATACTCCATCTGGTTCTGCTTTATATGGTAAAAATGTTTCAGGACCTTCTTCAGGCATTTTTCGAGGGGTAATTTCTACCTTTCCCGGTATTGAAATTTTTTCCCGCATGTGCCCAACGATCTCATCGCTCATTATCATAACTGGTACTCTGTATTCTTCTGCTAAATTAAAGGCTTCTACTGTAAAATCAAAACATTCCTGCACTGATGAAGGTGAAAGTGCTATCACTTCATAGTCTCCATGCGATCCCCATCTTGCCTGCATCATATCGCTTTGGGAGGCCATTGTTGGCTGTCCTGTAGAAGGAGATCCTCGCTGCATGTTAACAATTACAAGGGGTGTTTCTGTCATTACTGCGTAGCCTATATGTTCCTGCATTAGGGAAAATCCAGGCCCTGATGTTGCAGTCATTCCTTTTTGACCGCCCCAAACAGCCCCTATAACTGCACCAAGTGCTGAAATCTCATCTTCCATCTGTATAAATGATCCGCCCTCTCGGGGTAGAAATATTGCCATATCTTCCGCAATTTCGGTAGATGGAGTTATTGGGTAACCTGCAAAGAATCTGCACCCTGCCTTAATGGCACCTCTTGCGCATGCTTCGTTGCCCTGTATGAAATAATTTTCAATATTCGCCATTTTTACGTCTCCACTTTTAGTTAACGAAATTATTCTTCCTTTTCTTCAACATGTATGGCCTGGTCTGGGCACATAAGGACACAAAGATTACATTTTGTACATTTTTCTTCGTGCTTTGGAGTTGGAAGACGAACTCCCTTCTTATTAGGTTCTTCTGACTCTTCGTAAACCTTACGGGGGCAAAATTCTGTGCATATGTTGCACCCCTTACATAGTTCTTTATCCACTTTTATCATGCTATCACTGTGAAGTTTTATAAGAAAATAGAGTTTAAATTTTCAAAAGTAACTTAAATGTGTATGTGTTGCTAATTATATAAAAAATAGATGTACTTGTATGTGATATGTATCACTGTAGTTTATAAGAAATAAAATCAAGATTTTTAGATATCCCTAAGCATATAATTCTTATTTTTTAAAACAAACGACATAGCCAGATTCAGTTTTGTAAACTGAAAGTTCCCCAGTTGCAACAAAATCGTGTAAAATGCCAGCAATATCCACATAGAAAAACCATTCCCCAGTTTCATTTTGAACCAAAGCTATTAGCATTTCCATATAATCCTGCAGCGGCTGGCAAAACAATGAGTCTAGATCTAAACCTTGGGTAGCGGTTTCATACTTAAGGACTTCGTCCATTTCAGCATCGGATGGTTTTAGATCTTTCCAGACATCTACACACCTTATTGCAAATTTTATGTCATCGTATCTATTTAAAATCTCCATAAAGTCACCATATAAAATAAGGAAATAAAATAATTATATTAAATTTTTACTCATCAACCTCTTCAACATACATCAATGGATACATCAACTCTTCAATAACAACCTTTTTAGAAAAAAGCCGGCGAAAAATCTATGATTTTTCGGGCATCAAAAATTCTTTGAATTTTTGAAGGTTGATCAAAAACACATTGTATTATTCCTCAATCTGTTCTACATACATCAAAGGATACATAAGCTCCTCAATATACTCCATCCTTAAAACAGCTTTTTTGCCATTGTACTTTGAAACTACCCGTATATCCAGCATATCTCCACTTAAAGACACATAGTTGAATTTGCTTTTTGTTTCTTCAAGCATTTGCCTGTTTATTTTCACTTCAACTTCTTCAATGCACGGCTGAAGTTCCATAGCTTCTTTTATGGATTTTTCAAGTGTTTCTGCACTTTCTGCATTTACAGGGGTTCCAACAAATTGATGGAACAGTGCCCCCATTGTAATTGCACCTTCAAAGATCGCCCTTTCTCTGCCTGAAATATTTTTGAAATATTTTTCCTCGATATCCATTGAAATCTACCTGATTAGATGTTACATTTTATGTACTCTGACTTATGGACTTAACCCCCAAATATATCACTAAAATTGGATAACTGCGATGCTATCTGATCTTGAGGAACTGGAAACAGATATCCATAGACTAAAAACAGCGTAAGTGCAATTGTCGCTATGAAAATAAATATTTTATCTTCATTTACAGGATATAGATAACTTAAGGCTAAACCTATTCCTAAGAAAAGACCTATTAATAAAAGCGCATAGGGCGGTGATTTTTTCCCGCTATCTGTATTTGCTGCTGCTGAGTAATTGAATGGGGTTATTTTAGTCTGATTTGCCTGTATGATCAGTCTCTGTTTTGATGATCCGAGGGGATAGCAGGTATACAGAATAAGGGTTTTGCCCTGTTCCAGAGATAACTGATATGAACCTGGAACAACGTATGATTTTACTACAGTATATTCAACGTTTCCTATTCCTGGCCAGGATACAGTTATAATATCTCCTTTTTTAAGTTTATCCAGGTTTAAAAAAGGAGAACTGTAAAATGTTCTATGTCCTGCCAGCACTACCGTTCCAAAACCGGGTTTTGCAGACTTAGGCTCATAAAATACGCCGTAATTTATGGATTTGTTGTTAATATTTTGATCTACACCTATTTTTGGTATTTCCAAATAAGGTGTATCTGATTTGTTTAAAACGATATTTTCTGTTGTTGCGTAGTAGCCCACTTCCACTATAAAGTAAAGTGAGATGATTACCATCCCTACTAGTATAAAGAATGTTGATACTTTCATGTAATCTTTTATTATCACTTGTTGGTATTAAGTTTAACGTTGAATTTTTGAATATATTACTTTATTCTTGCATATGCTAATCCGCCGGCAACTAAGATACCTCCAATTACAAATGGAAGGTATGGAACTCCTGTTTCTTTAGTAGAGACTGGTACCTTTGATGATGCTGCATTGGTTGTTGTCCATATGGATTTGAATTGTCCTGAACTTGATGATGAAGATGAAGAAGGCCACAAGTAAGTATATTGGTAGTGTAGCGGGGTACTGCCTATAGTAACGTCCCATGCTGCAACTTTTCCACCTAGTACCATGTCGTTATCTAAAAATGTTGCTTTTGGCTTGCTGGATATAAGTTTTGAGTTAATTGGTACTATTGGTGCTCTTATTATTCCGGATACAGTATTTCCATGTGGGTCAATGTTTATAAGATCGAAAGAGAAATGTCCTTGCCATACTTTAAGATCTAAACTTGGATTAAGCATTTCTATTTCATTTGGTTGGAACCATGAAGGATAAAGGCCTGGATCTGGTATTATAGGCCAATATGTGTTAGCTACAGCTTGTTGATTTCCTATGGCAAATCTTAAGGGAGCACCAGATGAATCAACAGCTAAAATTGTAAATGTCACTTCTTTTGTTTGTCCGGGTTGTATTTTCCACCCTAAATCTCCTGTTTGAGAAACTGAATCTATCATATTTAATGCTGGTGGACTTATTGAATCCTTTTTAATAACCCAGTTAATTGGGCCGGTTAGATGATCAGTATATGTTTGGCTTATTTTGAAATATTGAACATGATTGTTATTATTTTTAATATGAATGTGGATGGTTGCATAGAGGTTTGTCATATTTACACTTGAATAGAGTGGTTTTATATCTTTCTCTGCTCCATATACTGTGTTATTGTTTGAATTTACCCCTATTACTCCAATAAATACTATTAAACCTATTAATACAATGCATACTTTATTTATCTCCATTCGTATCCCCTTTCTTCGTTAATTAGGAGATATGTGACTTTCTTTATAATGGTCCGATTATCACATATCTCTTAGTTTAGATTATCCATATATCTGTCTTAATTCCTGGATCATCCAGTTTGGAGCTTGCTGAGTTGGAACTGTAAGTATGACATTGTTCATGTTTTGTATAAGGAATACCGCGTTTTCTCTTGGAACTTCTAGTAATAATAGATACTGTGCGTCAAGTTCACCAAGGTTTGAACTCCTCTCGAAATCGGATAATCTCCAACCGTAAGAATTCAATAAGGAACTTACTTCACTTTGATCCCAGTTTCTGGCAGCTACTGCCCTTAGGAGTTGTTCCACATCTTGTTTAGCTGATTCACTACGTGCACCGCCTTGAACCAGATTAGACATTGCAATGGATTGTGCATGTGACTTATTGGCATCTATAACTCCGCTGTCTTTAGCCCTTAATATAGCAAGGACAGTTGCTCCGCTTATTTGAGGAGTACCATTTGATGATCCTACTGTCTGGTTGGATGTTCCATTCATCAGATATATATCCACAGAATTTCCGACATTTATAAGGCCTCCAGCAGCCTGCAGCCTGGAAATTATTATTGGAATAGCTACAGTATTTGGAGTATCAATTACCATGTTTGATAAGACGGTAGCATCTGCTTGATTAACAACTGCTTGGGCATCTACGACTTTTACTATTGCATTCTTTTGTGTAGTCGTAGTTATCATAACCCTTCCATAGGGATCCTTTTTTGTATTGATTCGCTGAAGTTGATAAGTTCGCCACTCCGTTGTTGCTGGACCAAGTACATCTATAGCTTCTACTTGCTCTGGCGTTGTTGCACTATCGATCTGGGCTCTAAGATTTAATCCTACTGGATCTGTTGCTAATGGGCCTGAAAAGAAACTATTAACCTGACCTAGCTTTGTTTGTTTAGCATTTGATAATGCATCCTGATAAGGGGCATAAACTAAAAAATAATAACCTGCTCCAACGAGTATAATTAAAATAATTCCAAAAACTGCCGCCCCAACAAGTGTTCTCTGGTCATCATCAGGGATTCTTCTTCCAAAACCACCCATTCCTGGCCTTCCGCCTTCAGGCTTCTTTTGCGGAGGTTTAAGCCTTGGTTTTTCCCCTGGTTTTGCAATAGGTTTAGGCATAGGCCTTGGCATTTTTCTTTCTGGAGGAGCACGAGCTTCTTCTTTCTTTTCACCCTCTCCTTTCCCAGTTACTTTGCCTACCATGCCTTTAAGACGTCCTCCTATATCAGAATCATCTTTCTTGTTGTTGTTCCCCCGAAGATCAGGAGTATCTTTATCTTCTTTCTTTTTTCCACGTATCTTATCTAACATTCGGACCACTTCTAAAGAATTTAGTGTATAAATCTATAACTGGTACTATCAATAAGTATAGTAGCATAATAACAAATAAAAGCTTTGCGGGGAAATATGCAATATAAGACAAAATGTTTTGGGGTAATAGAGTTGCTATAATTAGTATGCTCCCTATGATCAATGTTTTAATTCCCCTAAATTTAGGATATTTGACAGTGCTTATCATGAACAAAGCTACAACAGCCATAATAATCAGAGCTAAAAATGCATTGTAAAATCCTGAAAGATAAAATGATGCAAGTATAAGTGCTGTTGCTGGAATAGGCAGCCCTATGAACTTGTCGTCACTTGAATCTGTAATTATGTTAAACCGCGAAAGTCTTAATATTCCACATATGACTATTAAAAGAGATACCAGTATGCTGAAGTATGATAATCCTGAGGATATGCTTAATATATACAAAAGCATCCCTGGAGCGACTCCAAAAGAAATAATATCTGATAGAGAATCGACATTTTTCCCAAAACCTAGTTCATCTTCTCTATTCATTTTTCGAGCAACCCAACCATCCATTGCATCGAATATAACTGCTATTAACATGAATTTGGCGGCCAGTATGAAATTGCCTGTTGTCGCCATTACAATTGATAGAAATCCTGAAGAAGCGTTTGCAATTGAAACTATATCTGCAATAGATGTATAAGATCTGATTTTCATATTAACTCCAACGATTAATCATTGATAATAGTTATAAATATAATTATAGTAAAATCATCTTGAATACAATATAAAATGTGGTTTTTTGATGTGCAATATGATTATATTAAGATGGTTTGAATTCAGTAATGTTATTAAATTCTAATAAATTATACAAGGTCTTTATATTTAAAATAAGATGGTTTGGGTGCAGTTATCGGCTAAAAATTTAATAGGCTTTTGAGATAGTTATATTTAAAATAGGATTATTTGAATCTGATAATTAATTAAAAGAGTGTTTAAAAAAAGGTAGTAATATATTAAAAGCACATTAATTTTCTATTCTAGCAATTATAGTTTCTGCTGCTTTGGGCTTTTCCCCTTCTTTAACCATTAATTTGCAGTTTTCATAGGGCAGTATCAGATCAACCCTGGATCCAAATCTTATCATTCCTAATCTTTGCCCTATTTCTATTTTATCTCCAACGTTGACGTATTGAACTATACGCCTTGCTACAAACCCTGCAATTTGAATAACTCCTACTTTTCCGTATTGGGAGTCAATTACTATTAGATTCTTTTCTTTTTCAGTTTCTGTTTCATTATCTTTAAATGCTAGTTTAAACTTTCCAGAGTAGTGCCTGGTCTTTATGACTTCTCCAGAAATAGGAGATCTATTTACATGAACATCAAAGGGAGACATGAATGTACTTACGCGAATTCCTTTTTTTCCTTTCTCTAATATGTATTTCATGAGGGGATCATTGTATTCTACTATTTCTATCTTGTCAATCTGTCCTTTTAGTATTCTTCCGTCTGCAGGGGCTACTACAACTCCTTTTTCAGCGGGTACTTTTCTATTGGGGTCCCTGAAAAACTGCATAATGAATGCAACAATGGAAAATAGGATTAGACTAACTAAAAAATACCCGAATAAGAAGGGTAAGACTGCTAAAGTCAGAAATATCCCTGCTTTTTTTAAAGTTCCTTTAACGAACATGAGAATCACTAATTTTTTTAATAATAGTTGAACTGTAATGAATTCTGGGAGAAATTTAATTTCCTCGGCATCAAAATTTTCAATTTTGATAGGTTTGCAGATTTTTGTAGTTGTTGTTATAAAAATTGTTTGTATCAAGTATAGAATTATTCTTCATGAATTTATTTATATTTTTAAATTTTTAAATTTATTTATGGTTTAATTGAGGGTTATATTAAAAAATAGAACTTTAATATATATTACGTTGTTAAAGAGCTTTGATTAATCCTTTTTTAACTATAGGATATGCATATAATTTACTATCTTATCAATTCATAAAAGTTTATATAACCATTCTGCTTAATTGTCATATATTATAGAATATATTATTGGGAATACTATTGGAATTAATTTGGGCATATTTATTTATAGTTTTTTATATGTAGGAATTGTAATAGTATATTAAGAAAAGTATGCAAAATATGTAAAAAATTCATAGAATTTTTTGGAATCCTCAAACACGAAGTGTTTGGGACATCGGAAATCCAAGATTTCCGAAGGTTAGAAAAATATGTAATTATATTTTCTAATAATATGTAAAAAATTAATTTATTATAATTATGTAAAATGTGGAATTCTACCATGAGAATTAAGACGTGGTATTGATGATAGAAAACAAAATTAAAACTTTAAGGAAAGCTGCAAAAGTTTCAACAATGCAGGATTCAGATAAAATATGGTGCGTAATTGCGGGCAATGAGGAAATGGTTAATACTATTGCATATGAAGCCATATTAGACAAAGAAAGGGTTAAAATACTTTGCAGGGAACATATTACCTCCAGAGAATCATTTGTAACCCAGAAATTTGATTTTATTATGTTACATGGTGAAACTGATAAAATAAGAAATTTAAGCTTGATAGCTAAAGAAAATGGTGGAGCGTACCTTAAAATAGCTCCTTATTATGTTGGGGAAGAACCAAATCCAATGCTAGTTGTAGGGCCTGAAGATCATATTAAAAAGTTCTTAGGCGACGTTGAAAAAAGTACAGCCAAGGCATCATTCCTTTTAGAAGATAAAACTACAGGCTTTATAGAATCTGATGTTTATATAACTCGATGGTTACCGAAATTTGCTCGAGATATCGCTGACCCTTTATTTAAAATGGCAGATGTTGCCTTATCGACAGTTTTAATATCAACTGAAGAAGAGTATATAGAGAGAATCAAAGAAATTGCAAAGTCAAACAAAATATTTGTAATAAGGTTTAAAGATATTTTAAAGGAGGAATAAAATGAATCTTTTTGGAAAGAAGGAAGAAACAGAAGAAGTGAGGAAGGAAGGAATAACAAGTACTTTGGGAATTGATTTAGGTACGCTTAACACAGTTGTCGCAAAACCTTCAGGAGATAAATTTGATCTTTATAAAATACCATCTGTAGTGGCTGTTAAAAAGGAAGATCCATCTTATGTGCTTGCAGTCGGTGAAGATGCAAAGTTGATGCTTGGAAGAACACCAGAAGATATTGTAGCAGTAAGGCCACTTAGAAAAGGAGTTATAGAAAGTGTAGCTCAAGCAGAAGCTCTTCTTATCTACGCTATGGATAAAGGAGCAGGGGATTCAATGGATCATATTGATAGAATAGTTATAGGTATCCCTGGAGACGCATCAGAAGTTGAAAAGAATGCTGTAGAAGAAATAGGTAGAAAAGCCGGAGCAAGCTATGTTTTAGTCATAAGCGAAGGTCTTGCAGCAGCTATAGGTGCGGGATTACCAATTGCAGAAGCATCTGGTACAATGGTAATTGATATTGGTGCTGGATCAAGTGATATTGTAGTTATATCCCTTGGTGGAATCACTGATATAGAAACAGTAAGACTCGGTGGAGATAACATCGATGATAATATTGTTGAAAAAGTTAAAGACATGTATAATGTTCAAATAGGAATTCACGAAGCAGAAAAAGCCAAAATAGAAGTGGGAATGGTTAATGCGGGTTCAGATATTGAAATTTTAAAAACCACTGTAATTGGAAAAGATATGGCAACTAACAAGCCAAAAGAAGTTGAAATAGATTCAACACTTGTAGCAGAAGCCACAGAACCAGTGGTAGTTGAGCTTGTTGAGGCATTAAAAGTTATACTTGAAAGAATGTCTCCTGAACTTATATCTGGAGTTTACAAAGAAACAGTAGTTGTTGGAGGAACTTCACAACTTAGGGGATTAAAAGAAAGGATATACGAGGAAGTTGGCGTCCCTGTAGAAATTTCAGATGATCCTATGACTGTAGTTGCAAAAGGAGCTGCTATTGTAGCTGCAGAACCAAGAGCACTTGAACCAGAAGTGCGTTTAAAAGCTATGAAATAATTAGCTTTAATTTTTTTACTTTTTTTAAACACCCAAAAATCTTTGATTTTTGGTGCCCCAAACACACAATGTGTGTTTGAGGGTTTAAAAAACTTTTTTTAGACACATGAAAATTATAGGCATAGATGAAGCTGGCAGGGGACCTGTAATTGGACCTCTTGTTGTGTGCGGAATAGCAATTGAGGAAGATAGGCTTGAAAAGCTTGAAAGGCTTCAGCTAAAAGATTCTAAAAGGTTAACTTCCGGAAGAAGGAAAGTAATGGCAAGGCGAATAAATAAAATTGCAGAATCTTATACAGTTAAAATAGAAGCCAAGGATATCGATAATTTAAGGGCTAAAGACATCAATTTAAATGAAATTGAAAAAATTGCCATGAAAAAAGTTATAGGCTATTTTGACCCGGATGTGGCCTATATAGATTGTTTAGATGTTAAGCCTCAAAGGTTCTGCGACGAAATGGAAAGTTTTTGGGAGAATCTTAAGGTCATAGCTGAACATAAAGCCGAAGATAAGTTTCCAATTGTGGCTGCAGCGTCTATAGTTGCCAAAGTTGAGCGCGACTCAGAAATTGATAGAATAAGAAAGGAATATAAGGATGTTGGGTCTGGATATCCAAGTGATCCTAAAACAATTGCATTTTTAAAGAGATTTAACTATGAAAATTTACCTGATTTCGTCAGGAAATCATGGGCTACAGTCAAAAAAAAGCAGCAGGAATTATAAAATATCCAGTTAATCTAGTAAATCAGCAAGCATCATAAATTGAACGGGTTTAATAAAATCCATCAGATAATTAATCGAAATTCTCAGTAACTAATTTAAGTCAAATAACACAAACGAAAAATCAAGTCTGTGAAATTTTAAATTTTCACACGTCAATATTCTTTGAATTTGGCAGATTGCAAAGGGGCATAAAATAAACTGAAATCATGCTATAAAATCAGTAGGATCAGGATACAATGATATATGAATTTCTAAGCAGTTCTTTCGGCACTATATTGGAGATGTTCAAGAGTGGGGGAATTATAACTTATATAATAACTATTATAGGCATATATGGTTTTTTGGCTTCAATAGAAAAAATTCGTTATTTACGTAAAATATCAAAGGTTTCTCCGCCACTGATTATGGGAACAGTTAATAAAGCTATGGAAAAAGGAGGTTCTCTTGAAGCTCTTCGATCTATTAGTAAGTATCGAAACCCAATTTCAAGAATAGTTTCAGAAGCTTTAAAAATAGGTTACAGGAATAAAACCGAAGTTGAAGACGCAATGGAACGTGTTTTTATAGTTGAAATGGGAAAAATGACCAAAGGCCTGGGCACAATTAAAATGATAATTGAAGTTGCTCCTCTTTTAGGGCTGATAGGGACAGTTTTAGGTATGTGGTATACATTTAGGGCCCTTGGAATGGGAGCAAGCTCTTCAGGAATGGCAGAAGGAATTTACATAGCTTTAATTACCACCATAGCAGGACTTACTGTTGCAATAGCTTTAGTTCCTCTTCATTCTTATATTACTGGTAAAATAGAAGATGAAATGGATAAAATAGAGATTGCCAAGAAAATGACCAACTGGAATTCAGCAGTAATGAGAATAGCCGTGTCCATCGATCCAAAAATAGCAATTGAAGCATTAAAAGAATCTGCAGGTATTGTAAAAGTAAAAGAAATTTCAGATGTAGACGCAAATGTTTGGGTGGCTTTAAAGCCAAGTATGCTTGAAAAAAGTATTCCCAATGTTCTTATGGAAAAATGCAATACCAAAGCGGAGATTGTTGAAAGCAGATTGATGCAGTAATCTAATTATAAAGGAAGTTATCCAATGGCTCTGGATGTAAATAGATATCGAAACAAAGTAAGGAAAAACAGCCCTAGATTCAACATGGTTCCGTTTATTGATGTTGTTTTCACGATTCTTATATTTTTAATGGTTACAAGCAGCTTTCACGCTGCTGATCAGGCACAATCTACTTCTGGAAAACCTCAGGTAACGCAAATCAGCGGGACATCTGAATATTATTTAATTCCAGTTGCAGGACTGCATAAAGTCACTGTTAATGGACAGGATATGTCCAGTTACATAAGAAATGGGGCGATCGCTGTTCATACGCAGGTGATTGATGGTGGAGAGATGATTATAAGGCCTAAAAATGGGGAGATCATTATAACAACGCCTCCAGGATTCCCCGTAGATAAAGCCGTGGCAGTTCCCAATCAATGAAATTGTAATATAATTTTAATGATAAAATCAAAATTGATACTCTTAATAGGTGAAAAAAATGTATCTTGGAAGAATACTAGCAGTTGGAAGTACAGAAGCAGGAAAATTTGTTGCATACAGAGTTTCAAGCCGATCTTTTCCAAATAGAATGGTAAAGACCTTTGAAGATAGAGCTGCAATTGTACCGAAGGAAGGACATGAGAAAGACGTTTTTAAAAATCCATACATTGCCTACAATTGTATAAGAATTGTGGATGATGTTGCCGTAGTTTCAAATGGATCTCATACAGATATCATTGCAGAAAAAATAGCTTCTGGTATGAACATACGGGATTCAATTGCATTAACACTACTTACTATGGACTATGAAAAAGATGAGTTAAATACTCCCCGTATTGCAGGAGCAACAACTTTAGCCGGGGATTCTTATATTGGAATTGTTACCCATGAGGGAATTATAGTTGAAAAGGTTAATGCAGATCAATGCAGCTATATTTCAACATACGAGCATATAAAGCCAAATTATGTTGAATTTGTCTGCAGTAATGCTGAAGAAGCGGCCAAATTTATATACGGCGGGGGAAAATTCGAAGAATTTACCAACCCTGTGGATTCAGTGGCAGCATTTGCAGTTGATGATGAATGGAAAATTGGTTCTTTGTAATATACTGGTGAATAAATGGACATTAAGGTCATTGGAATTGAAAATATTCCTCTAGTTAAAGAAGGCGATGATATCGCCGATTTAATATTGAATGCAAATGATGATATTGAAAACTGGGATGTCTTTGTTATAGCTGAAACCATAATATCCAAGGCAGAAGGAAATAAAATCAATCTTAAAACCATTGAACCAACTCCCAAAGCCTTTGAACTTGCAGAAAAAACAGGAAAAGATCCACATCTTGTGGAAGCTATAATTCAAGAATCTAATGAAATACTGAAGGTAGGACCTGATTTTATAATCAGTGAAACGAAGCATGGATTTGTATGTGCAAATGCAGGAATAGATGAATCTAATGTTGAAGATGGCATGGCCACTCCCATTCCCGAAGATCCTGATAAAAGCGCCTCTGTCATAATGGAAAATATAAAAGCCAGAATAGGAAAAGAAGTTGTTGTTATTATATCTGATACTCAGGGAAGGGCTTTCAGAGAAGGAGCTATTGGCACTGCTATTGGAATATCTGGCATGAATGCCCTTTGGGATAGAAAAGGCGAAAAAGATCTCTATGGAAGAGAACTTCAAACCACAAGTATAGCTGTAGCAGATGAATTGGCATCAGCAGCATCAATCCTGATGGGTCAGGCAGACGAAGGAATACCTGTTGTTATAATAAGGGGAGTTAATTACGTTAAAGATTTAAAGAATGATAATTCAACATCTAAGGATTTAATAAGACCTAAAAAATATGATGTATTTAGAAACTGAAATTGAACTTTCATTAGAAAGCGCTAATTTCAAAAAAAATTTAAAAGACGAGTAATATGATAACTGTACTTTCTGGTGGAACTGGAACTCCAAAATTAATTCAGGGGATAGTGCAAATTATTGATCCCATGCATATTAATGTAATCGTAAACACAGTTGAAAATACATATATATCAGGAAACTATATAGCACCTGATATAGACACTGTGATGTATACTCTTGCAGGAATTATAAATGAAAATACATGGTATGGCATTAGAGAAGATACATTTATAACCCATGAAACTTTAAAAAAAATTGGACATGATGAAATTTTAAGAATTGGGGATAAAGATCGAGCTATTAAGATTCAAAAAACCATGTTAATGAATGATTATCCTCTTTCTGAAGTTGTTGATATTCAACGGAAGAATTTAGGCGTTAAATCAAAGATCATTCCCATGAGTGACCAGCAGTCAAATATCAAAATCATAACAGACGAAGGTGAAATGAGTTTCCACAAATTTCTGGTGGAAAAAAGGGCAGAGCCAGAAGTGGAAAATATAATATATGACGATGTGGAACCTTCCAGTGATTTAATAAGTACTATTGAAAATTCAGATATGGTTATAATTGGACCATCAAATCCAATAACATCAATAGGACCAATAATTTCAATAAAAGGAGTTAAAAAAGCTCTTAAAAACGTTTATGTTGTTGCAGTGTCCCCTATAATTGGTGGGAAGCCTGTAAGCGGTCCAGCAGCAAAGTTTATGAATGCAATGGGATATGAAACATCTTGTGTAGGTGTTGCAACAATTTATAAGGAATTTTTGGACAATTTTATCATAGATGTTCAGGACATTGAATCTGAGAAAAAAATAGAAAAACTAATATCAAAGGTCGTTACAACAAACACAAACATGAAGACCATCGGTGATAAGGTGAGTTTAGCAAGAAGTATTTTGGGTGAAATTTTATGATACAGATGACTTTAATTCAAATTGATAATTACGGTCCATGGACAGTTACTCCAACTCCAAGGGCCGAAGCAGATCTTCAAATTCTGCAAGCAGAGCTTTATGCTGATCTTCAAAGACAATTTGCTGCCAAAGGTGGACTTGTTTTCTTCACCCGCTTTGATAACATGCTTGCAATTACAAATAACGTTGATGTGGATGATCATCGCAGGATCCAGAAATCCATAGGCAACAGGTATCCTATAACTGTAAGCATGGGTGTAGGGGCATCTGAAACTCCTTATGAAGCCCAAAGAGATGCTACAGCAGCTCTTCAAAATTTCGGAGGAGCACAGTCAGAAGAGCGGAAAGAAATTCTTGCTATAGATGGTCTTGTAAATAAAGAGGACAGCTTCGTTCAAATTGCACATATAGATATAAATGGAATTACCGATTCTTTAACTGATATAATTCCGGCTTATGACACTTCTTTTATTGTAAATAGAGTTCAACATTTCTTAATGAAAAAATTAATCGAAAAAGGTTCACTTCTTTTCTTCATAGGTGGAGATAACTTTATGTCCCCATGTAATGGACTTAAACCAGAGGGTCTTTTGAAGATAATCGAAGAAATTGAAGATGAAACAAATATAGCACTTAAAGCAGGTATCGGAAAAGCTCCTACTGCAGAAAAAGCTGCTAATTTGGCAGATTTAGCTCTTGAAGAAATAAGGGGCGGAGTTACTTACGATCTTGTCCATGTTATGAAGGAAAAATTAGTTGAATAATTCCTTTATGCTTTTATTTAAATTTACAATTATTTTAAGGTTATAGGTGAGTTTATTGAAGTTTTAGCGCCAATGGCCGGAATAACTGACGGGAATTTTTGCCGAAAAATGGCTTCTTATGGTTTTGACATGGTAACTTTGGGTGGTTATAATGCAGATAAGCCAACTATAGAGGCTGGATGCAATATCCTCCAAAGAGGAAGGCAGGAATTCGATATTAAAGAAGAAAATTTGTTATCTACCATTAGAAACGAGGCAGGCATAGTTAAAAGTTCATGGAATGGAAGTGTATCTGTAAACCTTCGTTCAGTTTCCTTTGAACCTATAGTTGAAATATCAAAACTGCCAGAAATTGACGTGGTAGAAATAAATGCCCATTGTAGACAGCCCGAAATAACTAACATTGGATGTGGACAGGCACTTCTTTATGATACTCACAGATTATATGATTTTACAAAAAATGTGGTAAAAAGGGCTGAAAGTAAAGTATCAGTCAAGATCCGAGCAAATATTGAAAATGTAGATGATATTGAAGCTTCCAAATCTATTGAAGAAGCAGGTGCGGATTATCTGCATGTGGATGCCATGAAACCCGGATATAATCATGCAGACTATGATATTATAAAATCAATTAAAGAAAACACGGAAATATTTTTGATAGGTAATAATTCTATCCGTGATCTTAAATCAGCCCGTAATATGATTTCTGCGGGTGCAAATGGGATATCAATGGCAAGAATCGCGTTAAAAGGAAACATTCCTTTTGATATGTCACAGGTATGATAATCTTAAATTTTTAATTAGTAAAGTCACGATCAAATATATAACATATTTACTGCAAACTTATATCAAAGGTGATTGCATGTCTTTTATAGAATTAGAAAACGTCACTAAAACATTCGGCGACGTGGAAATTTTAAAAAATTTGAATATAACTATAAATGAAGGCAGCGTATTAGGAATTTTAGGTAGAAGCGGCGCTGGAAAATCTGTACTCATTAATATGCTTCGTGGAATGAAGGATTACAGACCGGATAAGGGTAAAATTATCTTCAATATTGCGATATGTCCAAAGTGTAATCGGGCTGATCCTCCATCAAAAGCAGGACAGAAATGCTCATGTGGAGGCGAATTTGGAGCAGAACGTGTAGATTTGTGGGATACAGATAGAAAAACATTCGCTGCAATTAGAAAAAGAATTTCTATAATGCTACAGCGGACGTTTGCTCTTTATGAAGATGACACTGTAATTGATAATGTGATGAAATCCATTGACAATCATGATGAAGAGGAAAGTGCATATATAGCCATAGATCTTCTTGAAATGACACAGATGACCCACAGGATAACTCATATTGCAAGAGATTTAAGTGGTGGGGAAAAACAAAGGGTAGTACTTGCAAGACAAATAGCAAAAGAACCAATGTTGTTCCTTGCAGATGAACCTACAGGTACACTTGATCCAAAAACTGCCGAACTTTTACACCACGCTTTACTGGAAGGTGTAAAGGAAAAAGGTACTACAATGATTATAACTTCGCACTGGCCAGAAGTCATGAGAAAACTATCTGATCACGTAATATGGCTTGAGAGAGGCGAAATAATCCATGAAGGAGATCCTGAAACTGTTGTCCAGAAATTTTTAGACCAGGTTCCACTCCCTGAAAAGAAAGAAGAGTTTGAAACTGGCGGGCCCATTATTGAAATGGATGACGTCAAAAAGCATTACTATTCCATAGAACGTGGTGTAGTAAAAGCTGTAGATGGTATTGACCTTACAGTTGGCGAAGGAGAGATTTTTGGTATTGTTGGTTTAAGTGGGGCAGGTAAAACAACTCTTTCTAGAATACTTTATGGTTTAACAGAACCTAGTTCAGGTAAGATACTTGCAAAACTTGGTGACGATTGGATCGACATGACAGAATCGGGCCCATATGGAAGGGGAAGAATTAAACCATATTTAGGTATTCTTCACCAGGAATACAGTCTTTATCCACATCGAACTGTTTTGGGAAATTTAACAGAAGCTATAAGTTTAGAATTACCTGCAGAATTTGCAAAAATGAAAGCGGTATACACACTTAAAGTAGTTGGATTTGATGAGAAATATGCTGCAAGTTTATTGAACAAATATCCTGATGAATTGAGTGGTGGGGAACGCCACAGGGTTGCTTTAGCGCAAGTTCTAATAAAAGAACCTAATATAATAATTCTTGATGAACCTACTGGAACCATGGACCCAATAACTAGAGTTCAGGTCACTGATTCCATAATAAAGGCGAGAGATGAATTAAGTCAAACTTTCCTTATAATATCTCACGATATGGACTTTGTACTGGATGTTTGTGATAGAGCTGCTCTTATGAGAGGCGGAAAAATCCTTAAAATAGGAAATCCGAAATCTATTGTGGAAGATTTGACACCAAGTGAAAAGAAAGAAATGCTTACTGAAGAATGAATTAACATTTTTTTCAATTTTAATTAATTATTTAAATGAGTTTTACTGAAATGATTTTATAATTTTTCAGTTTTAAAATAACAGATTTATAAGATTACTATGGAGGAGTATAATGGTATGGGAAGATTCACCATCACACGTATGCAGAGGCGGGGACAAAAGAGCTTTAACATTTTGTTGTCCACCGGTTAAGCCCTGCCCAATTATATATGCACTTGAAGATGCAAATCTCAGTTCTCAAGATTATATAGCAAAAAAAGAAGAATTTGGTAAAAAAACAAAGTTAGGTCAAGGAGAAGGAACCTGTTTTGGTTCTCTAGTCTGGTGCTGTAAACCATCTAAACCCTGTCCCTTGAGGGATATGGTCATGAGAAGAATAGACATGAGTACTGAAGAATACATGGAACTTAAAAAGCAGTTATCCGAGGAGCTTGTAGGTGTATCTGAGTCATCACAGGAAGAGATAAAGGCACTTGCAGATGCTTTTGACATTCCAGAGGAAGAAGCTAATACAGTTCTTCAGGAATGTGGAAATGATTTAAGAATGGCCGCAAAGATTTTAAAGATGAAGAGTTTAGAGTCAAGCTAATCAACCTTTTTTCAGAGAAAAAAGGATTGATCAAAAAAATCCTCACTCAAAAATGAAAAATTTTTGAGTTGCGGTGTTTGATTATTCAAAATTAATGATCATATTTAAAAAAAATTCATATAATTGGAATACAAAAATTGATAATATAGAAGGTTTATCAACTCTAAGATGGAGTTTTGATCAACCTTTTTCTAAAAGGTTGGCTGGAAAGATTTTAAAGATGAAGAGTTTAGAGTCAAGCTAGTCTCTTCAATAATCAAATTAAATAATTAAGGTTTTAAAATGGGTTGGACACCACTTTTCCTGCAAATGGAAAACAAAAATGTTTTAATCGTCGGTGCGGGTGAAGTTGGAAGTCGTCGAGCCCGAAGGTTCCTTGAAGCAGGGGCCGATGTCATTATTATAGGAAGAAACTCAAAAGATTTAGCTGATCTTGGAGCTTCTTTCAAACCTTTAGATGAAGTTGGAAAATGGGTTGATTGGTCCGATCTTGTGGTGGTAGCCACAGGAGATGATGAATTAAATGAACGTGTGGCAAAATTAGCGGGAGGAAAGCTTTTAAATCGCGCTGATTACCCTAATGATGGTAATTTAATTGTTCCCTCTTCTTTTTCTATAGGGGATGTGCAGTTTTGTATATTTACTAAAGGCAAGAGCCCCCTTATGGCAAAAGAGTTACGAAAAAAAATACAAAAAGTAATAAATGAGGAGGACATCCTACAACTGGAACTTCAAAATTTCACACGAAACATCTTGAAAGAAAAGATAGATGATCAAAAAAAGCGTAGAGATTATCTATATGAAATTCTAAATGATGAAACTATAAGAACGTACTTAAAAAAAGGAAATTTGGAAGATGCTAAAAAATATGTAAAGGAACGTCTGGCATCTTAAATGCGTATCAGCTATTAATAGCTGAGTGGGGGCTTAGAATGATTCTAAATATCAGAATCGACCATAATGTAGCAGATATATGTACAATAGAGAAGTCTACTCAACAGATGGATGAACTCTTTGAGAAAATCAAGGATGAATACTCTGTACATGAGTATCTTCAGATAAAAACATGTAATCGTGCTGAACTTTATTTAGTTTTAAATGATTGTTACATTGATGATACTGATTTTGGAGACTTTGTGATTGAAACTGATGATGACGCGTTGAATCATCTCCTAAGGCTTTCTTGTGGATTGGAGTCTATGATAATAGGCGAAGATCAGATATTGGGGCAAATAAAGGATGTCAGAAAGAAAAGCCGTGAAGAGGGAAGTACTGGTGAGATTTTAAATACGGTATTTACAAAGGCCATCCATGTTGGCCAGGTAGTTAGAAAAAAGACCAACATCAATAAAGGATCTATTTCAATAGGCTCTGCAGCAGTGGAACTTGCAGAATCGGTTCATGGGGATTTAAAATGCAAAAAAGTCCTTGTAATAGGCGCTGGAAAAATGGGGACGCTTGTTGCAAAAGCACTGGTACAAAAACACCTTAAGGCCATAGTTGTGGCTAACAGGACATATGATCGTGCAGTAGACCTTGCAAAAGAACTCGGCGGTTATGCTATTCATTTTGACAGGCTTAATGAAGCTATGAGTGATGCAGATGTTATAATAAGTGCTACGGGAGCACCTCACCCTATTTTAACTTATGAAAAAATGAAGAATGCAGTGTCACATGAAAAGCTTGATAAGCTGGTAATGGTTGATATTGCAAATCCTCGTGATATCGAGGAAGAAGTTAAAAAACTGGGCATTAAACTGTTTAACATCGATGATTTAAGGGGAATAGCCGATAAAAACAGAAAAATGAGAGAATCTGAATCGATGGCAGCTGAAGAAATTATTGAAGAAGAGATGTTACTTCTTAAAAAATCGTTAAAACGCCTTGAGGTCGAATCTCTTATTTCTAATATAAGGCGCAATGCAGAAAAAATAAGGTCTAAAGAAGTTGAAAAAGCATTAAAAATGCTTGGAGACATGAATGGCAAGGAAAAGATAGTAGAGGATTTTTCACAGGTTGTTGTTGACAAGATCTTCAGTGATATAATAAAAAATATCAAAATTGCAGCAGAAAATGACGATAAAGAATTAATTGAAACTGTAGCAAATATTTTTAAGCCTTCAGAAAAACCTGCCAAACATGATTTAGGAAATCAGAAGTCATATGTTATGGAAACAAAAAGTTATGAACATAATTAACTTGTAATTAGAAGAATTTTCACTGATTTTTTTGAGTATTTGATTTATTTTGTTATTCTGCTTTAATTCTCTATATCTATAATTCAAATTAGTAAATACACCTAATTTTGGTCTTTTAATTTTATTATATGGATTTTAACTGGTTTTCACCGTTTTGACAATTATGGAAAAGATTAAATTGACGATTATTAAATCTTTAACTGATGAAGAACCAAATCGGACAATCTTTAAAGGCAATTCTACCAATAAGTGATAAAATCAAGCAGATTTTAGAGGCTTTTATAATCATTCTAATAATTTCTGACTTATTTCTGCTTATTCTAATGAGTTTTATTAATATGCCTCCCCAGACAGTTGGCATGATAGTTGACTTTGATCTTTTTGTCTGTATAGTGCTGTTTTTGGAGTTTATGTATAAAATTCGAAATGAAGAAAGTAAACTTCGATATATACGTAAAAACTGGATTGATATAGTAGCAATGATACCTGTTGATTTCTTGATATTTATTTCAGCAGATTATTTAGGTTTTATAAGATTTGTGAGACTAATAAGACTTGCTAGAGTTTTCATACTCCTTAAAAAGGGCCAAAAGAATATTCTTGAGTTTTTAAGGAAAACTACGCTGGTTCACGGAGCGGTTATATTTTTATTCATTTTTGTGGCTGGAACCATTACTTTCTTCTTACTGGAACATGGTTCAAGCGACGTTAACAGTTATGATGACGCTTTATGGTATGTTATAGTTTCAATAACCACGGTAGGTTATGGAGATATAAGTCCAGACACTGTAGGGGGCAGAATAGTCGGTGCCATTATAATGATTGCTGGAGTGTTCTTCATGAGTTTACTAACAGCTTCATTATCATCAATTATGATAGAAAAAGAATCTAAAGAAGAATCGGATAGAAATTTGGTCGAAATGAAGGTTCAAATGGAAAATATGCGTCAGGAAATGCTGTCAGAAATAAATGAATTAAAAGAAATAATTAAAAAAAGTAAATAATTAGATTATATCTAATAATGGAACTAAAAATCTTAATTTAGAATCATCTGGGGAATTATTTTCTTTAATGGGGTATGCACCGCTTAAGGAAGTGTACAATGCGTTGTAGGATACACCTGTAGCTTGGTTTAAATCATTTTGAATTAAAGAATCATCTTTGCTTTTAATCCAGGTATTCCAGCTTTTTTCTCCATTTAAATCCCCGTTATACATGGTTGAATTTAAATCTCCTGTTACTTTAACTTCTTCAGGTTCCAGGAAACTAGCCTTTGCCTCATACAATATATGATTAGGTCCACTTATACAGGCTGTGTGGGGTGCCGAAAAACTATCTGTAATGTAGTGGGAAGCCACACCATAGCAGTAACTTGCATAGTAGTAATCACCATTTTTGTAGTGTTTTTGACCTTCACTTAACCAATATGTGACCTTTTCGTAGCTATTTGGATAACTGTGGTATTTAAAATCGAAAAATGCAAAATCAGGGTCGTTGGATCCTTTTTTCATTACCTCTAAATTTAAATTTTTCTGCATTTCTGGGGGTAACGAATGATAGTTGCTTTCCACTATTTCTTGATGCGTGTTCCAGTTCCATGCTGAAACAGCGGACATCTGTACCAGTGGTATTGTAATTAAAAGAACAGACATTATTATAACTTTGTTCATAATTTCACTGTATTTTTTCTATTTTTATCTAATTCCTTTGTGATTGTTAGGTTATTATCTTATCATTACTTAAACTTACTGGTTAATTAAGCTTAAGTTGAACTTGATTTATTGTAATTTAAAATGATCTGAATTTTAATATAAAAAAGTTTAAATAACAATCGTTATATAACAATTGTAATATAATGTTAAAATTATTTTTGAAGTGAATTTTATGACTTATGACGTTATAGTAATAGGAACTGGCGCTGGAGGCGCAACAGCGGCAAGAGAAATTTCCAAAAAAGGACTTAAAGTCCTGATTTTGGAAAAAGGAAAACACCATAAAACTGGTACATCTGTGAATTATCTTAAAAATATCCATATGGATTTAAAGGCAAATTTAACCAATGAAGATAGGAATAAATACGATTTTCTGGTATTTCCTCCAGAATTATTGTATATAGAAGATGTAGGGGGTACAACTCCAGTTTCCCTTGCAAATGCATGTTATGCATGCAGTACTTGTTACTCCAACTCAGCTATAACTCAATTTAAAATCCATGACCTTGATCTATTTAAGGAACTTATAGATGCGAGTGCAGATTTAAAAGTTAGCCCATTCCCAGCTAATTTAATGGGGCCTGCAACACGTAAAATAATAGATGCCGGAGAAAGTCTCGGCTATTTCATGGAGCCTATGCCCAAATTCATAGATTTTTCTAAATGTGATAATTGTGGGCTGTGTATTTGTGGATGTATTAAGGGCGCAAAATGGGATGCAACTAATTTTGTCAATGAAGCCCTGGCCAATGGAGCAACACTCATCTCAGATTGTGAAGCTACAAAAATTATTCATGATGGTGGAAAAGTTACAGGGGTTGAATGTAAATTTGGAGATAAAACAAAAACATTTGAAGCAAAAAAGGTTGTACTTGCTGCAGGGGCTTTAAACACCCCTGTAATTTTAAGAAACTCAGGAATTGAGGAAAATATTGGTGAAGGATTATTCTGTGACCTTTTTATAACTGTTGGGGGATTTTTAAAAGGTGCAGGACTCAACAAAGAGATTCCAATGGGGGTTAAATCAGAATTTGGCCCATATTTCTTATCTCCACATTATGCAAGTCAACTTACATCTCTTCTGGAAAAAAAAGGATTTAATGCTGGTCCTGAAGACGTAATGGGTATAATGGTTAAAATAGCCGATGAAGCTAATGGACGAATTAATCCAGATAAATCCATTGAAAAGCCCCTTACCCAGAGGGACCTTGATCTTTTAAAAGAAGGATATGAAAAAAGTGTAGAAGTTCTGGTTGAAGCGGGTGTAGATCCATCATCAGTAGTTTCAACGTCAATAAGAGGGGCACATCCTGGGGGAACAGCTGCAATAGGTAAGGTGGTTGATAATAACTTTGAAACTCAGATTAAGGGACTTTTTATTGCAGATACCAGTGTGATCCCGCAGGCACCAGGCAGACCTCCAATATTAACAATAACTGCCCTGGCTAAACGGTTATCTAAAATCGTTGAAAAAAGAACAAATATGGAGAATAAGTCAATAACAGCTTAATTTTATCAAAATAATCTAATCAAGTTTAAACTGGTGAAATAACATGGAAAACAGGTATTCGCGACAGGAAATATTACAGAATATTGGAGAAGAAGGTCAAAAAAGGCTTTCAAAAAGTCATGTTCTTATAGTTGGGTGTGGGGCGCTTGGAACAGCAGCAGCCAATAACCTTACACGCGCTGGAATCGGTAAAATATCAATACTGGATAGAGACTTTGTTGAACTTAATAATTTACAGAGACAGATGCTCTTTGATGAAAACGATGTTGGAGAGCCAAAGGCCATTGCAGCAACTAAAAAACTTAAATTAATTAACTCTGCCATAGAAGTTGAACCTATTGTAAAGGATTTAAACCACACTAATGTGGAAGAAATTATAAAAGATATTGATCTTGTCCTTGATGGGACAGACAACATTCAAACAAGGATGCTAATAAACGATGTATGTGTTAGAGAAGGAATTCCATGGATATACACCGGCGCAATTGGGACATCTGGGATGACAATGAACATTTTACCGGATGCTGCATGTATAAGGTGTCTTTATCCAAGCATTCCAAAACCGGGTTCACTCCCAACCTGCGACACAATGGGAGTTTTAAACACTATAACTGTAATTATGGGGTCAATGGCAAGTACGGAAACTATACGAATACTTCTTGGTGAAGCGAAGCCTCAAAATGAACATGACAGCAGGCTCATAATCTATGATGCGTGGAACCATTCATTTGATGATATACGGGTCAGGAAAAATGATGGATGTCGGTGCTGTTCACTTGGAGAATACGATTATTTGAATGCTGAAGATAGGGAAGTTATTACTTCACTTTGTGGCCGAAATGCAATCCAAATAACGCCTGCAGATACAAAAGAAATTAATTTAAGGGAACTTGCATCTAAATTAGAACATTTAGGCAGTATTAAATGCGCCGATTTCATCCTGCTTTTTAAGACAGAAAAGCATGAAATATCCGTATTTCGGGATGGAAGGGCAATAATTAAGGGAACTAGCGACGAAAAGGTTGCAAGATCAGTTTATGCTAGATATATTGGTACTTAACTTTTTCGAATGTTAAACTGGGAATTTACAGACATATTATTTTTTTTACTACATTTAGAAAATACAGTAAGATTGTGTCGGTACATTTTTCTAACAATAAAGTATATTATGATATTCAGACATAATATACAAACAAAAATTGAAGTATTGAACTGGTATATTCGATACAATCTAATCCAGAAAAATTCACATTATATTGGATATAATAATTTAAAATTAATAGAAACTAAAAATAGGGAAAATACTTAGGGCGGACCAGTCATTGTAAATCATATATTTTTATTCAACGGCCATTTGCAGTGATAAATACCGTAAAATTGCAAAATACAATAAATTGAAAAGTATCATGAACATAGTATATATAACCTTGAAGCACAATTATAGATACTATAACCATAATTTATTTTTTAAACTAATAACTTAACGTATAATATGGGGTAATCAACATGAATACTCTCAAAATAAATGAAAACAGCTTTGAACTCGCAGAAGACGTGATCAAAGATTTAAAGGCATCAAAGGACCTTGGAATCCTTAAATGCATTCAGTGTGGGATGTGTACATCTGTATGCCCTGCAGCAAGACATACTGATTATGATCCAAGAGAAATAGTAAAGATGGTGCTCGATAAAGATGAAAGTTTAATTGACTCCGATATATTATGGAATTGTTTTTACTGCTACACCTGCCACAGCGTATGCCCTGTAAATAACAGTGCATGTGAGATAAATCAAATTTTAAGGCAAAAAGCAATTAATAATGGAAAAGGAATGCAAAATATAGCTCCCTTTTCAGCATATGGTGAAAGTTTCCTGGAATTTGGACTGGGATCCATTCCTGCAGATTTCTTCGATGACCTTATAAAAGATTTTGGAAAAGAATGGCTGGAATTGAAAATTAATCTGGAAGATATAAGGGAAGATTTAGATCTTGGCCCAATGTTTTTACCAGAAAAGGATGTAGAAGATATAAACAAAATCTTAGAAAAAACAGGGTTTAAAAACCGGCTGAATAAAATAAGGCGGTGTAAAGATGAAAAAAATACCAGATAAGGAAATTTTACTCTTTAAAAGCTGCCTTGTAAACGTTGAATATCCCGGCGTAGAATCATCTACAAAATATTTATTTGACAAGTTGGGGATTGAATATATTGTCAGCGAAAGGCAGTCCTGCTGTACAGGTTTAGGGCATTATGCCGACTTATTTGATCAATTTTCAACCACTGCACTTGCAGCAAGGAATTTTGGAATTGCAAGGGAGGAAAAACATCAAAATATAGCAACGCTTTGTGCCACATGCTATGCAATACTTAAAAAATCATGCAACATCTTAAATGAAAAGGATGATGTGAGGGAGAAAGTAAATAAAATTTTCGATAGTTCGGGACTCTCTGATTTGAAGTACAATGCAGATGACATGGACTCAAGAAATAACATTTTCCATGCAGTGGAAATCTTATATAATAAAGCAGATGAAATTAAAGACCTTGTAGAGGTAGATTTATCTGAATTTAAAGTAGCAGCACACCATGCATGCCACTACTGTAAAGTACATCATAAAGACACAATTGGAAATGCAAGAAACCCTATGGTAATAGAAACACTTGCGAAAGCATGCGGAGTGGAAACCGTTGACTGGTACGACCGTAAGACTAATACATGCGGTAACGGCTTTAGGCAGCGTTACATGAACAAAGACCTGTCATTTTCTGTAACCACTGAAAAGCTCATGAGCTTAAATGAGAATGATGTAGATATCCTGCTTCATATGTGTCCAAACTGCCAGATGCAGTTTGACAGGAACCAAGAATCCATTGGAAAGTCACTAGGAATTGATTTTAACATAGTATGCCTTAACATTTCTCAATTTGTGGCACTTGCCCTTGGAGCTGACCCTTATAATGTACTGGGAGTTCAAACACACGCAGTTCCCGTAGATCCAATTATAAAAAAGATAAAACAGATCAACACCTGTTAGAGGTAAGACCGTGAATAACATTAACAATCATCACTTTTCAAGATACGCTCCCAAAAGCAGTATAGACATAGGTGTTTTTTTATGTCGTTGCGGGGGCAATATTTCAGATACTGTAGACATCGAAAAACTGGCTGATTCAATCGATGCTAAAGTAGTGAAGGATTTTGAAAATTTATGCTCAATAAAATGCCAGAAAAATATCAGAGATATTATACTGGAAGAAGAGCTAGACCGAGTAGTAATTGCAGCCTGTTCACCAATTACCCATGAAAAAACATTTAGAAATCATGTAGCCCCACTAAATCCATATCTTTTAGAGATTGCCAATATTAGGGAGCAGTGCTCATGGGTACATTCTGATAAAGATAGGGCAACCGATAAAGCTATATCAATTACAAATGCAGCTGTTGAAAGGGTTAAATATGCCCAGCCTCTGGATACCATAGTCCGAAAAACAGAAAAAACCGCAGCTGTAATAGGTGGAGGAATATCTGGAATAACTGCTGCACTTTCACTTGCAAAACAGGGTGTTAAAGTACATTTAATTGAAGAAAAGCCCACTGTTGGGGGAAACATGATAAAAATAGGTAAGGTATTCTCCCCAGAAAAGCTTGCAGAAGAATGTTCATTATGTCTCTTCAACCCTCTGATAAACGAGGTTGTACAGCATAAAAATGTTGATATAATTACCAATGCAAACCTTAAATCATCTGAAAGGAAAGCTGGAAACTTCAATTTGCTTGTCGAGCGAAGGGCAAGATACGTTGATGAAGAAAAATGTATGGCATGTGGGAACTGTGCTGAGGTCTGCCCTGTTTCAGTTCCAAATGAATGGAATGAGAATTTGATGATGAGAAAGGCCATATATAAACCGTTCCCTCAATCAGTTCCTGATGTTTATTCAATAGATGATAAACATTGTATTAAGTGTGGTAAATGTGAAAAAGTCTGTAAAATGAAGGCAATTGACCTTTCCATGAAGGGAGAAGTTATGCCTCTAAATGTTGGTTCCATAATTATGGCAACAGGCCATAAAGGATTTGACCTTAAAAAGCGTCCTGAATATGGATATGAAAGATACGAGGATGTAATAACTCAAATGGAGCTTGCAAGGATAATGGGGGTAAATGGGCCAACTGATGGTAAACTCCTCAGACCTTCAAACAGCAAAATCCCGAGAAGGGTTGTAATGGTTCAGTGTGCAGGTTCAAGGGATGAAAAACCTGAAGGAAAGAGGTACTGCTCAAAAGTTTGCTGTATGGTCGCATTAAAGCATGCAAGCTTTATAAAGCACTATTATCCCGACACAGAGATAGTCATATGTTATACTGACATGAGAACCCCTGGAATGTATGAAAACTACTTCAGACATGTACAAACAAAGGGAATTAAATTAATAAGGGGAAGGCCTGGAGATATAACCAAAAAAGGAGAAAATATTGTTGTTAGGGTAGAAGATACTCTCCGAAGAGAACCTATAGAAATAGAAACTGATATGGTTGTATTATCTGAGGCAATGGAACCATCTGAAGGAACGTTAAAGGTTGCAGAAACACTGAATGTAGGGCTTACAGAAGACTTATTTGTAAAAGAGAAGCATTCAAAGATTAAACCTGTAGCTACAGATATAGAAGGAATATATGTTTGTGGAACTGCACAAGGCCCAAAAGACATTACTGAAAGCGTTTCCCAGGCAAATGCGGCAGCTTCTAAAGTTTCAGAAATGATAAACGGCGGACTGGAGATAGAACCAACAATTGCAGTTATTGACGACCGGGAATGTGATATGTGCGGGGAATGTATAGCTGCCTGTAAATATAAGGCTATTTATACACATAACGAACGTATATCAGTTGACCCTGTAGCCTGTAATGGATGCGGTATATGTATTTCTAAGTGTGAGAACAACGCAATTGAAGTAATGGGTCAGACTGATGCTCAGATTTACGCCCTGATTTCAGGTATGCTGAAGGACAGAAAAGAAGGTGAAAGGAGAATCCTTGCATTCGTTGACTATATAGGTTACGTTGCAGCGGACAACATTGGAATAAATAGAATATCCTATCCAGACTCTGTCAGGGTCATAAGAATCCCGTCAATTAACCGGTTAATGCCAAAGCATATTTTATATGCTTTTGAAAACGGTGCAGATGGAATATTTTTAGGTGAGTATCCTGACGCTATTATGTACCCTGCTATTCAGGAGAAAGTCAACGAGTTCAGGTCCGCACTTATAAAAAACAGTATAGATACTGACAGGTTGATGTATTATAAAGTGTATGCTCCTTACTTTAGGGGGTTAGCCAATAAACTCACAGAATTTGATAAACAGGTTAGTAAGGCTCTTGATAAGCTTGAAGCTGTTTTATACAAGGCTTCATCTAAGGATTTATGATATTGTCCTGGTTTGAAGTTATATTTTTAATTTTTAGTATTAAAGCGCTATTTTTTTGACTAAAACAGGATATAGAAGCTTCATTTTCAATTAAATCTTATATTTTATTTAAAATTCAACAAATTAATATCTAATTATCTACAGATATTAAAATAATGAATTTATCTAATTTTACCAGTATATGGAAACCTGCAGTTTTCCAGGGTGAAGGAAAGAAAAAAGAATATTTTGAAGGCTGGTATTTTAAATTAGTTGATAAGGATGAAGAAACAGCCTATGCAGTTATCCCTGGAATTTCTATTTCTAAAGATCCTCTAAAATCCCATGCATTTGTAATGTTTTCAGATGCTAGAAACCATAAAATGCATTATTTTCAGTATTCAATCACTGATTTTCAGTTTAAAAGGGATAAATTTGAGATAAATATAGATAAGAACTTTTTCAGCATGGATTGTATTTATTTAGACTTAAAAAATGCTCAAAGTGAAATAAAAGCTCAATTGAGATTTAAGGGTGCATATCCGTGGCCAGTTAAATTTTTATCACCGGGAGTTATGGGTTGGTATGCATTTATTCCCTTTATGGAATGTTATCATGGAGTTTTAAGTTTTGATCATTCTATTGAAGGTTATATAGATATTGGTGGTAAAAAGAAGGATTTTACGAGTGGTAAAGGGTACATAGAAAAGGATTGGGGAACATCAATGCCCTCTTCATGGATCTGGATGCAGAGCAACCATTTTAATGGAGATAAAATTTCTCTTTTTGGTTCTATTGCCAAGATTCCGTGGCTTAAGAATTATTTTACAGGGTATATATTTGGATTCTTATATAAAGATCATTTGTATAGGTTTACGACATATACTGGGGCAAAAATAAACAAATTAAATGTTTCTAATAATGAAATCAGCTTAATGGTTGAGGATAAACATTATGGTCTTGAATTAAACGCTAAAAGGGAAAAAGGTGTTGATCTACCTGCTCCATCACTTGGGGAAATGACTGCAAAGGTCAATGAAACATTGAGTTCTTCAATAAATCTGAACTTTTATAAGAAAAATGGAGGTAGAAATGAAATGATTTTTTCGGGTTCAGGTAGAAATGCTGGTTTAGAATTTGTAGGAGATATTGAAGAGCTTTTAATGGGATTTTAGCTGAATTTACATAGTTTCGGGGGTTATTTTTCAAAAAACATGAGGAATGCTGTGGGGGAGGGGTAATTTTGAGAATATAGAATTGATAATTTACTTATATTTTGTAATACATATCAATATACATGAAATATGAAGGTGCCTCTAAAGAAGAAGAAAATTATCTCCGTACAAAAGAAAGCATTATAAATAACCTTTATGACCAGAAGGACACAGAGGAAAAATATTTAGAAACAGTAGAAAAATTATTGAAATACTGGAGGAGTGAATTAGGTCCAGTTGATACTCAAAGTAGAGAAAGACATACCAAGCTTTTAAAACTAATTGACACAGAAGAATCTACAATTAATAAAATTAGAGAAGATATTAGTAGAATCAATGAAATGATAGATAAAACTGAAAAAAACCTGACAAAAATTCAGGAAATGGTTACTTCGCTTAGAAAGGAACGTTAAGCATTGAAATAGCCTATATGGTGATTTTGTGTCTAGGCGAGTTAATAATGGTATCAAAAAAAATATAAAAGAATTAGATCAGGAATCAGCTATCCAAAAACATTTAAATTCAGAAAAAAAGTTAATTAAAAAATTAAAAGAGCGAAAAGAAGCATATAAAGAATTTTTAACTCAAATAAATGATTTTATAGATTATGCCCATGAGCAAGCAAAAAATAATGATGAATTAAGAATCAAATATTTGGAAACCATTGAAGAAGAGGAATCATTACGGGATAAGATAAATGAATATCTAAAGAAGAATGATGAGTTAATTGAATCCATAAAAAAATCTAATTTTGATTTGGAATCATGAAAAAACCAATTTTGAACATTTCAAGTCTTATCAATGATCTGTTATTTCTCTTGCTATCGTGGATATCCCAGTAATTTCCCCGGCAGTATTCTTTATAGGCGACAGGGTTAATGAAACATATATTTCTTTATCGTCTTTTCGTATCCTTTTAGCTCTAAAATGCTTTACAGTTTCTCCTTCTTTAATCCTATCCATAATTTTTGATGTTTTTTCCCATTCATCAGGGCTCATTAAAATAGATATGTGTTTTCCAATGATTTCATCTGCTGAGTAGCCATATATTTCTTCAGCAGCTTTATTCCAGCTAAGTATGACTCCATCCACGGTTTTACCTATTATTGCATCATCTGAGCATTCTACAATATTAGCCAGTCTGAGAATTTCCTCTTCGGCCTGTTTAATGTCTGTTATATCATGCGCAACAAATAGGGCTGTTTTCACCTGACTCATTTCAAATTCAGGAATAATACGGGCAGAATAGTATTTAAGTCCTTCTCCTGTTTCCATTTTAAATTCAAAAATTTGAGGTTTTCCAGTTTTAAGAACAGTTTTCAATAGTTCTTCGTTTGATAATGCATCATACGGCACTTCAAGGTTCTGTAAGTTTTTTCCAACGCATTCTTTTCGTGTTTTTCCTATTAGATGGGGAAAAACAGGGTTAACATAGGTAATATGCAGATTATGGTTAAATCTTATAATTATATCTGGTGAATGTTCAGCAAGAGTTCGGAATGTTTTTTCACTAAAACGAAGAAGTTTTTCAGTCCTTTTATACGGTGTAATGTCTTCTACTATTCCAAGAAATTGTCGGGGTTTGCCTTCAGGAGTTCGTTTTAAAATGACATGTTTGGCATCAAACCAGTGCCATCCATCAGTTTTATGCATTAAACGATATTCTATTTCTATAACTTCACCATTTCGAGCATTTTTTATTTTATCTAAAATTCCTTCAACTTTTGGAAGGTCTTTTGTGTGATAAAGACTCTTCCAGAACAATATTCCTTTTTCCTCTATTTCTTCTTTAGTATAACCAATTAATTCATAAATTTCATGGCATATATAAATATCTTCTTCTTTTATTAAATCATAAACACATATAACGCCAGGAAATGCTTTAAATACGCTTTTTAGGAAATTTTCTTTTTCATCTATTTCTTGTTCTATTTTTTTTTCTCGACTTATATCTGTGCTTATTACCATGTACATGTTTTCTTGGAAGGAAAAAACAGACACTGAGAAATATTTATTCATTTTAGGGTAATATACTTCATTTTCGTGGTCTTCTCCTGCTACAGGGATTTTATTTATAAATTTAATATATGACTTTGTAATTTTGGGTCCATGCACTAAAGAGAACTTTTTTCCGATTAATTTTTCACGGAGAACATTAGAATGTGTTTGAGAAGCCGGATTGGCATATTTTATACGTAGATCCACTATTTCGTTTGTTTCATCACGTAAAGCTTCTACTACATAAACACTTCTACGCATTTTTTCAAATATGTCAAAATATGCATCATTAAATGGAAATTCATCGCGTTCCATAATACACCCTCATATTATTAATATAATTTGTATTATACTTATTTTTAGGTATATTATAGAATGATATTGTAAAAAAAATAGAATTAAAATTGGGGTTAAAACTTATTTATTTTTGATATAAATAGCATTTTATTGTCTTACTGGGGCATTAGGGGTATTGTGAAATAGAATGTTGAACCTTTACCGAGCTCTGATTCAACCCAAATTCGCCCACCATGACGTTCTATAATTCTTTTGACTATTGATAATCCAATTCCAGTCCCTTGATATTCATCTATTGTGTGCAATCTCTGGAATATTGTAAAAATACGTTCAGCATATTGTGAATCCATACCAATTCCGTTATCCTGCACACTGAAGATATATTCATTTTTATTTTCATCTTTTTTTGATGAAATATGGATTTGGGGTGGTTCATTTGGCTTACTAAATTTTATGGCATTAGATATGAGGTTTTGAAATACTTTGGTAATTTGTACTTTATCTGCTACCATTTTTGGAAGCTTATCGTGGGTAAGTTCCACATGACATTCTTCAATCAGGCCTTTTAGGTAAAATAGAGCTTCATTAAGGGCTTCATTTGTGTCAAATGCTCTAAATTCTCCACTCTTTGTTACCACCCTTGAATATTCCAGTAAATCCAGAATCATCTGCTGCATTCTTTGGGCAGCTTCCACTATATAATCTATAAATTCATCTGCATCTTCATCAAGATTACCTCTGTAGCGTCGCTCTAAAAGTTGTGTAAAACTTGAGATAGTTCTAAGCGGCTCCTGCAAGTCATGAGAAGCTACATAGGCAAACTGCTGCAGTTCATCATTAGAGCGTTTTAATTCATCCTCTGTCTTTTTTCGCTCGGTGATATCCACAACTGCCACTTTAAATGTGGTTTCGTGGTTAAACTGGGGCACCATTTCAACATGTGCATAAAAAATAATTCCATTTTTCCGGATAAGTCCAAGGTCAAATACTTGTTTTGCTCCTGTTTCTATGGCCTGTTTACGATGATACATAAATTTTTCTGAGTACTTTGGGGCTATATACCATCTAAATAATGTTTTAATCAGGCCATTTTTATCAAAACCTAATAAATTCGCACCTGTAGTGTTTATTTCGGTGATTGTAGTTGTTGCATTCAGCGTAAAATATCCGACCGGCGCGAAATTGTAAAGATCGTAATATTTCTCGTTTAATTTCTCTAAATCTGCTCTAGAATGTCTGAGTTCTTCATTCTGTATTTCTAGTTCAATCTGGTGTACTTGGAGCTCATGAATCAGCGAATCTACATCTTTTGGAAGATTTTCAAACTTGTCTTTTTCCTCGCGTAACTTCTCTTCTGCAGCTGAGCGTAGTTTTTCTTTTTTATCCATATTAGAGCTCCTTCTCCAATTTAGAATTCACTTTTTTGAGGCATATTATCATTTGATTTAGACAAAATAGGATAAAGTTTACTTTAATTATGGTATTAGTTTCTTTATTTCTTTTGATACTCTGGATTATGGGTAATATCTTCAATTGCGAGTAGAATAAGCCCCTTACCTATGGTTTTACCATTAATTCGCTTTTCTTGAAGTTTTCGGCCATTTAAAAGCATCTTTCTGTGTCCTAATCCTGGAAAAACATGTTCAACTTCAAAATTTTCAAATTTCTGGTCTCTAGGAAGAATTTTTTCCAGTAATTCCCGTAGTTTAGGAATATCCCATTGATTATTCCCTAATTTGTATAATAATTTTCCTTCAGTTTCTTCTTCATCTACTTTAAATTTATCATAAAATGAATTATTTGCAGATATGACCTTTAATTCATCATCTAATACTACAAGAGGCTCACGAACGGTATCTACAATACTTTTTACATACTCTAATTGGCTTGCAAGCTTCTGTACTTCTTTCTGCTCACTAATATCTGTAAAAGTAATCACTGCTCCATCTATAATATTTTCTAAAGTTTTGTAAGGTATTATTCGTACAAGGTACCATTTTCCATCTCTTGTGCGTACCTCTTTTTCTTTATAAATTACCCTGTCCATTACCTCTTTTATGTCATTGATCATATTTTCATATTCTACATTAGATACGATATCTTCTAGAGGTCGTCCTACATCAGATATTATGAGATTAATTAATTTTGTGGTTTCTTTTGTGAAACGCTTTATTTTAATATTTTTATCCACAAATATGGTTGGGGTTTCGATACTATTCAGGAGATTGTTCATGTCATCGTTTACTTCAGACAGCTGATCAACTTTATTTTGAAGTTCAGTGTTGACTGTGAGCAGTTCTTCATTCAATGATTGTAATTCTTCTTTAGATGTTTCTAATTCTTCATTAGTACTTTGCAGCTCTTCATTCATGGACTGTAATTCTTCATTAGCGGATTTAAGCTCTTCATTTGAAGTTTCAAGCTCTTCTATGGTTGTGTGAAGCCGTTCTTTCGTAACCCTCAATTCTTCTTCAAGTTCCCTGATTCGTTTATCCTTTTTAGGGGTAGTTTCAGGAATCTTTTCTTGCTCCCTTTTTTGAGGCTCTATATCTTTAAATGTGACCATTAAAAGGCCTTCCATTATTTTAGGCTGATTAATGGGCCGCACTGTCAAACTAATTGGCTGGTAATCACCATTGGTTTTAACATCCAAATTTTTGTATTCAACTTCTTTATTTTTTAGAATCGCTTCATTTATGGCAGAATTCAGCTCGAACTTAATTCCTTCCCTTGCCATATCTACAATACTAAGGTTTGCTACACCTTCTGCAGGTTCTAAATATTTGCCTACCCTTCCATGGATGAAAATAATCCTTCCATCATTATTGGCAATTACAGTAGGGGGAGCATATCTTTCAATCAGCAATTTTTCAACATTTTTAGAAATATTCTTGTCTGATTTTCCAAGTATTTCTAAATCTTCAACAGCAGTATAATCCTGTGGTAATCTCGCATATGGAAACTTAACAAAATCTCCCGCAGGGGTATATTCAGTTTTTTTGGATTTGTAAATCTTCCATTTATTATCGAGAGTGCTGAATGATTCCACAAAATTGCTTATGCTTTCTGATGGGCCTAGGAACATAATACCTCCTGGTTTCAGTGCATAATTAAATGAAGATAACATTTTCTTCTGGGCATCTTTATTCATGTAAATTAAAACATTTCTGCAGGATATGGCGTCAAGCTTGCTGAAAGGAGGGTTAATAAGGACATCATGGGGAGCAAATATTGCCATTTCCCTTATACTCTTTTTAACCCTATACCCCTCGCCGGATTTAGTAAAGAATCTATGTAAGCGCTCTGTACTTACTTCCTTGACAATTGTACTGGGATAAGTTGCAGTTCGAGCAATGTTAATGGCATCTTCATCTATATCAGTACCAAAAAGCTGAATTTCTAAATGTTTTCCTACTTTATCAATATACTCTTGAATAATCATTGCAATGGAATAGACCTCTTCACCCGTGGAACAGCCCGGAATCCACACACGGACTCTTTCTCCATCCATTTTTTTATCAAGTACTTCTGATTTTAGAGATTTTTCAAGGGCTTTAAATGCATCAGGATCTCTAAAGAAACTTGTAACGTTGATTAAAAGCTCTTTAAATAGTGTGTGAATTTCTTTAGGGTGCTGTTGAATGTAACTGAGATAATCAGACACTTTATCAATTTGATGAACGTTCATACGCCTTGCAATACGTCTGTTTATGGTACTTTCTTTATAGAGAGAAAAATCATGGCCTGTTCTGTTTCTAATTAACATAAGAATTTTTTGAAGTGAACTTAGGGCTTCCTTATCTTCTCCAATTATCTTTTTAGGGGGTCTCTTACCTATTCGTTTTATGTATGAAATTAAAGACTCAGGTATATTTTCAGGTGGTGTAATGTAGTCTACAAGGTCAGTATCTATTGCACTTGATGGCATGCTTCCCGATACTGCAGAATCAGGGTCTTGAGCTATTACCATTCCACCCATACTTTTAATGGCTCTTATACCAATAGTACCATCCGATCCAAATCCAGAAAGTATAACACCAATTGAATACTCTTCTAGATCATCTGCTAATGATTGAAAGAAGAAGTCAATGGGCCTTCTTAAGCCGTGAGGTTCTTTAGGGACGGCAAGATGTAATATTCCGTTTATAATTCCTACATTTTTATTTGGGGGAGTGACATACAATTTATTTGGTTCAACCCGCATTCCTTCTTTAATTTCAAGGACTTCCATGTCGGTATACCTTGAAAGTAGTTCTGCCATTGAACTTTTATGAGAAGGATCGAGGTGTTGAATCAGGACAAACCCTACGTTAGAATCAGTGGGCATATTCTTGAACATTTTCCCTAAAGCTTCCAATCCTCCTGCTGATGAGCCAACACCTACCACTGGAATTCTTTTCTTTTTTTTAGAATCATCCTTTAACTTATCTTCGCCAGGGTCTGCCATTTTATGCCTCCAAAATTTTTTTACAAAAAATTTTGGTCGTTCAGAAAATCTCAATCTTTGATTGAGATTTTCTTCAACCTCCAAAAATCTTTGATTTTTTGGGTTCAGGAAGTACAACACTTCCTTTAACCTCCATTATCTATATGAATCTTTAAATATGGTTATAAGTTCTTTAATCATGATTTACAACAAATTATAATTAAAATCTTATTTTAAATATTAATTTTTATGACGCAAGTGTTTATTATATTTTTATATATAAAATTGGTTAGCATGTTAATTAGTAAAAAAGTATTAAATTTGAACTAAAACCCAGTAATTAACATTATTGCGGCTTTAAATGTCCTTTAAATTATGTATATTCATAATATTCTCATTTAATTTAAAATTTCTAATATTTTATAATATTAACTTTATCTACCTTTATTGGACAAATTAATGGCTAAACATGGAAAATTTAACAAAAATGTAAAGTAGGTAATCTATTAATGTATTAAAAAATAAACTATAGTTATGCCTCAAAGAGATGAAGAAGATCTGACAAAAGAAATAGAGGAACTTAGAAAAGTACAGAATGAATACCAAGGTACATCCAAAGAAATCGTTAAAACTCTCAAAGAACTTAAAAAATCACAAAAAGATTATATAAATTTGGTAAAAGAGCACCAGGTATACTGGCGCAATGAATTAGAAAAAACTGAATATCAGGACACTTCTAGACGCAAAAAACTTGAAAAAACACTTGAAAATGAAGAAAAAATACTCAAAAAACTTGAAAAAGCATTGAAGCATACCGAAGGGAGAATTGAATTTCATAAAAGGCATGAACAGGATTAAATATTGTCCTGTATAATGGCAATTGATTAATTTTTAATACTATTAAAGATATAGTGTATTACATGCCTGAGCAAGAAGAGGAAAGAATTGATAAACAAGCTAGTAAACAGGAAACATTAGAAGAAAGACTGGGAAAAACTCGAGATCAAATAATAAAAACATTTAAAGAACGAAGAAAGTCAGAAAAAGATTTTTTAGAAATCATAAAAAAACAAAGAAAATACTGGAAAGACCAGTTAAAAAATATCGATCCACAGAAAGACAAAGATAGATACGATGAACTTAATGAAAAAATAAAAAACGAAGAAACGCTCATTAAACAAATTAAAGATGAAATAGATAGGATAAATAATGAACTTAAACAGGAAAAAGAACATAAAGAATCAGAACAAAAAAAAAAAAATGATAACTTGGCATAAACGTTAATGAACTAATTATAGGTTAAATCAAAAATTTAAAGGTGTTCTTATTTTGAATCATAATGAGGATCTTCATGGTGAACTTTTTCAATGAACCTGAGATCAAAAATATCTTCTTGTTTTAAATCATGATGCATATAGCCTAAATTTTGCAGTACTGGGATAAATTTAAGCGTAGATTCAATATATTTTTTTGGAATGCTTGCACAGTATTTTGGGGACATATTGTACGTATCAAGCACGAAATCATTATCAACCACTTCAACTTCTTTTAAAGCTACATCTGCGGCCTCTTTTGGATATAATCTTATTAAATTGCAGGCATTTTCATGTGCTTTCAAGAAATCTAATATAAATTCTGGCTTTTCGTGAATTAATTCTTCCTTTACAACTATTCCATAGCTTGGATTGTACGTCCAGAGTCTGGATGGTGGGATAACAATGTTAGAATTAAATCTTCTTGAAGCAACCGCAGCAAGGGATGGCGTTCCAACACCAGCAGCTATTTCGCCCTCTTCTATAGCATCCGGTATAAAATCAGCCCATGAAAAATTTTTAATCTCAATATCAAAGTCTTTAGTCATTTTCCGTATTATCACATCATGAATACACCCTTTTGAAGGAGTTCCAATAGTTTTACCTTCAAACTGTTCTAGAACAGATTTTACATTACCTAATTCATCAAAAGTCTTATATTTAGTTGGGGCGACCATTACAGTTCCTTCTACATGCCCTCCACCAACACATTTGACTTTTAAACCATTTTCAATGCCTATCATAACTGGGGGAAGGCCAATATATCCCACATCGATATCTCCAGAAGCAAATGCATCCTTCATTACTGGGCCTGTGGCAAATAAGAGCCATTCTAAATCATAATCATTTAGATTCCCTAAGGACTTATTTTTAAGGATAAATGAAGTGTGATATATTGTTGATAGGTAACCAATGCGAATGAAAAATTCCTCCGGATTAATTTATTTCTTTTATATAACAATTGTTATATTTATTATATAAAGTTTCACCTATTTAAAAACTGAAAAATAGATTTTATTTAATGAACTGTACTGTAATTAATGACTTTTTTTAGAATTTAGTTTACAATATGGAATTTTTAAATAATTTGAACTACATAAATAACACTGATAAAAAATAAAGGTGAGTGGAGTATTAATGGAATTCAAAGAATTAGTACAAAAAAGATTTGCAGCCAGAGCGTATGAAGACAGAAAAATTGACGAGGATAAAATAGACCAAATCCTTGAGATGATAAGGCTTTCACCGTCTGCACTTAACCTGCAGCCGTGGAAAGTCAAAGTAGTTGCAGACAGCGAATTAAAAGAAAAAATGTACCAGAATTCAATGGAACAAAAGCACATAGCAGAATGTTCCCATGTACTGGTATTCTGCGCGAATACTGACCTGCCAGGACTGGCTGAAAAAATAATAAGTGGTATGAAAGCAGCTGGAGTACCTGAAGAAACCCTTAAATTCTATGAAATGGCTGCAGACAATTTAACCAACCGTATTCCTCCTGAAGCAAGGCTTTGTGAGGCACAGAAAAATGTATTCATTGCAGCAACCCATGGAGTTTTAGCCGCTAAATCACTTGGAATTGATTCATGTATTGTACAGGGATTTGATCCTGCTGCTTATTCTGAAATTCTTGAACTTCCATCTGATATTGTGCCAACAGTACTTGTCCTGCTAGGATATGCTGCAAGTGAGCCAACACCTAAGATGAGGTTCCCAAAGGAAGAGATTTTCTTCTAAATTTATTTTTTTTAAAATAAATTAAAACGTGAAGATTATCCTCCAGCGATGGTCTGGAAAATTACAACTTCATCGTTGTCTCCGACTTCTGATTCTAAACCGCCGCTGGCGCCTACATCTTCGCCGTTTACGAGTATTTTCATGTAATCTCTTATATTTCCTTCTTTATCAAATAAAGCGTCTTTAAATTCATTTCCATATTTTTCAGTAAGTTTGTCCATTAAATTTGAGATATTTCCGTTGTATTCCATATTTACGGACCTTTCACCTGTGATATCTCTAAAACGTGCTAAAAATTTTACTTCAACCATAATAATTCTCCTAATTATGTTAAATATTAAAAATATACTCTGTAAATAATTTATTCTAAATTTAAACTAAAATTCAACTTATTTATTTTAAATTTGATGTTTTTATAACTATTGTTATAAAGTAGTTATAAATGTTACTGATTTTATATTTTGTTTGATATTATCTCAAAATGGACTATTTTTTACAAAAATGTTATATATTAACGATTGTTATAAATATTACTGGTGATTTGAATGGTAATGACAGAAGAAATGATGGATGCTGTAGAAAAGGACAACGTAGTTTTCCTTGCAACTGCAACTAAAGAGGGAGTACCTAACGTTGTTCCTATTGGCTTTGCAAGGCCAATTGATAATAAAACAATCATGATTGTGGACAATTACTTAAATAAGACCCGTAAAAACCTTGAAAGCAACCCAAAAGCTAGTTTAGTTCCAAGAGATGCTTCAAAGTGCCCATATCAATTTAAGGGTAGTGTGGAAATAGTTGAATCAGGTAAGTATTTCGACGATGCTGTGGACTGGGCAACAAGTGTGATGAGTCAGCTCGCCCCTAAAGCGGCAGTTTTACTTAAAGTAGAGGAAATTTATTCAGTACAACCAGGACCTGATGCAGGTTCAAAGGTTGATTAAGAACAGAGATGTTCTTAAACTATTTTTCTTTATAAAAATTTAAAAAATAAGGATTGAATTTTATTTATCTTGATCTTGATTGCATCTCTGCAGAACCGTCTTTGCAGTGATATACTGTGTCAAAGCTAAATTCTGATGAAACTGAGCATTCCTGGCAGTTACATCCTTGCATATTCTCAAAACAGGTTATTTCATCACCTTGAGAGCAAAATACTCCCATCTTTCCACTTTTCATACACTCATTAAAAGTTGGGCATGCATTGCAGATGCATTTTATCATAGTATCTTCACTTTTTGGCACTTTTGCCATGATATCACCTCCAGTTGCAACTTTCTTATGTAATAACATTGATAAATAATTTATTATTAACCTTTAAAATTCTAAATATAATGAGTCTTATATTAATTAAAGAGGTTTTAATATGTCACATAAAGTAGCAATAGCAAGCAGCGATGGAAAGTTTGTAAATCAACATTTTGGGAGAGCAAATCAATTTTTAATAGTAGAACTTAAAGACAACGGCAGCTATGAATTTCTTGAACTTCGAAAAAACACTCCTTCCTGTAATCCAACTGGTGAAAGTACCACAGAGGACACTATAAAATTAATTGAAGACGTTGATGGTGTGTTGGTTAGTCAGGTGGGCCCTGGAGCTGCTGATAAACTTATAGCACATGGAATTCAGCCGATAATTATACCAATGTTGATAGACGATGCATTAAAGAAGATATATGAGATTATGCAGGAAGAATCTGAAGAAGAGAGTTCAAACTGATACACTTCTTAATACGGCTTAACGACTATTTTCAATATTTTTTACACCTTTTATTATTCCACCTCTACGTTCTGCTTCATATATGCCGTATATAATAAGGAACGTTCCAAGTACAGTATAAACTGTTATAGATTCTCCAAGTACCAGAGCAGCTAAAATTACTCCGGATAACGGCTGAACATATATAAACATTCCTGCAATTGAAGCAGGCAGCTTTTCTGTACCATAATTATACAATAGAAATGCGACAAGAGAACATAATATAGTAAGGAATCCCATGGCTATCCATGTGGATCCAGTAAAATCTACTGGGGACAACATGGGCGATAAAAGATAAAATGGCACTAATTCCAGTGCCCCAAAGATAAAAGTGTAATTAAGCACTGTAAGTGCAGAATATTTCTCATTTATTGGTTTTCCCAGGACAGTATACAATGCCCAGACCACATTAGCTAATATGGCTATTCCATCACCCAGAAAATTGCTGGAAACTGCTAAACTGCCGTTGGTAATTATGAATGCCACTCCTGCAAATCCAAGCAGCGCACCAATTGCCTTATGCCGGGTAATCTTTTCATTAAGTAGAATTGCCGATGCAAATATTATAAAAAACGGGGAAAGGCTAAATATAAGCGTAAAACAGGTTGCTGTCGTGTATGCCAATGAAGTTACCTGTAGTAAAAATTCTAGAGGGATACCTAAAAAAGCCAGTATTGCTATGAAAGGTAAGTCTTTTTTATCTATTGTAAATGCTTTACTTCCTTTCAATAATATTGTGGCCATGACTAAAAGTGGTGCAGCAATTATAAATCGAAGAGCAACTATTTCAAATGTTCCAAGCTGCAGTTGTGCAATTTTAACTGCTACTCCTGAAGCGCCCCAGAAAATATTGGTAAGAATGAGGCCTGTAATTACCAGCAATGTGCCGTTGTTTTTGATATGCCCAACCTGTTTATACATAATCTTCACTTAAATCTAATAATAAATACTTGTAGAACCGAGAAAAATATAATATTAACAGATTTCGTATTTAAAGTTTATATTAATTTTAAGGCATTTGCTGGTGATTTTATTAAATTAGCAAAATTCTATCAATCATGATATAAATTTCTAAATATATAACGATCGTTAATTATTTATAGTATATTAATTTTAAACAAGTATAACTATAGTTATACTCGGCATCCTCATCCATAACTAACAATTGTTTTATAACTATAGTTATATTAATACAAAAAAACAATAAAAAAAATAGACATATTAAACACGGTGAGAAAATGGTAAAAATACCTGAATTGAAAAGAGGAATAGCAAACGATGCAACTGAACTTATAGGAAACACTCCTTTAGTTAGACTAAACAAGCTAACTGAAGGGTTAAATGCAGAAGTTGTAGCTAAATTAGAATCTTTCAATCCTTTAAGTAGTGTAAAGGATAGGATTGGTGTTGCTTTAATTGAAACTGGTGAAGAAGCCGGAATCATAAATAAGGATTCAGTTTTAATCGAGCCTACAAGTGGAAACACTGGTATTGCACTTGCTTTTGTAGCCGCAGCTAAGGGTTACAAGCTGATATTAACTATGCCTGATACTATGTCGCTGGAACGGAGAAAACTTTTAGCAGCATTTGGTGCAGAAATAGTTCTAACACCTGGTGCAAATGGAATGCCCGGTGCAATAGCAAAAGCTGATGAGCTTGCAAAAGAAATCCCAAATGCAGTACAACCACGACAGTTTGATAACCCTGCAAACCCAAAAATACACAGGGAAACCACTGCAGAAGAAATTTGGAGAGATACAGATGGAAAAGTGGATATTTTAGTCGCTGGTGTAGGTACTGGAGGGACTTTAACTGGTATTGCTGAAGTATTGAAAGAAAGGAACCCTGATTTTAAAGCAGTTGCAGTTGAGCCTGCCACTTCCCCTGTACTATCTGGGGGAGAAAAAGGACCTCACAAAATACAAGGTATAGGTGCAGGATTTGTCCCTAGTATCCTTAGATCTGATTTAATCGATGAAATCATCCCGGTCAAAGATGAAGATGCAGGACACACATTAATTAGGCTTGCAAGAGAAGAAGGAATATTTGCAGGTATATCCTCTGGAGCAGCTACTTGGGCGGCTCTTCAGCTGGCGAAAAGGGAAGAGAATGAAGGTAAACGTATAATTGCAATACTTCCAGACACTGGAGAAAGATACTTAAGTGTCGATTGGGTATTTGAGGAAATATACAAGCCATATGAGGCAGTATTTCCGCGAATATAAATAGAAATATATTTGATGCAGTAATGCATTAAATAATCATTTCTAATATTTTAAATTAAATAATTAAGGAGGCTTAATTATGTTCGAAAGGGTCAGAGAAGATATAGAGATGGTAATGCTGAGAGATCCAGCAGCAAGAAGTAAAATTGAAATATTTTTCACTTATCCTGGACTTCATGCTATATGGTTTTATACTATTGCTCATTGGTTCTGGGTTCGCAGTCATTTTTTCACTGGTAGTTTCATATCTGCCCTAGCGCGCCTCCTAACTGGTATTGAAATACATCCAGGGGCAAGAATTGGAAGGCGAATTTTCATTGACCACGGAATGGGCGTTGTAGTAGGAGAAACAGCAGAAATAGGCGACGACGTGTTAATTTATCAGGGAGTAGTGCTCGGCGGAACAAGTCTGGAGAAGAAAAAAAGGCACCCAACAATTGGAAGTGGTGTAGTTATAGGTTCAGGGGCCAAAGTAATAGGTAATATTACCATTGGAGATTGTTCGAAGGTTGGAGCTGGCTCAGTAGTTTTAAAATCCGTTCCAAGGGGATCAACTGTAGTCGGAATACCTGGAAGAAATGTTAAAGAAAAGAGAAAGTGCGCCATTGATCTGGATCATGGAGAATTGCCCGATCCAGTTGCAGAAGTCATTACCCTTATCTTGCAGCGTCAGGAAGAGATGGAAAAACAAATCCAAGCTTTAGGGTTGTCTACAACGACTCTAAAAATGAATGAAATATTCAATAAGAAATCAGAAATGGAAGAGATATTTTCAGAAGGCGCAGGCATATAATTTACAATAATTTATTCTTTTAAGGTATTATATTGAATTATATTGGATTTTGGTTTTATTTAAATCGCTAAAATATAAATCAGGTGCAGTTAAGTAAAATTCTATTCATTGATTTATATAGCAAAATATTATAAACTTTATAACATAGGTTATATTACTTAATTTCAAATTTTCAAAATAATCAAATTTAAAAATAATAATGTAATGAGGGTGATAAAATGAGGCCACCATGTGAAATAGTCGTATGGTATGTAATTCCAAGTATGAGGTCTGAATTAGCCAAAGAACTTTTAAAGCTAGGTATGAAACAAAAAGAAATATCTGAGTTGCTTGATATAACTCAGCCAGCAGTTTCACAGTACATAAGTGATAAAAGAGGGCATGGTATCAAATTTGATGAAAAAACTCATGGCATGATCAGAATGTTTGCGAAGGACCTGATGGAACAAAAACTGGAACAGGGCGATATCATCAGGCGAATGTGTGAAATATGTAAAAATGTTAAGGCAGAAGAAATAGTCTGTCAACTGCATAAGGAAAAGGATAAAGTTCCAGTAAGTTGCAATGCATGTATGGGTTCTAAAGCGGATGTAGATACAGACTATTGTATTTAAATGAGTAAGTTAATTGGAATGATTATCGATCTTCTAGATTAACACCAAGATCCATTAACTTGCTTCTTATTTCATCTGAAAGCTCATATTCTTTTCTTTGGCGGAGCTTTTCCCGTACATCAACTAAAATTTGGATTAAACCTTCTGATGAATCTTCTTTTTTGGATTCAACCGAAAAGGTAATGCCAAGAATATCTCCAAATTCATTAAATGTTTCTTTTATTTCTTTGAGTATATTTTTGGAGATATTTTCTTCACTTATTTCTTTATTTACGTCTCTTATAAAATTAAATAGAGCAGATAAAGCTACGGGAGTATTGAAATCATTGTCCATTGCTTCTAAAAATGCATTTTTAGTATTTTCAATTTTTATTTTGTGGGTATCATCATTTTCATTTTTTCCGGGAATGGAAGAGTCTAAAAGTTCATCTATAGTTTCTATTAACTTGTGAATTCTTTTAAGACTGTTTTGTGATTGCCTTAGCGCTTCCTCACTGAAATCAATTGGACTTCTGTAATGAGTTGAAAGTACAAAAAATCTGAAGACCTGAGGGTCGTGTTCCTTAAGCAATTTGGTTATGGTGATGAAATTTCCAAGGGATTTGGACATTTTCTCTCCGCTGACGTTTAAAAAGCCAGTATGCATCCAGTATTTTACCATTGGTCTTTTACCAGTTGCAGACTCCATCTGTGCAATTTCTGCCTCATGATGGGGGAATATTAAGTCCAGTCCACCACCGTGAATGTCAAATTGTGGCCCAAAATAAGTTTCAGTTATTGCAGTATCTTCAATATGCCAGCCGGGTCTTCCATTGCCCCACGGTGAGCCCCATGATGGTTCATCATCCCTTTTTTTCCACAATGCAAAATCTCCGGGGTGTCTTTTTGTAGGATCAGGATTAACTCTATGGATATTTAAATCTTCAATATTTCTGTTTGAAAGCTTTCCAAAATCTTCTAACTTGGATTCATCGAAATAAACACCTGTGGATGTTTCATAAGCGAATCCTTTATCTATCAGTGTTTGAATTTGGTTAATAATTTCATCCAGGTGTTCCATTGCACGTGCATAAAAATTAACGTTTTTGACACCTAAGGTTTCCATATCTTTAAAATAAAGTGCTTCATACTTTTTTGCAAGCTTTAAAGGTTCAACTCCAAGTTCAGATGCTCTTTTAATTATTTTATCGTCAATATCAGTGATATTTTGCAGATAAAATACGCTGTATCCCTTATACTTAAGATATCTCGCAATAACGTCAAATGCAATATATGTTCTCCCATGACCTATATGTGATTCGTCGTAAACTGTTGGCCCGCATACAAACATTTTAATTCGATTTTCATGCATAGGTTTGAATTCTTCTTTTTTACGGGTCATGGTGTTGTATATTTTCATCATAAGGCCTCAGGTTAAAAAAATTTAGTTAAATGTTCTTTAAATGTATAATTAGTAATTGATAATAAGATTTAAAAGTATTTAATGAAACACTTTTAAAGTTTGTTAGTTGGTTAGGCCGAGATTGGGATTTGAACCCAAGTATCGTGGTCTGCAGCCACGCACCTAGCCGCTCGGTCATCTCGGCACAATGTATTCATACATCGTTAGATACTAAATTAACGATTGTTATATAAATACTTTGCTCAAGTTGATATTATTTTGTAACTTATCCTAAATTTATTTTTACACAAGGGATGTAATCGGGGGATGTTAGGTGTTAAGATACTGGAATCTACTGAAAATCGGAGTAAACTTTAAATAAGAAGAAGGCAGTTATAAGATATAACAATTGTTATGCAGGTACATATTAATTTAAAGCGTAGCACCTCTAATAACTTAAATTCCATTCTAATAGTTATATATTGGATTTTAAAGGATAAAACTCTGTTTTAAAGAATTAGAGGGCTATAAATTACGAGGATGCCCATAATCAAAAGATTAGGGAGTTGAGAAAATGACTAAAGAAAAGAAAAAAGAATACGGATTAAGTACATTAGGATTACATGTTGGGCAGGAAGAACCAGATCCAACAACAGGATCAAGGGCAGTGCCTATATACCAAACATCCTCTTATGTTTTTGAGGATGCAGACCATGCGGCAGACCTTTTTGGTCTTAAAACATTTGGAAATATATACACTAGAATAATGAACCCTACTAATGACGTATTTGAAAAAAGGGTAGCTGCAATAGAAGGTGGACATACTGCACTTTCAGTTTCATCTGGACTTTCTGCAATATTTCTTGCAGTTATAAACGTCACACAGTTAGGAGATAATGTAGTATCTGGAGACAATCTTTACGGCGGAACATATCAGTTATTTAACTATACTCTGCCAAATCTTGGACGTACTGTTAAGTTTGTAGATTCTACAAAACCTGAAGAGTTTAAAAAAGCTATCGACGAAAAAACTAAGGCTATATATGTGGAATCCCTTGGAAACCCTAAACTTGATGTCCCTGACTTTGAAGTCCTGGCTGAAATTGCCCATGAAGCAGGAATCCCATTAATCGTTGATAACACTGCAGTTGTGGGCCTTGTAAGGCCAATAGAACATGGCGCAGATATATCGGTTTTATCAGCAACTAAATACATTGGAGGGCATGGAACATCCATTGGTGGGGTTATAGTAGACTCTGGTAAATTTAATTGGGGTAACGGCAAATTCCCGCAGTTTACAGAGCCAGATCCAAGTTATCACGGACTTAAATATTGGGAAACATTTGGAAATTTCCCTGAATTAGGTAATATAGCATTCACCATCAGAGCAAGAGTTTTACTTTTAAGAGATTTAGGGCCAACATTAAGCCCATTCAATGCATTCCAGTTCCTTCAAGGACTTGAAACACTAGAACTTAGAATTCAAAAACACTCAGAAAATGCCCTCACAGTTGCAGAATATCTTAAAGAACACCCAAAAGTTGCATGGGTCAATTATCCTGGACTTGAAGATAATGTAAACTATGAAACTGCCAGTAAATATTTAAAAGGCGGTTATGGTGGATTAATTGGTTTTGGTATTAAGGGAGGTCTGGAAGCTGGTAGAAAATTCATAGAAAATGTAGAATTACTATCTCACCTTGCAAATATTGGAGATGCAAAGAGTTTAGTTATACACCCTGCATCAACAACTCACCAGCAGCTTACAAGGGAAGAACAAGAAGCTACTGGAGTTACAGAAGACTTTGTAAGGCTTTCTATTGGTATTGAGGACGCAGAAGACATAATTGCCGACATAGATCAGGCATTATCTAAAATATAAGTGGATTTAATGATTTTGTCCAAAATGTAATTAGAACTTTGGATATATCAAATAATATGGGATTTAGAAAAATGAAAAAGGAATCAGTTGGACTTGTTGAAACACAGCATTATGATCTTTCTGAAGATTTAATCCTGGAAGGTGGAAGCAGACTTAAAGATGTCACAATAGCATATGAAACCTATGGTAAATTAAACAAGGAAAAAAGTAATGCTATTCTTATATGCCATGCCCTTTCAGGAGATGCCCATGTTGCTGGATGGCATGAAGGAGATAGAAAACCGGGATGGTGGGACATCATAATAGGTCCTGGAAAATGTCTTGATACAGAAAAGTATTTTATCATCTGTTCTAATGTTATTGGAGGATGTAAAGGTTCAACTGGCCCTTCATCTATTAATCCAGAAACTGGAAAACCGTATGGACTTGACTTTCCAATTATTACTATCCCTGATATGGTAAAAGCCCAGAAAAAATTAATAGATCATCTGGGTATAAACCAACTTTTTGCAGTTGTAGGTGGCTCAATGGGGGGAATGCAGGTACTGCAGTGGACTATTTCATATCCTGATATGGTTAAATTAGCTATTCCTATAGCTACAGCAGCCCGTTCGGCTCCGCAGCAAATTGCGTTTAATGAAGTGGGTAGACGTGCAATAATATCAGATCCCAAGTGGAATGAAGGTTCATATTATTCTGGAGAAATTCCAAAGGAAGGATTAAGTCTGGCAAGAATGATAGGGCATATTACATACCTCAGTTATGAATCCATGTATCAAAAATTCGGCCGAAGGCTTCAGGATAAAGAAAAATATGGTTTTGACTTTTCACTGGATTTTCAGGTGGAAAGCTACCTTCACTATCAGGGAGAATCATTTGTTAAAAGGTTTGATGCCAATTCTTACCTTTATATAACAAAGGCCATGGATTATTTTGATTTAACCAAAAATGGATCTTTAGCTGAAGGATTAAAAGATGTAAAGGCTAAATTTCTGGTTATTTCAGTAGATTCTGATTGGCTATATCCGCCTGCTCAATCAAAAGAAGTTGTAATGGCGCTTACTGCAAATAACGTGGATGTAACTTATCAGGAAATGAAATCGCCCTATGGACACGATGCATTCCTGTTAGAATCAGGACAGTTAAATTATATTGTAAATGGGTTTCTTTCTGAAATTCTTGTTAGAGATGTTATGACTCCATTTGTAGCTAGAATAAGTGAAGATTCAAGTATAGATGAAGCAGCTAAAATGATGCTTGAAGAGAAGGTTACACATTTACCAGTTGTAGCAGAAGATGACAAATTAATAGGTATAGTAACTGCATGGGATATATCGAAGGCGGTTGCTTTAAAATGCAGTAAACTGGACGAAATAATGACAAAAGAGGTCATTATAACCATGCCTGATAATCAAATAGAACTCGCAGCTGAAAAAATGAAAGAATACAATATTTCTTCCCTTCCTGTTGTTGACGATGGGGGGAGGGTTATTGGAATTATAACAACTGATCATATCAGTACATTGATGGCTCGAGATTAATTAAAAAAATTTAACATAATTAATTTTCATATATAATTAATTAGTAATTCGTGAGGTTGAAGAAAATGCTTTGCATTTTCTGAACCACAAATCAAAGATTTGAGGTGAAATAATGATTTATATGGATCACTCAGCTACATCACCAGTTGATCCGGAAGTATTTAAAGCAATGGAACCTTATTTTGTAGATGAATTTGGAAATGCTTCCACGTTATACTCACTTGGTAGAGAAGCAAGAAAAGCTATGGAATCTGCAAGAGCACAGGTTGCATCTTTAATAGGAGCAAAACCTGAAGAAGTTATTTTTACAAGCGGTGGTACTGAATCAGATAACATTGCAATTAAAGGTACAGCATATCGCCTGAAGGATAAGGGAAATCACATAATCACAAGTGCCATAGAACACCCTGCAGTAAGGGAAACCTGTAAATATTTAGAGAAAAATGGTTTTGAAGTTACATATTTGCCAGTTTATGAAGAAGGGATTGTTAGGGTATCTGATTTAGAAAATGCCATAACAGATAAGACCATTCTTATTACAATCATGCATGCCAATAATGAAATTGGAACAATCCAGCCAATAGCAGAAATTGGTAAAATAGCAAGGGAAAAGAAGATTTATTTCCATACAGACGCTGTTCAGACTGTTGGTAAAATTCCAGTAAATGTTGAGGAAATGAATGTTGACATGCTTTCACTTTCAGCACATAAAGTTTACGGCCCAAAGGGAATTGGGGCTTTATACGTTAAAAAAGGGGTTAGATTAGAGCCTTTAATTCATGGAGGGGGACATGAAAAAGGATTAAGGCCAGGAACAGAAAATGTCTCAGGAATCGTTGGACTTGGTAAAGCCTGCGAACTTGCAGAAAAAAATCTGCTGGATGATACGAAATATATAACAAATTTGAGGGACAAATTAATAGATGGAATACTTAATTCAATAGAACAATCCTATTTAAATGGGCATAGAACAAAAAGGCTTCCAAATAACGTAAATTTGAGATTCACTGGTATTGAAGGTGAATCACTCATATTACACCTTGATTCAAAAGGAATTGATGGATCAACAGGTTCTGCATGTTCTTCAAAGAGCTTAGAGCCATCACATGTTTTAACAGCACTTGGCTTAGAACATGTTGATGCACATGGATCGCTACGTTTAACGCTTGGAAAAGAAAATACTGAAGAAGAAGTAAATTACGTTATAGAATCAGTTAAAGAAGTAGTTGAAACCCTTAGAAAGCTTTCTCCACTCTGGTGTGCAATTCCTGGAGCAGAAAGAAGAGAATAAAAATAATTTATGTGTAATTAGAGGTTGATTATATGTATAGTGATAAGGTAATGGAACACTTTCAAAATCCAAGAAATGTTGGTGAAATAGAAGACGCAGACGGTGTTGGAACCGTAGGAAACCCTACATGCGGGGACCTAATGACAATTTACATTAAAGTAAAAGACAACGTTATTGAGGACATTAAATTTAAAACATTTGGCTGCGGGGCGGCTATTGCAACAAGTAGTATGGTAACTGAAATGGCAATGGGGAAAACAATAGAAGAAGCCATGGAAATTACACGAAATGATGTTGCAGATAATCTTGAAGGACTTCCACCAGTTAAAATGCACTGTTCAAACCTTGCTGCAGATGCTTTGCACGCTGCAATTGATAATTATAAGGAAAATATCGGAGAAAAGAAAAAGGAAGAATCTAAAGGCGAAAATATTTGCCCTAGCTGTGAATGAATAGAAAAACTATTTTTTTCTACTTTTTAAAGCCTTTTTTGATTTTCTGATAAAATTTTATAACTTTTCTATTTTATCTCCTATTTTTACAGTCCCGCCGTTTATGACTCGAGCAAAAATACCTTCTTTTGGCATTATGCAATCTCCTGCCTGCTGATAAATAGCGCAGCGGATGTGGCATTCCTTACCAATTTGAGTAACCTCAAGAATAACTTCTTCTCCTACAGATAACTTTGTACCCACGGGTAATGACACAAGGTCGATCCCTTCCGTGGTGAAGTTTTCAGCAAATTCTCCAGGATGCACATTTAAGCCAAGTTCTCTCATTTTATTGATACTTTCAATGGCAAGTAAGCTGATCTGACGGTGTGTATCTTCACTGCTGTGGGCATCACCAATAATGCCATAGTCCTCTTTAAGACATGCACATCTCACATTCATTTTTTTGGTTTGTTTTTCATCACTTGTACAAACCGCTATAATTCTGGCTACCATGGTATCAATTAATTTATAAAATTAGATTAAGATAATTTTGATTATTTGTCAATTTAGGGATATATTATTAAAAAAATAGATGTAATGGCATGTATAATGCCACATTAAATTAATTATTTGCTTACTACTGCAGTTTCATCAGTTTTTATATCTCCGTTGCCTTTTAGTTTCTCAAATATTAATTCAGCAACCTTTTCACCAGATACAAGCATTCCTCCAAAGGTAGGGCCCATTCGGGGCTGGCCGAAAGTTGTTGCAACAGACATACCAGTTACAAATAGCCCGGGATAGACTTCTTTTGTGTATTCAACTATGGCATCTTCTGACTTTTCAACCCACATACCACCAAATCCTTCGATATCTACAAGTCCACGTTCTTCTAAAGACTTAACAACGACTGCATCATGTCCTGTAGCATCTATTACTATTTTTGATTCGATTGCAACAGGGTCAACACAGGTTATTGCCCTTGGAAGTGCAGATACAGGTGTCCAGTTCATAACGATACCGCTAACGCGTTCATCGCGAAGGACAACATCATCAAACTTGGTCATGTTAATTACTTTGGCTCCCGCGTCCATTGCACTTGCTATTAATTTGGAACATGCATGGGGGCCGTCTGCAACGTACAGTCCTTCTTTTACCTCTTCATATGGTACTCCAATCTCATCAAGGATTTTTTGACCGGGTGCTCTTACAGTTAACTTGTTCATGAGGTATCCGCCTATCCAGAAACCTCCGCCGAGATAATTATTGCTTTCAATAATAAGTGTTTTAACGCCTTTTTCTGCTAATTTTTTAGCAGCTACAAGTCCACTTGGGCCTGCTCCGACAATAATCACGTCACTTTCAATGTAGTCAATAAATTCATCGGCAAATTCTTCTACAATTGCCTTTGTTACATCTTTTTCAGATACTTTTGAAAATATTTCCATTTTAATATCTCCATCTTTACTTAACAATAGTTATATAACAATCGTTACATATAAATATTGCTGTATTTAAAGTCATAATTCAAAAAAATAGATATTTTAAGGCTTTATATACCTAAAATATTAAAAAAAAAGACCCTCAAACACAAAAGTGTTTGGGGTGCCGAAAATTCATTAATTTTCGAGCAAAATAATTTTAATTCAAGCTTAATGATTTAAAAATCATATCTGCAGTGTCTGAAACGTCCTGGTATTCTGATTCAGCGTTATAAACGCTTATAGAGTATACTACGCCTTTTTTATCTTTGAAATAGAAGTCAATATACTTCACTGTTTCACCAGTATCTGGATCTTTAAGTGTGTGTATGCTTTTAAATATTGTTATACCATTAGGATTAGTTTCTGTTGTATGTGATAGTATTTCACCAGTAGACACGCCTCCGTTTGATGTAGTAGTTGCAGCATCAGTAACCTGGCGAGCACCATTTGGATCTTTGGTTTCTTTATTTTTTGCAATATCAATTGCTGTACCTGTTGCATTGTTACCTAAAAAACCTACGGTAATCCAACTTTTATCTCCAGAAATTATATTTCCGGGTGAAGTAGCATTTTCAAAATCCTCAGAATAATTAAACTTTATAGATCCGTCCGAAAAAGTTTTTTGAGAGCCTGCAGCTCCAGAATCTGTACATCCGGATATTCCTACAACTCCTGCAATCATAATTAAAACTAATATTAGTGTTATCCCCTTCAATGTATCTATCTCCTACATATTATGTTACGTAACTGTCTTTCGTGCAGATAATATTATTATTTTCTATGATAAAAAAATAGAAAGAGTTATATATATTATTCTGGGATAATTTAATATTCTAGTTTTTAAATATATTTATTAACAGGTTATTTTTTAATTTCATTTCTATAATCATTTATTAAGGAATATTAAAGATATTTAGAAGCCCAAGAGCGTAAAAATGTTAAAAAAGATTACGATAATATCGTAATTGGAATTATTCGGCGTTTTGGAGTTGAAAAAAATGTTTAAAAAATTTATATTTGAAATTGACAGGATATTTACGATTCTCCAGCTTTAAGTGAAGATAAAACTTTTTTAACTTCAATCTCAAAATCAATTTCATCCAATACTTCGAGAACTTGCTCAAGGTCAGCATTTGTTTCAGGATATCTTGGAACAGCAGTACATCCGCCTGCAGGCAGTATAGAAATGTCGAATGTACCAACTCTCCTACCAATTTCTTCGATTTCAATTTTATCAAGCCCAATAAGGGGACTTAAGACAGGCATTTGCGTTACATATCTTGTTGCAAGTAAATTTGGAAGAGTTTGAGATGCTACTTGTCCTAAACTACTTCCATCAACTATTGCAAGAGCCCCTTCCTGTTTAGCAAGTGCTTCTGCAATTTTATACATGCCGCTTTTGCATAGAACACAGGTTAAACGTTGAGGTGCCTCCTCAATACATTTTTTGAGGTAATCTCCGTATCCTGCTTCATAGTATTTTAATTTTGAGGGTGAATATTCATTGAGCTTGTCAATAATTTTAAGTACCTTCTCATTTGAGCCTCCAGTATAAGGATAATTATTGAAATGAAGTACTATAAGCTCAACACCTCTTTTCATCATCATAAATGCCGCAACGGGAGAATCAATACCTCCAGATACAAGTGCCACAACCTTACCTTGAGTTCCAACAGGAAGACCTCCAACTCCCTGAATTTTCTCATGGAAAATGTAGGTTTTATTATCTCTAACTTCTACAAAGAATTCAAAATCAGGATTACTTAAATCAACAGGTGCACTGGTAGCTTTAACAACTACCGAACCGCAAAATCCAGCCATCTCCCTGCTTGAAAATTCATGCTGTCCCACCCTTCTGCACCTTATTGCGAATGTATTTTCTGGGGAAAATAAACCTTCAGATATTAAATTCTGCACATATTTGTTGAGAGTTTCTTCTATACTTTTAAAATCAGTTTCTGTAGATACTACAGGGCTGAATGAAACTACTCCTATTGTTTTAATCAATGCTTCAAATGCGTCATCAAAATTTTCAGGATATAAAAATATTCTGCCCTGATTTATCTTTATTTTACAATCCAGCTTATTTTTTATGTTGGATATAAGTTTATTTTCAAATCTACGCCTTACTTTGGGGCTTTTTACTCCAATTTCCCCGTATCTTACAATTATGAGATCATAATCCATTAAAATTCCTCCCAATTCAGGAATAACTCGTTAGTATAAATTAAAAATTGTTCTGATTTTAAATTTAAAGATCAGTTAAAATTTATTTTATATGCTTATATTAGGATTCTATGTACCCTTCGAAAATAAAGTTTTCGGGGCACCGAACACTCTGTGTTTGAGTGTAAAAAGTAAATTCAGGAAAATAAAAACTTTCTTAATTTTCCTTATTTAGAATAATCAAGCCTTTGAAAGTGCTTTATCCAGATCTTCAATTAAATCATCGACATCTTCCAGTCCAATGGACAATCTAATTAGATCATCAGTAATTCCTGCATTTCTACGGCCTTCTTCACCCATTGAAGCGTGGCTCATTGTTGCAGCGTGTTCAACAAGTGAATCTGCACCACCAAGTGATTCGGCAAGTGAAAATAGGTCGAGACCTCTCAAAAATGTCCCTATATCTGAACTGGTTTTGAAGGATACAACTCCACCAAATCCTTTCATCTGTTTTTTAGCGATTTCATGTCCTTTATGTGATTGAAGCCCGGGGTAGAACACTTCACTGACTTTTGGATGATCTTGCAAGTATTCAGCAACTGCAATGGAGTTTGCTGCGTGTTTTTCCATTCTAAGTGGCAGCGTTTTAACACCTCTTAAAATGAGCCATGCATCAAATGGAGCTTCGCCAGTTCCAAGCCCATTTAGCTGGAAATGTACTTTTTCAGCGAGTGTATCGGTTGTGGTTATTACTGCTCCTCCGATAACATCACAGTGTCCATTCAAGTATTTTGTTGTGGAATGCATTACCAGATCGATACCAAAGTCTATAGGTTTTAAAAAATATGGACTTGAAAAGGTGTTATCTGTAACTGTAAGTATATCGTGCTCTTTTGCAATTTTTGAAATCATTTCAAGATCTGTAATATTAAGCAAGGGATTTGAGGGGGTTTCTGTCCATATAAGTTTTGTATTTGGTTTAATGGCATCAATAATTTTTTCCTCATCATCAAGCCTTAAAAATGTAAATTCAAGGCCAAATTTAGTCATTATTTCTGAAAAGAGCCTGTAAGTCCCTCCATAACAATCATCACAGACTATTACATGATCACCTGCTTCTAGAATGTGTATTATTGTTGTAATTGCAGCCATTCCACTTGCACATGCAAATCCTGCATTACCCCCTTCTAGTGCTGCAATTGCATCTTCTAATGCTTTTCTTGTAGGATTACTGGTTCTTGTGTAATCGTGTTCTTTAGGTTTTTGAAAGTCATCAAAGACAAAAGTGGAAGTCTGCCATATCGGGGTTGAAATTGCTCCTGTTGCTGGGCATGGTGCCCTCCCAGAGTGAACCGACTTTGTGTTAAACTTCATATTTATCCTCCTTATTTATATAATTCTTTTTTCTCATTTTATTCTTTATTTAAATGGCATAAGAACTGATGATTATGTTTGGCCGCTCTCAATTATAGTAACAATTGTTATATAACGATTGTTATATATGCTTTTCGGTGTTTGGAAATAAATGTAAAAAACTGGGGTACTCAAGAATCAGCGGATTTGTATATCAAAGCAGTAAATCTTGCAGCAAACATCAGGAAGTAAGGTGCAATTATAAGTTCTGCAATTATAAAACCAACTATATTGGTTGATTCCATTATTTCTTTTAATATTGGCCATCCAACTACCACTAGTCCTAAAATCACGATGAAATAGCCAATCAATAACTTCTTTAAACCAATTTGTTTAATTTTTCTAAATATTTCTGAGAATCTAAAAGCTTCTTTGAAAGAACCCCCTTTAAAAGCCATGTGGGGTATTGCTACCATAAATATGATGTCTGCAATAAATCCCACTATCATTAAAGGAATTAAAAATAAAATCGCGGTATTTTCGGGTAATGCCGGTAATCCTAAATTTATTTCGGTAAAAATAGTATCTATAATAACAAAGAAAAGAGCTAAAGGTATTAAAAAGTATATGAGCCCCACAACTATCTCCTTAATTCCATGTTTAAACATAGAAAGAAAATTATTTACTTCAGGGGGTTTTTCAATTCCAATTAGACTTTTTTCAACCACTTTAAATGTATAACCTGATTCTAAAACTGTAGCAATGATCACTATCAAAAAGGTCAACAAAATGATAATTAAAAAACCAACTAAGCCTGTCACGTTCTCAAAATAAACATCAAAGTCAAAATATCGGCTTACCAATAAACTGCTAATTAAAATCATGAATCCCATTAAAAAGAATGGTTTTAAATTTAATAATGGATATTTCATTGAATCAGATAGTATTTCGCGCATTTTCATTGAATCTACGTCCTTTATAAAATTCTCAAAAATACTTATGAATATTGTACTTTATAGCTTAAATGTTTTTATAATATGTCTAATAGAACAAAATAGCATATTCAATGAATTGATTAATTCTTTAATTTGTTAAGCAAAAATAAACAATGAATTAAACGTAAAATAAAAAATATCAGGGATAAAAAATCTATTACTCAATTTAAAATAGGAAGAATAGAATGTTTTAAAACATCCTATTTATGCGAACATGTGTTTGGGTTCATTTTTCTCTTTTTTATACAATTTTAATGCGTATTCTACATGTTCCCATGTTACAGATCCCATATCATCTGAAATTGATTTATGAAGTGCTGTTTTTAATAATCTCTCTTTTATATCCCTTCCAGACATTCCTTTGCTAACAGTTGCCAGCCTTTTAATATCTACCTTAACTTCAACAGGCATTGTTTTAATGTAATTTTCAAGCATAGCTTGTCTCTGGTCTTTATCTGGAATTTCAAATTCTATTTCCTCTTCAAAACGGCTTCTTATTGCAAAGTCAAGTAAATGGGGGTTGTTTGTTGCACCTATGGTTACAACACCATAATTTTGGTCTATTCCATCCATTTCAGTAAGTAATGCATTTACAACTTCTGAAACATCTCCACGAAGGGACTGGTATTTCCTATCCAGTCCAATAGCATCCATTTCGTCTATAAATATAACTGAAGGGGATGATTGGGCTGCAGCATCAAAAAGTTCGTGTATTTGCCTTGCACCATCACCTACATGCTCCCCTATGAGCCTTGTGGCTTTTACAAGGAATAATGGGACATCAAGCTCGTTTGAAAGGGATTTTGCAAGCATGGTTTTCCCTGTTCCAGGTTGTCCATAGAAAAGGACATTGCGTGGAGCCCATTCTTTAAATTTCTCAGGATCCTGCAGGTATTTCATTATTATTTTACATTTTGTTTTTGCACGTTCCTGTCCGATTACATCGTCCATTTTAACATTAGTTTCTATTTTTTTAACTTCTTCTTTTTCTTCATTTTCCATCAGGAATATTGAAGTGTTTTCAGTTATTTTGGAATTGTTAGGATGTGCTTTTATTATTTTAAATGCATAATCAGGTAATAGTTTTTGATCAAAGAGGAAAGAGCCTTCGCACACTTCATAGCCCTCCCACTGCTCCCTTGCATAAAGTTCAAAAAGTTCTTTATCGAATATTTCTATTTTTGGATTTTCAACAAGATTGCACAGGAAAGGATAACCGATTGACTGTAAAACAACGACTTTGGCCTCTTTTTGGGGGCCATTAGGGCTTTTTGGTATTTTTTTCTCTATTACATATGAATCAGGCGTTACATTGTTAAATTTCACTAATACACCTTCCAGCGTTAATTATAAAATCTAAAATTAAATTTATTATATATAAAAATTCGTAGTTATGTTTAATTTTATACATTTTCATAGTATGGTATGTACGATGGTTAATAAAAACTTTGGCTTTAATTTTATATATGCTAACGTGAAGACAGTTTTAAGACATCCATGTATTCTTTTTTCATTTCCAGTGAATCTACTTCAATATAAGGAGTTTCACAAATTAGGGTAACATTGAATCCATTTTCTGAAATTAGTTCAAGTAAGGGAGTAAGAGGGGGGCCAAAATTCTGGTCTGCGAGTATATGGTGTTTTTTCTCGCCGGCATCAGTATATTCTATCTTTGTGAAATGGGAATGGAGTGATTTTAGACCTAATTCGTCTTCGATTTTATCAAATATCTTTGCATAATCCTCTTTAGTTTTAATACTCCCGCCAGAACGTGCATGTACATGTGCAAAATCTACAGTAGGGGCAAAATTATCAAAAGAGCCGCATATGTCAATTAATTCATCAAGCGAACCAAATTGAGACTTTTTACCGGTGGTTTCTGGTGCAAATGTATAATTTTTAATTCCAAGAGCTTCAACTTTTTCAAGGAGGTTAGAAATTGCGTCTTTGCATTTTTTCATGGCTTCTTCATGGGAATATTTGGTGTAAAACCCCATATGAAAAACAGTCCTGTATGAATTCATCCAATTTCCGGCATTTGCCGATTGAACAAGTCTTGTAATTGAATTTTTAACTGTATCTTCCTTTTGTGAGCATAAATTGATGTAATATGGTGCATGCATTGAAATTAAAACATCATTTCTGGTTGCATTTTCACCAAGTTCAAGGGCAGACTGTTTTGATATTTTAACTCCATAAGTAGCCTGATATTCAAAAGCATTGAGTCCTATTTCTTTAATATAATCGCAAACTTGTGTAGTTTTGCCTTTATAGCTAATTGGCCTTCCTGCAGGCCCAAATCTTATATCTGTTTTCATTTGATCACTTTTTATTTTAAGATATAACTGTACTTTAAGTCAAAATTAGTGTAATAATTATGTGAATATAGTTTCTAAATTATTCTATTTTTAATGTAGTATTTTTTGCATATTTTATCGGACCTTTCAGCAAGATCTCTTTGATATTTTGAAGAGGGGTAGAAGTTTTTTCCAAATAATCTTTTAGTTTTTTCTACAAGTTCAGGAAAATTTCTTTCAAGCACTTTGTAATAAGCTGGCCCACAATCAGATGGTTTGTCTCCAAATAAAGTTAAACCTGCAGTTATAATATAATCTGCCCCATAATTTTTAGATAATACTACCATTTTTTCTATCTGTTTTTCGGAATCGGATAAAAAAGGTAGAACGGGCATAAAAAATACTCCAACTTTAAATCCTTCATCTTTGAACTTTTTCATAGTTTTTAATCTTTCTTTGGGAATAGGTGCATTTGGTTCAAAGATTTTAGATAATTTCTCATCAGGAGTTGAGAAAGAAAAAGATATTATGGCTCCTCCTTTTAATTTAGGCTTTAAATCAGGAGGTAGAATTGCATTTTCATTAATTTTCTTTAAAACATCAATATCCCTTAAAACGAGGGTAGACCTGGTTAAAATACTAACTGGAAACTTAAATCTTGCTATTATTTGAAGTAAACTTCTTGTTAGCTTTAATTCTTCTTCAATCCTTGGATAAGGTTCAGTTGAGGATGCAACTCCTATAATTCCATATTCTTTATGCATCGCTTTTCTTTTAAGCTGCCTTACTAAAATTTCAGGTGCATTTTCCTTTACAGTAAATTTATGGGTATTATTTCCCCCATATTTGCTTCCTCGAATGTAGCAGTAAAGACAATTGAATGCGCACCCTGTAAATGGATTAAGCGTGTAATCAATTAAAAACCATGAATCTCTCTTTTTATGTTTATTAAGAATTGATTTTACATGAATTTTGTCTATCTTATTTGATTTTTCTTCAACAAATTCTTCTGGCTTTTTTTCAAAATCATAAAGATCCATATTAACCATATTTGTTTTAAATTAAATAAATAATTGCTAGAATTTGTAATATTATATACAAGCAGCCCTATCCAGCTAAGGGATATAAAAACGGTTAAACGCCCAAATAGGGAGACTTGGAGATGGTTTGAAAACAGCTCAACTGCTGTAAATGTAAAAATACAAAAAAGATATGCAGGTAATGCTGCTAATGGATAATTTTAATGGATTTTATAGAATTATCTTTTAGTATGGATCCCATTCCTTCACTTCATCGTATTCTGGAAATTCCCCATATTTATAATCATCAAATAACTGGCCCCAGTTTGTCTTTTTGTATTCGTTTATTTTCTTTTTCCCTGTTGTAGGGTACCATAATTTGTCATGATAAAATTCTGAAGCAAAAATAAATGTTTTGAATATTGGGGAGTTAAATAGAAGGTTATGTAACCATTTGATGTTCATGGTACTTTTTCTTATTCTCTGATCCCACTTTACAACTGGACTTCTGCTGGTTTTAAAATTGAAGTTTAGATTTTTTAGATCTCCATTATCCATACCTGCTATTTCAATCTGGTCAACATCTCCAATTCCTAGACCTCTATCATGTGCTATTTTGATGTAGTCTATCTTTAAGGGGTCAAAACCCATTATTTTAGCTGCAATAGCATCAATTGCAACTTGATCTTCACCGGCAAGAATAATATCTCCGCAGTATGGTTCCATCGTTCGTGGACCAGCTCCATTTCCACAGACGCCGCCGTCCATAACTGAAAAAATTCCTTTATGAATTTCCTTTTGAATTGCCAGTAAATCAACCAAGACTTCGTGTATCTTTTTATGGGCGTGGTGCCTGTATTTTGGAATTAAACCTCCAAATGCATTTTTCATGGCTCCTGTGGTTGTTGTATGGCCGTGGGTTTTTACAGTTGGGAAATGGACCACATTAGAATTATAAAACATTTCTGGAACAAGCACTTCACCGAATATGTCATCCATTGCAAGCATTTCAGACTTCGGCTTATGAGTTTCCCATTTTACATCTGTTAGTGGCTGGAAGTTTATTTCATGACTGTTTAAAAGGGGCAACCATTTATTGTAATATGCTCCTTTCCACGGGTGAGTTACTACAGTCTGGTTCTCTACAGCTATGATATCCTTGTAATTATCCTTTTTTAATGTATTTAAAACACCTTCAAGCTGCCATGGTGGAGTAGAACATGCAGGATAATAGAGTGTCCATGAGAGATTAAGCTTTAAAACAGTTTTATTCTGTTTGGATAGTGATTTTTCATAATCAGTAAGATGCATCAATTGATAATAATCATCGATTACTGTTTCTGGCGATGTTTTAAGTATTGCGACCTTTGACATTAATTTCACCTATTCAACTTTTTGGAGTTTCTCCAATAACTTTTTTATTGAAAACTAAATATACTAAAAAGCCCAGAATCGCGCCGTACCAGAGCGTTCCAAACCTTATTATTATTGCTACACCTACAGAATCCACCGACGTTAATCCAAAATATTGTAACATCCCCGAAATTGTCGCTTCAGCAATTCCAAGACCCCCTGGAATCATGCTGACAGCACCAACTAATGATGCAAAGCTGAATACAAATGTGGATAAAATCACGCTGAGAACCTGTCCAAATCCAACAATTACAAAGAAAAGGGCCAGACATTCAAAAAACCACGCAAAAGCACTTAAAAATGACATAAATGTCATATTCTTGGGATTCATCAATTGTAAAAATGTGGCATGCATTGTTTTGATATCTTTGGAATACTTTCCAGCTCTATTTTCAAGAATTGAAATCATTTTACCTGAAATCGTTTTAGATCTTATGGCCACGAAAAATCCTACGAATATCAAAATTAAAGCTGTTAGAATGTAAATTCCTGATTTATAGTAGAGGATTCCAATTAAAGAGAGTATAACCAGCCCGATCAAATCTGTAACTCTGTCTGTGATTACTACAGGGACAGTTTTACTTAAACTTTCGCCATTTATATCCTTTATCAGCCACCCTTTCCAGATTTCTCCTACTTTTGCAGGGGTTATGGTCATTCCAAGACCGCTGAAAAATACAAATAGATTGTCTTTAAGATTTAAGTGAATATCAACGCTTTTTAAGAAAAAATTCCATTTTAAAAACCGGATAAAATAGGCTATGGTAATTAAAATCAGCATTATCACGATAAAAATCCAGTTGAACTTCTCAATTGCTGATAAAAGACTTCCAAAATCTGCATATATGCCCATTATAAGATAGACAATGACTGCAAATATGATAACCAGCCAAACCTTGTTTTTCATCATAGCACCTAATTAAAACCTCTTCCTCCACATTTTCAACGCCTTCGTAAACACATGATTCAAATTAGTAGATGTTTTACCAAATACTTTTAAGTCATTTTTTAAAATTGCTTCATAAATATCATCTGTTTCTGTGATTATACCGGCATATCCAATTTCATTGGCAAAATGGGCGTCACTTCCTCCAGTTACTCCTAACTTATATTTTTTTGCAAATTGGCTTGCTTTATCGTTGTATTTATTTTCTACGCAGCGTGAATTAAATATTTCAACGTTGTCTATGTATTCAACGTCTTCTTTTTTGATAGGAAAGGAAGAGCCCCTCCATTCATCAAAGGGATGTGGAACAACTACTATGCCATTTTGCGACTTGATTTCATCTGTAACTTCATAAAAGTCGGTAGATTTTATTTCTTCAGTTAAAAACAACCCAATTATTTCTCCCTTAGTTGTCATAACCTCCGAACCGATTATAACTTTAAAATCATCTGTTTCATATTTTTTTGCCTCTAATCCTCCTTTTATGGTATTGTGATCTGTAACTGCAATACCAGCAAGGCCTTTTTTAATGGCAACTTTAATGATTTTATGTGGATCAAGAATTCCATCTGAAGAATATTTTGAATGAGAGTGAAGGTCGTATTTCATTGTCAAACTCCTAATTGTTAATATTGTTCAGGCCCATAGAAGACCAGTTCGTTGTTTTTCACCTGATTTTCTTTAATATCTGAATAGTATAACTTCCGACCATCAGGTAGATCAATGGTTTTTACTTGGATTTGTGATGTTATTTGAGGGAAATAAGCGGACTTATCGCTGATTATCCATATTATTTTTTGTGTTGAACTATTTACCTTGATTTTAAATACGTTGGAAGGTAACCACGTGCTAGTGTGGTTCTTACCATACCACGGCGAAGTTATAAAATGATTAGCTTCTATTAAATAGTAGATTTGATAATCTGGAAGATAATAAATGGCTTTTCTCCAGTTAAAACCTTCATTTTCACGAGTGATTTCACCAATGACTACTATAGTATTGTTGGAATTGGAACCCGGCACTTTAGATATGGCATCAAGATAAGTTTGGGTACTGTGGTCATTTGCCACAAGTTTTTCGTATGTAGTCATAAAAGCCTCATTCACTCCGAATAATATTCCATTGTAAGTACCTAAATCATTTATTGGAGTTTCCCAGATTTTTTCTTCATCTATATGGTAAGGAAACACAAAATATACTGCATTAAACAAAATAACCAGGGAAAGTACTATTGTAATCCATTTTCTTGGAGAATAACGTTCGAATTTTTCACTTAAGCTGTATGATAGCCCCTTAACAAAATATGCAAGTGCAATAACTAATGCAGGAACATATACAAGGATGTATCCTGGTTTAGCCAAGTGAACAAGTAGATACATAATGGAAGCAGGTAAGACCCATAATACAAGAAATATAACTCTAGGATCTCTCATATTTTCACGAAATACATGTAAAGGGCCTTTTCCAACGTATTTATTGAATAGAGCTATGATGATGATCCCAGAATAGGTTAAAGCAAGTCCCGTCCAGGCAAAATAGGAACCAAGATCTGAAAGTCGGTTTGCTATAGTTGCCCCAAACAATAGGGAGGATCTGGGAAATGCTATTTTATATAATGTGGATGAAGCTTCAGAATATTGTTCATAGCCTCCTGAAAATATTATGGTAGGGACAAACCATGCTAAAATAGATACAATTAGCACTATAATTGCTTTTAATAATCTTCTTGGATCTCTTTTATTGTAAAAGGCGCAAAAGAACCATAATGGAAACATGAAAATAATTAAATCCTGCCTAAACCCTCCGGCAAGCCCCAAAGTCAGAATAGATGGGTAAAAAAACTTTTCTTTTCCCCTGAAGACCTGATAAGACATGTAGGCAATGAGCGTCGCGAAAAATGCTTCACTTGGGTATATAGTGGCTATTTCTCCATAATACCAAAATAATGGGTTAAATACAAGTAACAATGAGGCTATAATAGCCATCTGCCTTGAAAACATCTGTTTAACCATAAAATAAATTAATATAACAGTTAAAATACTAAATAGAATGCTGATAAATATCATCGTTGTGTTTGGATCATTAAATAGAGTGTTTATCACTTTTCCAAGGCCTACATAAAAAATATAGCCTGGAGGATGGGGCTGATGATTTATGATATCGAAATTTTCGAACCCAAGGGCATAGTTAACAGAATCCCATTCGTATAAATATTTACTCACAAATGGAATCCTTGTTATCACTATTAAAATGGCTAGAATCGCTGAAATGAAAATATCAGCCTTTTTTGAATTAAATAAGTTTAAAAATTTATTCAGCATATTTAAAATACTCCTAAAAATCGAAATATTGCATTTCCATAAAGTACAGCTATAACTAAAATAACCCATAAGATCATGCTAAGCAGCATTCCTTTGTCTTTAAATAGCATTTCTGGCTCTCCACCGAAATTTTCAGCATGAACCATGTATATATATCTAAAAAGACCGTAAAAGGCAATAGGGATGGTAAGCATTATGTATATTTTGCCTGTAAAGAATGTATAGAGCGAATAAGACATAATTAAGGCGCTGGTAGTGATATTCATCATTTGATCAAGCATTTCAGTTGAATAGCCCTCCAGAATTTTACGATGAGTTTCTGCTTTATCTCCTAATAAAACAAGTTCATGTCTTCTTTTCCCAATGGCTAAAAACAGCGCAAGAAGAAACGCTCCCACTATAAGCCATGGGGATACAATTACTCCCACTGCTGCACATCCTGCAATGGCCCTTATAACAAAACCTGTGGAAATCACCATCATATCTACTACAACGAGGTGTTTCAAGAATAACGAATAAACTAATATCAATAAGAAAAATGCTATTGCAGTAGCTAAAAACAATGTATTGATTAAATATGATACTCCAAATGCCAGAATAATTAATATAATCGCAGATATCAATGCATTATTTGTTTTTAATTTACCTGATGCAATAGGTCTATTACTTTTTTTCGGGTGCTTTTTATCCTTTTCAATGTCAATAATGTCATTTATTATGTATAAACTTCCTGAAAGCACACAAAATACTGCAAATCCTGCAATTACATCGATCCACAGGTTTAAATTTAAAAGGTTTAGTGAAAAAACGATTCCAATGAATATAACTAGGTTCTTATACCACTGCTTTGGACGCATTGAGATTATAAGTTCTTTTATCATTTACATCACTGTAGCTTCTGGATATCATCTTATAAATTTATCAATAATTTAACAATCGATTACTATAGGTATAGTTAATCATTCTAATAATAATGTCTGTTCAAAAAGAAAGCAAATAGTTACAGCATCGAAATCATAGATTTCGAATGTTCAGAAAATCTACGATTTTCTTCAACCTCAAAATTCGTAGAATTTTGGGGTATAGAAATGCTAGCATTTCTCTAAAACTACTATTATACGTTCTCATAATTAAACGTTTACAGAACCCACAAACACTACGGTGTTTGTGTTGATGAAAATTCTATAAATTTTGGAGCATAAAAAAAATTATGGGATTTATATTATCTATATTAGAGAATACCCATGGCCTTGTTTGTTTTTTCAATTGATTTAGATGGATCATCTTCCATTTCAAGCATGGCTCTTATTGCATCTACATTTTCAGGAACTACATCTGATTCCTGGTGAATTGCCTGCATGTAGTAGAGTTCCCCATTTACGATATTTAAAGATTCTTCCCAGACACCTATCTCAAATAGATCATTTCTTGAGCGTCCTAATTCTTTTGCATATTCCATAAATTCGGCTGTTGAACCAAGACCTTCTTTAGCTTTTAGTAGAAGAACTCTAGGGGTTGAATTCAACTTATCTTTTATATCATCAACACTAGCTGAAGATTCAAGCTCTACCATCAAGTTATGCTGGTGCATCAGGGTTGTAGGCACCAGTAATGCCATAGTGGTTATGTCAAGATCATACATCACAGTTTGGACATCAGGCCCGTGGTGTGATGGTACTGTTGGCGGGTTTGGAACTATAGCATTAATTGGTCCTTTTTTAACCTGCCTTGGGTCTGCTCCTCTCCTTACCATTACTGCTCTCACTTTTTTAATTCCACACAGGTCATCTATAGGTTTTAGAGTTCTACAAAGTCCAGTGGTGTTGCATGAAACAACTCTTGCATAATCTTTACCTATTACATCGTTATAGTTTGAAAATGAGTTGAATGAAAGTCCGATCTGGTCGTGTTTTTCTCCTCCCTGGAATATTGCCTTTAAGCCCATTTTTTCATAGGTTCCTTCTTTATTTTTTGCTCCAATACCTTCAGGGGTACAGTCAACGACTATATCTAATTTTTCAAAGAGTTCATCTGCAGTTCCAGTCACTTTGATACCGGCATCTTCAAAGGAACTTTCTCTTTCAGGAACACTTATATAGAGATCATATCCTTTTTCTACAGCCATCCTGGCTTCAAAATCAGGGCTTCTTTTGGTAACCCCTGCAATTTTCATATCATCTTGGGCAGAAACAGCATCTGCTACTCTTTTACCTATTGTTCCATATCCATTTATACCGACAGATTTCATAAATTGACCTCCTTCTTTGCAAGTTCTGCAATGATGCCTTCGAGATATATCCTTGCTGATATCTCAAATAGCGCGCCAAAAGGTGTTAATGGCTCATATTCGCCTGATACTCTTCTTTCTATATAATTTTTGGTTTTTGCTTTTATTCTACCCGGTATTTCAATTACAACATCAGACATCTGGGCAAGCGGTGAATCAGGAAAAGAAGTTATGGATATAATTTTTGCACCAATATCGGCTGCTTTTTTTGTAATAGTTAAAGTTGGTTCCGTTTCCCCAGATCCAGATATAGTTATAAGGACATTTCCTGCATTGATCTCAGGAACTATGGTCTCACTAATTACAAAAACATTTCGACGAATTTCACTGAGCCTTGAAGCAAAAGCTTTTCCAACAAGCTCTGATTCTCCAAAACCACATATAAATATCTTTGAAGCCTCACATAAATATTTTTCCAGGAGCATTGTGGCATCCTCATCAATATCCATGGATTTTACATGTGATGTTATCTCTTCAAGTACGAGCCTCAACATAAAAACACCAGTTTTACATCTTCTAGTATATTCTTTGGCATTATAAATATTTATGATTTCATATTGGAGTTTAGATGTATTCATTAAAATAAATCCATCATGAGGCTTTAATTTTTTAATTACATAATTTAAACTGGATAATGTTGAAATAATCCAAAAAATAAGTTTAAATAATATAAATCAATCTATATTGAACATTACTTTAAAATAGTTCTCGTTAAAATTAATTATATGAAATTTTATTTAATCATGCTATAAAATTTAGATTAGCAACCTTCTCTAAAAAAGGGTTCTCGATCTGCTATGGCGTCTAAAAATAATTTTTTAAGCTTTTCATCAGAATATCCATGGCGCATAGGTTCTATTAAGTCAACTAAATTATCATTTCGAAGTAAACAGGGTTTAATTTTACCATCTGGTGTTATTCTAAGCCGTGTACAGTTTTTGCAGAATTCAGTGTTATCCATTGGCCTTACAACTTCGATCTCACCATCTTCAATGAAATATTTTTTTCTATCCTGCATGAATTGTCTTGTTTTAACTTCATCTGCCTTTTGAGTGAGCTCTTCTTCGAGTTCTTCCATTTTAAAATGGTAGTCATCAAAAAATTTTGAACTAGACTGGTTATCTGCCTTTAAAAGCTCGATAAGTTGTAGTATTGCATTATTTTCCTTGCAGAACTGAAACATATCCCAGATTTCATGATCATTTATCCCTTTCATGACTACCATGTTAACTTTAACTGGATAAAGTCCAGCTTCTGAGGCTTTTTTAATTCCTTCTTTGGCTTTTTCGATGTAATCTCTTTTGGTTATAAAACGATAAGTTTCAGGATTAAGTGTATCAAAGCTTACGTTAACACGGTTAAGGCCAGCAGCTTTCAATTGTTGGGCATACTCTCCAAGAAGAGTTCCATTGGTGGTCAAAGCTATGTCTTTAAATCCAATTGATGCTATCTTTTCCACAATTTCAATGATATCCTCTCTTATTAGTGGCTCTCCTCCAGAAAGCCTGATTTTATGAACACCAATATCCGCCGCTATTTTAGAAATTCTATAAATTTCATCTGGATTCATTTCGTAACTCTGTGGTAGTATACCATCGTGATGGCAGTAAAAACATCTCACATTGCAGCGGTTGGTTATTGAGATTCTAAGCGAAAATACTGGTCTTTCATATTTATCCGTGGCTGGCATCTTTATCAACAGTTAAATTTTTAATATTTTTAAGAAAATTAAAATTTAAGTATAAGTTCAATTTATTGTTTTTGATTTAAATATGGGGGTCTATAAAAAAGAAAAAAAATGAACCTTAATAGGTTCGGTTACATTGCGTCCAGTTTCTCAGGTAAATATGTATCTACTACATATTCAAGACCATACTTCGAAAAGGACTGCTGTTCTGCTTTTTTCCCGATTTTAAGCATTTTCTTGATTTCCATCTGCCAGTGTTCATCCCTGTAACGAGGATCCTTACTGAGTTCTTTTAAACGAAGAACATCAATATCTTTAAGAGGATCGGTTGGAAGGTCGTAATTAATTATATCGCTTGCTGTTACGCCTAAAAACTTTGCATCAGGTGTTGCAAGGTCGTGGTTTACGTGAGCAAGTTTTGCACTTCCAGAAATTATAACCATGGCGATGTGGAATCCCCATGGGTCTCCGTCGTTACAGATATAAACTGGTAAATTAAGCTCGGTATTAACACGCTTTAAGAATCTTCTTGTTGCCCTTGCTGCCTGACCTTTGAGCCCTACAATAAGAGTGTCGAATTTTTTATAAGCTTGCTCCTGAACCAGTCTGTGGAACATCCCCATTGTTTCTACTGCAATTACCCTTTGAACATCATGATCTACAAATTCAGTATCGTCAATGGTTGGGGATATGGTGTAACCTGATTTACCTGATCTCATGGCATTAATTTCAACATCGTCCTCTTTAAGGATAATATTACCATAAACTGAAGCTCCATCTTCTTCAGGCATTAAACCAAGGTCTTCCCTTGACATTCCCAAGGTAACTTCAAGGTCTTCACCCACGATGTTCGATTCCTGCTGATCTCCGAAATCAACATCCCAACTTTCTGAAATATAATAAAGCTCCCTTAAAGTTGCTGTTTTATTGGTTCTTATGAGGTCTTTACAGAAATTGGCGGTATAGACCATTTGAGCTATTTTTTTAATTTGTTTAACATTACCAAGGGATCTTTGACCATATCTATCTCCCAAAACGTAGTATCTCTTGGCATCGTCATAAACCAAATTGGAGGTACCTCTGGAAGGTACTTTAATAGAAGGAACGTTAGCACTGTTAACATCTTCTATAATTTGTGCTCCTAACCCTTTGAGTTTGTTTATTGTAATGTCTTTTCTATTTAGCATCGATATCCTCCAGTATCTTTGGTTTCCTTGTTACTTTAGCTAATACTGCATCGTATTCTGGAACATCTTCTTCAGCAAGCACTGCGGCTTCCCTTAATATTACAGGTACATAAGTTTCAAATATTTTTGAGCGCATTGCTTCCTCTTTAGCGGCTCTTTTCGCGTTTAAGTATTTCTGTAAGCTTCTTGCAATTTTCATTGTGGCCTGCCTTACTTCCTGCATAATTTCCTCTTCAGGAGCAACACTCTGCTTTCCTGTAGACATGTAAGGCACGTGGGTTGACACAATATTTGCAAATACGGTTATTGGGGCATTTTCAAGATCCCGTATACCATAACGTTTCCAATCTATACTCTTTAAAGCTTCTGTTATACCACAGCTTCCCTGATCGAATGTAAGGGGAACTCTATTTGCAAAACGCATAATTTCTGCTTTTTTCTGTTCACCAACAACTCTACCCGATTTTCCACCATATGAAATTCCAGCTTCTATTACGAAGGATACTCCTCCTTTATAGGTTTTGGGCTTTCTAGTAATGGTTTTTACGTATTCTGGGTCTAAAATCTCTCTCATACCTTTTTCAACTTGTTCTTCTCCTATTGGGATTAAACCTGCTGTTGGGGGAGCCATAAAGTCCATTGATTGGAATAATTCAACAATTTTCTCTGCTTCTTCCCATTTCATGTCTTTTGGACGTTTGTTAAAATCGATTCCCGTGATTTCTTCGATTTCATCCACCCTTTTATTTGACATTCTGGAGAGGTTACTTGTAAGCAGACTTCTGAACCTTCTTTTGTCGGTATGTTTTGCCATGAAAATTAAATCATCTGCAGTTACTCCCTTTGGATGAGGAAGTACTTCTTTTGGCATTGGTGGTATTTCGTCGGTAGCCCTATTAAATATATATTTGTGGCCTGTTGGGTCTCTGAATGTGATTTTAGCGTGTGGGTTTGCAATCATTGTCCTTCTTATATATTCAAATGCTCCTTGCTCACTTAGAGAATAGGAAACATCTTTAAAGTGAAGTTCTATACCCACACCAGTTGAATCAACTTCAATCTCTTTTTTATCTAAAATGAGCCCTTGATTTGTCTTGACGTCCATTTTGAATGTCATTTCAATTCCTTTGAGCTTATCTCCTTCTTTATATCCTGAAGTAATTTTTACAGGCTTCCCTGTAGTCATTTGGGATAATAATACACATCCACTACAACCTAATCCTTGTTGTCCTCTAGACTGAATACTTCTAAATTTAGAACCTGCAAACATGGTACAAAATACCTTAGTAACGAAATCTTCAGGGATACCAGGTCCGTTATCTTTGTGGTACAAAATATAATGATCTTTATCCACTCTTTTAAGATCTATTATTATTTCTGGTAGAATTCCTGCCTCTTCCGCAGCATCAAAACTGTTTGTAATCAGTTCATGGAAAACTATGGTTAGAGATCTTATTTTACCAGAAAAACCAAGCATTTGCTTATTTCTTCTGAAAAATTCAGATGCTGTAAGTTCTTTAAACTCTTCAAAGAGTTCAGACGCCTCTCTTTCCGCAGATACGGCGTTTTCAAGAGATACTTTTGTTTCCAAATTTAGCCTCCTTTAAATTGTATTTTAGGTTTTTTTTGTTTTTTGTTTTAATCGTAAAAATGATGATTCTATTCTTTGAGTACAATGTTCTCGAATTCTTTTCTTTTAAGCTCTTGTTTCTTCTTTTCTAAAAATGCATAGACACTTTTATGTCTTACGCCTTCTAAAATCATTTCAACAGCTTCTTTGGCAATTTGTATCCTTTCCATGTCTCCAATGAGTGACACAGTTTTACCGTATACAGATATATCTACATCGGTCATTTCCTTGATTATTTCTTTTGTTCTTCCTTCTCTGCCGATTATTCTTCCTTTTTGCCTCATTACTGCCTTTTTTGATTTTCCAACAAAATCCTGTAAGTTGATTATATCGAGAATAATTTCATCGTCAAGTAATTTAAGAGCTGTTTCAGGGCTAAAGCCTCTACCTATTGCTTTTACAATATATCTGGCCTTCCAGACAGATAATGGATCTTCCATTTCTTCCGTTGGGGCAATAGCGACGCTGCCAGTGTCACTTTCAATATCAAGCTCTATTTTAGTTAGGTTTTCAATATGTTCTTTTGTAGCGCCGTCTTTTCCAATTAGGACCCCTACTCTTTCTTTTGGGATCTTAAGATATTCTGTGTTGGGCATATTTTTCACCTCTATAAATTATATCAATATGCCATATAATATACTTTTCTATGATTTTAAATCCATAATTTCGCTTTTAAGCTCTTTATTAGATGTCTTAATGCCTAATTTTTTAAAATCTTTGACAACATTATCTATATCTCTATTTAAAAGCTCTTCAGAGATTGGATGATCCTTGGTCATTCCCTGTGATATATCGATGATCACGGGTTCTCCATCTTGAATTAAAATATTGTAACTCGAAAGATCGCCATGTACAAGTCCTGCCCCTTGATATAAAAGCGTAATATTATTAATTATCTTATTTAGAAGTTCTTCAGGGTCTGAAATATCTGAATGTCTCATGGGAAGTGCTGCATCCCCTTCTTCATCTCCGATAAACTCCATTACAAGTACATTGTTTTTAGCTACAATTGGTTTTGGGACTCTTACTCCAGCTTCATCCGCTCTTTGAAGGTTCCTAAATTCTTTAGTGACCCATGCATTCACAAGTTGGCGTTTATTTGTGGTTCTAACGCGGAATCGGGGATCTCCCTGAATGTAATGTTGCATCTTCTTAAAATCAGATGTTGTAACTCTGTATATTTTTACAGCTACAAAATTGTCATTTTCATCCGCGCCTTTAAAGACATTTGCCTCTTTTCCAGTGCTTATTGCACCATTTAGCCGGTGAATATATCCGTCATTTGCGAGCTTGTAGAGTGTTTTCAGGGTTATTCTATCAAATACTTCGCTTCCAACACGTTTATCTTCAACACTCTTAATTCTTTTTTCAGACAACATTTTTTGTAAAATATCATCTGCCTTTGATATTTTAGAACCCATTAACCTCACAGCACACATTTTAGTTATTTCGGTAAAATTAAAGCATTAAAACAATTATAAGTTAATATAATGACTAAAATTTATTAGAGATTATAAGTTAAGATAACCTCTACGTTCGAGCCAGTTGGCCTCTGTTCTTGTATATCTCCATATAACATCTGCTTTTTCATCACTCTGGAATTCCCATGGCTTTACAAGAACTACGTCTCCTTCTCTTATCCAGATTCTCTTTTTCATTTTTCCAGGTATTCTGGAAAGTCTAATTTTTCCGTCGGCACATCTGACCTTTAACTTACCATGACCCAATATTTGTTCAACTACGCCTGGTATTTCCCCCTTTCTTGGAGACCTTACTCTTCTAACTTGTTGTGTATCTTGTCCGTGTCCTCTTCTCAAATACTCTCCTCCTTTAGTTTAAATTTTTAGCTAAAATTTCATAGTTTATAATAAATAAGATTAAATTCATATAAATACTAGTAATATTCCAGATTCACCAAGCGTTTTTTTGGAAAATCAAGTGATTTTATTAGTAAAATAATCATCTATTTCTTACAGTGAATTATATGTGTATTATGATATATAAAATAGTCCCATCAAAATTATTGAAATGAAAACTATTTTTGCATGAAATTTTGATCGTTTTTTATAGAAAATCTAAATAATTGATCAGGGCACTGTATAAAATGAATCCCATATACATATAATCAACAAATTTTCTCATTACTTTCTTTAAATTAAAGTGCCAAGTGATAAATATATTAAAATTAATTAAGCTAATAGAATAATTTTAAGATCATTTACAATTTACGATTATTTTATCAAAGTGATTTAAATGGGAACAGAATTCTTGAAGATAATGGACAGCGAAGATGTACAGGCTATAATCAATGAACTTCCTGTTAAAAGGAAAATTGAAAGAGTACTCTTAAAAGATGCATATAGGCGAGTACTGGCAGGGGATATACATGCCACAATAGATCTCCCGCCATTTAATAGAGTATCAAGGGACGGGTATGCAGTTAAAGCAGAAGATACATTTAGAGCTTCTGAAGATGATCCTGTAGTTTTAAGATTGATCGATGCTGTAGGGGCAGGAGATAAACCTGAAAAAGAAGTGAAAACTGGAACATGTATTGAAGTGGGCACTGGTGCTCCAGTTCCAGAAGGTGCAGATGCCGTGGTTATGGTTGAATTCACTGAAAATGTAGATGGAAATGTACAGATACGCAAAAGTGCAGCTATTGGACAATGGATAGCATCTAAAGGTTCTGATGTATCCAAGGGAGATTTTCTTCTATCTTCAGGTACCTTACTTACTCATGATAAAGTTGGAGTTTTAGGCGCTATAGGAATGGGAGAAGTACCTGTTTTTCGAAAACCGAGAGTTGCAGTGATATCAACTGGAAATGAGATAATAGAATACGATGAAAAGATGGAATATGGTAAAATATATGACATAAATTCGCAAACTATTGCAAATGCAGTAAAATCATGTGGATGTACTCCAGTATATTCTGGAATTGCAAAAGATGATTATGAAGATATTAAAACCAGTATAGAACAGCATCTAGACGCAGAAGTGATAATAACTTCTGGCGGGACATCTGCAGGTGCTGGAGATGTCCTTAAAGTGGTTTTGGATGATATTGGTGAAGTTTTTGTCCATGGAATAGCACTAAAACCAGGTAAACCCACCATAGTTGGGAAAATTAATGATAAACCTGTTTTTGGGCTTCCAGGTTATCCTGCAGCGGCTTTAACAGTTTTCCATGTTATGGTGGCTCCATTTTTGCGAAAATTGGCCTGCAGAGATCGCAGGAAATCTGATGTTTTGAAACTTAAAATATCAAGAAGATATCATTCTTCAAGGGGAAGGCACCAATATGTTCTTGTTAAGATCGAAAATGACATGGCCCATCCTATATTAAAAGATTCTGGAGCAATAACAGCTATTGCAGAAGCTGATGGATATTTTGAGATTAAGAAAAATGTAGAAATAGTCCCTGAAGGAAGTGAAATCGAGGTTGTCCTTTTAGAAAGCGGATAAATGGACTTCAAGGTTAAATATCATTTAATTCTTCAGCTTGATTAAGATAGTAATTAAATAATTTATTTCCCCATTTAATTGATTCTTCAGTTTCACTCATTAGATAACTGGGGAAATCCTGTTTTTCATTTAGTTCGGGTAATTTAAGAAGCAAGAAATTGTCTGTAACAATTAAAACTAATTTTAGGTCTTCTTTTATTTTCCAGAGTTTTATCTTTTCTATGGTATTATTTTCAAAATCCAGTACTTCATTTAGAGTATTGTCAGCTAAGATAATGTGTATATTATCTTTTTCATTTGCTACCTTAAGTTCATCATAAATAATTAATGGAGAAATAATGCCTTTTATAACTTTGGACTTACAAAACAATTCTTTAAAGATGAATTGGCCTAAAGAATCTAAAATTGGGGAATTTATGACTTTAAAGTCACCTAAGCATTCAATTTGATCAATTAACTCTTCTGGAATTTCCTTTAATTCATGGTCCAACCAGAACTCTTTATGTTTTTTTATTAAAGAAAATGAATTTATCATATCTATGAGGATAATTGCAATCATTTCACCAGTTTGTGATAGTGAATAGCTTTGAAATTCTCTAATTATAAGATCTCTACTTTCTAACTGGCTCATGCTATGTAAAATAGATGAAGATCTCATATGGACTTCATCCTTTAGATCGCCTAGCTTTTTTTGTCCTTCTTTTAGACTTATGATTATTTTCGATCTAATATCTGAGGATGTTATAAACTTTAAATCATCCTTTATTTCGCCGTAGAGTTCGAAAATATCCTCTGAACTCATATATCCACCTTTCTTTTAGACTGCAATTATTGTTATACTTGAATCTGTATGTTTTTACTATTACATGCCCATATTTAAAATAGTTTGGAAAGAATGAAAATTGTATTATGATTTTTAAAATAGTTTATGTTAAATGAAACTATATCATCCATACTTTAAAATGAAATAAAACTCGATTTAATATCGCTGAATTAAAGATTATGCACATATTAGCTTAAAAATTAGTTTTAAAATAGAATATATGTATAAAATTAGATATTAGGGTTTAAACAGTTATATACTAATATCTACTTTATTTATTTCATTTATAATATCTGCATCGGTTTTATTGTTGCTTTTTGTTATTGCAATGGTCTTGATCACATTTCCGCCATGGTCTTCAACTTCTTTACTGATTAATTGAAGCATGTTTTTGTAGTTGTCCCCACCGAGTGTTACAAAGAGAACAACATCTTTTCCTCTAATTTCAAAATTTTTTATAACAGTATTAATTGCAGGAGCAGGTTTTCCAGCCCATGTTGGAGTTCCCAGAAAGATTGTATCATAATCAGCAATATTTATTGTATCTGGGTCTATTTGGGTAGTTTTCATACTTCTTGCATCCATTGCTGCTCTTATCCAACCTAAGAGTCCCTTTCTATTTTTAAGATCTTTAATTTCAACTATTTTAGAGGATGTTTTGTCCGCAATTGCTTTTGCAGCTACCTCAGTTTTTCTAGTCCTTGAATAGTATAGAACAATTGATTTCAAATTTACAACTCCCTTCCAGTTTAAAGTTTCATTTTAAACCTTTATATGAACATCAATATTTATATTTTTTAAAAATAAATTATTTTGTTATAAAAATTAAGTTTAAAAGTGTTAAAAAATATTTTTAAAACTTAAAAAATGTTTAATATTACTATTTATATTAAAAAAGTAGTAGTAACTGTATTATGTCATAAATAGTATTTATGGTCATTTATTTGAAATAATAAAAGAAATATGGTTAAATATTTCTATACTTAAGAAGCAATGTAGTCATTTGTTGTCTGCAAGGATTTAACGATGATATTTGAATTATTTTTCAGCACAAACTCACTTAGCCCTATATGGGAATAAGGATTACCCCAGTCATATGTATAACCTAGTCGTGTCCATGGATACTTTTTAGGGAAATAGGAATAAATTATATTGTCATTGAACCATTGCTCATAAGAAGGGTCAACTGAGCTTGGAAAATCTAGCTGTACAGTCGTATCATTAATCTCATTGTCTGGCGTTGGCCTAAAAAGGTCCTGTGGTTTTACCCAAATTTCTGCAAAGTAATTATCCTTTGAATCTGCAGGTAAACCTAAAAGCTGTGCAACCCTCAATCTGCTATACTGCTTAGAGACTGGATGGGATTTAAAGAAGTTTTTTAACTCCGGTACAACTGTAACCCATGTTTCGCCCCAGTAAGTAGTTACATTTTCTCCAACAGGATAACTAGAATAATGATTAGTCCATACAACGACTAAAACTCTTTTATTACTACCATTTCCTTGCCAGATCAAATTGGTGTTATTTTCAGTAATGGGTGTTAGATGGGAATCAATTTCGCTGTTATCTGCAATCATGGCATCGTCAATGGCATTTATATAAGTTTGATTAAGTTCATCAGTCACGGCAGGCACACCAGTAAAATAAGAGGGGTCTCCATTAATTAAAAAGCCAAAAAGCACCCCTATCACAAAAACAGATACAAATAAAACATAGTTACGATTTTTATTCATCAAAATACCTCAACACGCTATCTAAAGATATTTTCATTCACACACTATTAATCTTTTCCAACAAGCTACAGCCAGTATCAGCTCTTAGCATGTTACCTGTTTCATATGATGTCCTGTCAATATTGATATGAATAAGTAAAATAAGTTGAATTATTTAAAAATCAAAATTATAGAGATTTTAATATAAAACTAATCATTTCATCTAGATCTGTAAAAGTATCTTTGTTTTCAAGTTCTGAAACTGCAGGGCGTTTAACCAGCACTACATCAATTCCAAGTTCCAATGCAGCATCAATTTTAGTTCTGGTTCCGCCAGTTTCCCCACTTTCCTTTGTTATAATTAGGGATATTTTATATTCTTCCATTAAAGCCCTGTTAAATTCTTTAGAAAAAACTCCCTGCATTGCTATTATATTTTCCTGTTTTAATCCCAAATCAAGACATTTTTGAATAGAATCGAGGGATGGAAGTACCCTTGCAAATACCCTTGAGGAATCAACTTCATTTAAAATAGATTTCAGTGTTAAAACACCAGCTAAATGAAGTATATTATCCTGGTTTTTTGTTATCTCTAAAGCTTTAGAAGCAGCGTTTTCAAATGAGGGTACTTTATGAATGAGATTATTATCATTTAAAACTTCTCGCGGTCTTTCAAACCTTACGTATTTTATTGCAACGGTTTCGGATGCTTTTATCGCATTTCTTGTTGCAGCGGCAGCGAAAGGATGGGTAGCATCCACCAAAATATCTATTTCCTCTGCTTTAATCACTTCAATTAATTCTTCTTCTGTAAGTCCTTTAGAAATTACCTTATCTGCGCCGGCTGCTTCTGCAATGTCTGCACCGTATGATGTGGTTGTTGTAGCCAGTATATTGGAATTTCCAGTACTTTTTAGCTTTTTTATGATTCTGGCAGCATCTTTTGTACCTGCCATTACCATAATGTTCATTTTATATACCTCTCCGCCAGCCAATCACTTACAAGAATCAGGGAAGAAACTGCAATAATTATAATCCAATCGATTGGGGATAATGCAGTTGTTCTGAATACTCCTTGAAGGAATGGAATATATATAACGGCTAATTGCAGTAAAAATGATGTTGCCACTGCTATGATTAAAAACTTGTTTGAAATATTCTTAAACTTCTCAGCTCTACAATTAAACACGTTAAATATCTGGAACATGACAAACACGGTAAATGCTATAGTTGTAGCTTTTACAACACTTGCTCCGTTTGTAAGTTCTAAATAATAGAGCACTAATGTTCCTACGGTCATTACTACTCCTGCAGTGATTATCTTAAGCAGATTCTTCCGAGGTATTATCTCCTCTTTCAGTGGAGCACGTTCCATAACGTTCTTCTCAGGAGGTTCGACTCCAAGAGACTGTGCGGGTGGTCCATCCATGATGATGTTTATCCAGAGAACCTGAATTGGATTAAAAGGCACTGGAAGACCCATAACTGATGCAGAGGTAATGGTAAGTATTGCACCTATGTTGGTTGAAAGCTGGAATCTAACGAACCTTCTAATGTTATCAAATATTATACGTCCTTCTTCAACTGCTCTAACGATGGTGGCGAAGTTATCGTCCTGTAAAAGCATGTCTGCTGATTCTTTAGCGACATCAGTACCACTTCCCATTGCCACTCCAATGGCAGCTTTTTTAAGAGCAGGGGCATCATTTACACCGTCTCCAGTCATTGATGTAATGTTGCCTTTCTCTTTAAGAGCTTCAACAATCCTCACTTTCTGCTCAGGGAAAACCCTTGCATAAACCTGAACATTATCAACAATCCTTTCAAATTCAGCATCACTGAGTTTATCAAGTTCAGAACCAGTAAGGACCATACCGTCTGTGAGAATTCCAATTTCTTTTCCTATGGCTGCAGCAGTATCTTCGTGGTCTCCTGTTATCATTACAACTTTAATTCCTGCTTTCATACAGGTTGCAACGGCTTCTTTGGCTTCTTGTCTTGGTGGATCCATCATTCCCACTAAACCAACAAAAATCAGGTTTTCTTCTACTTTATCCTTATCAACATTATCTAAATCACTTTCTTCAGGGGCAAGTTTTTTATAGGCAAGAGCTAGAACACGGAGGGCTTTGCCAGTCATATCCTTTAAATCGTTTAATATAATTTCTTTATCCTGTTTAGTAAGCTTTTGGACTCTTTCATCTTTTTCAACCCATAAACATCTTTCTAAAACGATTTCAGGCGCTCCTTTAACCAGTACATATTTAGTCCCGTCAAAATCGTTTACTGTGGTCATCCTTTTTCTAACACTATCCAGGGGTATTTCAAGTAATCTAGGATATCTTTTCTCGAGTTCTGGCCTTGAATATCCGCTTTCTTCAGCGTAAATTAACATGGCTCCATCTGTGGGGTCCCCAATAATTTTGCCTTTATTTAAAGAAGAATTGTTACATAATGCTGAAATCTCAAAAGCTTTTTCAGGGGCAGTAATATGGGTTTCTCTCACGGTCATTTTATTTTTGGTGAGTGTACCTGTTTTATCGGTACATATAACATTACAGGACCCAAGTGTCTCTACTGCTAGAAGTTTTCTAACTACTGCATTACTTTTTGCCATTCTTTGCATTCCAAGGGCAAGTGTAAGTGTTAAAATTGCAGGAAGACCTTCTGGAACAGCTGCAACTGCTAAAGAAATAGCTGTTAAAAATGTTTCAACTATTGGAAGTCCCTGTAAATACTGTAAAACAAATACCACTGAACAGACTACCAGTGCAAGAATTCCCAAGTTTCTTCCAAGGCGCCCTATCTTTTGATGTAAAGGTGTATCCTCTTCTTCTTCCTGTATTAACTCTGCTATTTTACCTATGGCAGTATCCATACCTATCGCTACTACAACACCTTTTCCTCTACCAGATGCTACATCGGTTTCCATAAAGACTAAATTACTTGTTTCATCTTCACCTTCAAGGACTTCGGGATGTTTTTTATCTGGGAGTGACTCTCCAGTAAGGGCAGATTCATCTACTTTTAAATCAGAACTCTCTATTATCCTTAAATCTGCAGGGATATTGTCTCCTTCTTCAATGATAACGATATCTCCAGGTGTTAGTTCCCCTGCAAGTATTTTCTGTTCCTTACCATCTCGAATTACCACAGCTTCATTAGAAATAAGCCCTTTAAGTTTTTCCATGGCTTTTTCAGCCCGGTATTCCTGCACAAATCCAACAACGGCATTTATAACTACAACAATCAGAATAACAATTGCATCAATTGTATCTCCAACGAAATATGCTGCTATAGCAGCAAATATTAGTATAATTATAAGTATCTCTTTAAACTGCCCGAGAAAAAGACTGATTGGGCCAGCCTTCTCTTTTTCCACCAATTCGTTCAGTCCAAATTTAAGATTACGTTTTTTGGCCTCTTCTGTACTCAAACCCTTTGTACTTGATTCCAGAGTTTTTAAAGTTTCATCTGCACTTAAATTTTGCCACTTCATCGTAACACGTCTCTTTTGATAATCAATTAAATTGAATTTATTAATATTTGATTTTTATTTTTGTTGATATTTTGTAAAAAAGTCGCTTTTAGCTTTTTAAACACTTAAATTTTACTGTTTTTCATAATATTTTTCAAGTTGTATAGTAGTTTAAATCATAATATATAATTAATTAATCAGTTTAAAATGAAATGGTTACTTTTTATATGATGCCTTAAAAAAAGTCGCTTTTTTATAATTTATAAGTTTCATTTTGCTTGAATTTACAGAATCAGTTGAAAATGGTTTTATTATAAGGTCTGCACCAGTTTTTTCCGCAATGATCATAAGATGAGGCATCAATTCTGGTTGAGGTCTTACAGAATAAATGAGAGATGATCCATTATATATTTTTAAGTCAGGATTAACAATATCATCTTTAATTATTTTCTCATGAGAAGGTTTAATATCTGTCATGACAATAGTGGAATTAAGGTTTTCTTCCAAGATCGAGGCAACCATATGGAATTTTCCAGCGCCTACCTCGACTATCTTATCTGCATTACTATAGTTATTGATGATATATTGAGTAAAGTCTTTCCACATTTTTACCACGGAGATATTCATGATAATAAGAGAGTTTAAACGTCCAGATGTTAAAAGAGTTCTGGAAATTGAAATGAATTCATTTAAAGATCCATATCCTGCTAGTATTCTTATAGATATTTATAACTTAGGGGCAGGATTTTTAGTTGCCCAACAAGATAATATTGTTGTAGGATATATTATATTTTGGATCAGGTATGAAGATGAAGGTCATATAATTTCACTTGCAGTTGATAAAGATTATAGAAGAATGGGCATAGGAGCAGAACTAGTAGAATATGCCATAGATATCTTCAGAAAATGTAACATAAGAGAAATTAAGCTTGAAGTGCGAATTGGAAATAAGGGAGCAAGAGAATTCTACACGAAATTAGGTTTTAAAGAAAAAGAAGTCTTTAAAAACTATTATGAAGATGGGGAGGATGCTGTAATTATGAAAAAACCCATGGAGTAACTTTTGATATTGGTCCTCCAAAACTACAAAACTAAATACTATAAGATCAAATGTCATAAAGGCAATTATTAACTCAAATAGATTCAATTTTTTAATTAACACTAATTTAAATTATTAGATTAATTCACGATTACACGGTGATGAAATGGTAAGGGAAGCAAAGTTAGCTTTAGAAGACGGAACAATATTTAAAGGGGAAAGTTTTGGTTTTGAAACTACAAAAACAGGGGAAGTAGTTTTTGCTACAGGAATGACTGGATATGTGGAGTCTCTTACAGATCCATCATATAAAGGTCAAATATTAATGAATACGTATCCATTACAGGGTAATTATGGAATATCTGAAGAATGGTTCCAGTCAGATGGGATAAAAGCAGAAGGATTTGTAGTAAGGGAGGAAAGTCAGCACCCTTCACATAGTAAATCCGAAAAAAGCCTTTCTGAGTTTCTCTGTGATTATAAAATTCCGGGAATAAGTGGTGTTGATACAAGGGCACTTACAATAAAAATTAGGAAGTATGGAACCGTTAAAGGTGTTCTTTCAACAGAAGAAATTGATGATGCAGAATTACTGAACATGGCAAAAACTCAGCCAGATATAGAAGAACTGGATCTTGTGGATCAGGTGTGTGTAACTGAACCCAAAATTTTAGGGGAAGATTTCAAAAGAAGAGTGGCTATCCTTGACTGTGGGATAAAAAACAACAGTATAAATGCACTTTTAAAAAGGGAAACTGGGGTAGTTGTCCTGCCTTATAAAATGGATTATAAGGAAATTCTCGATTATGATCCTGATGGAATACTGGTATCAAGTGGCCCTGGAGACCCCACAAGAGTACGGGATGCTGTAAATAACGTTAGGAAACTCTCAGAAAGAGTTCCTATGTTTGGAATATGTCTCGGCCAGCAGATAATAGGACTTGCATTTGGGGCTAAGATATACAAAATGAAATTTGGGCACAGGGGAATAAATCAGCCTGTAAAAGACCTGCGAACAGATAAAGTATCAATAACTTCTCAAAATCACGGATTTACAATTGATCCTAAATCAGTTGAAAATACGCCCCTTGAAATGACCCAGCTAAATTTGAACGACGGAACACCTGAAGGAATAGAACATAAAGAACTTCCAGTTTCAAGTGTTCAGTATCACCCTGAAGCAGGCCCAGGACCTCACGATACTGATTATACATTCGATAGATTCCTTAAAACAATAAGTGAATATTAATAAAAATCATCATTTGGAGTACTTTAAAGACAGCTCTAATTAAAAAAAACTTAAATAAAGATAAAAACATAGTTCAATGGATTTAAACTCACAAAGTAATTTACAAAACAACGGGGATAAAGATGCCGAAGGATCATGACATAAAAAAAGTTCTTATCATTGGATCAGGGCCAATTCAAATAGGGCAGGCAGCCGAATTTGATTATTCTGGCTCTCAAGCTTGTAAGTCTCTTATGGAAGAGGGAATTGAAACTGTACTTGTAAACAGTAATCCGGCAACAATTCAAACAGACATAGATATGGCAGATAGAGTCTATGTTGAACCATTAACTCCTGAAATTGTTGCAAAGATCATAGAAAAGGAAAAACCAGATGCTATTTTACCAACTATGGGCGGACAGACCGGTTTAAATGTTGCAACAGGTCTTGAAAAAATTGGAGCTCTCGAAGGTGTTGAAGTAATAGGTTCATCAGTAGAAACAATAAGAAACGTAGAAGACCGTGATCTTTTTGATAATTTTATGAAAGAACTTAACGAGCCGGTACCAAGGGCAAAAGCTGTAGACTCAATAGAAGGGGCACTCGAAGCAGTTGAAAAGATTGGATATCCTGTCATCGTTAGACCTGCATTTACACTTGGAGGTACTGGTGGTGGAGTAGCCCATAATAAAGATGAATTAATTGAAGTCGCGACTCGCGGACTAGATATGAGCTATATAGGTCAGGTACTTATCGATGAATCTGTAATGGGCTGGAAAGAGTTCGAATATGAAGTAATGAGGGATAAAAACGACACCTGTATTATTGTGTGTAACATGGAAAATATTGACCCTATGGGGATACACACTGGAGAAAGTATAGTTGTTGCTCCTTCACAGACTTTAAGCGATAGAGACAACCAGAAACTTAGAGACGCATCAATTAAGATAATAAGGGCACTTAAAATCCAGGGTGGATGTAATATACAGTTTGCTGTGCATCCAGAAACTGGAGATTATAAAATAATTGAAGTAAATCCGAGGGTAAGTAGAAGTAGTGCACTTGCTTCAAAGGCAACTGGATACCCCATAGCTAAAATATCTGCTAAAATTGCCATTGGAATGACCCTTGATGAAATTCAAAATGATATTACAAAGGAAACACCAGCTTCTTTTGAACCGTCCATTGATTATGTGGTTGCTAAAATACCGCGGTGGCCCTTTGATAAATTTAAAGGAATAAATAAGCAGATTGGAATTCAGATGAAGTCCACTGGAGAAGTCATGTCCATTGGACGGACCATTGAGGAATCACTGCATAAAGCTATAAGATCTCTTGATATAGGCAGGTTTGGTTTTGATAATGTTGATTATGATGTTTACTCCCTGGAAAATGCCACAGATGATCGTATATTCCAGGTTTATACAGCTCTTAAGTCGGGAGTTAGTATAGATGAAATTAAGAAAATTACAAAGATTGACGAGTTTTTCCTCTATAAGATAATTAATATCATTGATTTTGAAAGTGAATTAAATAAAGAAACCATTTCTGATTCTTTCATACTTCGAAAGGCAAAAAGAATGGGTTTTTCAGATAAAAAACTTTTTGAAATTACAGGGGTACCTGAAAAACAAATAAGGGTCATGCGGGAAGAAAATGGAATTATCCCGACCTATAAAATGGTTGATACATGTGCTGCCGAATTTGAGGCAAAAACTCCGTATTATTATGGTACTTATGAACAGTTCGATGAAGTAGATGTTTCTGATGATAAAAAGGTTATAATACTTGGTGCTGGACCTATAAGGATTGGACAGGGCATAGAATTTGATTACTGTTGTGTTCATGGTGCGATGGCACTTAAAGATGAGGGAATAGAAACCATTGTAATAAATAACAATCCGGAAACTGTCAGTACTGATTATGATATTTCAAATAAACTCTATTTTGAACCGCTGACTTTTGAAGATGTTATGAATATCATCAACAAAGAAAAACCCTACGGGGTGGTTGTACAGTTTGGTGGTCAAACCTCTATAAATCTCGCTGTTCCCCTAGCAGAAGAAGGAGTAAAGATACTTGGAACTCCTCACGAAAGTATAGATCGTGTAGAAGACCGTGAAAGATTTACAAAAGTTTTAGAACATCTCAATATCCCACAGGCAGATTTTGGCATTGCCAATTCATTTGAAGAGGCTAAAAAAGCTGCAGAAAGAATTGGATTCCCAGTACTGGTTCGTCCATCATATGTACTCGGTGGAAGGGCCATGGAAATAGTTTATGACAACGTGGAACTTGAAGAATACATGAAAGAGGCTGTAAAAATCTCTCCAGAACACCCCATACTTGTAGATAAGTTTCTTGAAGATGCCATTGAAGTGGATGTGGATGCACTATGCGATGGAGAGGATGTATTTATAGGGGGAATAATGGAACACATAGAAGAGGCAGGAGTACATTCTGGTGATTCAGCATGTGTTATACCTCCACAAACAATTCCTCGGGATGTTATAGAAACTATTAAAGATTATACTAGAAAACTCGCCCTTGAACTGAATGTGGTGGGGCTTATGAATATTCAGTACGCTGTAAAGGACGATGGAAATCCAAAAGTTTACATTTTAGAAGCAAATCCGCGGGCAAGTAGGACAGTCCCATTTGTAAGTAAAGCTGTTGGGGTGCCAATTGCAAAAATAGCAGCTAAACTTATGTTGGGTTACAAGCTCAAAGATCTAGGTCTTGTAGACATGGTTAAAATTGATCATGTAGCCGTTAAAGAGTCAGTATTCCCATTTATTAAACTTCCAGAATCTGATGCAATATTGGGGCCTGAAATGAAGTCAACTGGAGAAAGTATGGGAATTGATGAGAACTTTGGAGTATCTTACTATAAATCTCAGCTTTCTGCCAATATGGAGCTTCCAACTGAAGGTAAATTATTTATAAGTGTAAGAGACGCTGATAAAGATAAAATCCGCGATATTGCAGAAGAAGCAGAAAAGCTTGGATTTGAACTTCTTGCAACAAGAGGAACTGCAAGGGCAGTTGAAGACTACGTTAAAATCGATAGAATTAAAAAGATCAGCCAGGGCTCTCCAAACATAAAAGAAGCTATTCTAAATGGTGAAATAGATCTTATAATAAATACTCCATCGGGTAAACAATCTGCAGATGATGGTTATTTCATAAGGAGAATGGCAATTGAACTTGGAATACCTTATGTTACAACACTTGCAGGAGCTCGAGCAGCGCTTAATGCAATTAAAAAAGTTAAAGATGGGGAAATTGGAGTAAAATCGTTAAACGATTACCATCATATCTAATTTACTTTCTTTATTTTTCTAATAGGATGCTTCTGCCTAAAAAAGAATTTATTATTTTAATGCAATGAAATTTAATTTATTTTTAATATTTAAACCCTGTTTAATATTTTCTTAAAGCTCTAATTTTCTTTATTATTTATTTTAAAGCAATTTAAAATTAGTTCCATCCTAAATGATGATTTTATAGTATTATTTTGGTAAAAGGAATTATATACTACTTTATTTTAGTAATATGTGCCGTAAGTCACGGAAATTAATAAAATTGTAGGTGAACATCATACAGGGGATAATCCCTGTATTCGGAGGCACAGAAATTGCATAAAATTCCAGGGGAATTATTAAGCGCGGCTTTAGCAGTAACTTTTTTTGCAAGCATTTTTGCATTTTTACCCGCAGCTGAAGCCCATATCCTTGTTATAGGGGATTCAAATAATTACAATGAAGTTTCAAAAGTAGGTAAATCTTTAAAAGCTAAGGGATACAACGTTTTAGAGCTTTACAAAGAAAATGCAACAACTAAGAGGATTATTAAAGGGATGTATAATGCCGATGCTGTAATATACGCAGGACATGGTGGCTACAAATCAGGTAACTATGACATGAATGGCGGAACAGCAAAACCTCCTTTTGCACTGGTTGGCTATGATAATAATTTTATTTGGGGCATAGATGGCCAAATGCGTGAAGGATGGAATGGAAAATTATTTACAGCACCAGTTAAAAAGAACATTCCTGTAATACTATTACATACTTGTTTTTCAACAGGTTGGGCAGAAGATAAGGAAGTTGCAAACCCAACTGAAACAATTTACAACTTTGCAAGAATGTTTACAGGTACGGGGGCAAATTATTACGCTACTGGCTGGAACGGTGCAGATATGGTTTATAGTTTCTTAGAGGGAGCAACAAGCTTTGCAGATGCTAACAATCGAAATTATGAAACAATTACAAAATCAACTCTGTTCAATGGCACTCAGGTATGGCGTAACGACCATGGGATGGCTGCTTTTGTGGGTAATTGGAGCGGTAAATTTCCAACAGTAGCTCAAACTACTCCATACGACGACGCAGCAGCTGAAAAATGGTATAATAGTGTAGTATTAGGCAGTACAACAACCAGCAGTGCGAGGCCAGATCTCATAATAACAAGTGCATACAAATCTGGAAGCTATCTCTATTTCAAAGTTAAAAACCAAGGGTTGGCAAATTCAGGAACTTGTTACACGAGGGCTTCATACGGTAGTTATTATAAAGACGTTTACACATCTGCTCTTAAACCTGGAGAAAGCAAAACATACCAGGTTAGTTTCACGTATGCCCATGGTACAGTGAAAACAGATTATTATAATGCAGTTATAGAGTCAGATGGAACTAATAACGCGAAATCATTTTAAATTTGGCTGTGATTTACGGAAAGGAATAAGTTGATCCTGTTTTGATCAACTTTTAATTTTATTATATTGATTTTATCCTAAATAATTATTTTATTGTATTATTATATTAAAATAGATTTTATCAGACACTATTTTTATAAATATGTGCTTTATATCACGTAAATAGGTGTAAAAAGGGATAATGATGTGATTCTATTATACAATTCATTTAAGGAGATCTTATCTGGGGGATTAAATTGTGTAAAAATAGAATATTAGTTTCAATTTTAGTTATGGCTTTATTTTCAAGTATTTTTGCTTTTTTACCGGTTTCTGAAGCACATATCCTTATTATTGGAGATTCAAAGGGAGATTATAGTCAATCTTATGATGAAACGGCGAAACTTGCTACTACATTGAAATCAAAGGGTTATGATGTTTTAGAATTGTACAGATCAAATGCAACGGCTAAAAATATATTAAAAGGGATGTATGATGCTGATGCAGTAATATATGCAGGGCATGGTGGTTATCAAGAGGGTAACTATAATGAAATTGGCGGGACAGCAAAAGCTCCTTTTGCACTGGTTGGCAGTGATGATTTTGTATGGGGTGTTGGAGATCAGATGCGCGAAGGATGGGATCCTGATCTTTTTACAGCGCCATTTAAACAAAACATTCCTGTAATCTTGTTACATGCATGTTTTTCAACTGGATGGGTTGAAGATAAGGAAGTTGCAAATCCAATAGAGACTATTTATAACTTTGCGAGCATGTTCAATGGTGCAGGGGCAAATTATTATGCAACAGCATGGAATGGCGCAGAGATTGTATATGATTTCCTAAATGGAGCAACAAGCTTTGCAGATGCCAACAATAAGAATTATGAAACAATTACAAAAAATACTATCTACAATGGCACTCAGGTATGGCGAAATGACCATGGATATGCTGCATTTGTAGGTGATTGGAATGGTAAATTCCCAACTGCAGCTGAAACTACAGCTTACGATGATGCAGCTGCTGAAAACTGGTATAGCAGCAATCGAATAAAAACAGATTTAATATCAAGATTTACAGTTAGTGGTTCACCTTATGTTAATCAGCTGATAACATTAATAGAAGGCTCTACTGATATAAATGGAACTATTACAAATTATTCATGGGATTTCGGAGATGGAAATGAAACATCAAGTGATGTGCCAATCAATATAACTTATAACTATACAACACCAGGCACATACACGGTAACACATACTGTAACTGATAACAACTCCAAAACAGCCATATCATCTAAAAATATTGTTATTTCAGACCGGAATCCTGTTGCGAATCTCTACATTACAACCAGCAATTTAATTCCAGGAGCGTGGATTGGGTTCCGTTCAAGCTCTTATGATCTGGATATTGGAGATAATATAACTTCATACAGCTGGAACTTTGGCGACGGTTCAACTGGTTCTGGAGAGTATGTCCAGCATCTCTATAAAAAAGACGGAATATATACAGTCACTTTAACTGTTACAGATACGTATGGAAAAACCAGCAGCAAATCAGTAAAAATAGCTGTAATAAGCCCAAAACCAGACCTCGTAGTAACAAGCACATACAAATCTGGAAGCTATTTATACATAACCGTTAAAAACCAGGGGAAAGTATCATCATGGGGTTGTTACACAAGGGCATGGTACGGCAGTTATTATAGAAGTATTTACACATACGGCCTTAAACCCGGAACATACAAAACATATAAGGTCTATTTCAAATACAGACATGGTACAGTAAAAACGGACTATAAAAATGGAATTTCGGAGTTAAGTGAAGGTAACAACATCAGATACTTCTAACTCTTCCTTTTTTAAACATTTTTTTCTATTTTTAATTTAAAATTCATTAATTTTATAATTCAAATTTTTATACTTAAACTCAGATAAAATAAAGTAACTTCTAAATTATAGTTAAAATCAAAATTAATTCTGATTCATTTAATCAGTAGATAATTTAAATAAATCGGACTATTTTGGATTAAAATTTATATTTCGTCATATCGCTAATAAAGAAATTGAATAATTTCAATTATTACATTGAATGTTAAATCAAATAAAAATTCATTTTTAGAAGAAAAGGAAAATGAAGCATTGCCAAATTATGTTATAGTTCAATGGAAGGGCAAGAATCCTCCAAAAGTACACATGCTGCCCAAATGGGTTAAAAGATAAAACTAAAATTTATGATACTTTTAAATTAGTTTTGAACTGATTCACAGATATAAGTGAATGATTGAAATAATGATTAATTTTATCAATACGAATAGTTATATTACACTTAATTCTATTGAGTAACTTCGAATAATAACAACGGAAAGGGAAGCATAGTGGATAAAAGCAGCAATAAATACAAAGATATGTTCGATAAATCACCAGTAGGTACTCTTTTTTATGATACGAAGGGTAAATTGATCGATGCAAATCATTCAGCTTTAAAAATTATGGGAATTCCGAAATTAGAATATGCTAAATGGTCTAATCTGTTTGATAATCCTGATGTAGCTCCAAAAAAGGAAAAATTAATTAAGGAAGGAATGATTCAGTTCCAATCAAAAATAGATTTTGAAAACATTCGAAAAATAGGAGCTTACAGTCAAACCAGATATGGAATTGCATATTTAGATTACGTTATTTTTGTTATTGATTCTGGATATTTAGTGCAAATTCAGGATATCACTCCTTTTAAAATGGATGAAGATCAGAAGCAAAGAGCTTTAGAAGAATCACAATCGCTTTTAGAAGAGTTAAATGTTTCAAATGAAGAATTACAAGCTACTACTGAAGAGCTTCAAGTTGCCAATGAAGAACTTCAAGAGCAGGGAAGTAAACTTTTACAAGCTAATTTAACTTTGAAGGAGAGTGAAGAGAAGTTTTCAAAAGCATGGCACTCTAACTCTGCAGCTATGACCATTACTCGTCTAAGTGATGGAATGATTGTAGATGCAAATGAGAGTTTTGAGCGGCTTTTTGGTTATACTCATGATGAAACATTAGGTCATAGTACAAATGAGCTTGGCATTTGGCTTACTACGCAGGAAAGGGATTCAGAAGTTGAGCAATTACTGAAGTTTGGTAAGTTACCAATGCATGAAGTTACTTTTGGAACTAAATATGGTGCTCATATTAACACGATGTTTTCAGTCGAATTGATTAATATTGGGGGTCAGAGTTACATTCTTTCTACATTAATGGATATTACGGAGCGTAAAAAGGCTGAAGAACAGATTGAGCTTGAACGAAAACGTTTAGAAACCATTTTAGAAACATCCCCTGCTGGTGTAATTATTATTGAGGCAGGTAATGGTAAAATCTCTTACATTAATAGACGTGCTAAGCAGCTTTATGGAATTGATATTTCGGATTTTGATTTAGCCACTGCAATATCTAAAGTTAAATCACGGATGAGTAATGGCTCAGAATATTCTATGAGTGAGGGTCCTTCAGGTCGTGCTCTAAAAGGGGAGATTGTACGTAATGAAGAAATGATTATAGAACAACCAGATGGCACTGTTATTCCTATACTTGGCAGTGCAGCACCTATAAACAACTCCAATGGTGAAATAGTTGCTGCTGTTGCTATTTTTGAAGACATCAGCGAACGTAAAAATTCAGAATTGGAAATTCAAAGGTTAGCTGACGTTTTAGAATCTTCAAATGATGCTATTATAACTAAATCTCTTGATGGTGTCATTATAAATTGGAATGATGCAGCAGAGGAAATTTATGGTTATTCTGCTCGTGAAATTATGGGAAAATCGATATCAATTTTAGAACCAGATAATTGTAAAGGGGAAACAACTCAATTAATTGAAAGAATAAAGAATGGCGAGAAAATTCACAATTACGATACTTTAAGAATTAAAAACGATGATACGGTAATAAATGTTTCAGTAACTCTTTCTCCAGTCTTTGATATGTCAGGTGAGTTAGTGGCTGTTTCGACAATTGCTCGAGATATTACAGAGCGAAAAAAATCTGAAAAGGAACGCGAAATAACTGTTGAATTCTTACGCATTGTAAATGAAAGTATGGGAATTCATGATCTAATTCATTCTGTGACAACATTTTTCCAGCAGCAGTCAGGATGTGAAGCTGTAGGTATTCGATTGAAGGAAGGAGATGATTATCCTTATTATGAAGCCAGAGGATTTCCAAAAAAATTCATTTTACTTGAAAATGAGCTTTGCGCACGTGATAATGATGGTGAAATTATTCTAGACAGTGAACATGATCCAATTATTGAGTGTATGTGTGGAAATGTAATCTGCGGACGATTCGATCCTTCTCAACCATTCTTCACTGCAGATGGAAGTTTTTGGACAAACTGTACAACTGAATTGCTTGCAAGTACTGGTGAAGAGGATAGGCAGTCTAGAACTCGTAATAGATGCAATGGTGAAGGATATGAATCAGTAGCTTTAATACCTTTGCAAGTTGGAAAACAGCAATTAGGACTTTTACAATTAAATGATCGAAAGAAAGGATTGTTATCACATGAAACTATTTCTTTATGGGAGAGATTAGCTGGTTATCTTTCTGTAGCAATTGCAAAATATAAATCTGAGGAAGATTTAAAAGTTTCTAATGAGGAATTGTTAGCCACTAGTGAGGAACTTCAAGCAGTAAATGAAGAATTACAAGCTGCTGCTGAAGAACTTCAAGTTTCTAACGAGGAATTGCATGTTACAACTGAAGAACTTCAGGTTGCAAATAAAGAGCTTAATCTACAAAAAAATGAACTATTAGAAGCTAATAAAGCTCTGCATGAAAGTGAAGAAAGATATCATAATTTATTTAAAGATAATCATGCTGTAATGCTCCTGATTGAACCTAGAACTGGGAAAATAGTGGATTCTAACCCTGCTGCTGATTCTTATTATGGTTACAGCAGAAAAGAACTGCTCCAGATGAATATCAATGATATCAATATTTTAGACGAGGAAAATGTATCATCTCAAATGAAAAAGGCAGAATCAAGAGAAGAACGACATTTCGTATTTAAACATCGTTTGGCAAACGGTGAAATCAGAGATGTGAGCGTTTATAGTGGCCCTATTAATTTTGGAAACAAACAACTGCTTTATTCAATAGTTAACGATATTACCAAACAGAAAGAAGCTGAAATGGCTTTAAAAGAGAGTGAAAAAAAATACAGGAGTATTATTGAAAATACTCAGGATGGATTTTACCGTTTAGATAATGAAGGTAAAATTATCATGGCAAGTCCCTCTTTGGCAGAGATTTACGGATTTGATTCACCAGAAGAAATGATAGGTCTTACTTCTGTTCCACTATACAAAAACATAAAAGATAGGGAACGCATGCTGAGCAAACTAAATAAAAATGGAAAATTGGTTGATTATGAAGTTGAGGCAGTGCGAAATAATACTTCATTTTGGGCTTCTATTAATGCTCAGTTTTATTATGATGATCAGGGTCAAATTGAGGGCATTGAAGGATTCTCTCGTGACATCACTGAACGTAAGCAGGTAGAAAAAGTATTGCAAACTACTTTAAAACGTTTTTATACTATTCTTTCCAACATGCATGCAGGTATCTTGTTGGTAACACAAGAAGGATTAATTGAATACGCGAATCCTGCATTTTGCGAATATTTTAATCTTAAGGGACAACCCGAAGATTTGATGGGACTAACAGCGCCTGAAATGATGAAAAAAATTAAGAAGACTTATCTTCATTCTGATGAAGCCTTCAGCCGTATAAGTGAAATTGTTAGCCGTTTGCAACCAGTATTGGGTGAGGAAGTCCCTATGAAAAATGGACGAACATGTCTTCGAGACTTTGTCCCTCTATTTATTGATGAAGAACCTTATGGTAGGTTATGGGTTCATTATGATATTACTGGGCGTAAAAAAGCTGAAGAAAAACTAATGCAGGCACATGATCATCTTGAAGAGCAGGTAGAAGAGCGAACTATTGAACTTCAAAACACAATAAAAGAACTAGAACGTTCCAATCAAGAGCTTCAACAATTTGCTTATGTGTCTTCACATGACCTGCAGGAACCTTTAAGAATGGTTATAAGTTATTTACAGCTTTTAGAAAGGAGATATCGGGGTGAACTTGATGATAAAGCTGATAAATATATAGATTTTGCTGTAGACGGCGCCCTTCGTATGCAGAATTTGATAGAAGATCTTTTAGCATTTTCTCGAGTAACTACTCATGCTAAGAAATTTGAATCAGTTGATTCTGAAACGGTTTTAAATGGAGTATTGTCTAATTTAGATGTATTAATAAAAGAAAATGGGGCCGTTATAACTCATGATCCATTACCTACTGTAATGGCTGATTCTACTCAATTATCCCAAGTATTCCAGAACTTAATCAGTAATGCAATAAAGTTCCGTGGCGAAGAAACCCCCGAAATATGGATTTCTGCCAAAAAAGAAGAAGACCGATGGGTATTTTCTGTTGCTGATAATGGGATTGGAATTGATCCCAAACATTCAGAAAGAATATTCAAAGTTTTCCAGAGACTACATAAAAGAAGAGAATACTCAGGTACAGGAATTGGGTTAGCTGTCGTAAAGAGAATTATTGAACGTCATGGTGGAGAAATATGGGTTGAATCAGAGTTAGGGAAAGGCTCCACTTTTTACTTTACAATACCTATAATTTAAAAGAATAACTTAATATTGAATTTAATTTATTTTTAGTCCTATATACATTATTAAAATAAAATTTAATGATTATCTTGAAGGATAAATGCAATTAAAGTTTCTTCATCTCCTTTTCAGTTTATTCATACCCTCTTTTACCTTTCATATTTGGCTAATTATACATTTTCTAAATATTTTCAATTTCTTTAAAGATATGATAATTAGAAACCATAAAAAATCTGGTTATTCAAATCCATCTTAAAAATTAGAATTAATATGTTATTTATGAGAAACAATAAAAATTTAATCAGATACCATGTTAGAAGAAATAAAAGCAGGTGATTGTGTACAGATACCAGATGGAAGAATAGGAAGATTTAGGGATAAAAACGGTGATAGATATCGGGTACGGGTGAGAAGGATAACAAGTAAGTCTAATCAATTCCTCCTGTTTAATCGAGAAGAACTTACGAAAGTAGTATGCCCAAAAGGCTGGATGAGTCCACAAGGATATAATAGTTATCTAAAAACTACGCTTGAAAAAATGAAGATAAGAAAGAACAAAAAAAGTTAATGCCTAAATAATATTGCCAATAAAAAATAATTCCCCTACAACTATAATGAACTATATTTGTTCATTAGTAGCAAAGATGAGCGCCCTTTTAAAGAATCCCTTAGCTGGATCTAGAATTTGGTCTCTTAGAATATGTCTTAGTTGATGCCTAGTATTTAGAAAAATTAGAGGTGTGATCCTTAAAAGAGCTTCTGAGGTGTATTACAGTCTTCAAGAAAAGCTTAGTGGTTTTACTTGGTGCAATTAAGTGAATTCAATGAAATGTACCAATCAAATTTATTAACTATAAATTGGCTTTAATTTGATTTTAAACTATTAATTATTTTATTAGTTTAAAAATTAAAGTAGATAGTCAGTATGGTGTAGTATTAGCAGGTTTATTTTGGTTGCTACTGGTGTTATTCATCATAGTAGGATGAGTAGTATTAGTCATATTAGTTTTGTTCATTGTTTGGTTATGCATACTTGTATTATTTTGGTATGTTGCACATCCAGAAGTAAAAACAACTCCCAAAACAAGCATTACAGCTAATATTAAGATAATTTTTCTCATTTTTTGATCCTCCTAATTGGGTGTTATATATTTATGAGTAGTATTATTAATAATATTTTTATTACTTTACGAACAAAAACTTCATCTAACATGTGTGTAAAAATTCGTTTAGTGTAGGTATGGTGTGATTTAGAGAAGGCATAGGAATTTATAGGGTTTTCCTCACCATTTTTTTAAAACTAACTTGAAAAATTAATTTAGTAGGAATATTGTGGCCTAAAAGGTTTATACTAAATAATAAATTAAACCGAATACAATGGTGGCAAATTATTATGGTTAAATTAGTGATAGTTTTTTACTTATTTATAATTTCATTTTTGTAAATTTAATATAATTTAACGGCTATCTAGTCATTTTAAATTTAATGTCTCTTTGTCTGGTGAAATGTGTGTGAATATAGATTTATAAAATTGATACATTCAAAAATATGAAATTATATATAAATAATGTGTTAAAAAGTGTTTATAGCTAAAAATAATAATTAGAAATTAAATAAAGTTGTCATACTTATCTATAAATTAATATATCAAAATATGGGCAAAAAGAACACATTCTGAAGGTATGTTTCACATGATCACAATTGAAAATGGAACTATCATTTACGGCGAGGACATGCAGGCCTTAAAAGCCAATATAGTAATCGAAGATGATAAAATCATCGAGATTACCAAAAATAAGGTCAATAAAGGTAAAAAAATCGATGCAAGGGGATGTATCGTAGCCCCTGCGTTTGTAAATTCTCATGTCCATATGGGCGATTCAATAGCTCGTGATGTAGGGGATGGAAAAAGTATAGCTGAGATTGTAAAGCCGCCAGATGGTTTAAAGCACAAAATATTAAGAGAATCAGCTCCTTTAGATATTATAAATTCCATGAAACAGTCAATGAAAGACATGCTTGAAAGCGGTACCACTACATTTGTCGATTTTAGAGAAGGAAGTTTTGAAGGGATAAATTTACTTGAAGAAGCTTCAAAAGATGTTCCTATTAAAAAAATAGTGCTTGGTAGAGATGATTCTTTTTTTGATCCTGATGCAAAAAGGGGAGAAATTAAAAGCACAGCTAAAAAGCTCCTTAAATCATGCGATGGTATAGGTTTAAGTGGATTTGGTGAAATAAGGGATGAAGTAGCTCAATTGATCACAAAAATCTGCCAAAAACATGGGAAAATCTCTGCCATACATGTTGCAGAATACCAAGAACTTCAGAATGAATCTATAGAATCAACCAGCAAAAGTGAAGTTGAAAGGGCAGTTGAATTGGATTTTGATATTTTAGTTCATCTTACAGCTCCTGTAAAGAATGACTTAAAATTGCTTGAGGATAAAAAGTGCTCTGTGGTCTGCTGTCCTCGATCAAACGGCGCTCTTTCTGTTGGAATCCCTCCAGTAAATGACATACTTAAACATAAAATAAATGTACTTCTTGGAACAGATAATATAATGTTTAATTCCCCCAATATGTTGAGGGAAATGGAATATGCCTTGAAAGTCACCCGTGGCTATTACAGAGAGTACTTTTCTCCCACTGAAATATTTAAAATGGCAACTATAAACGCTGCAAACGCTTTTAATTCTAATACAGGATGTATAGAAGAGGGTAGAATCGCAGATATTATCATTGCAAAGGAACTTTCAAATAATTCTTTATTATCTCTTATTAATAGAACAGAACCAAATAACATAACTGGTTTAATTACAGAAGGCAGTATTGTGTACATTAGGTAATTTAAGATATTTTTAAATGATAGTATTTGAGAGGTGAACTCATGTATGAAAAAATTTTATTGCCCACAGACGGTTCTGAAAATGCCAAACGAGCTGCAGAACATGCCATTCAAATTGGAAGTAAAAGCGGTGCTGAAATTATAGTTTTAAATGTATTTGAAGCACCAAGGCTTGCAGGCATCAGATCAGCTGATAAGACAGAATTGATGAATAGATTAGAACAGGAGGGACAGAAAGCCTTCGATGATATTTCAAACATATGGATGGGAATTAAAAATGGCGGAAAGTGCCAGAAAGATGTTAAATTAAATTTAATGTTTAAAGAAGGTTCTCCATCAGATATTATACTTAAAACTATAGATGAAGAAGATATTGACCTTGTTGTCATGGGTACTTCGGGAAAACATGGTATTAATCGATTTTTAGTGGGGAGTGTGGCTGAAAATACCATGAGATCAGCGCCATGTCCTGTTTTAGTGGTGCGTTAATATTCAGCCAGTTTATACATAAGCAAAAATTAATCCAATTTATATAATATTTGAATCCATAACAATTAAAATATATATTAATGAGTGATATATTATTCTAAGAGGTGAATTCATGTATAAAAAAATTTTATTGCCCACAGACGGTTCTGAGTATGCAAATAAAGCTGCAAAGCAAGCAATTTGGATTGCAAGCGTAAGCGGTGCAGAACTTATAGCTTTGAACGTAATTGAAACATCATCACTGGTTGGATTGCCAGCAGAAGATCTTATAGTGCGAATTAAAGAAATGCTAAAAGAAGAAGGGCGTAAATCACTGGAAAAGATTGCTGACATATTAAAAGAAAGTAAAATTGAAGGTGAATGCCAAAAAGAGGTTAAATTGACCATGAGTACTGGAGAAGGTTCTCCTTCAGATGTCATAATCAAAACAGTGAAAGAAGAAGATGTCGATCTTATTGTAATGGGTACTTCAGGAAAACATGGATTGGACCGATTTTTACTTGGAAGTGTGACTGAAAATGTGGTAAGATCAGCACCATGTCCGGTTTTAGTTGTTCATTAAATATTAAAATTCTATTTTATAGTTATTTTTAATTTACATATTAGTTGGTGTAACGATGATTATAAAAGAGGTAATGTCAGAGGATATACACTATATACAGGTTCCAGGAAACCGTTTAAATGCCTTGGAGCTAATGAGAGAAAAGAATGTATCAGGGCTGCCTGTTGTAAAATCTGGAACAAAGAAGCTTGTTGGAATAGTTACAAGATCAGATCTTGTAAATAACCCTGATGAAGAACAAATAGCTCTTTTAATGACTAGAAATCTGGTAACAACTACTCCAGATGATGACATTAAAGATGCTGCAGAAAAAATGATAGATAACAATATAAGAAGGGTTCCAGTTGTTCAAGATGGGGAATTAGTTGGTCTGGTAACTGCATTTGATCTAATTGAAAATGCATTATGGAAGCTGGATCTTAAAGAACCCATTGAAGATTATATGCTTAAAAACATCCCTACAACATGGGAAAGAACTCCTTTAAATGTAGCTTTTGAAATAATGAGATATTCTGGTTTCAAAGTGCTACTTGCCCTAAATAAAGATGGTAAATTGTCTGGAATACTCACTGAAACTGATTTTATAAACGAAAGTGAAGTTGTTTCTGAGCGAACAGTCCACAATACATCTGTAGGTACCGAAGGGGATAAATGGTCATGGGATAGTACAAACGTCCTGTATGTCATAACAAATCATCTTAAATTTTCTGATAAGGATGTTAAAGACGTTGCAGCAACTGATGTAATAACAGCCACCACAAGAACTTCAGTAACAGAATGTGCCAATAAAATGAGGCATCATAATATTGAGCAGATACCAGTTATAGATGTTGATGGGGAGTTAACGGGGCTTGTAAGAGCTACAGATCTAATAAAAGCAATTAAGGATTAAGATGTCAGAAGCATTACTTACTCTCAAACTGGCCTCACAGAAAGGAAATATAAGAGTTGTTTCCAAGCTCGATGGTGAAGTAGCTGTTAAAACAATACTGTTGAAGTTGATTCTTGGATACTGCTGGTGGGCAAACATTCCAGTAGTGGAAACAATATTTAACCTACTTGAAGAAACCATTAAAAATACAATTAAAGAGGTTTATAACTACGATGATCTTATTATAGATTATGATTATAGGGCGAATGACCTTTTGGAAAATGCACCTCTTGTTGAAATCTTTATAAACAAAGTAGTAGTTGATGGAACAGAAATTGAAGTCACTGGGAGGTATATCTCCCTGGAAGGCGATGATAATAGAGGATTCTGGGAAAAACTTACCAGTTCTAGAAGAAAAGTAGATAATAATGTGCGTAAGGAACTCTAGCGAATAAAAAAAGTTAAATTATTCAATTATTTTATTGAAATAATTTTATTTAATCCTTTTACTGTTTTTTAATTTAATTTTCGCCTAATACGTGGCAGAACATCAATTAAAAGCTTTTCTGCATCTTCTTTATCTGCCACACGTCTTGCAACGATTTTGCCCGTCCTGAAAACAGTTATATTTCTTCCTTTTATCTCAAGCATCGCTATTCCCATTTCTTGTGAGCATTTAAGCGATCCTAACTTTTCAAGTTCTGCACATGTATTTTCAATATCAACTTCATATGGCAGTTCTGTCTCAAACATTATTTTATTTGCTTCATCTTTACATGGTTTATAAACCACTAATTCTTTCCCTGGCTCGCCATAACCGCTAATATCCAGTGCAACACGTTTAAAACCAACCGCCTTTAATTCTGAATTTATATGATTTAAAGTTCCCATGTTTAAAAGTTTTTCTATATCTCCGACTTCAATTCTGGCAATGTCATTATCATCCCTTACTCTCACAGGGCCCTCCCTAACCATATTTTTAATTAGAGATTCAGCATAACTTATTCTATTTATTTTTTTGGGAGTTATTTCACTGTATCTTGAAATTCTGGTTGCAAAGCATGTTGTAGATGTTGAATAATGTATATCTAGCTTTTCAAGAGTTTTACGCACATCTTCCTCGGTAAAACCAGCATATACAAGGGGGCTAACTATATTTTTTTCATAATTGACCATTATTCCTGGACGATCTTCCAGTAAATCGCTGATATTTGTCCCGTCGATAATGGTATCAATTCCTTTCTCTTTTGCTATTTCTTGTAACTTACCATACATCTGATTTTTGCAAATAAAACACCTGTTAGGTAAATTTGATTTGAAAGCTTCATTTTCTAAGAGATTGTATCTAACTACTTCATGTGAAATCCCAATTTCTTTTGCAATCTGTGAAGCATTACTTACACAGTCTGAAGGTAAAACTCCATTATCTACAGTTACAGCTATTGCCCCTTTACATACCTCTTTTGCTATCTGTGCAATTAGTGTACTATCTGCACCACCAGAAAAAGCAACTATAACTTCTTTATCCTTAAGATAATCTTTCATTCTCTCTATTTTTTCATCGATATCCATAAACTCAGCCTTATAACTTAATAAATTGGTAAATCTAATTTGAATAATTATTTAATCTATCATATTTTTAATGTATTTTACGACGTCAATGGCGTCCTGCTGTTTAATATCAATTCCATGTTCATCTAAAAATTTCTTAAGTTCTCCGATTTTAATATCATCAATATCAACATTTTTAAAAACCAGATCATAAGTCCTTTTTGGATAAAATATAGATTTTGCAGTTTTAAACAATTTATTGAACTCATCTTCAGATATTATTCCTTCATCAAGCATCATTTTGAAGTTATATGCCATGCTGACAAGGGAATCTGAGAGCTGTTCTAAATTGAGGGGATTAATTACAATAGCTACGTCATCATCAGATTCAATATGGCCGTTTTTATATTGGTTGTAAACGTAGCCTATTCCAATCATTCCAAAATCATCAAGCTCAGATGCTCGAAGGGCACCCATACTTGCCCCTCCCACAACAGTTATGCCTTTTTTAAGGGCTTCCAGTATTTCACGGTGGGAAACTGCAGGCTGCTGGTGAAAAACACCATCTATAATGCCTATTATGTCGGGATCATCATTTAAAGCTTCTGTTACATCTCCTCTTTTAATAGGGGGACGATAATCAGCATCTAAAATTTTTCCTGCTTCATCATGATTTAGTGATGGTCCAGTAAATATTATGATATTTTTTTTGTTTGAATGCAAAATTATGTCTCCTTTACCCAAAATAATAGTATATATAGTCTGAAATTAATTTTGGGATGAAAAATGCATATTGGTAGATATGCTTGCAATATTTATTATATTTTTATGCTCGGAATTGTTGAATTATTTAAATTAAAGGTAAAGTTTATATAGTCAGTGTAACAATGTTTTGTTACATAGGCCATTAAATGATATTGTACTAGTCTATCATTTGATGGTGATTTGAGCTGATAAAGATTTTAGACGATAAATTAACCAAAATTATCACAATGGGAGTGATTTGCGTATGGAAAAAGATTTAATATCCAAAAAAGAACTTTTGGAACTCACTGGAATTTCTTATGGGCAGCTTTACCGCTGGAAACGGAAAAACCTTATACCGGAAGAATGGTTCATTAAGAAATCCACATTCACTGGTCAGGAAACATTCTTTCCCCAAGACAGGATACTGGACCGGATTGAGAAAATAAAAAACATGAAAGGAGACGTATCTCTGGATGATCTGGCCGATATGCTCTCTCCAAACTTAATGGAAATGGTTCTTGAAAGGGAAAAATTGGTGGAACGGAACATTGTTTCAAAAATCACAATGGACTTTTACACCAAAGAGAAAGGAGAGATGGAAAAATTTGCCTTTGAAAAGATGCTCTATCTTTACATCCTAAATAAACTGTTTGAATCTGGAATAATTAATTTTGGAGAGGGAAAAATCATATTAAATCTTTTAGAGGAGCAATATCCTAAATTTAAGGGAAAAGGTGGCGATCTACTTTTCTTACGTAAGCTTGGGATTTCAAGCTGCTGTTTAGTTTCAAGTGTTTGTGATATTTTCTTTGAAGACAGCATGAAAATCGTTGAAAGGCTGAACCTTTCAGATTTAATCGAGGAATTGAAAATTAAAATAGCTTAAACATGGTGAAATTTATGAAAAAAAATATAGGAAACTTAAAAATCAACGGCAGTGGAAGTTCAGCCGGAGGTAAATATGACTCTGTAGTTATAAATGGAAATGGAAAAATATATGGAGATTTAGATTGTGTTTATTTGAAGGTTAATGGGCAGTGCACTGTGAATGGCAATGTGAAAGCAAATTCTGTCAAAATAAATGGCAATGGTTCAATAAAAGGGAATTTAGAATCAGAAAAAGCTAAAATTAATGGTACGGCGGATATTGATGGAAATTTATCCGTAGAAAAAGCCGAAACTTATGGAAGTATCAATGCTAATGGAGATTGCAATGCCGAAATTTTCAAAATAGAAGGTACATTTGAGATTGAAGGGCTTTTAAATGCAGGTGAACTGGAACTTAGCCTATATGGGCCATCAAAAGCACATGAAATAGGCGGTGAGAAAATTACGGTTAAAAGAAAAGGAAAATACGACTTTTTAGGCCTAAGATATTTAATCGGTAGCAATAAAGAACTTACTGCAGATATCATTGAAGGTGATGAAATCTATCTTGAAAATACCCAGGCCAAAGTTGTGAGGGGAAATAACATAGAATTAGGTCCTGGTTGTGAAATTGAATTGGTAGAGTACAAAGATAGCTTTAAACGGGATGAAAAGGCTGAAGTTGGTACTCATAAGCAAATATAAAGTATGTGATTAGGTGGAAAATATGACGATTAACGTAATTGAAGTTAAGTCCCTTCTAAAGAAATATGGGGATTTCACCGCTGTAAATAACATATCATTTAATATCAAAAAAGGTGAAGTATTCGCATTTTTAGGCCCTAACGGTGCTGGTAAGACCACAACGGTTGAAATGATGGAATGTCTTAAAAGTTTAACTGCAGGGTCTATAAACATTCTGGGATATGACATAAAAAAGGATGAGATAGAAATTAAACGGAGAATTGGTGTTCTTCCGCAGGATTTTAATGCCTTTGGGATGCTAACAGTTTACCAAAACATTGATTATTTCGCTCAAATGTATCCAAAACACGTAAACGTGGACGATCTTATTAAAATGCTGGGTTTGGAAGATAAAAGAAACACTCTATTTATGAATCTTTCAGGTGGTCTTAAACAGCGTGTAGGGATAGCCATATCGCTGGTAAATGATCCTGAAATAGTTTTTCTAGATGAACCAACCACTGGACTTGACCCAAAGGCAAGAAGAGACGTATGGGGTGCAATAAGAGATTTAAAAGTTCGTGGTAAAACCATAGTTCTTACAACTCATTATATGGATGAGGCTCAAAATCTCGCTGATAGAGTGTGCGTATTACACGACGGTCGAATTATTGATGAAGGAACACCTGAAGACTTAATAAGCCTTTATGGTGGTGATAAGACGCTTATTATCCGAAAATGTAGCGAAAAAGCGAAAAATGAACTTATTAAAACTATTCATGAATACACAGTTGATGGTGATAATATATTGGTGAAATTATCTGGCGAAGATGATATGAAAATAATATCTAAAGCAATTTCTATCATTGATACAGGTAATTCGGTTTGTGAGGAATTGTACATTAAAAAAGCAACGCTTGAAGATGTATTTTTAAATTTAACTGGTGATAAGCTCATTGAAGGAGGAAAATGAATGTCAAGAATTATCACAGATATGAAATACAGTTTTATAGAAACTTTTAATGACAAACCAAATATTTTTTTACTCTTTATATTACCAACTCTTATGTTTCTGTTGTTAGGAAATGTACTGGGAGGTCTGGGAAGCCAATTACCAAATAATGCCGCTTCTGGTATGAGCTACTTTGATTTCCTGCTTCCAGGGATATTGGCTTTTTTTGTTATGACTGCTGCACAAATGGCAGCAGGAACTATTGTCCATTATCGTAGGTCTGGTGTGTTTCGAAAGCTTTCAACAACACCAATTTCAAATATGGAATGGATTGCTGCGAGGATCATTATGTGGATTATCTTAACACTTCTTACACTGGCTGTAGCTATCTTTGCGGCATGGCTGATAATGGGCATACATCCTAACATTAATTTGATAAGCCTGCTATTGATGGTCGCTGGAACTGCATTATTTGCAGGGCTGGGAATACTCATTGCCAACTTCGTTAAAAATGAAGAAGCTTCAATGACCATTACATTATCCCTAACATTCCTGTTAGCGCTTGTTTCAGGGACTTTCATACCCGTGGAGACTATGTCATGGCCTCTACAGTATCTGGCAAAAATATCTCCTCTAACCTACTTAAGCGAAGGTTTAAGAAGTTCTATGATTACTGGAAATACTGGAGACGCAGTTACTGACCTGTTAATTGTTACAGGAATTGGAATTGTATTATTTGGGGTAGGAGTCGCATTATTCAATTGGAAAGAGGATTAAAAGAGGTGGAAGGAAATCGTAGCTTATGAAACCAAAGGTTTCGTGCTCCAAAAATTCGTAGCCTTCAAAAACCTATGATTTTTGATACTCCGAAAATCCTATGGATTTTCGAGAGAATTTTTGAGAGATTTCCTGAACCCCAAAAAAATAGAAAATTTTTTTGGAGGTTGAAGGAAAACTGTCAAATCTTTGATTTTGACACACGCAAAATCGAAGTTTTTGCATGCTATGTTTTTCCTGAACCAAATATGAAGTATTTGGAGGAATTTTATGGGAAGCAAAGCAGATTTAAAAATTTATGGAGAAGGAAGTTCATCTGGCGGTAAATACAACGCTGTCAGTATAATGGGGGAAGGAAGAATAGATGGTGATGTTGACTGCGTTAAGTTTAAAATTAATGGTGAAGGTACATTAGACGGTGATCTAAAGGCCGCAAATTCGGTCAGTATAATGGGTGAAGGACAATTGGGGGGTGATGTTGATTGTGCCAACCTTAAAATTTATGGAGAAGGTGAACTGGGCGGTAATTTAAAAGCTGCAGATACTGTAAATATAAAGGGCGAAGCAGAGATAAAAGGTAGTTTAAAAGCAAAAAATGTCAAAATTTATGGGGAAATTGAAGCTGGCAGCGAAATGTTTGCAGATAATGCTAAAATTAAAGGAATTATCAATACAGGCGGTGATTGTAACGCTGAAATGTTCACATTAGAAGGTGGTTTTACTATTGATGGGCTGTTAAACGCAGATATATTAAAAATAAATCCATATTGGCCATGTAAAGCACATGAAATTGGAGGTTCAGAAATTACAGTTAAAAAAGGTGGAAAATTAAGCTTTTTAGGTCTTAAAAACATGGTTATGGCCGGTGAAAACAATCAGCTTACTGCAGATGTCATTGAGGGAGATGACATTTATCTAGAGAACACCACAGCAAAAGTGGTAAGAGGAAATAATGTAACCATTGGATCCGGCTGTAAAATTGAACTTGTGGAATATAAAGAAAACTTCAAGCAGGATGAAAAATCTGAGATTGGTACTAATAAGAGAATATAATGGGATTTGTTAAAAATATGCAAAAAATAGTTCATTAATTTGAAGTAAGACCCACAATTTCTCTGTGAAGCTCAATTATTCTATTGATTGAGGGGTGATCATCTCCAAGTTTTTTCTTCCACTTTTTAATTACAAAATCTAAATCCACTTCTTTGTCCCAGTGGATCAGATTATCTGCATGGGCAACGATTTTTTCTTCTAACGTAAGTGGAATATAATCTTCTGGAGGTAAACCCAGTGATATTGCCTCTTCTTTAGGAATACCTGCACCAATATGTCGTAGTGCAATATTTGCAACTGCTTCATCAAAACCCATGTTTTTTAGTATTTCTGCACCTATTATTGCATGATCTATGCCGTTTGTTTGGGATCTGCCGATATCATGGAGCAGGGAACCTGTTTTTACAAGTTCGATATCAACATCAAAATTAGAAGATAATTTTAGGGCTTTCTTACAGACAGCCACACTATGTTTAATTAAATGATCAGGGCAATTTAAACTCTTTAAAATTTCAACAGTCAAATAGTTGCCCCTAAAATAATATTAAAATTAAAGAAAGAAAAATTAGTTCATTTGTTCTTTTAATTCTGTAATTAAAGAAGAATTGTCTTGATATTCAAGTGTTTTTTCGCATTCTGGACATACAAAGTTGTATTCAGCAGCTTCTTCAAATTTAAATCTACATCCATTGATACATACAAAGAACATATTATCTTCTTCATATGCTAAGGATTCTTCGATTTCTTCGGTTTTTTCTTCGTAATTCTTGGAAATAGTTTCAATTACGCTATCTTTTTCAAATGTCCAGCTGTATGTGTACCACTGAGTTTCAGGGTCTTTACTTCGTTTGTAGCTTGCAAGTCCTGCATCATAAAGTTTGTACAGAATTCTCCTTACAATATTTAACCTTAATTCAATTTCTTCTGAAATTTCCTCGTCGGTTATTTTGCCTTCTAAGAGACATTTGATAATGGTAAGACTGTGTTCATTATCTTCAGTAACCTCATAAATTAGGTTTTGGACCGTAGATTCGTTTAGAATCTCAGTTCCTTCTTTAGATAGGGAAGATTTAATTAATTCTTGAGTTACAGGGCCATTAACATTGAGCATTTTTGTCCTCCTAAAATTTGGATGGTTTAAAATTATTTTAAAATCTTAAATGTTGTAGTGTAAAATAATAGTATTGAGTTTCTAAGGTTAAATTAAAAAGTATTTAACACGTATTCATGGAAAACACTGGTTCTAAAGAAATTTGAATTCCAAATTTATCAAAGTATGTTGGCTAACACATTTTGATTCTTGTTATTATTATTGTTATACTACTATTTAATTATTTGGATGTGGGCAATATTGATGGTGACGAACAATGATGTCAATAAATATTATCATTGTTTGAGGTTTCTGATAATAACTGCAGGCATATGCTCAATGGAACTTAACATCTCAATCGTCACTTCACTAATTTCTCTGTCAAATGTATTTCCCATATCGTAAACAGTTTTCATACTTTGTTCAGTTTGATTTTGATAATCATCAGCAACTTTGGCAATTTCCATAACTTTTTCCATATTCTGAGGTTTAGAGATAGCTAAGGGGGTAGGACCTTTGATCTTACCGAATCTTCCCAGTATATATCCCATTATTCCAAAATCAGCTTTAATTCCTTTTGCAGCTATGGGGAGAGACGTAAATAGAGCGCCTAAAAATTCATAAGTTGCGTCTGTATCAATTATTATGGCTACAACTTCTTTTGCAACTTTTTTAGATATTTTTTGTGCAATTTCTTCCACTACTTTCTGTGGTTCATCTGGTAATAGTGAGACACAAGTTCCAGGGGCATTGCTCAAGTCGATTCCAGCTTCAGAAGCAGGTTTTAAAGCGTGTTTTAAGCCATAATATTTTAGTACGACCTCTTTATGTGATCGTGCTTCAGGGGGTAAATTTCTCAAATTATGGATAGTTCTTTTTTTTATTCTTAATAGCGGCCCCAGGATGTAGCCCCAAATATATTTTGACCAGATGTCAGCAAGAAAAATGGCCAGGTATGAAGGTTTAAATGATGACTCATCCACCAGTCTACCCTGTGATATGGCTATAGGAGTTTCTGAAATTATCAGGTAGTCACCATCTTCCAGCAAATTCTTTGCATTGTCAATGATTACATCATAAGGCTCATTTGGTTTGATATAACCTGTTTTAACTGGTATAATTTTGTATTTTGGGGTTTTCATGTACTGCACATCTAATAATGAATAAAATTAGAATATTTTAAGAAAAGATATAGTATCATATTTCATATTTTAAAGCTGATCACCAATAAAAAATTGCAAATGTATCCAAAATAAGATAGAAAGATATTAAAGATCCACTTTTCCCAAAGTATCTCCTCTAAGCCCTCTTCTCATAGTTTCAAGAGCTGTTACTTCTTCTGGAGCTATATTTCCCAGATTTACATTTGCTCCAAATTTTAAAATTAAATCAGTCTGCTGATTTTTTAAAGGAGCTTCCCAGATTATTTTCTCCATATTTGTTTTTGCAAGTGCTTCAAGATCATCTTCTTTGATATTTCCAAGTCCGTCATAAATACCAATATTTTTTCCACCTTCACGAGCTTCAATTAGTACCATATCCGCACCGGCATCTATATCAAAATTAATAAGATCAACACGATTCTCTACGTTTAATTTTCCATCTTCAACAGGATCCTTTTTTCCAACCTCTGAAATTACTGTAAAACCACGTTCCTTCGCTTTAGAGATTACAGCTCTTCTTTCTTCAAGGGATATATTTGTAGAACCATCCGATATTTCAACAGCACCAAATCCTAATTTATCAGATTCATCCAGGAACTCATTAAATTTATTTTTTATATATGCAAGTTCAAATAGGGTTCCTCCAGGATATGGAATTATATCATATGATAAATACATTTCAGCCTTATCTTGTATGAGTTTTCTATCGTGCAGTGCAGAAGTCCCCCATCCGAATTTGGCGAGATCGATATACTCACCAGATACTTCCATCAAGTCTTCTAAGACTCGTAATCCCATACCTTTGTCTAACATCATGGTAATTCCGGTTTTACGGGGTTTTTCTAGCCTATATGGCGCGATAAATTTAAATGCTTTCATTGGTTCACCTTTTAATAAATTCCCTATTTAAAATGCGTTAGGAGTTAATATTATTTGCCTTAATATTTTTGTACTTTATATAATAATATATGCATTGTAGCATAAAATAATATCAGCGAAATATAAACTTTAGAGTTAAATGATAAATTATTGTGTGGGGTAACGATGGAGAAAAGCATTTATTATTTTGAAAATCCCGGTGAAAAAAATACCGATAAATTAGTAGAACTTGTAAAACAAAGGAAAGAAGAATTGGGTATAAAAAGTGTAGTGGTTGCTTCTGTATCTGGTAAAACTGCATTAAAATTAAAGGAAGCAATGGATGATGTTGACATAGTAAGTATAACTCATCATGCGGGGTTTAAGGAAAAGGGAGAATTGGAAATAACTCCGGAACAGAAAAATACGCTTAAAGAAAAAGATATAACTTTCTATACTGGTTCACATGCTCTAAGTGGTGTTGGCAGGGGAATATCTAATAAATTTGGGGGTATAACTCCAGTTGAAGTAATGGCTGCAACACTTAGAATGTTTGGTCAGGGAATAAAAGTGTGTGTTGAGGTAACAATTATGGCCGCAGATGCTGGTTTGGTCCCTATGGGTGGTGAAATAATCGCCATTGGTGGAACTGCTAGAGGCGCAGATGCTGCAGTAGTTTTAGAACCTGCACACATGAATAATGTATTTGATCTTAAAATTAGAGAGATAATTGCAATGCCTAGATCCTAGTTAGATCTTAATATTAGTTTCTCGATATTAAGATTATGGGGATTGTTCTTATATCTGGGCATAATATTAAAAATTTGACAAGGACTTATATTATAAAACCAAAGACATTAATGCAAAATATATTCAAGCAAGATCAGACAAGTTGGATAGAGATATCAACATAAAACTAAAAAATTATTTGCAAGATGGTAAATTATCATTAAAATAATCGCTGGTTTTAAATATAAGTTATTACAATACCACAAATAAATTTAACAACATTGGCTGTGGGGGTAGGAATTGAAATCTCTTATAAATAGTACCTTGAAAGAATCTGAAGTGAGAAGAGAGAGAAGACCAACTGATATCCAGAATAACTTTGATGTATCAGATATTAACAGTGATCTTAAAGATATTATAGAACAAAGTAAAGCAAAAATATTCGTAGTTGGAACTGGAGGGGCTGGAAATAATACAGTTTCAAGACTTATGGAAATAGGAATCGAAGGCGCAGAGACTATTTCTGTAAATACGGATGCACAAGATCTCTTCTATTCAAATTCTCATCAAAAGATACTAATAGGTAAAGGAACATGTGGAGGATTAGGCGCTGGAGGCATACCTGAAATAGGTGAAGAAAGCGCTGAAGAAAGCGAAGAGCAGATAAAAGAAAGGCTAGATGGGGCCGACATGGTTTTTGTAACCTGTGGACTTGGCGGAGGTACTGGAACAGGATCTGCTCCGGTAATTGCTAAGTTAGCTAAGAAAATTGGTGCATTAACCATTGCAGTCGCTACAATGCCTTTCAGTGCTGAAGGACTTAGAAGACGAGAAAATGCTGAAAAAGGGCTTGAAAAGCTGCAAAATAATGCAGATACAGTTATTGTCATACCAAATGATAAATTACTGGAAGTTGCGCCAAATCTGCCTATAAACAAAGCTTTCATGGTTACAGATGAACTTTTAGGAAGAGCTGTTAAAGGTATAACAGAGCTTATAACTAAACCAGGTCTTGTAGCCCTCGACTTCGCAGATATCAAAAGCATAATGAAAGAATCTGGAATGGCAATGATTGGTATGGGTGAATCTGAATCTGGTGACAGAGCTATTGAATCAGTTCATGAAGCATTAAACAGTCCATTACTTGATCTGGATATTTCAAATGCTAAAGGTGCCCTGATAAACATATCTGGAAGTTCAGATTTAACATTACACGAAGCTGAAAAAATTGTTCAGATAGTTGCGGATGAACTCGATCCAGAGGCAAATATAATCTGGGGTACACAGATACAGGAAGACCTCCAAAACGTTATCAGGACAACTCTCGTAGTTGCCGGAGTAAAATCACCACACATATTCGGAGAACCTGCTGAACGTGCGTATGTGGAAGAAGAAAACAAGGATTCAGTTAACGAATCAGCTCTAGAAGAGTTTATAGACGGTGTTTTTTAATCAAAAAGATTGAATTATAAAAACACCATATGGTTTTCTCTATCTTGGTTAGTTTTAGTTATCTATAAAAATGAAAAGGTTTATAAATTCATAATGAAAATAAACTATTATCATTTATATAGAATAATTAGCAAATACATTATTCCAAAATCTTTAATTAAATAACTTATTCTATTATGAATTTAAAGTAGGTATTTTTATGAATTTGAGTATAGAGTCTATCACCCAAACCTTAAAACAGTATAGAAGAGTTTTATACATATCCAAAAGACCAGATAGAGATGAATTTACAAATGTAGCAAAAATTACTGGAATTGGGATTATAATTATAGGGGTTATAGGTTTTATAATAAGTTTAGCAGCTCAACTGGTCAGTGGCTTATAATTTTTACTGATTTACTGCATTAAACATCTTAAATAGTTTAGGTAAGTGATAATTTGATATATGCATTAAGAACCCTTGTGGGGCAAGAAAAAAATGTTGCAAGATTGCTTGCAAGAAATGTCAAGAACAGTGACATTGAAGTAACTTCAATACTTGTTCCAGATACTTTAAGAGGTTATATATTGGTAGAAACTTCTTCAAAAATAGATATGCAAGATCCTGCATTTAAAGTTCCAAATTTAAGGGGATCAGTTGAAGGTGAAATATCATTTGAGGAGATAAAAAGCTTTTTAAATCCAGAACCTATAATAGCATCCGTTAAAAAAGGAAGCATCGTAGAACTTATATCTGGTCCTTTCAAAGGTGAAAAAGCTAAAGTAGTTAGAATAGATGAATCCAAGGAAGAAGTAGTTTTAGAACTTATTGAAGCTGCAATTCCAATCCCGGTTACGGTCAAAGGTGACCAGATAAGATTAATACAGAAGGAGGCAGATTAATGGCAAAAGAAACCGTAGAAATTCTCATTGAAGGCGGAAAAGCAACACCAGGACCACCATTAGGCCCTGCAATAGGACCGCTCGGTATTAACATGATGCAAGTTGTAGAGCAGATAAACGAAAAAACTTCAGATTTCGCAGGAATAAAAGTTCCAGTAAAGGTAATTGTAGACGTTGGAACCAAAGCATTTGAAATTGAAGTTGGTACACCTCCAACAACAGCACTTATAATGGATGAACTTAATATTGAAAAAGGTTCTCAAGATCCAGGACTTGATAAAGTTGCTGATCTATCCATAGAACAGGCATTGAAAATAGCCAGAATGAAATTTAGCGCGTTACTTTCAAACGATTACAAAATGGCTACTAAAGAAGTCGTAGGAACATGCGTAAGTATGGGTCTGACTGTAGATGGAAAGGATCCTAAAGTAGTTCAAAAAGAGATCGATGAAGGTATTTACGACGATCAATTACAATAAATTTTAATTAATAATTAACCAAAACCAATCCGTTTGGTTTACAACCACATAATTGTGAACTTTTTATCAAAAAAGTTCATGGAGGAATTTGATGAATCAAGAGATAGTGGAAGCAGTGAAGAAGGCAAAAGAGGAATCTAAGCCGAGAAACTTCACACAGTCTATCGATGTTGTTATAAACATCAAAGATTTAGACGTGAAAAAACCAGAAAACAGATTTGATGAAGAAGTCTTCCTTCCAAATGGACGCGGAAAAGGCATTAAAATTGCCGTTATCGCAGATGGTGAACTGGCAATATCAGCAAAAGATGCCGGTGCAGATCTTGTAATCACAAAAGAAGATTTACAGGAGATGGGAAAAGACCGGAAAGCTGCCAAAAAAATGGCCAATGAATACACATTTTTTGTTGCACAGGCAGATATGATGCCTCAAGTCGGTAGATTTTTAGGACCGGTTCTTGGGCCTCGAAAAAAGATGCCAAAACCAGTTCCAGCTGCTGTAAAACCAGATCCTATATTGGAAAGGCTTTCTAATACTGTAAAAGTAAGAATAAAGGATCAGCCAGTTATTCAGGCAATTGTTGGTACTCAGGATATGGAACCTGAACAGATTGCAGATAACATCGAAGCTGTACTTGGAGTATTAGATAGGAAGCTTGAAAAAGGAAGAAACCAGATAAAATCCATGTACATTAAAACAACCATGGGTCCAGTAGCGAGGGTGATTTAATGGCTCATGTTGCTAATTGGAAAAAAGATGAGGTAAATAGCCTTAAAGAGCTCATTGAGAACCACAGTGTAGTAGGTATGGCTAATTTAGCAGATATACCAGCTCCTCAACTCCAAAAGATGAGAAGAACCTTAAAAGACAGCGCAACTGTAAAAATGTCAAGAAAGACATTGATGAGCCTTGCTTTAAGTGAATCTCAAAAATCTAATATAGATGCTCTTGGAGAACATATGGAAGGGCAACCTGCATTAATCTTTACAAATATGAATCCATTTAAGCTTTTTAAGATTCTTGAGGCTAGTAAAACTCCTGCTCCTGCAAAAGCTGGAAGTATCGCTCCTGCAGATATTGTAGTACCTAAAGGTGATACTGCTTTTAAACCAGGCCCTATTCTTGGAGAACTTCAAAAAGTCGGTATTCCTGCAAAAATTGATAAAGGAAAAATCGTCATAACCAAGGATAAGGTAATCGTTGCTGAAGGAGAAACAGTCCCTAGGGATGTAGCAGGTATTCTTACAAGGCTTGAAATCCAACCAATGGAAGTTGGAATTGATTTAGTAGCAGCATATGAGGATCAAACTGTATATACATCTGATCTTCTAACAATTGATGAAGATAAGACCATATCTGATATACAAACAGCATTCTCTCAGGCATTGAATTTATCAGTAAATGCTTCAATATACAACAAAGTGGCTATGCCATATATCATACAGAATGCTGCAGTTAAGTCAATGAATCTGGCATTAAATGCAGAAATACTCACATCAAAAACAACAGAATTACTGTTATCCAAGGCTTACGCTCAAATGCTGGCGCTCGCATCTGAAATAGCCGGCATAAATGAAGAAGCACTTGATGATGAACTTCTGGAAAAACTGAAATCACGCCCACAGGCTGTTGAAGTTAAAGAAGAAAAAGAAGAAGATAAAGACGAAGAAGAAGAGGAAGAAGAAGAAAAAGAAGAAGATGCGGCAGCAGGGTTAGGTGCCCTGTTTGGTTAATTAAATTAATAAATTGTAGGTGATTATAATGGAATATGTATACGCAGCAATGATTTTGCACACAACAGGTCAGGAAATTAACGAAGGAAATGTAACTAAGGTATTAGAAGCAGCAGGAGCAGAAGTAGACGACGCAAGAGTAAAAGCGTTAATCGCAGCACTCGAAGACGTGGACATCGAAGAGGCAATGGAGAAAACAGCAGTAGCAGCTGCAGCAGCTCCAGCAGCAGGTGCAGCTCCAGCAGCTGAAGAAAAACCTGAAGAAGAAGAGGAAGAAGAAGAGGAAGAAGAAAAAGAAGAAGAAGCCGCAGCAGGTCTCGGCGCTCTCTTTGGATAATTCCAAAACTTCAAAGCCAAGAAATTGGCTTTCCCTACTATTTTTTTATTTTGATTACATTATTTAATGATTTAATAAATTTTATCAATGATTACTATGTCTCGCCAGCTTGAAGAACTTGGATTTACTAAAAAAACTTGTATTACTTGTGGAAATGATTTCTGGTCCGTTGGAGATAGAAAAACATGTGGGGACGCCCCCTGTGATGAATATACTTTTATTGGAAATCCGGCCACAGATAAAAAATACGATCTATATGAAATTCAGAAAGCCTTTACAGAATTTTTTGCTCTAAATGGACATACACCCATAAAGAGATATCCAGTTCTTGCAAAGCGGTGGAGAGATGATGTTTTTTTAGTCGGCGCATCAATTTATGATTTTCAGCCGTGGGTAACATCTGGAGCAGTGGATCCACCTGCAAACCCGCTGGTAATTGCACAACCATCAATAAGACTTAACGATGTGGATAACGTCGGAAGGACCGGCAGACACATGACATGTTTCACAATGGGTGCTCATCACGCTTTTAATTCTGATAAAGAGCATATTTACTGGGAAGATGAAACAGTAAAATACTGCCATGACTTTATAAAGCATATTGGAATCAACCCTGAAGAAATTACTTATATTGAATCATGGTGGGAAGGCGGAGGAAACGCAGGCCCATGTTATGAGATTTGTGTTAGGGGAGTAGAACTCGCAACACTTGTTTTTATTAAATATAAAACTCTTCCTGGCGGAAAACTTGAAGAAATTCCACTTACAGTTGTTGATACGGGATATGGACTTGAAAGATTTGCATGGATATCTCAGGGAACCCCTACAGCTTATGATGCTTCTTTTGGGCCAGTAATACAGAAATTGAAGGAATTATCTGGTGTTGAAGTTAATGAGGCTATTCTAGCAGAAAATGCCCAAGTTGCGGGTATGATGGACATTGAAACCTTTGCAGACCTTAGGGAGTTAAGGTCAAGAGTTGCAAATCGGCTTAATATATCATTAGATGAGCTTGAAAAGTCTACGAAACCAATGGAAGCTATTTATGTAATTGCAGACCATACTCGGTGTCTTTCATTTATGCTTGCCGATGGTATAATTCCTTCCAACGTAAAAGAAGGATATCTTGCAAGACTTGTTTTAAGGAGAACAATTCGTTTCATAAAAGACCTGGGATTGGAAGAATCTTTAGCAGACATAATGAAAATACAGCTTGATTTCTTGTCCAAGACATATCCAGAAATTAAGCATCATCAAGATCATATAATCAATATAATCACTTTAGAAGATAAGAGGTACAATAAAACAGTCTCAAAAGGTAGAGAACTTGTTAAAAGGAGCATTAAAAAACTCAGGAAAAAGAATAAAACTGAAATGCCCTTTGAAACCCTTAAGGAACTTTATGAGTCCCATGGAATTCCGCCGGAAACAGCTAAGGAAATCTCCGAGAAAATGGAATTCCGCGTAAAGATACCTGATAACTTTTATACTCTGGTGGCTGCTGGGCATGAAGAAGAAGCTCAGGAAGAAAAAGCCGAAATAGAACTTGATTTCCCAGCTACCGATTTATTATTTTATCAGAAACCATATGATACACAGTTCGAGGCCCATATACTGGGGACTTACGAAAATAACGTAATACTGGACCAAACTATATTCTATCCTGAAGGTGGTGGCCAGCCGTCTGATATAGGATATTTAGATATTCGTGGCGAAAAAATAAAGGTTTCGCACGCTGAAAAAATTAATAACACAGTTTTACACAGGGTAGCTGAAGAAGATATAGAGAAAGTGCACCCTTACAAAGGCCAGATAATCAACGGCCAAATTGAACTTTCCAGAAGGCAGGCTTTAACAAGAAATCACACAGCAACTCATTTAATTATAGCTGCCTCAAGGCAGGTACTTGGAGATCATGTATGGCAGGCTGGGGCTCAAAAGGGTGTTAAAAAGTCAAGAATTGATATTTCTCATTACAAACGGATAAAACAGGAAGAACTTCAAAAAATCGAGATCATTGCCAATAAGTTCGTTATGGAAAACCGCCCTGTCATGACAAACTGGATGGCCAGGGCAGAAGCCGAGAAAAAATATGGGTTTATCCTGTATCAAGGTGGAGTAGTTCCTGGAATGACCATTAGAACTGTTGAAGTTGATGGAATTGATGTACAGGCGTGTGCAGGAACACACTGTACTCAAACTGGAGATATAGGACTTATAAAAATAACAAAGACCGAGAGAATTCAGGACGGTGTTGAAAGGATTGAATTTTCTGCAGGAGAAGCTGCAGTTGGGGCAGTACAACACAACGATAATGTTCTGAAAGAAAGTGCAGATGTGTTTAAAGTTACTCCTGAGCAACTTCCTAAAACATGTGATAGATTCTTCAGCGAATGGAAATCCTTTAAAAATGAAATAAGCAGGCTTAAAAGTCAGATGGCTGAATTGAAAATGAAAACTCTCGTTGGTAAAGCTAAAGAGATAGGTAATTTGAAGGTTCTGGAGGATATGATTGATGCCGACATGGGTGAAATGCAGAAAATGGCTCTAGACCTCACTGATGACGATGGAGAATTTGATGTAGTTCTTTTAGGCAATCTGGATGGTAAAATTGTGGGAACATCATCGGCTAAGGCCATAAAAGAAGGTGTTAAAATCAACGATATTATCAAGGAAGCTGCAGCTATTCTCGGCGGTGGGGGCGGTGGAAGGTCGAACCTTGCCCAGGGCGCAGGACCAAAAGCTGAAAAGATGCAGGAAGCGCTTAATTTTGCGTTTGATCAAATTAAAAATAATTTTTAATTAATTAACTTATTTATTTTTAATATTTTATATAAATAGAATTCATCTTATTTTTTAAGCTAAAATAAATATATAATATTAACTATTCTTCCATAAAACATATATATTGTCCCATAAATAATTAAATAAGAATATTTTAACTTTATAATCTATAAATTAACATTATGGAGGATAAAAAATGGAAGATAAACCTATGGATTTTATACTGTATATTCTGGGTGTTGTAGGACTTTTAGTTCTCCTGGGTGGAGTATTTAATTTATATGAATTTAAATACGGCCTGCTCGGCGCAATTGTAATATGGATTATAGCTGGTGGAGCCCGAAAATATGTGGGTATACCTAAATAAATAACGATTTAGACAAATAGCTATTATTTTACTTTTTATTAGATAATAACACTTTTAATTTCTCTTTTTTAATTTTAATAAAATAAATATAATTTAATTGAGATAAAATTAAATAGACTTTAATATAATTGATCTAACATAACTATTGTTATAAAATCTAAAAAATCATGGGGTTGTATTTTGAACATTCGCAGTATTGAAGACATAAATAAGAAAATCGAAAGAGGAGAGGTAACAGTACTCACAGCAGAGGAAGTTAGTAATCTCATACGAGAAGGAGAAGAGCCCAAAGCAGAAGATATTGACGTTGTTACAACTGGAACATGTGGTATAATGTCTGGAACAGCTGCAGTATTTCATATTAAAGCAGGAGAACCAGGATCATTTAAAAAGGCAAAAAGAGTTCTTTTAAATGGTGTTCCGGGATTTCCAGGCCCATGTCCAAATGAATGGCTCGGATCGGTTGATTTAATAGCATACGGTACATCACACAGTATTTATGATGAAGATTATGGTGGCGGATTCTTATTTAAGGACATAGTTGAAGGAAAGGACATAGAAATTGAAGTGGAATCCATTCATGGAGAAATCATAAAATCCACTACAAATATAAATGAAATGGGCATGGCAAGGATGATTGGAACTCGATTGGCATTTAAAAATTATACTGCATTTTTAAATCCTGTTGAGGAACCTGTAGCATCTATATTTCATGCAATAGAAATGGAAGGTCCGTTTAAAGGGCTTTCATTTTCAGGCTGTGGTGAATTAAATCCACTGCAAAATGATCCTGTTATGAAAACCATAAATACAGGGTCTAAAGTACTTATGTGTGGATCTGAGGGTATTATTCTTGGCCAGGGGACAAGAAGCAGCCCTGAAAAGCCGAATTTGATGATATCTGCTGATATGCAGGACATGGATTCACATTTCCTTGGTGGATTCAAGACAGCAGCAGGGCCAGAAGTTTTCAACAGTGTAGCTGCTGCAGTTCCAATTTTGAACGATGAGATTTTAAAGAACACTTTTATATTAAATAAGGATATACCATTACCTGTAGCAGACATAAGGGGAAGACATAAAGTTTTAGGATTTTCAGACTATGCTTCTGTTTGGGATGATGTAGATGAAAGGCCAGTTTACAATCCTGGGGAGTGTATGAACTGTGAGATATGTATAGTACGTGAAAGATGTCCTACTGGAGCATACATGGACACTTTAAATGCAAGAAGGTGCTTTGGTTGTGGTATGTGTGCATATTCCTGTCAACATGGTGCATTCCAGATGAAACGTGGTGAACTGAAATTCAAGATGGACAACGAACTTGTGGAAGTCCCTATAATATGCAGACAGTCAGATATTAAAAGAGCACGAGAACTTACAAATGAGCTTAAAAGAAGAATTCTTGAGGGTGAGTTTTCCATTTCGGGATGGTATTAAAACGAACAATCAGGAAGTGGATAACTCCTGATTTTCTAAAATCTTTAAAATCTAAAAAACGAAATTAATACATAAAATTAACTGTTTATACCAGGAACCTGTGGGATTGATTGTGGGGCTGAAAAAAGGATTAGTCCAATAATAAATCCAAGTAGAAGTACTATAACCAGTAAAAGAAGCATTGTACCTAGGTGGCTTCCTGATTTTTTTGTTTCTTGAACTTCTTCGCCTGTATAGTAACTTTCATAGTCATATTCGTCTTGATAATGAGAATCATGGTGTGCATGAGGCGATGAATTTCCATAATATTTTCTTTTTAAAGGTTTCCTTTTGTAATCTTCTTCTTCATTGTGATAATTTTCATAATCTGCACGTGGCTGGGGAATATCATAGGTAAAATCTTCTTGATCTTCCTGATATTTTCTTTTTGAAGGTCTTTGTTCATATTCGTCATTAGAATAATTTCTGTAGTTTTCAGTGGAAGGAGAATTATCACGGTTGAACTTTTTGTAAGGTTTCTTTTTTTGGGGCCGGTGATCTGACCATGGAAGTTCCATTCCGCAGTTGGGACAGTATCTTTCACTTTTATCTATTTCAGCCCCGCAGTTATCACATATCATTTTATCACTTAAATTAAGGAGTTTAAGCAACTCCAAATAATTCTTTTTTATTGTTATTATTATTGTAATAATGCATATTAGATAAATATAAATTCTTCTATTCTTTTATTGAATCTAAACATGTTAAATCTTTAAAATCCTTGGTAAATACTTTTAATTAAACTATGAAGTTAAACATTTAAAAATGTTTATCATGTTTCCAGCATTTTTATAATCAGTTTAGCTGCATGTTTCATTACTTATTAAAAAGCATAATATACTTCATTTATGAAAAAATAATCCAAGTTAAAGTTAACAAAAAAAAGGTAGAATAAAACCTCTTAAGAGGTTTTTCCAATTAATGTTTTGGAGAATGTTTGTGAAACTGAAAGTTTGAGAAAATGCTATGCATTTTCTATACACCAAAAATCGAAGATTTTTGAAGTTTCACAACCGTAAAAAATCATAGATTTTTTACATACATGTTAAGGCGCTCCCCCTGCACCACCAACGTTTTTACCAGTTATAGCATTTATGTTGATTTCACCTACAGTTGTCCCATTGTCAATAACAGGAACAGAGTATACATATTTACCATTGATTTTAATCAATTTCGGTGTTCCCGCACTTGCACTGGAAACTTTAATGTAGTTTTGGGCTATTTTTTGGGCTTCTGCTGGAGATAGTTTAGCTTCTTTAGTGGTACTTGATGTACTGCTGCCAGACACGCTGTTATCAGTAGATATACTATCCTGTTTTTGGTCAGAACTGCTGGAGCTGCCTGTAGGATCTGTGTGGTTTGAAGCACCAAATACTAGGGCTGCTGCAGCCAGCATTACCACTATTGCAACTATTGATTTTTTAATCATGTTGTTTCCTCCTTTAGAAAGGTAATGACGCGTATGTACCTTTTAATGTTGCTGTAGCTACATTCCAGTTTTTAATAACACCGAACGTGTTACTGGAACTTGTTGCATCTGCACGGTACCATTTACCATTTACCCATACTAAAGCAATGACGTGTCCATACCAGTTACCACTTGTAAACTTAGCATTAACATGCTCATATTTTGCCGGAATTCCTGCAGCTCTTGAAAGAGCAACTAACAGGTGTGCTGTATCGACACAGTTCCCGGTTTTTGCATTCAAAGCACCTACAGCACCGTACTTGGTGTTGTAGTAGAATGAATAGCTTAAATTATCTCTTACCCAGTTAAATATTGCCACTGCTTTGTCATATGTGGAAGTTTTACCTGCTGTTATTGAAGCTGCCAGCGCTTTAATTTTAGGATCATTTACCTGACAGTTTGATGTAGCTTTAAGGTACTGTTGTAACTCTGCTGGTACTGGTGTTGATGTTGATCCGCCTATTCCGCTTGAAATTGTGCTCCATGGAGCCACTGAAACATAGTTTGGTAATCGGTTATTTGTTTTTTCGTAAGCTAGTATCTTGGAAAACATGTAAATCATGGATTGATAATTTAATTTACCAAGAGTACTGGTTGCGTAATTAGGTAAAACACCATTTGCATCTATAAATGAATTCACTCGTTTAGCAAGGTCTATATAGCCTACTTTAGTTATGTTTCCACTTTTAATGCTTTCACTTGTCTGTGTTGGAGTATTTACATTTTCAAGTGTTACTGAAGTAGTTGATCCGCTGTTTATCTTTAGTAATCCTGAAGTTAGTAGTTTCAAGAAATCAGGCATTTTAACCTGAACTGTACCAACTGTCACGTAATTTGGAAGTTTGTGATTGGTTTCTATAAATGCTTTGACTCTAGCCGCTGCATCGTTGATCTGACTTACAGTAAAACTTGTTGAAGTCACTGTTGAAGTGCTGCTTACAGTTTTTGCTTCTCCTGCTGCTGCCTGCAAATTTTCTATTTGCGGCACCGAAAATCCTTGATTTTCGAGAGCTTCTTGTGTTTGAGTATTGTTAGTATTATTTGCCGTATTTTTCGAAGATGTCACTGAATTTTGGTTAGCATCTGCAGTTGAAATTGCAGTTTGCGTATTTGTTTCTGTACATGCTGAATTTTGGCTGTTCACATTTGAAGTCGCTGTTGGAGTTGCTGTATCTTGTACAATTGCCTGTGTTTTCACTGTGGTTTCATTAATACTGGTATCTGATGTAGCAGTACTTGTATTCCCCACTGATTTTACACTATTATCGGCTGAATTTTGCGTTGTCGCCGATCCATTTGCATTGTATGTATTGTTTGTTTGTATATTAGCTTTTTCCTGCACAGTACTGCTATTAACAGACTGTGTTTGTGCAGTTCCCACTTCTGACGCGCTTGCGCCAGCTATACCTGCCATTGATAGGCTGGATACTAATAGGACTGCAAAAAGCAATTTCCTCGTAATTATACCGCCTCCGATTCCCAATCAGAAAAAAACCCAATAAGGGTTTTCCTATGGGTAGGGACTAGTAGATGCAATATACCATATAAATCTTTTGGTTTTAATTCAAAAAAAAGACACGTATAGTGCTCTTTTAATAATTTAGGACACGCTATGTGGTTATTTAAATAGGTTATTTCGGATGAACTCCCTCAATTAGTATTTTTAACAAAAAAGCTCATTTTAAACATTATTTGACAAAAAGGGGCATACACTTTAATTTTGTAATGTGGCCATTATTGTTGTAATCATTAAATAAATCCTATTAGCATTTTATTTAAATTGTAACCTCTTATTGGGTATTTTAAGAATTTTAACCATTTTTATTAATTAATTGCCAATCTTTATGCCATAAAAATCCATTATGTAATTGTTTATTGATGGATTTTTATCTAGATTAATTAATACAAAATTAAAAATTTATGAGACCATTAGTGTTTGTTAATAAATGCATTAAAAATAGCATGATCTGTAAAATTATATTAAATTTATTAAACCTAAATTTCTGGCATAATCAACCGTTTCTTTAAGCTCTTGATGGCTTGGATAACGCATGATTTCATGGCATTCCTGGGCCATGTAAACAGGCCGATATTGCCCCATAATATTTATAACCGTCTCTTTTCCTAAATTTTCACTTATCCATTTTAAAATAGGCTTTGAGCAGCATTCAACATGATCTGGAAGCACAAGATGTCTTATAATCATATCACCTGAGATTTTAGCCATTTTATGATTTCTTGTCAATGTATTCCAATAATTTGGTATCTTGGAAAGCTTTTCTGCACATTTTCCAGGCCCATATTTAAAATCACTTAAAAATAGGTCAACAAAGCCATCAAGAAGCTTCATAGCATCCTCACTCATGTAAAAATTGCTGTTCCATATAACGGGAACGTTTTCACGGCACAATTTCATTGTTTTTAAAATATAAAGTAAATTTGGCGTGGGGTCTCCTCCAACGAAGTTTACATTTCTTGAGCCTTCTTTTCGCCGCCTGTCAATTATTTTTGCAAGTTGTTCTTCTTTTACTTCCAATCCTGCTTCTGGAAATTGGCTTATATCGAAATTCTGGCAATAGATACATCCAAAATTGCACCCTGTAAAAAATATGGTATGGCTAGGAATAAGGGGAGCTTCTTCACCAGTATGTACAAATTCAGAAGCTATTTTTGGGTTCAACACCCCACAAAACCCTTTATTTGTAATTCTATTTACATAACATTTCATTTCACAAAAGTAGCAGTTTTCAAATATTTTTTCTGCAAGTTTAATTTTTAAATCGAGGAATGAAAAAAGGGGCTTTTTGAGGTCATTAAAAGTTGTTTTATAGAATATTTCTTTGAAATCCTCTCGAATATTTTCATGTTCTTCCCAAAGAGAATTGACATCATTACTTTTTTCAGCTGGAATCATTGAGGCTACTTTAGCTCTTGATGGCCTCTTATTTAGCATTATTTCAAAATATGTAGACAGTTCTTTTACTATATCTTTATTTTCAAGGATTTCTGAGGTATCTGGACGATTCCACATATTAAATAATTTGAACCAGTTATTAAATAAATTTTACGTGAGGTTAACAAATACTAGTTTTTTAGGCATTTTCAAGGATTTAAATCATTTTAAAGGTTATAATAGCTCTTTTAATAAGCATTTACCATCAGACCACTAATATTTTATACAAAAAAAAAATATTAATGTGAATTTTCAAAATATAATATAAATCCGTAATAATATTTTGATGAATCCAGATCAAATGATTCAATTTAAATAAAGTTTAGAGGCCGGATATATGAAAAAAGCTGATGAACTACGTAAAAAAGCCGAAAATGAGTTGTATAGGGCTAAAGGGAAAAATATTCCAGAAAATGTTGTTGAACTGGTTCATGAACTTCAGGTATATCAGGCCGAATTAGAAATACAAAATGAAGAGTTAAAGAAGTCTCAGGATGAATTATCAAGTCTTTATACTCATTATCATGAGTTATACGAGGATGCTCCTGTAGGATACTTTTCTTTATCGAGAGATGGAATTATAAGAAATGTAAATGCTGAAGGGGCTAAATTACTTGGGTTAAAAAAGGATAAGGTAATTACAAGGGGTTTTAATAGATTTATTCCTATCAATTGCCAGAATATATATTACTATTATCTTGCCAATGCTATAGATTCGGGCAAAATGCAAAATTTTGAACTTGAATTACTTAGAGATAACTTAATATTCTATGTTCAAATGAGAATCGTGCCATTATATGGTAAAATTAATGAAAAGTACAGAATAGTTATAGTAGATATAACAGAATTAAAAGAAACACAGATGGAATTAAAAGAAGCGCGTGACTTTTTGGATTTTAAAGTTCAGGAGAGGACAAGAGAGCTAAATGTGTCTGTGGATGAATTGAAGCGTTCCAATGAAGAATTACAGCAGTTTGCTTATGTTGCCTCTCATGACCTTCAGGAACCCCTCAGGACCATTTCAAGTTTTACACAACTTTTAGAAAGGCGTTATAAAGATAAATTGGATTCAGATGCTGATGAATTTATAGATTATGTCGTGGATGCTGCTCAAAGGATGCAGCAAATGATCATTGATCTACTGGAATATTCTAGAGTAATATCAAAAGGTGGAGAATTTAAAGAAATTGATGCAAATGAATCACTGGATGCTGCATTATTTAATCTAAAAGGCCTAATTGAAGAGTGTAATGTGGAGGTTACTCATGATGAACTTCCAGAAATAATTGCTGATCAAGGACAGATTACTAAGGTGTTCCAGAACCTCATATCAAATTCAATAAAATTTAGTAAGCCTGATAAACCACCTAAAATTCATATTTCAGCTAAAGAAGACCAAGATAAAAATGAATATGTTTTTAGCGTGCAGGATAATGGAATCGGAATGGATCCACAATATGCCGAACGTATTTTTACTATATTCCAACGATTACATACTATGGATGAGTATCAGGGGACTGGAATTGGGTTGTCAATTGTTAAAAGAATAGTTGAGCGTCACGGTGGGCACATTTGGGTTGAATCAGAGTTAGGTAAAGGCTCAACTTTTTATTTCAGTATTCCTTATGCTGTAGAATAAGAAAATATCTTCTAAAAAATTAATTTTCTATTTTTAATTTATAAAGCAATCATAATTTTTATGTTATTGGGAATTGTTAATAGTCAAATAGTATTAATAAATTTATACATAGTACTAATGATCATATGACAGAACAGTTTGAAGAAATAAAAAACGCCTTTCAGGATAACTGCAATGAATGCAGGCTAATTGACCAAAAAATTGCCATAATAATAGAATTTAAAGATAAAGAAGATGCAGAATGGTTTGAAAACGATATTGTATATCCTGAAGGAACTATGGAAAAATCTCCCCTGAAGCATGTAATGAAAGTGTCTGAAGAATCTAAAAAATTCGCTGAACCATTTTTTGATTACACATACACATTTGAGGTCAAAGATAAGGACCAGTTAATCCGTAAACTCAATAAAAGATAATATGGGGTGATAATCTTGCCATGGGAAAAATTACCCGGAATTGAATTAGTCCCAATACCTGAAGATGTTAATGTACCGGAAGATATACCTGCTTCTAAGGTACGTATTCCTTCAACTTATACTGGCTATGATGTTGAATATGAAGATGACGAGGAAAAGCCCGTAAATGAAAATGAAGCTACTCATCTACGGTTCACTGGGATAGATAGGAGATCTGACATTGTTGTAGGCCCAGTAAAACCTCGAGGAATGATCAAATTAAATCTTTACCTTAACGATGAGGAAATGCCGGTGGTTAAGGAAGAAGCTTCTCACGTTAAAAGTAAAATACTCACTGAAAAATATAGGCCGTTAAGATAAATTAAAAACAAAAAAGATGAGGATTAATTACCCAACAACCCTTAAACCTGGCGCTAAAATACGTGGAATAACAAAAGGTCCAAGTTGTCTGATTTCTTTAGAACCGCCTGATGCGTTTTTCATAACATTGAATATATTTCCAGATAACATTGCCTTTTTAACAGGGTCTACGATTTCTCCATTTTCTATTTTAAATGCATTGTTGGCCTCAACTGAGAAATCCCCTGAAATTGGATTGGCAGTATGTGCACCTAAAACATCTGTAACAAGTATGCCTTTTTTAATATCTGAAATTTCAAGAACATCATCAAATTCAAGGATAAAATTACTTAAGCTCACTGCAGGCATATCTGCAAAGGAAGACCGCATACCGTTACCCGTACTTTCTGTATCTCCTTTTTTAGAGGTGTATATGTCATAGATGAAACTTTTAAGAATTCCATTCTGGATTACAGAAGTTCTTTGTGTAGAGGTCCCTTCTCCATCACTTACTGCAGAAGCAAGTCCTCCTTCAAGTGTACCATCGTCGTACATACTTAAAGAGGGTGAGATAACTTCATTACCCATTTCATTTGCAAAAATGGATCGGCCCCTTTGCACGTTGTCTGCATTAACAGCACTGACAAATGTTCCAAGAAGACCTGAAGCTGCACGATAGTCCAGTAAAACATCCATATCTTTGGTTTCTACGGGTTTACCATTTAATGAATTTTTTGCAATTTGACAGGCATTGTCTGCAATCCATTCTGGATTGATATCAAAGGATCTGGATGAATCACCTTCATAAGCGGTTGATATTTCACCATTACTTTCTGCATTTACAGCTATAAAACCTGAAAAGGATGTTCCTATTTCTTTACAGTTTACACCATTTGAATTTAAAATTAAACTTTCCGATTTCCCAGCAGAGAACCCTCCCGAAGTTGGTTCACATTTTTCCTCTTCGACGGTATCTATCATGGTTTTTGCAAATTCTATGGATCCATCAATATCCATGGACTCATTTTTTTTATCATAAACGCCTTTGACTTGATTATATTTAGATTCTGGGGCAAAATCAAAGTATTTATCCGCAACGTTGGATTTGGCATTGAATACTGCTCTTCCAACTGTTTCATCGATTTTATCAACATTTGTTGTATAAGAAAATCCCATTTTACCTTCTAAAATTACTCTTATGCTGAAACCATAGGTAAATTCTTCTTTTGCAAAATTAATATCATTTTTTTGAATGTCTACATCGATACTTTTTTCTTTTTCCATGTAGACTTCGGCATATTCTGCATTCTTTAAAGCAAGATTTAATGCATTTTCTGCGGTATTTATCATTTAAAACCTCCAAAATTTTTAATTTTGAGGTTATCAAACACGAGTGTTTGGTACATCGAAAGCTTCGCTTTCGACAGTTCCAAAATTCAGAATGAATTTTGATAACCTCCAGGTTGATTAAATGGATTTTTAACTTAAAATAAATTTCTCAATTGCCTCTGCGGTCCCGTCTCCGTAGGGCTTTTTTGTCACATAGTCAGTATTTTCTTTGAGCTCTTCATCAGCATTTGAAACAGCAACTTTAAATCCTGCAACTTCTAAAAATTCAAGATCATTTTCACTGTCTCCCACCGCTAATATTTCATCAAGGGTGATGCCCATATCCTTTGCAACCATTTCCAGTGATTTCCCCTTATTAACAGAAGGGTCGGTAAGGTGTATTGCAAATTTGGTGTCGTATACCTCAACATCAAAGTCTTTTACAGTTTCTTTTACAATATTTACGTCAATTTCACGCCTTATTGCAATTTCGGATAATCTCAAGTCTGAAAATTCTGTTTTATGAACATCATATTTTGATTTTAAGAATTCATAGGCAGGTTTGCACTTTTCGATATCTCCAAGAATCAATCCTTTTTTTCTTGTTTGTATGATTCCGCCATTTTCACCTACTATACCGCCTGATGTACCCACCATGATTGCTACCATCTTAGCTGCACAGAGTATATTTCCAGTTACTAATATGACAGGATAACCATTTTCTTCTGCTTTTCGCAGGGCATTAATTGCATTTACACATATCTTCCTATTTTTATCGGTAATTGTACCGTCTATGTCTACAGCAATTGCTTTCATTAATGACATTACTCCGATTAATTTAAAATAATAATTGAAATCAACTCTAAAAAGAGTTGATAAGCATATAATAGTATCAGATAGTGATGGATTAATAATTATATGGATTAAAAACCATTATTTTCTGCACTAGAATGCAGAACCATATCTAAAGGCTATATTACATGTTCCCTCTTTACTGACCATACATGCTCCAATTGGGTTCATAGGATTGCACTTTGTTCTGAAAAGAGTACATTCTTCTGGTCTTGCAACGCCTCTTAGAATTGGGCCGCATATACAGCCGGTTGGAACTTTTTCCCCCTGTTCTACCTGAATATCGAACCTTTCCCTTGCACTGACATTTGCAAATTCATCCCTTATTTCATAGGTAGAGTTAGGAATTTCCGGGAAACCTCTCCATTCTTTGTCTTTAATGTAGAAAACTTCATCCATAAGTTTTTGAGCCTTTACGTTTCCTTCTTCCCTGACGGCTCGTTTATATTCATTTTGAACTTCTGCTTTGCCTTCATCCATCTGTTTTAATATCATATAAATCGCAATCAGGATATCAAATGGATTAAATCCTGCTACAACTTGAGGGATGCCGTATTTTTCAGAAAATTCATTATATGGTTTTGTCCCTATGATTGTTGAAACGTGTCCTGGTTCTATAAGGGCATTTAGATTTACTTCTCCTGATTCGATCAGGAATTTTAAAGCAGGAGGAATTAATCTGTGGCAGGATAAGATTGAAAGATTTTTTGGAGGACCTGCAACTATTTCAGCTGCCGTGGTGGGTGCAGTAGTTTCAAAACCTGCTGCCATAAATACAACTTCGTTATCAATCTTTTCTGCAATTTCAACTGCGTTATTTATTCCATAGACAATTCTTACATCAGCACCTTCTGCCTTTGCTTCAGCCAATGTTCCGGTTGTTCCAGGAACCCTCAACATATCACCAAATGTTGTAATAGTAACGCCTTTCCTTGCAAGATATAGACATTCATCTACTTCTATTGAAGGTACACAACAGACTGGACAGCCTGGACCTGCTACGACTTCCACTTCTTTTGGGATCAATGATCTTATTCCGTGCTGCATTATGGTGTGTTCATGAGATCCACATACATGCATTATTTTAACGGGTCTTTTGATGTTTTCAATGCGTTCTACTATTTCTTTGGACAAATTTTTCATGGTGTCACCTTGATTTGTTTTCGCTGTTATTTTTGATTATTAATCATTTTGTTGTAAGTTTAATAATCCTTTAAATATCTAAAGTAAAGATTTAAAGATATTTTTCAGGCAATGACTTTAAATTATTCAATTTAATTTATTATTCATATATTGTTAATACATCGTTATATAATTGCTGCTTTAGTATTTTTTAAATTTTAATGGGGTATCTAATGTCATTTAATCCAATAAAAAGCCATTATTTATTGAAATTAATTCTTTGAAAAGATAATATAATGGGATTTTGATAGTTTCATATTTAAGACATATTCGTTGAATTATATTAACTAAAAATCATTTATATATGATTGTAATAAATACAAATTAATTATTCTAATTTGCGAAGATCAAATTAATTGAATAATAGAATTATCAAAAAATTTATTATTACAAATAACAAAAAAATTAATACAAAAAAGTAAATATGGCTGTTTAAGATAAATAATATTGAAAATAATTTTATGGCTTTATATAGATGGATTAGGGTTTAATAATAAAAATGGGTACTTATTTATGAATTTATGGGATCAATTAACTTCAATTTACAGAGTTAGGAAAAATTCAAGCGTTACAATTAAATATCTGTATTTTAATAATATTTTAGAAGCCATTTTAAATAGTCATAATAACCTTTAGGATTATAAATATCGGTAGGTAGTATGAAAGTTGCAGTGGTCGGATTGGGAACAGAAGGTAAAAATGCTGTAAAATCCCTTATTAATCATGGATATAAAGTTTATGCTTCTGATATGCAAAAAAATTTGGAATTAAAGTATAACCCTGCTATAGATCTTGATTTGGGATATCATGATTTTGATAAGATAAATTCTGCAGATGCAGTGGTCTTAAGCCCAAGTCTATGGAGCAGTAAAATCGGTGAAGAGATAAGATCTCGTAAGAAGTCTTTATTCGATGTTCTGCCGGATCATAAATCTATTTTTACAATAGGGGTAACCGGAACCAATGGTAAAACAACCACCTGTCACATGATTAAGGAAATACTTGAAAAATCAGGATTTGATGTCCTGGTGGGTGGAAATGCCGGCGGAGGATTTGAAGGATATACAAAACTTATACTTGAAACCTCAAAACAAAAATATGATATTTTAATAGTCGAGGTTTGTGATATGACCCTTGATTTTTGTTCTTATGCATTTGATTTTGATTTAATAGTTGTAACCAACATGGGACACGATCATATGGATTATCATAATTCCATTGAAAACTATAGAAACTCTTTGAGCAGATTTTTAGAAGGGAAAACAGCCATATTAAATGAACAGGACGAAATTTTGGCAGGAATTGGAGATTATCCAGCTAAAACATTCTTTTTTGGAAATGGACATAGAGACCTTAAATTGTTCGGTAAATTCAACCTGCAAAATGCAGCAGCAGCCGAAAAAGTTGCGCAATTTTTAGAAATTCCAGAGATGAATATTAACAATGCATTAAAAGAGTTTAAAGGTGTTGAGGGAAGATCAACCACTTTAAATTTGTCTGGATGCAACATGGTAGTTGGAAAAACAGATAATATTGATGCAATAAAGGCAGTATTTAATGAGTTTAAATTTGACGTAGCTATAATTGGTACACCAAGAAAGAATGAAACCTGTAGATTTGGAATTTTAAAAGAAGTAGCTAAAGCTAATCCAGATACTGTAGTTCTATTTCCTGGACTTGAAGATACAATTGACATTGCATTTAAAAAACTAAAAGACGAAGGTTACAATGGAAATATCAGAATAATAGAAGACACAGCAGATATTGTGAGTTTTGCAGTGGAGTGCAGTGAAAAATGTGAGAACATATTCATAGGCGGAAATGGCCAAAGTAAGCTAATAGAAATACAAGAAACACTACGGAGATTAACAAAGGATGATACAGTGATTAGGGGCAAAAAAGTACTGATAATAGGCGCAGGAAATGCAGGAAGACCCGCAGCACATCTTTTAAACTACCTGGGCAATGATATTATCATTTCTGACATCAAAGAATTTGAGCAGTTACCACGGAAAGCAAGAAAAAGAATTGAAGAATTACAGGAGAAAGGAATAGCTGTAGAACTTGGATCTCACGTAAATGAACATGCAATGTGGGCAGATATTGTTTTTGTTTCTCCAAGTGTTCCTAAACATTCTGAAATTAGACAATTTATTGATGAGTGTAAAGAAAATTATGAAATCATGGAGATTGGCACCAAAGATATTGGAAGAATGATAAATTCTCTTATAAAAATTCCTATGGCAGGTATTGCAGGAACAGACGGTAAAACCACCACCACAAACATGACAAATTATACACTATCTGATAAGTACGAAACCTTATTTTTCTCATCCCTACAAAATTCCCTAGTTATTGAAGGACTGGTTGATTTTATAGTGGAAAATGGAACTGGAAATAAAGACTTCGCTGTTTTTGAACTTCCTCATGGTACTATAAGGATGTTAGATGGACTTGAAATTTGTGCAGGGATTTTAACAAACCTTACACCCGACCACATGGATGAATTCAACACCTATGAAGAATATGTTGAAAGAAATGTAGCTATAAAGGATTTACTTCATAAAAATGGAATTTTAATTGCAAATGGTGATGATCCAATAATTAGTATACTGGCCCCCAAGTTTGATAAGGAAGTTATATATTATGGGTTTAATGAGCCAAGAGAAGTCGCATGTGAAGGTAAAACTTACTGTCATAAACACAATATAGATTTTGATATTTTAGCAGAGGATGTTAAGCTTAAGGGACTTTATGGTTCAGAATTTACCATTAAAACTGGAATTATTCCAACTGTAGTCTGTAAACACTGTAGTAAAATATACTGTGACTGCGGTAATTTTGAAAGGAAATATAGAGATCCATGTACTATGAAAATACAGCTTAAAATACCTGGTGCATGTAATATAGAAAATGCAATGGCATCTTTTGCTGTAGATATGATTTTAGATTTTGATTTGGATCACATAAAGTATAAACTGGAAAACTTCTCTGGCGTGGATGGAAGATTTGAAAAAATCGACCTAATTAATGATGTAAATATATTCATGGACGCAGCACATAATCCTGAGGCCATGGAACGCCTTTTAAATGGTTTGAATCTTGAAGGAAAACTTATAATTAGTGTAGATAATCCAGATACACTTACTGTACGTGATAAATTTAAAATAGGTACTATAATTGGGAAGTACGCTGATGTAGTTATTGCAAGTGCAAAAAATGAAACAACAGAAGTTATAGATATTGATGCAGCTAAAACAGTAATTAAAGGGGCTAATGGCATAGAAACACATCAAACTACTAATGTTGCAGATTCAATCTGTAAAGCATTGAAAATTGCAAAAAGTGGAGATACAATAATTCATATAGGTCCTGGAGTCGTTAATGCCTACGAAAATGTAAAATCAGAAATATATAAAGGTATTAATGATTTTAAAGATAAAATTTGAATTCAGTGAACAGATAAACGGATTTATTTTTATGAAGAAACAAGAATCCAAGGTTGTAGTTATCGGCGGTTGCGGAACTGTTGGAAGTTTAATGGCTAGAGTTTTAAAAGATAATGGTGCCGATGTTACGGTATCTGATCTTTCAACTGATAGTCCTCAGGTGAAGATTCTTAAAAAGGAAGGAATTAACCTTAACCTTGGAGGACACGATGAAAATGTTCTAAAAGATGCAGACATAGTTGTGGTTGCTCCGAGCTTACTTGAAAATCATAATTTAATTGAAAAAATAAGAAAAGTTACAAATGTTGATATAATAAGTGTAGATGAAGTTTTAAGCTTATGTAAAGTAAATAAACCTGTTGTTGGGATAACAGGTACCAATGGTAAAACAACTACAACATGGATGCTTAAAAATATACTGAATCTCAGTGGATATAAAACTCCAGAACATAAACTGGATATGCAGGGAAATACAGAATTAATACCTTCTTTTCAGGCAAGGCTTGCTGGGGATGTGGCGGTTTTAGAAATAGGCACGTTTGGAAATCCTAATGAAATTAAAAACTGCTCAACAAAGTCTGAAGTGAGTATAGGAATTATAACCAATATTTCAAAGGATCATCTAAATGAATCCCGTAAGTTCAGGGATTATGTTGAATGTAAAAGGGAAATTGTAGATGCGGTTAAATTTTTAGCTTTTAATGCCGATGATCCTGTAGTATCTGGGTTCAACACTGATAATTCTCATGAAATTTTATTTTATGGAATTGAAAATGTAAATTTGGAAGTAGAGGCTTATCCTGAGGTAAGAAAGTGTCCTTTATGTGGAAAGGAACTGGAATATTCTGTCCATTATTTAGGGCATCTGGGAATTTATAACTGCTCTTGTGGATTTAGTCGCCCAGAACCTGATGTTAAAGCTGCTGATGTAGATAATAACTCTTTTAAACTGGTTATAGGATCAAATACTGCAAAAATAAAACTCAAACAGAATGGGATTCACAATGTTTACAATGCGCTTGCTGCAGCATGTGGTTCTATAGCACTTGATATTGACTTTGATGATATTGTAAATGGTATTAAGAATTTTGAAGGAGTAAAAGGTAGATTTCAAGAAATTAATATTGGTAAGAGAGTAATAATAGATTATGCGCATAATCCTGCAGGTGTTAAAGCAATAGTTCAGACATTAAACCGGGAAAAGCCAGAAAATTCAAGATTAATTGTTGTAAATACAATATCTTCTGAAAGTGGAATTAAGGGAGATATAGAAATAGCAAAAATATTAAAAGATGTGGATACTATAATAGTAGCATCAAATGCAAGTAGAACGGCCTTATCAGAGATTAATGTTAATAGCAATGTTATATTGACAGAATCAAGTAAAAACGGGTCTAAAATTGGAACATTAGGTGCAAGCAAGGCACAAGTAGAAGAAAGCTTAAATTTAGCAATAGGTGAAGCGAAAAAAAGAGATATAATCTTGGTAATAGGTGAAGGGGGAGTCAAATATTCTGCCGAAATTCTTGAAAAATACAAAAGTTAGCATTAGTATACTTATTTTACTGGCATTGTTCATGTATCCATTTGGAAGCGTTGTAGGGAGTTATTATCCGCCACAAGGACCAACTGAAATCACCGCTTTGAGTGTAGGAGATACGGTTATGGTGGGAACTACTGTTACAGATGACAGTAAAGTCAGGAAGGTTCCTGTACTTTATCATCCTGAATATTTAGTTAATTATATTACTGATATGAGATTTTATGATTTTATAGATGCAGTACTGACTGGAACAGTTAAAACTCCAACTGAGGAGATTACAGATAACAGTATATCCAAACAAGGAATTGCACAGGGATTCGACGGTCCTGGAATTTTAGCAGTTGAAAGTAACAAATTGATTGTAAAACAGCCGGGCAATTATGTTTATGGGTATAAAACTCCTTATGTATTTGGAGTTAAAACAAAAGATGGTCTGCAGATATTAGAAGGAAAAAATGTTATAAAAACGGTATCATATGATCAGATAAGCAATGATACCATACCCCATGATTATGTGACCGTAAGCAACGTTAAAAAATGGTTTGATGATGCAGGAACTGGTGATCGTATAACACTTGGTTATGCAATTGCTAATTTCAACGATGGAAGGAACTTAGTTGCTCCTGAAAATATTGAATCATTATTTGGAGACAATGTGACAAATTACATGGAAAATTATCCATCAGGACGGCCAATACTTGTTTATGCAGGTTCTGTAAACGAAAAAATCATTGGAACTGGAGGAGACACCCTTGGATCTTATCCTCAGTATAATGATGCAAACAGGGAAGAAAATTCACGGGCATTTGTAAAAGCATGGAATGGAACTATAATCCCACCACATTCCACATCATCCGGTAAGGAAACTGTAGGTTTTGCCAGATGTGTAGATCCTCACGCTCCTGGAGGATGGGCCTCTCACGGTGTTTGTCCTGCAGCAAGAACTCTAAGGGGGGCAGCATCTGAAGCTGGATTTGGTCTCCCAACAGGGCTTAATTGGGGAGAATATGCAGTAAACTTTGGATATAACCCTGCAGTAGACGTAAAGATTACAAACACCAAGGATTATCCTGTAAAAATAATAATGTGGACTGAAGGATCAGGGCCGGGCATGGCTATACATGCTAAGATTATTGGGCTTACTCCTCAGTAATCAGGGAATATTAGATTTTCCCTTTTATTTTTTATTTAAATTTAAATCTTGAATTTTAATAGGCATGAAATTTAAGTTGCATTAAAAGATAACTAATTTGTAGAGATTTAAGGCATGTGAGTTGATGATATCAGCAATTATTACAGCAGCAGGAAAAAATAGAAGGATGAGGGATGATTTAAATGCCCTTGGAATAGATATTAAGCATAAGCTCCTTCTTGATTTCCAGGGAACACCAATAATATTGCAAACACTTCAAAATACACTAGACACTGGCGTTGATGAATGTGTCATTGTTTTAGGGCATTTTAGTGATGATATAATATCAGTGATAGATGAATTTGATGATGAAAGAGTTAAAATAACGCTTAATCCTGAAATCCAAGTTGAACTTTCTGAATCTCTTTTAAATGGAGTTAAACAAGTTAAAGGTGATTTTTGTCTTTGTGTAGCAGCGGATCAGCCCACAATATCAGCTGCAACTTTAAAAAATATTATAAAAGGAGTATTTGACAGTCACGAACCTGAAAATACAATTTCAATTCTTGGAAGAGGAAAATCCGGATATCTGGATACTGCAGAAGGTCTGGGAATGCCGTTTGCATGCCATATAAATATTTTAAAGAAGTATTTGGATGTAAATAAAGACAATTTAAATCCAATTTTAAGAAAAATGATTAAAGATGGCATTATTTTTTATGGGGTTTCTCCAAAAGATGATCTGGAGCTTGTAAACATCAACAGGTATGAGGATTATCTCAGTGTCCTGAAAAAAAGTATTTCCAATTGATTGACCATCTATCACGAAATATTATTTTAAACATTAAATCCAAATAATATACTGGTGCCTAAATGTTTTCATTAGCTCGTTTACCAACAAGACTGAGAGTTTATTTTTTAATTTATGCCCTTTTTGTAGGGATATCTGTTATAATTTTGTACTTTTTCTTTCCCTTATTTGCTTATACCCCTATAGATAGCGCTAAATTTATACTTACAGCGTTAGTTCAAGGTGAAGCAACTATAATTGCATTAGTTGTGACATTAAGCCTGATTGTAATCCAGCTTACAGCTTCTTCCTATTCAACAAGGGTTATAGATATATTTAAAGAATCTCCAGTAATATGGGTCGTTGTAGGATCATATACCGTGGCTATTGTATACACGTTATCTGTACTCAAATTTATGGATACACTTTATTCCAACATCTATAATTTTGAGATCAGCATATGGATGGCATATTTTCTCGCTGTTTTTTCATTTGGAATTTTAATACCCTATTTACTGGGAGCCCTGGATATTATGAAATCTACAACAGTTATAGACAGGTTTGCAGAAAGAATAACAAAGGAAAACCTCATATCTGGTGTGCAGGAATATGAAAAAGTTCTTGACAATGAAGCAAGCGCTATTAGTTACTCTTATATTTATTCAGACATAATGAGGCCTGTTATTGACACCGACGATGATCCTGTTCAACCTATTATCGATATCATACACAGTTCAATGATGAAATATGATTATGGGACTATGAGGTACGGGCTGAAGGTACTGGAAAATTATATGATTGATTTATTGCAAGAAGAACAGTTTGGAAGGGAAGAAAGGATAGTAGCAAAGCATATATTTACTCATCTGGAACGGGTTGGAAAATTAGCTGCAAGTCGCGATGACGAAGATTCTGTTACAGAGGTAATGATAACAATATACCTGATTGGAAAAACTGCCTTGGAGAATGAACTTGAAAGAATAACAGGTGAAGCTGTTAATTCCATTAAAGCCATTGGTAGATCCTCTATAAATAGAGAAATAGGAGATATAGGGATAGTAGCAACTGATCTGATGGGGGAAATTGGAAGGAGTTCTGCTCAAAGTGGGCTTGATTTTGCAACCAGTATAACAGTTAATTCACTGGGAATTATTGGCAAAGAATCAGCAAAACATGCCCAAAGAGGATTGGAAGAAACTGTTTGGATGGCAGGAACACTCTATGGAATTGGAAAGCTGGCAATGGAGCATAAATTGGAACAATCAGTTTCTCAGGCAGTAAATGCAATGGGGGATATGGGAAAATACACGGCAAGAAATGATCTTCCTAAAACTACCATAAGAATCGTGAATTATCTTAATGATCTGGGTATTATTGCCCTTGGAGAAAATTTCAATGACAATGCCGGCGATGTGGTAGAATATCTATGGGAAATTGGAAGGATAGCTGTATGGAGCGAATTAAACATAATGGCTGCCCGTAGTATATTGAAACATGCGAAAGAGTCTCTTGAAGATATAAGGAAAAAGGCAAAGGAAATAAAAGATAAAGAAACCATTTTAGCTTCTGATTTAGCCCTGGATAAGATTAAAGAATTGATAAAAGAAAAAAGTACCCCTAGTTAGAAAAATGGTTATTTTTGAGTAACATTAGAATAAATTAGTTTGATTTTTTAAAAAAATAGAAACCCTGCAAAAATCTTTTTGATTTTTGCGGCCCAAAAAAACAAGTTTTTTGAGGGAATAGGTTAACAACCTATTTTTCCATACTTTCTTCAAACTGATCAAATCGATCCTGCAGTTCTTCTTCTGCCATCCCAAGTTTAGTTACCAGTTTTAATATGTTGTCCATCCAGACTATGACCATTTCTTGGTCTGCAACGTCTTTATACTTGGATATTTTTGCATCTAATTCTTTAGCTTCATCTAATATTTCAAATATTTTTGTTTCAGCCATATAATCACCCTCTAAGCTTATTTACTTATTGAATCATTATTTATTTCATAGATACAAGAGCGGTTACAACACACCCTATATTCTCACCGTTCATACCTACAATTACTTCCTCTTCTTCTATACCTGCAAACTGCCTTGAACCAGAACATCCAAGGGTAAAATTAGCGGTATTTTGGGTGAACGGGCCAGCCACAGCATCGGCACATACAGACTGAATTCCTGAAAAGCTTGCTTCTACTCTACCTCCACGGGTATATATCATAGCTTGAGCAAGCCTCATTGCCTGGGCAGGTTTACATATCACTACAATTACATCGGGGTCAAATTTAATGTTTTCTAATGGTGCATAGATTATGGCTTTCATCATTGGGTCTATTTTAGGGACTTCTTCCATGGTACGTTTTGCAGATCCAAGACTGGAGAATCTTCCAAGGCTCTGATAAAATTCACCGGTTTTTATCTTTTCTGGAGCTTCCATAAGTCCAATTGCAGCTGCTCCACCTTTACACATCTGCTCTTCACTGGTTGCATAAAACATCTCGCCCTGGGCTGCCCGCTGAACCATTTCACAGTGCCTTATGGTTTCATCTATTTTTTCTATCCCTTCAGGAATGTCCTCTTCCCTTAAAACAAATTTTATTGCTACTGGAGATTTGCTTAAACCAAGTCTTTCTTTAAGTTCCCTAGATACCATATCATATCCTTCTACTTCACAAGCGCCTTCTGCCATGATTTTCACCGATTTTATTATATTTTTTAAATTATTTATTTATTTGGGAATTGATAAGGCTTACGACATGAATTTAATGTGATATTTTAGCTAAATAACCTGAGAAAACCCTTAATGAATTAAGTCGATTTTTAATGAAGTTATATTTAATTAATCAGCACTAAATTTGTAGTGGAATACACAGGTTAATGATATAATGGCTAAAAATAGATTTATACTAAAGTTTTAATGCTTATCTTTAAATTAAAAAGTGAAAATTCGTTAAATATGAATTATTTAAATTATTAAATTTTTGCAATATGAATTAAAAATAAAGAAGAATGAAATTTAGATTTTAAACTGATCTAATTCCTTCAATCAGCTCTTCAATCTTATCTTTTACATCAGAACTATCTTCAACCACAGTTCCTGTCACGATGATATCTGCACCAGCCTTTGCAATTTTTGCTGCGGTTTTTCCATCACGTATTCCACCACCAACAATTACAGTTAAATCGGTCATTTTTTTGACCCCTGCAATCATATTTTCTGGAATATGTTCATTCGCACCAGAACCGGCTTCAAGGTACAATAGTTTCATTCCCATGCATTCAGCAGCCATTGCGTATGCTACAGAAATATCTGCTTTGTTTCTAGGAATTAATTTGGCATCTCCTACCCATCCAACAGTTCCGCCTGGTTCAACAACGAGATATCCCATTGAAAGAACTTCTATTCCCATTTTTTTAATACTGGGAGCTGCTAATGCTTGAGCACCTATTATCCAGTAGGGATTTGTTGAATTTAGGAGGCTCATAAAAAAAATCGCATCTGCGTATTTGCTTACACCACTTATATTGCCTGGAAAAAGAATGATGGGGACATCAATATTTTCCTGTAATGCCTTTGCAGTTGCATCTAGTTCTGTTGGTTCGGTTGTTGATCCTCCAAGCATTATGCCATCAGTACCGCCTGCAATTGCTTGTTTTGCTATCCTCACGGCTTCTTCAGGACTTTGCTCCTCTGGATCAAGGAGAGTTAAATGCATTGTATGGTTTTTTAAAGTATCATCGATGTAATTTTTAACTTTCATCTTACCACGGGTTATCGAGAAAATAATTAACAGAATTGATGTTATAAATATAAATGAGGTTTAACCTCCAAACACTTTGTGTTTGAGAGTTTTTTCAACCTCCATATGTAATTTAAGGAGTTTATTTAACCCCTTGGTTCTTTGGCTTTGTATCTTAAGCCTTTGTATCCGCACTTTCTGCATACTTTTGCAGTTGGTGGGTTTCTTGCGTTACATTTTAAGCAAATTTTAATCTTGAAAATTCTGTTTTCTGCTTCTTCAAATCTAGCCATTATTAGCCTCCTTTATCATCTTATTTACTATTTTAACACAGTTTAGAATATGATACCTTCATTGATATACTCGTCTTAATCTATTGATAGTATAATAAATATATTTTTAACTCATATATTCGTTTTGAATTTCTACAACTTCTAAACTGCTTTTAGCTTTAGAATAGCTTTCTAAGAGCTCTTCATTGAGCTTTAGAAAATGAGGTCCCCACTTGAAACCTGACATAATATCGATAGCAATATCTTTAAACCCAATGATATAAAAACTTGCTGCAATAGCTTCAGCAGTAGATAATATGCATGGCTTTCCATAATTGGTTGGATTTGCAGCAATTAGAAAAGGCAAAGATCTACTGTTTTTACCCGTTTTTAGTTTAAATGGGACTTTATCTAACCTTTTCCATGAACAATCCATGCCTACAAGTCCTTTTTCTAGTATTGTCTCTCTATCTTCAACAGATAACGCTTTTGGGGAATACGGATCTAAAACAATCGCACCGGTAGGTACTTGATTTAATTTTGTGACTACTTTAACTTTTCCCTTTTTTCCAAGTTTAACTGTTGTACATTTTTTCCTGTCGCACTCTTCTGCGTGATAAACAACGATTCTCATTTTTAAAACACATGTTAAATTATTTTAGCTAAACAGTTATTTTTATTTAAATTCATTTTAGATTCAAAAATAAAAGACATTACTAATTATATTTTTTGTTATATTAAATTTACTGTTATTTGATTCTTTTGAGTAATTCATTTAAATTAAATTTTAGATAAATTTATAATTTTTAAAGTACTTATTAGTACTATAGGGCTTTAATTGAAAGGCTTATATGTAGATTACCTGGCCGAAAAAGAAATCTTAAAAAATGTATGGTGGGGGTGAATGCAAATGGCAAATGAAAATAATAGAAGGGAATCAATTACCTCACGCATACTGGAAAGCCAAACAAAGCTAAATAAGTTGAGCATAGCTGAAATAATTAATCAAATTCAGGAGCTTGGCGTCAAGAGGGGTGGTGTCTTGCTAGTACATACATCTTTTCGATCCATAAGGCCAATGGAAGGAGGACCAATGGGCTTGATTAAAGCCCTCCTGGATGCTATTGGCCCTAAAGGTACTTTAGTAATGCCATCTTGGACAGGAAATGACGAAGAACCATTTGATCCAGAGATTACGCCAGCTTCACCAGACCTTGGAATTGTAGCAGATATCTTCTGGCGATTACCAGGTGTACAGCGGAGTAATCATTGTTTTGCATTTGCAGCTGTAGGACCTAAAGCCGCCATAATCACCTCTGATCCACTTCCTCTTCCGCCCCACGTACATGAAAGCCCTGTTGGCCGTGTATATGATTTAGACGGACATATACTTCTTTTAGGTGTTGGACATGATGCCAACACTACATTGCACCTTGCTGAATTACTCGCTGGTGTTCCATACGGCGTGCCGAGGTACTGTACTATGCTTAAGGAAGGATGTCCTGTTCGAATTGATTATATGGAAAATGACCATTGTTGTGAGCGTTTTGTGATTGTGGATGAGTGGTTACGTGCACATGGACTTCAGTCTGAAGGGTGCGTGGGGCATGCTCATGCACGGCTTGTAAAGGCAAGAGACATTGTTGATATTGCCCTTGAACATTTAGCTCATGATCCGCTTCTGTTTCTTCATTTTGAGAGGGAAGGATGTGTTGAGTGCGATGAGGCGCGAAAAAGCATTAAATCATTAAAATGAATAAAGGAGTTGAAATGAAATGGCAGATGAAAAAGAATTAACCATTACACGCGAATTCGATGCACCGCGTGAAGTTGTATGGAAAGCATGGACTGATCCAGACATGTTCATGCAATGGTGGGGACCAAGGGACTTTACAACGCCTATCTCTAAGATAGACCTCCAAGTGGGAGGCGAATATTTCAACTGTATGAGGGCGCCTGACGGGCAGGATTTCTGCGGCAAAGGTGTTTATCGCGAGATTGTTGAACTGGAACGGTTGGTAATGACTGATGCCTTTGCAGATAAGGATGGTAACACTGTTTCAGCGACATACTATGGATTGGGTGAAGGCTTTCCAATGGAAATGCAGATCATGGTGACATTTGAAGAAAAAAATGGTAAGACCAAGCTAATTGTGAAACATTCTGATATCTCAAAGATAAGCGAAACTGAACTAAATGATATGAAGCAGGGCTGGAATGAATCTTTAGATAAACTCGCTGAACTTCTGGCAAAAAGTTAAAATTGGATATTAAATTCTGAATTAAGAGATGAGAAAATGGTAAATAAAGCAAAAATTATTGTAGAATCTGGAAAACAGGAACTTTTTATTATAAGAGAGTTTGATGCTCCACGTGAGATTGTTTTTAAAGCCTTCACAGATCAGGAGATTTATGCGCAGTGGATTGGACCAAGGGGGCTTACAACTAATATTGAAACATTTGAGTCGAAAAACGGTGGATCATGGAGATATATTCAAAAAGATCCACAGGGAAATGAATTTGCATTTCATGGTGTAAACCATGAGGTTCTCGCTCCAGAAAGAATTATTGGCACATTTGAATTTGAAGGGCTTCCTGAAACAGGGCACGTTATTCTCCAAACAGCTAAATTTGAGGAGTTACCTGGTGATAGGACAAAGTTAACTTCTCAATCTGTATTCCAGTCAGTTGAGGATCGTGATGGGATGCTCATGTCAGGCATGGAAGAGGGAGTTAATGATTCATATAATCGTCTTGATGAGCTTTTGGAGAAGATGCAGAAATAGAATTTAGGCATTTAAAAAGAAAAGGGGAAAAATATATGCAAAAAATCGTGCCATTCTTATGGTTTGAAGATAGTAAAGCAGAGGAGGCAGTTAATTTCTATACCTCCATCTTTAAAAATTCTAAGATAGTAAACAAAATGCACTATGGCGAAGCTGGCCCCGGTCCGGAAGGAGCAGTGATGTCCGTGACATTTCAGCTCGAAGGACAGGAATTTTACGCATTAAATGGTAATCCACAATTCAAATTTACTGAAGCCATATCAATGTTTGTAAACTGCGAAACACAGAAAGAAGTGGATGAACTGTGGGGAAAACTTTCAGAGGGTGGAATGGAAATGGGACCTGGTTGGGTTAAGGATAAATTTGGCCTGGCCTGGCAGATCGTGCCCACTATTTTAGGGGAGTATTTAAGCGATCCAGATCCTGAAAAATCTCAGAGAGTAATGCGGACCATGATGCAGATGAATAAACTTGATATTGAGAAATTGAAGCAGGCATATGAAGGGCAATAATCTAGCAAATTATTTAGATAATCCTGTAATTTTGTGTATTTTTAAAAAGGAATAAAATATGATTGAAAGAAAAGGTAAATACGCCAATGTCAACGGAATGAAAATGTATTATGAAGTTTCCGGCAAGGGTGATCCATTAATCGTACTGCATGGTGCTTATATGAACATCTCTTCTATGGGGGAGATCATTCCTAAGCTGGCAAATTCTCATAGGGTTTATGCCCTCGAGCTGCAAGGCCATGGACGCACGAACGACATTGACCGCCCCATCACATATCCAAACCTGGCAGACGATGTAGCTGCTTTTATGGGTGCGCTAGGTCTTAAGAAAGCTGATGTATTCGGTTATTCCATGGGTGCCATAACAGGACTACAACTTGCCATCCGTCATCCGGATAAGGTAAATAAACTTATATTTTGCTCAGGTGCTTATGATATTGGAGGTTGGCAGCCGGAGTTCAAGAACTTCATTCCACAAATGACTGTAGAAATGTTTGTCAATATGCCATTCGCCGAAGACTATCGTAAGCTTGCCCCTAATCCCGATGGTTTTCCCGCACTTGTGGAGAAGCTGATAGCTCTCGAGAAAGAGCCGATGGCGTTGGAAGAAGATGTTAAAAAATTGAAAACCCCTGTGCTGATCATTGCTGGTGATGCAGACGGTGCAACGCTCGAACATACGATAGCTATGTTTCGGTTGCTTGGTGGTGGTGTTATGGGCGATATGGACAATCCGTTGTCAGATTCGCGTCTTGCTGTTATGCCGGCAACATCACATACGGCTGTCATTACTCAAACCGACCTTTTAACCGCTTTCATTGAACCTTTCTTGAAAGGAGAAACGCCAAAGGGATTTTTTGAATAGGCTATGAAGAAGGCAGATATTAATGGGTTTCATGAACATAGACTTAGTTTTAGGAGGAGGAATATGACCCCAGAAAAACAAGAATTTGCAGAGGCAGGAATGCTCATCCGTAAGCCTGTAGAACAAGTTTTTGAAGCATTCATTAACCCTGAAATAACCACTAATTTTTGGTTTACTAAAAGTACAGAACGATTGGATGAAAATGATGAAGTTCAATGGACATGGGAAATGTATAACCACACTGTTTCAGTACTTGTAGAATCAATAATCAAGGATGAAAAAATCATAGTTCAATGGGGAAACTATGGGGAAGAAACAACGATAGAATGGACATTTACACCGTTAGGCAAATCCAAAACATTTGTGGACATTGTTAATAGTGGATTTAAAGGAACACCAGATGAACTGCTTGTACAGGTCAGAAATTCGACTGAAGGTTTCACGCTGGTGTTAGCTGGACTAAAAGCTTATTTAGAACATGGAATACAACTCAACCTTGTAGCAGACAGATTCCCCAAAGAATTAGGCGAACATTAATGATAGACTATTAATTATTTTTTTAATTATTTTTAAAATCAGATATTTTAAGATAAAATATTTCACTTTATGAGCTTTTATAATTCAGATCGCTCATGCTCAATAATCTGTGATACAGCACATTTTGGATCATTAATATCTTCTAAATCATAATAGCGACCGCCTGATGCGAGTGCAAGTTCCATATTCATATCCTGCCCATATTTAATTGATTTTTCAAAATTTACAATGATGGTATGTATATCATTTTCTTTAAGGTCTGCAGCGATTTTTATAGCATCTTTAGCTGGTCCTTCTTTTATGCCTATGTTGGGCATACCGTCTGTTAAGACAAGCATCATGGGTACGAACTCATTTTTAAATTTTTCTTTTTTAAGTAATTCCAATCCTTTTTTAAGTCCAGATGCAAGGGGAGTGGTTCCTCCGATCCTTATATTATCCACCTGTTCTTTAAATGAAGATGGTCTCCTTGTTGTTGGAATTATAATTTCTGCTTCATGCCCTTTAAATCCAATAACGCTTATTTTGTCGTTATGGCGATTTATATCCTTGATCAGTTGATTTAAAATGCCCTTAATTTTATTTGCTTTCCTTTCTGAAAACATAGATCCACTTATATCTACTACAAGGGCAATTGATGCTCTTGCACCGTGTTTTCTAACTTTATGGCGTATGTGTTCGTTTTCAACATTAATACTGCCATTTGATTTAACAGCAGCTGCCCTTAAAGTTGCATCTATCGCTATATCGCTTGAAACGGATTTAGGCAACTTACTCTTTATGTATTTTCCTTTTTGAGTCTTTGAATCAACCCTCTTTCCATACAATCTGTTCTTTTTTCTGCCTTTCATTTTAAGAAGTTTTTTTATATCAATCTCCCCATTATCTGAGTCTACTGAATCTTCCTCTTCAAGACTTTTAAGTGCCTTTCCTTTTTGATCTTCACTGTTTTCAGACTGTTCAGCTGGATTAGGAACAATATTTATATTTTTCTCCTGTTCTTGTGAATTTTCATCTTCGCTGGTTTCTTCATTCTGAATTTCTTCAGGAGTTGAATCTCCTTTATCACCGTTCTGCTCTTCTTGGGACGGATCTTGGTTTTCTTCAGTATCCTGGTCTGAGTCCTTATTATCCGTATCTTGCTCTTCTTGAGATTGACTTTCATTATCTTTTTCTTGTTGTTCTTCATCTGTATCAGAAATGGCCTTCTCCATATTTTGTTTGATCTTTTTTTGATCGTATGATCTTTGGAGTCTCTCTCCAAGTACAAGAAACATGGCCTCTTCTACATCATCATAATTCACTTCTAAACGTTTATTATAAGCTGCAATCGTTTTAGATGTTTTTAATATGGCAATGTCTGCTCTGTGCCCATCAATGTCCATATTAACACAGACATGTGCTATTATTTTCATTATTTCAGGAGATACTTTCACATTTTTAAGTAAATCTCTAGCATTCAAAATATTATTCAGTATTTCTTTTTGTGATGTTTCGAATTTTTCTTTAAAAGTTGTGGGATCTCTTTCAAATTCTTCTCTTCTGGCCATTATTTTAACACGGTCTTCAATATCCATGATGCTGTGAACTATAATATGCAGGCCAATTCTATCAGAAAGCTGTGGTCTAAGTTCACCCTCAGCGGGATTCATTGTTCCAACCAGTATGAATCGGGATGGATGTGATACAGAGATTCCTTCTCTTTCTACAACATTTATTCCGTATGCAGCAGCATCTAAAAGGACATCCACAAGATTATCATCAAGAAGGTTAATCTCGTCAATGTAAAGTATATTTCTATTGGCCTCTGCCAGTATTCCGGGTTCTAAAGCTCTGGTACCTTCTTTTAGAGCTTTTTCAATGTTTATAGATCCAACTACACGGTCTTCTGTAGAACCGAGGGGAAGTTCTACTACTTTCATTTTTTTCTCTTCAATTTCTGTAGTGTTTGATCTACAGGCGTCACACGCAGATTCTTCATCTCCGGGATCACAGTTGAATGGACATCCTTTTACAACTTTTATAGATGGTAAAAGGTCTGCAAGCGCCCTTACTGCCGTAGTTTTACCCGTACCTTTATCTCCTTTTATAAGGACTCCGCCAATACCTGGATTTATAGCATTTAATATCAACGCTTTTTTTACGTTTTCCTGGCCAACAATTGCTGAAAATGGAAAAATAAGGTTTTTCAATGGTCTCACCGTTTAATACTCGTAAATGATTTTTTAAATTATCAAACTAAGATATTTTCGTTAATATATACTGGTAGCTTAATCCATAAATATATTGTTAATAATACTATTTTTACCTGCAATTGATATTTATTTAGAATTTGAGGAAAATTAATTGAATATAATTCATCATAAAGAATAAATAATACCAACAACATAAGCAAAATCGGTGATAGTATGTGTACAGTTGGAGGTCCAATGGCCGATATCAAAATGAAAAAACTTAAAACAAAAAGATACAGGTGTCTGGACTGTGGAAACGAGTTTAAGGGAATTGGAAGAAGAGTTGTATGTCCGGCATGTCAATCAGAGAACGTAGAAGCATTAGAATAGATCAGGATAATATTTTATTTTTAATGGGAGACTCTGGAGAATTGGGCATTGCAAAGGCCGGAGAAAGAAAGCAGATATTTATAGGGATGCCTGATAAAGAAGAGATAGTTATTTTTCTTGAACCAGATGATATAATAGCTGTTTCTGCCTTTGATAGGGGCGAAAAAGCAGAAAAAGGAATAAGAAGCATGCTTTATTTACTCAGGGAGTTAAATTTTCCAATTACAGTTCTCCCGGAAAATCATCCCACTTCCAGCAGACTTCCTATGGTGGTAGCAGCAGGAGACCAAATCAATCTAAATTGTAATATAGTTCCAGGTACCCATCCTGAACAGGATGTATTATGTGCGTGTGATGAGCTCTCTGGCACCAAAATAACAGCATCAAAGGACGGTGTTGATGTTGAAGGAACTATAAATGAATTCAAAATTGAAAAATTTTAATATTTTTCATTTACTAGAAAAATTAAATAATTTATTTTAAAAATTAAGAATATTTCGTGTATGGATTTGTTGATGGAGCATCAACATTACCCATGGGTTGTTTTTGTATGTTGTTGTCTGTTAAATATATTTCTTTGCCGTCAACATTTACTGTATCCGAAGTTTTCCCTTGATTGTTTAAGTATTCATGTACTTTTTGAGGATCATTAACTATTTCACTCATATTTGCATCGTTAGATTTATCTGAATTGTTAGAAGAGATATTTGATTTATCGCTGCCATTAAGAGTATTTTGATTATCTGTATTTTGAAGATTAAGTGGATTAAATACTCCTGTAGCTGATGCAGCTCCCAAAATAATCAATATAACTGCAATTACAATTAAAATATATTTTTTCATGTTAGTGCTGTATTATTGGATGGATATAAACTTAATGGAACAGGACATTATGAAATCAGGGATTACCTGGACAAAATAAATTGTATTTCAGGGGTTTAATTACATTTATTGTTTAGAATTCCAACAGGATAATATTATATAATATTTAAGAAGAATTATTGATTTATTTTTTAGTTTTTAAGTGATTTTAGCAGTAATTAAAGTTATTAAATTCCTACAAATTTGGACACCATTAGTTTAATATAACATAAAATACTTAATAGGATATTAATATGTCGATTTACGAATTTTACACCATTTTTGGACAGGTAGTGTTTATCGTAGGTATTTTTATTTTAAGCCTGCTTTCTGTAACGCTAATACTTGGAAGAATCCTTATCCGACAGGAAAGGCTAATTTTCCCCAGACTACTTCTATTTACTATAGATGTATTTTACGGGTTGTTTAAAAAATTCGCTGGAAATGTAGGATTAGATGAAAAGATTGTGGATCAAATAGGTGTTGAAGTAAGAAATAAGGTTAATGAAAAGTCATTTAACCAAATAGATAATAAAGATAAGGTTTTAATACTTCCGCACTGTTTGAGAAATCCTAAATGCGAGGCAAAGTTAGATGCAACTGGTCTTCACTGCACTGACTGTAATCGATGTGTAATAGGTGTTTTAAAGAATAAAGCAGAAGATAAAGGATACAACGTATTCATAATACCAGGATCAACTTTTTTAAAGAAAATTGTTCAGGAAAATGAGTTTAAAGCAGTTTTAGGTGTCGCATGCTATCAAGATTTGAATCTAGCTATGATGAATCTTTCTAAATTCCACTGTCAGGGCGTACCTCTTCTAAAAGATGGGTGTGTATGTACCAAAGTTGATATAAGGGCAGTTCTTGATAAAATGGGTATTGAACTTCCACAGAACATAGAACTACCTAATAAAGGTGTTTCCTGTAGTAATGAACGACCTACACGCAAATTACTTTAAAAATCTGTCAAAATTCAAGAATTTTGACGCGACAAAAATCTTTGATTTTTGTCAGCTTCGATTTTTAATGTTCAGAAACGCGTAGCGTTTCTTCAACTTTAAAATTTTTATAAAATTTTAATGTTCGAAAATGCGTTGTTATTTTCTTCAACTTTTTTAAGGTGCAAAAACATTCCAGAAGCCGTGGAATAAAAATGAACCATAAACTTTACTGGTTTTTAGGCGTATGAATCCTACAATTGCACCTAATACTAGTCCAACTTCAATTTTGCCTATTAATAATGGCGCTAAAGCAAATTCTTTTGGATGAATCAAAAACACATCGATATATCCAAGATGCCAGAAGCCAAATAAGATCGTGATGATGATCCAGGTAATTAATCCTGAATGTTTAGTTTCAAGAGAATTTTGAACCTTATTCCACAAATATCCTCTAAATAAAAGTTCTTCAAATGCAGGTACAATAAGTCCAAATATAAAACTTATCACAATAACATCCAGCTCAGCCCCAAATGTAATTGGTAAAATTATAAAAATAGGCAGGGCTACTATCCCTGCAAAATAGATTATTTTTGTTCTTTTTCTTACATCGTCTAAATTAAGGCTTAAATCTTTTAACGATGGTCTAATTAATACTAAAAGCAATGTTCCAACAATAAGGAAAGAAATCCCATTTAAAATCTGGAATAATATTATATTTTCGCCTGGTTTAACCACGTACCACAAACCATCCATTACAAAGGCTCTTAAAAGCTGTATAACAATTAATATGATTATTATTTTGCCTAAGAGTTTTAAAAATGGTTTATATTCATGTGAGTTATTGTAAATTTCCATGTTTATATCCTGTTGATAGCATGTTTTTATTCATTATAAACGAAGATGTCTTCTATCTGTGCATTAAAGAATCTGGCTATTTTAAAGGCTAAAACCAGAGAAGGATCATATTTACTTTTTTCTATTGCAATAATGGTCTGTCTGGTTACTCCAAGGCTTTTCGCAAGTTCTTCTTGGGTTATATTTTGCATGGCACGATAAACTTTCAACTTGTTTTCCATATTATCATTATCCGTGCTTTTTATCATAATATACGTAAAATCCACTGTAAAATAGCAGTAAAAGGCATGCAGAATATGCTAATGTGTAACCTGCTTGTGTGAATTCAGGGAATGTATTTTTTAAAGTCAATATTCCTATTCCTAAAACTGTAATTATACTTAGAAAGGATAACATTGCCATCCGTGAGGCTTTATTTGCTACTAATGAAGTTCTTTCATCTCCAGTAACTTCATAAACATTTTTCCTGACAAAATAGGATATAAGAACCCCTAGCAGTAATGTTACAAATGCAAGTAGCACATTGCCGAGTATTATTGATGATCCTATTAATACTGCTACGAAAGTTGCAATTAGCATTCTAAATGTTTGATAAGTTCTCTTTTCCATAATATATTCTCCAGTAGTTTTCTTATCTTCAATATTTCCTGCTGTAATATGCACGGGATGTAAAATACAGTATAAAACAGAAAAAGGCCACTATTAACAGTATGTAACCGGCCTGTAAAAATTGGGGATAAATATTTCTTAGAGCGATTATAATTATTCCAGCATAGATTATAACTGCTATAAGAATTCCTAAAGTCATGGTGGCAGCTTTTTCGTTGATTAGTTGGGTTCTTTCATCTTCTACAATAACATTACTGTTTCCCTGGAAAATTTCCTCTAAATTATCCCTGTGGGTATATAAAACGGCACCTAAGGGGATTAAAAGCACAATTGCCAGTATTATGATGTAAATATTTGCAAGTACCAATCCTGCGATCCATAATCCAGATATAAAAACAGATAATATCTTTATAAATAAACCAGATTCAAAGATTGAAAGTATTTTCATAATCATTCCTGATTTAGAGTCCATATATTCACCTTTACTCATTTTGACATTTAATTAGAGTGTCTTCAAATAATCTGTTGACCATCTAGAGTTTTTATTTATTACGTGTTTATTTTTAGATAATCTCCACAAAGTCATATGTGAAGCAAAAATCGTTGCAAGCAGCTGTAAAAATGGAGATATGAATACCATGAGTATGATCCATCCAATAAAGCTAATTTTGGGGTCATAAAGGATCATTGGAATTCCAAAATTTGCAATATCTGCTTTTGGGTCTAAAAGCATTGTGCTTATGGGTCCCCAGATAACTACCATCCAAAATAAAGTAACTAAAGATGTATAAAAGGAGTATTTTAAAGTATTAGTTAGAATATCATGTAAATTCATTTCAGAGGGCCTTAATCGTTTTGCAATGTACCATCCAACTGGAAATCCTAGCAATATGCAGAAAAATGGAACACCCATCCCCATTCCAGCAAGGAGGGTATCTAGAATTATGTAAAATGCAATAGCAGATTTTTTGCTAATTTTAAAAATGTTGTTCATTTAATCTCCTCATGTAAATAGTACTTTACATAATGTTATATAAACTTTACTAAATGTAAATGTATGGTTACTTCAAAGTTCAATTAGTAATAAATTCTTTCCAGGTGTAACTCCAAAAATCTTCTAATTGCATTGATATATATGAAAAAACAAAATAATTGAAATAAGAGTAGATTTTCAATGAATTATGTTTATTAATCTATTTACATAATATAAACTAATTTATTCTAATTGTGAGGGAATTAGATGGGTTATTTAATCTGTGATAAGTGTAATGGGTACTATGAACTTCAAGAAGGAGAATCAGAAAGTGATTTTTCTGATGAGTGTGAATGTGGTGGAAAAGTAAGATACGTTGAAAGTCTTGAAGATATCAATAGAGAAGATACAACTGAAGAAAATATGCAGACCGGTGTATTTTATGAAGAAACCATATCTTTAAGATGGGTCATAATTTCTACCGTATTCATTTTTGGATTTCTATTATGCGTATTCCTTTTTCAGATTTTACTAATTCCAGCGGAATCGAGCCCTTTAATTAATATGATATTGGCCATAGTCCTTTTATTGATATTATTTTCTCTTAATTTTATGATATTACGTATAAAAATGACTCAGCAGTATTTATTGGTGTCTTGCGGGATATTTAAACATATTATGCCTTGGGATGATATTAATGACTGTCGTATTGATGACCCTCCTGTAGCAAAATATACAGGTTATGGAATTCGTTTAGGCAAATTTAACGGAAAATGGATTCTTGGATATGTAATGGGAGATCCAAAAGTTTTACTTTCTTTAAATAAAGGTAGATTCAGAGATTTTGCATTTACTACTAAAAATCCACAGGAAGTGGTGGGGTTAATTAGAAAACAGATAAGTTAACAAATATTTTGATGTTAACTGCTTTTATGATTTGAGACATTTCTTATATTCTTAAATGATTTACAACAGTTAGAATAATAAATACCTGTTAATAGCAGGTATAACATGCTATAATTGCCTGATTTACTTTTAATAAAGATTTGGAAACAATAAAGCATAGTCCCTAAAACTCATAAGTGGGAAACTATTTTTCTAATCAAATCAAACATTAATATGGTAATGGGTGGAATCATCACAGGATTCTATTAAAATATAAAATTTTAGCAGGAGGTAATTTATGAAAAAAGTCATTTTATTATGCGCAAGTCCAAGACCAAGCGGAAATACTTACCAGGTACTTGAAGAATGTGCCAGTATCATAGAAGATGAAGGTTTAGAGGTTGAAATAATCCCATTTGTCGGCAAAAAAATTGAATCATGTATTGCATGTGCAAGATGTGGTGAATTAAGCGAATGCAGTCTTGATGACGGGCTAAATGATATTATATCGAAAATTAGGGAAGCAGATGGTTTCATTATAGGGACACCAGTATATTTCGGTACTGCACGTGGAGATGCAATGTCTGCACTGCAGAGAATAGGAATGGTATCAAGAGCATCCGATAATTTCCTATCATGGAAAGTAGGAGGTCCAATAGCAGTTGCAAGAAGAGGAGGTCATACAGCCACAATACAGGAAATGCTGATGTTTTTCTTTATAAATGATATGATTGTTCCAGGCTCAACTTACTGGAACATGGTATTTGGCCATGCCCCTGGAGAAGTGCAGAACGACGATGAAGGTATGCAAACCATAAGGCGGTTTGGATACAATGTGGCCACTTTAATTAAAAAAATAAGCTAAAAATACATAAATACTTATTTTTTTCTATTTTAAAGTAATTTCTGTTTTATTATAACTCTAATAAAAATATTTTAGCAATTGAGAATATATTAAATCAAGTGATAATTATGAAAATAGCCGTAGCAACTTCCAATGGTAAAGACGTGGATCATTTTGGTAAAGCACAGGAATTCATGATTTATGAATTTGACGAGGAGAACATGAATTTCGTTGAAAAAAGAGAATCTCCTAAGATAGAAGGAGAAAAACACCAATGGCAGAAATCACTGGATGCTATAGATGATTGTGAAGTTGTTATATGTGTCCAGGCAGGTTTGAAAGGTAAATTTGGGATTAAAAATGCAGGAATAAAACTGGTAGAAGATGAAGGGACCATAGAAGAAGTTCTTGAAAGATTTATCAATCATTATAACTTCATGAAGAAACCTCTATTTTAAGATCATAGAATTTTTAAAGTTGAGGGAATGCATACCATTCCCGAACCTTAAAAAAATTGAAAATTTTTTTAAAGTTGAGAAAACCGAAGGTTTTCGAACCTTAAAATTTTGATATTTAAATATCAAAATTTTAAAGTATAAATAGGAGCCCATCTAAATAATATGATATAACCTGGGCGGATTTTTAAAAGACAAATTAGAGTTGAAATATGGAAGTCATCATTAATGAAACTCTATTTAACTAGTTTTAATGTATTTTCCATATATTTATAAACCATGAATGAGATTGTATATTAAGTGATTTTAATCAAGCTAATTAGTTTGAATAGCGTGCAAAAAATCATAGATTTTTTGCGCATTCAATCTATGATTTTGAAAGTTTTTATGAATCATTTTTTACAAACTTAATGAAAATAAAGAAAGGATATTAAATAAGTCTATTAGGGACGATATTTTCTAAATAAATTTATAAAGGTGATATTATGGCTAAAGCAAGACGCAGGCGAGTAAGAGATACGTGGAAAGAGAAACAATGGTATAAAATTATGACTCCTAAAGATTTTGGAGAGGCAGAAATAGGAACTACTCCTGCAAGGGATCCTGACATGCTCGTTAAAAGACGAGTTGAATCATCAATGAGAGAACTAACTGGTGATTTCAGTAAGCAGTATGTTAAACTTTACTTCCAGATAAACGATGTAGCTGGAGATACAGCAAACACCAAGTTTGTTGGACATCATGTAACAACAGATTATGTTAGAAGCATGATAAGAAGGGGAACAAGTAGAATAGACACAATGGCAGATGTGACCACAAAGGAAGGTTACAAAGTTAACGTGCATATTATTGCTATAACTGTAAAAAGAGCAAAATCATCCCAGCAAAAATTCATAAGGGAAACCATGGGCAACCTTGTTCAACAGGCAGTGGATGGAAAAACTTTCCCTGAATTTGTTGAAGGAGTTATATCTGGAAAAATGGCATCCAGTATATACCATGAAACAAAGAAAATATACCCTCTAAAGAGAGTTGAAATAATTAAAACTCAGGTAATTGAAGAACCATCATAATTAATTTAGTTACTAAAAAACAGCATATCTGGGAGATAAATGATATATCTAGAATATGTGATCTTGCTTGTGATTGTAGGGCTTTTAATATACATTAAGGGGGCCCTAGATCTTCTTGGATCCATTTTCATGATTATCATGGGTATAATTATTATTTTTACAGCCGGAGTTACCTGGCTTCTTTTAATTTTTGTTTTTTTGATTCTTGGTCTACTATTTACTAAATATAAGCACAAATACAAGAAAGAAATTGGTGTTTATGAAGGAAAAAGAAGTGTAAAGAATGTAATTTCCAATGGAATAGTTCCTTTTGTTATGGCTGCATTTGGAAATTACGCTGGTTTTATAGGTTCTATTGCAGTTGCAACTGCTGATACACTTGCAAGTGAAGTAGGAGTTGTAGATAAATCTCCTCGACTTATAACTAATTTAAAAAAAGTCCCACCAGGAACAGACGGGGGAATTTCCCCAATAGGGACAGCAGCAGGAATTGTTGGTGCAGGAATTATAGGTATTTCTGCATATTTTTTAGGAATAACTACAGATCCTTTTAATGCACTCAAAATAGCAATCATATCAGGTACCGTCGGGTGTTTCGTAGATAGTATTCTCGGAGCTGTATTAGAATCAAGGAACTATATTACAAATGAACATGTCAATCTTTTAGCTACCGTATCGGGAGCACTTTTAGGAATTCTCATAGTTTAATAGGTATAATGCACAATGTTTACATAGTTGGGTGATAATGTGAAGGGAATTATAATGATAATAGACGGGATGGCAGATCGTCCCATAAAAGATCTTGGATATAAAACTCCACTTGAAGCTGCAAACACTCCAAATATGGATAAACTAGCTGAAATGGGTGTAAATGGTATTATGGATCCAATAAGTCCAGGTATAAGGGCCGGTAGTGATACATCACATATTTCAATACTCGGATATAATCCTTATGAAGTTTATACTGGTAGGGGCCCATTTGAAGCGGCAGGAATAGGTTTAGATGTCGTAGCCGGAGATATAGCATTTAGATGCAACTTTTCAACCCAGGATGAGAACGGTATTATTGTAGATAGAAGGGCTGGGAGAATAAGGGAAGGTACAGATGAAATAGCCAAATCCATAAATTCCCTAAAATTAGATGGTTTTGAAGATGTAGAAATCATCTTTAAAGAATCAACAGGACACAGGGCAGTACTCGTGCTTAGAGGAACCGGATTGTCTGATAAAGTATCAGATTCTGATCCAAAACATGAAGGAAAACATCCTAAAGAAGTTATTCCTTTGGATGATTCTCCAGAGGCATTAAAGACTGCTAAAATATTGAATAAATTTGTTGAAATATCTTACCAGATTTTAAAAGATCATCCAGTAAACACTGAAAGAATAAATGAAGGAAAAAGCCCTGCAAATGTGATTTTACCACGGGGGGTAGGGGCAGTTCCACATATTCCTCCCTTTGAAGAGAAATACGGTGTAAAAGCGGCATGTATAGCAGAAACAGGGCTTATAAAAGGAATTGGGAAAATAACCGGCATGGATCTAATTGAAGTTGAGGGAGCCACTGGTGGAATTGACACCAATCTTGAAAATATTACAAAAGCTATTGTAGATGTGGCAAATAGCAATAATTATGATTTTATGCTTATTAATATTGATGGAGCAGACGAAGCAGGTCATGACGGCCTGACTGAAGAAAAAGTAAAGTTCATTGAAAAGGTGGACTCTGTAGTTAGTGAAGTAATGCAATTAGACGATCTTTACTTTATTTTAACAGCAGATCATTCAACTCCAGTTTCTATAATGGATCACACTGGAGATCCAGTCCCTATTGTTATAAAAGGGCCTGAAGTTAGGGTGGACGATGTTAATAGTTTTAACGAAAGGGCCGCTACATATGGGGGATTATGCAGAATCAGAGGCTCAGATATCATGAATATACTCATGGATTTCATGAATAAATCTAATAAATTTGGAGCATAACCTATAAATTAAAATTGGTGCATTATATGGCAGACATGATTCCAAGACTCTTTGGTACATCCGGTATTAGGGGTAAAATAGGTAGTGAAATCACTTTAGATTTAATAACTAATGTTGGAATGGCAGCAGCCACATATATTGGTGGAAAAGGACGTAAAGTTGTTATAGGGTATGATACCCGGACTTCGAATAAAATGGTTGAAAATGCAATAACAGCAGGTATTTTACAGTGCGGCTGTAATGTAATTCGACTGGGAATGGTTCCAACACCTTTAGTTGGATATGCAGCCATGAAACTCAATGCAGATCTGGGAATTATGTTAACTGCATCACATAACCCTTCACAGTATAATGGAATAAAACTCTGGAATCCCAAGGGAATGGCTTATACACAGGATCAGGAAAGAACAATAGAAAAAATAATTCATGAAAAGAGTTTTTCTAAAGTTTCCTGGGAAAATATAGGAGATATTGAAAATAACAACAGTATTATCCATAGGTATATAGATGATTTGCTTAGTAATGTGGATATTAAAGGAAATCTTAAGGTCGTCGTTGACTGTGCAAATGGAGCTGGTTCATTTATATCTCCAATAGTGCTTAGAAAAGCAGGTTGCAATATCATAACTTTAAATTGTCAGCCAGATGGATTTTTCCCTGGAAGAATGCCAGAACCATCAGAAGCAAATCTTTCTGAACTTATGAAAGTCGTAAAAGCCACTGGAGCCGACATTGGAATTGCCCATGATGGAGATGCAGACAGAATGGTGGCAATTGATGATAATGGAAACATGGCCGATTTTGACAAGCTTTTAGCCCTCGTATCAAGTAAAATTGGTGGAAAAGTAGTTACAACTGTCGATGCATCATTTTGTGTAGATAAATGTATGGAAGAAGCAGGCGGAGAAGTGATACGTACTAAAGTGGGAGACGTGCATGTCGCTGAGGTAATTGTAGAGTCCAACGCCTCATTCGGCGGTGAACCCTCAGGTACATGGCTTCATCCTGATTTCTGTATGTGTCCTGATGGAATACTGTCTGCACTTAGAGTTATAGAAATTGTGGAAAAATACGGGCCTCTTTCTAAGCTCTTAGGAAATATACCAAGTTACCCAACGATAAGAGATAAAATAGAATGTGAAAACATTCAAAAGACATTGATAATGGAAAAAGTTAAAGAAGAACTTCCTGATTATTTTGACAATGTAAATGATGTTAATTTCATAGATGGAGTTAGAATTTCCATGAAGGATGGAAGCTGGGTATTAATAAGGCCTTCTGGGACAGAATCATACATTAGAATTACTTTAGAAGGTAAAACTGTGGAAATAGCTCAAAAAATTAGAAATATATCCAGGGACTTTATAGAGGGAATTTTATGAATGGAGTACTTCTTACAGCAGGTGAAGGAACAAGAATGCGGCCACTGACCTTAACAAGGCCTAAAACAATGTTACAGGTTGGAGGAAAGCCCATACTTCAATATAATTTAGAGGCGTTAAGGGATGCTGGTGTCAAGGATATAGTAATGGTAGTAGGCTATAGAAAAGAGGCAATTGAGGATTATTTTGAAGATGGGTCCAAATTCGGAGTTAATATCACTTATGTTACCCAAGAGGAGCGGCTTGGAACTGCACATGCCATTAGTTCCGTTAGAAATGAAATAGATAACCAATTTATAGTCTTAAATGGAGATATAATAGTTAATCCCAAACTTATCACTGATTTAATTCAAAAATATGAGTCTAATGAAGCATCATCCATTCTTATATTGATTGAAGTGGAAGATCCTTCTTCTTTTGGCGTGGTTGAAATAGAAAATGATAGAATTAAGGATATAATTGAAAAACCTGCTCCTGGAGAAGCTACCAGCAATTTAATAAATGCAGGAATTTATCTTTTTGACAACACCATTTTCAATGCCATTGATAGAACTCCAAAATCTGAAAGAGGGGAATATGAGATAACTGACTCTCTTAAAATCCAAATAACTGAAAATAAGCCAGTTTTGGGGCTTAAATCTGACAGCAAATGGATAGATGTTGGACGCCCATGGGAACTTCTAGATGTAAATGAACATTTCATAGGCGAAATGGAAGAAGATATTCAGGGCGAAATCGAAGAGGGCGCCACAATCCACGGTAAAGTAATTCTTGGAAAAAATAGCATTATAAGATCTGGAACTTACATTTTAGGGCCTGTTTTTATTGGAGAAGGCTGTGATATAGGTCCTAATTCTTACTTAAGAAAATATACATACATCGGAAATAATGTGAATGTTGGAAATGCTGTTGAAATTAAAAATTCTATAATAATGGATGGAACTAACGTTAATCACCTTTCTTATGTCGGTGATTCAGTAATTGGGGCTGAATGTAATATTGCTGCGGGTACAAATATTGCTAATCTACGTTTCGATAATAAAAACATTAAAATGAACATTAAAGGCGAAAAACTTGACTGTGGTGTGAGAAAATTGGGGGCCATATTTGGTGACAACGTAAAAACAGGTATAAATTCAAGTTTTAACCCGGGAGTAAAAGTGGGTATTAACTCAGCAGTTGGCTCAGGTACTATAATCTATGAAGATATACCTTCAAACACACTTATTTTAGTGAAACAAGAATATAAAGTTGTAAAATATAATAGATAACCTTACGCTTTATTTTCTATCATATTATTTTTAAGTTGAAAACTATTGGTTTTGTCTGCTACAAAAAATTTGAGGGATACTATGGGCATTCACAAAAGTGTTGAGATATTTGAAGGCGCAAAGATAATAGGGAATGTTAAAATTGGTGCAGAATCTTCAATATGGTTTAATGCTGTCTTGAGAGGAGATATAGAACCTATAAATATTGGAAAATATTCTAATATTCAGGATAATTGTGTTGTTCATTCATCTAAAAATTTTCAGGTTAATTTAGGCAACTATGTGTCTGTAGGGCACGCTGCAGTTTTACATGGATGTGAAATTGAAGATAACTGTCTTATTGGAATGAATTCCACAATCTTAAATGGCGTAAAAATTGGAAAGAATTGTATTGTTGGGGCTGGAGCAGTAGTTACAGAAGGAAAAGAGTTTGAAGAAGGAAATTTAATTATTGGTGTCCCGGCAAAAGCTGTGAGAAAACTTACAAATGAAGAAATAGATAGTATAAAAGATAATGCTATACGATATACAAAACTAGCGAAAAACGAGAGATAGATTAACGTAAAAGGGATTGTTAAAATTTGACTAGTTGACCTATCGAAAATATCATTTACAGATAATGCTGTAATATAATTAGCGAATAAGATAATTGGTGATTACGTGGCTAAAGTAAAAGAAATTGTAAAAAAGCTTGATCCTTACGTTCCAGGAAGATCAATTCCTGAAATAGCAGAAAAATATAATATTGATCCAGATACCATCATAAAACTTGGATCTAATGAAAATCCCATTGGTGTATCAGAAAAAGTTATTGAAGCAATAAAAGAAAACCTTAATTTAATAAGCCAATATCCTGAAACAAATTTGGAGGAATTAAAAGGTAAAATAGCAGCATACTCTGGGGCAGATGCTTCTAATGTAATTATTGGTGGAGATGGGGCAGATGAGATTCTGGATGTACTTGGAAAGACATTAATAGAACCTGGCGATGAATTTATAGTTCCTCTTCCTTCTTACATGTACTACGAATTTACTTTAAAAATTCACGGCGGAGTTCCAGTATATGCAAAATGGGATATGGAAGAAAATAAGCTTGATGTAGAATCAGTAATCGCTGCTTTATCAGAAAGAACTAAAATAATATTTTTGTGCACTCCTAATAATCCTACAGGGACATTAATAAGTAAAGATGATATTAAAAAAGTACTTGAAAGCACAGATGCCCTCGTAGTAGTGGATGAGGCTTATTTCGAGTTTTCAGAAGTTAACAACGTTGATTTACTCAAGGATTATAATAATCTGTTGATCTTAAGAACATTTTCCAAGGTTTTTGGGCTTGCAGGAATGAGAATTGGTTACGCGCTATCAAATCCTGAATTTATAGAATACATGCACAGGGTAAAGCCTGTATTCAGCCTTATAAAGCTTTCATATGTGGCTGCATCAGCTGTACTGGATGATGGGGAGTACATAAAGAAATCTATTGAAATTGGAATCCAGAGCAGAGAATTCCTTTATGAGAACATGTCTCGATTTGATAAACTCGAAGTTTACCCTTCCAAAGCAAATTATTTGCTTGTAGGTGTTAAAAAAACTGGAATGACATCTAAAGAGTTTGCAGAAGAACTTTTAAAAAGAGGCGTTATTGTAAGAGACTGCAGTTCATTTAAAGGGCTGGATGATTACTGGGTAAGGGTAAGTGTCGGAACAATGGAAGAAGACGCCAGATTTATTGAAATACTGGGAGAGTTAATAGGTTAATTCTTAGTCAATTCTAAGATTCAAATACAATATTGAAAGAGGCAAATTTTGATGATGGTAGGAGATGTAATTGTATCCTCGCTGGAATTTCCAGAAAAAATATCAATCGTTATTTTTACTGGAGGATGTAATTTAAAGTGTCCCTACTGCCATAATCCTGAACTTATAGCTGGTGGAAAGCCCGTAAATCTCCATGACATTTTGAAAAAAATTGAAAAATCAATGGATTTCATAGATAGTATTGTAATAACTGGTGGAGAACCTCTTATTCAACTTGATGATGTGAAAAAAATCCTAAAATACTCTAAAAAGCGAGGATTAAAGACTAAACTGGATACGAATGGATGTTTTCCAGATAGACTTTTTGAAATTATAGATTTACTTGATTACGTTGCTTTAGATATTAAAGCTCCTTTCAAAAAGTATAAAGAAATGCTGGGATCAGATGTAGGAGACAAAGTTAAAGAAAGCATGGAAATTTGTATAAATAAAGGAATATACCTTGAATGCAGGACAACTTATGTGCCATGCTTAATGAATATCAATGATATTTTAGAAATTGCAAAAAATATAACAACTGATATATATACTATTCAACAATTCAGGGATAAAACTGTGCTGGATAAAAAATTATGTGGTACTCCTATTCCCTCCAGGGAAGAACTTAAAAAAATTGGAAAGGCTGTGAAACCATTCTTAAAGAAAGTGAAGATAAAAACAGCCGAATTTGGGGATGAAACTATAAATTAAATATTATTTCTGTTAGGCGGAGGTTGTACATGCCTATATTATTATTTGGAAGTCGTCATCTAGAACTTATAACTGGTAAAAAAACTACTACAATACGTAAATTGTGGAAAAAACCATTGTCTCCTGGAGACCGTCTCCACTGTTACTGGAATCTTGTATCTAAGGAGCGCAAGAAGTTATTTGAAGCTGAAGTAACTGATGTGGAGATCATGGAGTTTAAAGATATCATTAAAGACGATGAACTTGCCCGAGAAGAGGGCTTTGAGAATGCTTCTGAACTTGAGGCGGAATTTAGAAGGATGTATCCAGACGATACTGGGGATGATTCACTATTCCAGGTGATAAGATTTAAAAAATACCCTGTTGACAGATGGGAAGGCGAGAAGATTGATGAAAAGGCCATGATAACCAAAAGAGCAGATATATTATTCGATGCTGGAAAATTTGGTGATTCTGTAATGTGCTATACTGCAGCTTTAAAGCACGACCCTAGTGATGCCTATCTGTTGAATAAAAAGGGAGATAACCTATCTCGTTTGGGTAAATTCGATGAAGCCATAAAAAATTATGATAAGGCGCTGAAAACTGATCCTGAAAATGAATTCATATGGAATAACAAAGCAATAGCTCTTTTAAACTCGCATAAACCTGAAGAAGCATTAAAATGTAACACAAAAGCTTTAAATATGAATAAAGATAATGTTGCTGTGTTATACTGGAGAGGATTTATTTTAGAAATGCTTGGAAGGTTTGAGGACGCTTTGAAATGCTACGATAGAATTTTGGAGATAGAACCTGAAAATCCTGATGTATGGAATGCAAAGGGAAATATCCTGACAGAATTAGAGCGGGCTGAAGAAGCACTGGATGCTTATGATAAAGCATTGGAGTTATGTCTTGATGAGTCTCCTGATGCGTCCACATGGAATCGTAAGGGAAATGCACTTTTGGAGCTTGGAAGACTTGATGAAGCCATAAAATGCTATGATGAAGCTTTAAAATTGGATCCTCGAAGTGATATCTTCTGGAGCAATAAAGGTGTTGCACTTATGGAAATTGGGGAATTTGAAAAAGCAGCGGATGCATTTAACAGAGCACTACTATTGAATCCCGCTAATGAAGACGCCCGAGTTTTAAAGGATGAATGTTTAGAAAATTACTGATCCACCTTGAATATCAAAATTTAGATAAAAACATTCATCATCAATAAATGTTTTAAAAATTTTTATTTATGATCTTAATTAGAAACTTGATTAATTGAAATTTCATGATTAATAGATTTAGATCATGGAATCTTCTTTATTATCAAGTTATAAAATGTTTTTTAATATAGTTAACAGATTCAATTCATTTTAATGGAATGTTAATGTAATTTAATTAAAAGTTAGGCGAAATTAGTGTAAATGAAATGATTGAGTACATATGGGCTGATTTATTTTTGCGTGTTTTTAGAAATTTTAGCTTTGATATTTCATAGTTTCATTTCATCATGTCATTTATTAAAATGTACATAAGTAAGTAAATTCTAAACAGTAATAATATTAACAAATAAAATCATAATAATAACTATGGTCCTAATTCAAAATATTCAAGAAGGTGATTGAAGATGGATAATAGAGGACAGTTAATGTATATACTGTATATAATAATAATTATAATAGTCATTATAATTTTATTAAGACTATTATAGAAAAAAGGGATAAAATACTTCCCTATTTTTTCTTTTAGCCTGTTTTATAACTTGTTTAAAATTCAAGAATCTAAAAATTTTAATGGATTTATGTTAAATTTTGTTCTATCTAATTTTATTTCGCTATACTGTAATATAGCGAAGTGAATTCATGAAAATATTAAGCATGTTTGGTATGTCTAATATCTCACTACAATGGTTTATTTACTATTCATGATTTTTTATGTTTAAATGTCTAAACTATTTAATATTTGAAATCAAAGAGATAAATTGTGAAAAGATTTATATTATAACAATTGTTATATATTGTTGAGATACCTAAATAAGAATGTTTTAAGTATTCTGATGCTTTTTAACTAGGCAATTTAGGAAATTAAATCTAATAGAATCATTGGAGGAATTTAATGTTACATGGAACAGAAGTTTTAAAGAAAGGATTCGCCAAAATGACAAAAGGCGGAGTCATAATGGACGTTGTAAACGCTGAACAGGCTGAAATTGCAGAAAATTCAGGTGCAGTAGCAGTAATGGCTCTTGAAAAAGTCCCAGCAGATATAAGAGCTGCAGGTGGAGTTGCCAGGATGGCAGACCCTTCCAAAGTCATTGAAATAATGGATGCAGTTTCAATACCAGTTATGGCAAAGGTCAGAATAGGTCATTTTGTTGAAGCACAGGTACTGGAATCCCTCGGCGTTGATATGATCGATGAAAGTGAGGTCCTTACACCTGCAGATGAAAAATATCACGTTGACAAAAAGAAATTTACAATTCCATTTGTCTGCGGTGCAAGAAATCTCGGCGAAGCACTGAGAAGAATAGACGAAGGTGCAGCCATGATAAGGACAAAAGGAGAAGCAGGTACTGGAAATGTTGTTGAAGCTGTAAGGCACATGAGAAAAATACAGGGAACCATAAGAGAAATTCAAAATAAAACTGAAGAAGAACTCTGGGGGGTTGCAAGAGAAATTGAAGCTCCATATTACCTTGTGAAAGAAACAGCTGAACTTGGAAAGTTACCAGTTGTAAACTTTGCCGCAGGAGGAGTTGCTACACCATCAGACGCTGCACTTATGATGCAGCTAGGTGCAGACGGTGTTTTCGTTGGTTCAGGAATATTCAAATCAGAAAATCCTGAATTAGTTGCAAAGGCAATTACAGAAGCAACAGCCAATTATGAAGACGCTGAACTACTTGCTAAAGTTTCAAGAGGACTTGGAAAAGCCATGCCTGGATTAGAAATGAGTGAAATTCCAGAAGAAGAAAGACTTCAGTCAAGAGGATGGTAAAAATAAATTTTACTTCGGGAGTGGATTTAAAGTTATTTGATTATCCTTTAAATCCATATCTACTTATTTTTATTCAAATCAATTTACTAAATTAAAATTTAATTATTTGAAACTCCGCCAGCTCCATCAACGAATTGGCCGGTTTTGGCATCTATAATGATTACACCAACCTGATTGCCCTGAGACATGACTGGTACCATATAAGTGAGTTTTCCGTCTGTATCTATTAATGTAGGCTCACCAACTGTTGCACCTTGTTGCCCTATATGATTTTTGGCAACATTTTTAGCTTCTTCTGCTGAAATGGCTGCGCCAGTAGAATTGGATGTACTATTAACTGTTTTATTTTGCTGGACTGTTTGATTACCTGTACTGGAAGTATTGCTGGTCTGGTCGTTAGTTACACATCCTGAAATGCTAACCAGTATAACTAAAACAGCTATCATGCCCATTACTGATTTATTTTTCATTTTTGATTTTCCCCTTCTTAGTGATATGATAAGTTGTGGTTTGATAGCTAATAAACGTTTTTGAATTCACAAATGTTATTTAAGGAACTTATGAGGATAATAACTATTCTATTGCCTCTTCACCTCTCTCTTCAGTTCTGATCCTCACAACATTTTCTACAGGTGATATAACTATATCATCGATAATATCATCTGTCTTAATGGATTCTATCGTTTCAAGTGCATATTGAATGTCTTCTCGTTTTATTATCATGTTAATCTCTACTTTTTGAGGAATTCCTATGCGGTAATTACTGCCTCTGTAACTTTCTTTAATAAAGACGCGATTATCGATATAACCAACTTCAATCATGGTGATATTAGAAAATCCCATGCTTTCTAAGGCACTTTTCACATTATCCAGTTCTATTGGATGCATAAACAATTTTAATTTACATATCTCCGGCTTTTCAGCATTTTCTTTATGCAAAGGTTTAATTTTTTTGATTATATCTTTAAAATCAGGTTTTTGCGAATTTCTTTTATTTGCTGATTTAATATCTTTAATTATGTCTTTAAATTCTTTATTTGGTGTTATATTTTGATTTTTACCACTGGACTTAACCATGTCATTATTTTCATTTTTTTGAACTTTACTTTGTTTTTTAGGGCTTTCTGTTAGTCTAAACAGCATTTTCAACCCGTCATTTATTCCAATTCCCTCTGTTGCAATTGTAGGTAAAATGAGTGCATCAAAATCAATTTTTAATATAGAACTACATAGATCCTGTTTATTTGCAAATATAACATAAGGAATATGCTTTTTATGGATAAAATTTAGTATTTCTAAATCAGTTTCGGTGATACCTATTGTATTGTCTATAAATATAATAATTCCCTCAACATCAGGGGATAATACATCATTAATGAATTTAAAACCTTCTAGGCCTGGAGAACTGAAAAGATAAGTAGTATCATTACCTATAATTGCTTTTCCATAGTCAAACAATAAAATATCTATGAGTTCATCGTTATTTATATGTTCAAGTGCAGTAGTTTTTCCAGAACCAGAAGCTCCTAAAAATAAAACTTTTTTGATTTTCATATAGCATCACTTACTGTAACTATTATTAAGACTAATTTTTCTTTAAAAATTCTTCATGCTTTTGTTTAGCATTATTTATGGCTTTTTTAATGTCTTCTTCAACATTTTTAGATATTGCACCGTGTCCTGGTAAAATTAGATCAATTTTCATAGTATTCAATCTAACCAATGAGTTGATATATTCACCATAACTTCCAGAACTGGATATATCCGAGATAGTACCCCTTGCAAATACTGTATCTCCTGAGATCAGTACTTTTTTGCGAGGTTCATAGATGCATATAGATCCTGAGGTATGCCCCGGCGTATGAACTATTTTTAAGAACCAGTCGCCCATGTCTATCACGTTCAAGTTTTCCAACCATAGATGTATGTGGTATCCTTTAGGATTGTATCCATGCGCACGACAAAGCAGTACTTCATCATCGGCAGACACGATTTTAGTGGCTGCATAACGATGGGCTACAACTGGCACTTTATTTTGTAAATATCTGTTAGCTCCGAAGTGGTCTACATGCTCATGGGTGCTTATAACCATATTTAAATCCCTTATGTTAATTCCTATTTCGTTTAAATCTTTCTTTAAAATCCCATACTTTTGATTTATACCGGAATCAATCAAAACATTCATTTCAGCTCCTAAAATAACATAAGATGTACAGCTAGGCTTACCTGTCTTAATCATGTACAGGTTCTGCATTATTTTATCGTACATAAGTTTCACCCATGATTTAATCAATAACATAATTAATAAATCGAACATTGAATTGTCTGTAAATTCAACCAGTATTTTCAAAATCAACAGTTTTTGTAATTTAAAGAAATTAAACTAAAATAAAAATAAAAAAGGAAGGGAAAAAATTTGGGATTTAAACAGCTTTTTGTCCTCTTTCTCCAGTCCTTATCCTTACCACGTCATCAACTGGTGATATAAAGATTTTTCCATCTCCAATGTCTCCAGTTTGAGCTGTTTTAACGATAGTTTCAATTACTTCATCTAATTCTTCATCATTTACTATAATTTCCAGCCTTGTTTTTGGTAAAAGATCTATTCTGTAATCACTGCCTCTGTAGCTTTCTGTAACACCAAGCTGCCTTCCACGGCCTTTTACTTCTGCTACTGTCATTCCATGGCATCCAATCTCTTCAAGTGCCATTTTTACTTTTTCTAATTTTTCTGGCCTTATTATTGCAATTATTTCTTTCATTTAATCACATCCATATTTTAATTATATTCTGTAACCAGATTCCTCGTGTAAGTTAGTATCAAGCCCTTCTACTTCTACTTTATCTTCTACTCTTAGACCCATGACTATGTCTATTATTTTACCTATTATTAAAGTCATTACGAATGAGTAAACTGCTACCACAAGTATTGCAGCTACCTGAATGAGTACTTGTTCTGGATGACCGTAGAATAATCCACCTTTAGTTAGACTGTTTATAAATGGTGCTGCAAAGAGACCTGTTGCAACAGCCCCCCATGCACCAGAGATTCCGTGCATTCCGAATACATCCAGAGCATCGTCGTATCCAAGGCGTGGTTTTAACCAGGATATTGCGAAATAGGAGAATACTGAAGTTAACAGCCCAATAATTATAGCGGCCTGAACTGTTACGAAACCTGCTGCAGGAGTTATAGCTACTAAACCAGCTACTGCACCAGAAATAGCACCGAGAATAGTTGGTTTACCAGTTTTTATTATATCTATTGCTATCCATGAAATCATTGCTGCTGCTGCGGCAGTGTTAGTTACCATGAATGCAGATCCAGCAAGGCCATTTGCGGCTAACGCAGAACCTGCGTTGAATCCAAACCAACCGAACCATAGAAGCGCAGCACCGATTATTGAATAACCCAAATGGTGTGGCAGTAATGATATGTCTTTCCTTCTTCCAAGGAGAAGTGCTAAGGCTAAACCCGCAACCCCTGAGTTTACGTGTACAACTGTACCTCCTGCAAAGTCAAGAGCACCCCATGAAGCTAGGAATCCTCCACCCCATACCCAGTGAGCTATTGGGACATATACTAAAGATATCCAGACTAATGAAAAGACTATCCATGATGATGCTTTCATTCTTCCAACTACTGCACCTGATATAAGTGCTACTGTAATTGCAGCAAATGTCATCTGGAACATTGCATAAACAGTTGTTGGTATAGTTGGTGCTAGTGATGCAAGGTCATTTACACCTATTCCACTAAATAGTAGATTTGCCGGGTTACCAATCAACCCCCATGGATCTATACTGGTATTAAATGCTAGTGGGTATGCATATAAAATCCATACAACGCTTGTAATTGCAAAAGCTATAAGTGACATGAATATGGTATTTAAGACATTTTCTCTTTTTGCCATACCCCCATAAAATAATGCCACACCTGGAATGGTCATGAGCATTACCAAAGCTGTAGATACAAGCATCCATGCTGTATCTCCAGAGTTAAGAACAGGATCAACCATATATTTTCCTCCGCTTGTTTTTTTATAAGATTTTTTGAATATTTTTTAAATGTAATGTGATTAGTTAGTTTTTAGACATTTTAAAGCTCTTATTTGAATTTAAATTAATTACTGCTTCCACCAATATTTGTGCCAATAAAGTTACACCTCCATCCTATGTTAGGTCTACAATCGGATGACGGAAACCTACTTCCGATAACAGAAATTACTATTTAATCCTATATAAACATTTCGATTGTCATTATTAATCATCGCTTTTTTAATACTGATTAATGCATCAGGATTAGAAACACGGTTTTGATGTTTATTTTTTTGATGAAGATTGCTTTAAAAATGGATTTTTTTTATATTAAAACATTATTTCTATGATCAATGAACTATACTTCTCTTATATTGTTATAAATCATTTTTAAAGCATTAATCTTCTTCTTATTTGAAATTTACATGAGTTATTTTTAATTTCAGTTATACCGGATAGAGGCAACCTACTTCCGGTTTAATATTAATTTTTTAAAATATATAAAAGTTTCGATTAACCTGACAATAATAATGGGAAAAGAAAAAGGCAATTTAAAATTGCGTTATTAACAATTTCAATTAAAACAGTTAATTTTAATTTTTATATAGTTTTTAAAATAAATTAAACCAGTAAGAAATCAAAAATGCGGTGTTTGATGTATAAATAACTTAAAAAACATTAAAAAAAATTTGGAGAAGTATTTGCAGGAGTTAAATTGCTTTTTCTCCTCTTTCTCCAGTTCGTATCCTTATAACTTCTTCAACCGGTGATATGAAAATTTTTCCATCCCCAATATCTCCAGTCTTGGCAGTTTCTATTATAGTCTGTACAATATCTTCAATATCAGAATCACGGCTAACTATCTCAAGTTCTGTCTTTGGAAGAATATCTATTCTATAATCATGACCTCGATAGCTTTCTGTAACACCTAGCTGCCTTCCACGACCTTTCACATCCTTCACAGTCATTCCGTGGCACCCGACTTCTTCAAGAGCGTTCTTAACAGCTTCCAGTTTATCAGGTCTTATGATAGCGATTATCTTTTTCATTTTTTCACATCCAGAATCTAATTCTTTTTATTAATTACTCCTAGTAATCATTTAAACATGCCTAAGATAATCTGTAACCGGATTCCTCATGGAGATTGACATCAAGACCCTGTACTTCATGTTTGTCTTCAACCCTTAGACCAATTACTTTGTCGATTATTTTTGCAATTACCCATGTAGCCACAAATGAGTAAATTCCAACCACGACGATAGCTAAAAGCTGAACCAGAATCAGGTGGAAGTTTCCAAAGAGAATACCTCCAGTGGTAACACTGTTTATGAGTGGATTTGCAAATATTCCTATTGCAATGGCTCCTGTAATACCACAAACCCCGTGAATACCGAATACATCCAGAGCATCGTCGTATCCAAGGCGTGGTTTAACCCAGGACACTGCGTGATATGCAAATATTGAGGCAAAGAAACCGATGAATATGGCGGCTGTAATGTTTACATAGCCTGCAGCCGGTGTTATGGCGGCTAGCCCTGCTATTACTCCTGATAATGCACCAAGAAGTGTTGGTTTACCTGTTTTGAGCTTATCCATAAGCATCCATGAAAGCATACCGACTGCTGCAGAAGTGTTGGTTACTATCATTGCAGATACTGCTAGATCATTTGCACCTAGTGCTGATCCTGCATTAAATCCGAACCAACCAAACCATAAGAGCCCTGCACCAATAACAGAATAACCAAGGTGATGTGGAAGTAATTTACTGTCTTTTCTAGCTCCAAGGACAAGTACAAGAGCTAGTGCAGCTATACCGCTAGTTAAATGTACAACTATACCTCCAGCAAAGTCAAGTGCACCTAATTGAGCAAGCCATCCTCCACCCCACATCCAGTGAGCTACAGGTAAATAGACAACTGTAAGCCAGACTGGTATAAATGCAAGCCACGATGCAAATTTCAGCCTCTCAACAACAGCACCAGATATGAGTGCCACTGTAATTGCAGCAAATGTCATCTGGAATATTGCAAATAAGCCCGTAGGTATTGTAGGCGCATATGATGAGAGCACTTTTGTTTCCAAAATTCCTCCAAATAATGGATTTGTAAGATTTCCTATTGTCCCCCATAATGCATTTGCACCAAAGGCAAGATCGTATCCATAAACGAACCACAGAATGCTTACAATACCAAAAGTAACGAATGAGAGAAACATGGTATTTAAAACATTTTCTCTTCTGATAAGACCCCCATAAAAGAGGGCTAAACCTGGAATAGTCATTAAAATTACAAGTGCAGTAGATATTAACATCCACGCCGTATTACCAGTATCAAGAACCATATAGTTTTCCTCCAATTTCTTAAATTTAAATTTATTATGTGTAAAATGGCTTTTTACGAGTTTTTAAAAAGATTTATAATTTCCTATAACCGGAACTACGTTTTCTTCTTCCGTCGGAAAGGGGCTATAGGAAACCTATTTCCGATATAAACATTCTTTCAGCATCATATATAACTTTTGCGGTAAAGACAATCCAATATTACAAAATAGCAATTTATGCTTTCGGTTGGGCTTTTTATAAATTATAAAAAAATATGCGGTTGATGTAGTTTTAACTAATAAAAAAAAGTAGATAAATAAAAATAAAAACCCTCAAATATAAAGTATTTGGAGCCCTCGAAACTCTGTTTCGGGGCAACGAAACGAAGCATGCGAAACTGAAAGTTTCGCTGCATCACAATCGGAGATTGTAAAAGTTTCGTAAGCACCGAAAATCTCTGATAAATCAGAGATTTTCAAGTGAAGTCCTGTTAGTATCTAACAGGAGCTTCTAAACCTGCCATTTTAACGCCGGTTAAAAGGGATGATTCAACAGTTAATGCCCTTAAATCATCTTTTTCAAGTTTCTGGAGGTCAGTATTTCCTGCCTGTTGGGTTAACATACAAGCTTCTTCAGTCATGGCTTCTATGTACCTGGCAACCTGTTTACCTCCTTCCACGTAATCTAAACGCCTTCTAAGTTGAGGGTTCTGGGTTGCAATTCCTTTTCTGCATGTTCCAGTGTAACATGTTTGGCAGACTCTGCACCCAAGTGAAACCAGAGCAGATGTTGCTATATAAACTGCATCGGCACCTAAAGCAATGGCTTTTGCAACATCGGCACCATTTCTGATACCTCCCCCTGCTACAAGGCTTACTTTTTCACGTAGGTTCACATGTTTTAATGCCTCATCAGCTTCTACAATTGCTGCTATGGTTGGAACACCAGAATGTTCTGTGACCACTTCTGGTCCAGCACCTGTTCCTCCCTGCATACCATCTACAACGATTATATCAGCACCTGCTTTTGCTGCAATCTTTACATCGTCGCTTACTCTACCTGAGGTGAATTTAACAATTATAGGTACTTTCCAGTCTGTTATTTCCCTTAACTGGTCTATTTTCATGCTTAAATCTTCAGGACCTACAATATCCATGTGCCTTGCAGGACTTAAAGCATCGGCCCCTACAGGGATTTTCCTTATTTTTGAAACTTCTGCTGTTACTTTTTCACCTAAAAGGTGTCCTCCCATACCAGATTTTGCACCTTGACCTATTTTAATCTCAACTGCTTCTGAATTGTTTAAATAATCTGCGGATACACCAAAACGTCCCGATGCATATTGTGCTATGAGTTTTGATGCATATTTTCTCTCTTCTGGAAGCATTCCACCTTCACCAGTATTTGTAGCTGTTCCAGCAAGTGTTGCACCCATTGCAAGGGCAATTTTTGCCTCTTTACTTAATGCACCAAAAGACATGGCCGCAACCATGATAGGGGTATCAAGTTCAATAGGATTTTCTGCATATCTAGATCCTAAGGTCACTTTTGTGTTACATGGTTCCCTGTATTTGTCAATAGGAGGTCTTGAAACCTGAGCAGGTACAATTACAAGATCATCAAAGGTTGGAATTACACGTGTTGCTCCACAGCCTCTTACTTTGTATGAACCTTCAGCAGACTTCCTGTTAATTTCTACAAGGTCTGAAAATGACCAGACATTTCTTCTATCTTCTGGAATGGCAATTACTTCAATTGCACTATTTGGACACATTTCTTCACAAATTCTGCATCCAACACAGTTTTCATGATGTATGGGATAAGATTCGTCGTCAATTATCTCGTAAACTTCATGAGGACAGTTATTAAAACAGGAATAACAGTTTTTGCAGAGTTCCTCGTCTCGGTTGTCACACATGTACCAGCAGCAACCAGGTCTGTCGAAACTTCTTCTACAAAGTTCTTTGTTTTTTTCTACCTTAAATGGCATTTAACTTCCTCCCTCTTTGGATTTTTTAAGTGGTTTAAATATTGGACAGGCTGAATATTTAGTTCCAGAAGCTTTTATCACTTCTGCGATGTTATCTGTAATTTTTGCCTCAGGTTTCCACGGTTCATTACTGCTTTTATCAACAACCATAACGTTATCAACCTGATTACTGGATAATGCATAGGTTAAGAGTGCTGTTGCCACTCCTCCGTCTTGGCCTTTAACCATAGGTGCTTTTACAGATAGTATTTTAATATAATCTCCAAATGGTTTTGTATCAGCTTCTTTGCTTAATATTTCATCTGGAATGTAAGTTCGGGGGCATGCGACATAACATGCATTACAATCTTCAACACATTTACCTACAAGTTCAGGTCTTCTATCTTTTATTGCAATGGCATCTTCAGGACACGCGTAAACACATGCTCCGCAAAGGACACATGCGCCTATATCTACAACATCTCCCTTTAAGTCCTGGAAACTGCAGTCTGCAACTTCATTCTGGAATTCGTCGCCAAATATTTCTCTTCTATAAAGTACAGGCCTTCCAACTTTTTCTCGTTTTTTGATTTCTTCCTTGCTTTCACTTTTTTTCTCTTTTGCAAGCCTTTCCATTATTTTAAGCCCGGAATCCCCTATTGTCTTTGTTTGTATATAATTGTCCTTTTCTGCCGCTTCTATGAGTTCTAAACCCTTTTCAGTTCTTACTATGACGGTTGACCATCCTTCAGGAGATCCAACTGAACCAACGGATACATCAGAAAGTTCAGAAGTGAAATCCATACATACGGTACAGTTCTTACGAACGCATTTTTTTGCTTTATTTATAGGGATTTTTACTGTCCTGTCTTCTGTTAAAAAGAACCATAAGTATCCTTTTTCAATCCTGCATTCTACAACATCCTTTATATCGGCGTCATATTCATCTTTAAGCATGTCTTTCATGTATGAATAGGAGAAATTCTCCATACAGAAAAGCCCGATTTTAATGTCTACTGGGAATTCTTCATCCAAGAATTTGTCCATTTTAGTTGCTGCAACAATTTGACATGGTGTTCCAACCATTGCGACTTTTTCTCCATTTGTAATAATATCTCCCCCTTATCCTTCCTCTGTATCTTTGCCGTAGAAAGGTCGTTTACTTCGTGGAACTATTTTCCTGAACTCGTCGTATTTTTCGTCTTCTAGTTCAAATCCATAAGCTGGTAAGAGTTCTTTAAGTTCTTTTTTATCGTTATCGTCAATTTCTTCAATTTTGGCATTTTTACCAAGGCTTTTTATTTCTCCAAGGACGTATATGGTTCCCCTTATAATGGATTCACCAGCATCATCTGAAATATCTCCAAGCACAATTATGCGTCCTCCCATCATGAAAAGCCCGCTCATAAATCCGGAGTTTCCACCAATTATTATGGTACCATTTTTCATTATTTCTCCAGTTCTAGAGCCTACATTTCTTCGTACAACAACGGTGCCGCCATATATGCCCTGTCCTACTCCGTCTCCAGCGGCCCCATCTATTATGACTTCACCAGCAGTCATGTTATCTGCTGGAAACCATCCTGCATTTCCATTTATATGTACTTTAGCTCCATCTATCATGGTGCCTACAAAATAACCAGCAGAACCATCGATTTCAATTTCAACTGGTTCTGTAAGACCTGCCAGCATATAATGCATAGCATTTGGATTTTTTATAACGATTTTGTCGTATTCTTTTGCAGCTTCCTTAATGGTACGATTTATTTCCCTTGGTTCTTTTGAATTAGCATCAATCTCTATTTCCCGCATAAAACCACCTAACTTAAATTGTATACGCCCTTGTTTCTCCTGGTGATATTTGATCTATGTCCTGTGTATCCATTACTGCACGAAGAGAAACCTCCTCTGAAGCTATGGCAAACACTTCATCATTTTCAGCAAGAACACCTGGTCTGAGTCCTAACTGATCCTTTGCTATTCCAACACCGTTTGGTGTCCCTACAATATATGAGAACGGCCCATCCATGTCTTTTACCGACTGCTCTAAGGCTTCTTCAAGTTTATAACCTTCATGTAATTTATCTGCAATGTAATGCACTATACATTCGGTATCGTTGTTTGTCTCAAATATGTGTCCTTTTCTTTCTAGAGGATCCCTTATTTTCCAGTAATTGGTGATCTGACCATTGTGAACAACAGTTATATCTGGTGTAATGTAACTCTGGAATGGGTGTGCATGGTAACGATCAACTATACTTTCGGTTGAAAACCTGGTATGGCCTATGGCATGGGTTCCCATTTTTGAATAAGTATCGTATCTATCTGCAATTTCGTTTACAGACCCGACATCCTTTATCATTTCAAATGAATGGCTTCCATTAAGCACAATTACATCTTCCAGCTTGTCTACATCCATAATTAATGGTTTAAGCTCATCAAATGAATTAAGAGCTATTTTACACCTGTAGATATTGTAATTTTCCACTGATGGAATTATTTCTTCTGTTTCGATTTTTGTGGTTGCGTTTACTGTTTCTTTAACTTTCTCTAGAAGACCTGCTTTTTCTTTTACTTCGATGTTCAGTAGATATTCATGTTCTGCTAAACCAAGGCCTCCATATATGGAAAAACCTGCAGAATCTGGCCCTCTGTGTTGTAGGGCATCAAGCATTCTGGTCATGATTTCCCCTACCGGGTGAAGTTTTTTGTCTTTAAATACGACTCCTGCTATTCCGCACAATTTAATACCTCCTTTATGAAGTACTCGTGGATTCGTGTATCGCCTGTGAGTTCTGGATGGAATGCTGTGGCAATATGCTTTCCACTTTTTACTGCAATAATTTTTTCATTATACTTTGAGAGTATATCTACATCTTCTCCCACTTTTTCAATATAGGGAGCTCTTATGAAAACGCCTTTAAACTTCTGGCCAAAGATTTCAATTTCATCTTCAAATGAAACTCTTTGCCGCCCAAATCCATTTCTTTTAACTTCCATGTCAATTAATCCAAGTAAAGGCTGTTTATAATCAGTTTTATTTCCAAGAAGAACCATTCCGGCACATGTTCCCATAACAGGTATATTTTTGTCTACTATCACATTTTTAATACCTGTTTCTTCCATTAATGTCCCAATAACAGTGCTTTCTCCGCCGGAAATTATTATTCCATCACATTTTGAAACGTCTTCACTGGTTTTTACCTTTAAAACATCGATATCTTTGTTCATATGCTCTATAGCTTTTTTCATGATATCAAAATGTTCAGAAACATCTCCTTGTAAATTTAGAATGCCAATTGTGGTCATAGTTTGTTTCCTATATTTTTTAGACTATCCATAGTTAATGTAAGCTGATACTATTTGAAAATCCTATCATATAAAGTTACCGGCAGTTATCTTCCGAAAATAGCATATTTTTGAAAAGATGAGTGTTATTTATACTTTTTTTATACAATGTTCAAAATTTGGGTTATAATGAATGGTATAACTGAACACTTATATAAAGTTTTTTGATACATGTTAATCAAAAACAACATTTGCATTTTTTTGAATTTCCAATAAATTAATATATGATAGGTTGATATTTCAAATTATATCTAGTTTCAAAAATCTAAGGAGTGAAACAAATGCAAAAGCTAACTATAGGCCTGGTTTTAATAATAATTCTCTTACTTGGTATTATAGGGATTATCTTCGCAACTATGGGTTCTCAAAGTGTACCCAGTATAACATTGGCAAATAATTCAACAAACGACTCAGGCCAGTCAGACATTTCTGATGTAATTCAAACAACTAAGAATTCTACTAAGAAGAACAGTACTAAACCTAAAACTAATAGTACAAACGGCACTAAAAAGAATAATACTAATACCAGTATTGATTTTAAAAACTATTAGTTTTAAGGACTAAATCATTTGCAAATCCAAGCTATCAAAACCATAGATTTTGAAGGATTTGCAATCGTAAAAATTTTTTAATTTTTATATATCCTTCACATTATTTTCCTTTTTAATAATTAAAAGTAAAGATTATAGTATATCCTCTGATTTTAAATGTTCCACAATTTTTTCTGTATCTGTTTTAACTACTTCTGCAGCTTTCATAAAGCTTTCTCGTTCGCCTGTGCTCATTTTTATTGGTAATATACCTTCTATACCTTTTATTCCAAGTTTAACTGGTACTCCAAGGCAAACATCATTGATACCTTCTATATCTCCCTCAAGGTATGCAGTAACCGTTAATATTTTCCTTTCATCATTTAAAATGGTAGTTACGATGTTGGAAATAGCAAATGCTGGACCATATTCAGTGGCGCCCTTTTTACTGATTATATTGCTGCCTGCATTTTTTACCTTTTCAATGGTTTTTTTAATGTCAAAGGGCTGGTAGCCGGTAAAATAATCCCATGCAGAGTAATATTCAATTGGAATACCTCCAATGGAGGTTGAACTTATAAGAGGAACCATATGGGGTCCGTGCTGGCCAATTATCCTTGTATGGATCTCGCTCACGTGAACATGGAAATGTTTTGCCATATAAGTTTTAAATCTTAAAGAATCCAGGTGATTTCCAAGGCCAAAAACTTTGTCTTTTTTAAATCCTGATGCTTTTAAAGCCACATAAGTCATAACATCTACTGGATTAGTTATAACGAGTATTATGGAATCGGGGGAAACTTCTGCAATTTTTTTTGCATAATCTGCCACTATCTTAGCGTTAAGAACCCCTAAATCTTCTCTTTCCATTCCGGGACTTCTTGAAGCTCCTGCACTTAAAACAATTACATTTGATCCTTTAATATCGTTAAGATCAGAAGAAGTTTTTATAGATACATACACTCCTTTTGCAGCCAGTGCATCATAAATATCCAATGATTCTCCTTCTATTTTATCAATACTTTCCTCTCGGGCAATAAGTACTAATTTATTAACTGAATTTTCTTCAGCCAGACAGAAAGCTGCTGCTCTTCCAACCCTTCCTGTTGAGCCGATTATACTGACTTTCAATATTACACCTTCATGAACGTTATTACAATTAAAAAAAAGTAATCTAGTTAATACTTTAAAGTCCAACCTTTATACTATCCTAATTAACTATATGTCATAGGGGTTATTAAAAGTAATTATTATTTCTCATAAACTGGCGAATATTCTAGATATAGATATTAACCACTCTGATATAATTATTCTTATAAAATATAGATTATATTGGGCCTTTATTAACTCATAATCATCATAATGGCCCAATATGGGATAATAATGGCCTGTAGATAACCTGTTTAAGGTATTATTCTAATTTTTTCAAGGATACCTTTGCCACTTTACGGACAAAGCCGCTTTTATCTTCTGCAGTTTTTTTAAGAGGTTCTACAGCCCTCTCATCTCCTAATTCTCCAAGGGCCCATGCTGCCCCGCTTCTAACAAAACCGCTTTCATCATTTAATGTTTCTATGAGCACTTCAATAGCTTCTTTGTTTCCAATTTTCCCAAGGGCCCACGCTGCTCCTCCTCTAACACGCCAGTTATAATGATTTAAAGCTTCAATAAGAGGTTCTACAGCCGCATCGCCCATATCTCCAAGCGCCCCTGAGGCCTGTCTTCTAACCCATTTGTTTTCATCATTAAGGGTCTTTATAAGGGGTTCTATGGCTCTTGTATCTCCAATTTTTCCAAGGGTAAGTGCAGCTCCTTTCCTGGCATTTTTGTTTGGATCATCCAGAGCTTGAATAAGTTCTTCTACGGCAGGTTCTCCTATTTCTTCAAGAAGTTCTGAAGTTTGATGCTGAACATGTTCATCGTCATCCTTTAAATTTTGAACCAATCTTTTGATGTTTTCTTCCCTTTCCATGTTTACACTTCCTTATGCATATCCTTAATTTCAAATATTATAATTTCATTAACCAAAATTGCAATTCTGGGTTAGAATATTGGCATTTGGGTAGATTTTATATATTATTTGTCTTTCATTTGGCATATATTTAATGGAATTTAAATGAGATATATGGAACAATTTTTTCTGTAATTAGGTATTGCACAAAGTCTTTTCTACTTTGATCCAAAATAATGGTTAATATTTCTTTAAATGGAGTAATATTTAGTTCAGTACTCACACCCTTGATTTCACGGGGTATTTTCGTTATTGAGATGATGGGTTCTATTTTTAAGGTGAATTAACCCATTATTAATCGTAAATATTTTTTTATTTACAATTATCGTGATGCAGGTCACAGAAACCATTTAATTTATATTCTTTGAAGTTATACTATAATATGGCACCCTTGGGCTAACTTCTACATTTGATGCTTCTAAGAGGGTGCCGGACCACTCTTTATTTTGTTTTAAAGTGCTTAAATGAGCATACATTTTATTTTAAGTAGAATTATATGATTTTGGGCAATATAGAATTATAAAAATATAATAATATGTAGGTAAAAGCATTATAATAGATATGACCCAATAGAATTTCTAAATATTTCTAAAGTTAATGAATAATGAAGATACATATTATGGTTTAAATTATATAGTAAAATGGTATTTGGTGAGTTAATGTATGATATAGCTGTTATACCGGGAGATGGTGTTGGAAAAGAGGTTATGGAAGCAACACTACATATTTTAGATGCATTAGACATTCAATTCGATTATAATGAAGCATATGCTGGAGAAGGATGTTTTAAAGAGGTAGGAACTAATCTGCCTGATGAAACAATTCAGACTGCAATAAATTCTGATGCAACACTGTTTGGAGCTGTAACCACAGTTGCCAGCCAGAAAAGTGCCATTGTAACTTTAAGGAAAGAACTGGATCTCTACGCCAATGTAAGGCCTGTTAAATCCTATCCCGGCGCAAAAAGTCTATTCAACGATCTTGACTTTATAATAATGAGAGAAAACACTGAAGGACTTTATTCTGGTATTGAAGAAGAAACTGAAGAAGGAGCAACTGCTAAAAGGGTTATAACAAGAAAAGCAAGTAAAAGAATCTGTAAATTCGCTTTTGAACACGCCAAAAAGACAGGTAGAAGCAAAGTTACTGCAGTACATAAGGCAAATGTCCTTAAAAAGACTGATGGACTATTTAGAGATACTTTTTATAAAGTGGCTGAGGAGTACAGGGATATCGAAACTGATGACCGTTATGTTGACGCTACAGCGATGTTTTTCATTACAAATCCACACATGTTTGATGTTATCGTAACAACTAACTTGTTCGGCGATATACTTTCAGATGAAGGTGCAGGACTCGTAGGAGGGCTTGGCTTATTACCCTCTGCCAATATTGGAGAAAATAATTGCTTATTTGAACCAGTACATGGATCAGCGCCAGATATCGCCGGTAAAAATATTGCTAATCCTTCTGCCATGATTTTATCTGCAGTGTTAATGCTTGATTACCTTGAAGAGCATGATGCAGCACATACAGTCGAAAATGCATTAATCGAAGTTTTAAGCGAAGCTAAAGCCCTAACCCCCGACCTCGGTGGCAGCGCATCCACAATGGAAATGGCAAACGAAATCAAAAATAAAATAGAAGAAAAATAATTTTTTTTATAATTGAAGGTTAAATTATACTTTGAAATTTATGAATATGTATTATTTTATTGAATTAAATCGTTATGATGGTGGGATCAGTTTAAATCAATAAATACGTTAGCTTTATTAATGTCAATATACATCTAATTATTTATTGTGTATTAAATGGAATTTTAAAAAATTTCAGACTGCAAGTTGCGGGGTGACATTTAGTAAGTTTTATATTGATACAAATTCATATTTTTCTATAGAATTAAGGGTGATATAAACTGTGTTAACGCTTTTATGTAATTTTGAACTTAAACTTGTTCATTCAATGATAAACTGAAGCCACCTTTAATCAGTTTTTACAACCTCAAAAAATCGAAGCTGATAAAAATCTTTGATTTTTGTCGCGTCAAAATTCTTTGAATTTTAACAGATTTTTTGGGTTCAGAAAATGCAAAGCATGCAAAATTAAAATTTTGCTGCCCGAAAAATCGTAGATTTTTCGACGGCATGCGAAAAACTTTGTTTTTCGCTGTTTGCAAAGCACAGCTTTGCAACCGCAAAAAAATTGAAAATTTTTTGCATGTAGCAAAATCGAAGATTTTGCTAACATTTTCTTCAATATTTTAAAAACATTTTTATAATAATTGGAGGTATTTTAATGAAAACTACAATTAGTGTAATTAAAGCAGATGTAGGAAGTGTTGCAGGACATGGATTAGCTCATCCTGCATTACTTGAAAAATGCGATGAAATTCTTGCAAAAGCAAGAGAGGAAGAACTTCTTATAGACTATTATGTAACCAACTGTGGGGACGACACAGAACTTATAATGACCCATAGACAGGGTGAAGAAAACGAAGAAATCCATAAATTAGCATTTACTGCATTTATGGAAGCAACAGAAGTCGCCAGAGAATTAAAACTTTATGGTGCAGGTCAAGACCTTCTCTCTGACACATTTTCTGGAAACATCAAAGGAATGGGTCCTGGTGTAGCAGAGATGGAATTTAAAGAAAGGCCAAGTGACCCTGTAGTTGTTTTCTGTTGTGACAAAACAGAACCCGGCGCATTTAACTTACCTATTTTTAGAATGTTTGCAGACCCTTTTAACACAGCAGGACTTGTAATAGACCCTTCATTACACAACGGATACAAATTTGAAATATTTGACGTAGAGGAGCACAAAAAAGTTATAATGAACTGTCCTGAAGAAATGTACGACGTACTTGCACTTCTTGGATCAATAAGCAGATACGTTATAAAACGTGTTATAAGGAAAGACGACAATGAAATAGCTGCTGCAGTAAGTACAGAGAGATTAAACCTGATGGCAGGAAAATACGTTGGTAAAGACGACCCTGTTGCTATTGTAAGGGCACAATCAGGATTCCCTGCTGCTGGAGAAGTTGTTGAACCATTTTCATTCCCTCATTTAGTAGGTGGATGGATGAGAGGTTCTCACAATGGACCATTAATGCCTGTAGGACAAAATGATGCTTATCCTGTAAGATTTGACGGACCTCCACGAGTTATGGCTCTTGGATTCCAGATTGCTGATGGTGAACTCGTAGGACCTGCAGACATGTTCGATGACCCTGCATACGATCCTGCAAGGAAACAAGCAGCAGAAATAGCTGATTACATGAGAAGACACGGTCCATTCGAGCCACACAGGTTACCAAGTGACGAAATGGAATACACAAGTCTTCCTGGTGTAATGGAAAAATTAGAAGGTAGATTTGAGGACATCGATTAATACCGACCTCTTTTTTTACTTATTTTTTTTAATTTATCTCAAAAATAATTTAGAAGGATTTTCAGCGCACATTTTCTTTATACCTGTTTTTTTAATTCCATATTCGAGCATAGAATCAATGAACATTTTCATTCCTTCTACAGGAGCTGGATTATGCGCTTGACCAAAATCAGTTGCCATTATACACCTTTCAGGCCCAACTTCTTTAATTGCCCCCGCCATTATTTTTGGATCTAAATTATCATGCTTTTCCATGCATGCAACAAAGCAATGCTCGAGATAAGCGTGCGTAGACATTTCTTTTTGTTCATCGATGCTTGCACCTACAACTCCTGTTAGGGGATGATTAACGATCACTTTCTTGATTTTCAGACTTTTTGCATAATCAAGGAGTAAGAATATCTCATCCGGCTTTAAGTGACCGGTAGCTAAAACTAAATCATTTTCTGCAATGATATTAAGAATGTTTTCTGTATTTTCGTAATTTATATTGATTTTTGGAGCGGAAATGGTGGGAAACCATACAATTCTGCCGCCAAGGTCAGCAGTAGTCTTAACAGCCTCTGGATTTAGTCCACCAATATTTAAATTTAAACATACTCCTCCAATCACTTTGAATCCTGATATTTTTTCTGCAATTTGGGCCCGACTTGCAGTGGACTCAACATGGGATTTTATGACAATTGCTCCCATTTTTTCATTTTTAGCATTCATTGTAGCTTCAATGTCATTTAATGCTCTTGGTCTAACGTCAGGAGCAGTATGGACATGAGTATCTATAAACCCTTCCAGTAAGGGCTCTTTTTTAAATTTAACCATGAGAATCGTTTTTTAAATTGATATTTTCCTTCTTACTTCCTCATAGAGGTTATTTCCATTTGAATCCATTGCAACAACTAAGGGGCCAAAATCTTTAACTTCAAGCTCCCATATGGCTTCTGGTACTCCTAAATCAATCCAGTTAACCCCTTTTACATTTATAATTGATTTAACGTATAATGCGGCACATCCTCCAACCGCAGCAAGATATACGGCATTATTTTGAGAAAGCGCATCTGCAGTTTTCTCGTCCATGCCCCCTTTCCCGATTATGGCACTTACTCCTAATTTCAGGACATCTGGCTGGTATGGGTTCATCCTTGTGCTTGTTGTAGGGCCTACTGCAACCATTTCATAATCCACACCTTCATCAGAGGCTATAGTTTTTATTATGGGGCCTGCATGAAAAATAACTGCACCTTCAAGGTCTACAGGGGAACCTTCCTCTAAAATTCTTTGATGGGCCCTATCCCTTGCAGTATAAATTGTACCTGATATGTATACGATATCTCCAACTTTCAATTTTTGTGTATCTTCTTTTGAAAGCGGTGTTTTAAATTTTACATTCATATATTCACCTGTATTTTAACGTTTAATTTTTGCTTCTCTTCTTTGAAAGCTATATTTTAAGTTTTATATCATTTGTAATCTCTATTTTTTGGTATATTCTTTAAAAATAGTATTTTTCTCCAGATTAATTTAATTTTTGTGAAACGATAATGTTATTTATATAGATAGGTATAATAGCTATTTATTATCTTTCAATAAATTTATGATTTTTAGAGGTTGATTATGTCCAGTGAAAATAAACTCGTAAGTCTTACAAAATACATTATGACCCTTCCACCAACCAGGATTTCCCTCTTTACCATGGTGTTTTTAAGTTTCATTATAGGTTGCATTGCTTTTTTAATGGCGCCATCAGCAAAAGAGTCCATACTTTACAGCGTGGTTTATGGTGGCTCAACTGGTTTTCTAATTTTTGGCTTGATGTCTATAATGGGCGGAGGATTAACTCAGCCAATGGTAAATGCCTTTAAAGGTAGACACATGAAAATGAAGCAATCCATGTTTCTTGCACTTCTTTCCATGTTGATAGTTGGGATCATATATGTAATTGGAAGTATCGTATCTGTATTCACTGTGAATAATTACATTTTAAATGCATTAATATTTGGTTGTGTTATTGCATTTGCTTTTAGGACCCTTGTAATATGGGGAACATCTAATATAAGCCTTATAAAATCTATTGTCGTGTCCGTAGTTCAACCAGCACTTATATTAAGTATGGTAGTAGTTATAGCTTTCTTAACCAGTATAACAACAAATATTGGGGACTTTAGTATAATAGCCATCGTTATAAAAATAGTGATTGCATCCATAATTCTTGTAATTGCGATTTATTCTTTTGTAGCAATTATAGAATCTCCTATGAGAAGAAACCTGGGAGTAGGCGGTTTAGAGCTTTTAAGTCTTGCCCTGGCCCATATTACAGAAGGTTCACCAGCTATGGAAAAACTTTTTGATGATATAGGTGAGCCAATTGATACCCTAACTGGAGTTTTATCTTTCAAGGGTAAAAACGGCATTAAAGCGATTTTTTTATCACCCTGTGTTCATCCAGGCCCACTTGGAAATATTGGAGGTGGAAACCTTCCCACAATACTTTCCAATAAATTCGATGTGTTTACAATGGTCTCACATGGGCCATCTACCCATGATTTTAACCCTGTGGCTTCAAAAGAGATAAATAAAATAGAAAGTGTCGTTAAAGAAGCGTTAAATGGTATGGATTATTCTGAAAGTGCCAGTAAATTTTTCAGAGTTGAAAATGAGGGCGCAGTAATTGGTGCACAGTATTTTGATAAAAGTTTATTGATGCTTGCTACATTTTCACCCAGGGGATTTGATGATATAGATTTTGGAGTTGGCCTTGCCTTGATGAACCTTGCAAAGGCATCATGTGATGTTGAAAATGTTATATTTGTTGATTGCCACAACAGCTTTAAGGGTGAAGGAGGAAGAATTTTACCAGGTAATAAGGAAGTTTTTGAGCTTATGGGGGCAGTTGAAAAACTTAAAACTCCTGAACAGGAAAATGGAATTAGGGTGGGCTGCAGTTATGATCCACTGGATGATATGTCCAAAGAAGATGGTATTGGTCAAAGTGGAGTAAAAGTAATGGTTATTGAGGTTAACGGCGCTCAAAAAACTGCATACATACTTTTAGATTCTAACAATATGGTTATAGGATTTAGAGAAGAAATAATAGAGAAAGTTAAAGCATTGGGAATAGATATGACCGAGGTAATGACTACAGATACTCACTTTGTAAATACAATGTCTGGCGGTCATAATCCTGTAGGTTATAAAAAGCAGAGTGAAATAGTAGATGCCATTTTAAAATGTACTAGAGAGGCTTTAAATGACTTAGAAGATGTTTCTGTTGGTTGTAAAGTGGCTAATATTGAAGACATTAAAACTTTTGGTCCTTTAAATGCTACTGAACTTGTAACTACTATAAGTTCAATTGTGGCTGTAAGCAGGGTGTTTGCTCCGCTGGTATTCATAGCAGCGCTATTATTCACGTTCATATGGATTTTTTACGGGCATTTCTAACTATTTTGGATGTTAGCCAATAAACAAAAAATAGGATTGGATTAAACCAGTAAAAAGAGGATTCAAGCGAGTATTCTTTAATACTCGTAAAAAAAGTTAGATTAAATTTTTATTTTATAATATATTGTATAATGCGACCCATACGATGATCCATACAAAGAAGAAAATAACTATACCACTCCATAACCATCCACTTAATCCGCCGACTTCTTCTTTTCCAAATATTCTTTCTGAAATTTGGCCGGATAAATAAAGAATGATTAAAGCTACTATAACAGCTATCGCTTCATTTTTATATATTATTCCAGTTGATAGTGCAAATGAGATGTAACCTGCTATTGCTCCAGTAATTGTATGAAGGGCAGCTAATTTACCGTCTACGTCCATATTTTTTCCTCCATTTTATGATCTATTTTCTAATCCATATAATATTTAGTATTTTAAATATTTTGTTTCTCCTCAACACGTTAATTCATTGATCGATGAATTTAATTCATGTTCTAACAAATATAAAAATTGTATGTTAATTAGAGGATTCTTTATATACATTGGTGAGATTACTAATAAATGTTTTATCAAATAAAATAGATTTTCTGAATTTGATTATATTATGTAGATAACTATTATTATATGTTATAGTAACGTTTTCAAGATTAAATTACTGTTATACATCAAATTTTCAGTATATTTTATAATTAAATTGCTGTTTGCCATTATGTGATAATCAAGGTGGGTTATAATGAAAAATATGTCTAATGTAGATGTTTACGCTATTTGTCATGAATTAAGAGAATTATTAAAAGGTGCAAGGGTAGATAAGGCCTACCAACCTACTAAAGACACAGTTTTAATAAGATTTCATGTATCTGGTAAGGGGAGAGTTGACATTGTCTTTCAAGCTGGAAGAAGAATGCACATGACTCAATACCCATTACCTAATCCTAAAATACCTCCAAACTTCCCGATGCTCCTTAGAAAATACATTAAAGGGGCCACAGTAGAAGATGTTAGGCAGTACAATTTTGATAGAATAGTGGAACTTCATGTTGCTAAAGAACACAAATTTACCCTGGTAGTGGAACTTTTTGCTAAAGGTAATATAATCCTTTTAAATGAAGAAGGAACGATTATTTTACCACTTAAACGTAAATTATGGAGTGATAGGAGAATTTCGTCCAAAGAAGAGTATAAATATCCTCCAAAAAAAGGCATAAATCCACTTGAACTGGAAAAAGAAGAACTTAAAAAATTATTTGAAGATTCTGATACAGACGTTATAAGGACCCTTGCAAGAAGTGGATTGGGCGGTATTTATGCTGAAGAAATTATACTGAGGTCTAATATTCAAAAGGAAATATCAGCTGCAGAACTTTCAGATGAAGATATAGATTCTATTTATAATGCAATTTATGAACTTTTTGAACCACTTAGAACGTCCAGATTCCATCCACAAATAGTGTCTGATGGAAAGGAAGACGCCCTGCCCCTTGACCTTAAAATCTATGAAGATTACAAAAAAGAGATATTTGAAACTTATAATGAGGCTGCAGATGAATTCTTTAGTAGTAAAGTAAGGGAAGACATTAAAAATGAATATGAAGGTATTTGGGGCGCAGAAGTCAAAAAATTCGAAAAAAGATTGAGGATACAGGAAGAAACATTATCCAAATTCCAGAAAACCATTAAAGACTCTAAAAAGAAGGGTGACTTGTTGTATGCGTATTTTGGAAATGTTCAAAATATCCTTGATATTATAAAAGATGCAAGGGAAAAGTATTCATGGAATGAAATAGGTTCAAAGCTTAAAACTGCCAGAAAACAGGGTCTAGAAGGAGCTGAAATCATTGAATCCCTTGATAAACTTGGAAACCTTACCTTAAAAATAGATGATGAAGTGATTAGGATAGATGCTAAATTGGAAATTCCTGAAAATGCTGAAGTCTATTATGAGAAGGCTAAAAAGGCCAAAAGGAAAATAAATGGGGTCAATATTGCCATCGAAAAGACCAAAAAGGAAATTGAAAAAGCAAAGAATAAAAAAGAGATTGAAATGGAAAGGGTCACATTACCTCAAAAAAGGGTCAAAAAGGAGCTTAAATGGTTTGAAAAGCTTAGATGGTTCCTTTCTTCAGACGGATTTTTAGTAATTGGAGGCAGAGATGCAAACTCCAACGAAATAGTGGTTAAAAAATATATGGAAAATAAAGACATTTACTTCCATTCAGACATACATGGAGCGCCTTCGGTTATAATAAAAAGTGAAGGTAGGGAAGTACCTGAAACAACCATTAATGAGGCTGCCTCTTTTGCAGCGTCCTTTTCCAGTGCATGGACAAAAGGATTTGGATCGCAGGATGTGTACTGGGTTCATCCCGATCAGGTTTCAAAGACTCCTCAATCAGGTGAATTTGTTCAAAAAGGTGCATTTATAATTCGCGGAGCTAGAAATTACATAAGGGCTGCAACACTTTTAATTGCAGTTGGGGTAGTGGATTATGAAGGCGAGCGGTTAATGGCAGGTCCTCTTGATGCTGTAAAGAAATATACTGATAATTATGTCATTATAAAACCGGGTTACACTAAAAAAGAGGCATTAGCAAGGGAAATAAGGCGAAGAATTGATCAGGAACACATCATTACCATGGATGACCTGGTAAGGGTTTTACCTTCTGGAAAAGCAGATATTGTGGATGAAAGGGATCTTAGAAGGAGATAATTTAAAATAAAATAGGTTAAGACAATGCTGAAGATATGTTTTTAAATATTGTCCTTCTCATTTATCTTCTTTTTAAGTAAAAAGTTAATATCAATTACATATTTTCCTTCTTCATCTGAAACAATTATAGAATCATCTTCTAAAAGTGAAGGAAGATTTACTTCGTAAATCCCATGTTCATGGACCATTATAGTTTCAATAGATTCTCCATGAGGTTCTCCTTTGTTATCTTCAGGCTTTTCTTCGGGATAATATTCAAAAAAATGACTACCGCACTCTGGACATCCTTTAAGAATATCTTCTGATTTTCCTTTAAAGAGAGAGCCGCACTTAATGCAGAGATGCACCAGAATCACCAAGATTTGCAATCATAGAAAGGACATTTGACTTTTTCTTAACGGTCTTCATGATGTTTGCAGGTCCGATTATGGTCAGTCCAACGGTTTTCTTCTTTGAAATTCCAAAGAGAGATTTTTTGTCCTTTTCAAGGGTGTATATATCAATTCCAACGAAGTTTTCAATGTCAATTTCTCTCATGGTAGTTTCTATAAGTTCCGCTTCTTCTTCAGGACTTAATCCGCCTTCTATGATTACAAGATCTCCTCCTTTAACTCGATCAACAATCATTGATACTTTTTCCATGCTTGTATGAGTAAGAAGAGCATCTGAAGATAGAAAATCCATTTTTAAACCGTTCATTTTGATACCTCAATATGATCATTATTAATTATCTAAATTATCGGAACCTCTTAACCATTGCATCATAAAGATTCCCAGTATTTTCACCGTGAAGTGCAGAAATAGGCACCACTGTATGTTGAGGGAATACTGATGCAATACGTTCCGGTGAAGCTTCAGGAACATCAATTTTATTTGCAACAATTACAAATGGAATTTTCCTTGCTTCTAAATTCCCTATTATTGTAATATTGGCCTGTGTAAGAGGATCTTTAGTAGCATCAACAACCAGAAGAACGCCAGTAACGTCATCTAACCATTTAATAGCTTCTATTATTCCTTTAGTTGCTTCTTTTGCCCTTTCTTTTGCCTCGACTTCAGATAGGCCAAACTGCAGGAAATTTTTATAATCTATTTTTGTTGCTATTCCTGGTGTATCTATTATGTCGAAGTCAAGTTCAATTCCATTTTGTTTTATGCTTACATGTTCTTGCCTGTAAACTTTTCTTGTCTCGTGGGGAATTTCAGATGTTAAACCTAGCGGCTTTCCAAGCCAGTCATTGGTCATTGTGTTTGCTAGTGTAGTTTTTCCGGAATTTGGGTGACCATACAGTCCTATTTTTAATTTTTTGTCTTTTCCAAGTAGTCTATTCAAGAATCTTCTGAAAATGCTCGGCATCTTATCACTCTTTATATATTTGGCCAGGTTCAAGGATAACAACCTTCACTTTTTTGTTAATTGATTCAACCCTATCAGCGAATTCTTCAGGGTCCTGCTCAATTACAGGAAATGTATTGTAGTGCATTGGAATTATGATATCTGGATCAATCCACTCTGCAGCTATTGAAGCTTCAAATGGTCCCATGGTGTATCTATCACCAATTGGAAGTAATGCAATTTGTGGTTTATATATATCTCCTATTACATTCTTCATATCTCCGAAAACACCTGTGTCTCCGGAATGATAAATTCTTTTACCGCTTTCAAGCTGTATTATAAAACCACAGGCGCTTCCTCCGACCCCCATTTCTTCTATAAAATCCATATCGGATGAATGGTTCGAATTGACCATGGTTATTTTAATATCGTGGATTTTAATTGTTCCTCCAATGTTCATTCCCATGGTTTCAAAGCCCTGTTTTGCAAGATATACAGAATGTTCATGGTTTCCAACGATAATGGCACCTGTTCTGTTTGCTATTTCCATAGTATCTCCAAAATGATCGGAATGTCCATGGGTAACACATATTACATCTGCATCTATTTCTTCAACTGTAACAGGACTAACAGGATTATTGCTTATAAAAGGATCTATTAATATTTTTAAATTTTCATCGGATATTATTTCAAATGCAGAGTGTCCAAACCATTTTATTTCCATAAATGTATCTCCATATATTAGAATTGGTTTATTTCCATTTCTATATCCTGTGAGAGATTCCATGCTTCTTCAAACATTCTCTCAATTTCTTCAATGGATTTCTGGTCTTTATAAATTACACCTACCTCGAAACTTTCGTATATAGGGTCAGTAGATATTATTAAACCATTCTCCTCATCCGATACAATTGCTACTGTATGGACGTGGGGCATGGTTCTTATTTCGACATTATTATCCATTAAAAGTCTAATGAGCTCAACTGATGCATCATCATCCAGGCTTGCTTCCTGAATAATCATCTTACTTTCTGTTTCCATAAACCTTTTAAGAACACTTACATCTACATTGCGGACCCATGGATACATCATTAATATTCTTTTATTTGCCTTTAAAATGGTATCTTTCATTGTATCCTGTACTTCACCAGCATCAAAAGACCATATTATACTTGGATCTTTTGATTCTGATTTAATTTGATCCAGTGTTCCTTTGAAAGAATCCAGACGTTCTTCGATGAGATTTTCTATATCCTTGGTATTTTTGATGTAACTTTCCTTTAACTTGTTTAATCTGTTTTTAACAAATTCATCTTCAGTTTGGGAGGTAGTTTTCACCGGTTTCACCTTTTTTCTCATTTTAGGTTCTTTTTCTATTGCTTCTGGACCTTTTGCAGATACTTCACTTGCTGCTGCTGGTGTTTTTTCCTTTGTTACCGCTGGCTTCATTGCTTTATGCTTTTCTTCCGTTGCTTGTGGTTCTTTTAAGTTTCCTTTAGCTTTAATGGGCTCTCTTAAATCTTTTGATACTCGTTTAGGCTTAATTTTTCGCGGAATGGTATGTGTTTCTTCACTTGCGGCGATAGTTCCTGATTCAGAAGCTACCATTGTTTTAATTTTTTCAGTTTCTTGTGGTTTTTTGACTGCCATGGGCTTTCTTGCTGAAGGCTCTGATTTTTTAGGTATAATTTTCCCGGTGCTTTTGGAAGAGTTTTCCTTTTTTTTAGGCAATTTCATTTCAGGTGCTCGGATATTGAAGTCCCCTGATTCAATTCTGCTTCCAAACATGATTAATAATATTGCCCCTAAAACAGAAATAAATAGTCCCATAAAGAACAATAAAGGATTTGGTGGGGTTGCAAATCCAAAAGACATAGCGTAAAAACCCCCAACAATTAACACAATCCCCAAAGCTGTAACAATTAAATTGATCATTTGATGCCTCCAACTCATATCTTTTATTTACCCATTATTATTATAATAATGAAGAGCCCATTTATACCCACTCTAAGCTTTAATTAATATTACTACAATAAAAATCTTTTTATTTACTCCAATCTATATGAATCCATAATTAAATTTAAACTGATTATTTAAAATTCCCCGAAACACTCTTAAAATTTCTATTTTCAAAATTACTTAAATATTTAGATGGCATGATTGAATTATTTTTGAAGTGCTTAAATTTGAATCTATTTTCAGCATTGGTTATTCTAAAACGATTACTTTCCATGTTTTGCATATTTTAAAATAATTTCTGCTGCATTTTCTGCTCCATTATATTTAGAAAATTCTTTTTTTATAACGTTTGCTTTTTTCTTTAAATCATCATTGTGCAATATATCGTTTATATCATCTGAAAAATCTTTTAAATTTAATTCATTTACTTTCCTTATTACAGACAGTCCATATTTTTCCATGTTCAAAGCATTTTTAATCTGTTCGGGGTGATTATCAATAGGTACGAGTATACTGGGAATACCAAGTGAAGCCAGTTCCATTGTGGTATTATGGCCTGCAAGACTTACTACAACATCAGAAAGTTTCATCCATTCCATTATATTTTCTAAAAATTCTTTTTTTACTATTTTATCCGAATCAGGTATAAAATCAGATGTTATTTGGGGCCCGGTTACAATTATTATTTTATCGCAGTCTATTAATTTTGATGAACCTACAATGGTTTTAATTAGCTTTTTTCCAAATTCACTTCCTCCAACAGTAACGAGAACTATTTTCTCATGTTCATTGAACCCTAATTTTTTTCTAATTTCTTTTTTATTTCCAATTTTACACGGATTTTTTTTAAGAAAGGGACCAGTGAACGTAGTAATATCCCTTAATTTTGGAGGTATTTCAATGGAATCTTTTATATCTGGAACTATAATGGCATTACATTGATTTGACACGTCTATAATGAATCTTTTAAGCCCATTTTCAACATATTCAATGATTTTTTCATCAGGATAAAGTTCTGTAAAATTAAGTGTTAACTCATTTGTTATCATAATGCATGGTATACCCAGAACTTTGCAGGTTATTGGGACAGAATAATGAGAATCTGCAACTACAATATCTGGTTTGAACTTTTTTATAATTTTAGATTCGTTATATATGCTTTTAAGAAAAATGAAGGGTGTGTCAATTGATTTTTTAGCAGTATATTTGATATCAAGCCCGCCGCCATCACTATAAAATTTTATATCTGGTAATTTAGCAGTTTGGTACTCTCCAGACTTCAATAGCATTTCATAGCCAGAACCGTAACTTGCAAAAGCAATATCCACATTTTTCTCCTGAAGCTTTTTTGCAAGTGTGGTATCTCTAGAAATATGACCTATACCTATCCCACACGTCATAAAAAGAACTTTCATTATCAATAAGACCTCTTAATTATTTTTGCAATTATAATTCAAGCAATTTTTACGTTTATTAAACATATAATTTTTTTTAAACTTATTGTAGCTTGGATATGTCTAAAATACTAATAAAATCATTAATATTCATACTATATGTAAAGCTTTTATATAATATGTTACCAACTCATAAATGGAGGCTTGACTGGAGGTAATGCTATGGGGTTTTTAGAAGATGAATGCGGTCAGGGGGCAGCGGAATATATATTATTATTTGGCGGCGTTATCATTGTAGCGATAGCGGCACTGTTGATTTATAAGAATTATTTGTTTCCTAATCAAAGCCCATTTAATACTGCAGAAGATGTGGACAAAGTAAGAACAAATGTAACTACAAATGGATAGAAAAGATTACGTTATAATTACTATGATGAAACATTATACTGATAATAAAGGATATTCAACGATTAAACTATTTTTAAATTATTTATTCATTTGAGAATTTATATAATTTATAAAATGTTCAAATATTTCTGTAGATCCTTTTTCGCTGCTTAGACCCAGAGCAAGTTTGTTTCGAAGTATCATTTTTTGATCCTGTGGCTGGGATCTAATGTAAAAAATGATTTCATTGAAAATGACATCTGAATTTCGTAAATTTATATTGAGCCGATTTTTACCTTCTATTTCTTCTATTTTCCTTTTAAAAATAGTTTTCAGTTTGTATAATGTATCTTTTACTTCTAAAGGGTCATTACTTTCCAATTGTTTTATTAAAATATCTATTTCAAGTGGATCTGTTTTTATTATACCAAAGATAATACCATCTGATTTTATAGATTGTATTCTCTTTATGCCGTTGTAAACATCGAAGTCGTATCCGACAATATATATTTTTCCTTCCTTTAGAAATGACATTAAAATCTCGTTTAATGTTTTATCGGAAATATTAGACTGTTTCCGGATTTCTTCCAAAAGCTTTTTCCTAGAAAGTTCGTTTTCCCCAATAATTTTAAATGTTAGCTCTTTCAATTTGCGATTTTTTGACATGTAAATTACACTCTTCTTTGATATGTGAGAATATGCACATAATACTATATAAAAACTAATGCTATGGTGATAATGAAATAGGTTATAGGAGTAGTAAGGGGAGTACGATAAGAACTTAAAGAGATGGAAATGAAATATGATACTGCCCTAAAACCTATTATGATATGGGAATTTAATAATACTCTACCTATAATTTATATATTAGTAAAGGTATAGACAAAATTGCATAACTAAAATGGAGGTGCTGTATTATGGAGTTTTTAAAAGATGAAGGTGGTCAAGGAGCAGCTGAATACATTTTACTGTTCGGTGGTGTCATCGTTATAGCGATAGCTGCATTATTGATCTACAACAGTTACTT
>JAEYPF010000023.1 GCA_023411115.1 Methanobacteriota archaeon
TGTCATCGTTATAGCGATAGCTGCATTATTGATCTACAACAGTTACTTCAAACAGACTAATCTTAACTCTGCAGAAGATATAGCTTCAGTAAGAGGAAGTGTCAAATAAGTAAATAGTAGATAAAGAAGAACTATATTTCTATAGTTCTCTATTTTTTATTTTTAAATTTCAATGTGAATTTAATATCTGGATTTCCACACCACTGCATTGTTATTTTTATATATTGCTTTAAAATTTGTTAGATCACTTTTTTCAATTACTAACTGAGTAAATAATGAATTTTCATACCCCTTATCTATGAGGACTGATTTATTAAAGTCCATATCGATTATAACGCTAAAATCACTGTTTTTATCAATATAATATTGTTTAACTTTGCCTTTATCACTTATTATAACTGAATATGGAACTCTTTTGTTCCATATTACATGTCCTGTATTTAGATTCATTGAAATGCCGTTGGTACTGTTTAAAGTATCACCATTTATACTGGTGTTTCCAAAAGTATATGTGAGATCATTTCCTTTTAATAGGTTAAAATCCCATGAACCAAAATAAAAGGTCCAGTAACCTTTGTTAATCATTCCATTGGTTGTCACAAGTACAAAAGGCCGCGGATTATCAGGATGAGTATAATTTAAAACTGTTTGAGCTTCCAATATACTTAAACCATATTTTTTTGTCATTACAGTCATTGCTTCGTCTTTGCTGAGTCCTAGTGTGTTATTTAAAATTTCAACAGTTTTTGTTGTATTTTTAGTATAATTATCTAAAGTTAAATAGCCCATATCTCCGTTAGTGGCAATCATTTTGAAAATACCTAAAGATAGGCTCTCATTATCTGTTTCAAAAGCCTTATAGATCCAGTATGTCCGGGGTGAATTTTGTGATCCACCATCAATGGAAACGTAACGTTTGGTAGCTAATGAAAACAAATGCCCATAACTCCAATCTGAAATTATTACGGTGTCACTGGAGGTGTTATTACTGATCCATTGGGAAACATCCCAAAGATCATCATTTGCCCCTGGAACGAATGCCGGAAGTGTATTGTAATCATTTAAAATTCCCGTGAATGTAACTAAAAGTACAATTCCAATAGAAATTAATTTAATGAACTGTTTTCTGTGGGGTACATTGAATTTCGTATTTTCTTTTAGCCGATAAAAATATCCAGCACAAATCCCCACCATGACCCCTGAACTAATAACAAATGGGGGTATAAGAATCATCAAAAATCTTTCCCCTTGCATAATGGCTAAAAATCCAATTATGGCCCAAAAAACAAGGATTATGAATAAAAACCATGTAAATTTATTTAAATAACTTTTTTTTAATTTGTTGTTTATCATTATTCTAAATATCCATATAATACCTAAAATTCCTGCAAAAAAAGAAAATCCCAGGCCCGAAACAACATCCTCAAATGAGGCATGTCCCATTTCACCAACAGAAAGATAAATACCTGGCCATAAACTAGTATTCGCCTGAATAAACTGAAAAGGGGCGATAAAACTTGAAATATTTGAGATATCTGGGATAATTATAAAAAGAATTGTTAAAGCTATAAATAAGCCTGAAACCTGTAAAACGTTTTTAACTTTAAATCTTATTAATTTATACAGGAGGATATAAATTAAAAAGGACAATACAATTATATAAAAGACATATGTCCAACCTTCCCATGCTATTGAAAAAAGAAACATGAAAAATGCAGCTAAAAAAGCAAAAAGTACTCTTTTATTATCTTTTGCATTAACTGCTTCTGCAATGGACCAAATGATCAAAAGGGGGAACAGGATATTAAACATATCCGTATCAAACCAGCCTGGAACTGTTCTAACAAAGTAAAATGGAACTGTTACAGTCAGGATTCCTGCAGCTGCAGCTCCATATCCATTTGTAAACCTTCTTACAAAAAGGTAAGCAACTATTCCTGCAAGTGGTGCAATAAACGCAGGTAGCCAAAAGCAAACTACAAGCAGGGGTATATTAATAAATAAGTTTGACAGTTTGTAGAACAACACAGCTAAATAAGCTAAGAGTGGCGGATATTCTGCGGATCTTCCTGGCGGATAATAAGAATGTAAATCCCATTGGGTACCATTTATAATCACGTCTCCAAAATAACCGTGTTCAAGATAATTTTTGGTTAACCTGTAATTGTAGTATGAATCTAACTCATACATGTAGGGAAGACCATTTTGATCTTGATAAAAAGCTTTTTCATTATCTGGAACCCCTGAAATATTGGCTGATTCAATCCTGAGGAAGAATCCAATGGAGAATATAATGAAAATAATAGCAAATAATGTTATTGTTTCTTTTTTTGACATTTTTATTCCTATTTTGTTTGTTAATTCCAGTATTGGGTTTTAATTCTTAATCTTTGCATATATTTTTAGTCCGTCTATTTTTCCCGCTGTTATCTCTTTATATTCTGTAAATGTGATATTCTCATTGTCATACCAGAACTCGGAATTTGGTAATTTTGCACTTTTATCTTTATCCCACACAAAATAATAATCGATATTATTGTTCTCTAATTCTTTCTGTAGATCGTATGAATTATTAGTTTTCTTGGGCTGCCCATAATATTTAGCACTTAAAAAATAGCAAATACTCAATGTTGGTCCATTCCAGTGGTTAGAAGCAATATTTCCATGTATTCCATATTCATCCTTTAATGTAGTGCTTAAACTATAACCTGAATCATCAGTACTGCCAAATGAAATCACCTCGCTTACAGGTTCAACTGTAAATGAAACTATCAAAATAATTAATAAAATATTTCTCAAAGCCGGTGTGAGAATTCTATTTTTATATAAACTATTGATTAAATAAAAGCTCATTAAAATTATTAAAAGGAATATAAAGAAAAAATATCTCCATTCAACAGCAATAAATATGTATCCTCCAGCGTAAATTAAGATAGTTACTAATAGATACGCTATTGTGTTTTTTGAAACTTTTTCAGATTTGGGTCTAAAAATAAACAACAAACTTGAAATTATTATTATAAATGTTATAAGGAAATAGGATTCTATTATATGGATTGTGCGGGTAATATTGTACCATATTAATTTTAATTCATATTCAAAATGCTCCCTTGAGTCGAAGGGACTCCAAAGCTTAAGTTTGGTGGATGAAGGTTCATCCCAGATACTGATAGCGTTTTTGTTTGGAGGTTTAACAAGGCCGGTATAATAAAATGGATATGTTGGGTAATCGGGACCGGCTATTGCGTGATTATATTCTCCTGCAGTTGAAATGGTTAATTTTCCATATTTTTCACTTATTGCACCCACCCATAATCCACTTATTAAGAAGAATACTAAAAGACCCAGAGTCATGTTTTTAAGTACATTCCTCTTTTTAAAACTGTTTACACCTTTAAAATAATAAATCAAATTAAATAAGATAAAATGAATTACAAAAAATAGGAAAAGATAATTTTTAGTAAAATAAGCTATAGCACCAGTAAAACCACATAAAATCCCGTTAAGCCAGTTATTTGAGTATTCAGGATCAAATATTATACTTAAATAGTAAATAAGAATAAGCGTTGCTAATAAATCAGGAGTGTTGTATATTAATGAGAAAAATAAAATTGAAGGAACAGCAGCAAATATAATTGCATTTTTAACCACCCCATTCATTCCAAGTGTCTGAGATAGTTTTCTTATACCGATTATTGTGAAAAATCCTATGGTCAAAGATAAAATTTTAGATACATACATTGCATAGAGCGGTGTATAGCCAATTAACAAAAATGGAGCTATTAACCATGAATAAAGGGGGCTCCAGTATCCATTAATTGCATCTACCCAGTCCCCCATTGCATACTCATGAGCAATATTAATATATGAAATCTCATCTCCAAGTATATGTTGATAATAATGTAAAGCGAAGATAGATAGCAATGAATATAAAGCTAAAGCAAGTATTAAATCCCAGTTATTCTTTAAAAGAGATCTGTTCATTCTGTTTCCTCAAATATTATAATTACTGTTAAACTGTAGGGCTATTTTAAAGTTAGGATAATGAATATTAATTTTAGGATTTATTTAAACATGTTTAAAATTCAATAGAAAAAAACATATAACTTAGTCATTACTACAAAATATCATGAAAGTTTCTGTAATTATTCCGATGTACAACGAAGAAGAAAATGTTTTAAAAACATTGACTGAAGTTGACGATGTGTTAAACAACTATAAAGATTATGAGATTATTATTGTTGATGATGGAAGTCATGATGATACCTTTAAATTAGCCAGTGGTGCTGCAGCTGAAAACCCACATATAAAAATATTGAGCTATCCAGTAAACAAGGGAATGGGCGGAGCGCTAAGAACAGGTTTTAAAAAAGCTGATGGTGATGTTATTATTACCATCGATGCGGATTTAAGTTATAAACCCTGTTATATTCCTAAATTAATTGATGGGCTTGATGAGTCAACAGATATCGTAATTGGGTCTCAATACATGGATGGTGGAAAAACTGAGGATATACCTCGTTATAGACTATTTATAAGTAAAATGGCCAACAAAATCGTTGGTTATGCCATGGCGGACAATATCAGTACGGTAACGGGTGTTTTTAGAGCATATCGAAAGAAAGTTTTGGATTCAGTTGAATTGAATTCCAATGGAACTGAAATTAACCCTGAAATACTGTCAAAGGCAAATGCAATAGGTTATAAGATTAAAGAAGTTCCAGTTACATTGGGCGGCAGAGAACTTGGAGAATCCAAGATAAAGATTAAATCAACAACAATCTCCCATTTACTATTTACTTTCTATGAAAAACCTATGATGTTATTCGGCGCTATTGGGCTCATTTTGTTATTTATAGGATTAATAAGTGCATTATATTTATTTTATCAGTTTGTTATGGGAAAATTAGATCCTACAAGACCGTTAATGCTGTTTATGGTTCTAATGATACTTTCTGGAATTCAAATATTGATTTTCGGATTTGTTGCTACCCAAATAAGCCTTCTTAAAAGGGAAATTTATATCGTACAGAAGGAAAATAAACTGCTCCGAAAAAAATTAGAATAGGCACTTATGTATCTTGAACATTAACATAGATAGTATTATACAGTGTAAATATGAAAATAATCCAGATTTTGCCTCATTCGCTTTCACCACACAATAAAACGGCTGATCCTCGATTTTATGAGGATGACTGGCATGTAAAGGTATCTAAACGAATTAAAAAAATTTCAAATGATTATGAAATTGAATGTTGGCGTCCAGAAAAGAATTTAAAGAAAATGTATGTTAGAACTGGTGATGACGGCATAATTTATAAAATATTTCCATCTAGATACCTTTCAAAATTTGAATATTCTCCTTTAATGTTAAATGAATTAAAAAAAATGATGCATAACACTGAAATTTTATTGCATTTTCATGGAATATTTTATCCCAATACTTACCATATTTTAAGGTCAATTCCAGATCAAATTCCAGTGATTGCACAATCACATGCATCTTCACCTACTCTAATCCGTTCTTTATTTAATGGAACTCCTTTAATGCTTTTAGAGCCCTTCGAATCTTTGATACAAAAAACTTATTTTAAAAAAGTGGATCAATTTTTCTGTTTAAATGAGGAAGAAAAAAAAGAATTTTCTAAATATGGGAATGCAATCATACAACCAATGGGAATAGATTTTAATAAATTTAAACCAATTAAAAAGGAAACTGCTTTGAAAGCATTCGGGTTAGAAGATAAGAAGTATATTCTCTATGTGGGTAGGCTGGTTGAAATAAAGGGAATAAATTATTTAATTAGGGGAGTTAAAGATATTTTATCTAAATATGATATAACTCTCCTTATAGCTGGTGAAGGCCCCTATAAGGATGAATTAAATAATTTAATTGAAGATTTAGGGATTTCTGATTATGTTGAATTTATGGGTTTCGTAGAAAATGAAAAATTGCCTTATCTTTATAACATTGCAGATACAACGATTTTCCCGAGTGTAATGGAACCTTATGGGGTTGTGCCAATTGAATCATTAGCCTGCCAAACTTCTTTGATTGCAACAAATGTGGGGGCTATTCCTGAAATAACAAGTCATTTTAGGGGAGGATATCAAGTTGTGCCTGTTCGTGATTCTAAAGTTATAACCAATGCTCTTAATGAAGTTATATCTGGAAAAATCAGCAAACATGATATAGATCGTGAAAATGGAAAAAAATATCATGATTGGGATAGCATAATCAAGAATACAGTGGCAGTATACGAAAAGCTTTATGGGGAGTACTATGGATAATGAGAAATATCCAAATGTTTCAGTGATAATTATAAATTGGAACGGCTGGAAAGATACTATTGAGTGTCTTGAGTCTTTATATCAAATAAATTATCCTAATTTTGAGGTAATTGTAGTGGATAATGGTTCACAGGATGAATCGCTTGAAAAAATCAGAAATTATGCTATGGGTAAAATAAAAGTTAAATCCGAATTTTTTGAGTATGATTCCATTAATAAACCTCTGAGAATCATTGAATGTACAAAAGACGAATCTGAATCAATAAAATTTGAAAAAACCATTGATTCAACTTCAAAAAGGTTGATACTAATAAAAAACCTTGAAAATTATGGCTTTGCAGAGGGAAATAATATCGGAATGAGGTATGCTCTAAATAAGCTGAACTCTGATTATATTCTTCTTTTAAATAATGATACAGTCGTTGAAAAGGATTTTCTAAAGGAAATGGTAATTACTGGCGAAAGTAATGGAAATATGGGGATAATAGGTCCAAAAATCTATTATTATAACGAACCGAACGTGATATGGTGCATTGGTGGAAAAATAGACTGGAAATTTGCCAGGGGATTGCATGTTGGAATAAATGAAGTTGATGAAGGCCAGTACAATAAAATAAGGGAATTTGATTATATAAGCGGATCGGCATTCCTCATTAAAAAAGAAGTCATTGAAAAGATAGGTTTTATGGATAAAACGTTTTTTTTGTACTTTGAAGAAACAGATCTTGCACTGCGGGCAGCTAAAGGAGGATATAAAAGAGTTTATACTCCTGGAGCAAAAGTATGGCATAAGGTGTCTAAATCTGGCGGTGGGATAACTAAACCAATTGGGTTGTATTATATAACCCGTAATAGATGGCTGTTTATGAAAAAATGGGCTAAAAAGAGCAATTACATGTTTTTTGTAGCTTATCAGGCTGTTGGTGCCATTGTACTGCCCATAGTTTTGAGTATATACTACAGAAACTGGGGGCTTTTTAAAGCATATTACAATGGCCTGTTAAATGGAGCATTTAAGTCAAACAGTTGAATAAAATTCATTAAATAGCCTTCAAAAGAGTTAAAAAATTAATCAGCTATAAGTTCTTCCCACTGGTTAATTATTTTATCTTTATCAAAATCTTTAGCTCTATTTAATCCAATGGAATATTTTTTTCTTAAATCCGGGTTTTCAATCATTTTTATCATTAAATCAGAAAGCATTTCTTCTGCAGTATCCAGTTTTTCTACTGAATTTTTCCATATTTTTTCAAAAGGCGCACTTAGAATCCCGTATTCTCCAAAATAGGGATAATTGATCTCCTGATTTATATCAATATTTGGGCATAAACATTCTCTAGGGCCTGTTTTACAGTCTGTAGATATAACTGGTATACTCATGGATAGTGTTTCTATTAAAGTCAGGGGAAATCCTTCCAGTAAAGAGCTTAAAATGAAACACTCACTCATCTTTAAGAAAGGATAAATATTTTCCTGATTTCCAAGTAAAAATACATTTTTTTCAAGGTTGAGTTCTTTTATCATTTCGGTTAACTTGGGGTTTAAATCTCCATCTCCTAAAATACATAGTTTAGCATTTTTATGCTTATCTGCAACTTTCTTGAAACTTCTTATCAGGAACCACTGGCCCTTTTGAAAACTTAGACGCCCAATATTAATAAAAACGAAGCCTTCATCAAATATTTCTTTATATTCTTCAGGCAGCCCTTCATCTGCTTTTTTCAGGTTTAATTGTATATCAATCATATTATATACGGTTAAAAGATTTGTCAATCTATACCTTTTCTGTAAAATGTCTTCAATGGCTTTTGAAACACAAATAACTTTGTCTGCTTTAGGATATAAGAATTTGATCCTATCGTATTTTGTTTTACGTGGTTCAGGGTATAAATGATGGGAAGCGTATATTCTGGCATCGTTCCCAAAATATTTACTTAAAACAGCCCTAAAATTTGCAACCTCGCCAACGCCTATAATAAGGTCAATTTCATTTTTTTTGCAGATTCTTTTAATTTTATAGGACATGATGAAAAAATCTTTGATTTTTGAAAGAATATTTTTAGTAGGATCTTCATTAAAAGTCAGGTATTCACCTTTAAATTCGTACTTGGGATCATCATCATATGAGGTTAAATAATGAATTTTATGGGTTTTTTTATGGAGTTCATTCCCTAAGAAAGCTGCAAATTTTTCTGCACCGCCTCCTAAGGCTAATGAATCTACTATTATTAAAATTTTCATCCTTCACCTATTAAGTTCTGTTTAATAAATGTTTAATTAGAGATATATCAATTTCATCCAGCGCTTTAAATAGATATGTTGCTGCGAAATACACAATTGCTGCAATTAATATAAGTAAAAACAGATTAATATCTCTTAAAATTACAATTAAAATTGCCATAACTGCATTTGAAGCTATAATATTGGGGAGATCCTTTGACAGCGATCGTCTATCAGCATAGTTGGCTTTAAACAATACGTGAAATAGCAACGGCGACAGTGACAGCTCTGTAATAACGGTTGCAAAGCTAGAACCAATAAAACTGAAGTTAGGTATTAGTATTAGATTAAGAATTATATTTAAAACAGCTCCAATAAATATAATCTTTGTGAGTACTGTTTGTCTGTTTATAGCGTTCAGTAAATAGCCTGAAAGCCCATTTATAAACAATAATGGAATAGTCCAGATTAATATCTGGAGAGCAAATATTGCAGGGATGTATCCATTACCGTATATCAATAGTATAATTTTATCAGCTAATAACGTTATTCCGACCGCTATCGGCAAGCTTACAATCAATAAATATTTGTAAGAACGTTCATATGAAAATCTGAGGTATTCATCTGAAGTTTTATAAAATTTTGACATTGCAGGAAATATGGCAGCTAAATACACGGTATATATGGCTAAAAAAACCATCATTAACCTGTAAGCGGCATTGTACCACCCTACAACTTCATTCCCGACCATTTGTGACAGCATTACAGAGTCTATCCAGTAGTAAATTGACCCGAATATACTGGTCGCTCCAAATGGCAGGGCTTCTTTTAATGTAGATTTCCAAAAACTTAAATCTAAATTGATTTTTGGTTTAGGGAATTTCCAGATGTATGTAATGAAACTATATATAAGAACAAAAACACTTGCAACCAGATAAATGGTAGCAAAAAAGGAAATGTCTAATTTGTAGGTTGTACCAATTATAACGCCTGTAAATAATATTACAGAGTTTAAAATGTTACCAATTGACATGTATTCCATCTGTTCATAGGCCTGAAACATGGAATTAAAAATGTTGGTAAATGCAGTAAAGATTACAGAAAGTGTAATGATATAAATTACATAGGACACTTCTTCAGGGTAACCGATGATATTAACTGTGGTAAAGATCAATCCAAAGGTTAAAAAGGCCAGGAAAATCTTAATTATTGATGTATTAAATAGATATTTATTTGTTAAAACTTTATCTCTCGTAACTTCTCTTATTGTCAGCGTATTTAATCCTAAATCTGTAAAAATGGTAAAAATTCCTGTTAAAGCAATTGCTAAAGACAGAATTCCAAACCCTTCAGCCCCTAAATACCGTGCAATGTATATGTTAACGAAAAATGCCAGTATATAACTTATAATGGTGGCTGCAAATAATACGGCAGTGTTTTTTGCTATTGTCCGTGCTGTGCTCATAGATTCACCTATTATAAGTTAATTATTATTTTAAGATTAATTATAATTTAGCCAGATATTTTGTAATTTCCGCCACTCTCATATCCCATGAGTTTGCTTTTAAAAATTTAACACGTTCAGCGTAGGAATATTTTGTAGCGAAATTGTTTTTGATCATCTGTTTCAATAAGCTAATGAGCTCTTCGGTATTTGAATAGAAAAAGATAAACTGGGAAAAGAAATCTAATTCATCATAATAAACAGAGATTATAGGTTTATTGTAATTGATGTATTCATAGAGTTTAACTGGATCCACGGATTTTACCAGTTCATTTAATTTAAATGGCATTATAAGACAATCAAAGTTTTTAACATAGTCATAGAGCTTTTCATGACTAATTGTTCCATAAAATTTAATTTTATCATGTTTAATTTCATCCTCTCTTACATATGGTCCAATGAAATGGTACTCTATGTCTTCCATTTTTTCAAGGGTTACTTTTATTTTTTCAAAATCTATTTGCTCTGCAACTGTTCCTACATAACCTATTTTAAATGGTTCAGGCTTTTTGCTATTGTTGACTTTATCATCAATTATTTCTCCGTTAAAGGCATTTCTAATTACGGCTAATTTATTTTTACACCCATAATTTTTATCTAAATTTTTACAGAGATAATTAGAGGATGCAAAAATTATGGATGCATCATTTACTAATTTCTTTTCTACCTCCAGTATTTTGGAGTGTAAATCATTTTGAAAATCAAAGCCTGTTGCGTCATCCATACAATCGTAAATAATTTTGCAGCGAGTGTTAGAAGGGATATAATCGTATATTTGGGGAAATGTAATCCATATAAAATCAGGATCATATCTTGATATTAATAACTTAAAGTAGGCTTTGAGATATGCCTTATTTAAACCATAAATACCTTTTTTTTGATATAAAGGGAGTCTTAATGCAGGTAAAAGATTAATGTTCTTTTCATTAGCCGTTGAACTACTTGAATTTCCAAATAAATACTGTTTGCTGCAAAAATGAACCACATTCACGTCATAAAGATCGGACAATCCTTCAGCAATGAAGTGAGGGCGTTGTTTGATCCATCTCCAGTCGATGTGCATTATGTATAGTATTCTTTTTTTATTCATAAAATCACGAGTTAATAGGTTCTCATTAACTAATAAACACTGCAGAGTCCTTTTATTCGATTGTGTATTTGTAAATATCGATATATTTTTGGGCGATTTTTTCCCAGCTAAATTTCTCTTCAATTTTATTATAACCATTTAAAGCAAGTTCAGTTCTAAAATTTTCATCTTCTATTAGTCTTGATATTGCCTGTGAGAGCTTAAAGATATCTTTTTCAGGTACTAATAAACCAGTTTCACTATCTTGAATGATATCCGGAATTCCTCCAGTATTAGATCCGATAACAGGCAGCCCGCATGCCATAGCCTCAAGTAAAACCACTCCAAGACCTTCTGTATTTCCCTGTGAATCCACGATTGAAGGAAGCACAAAAAGGTCATGTGAATTGTAAAGATGAAGTAATTCATCGTCAGAAACATTTTTTAGAATTCTGACATTATTTTCCAGTTCTAACTCTTTTATGAGATTATTTAACTTTTTTTCCAGGGGACCAGAGCCAACTATGGTAAGCTGGGCACTGCCATGGTTCTTCAATACTTCTTTCATAGCCCTTATGAGATATTCAAAGCCTTTTCTCTCTATTAAATACCCCACTGCCAATATTTGAAATGCATTTCGATTTTTTTGAATTTTTAAAGGCTTGAAAAAGTCAGTATCAGCCCCAAATGGAATTATTTCTATTTTTTCTTCATCAAGGTCTGCCTTCAAGCATGAATCCATAGTGGCAGAACTGTTAGTGGCAGTTTTAGCTGAATTATTCACCAGCCAGTTGAGTGCAAATAATGTGTGATATCGTCTGGAAAGATACACTTCTTCACCGTGTATGGTGTTTATATAGGGAACTTTATAGATTTTTTTCAAAAATAGGGCACCTAAACCATTTGGAATTGGCCACTGGACATGCACAACGTCCATGTCTTTAAATTTTCTCAAAGAATACATAAGATTAAAGAAAAGAAATGGTAAAACTTGAAATTTAACAAGAAATCCCTCTTTAACGTTATCTACCATTCCAGATCTTCCACAAAGTTTCTGAAATTTTCTGGGATAAAAATAGTGGAACCTTTCCACGTGAACGCCTTCAAGAATATAGCTGGTTTTTTCTCCAGCATAAGGGGCAAGTACGTGCACTTCGTGTCCTTTTTTACTTATTTCTTTCATTAGCCTATGTACAAATATTCCATGAGGGTCATCCTTAAATTCAGGGTACGCTGATGTTATAACTCCTATTTTCATGTGAATCTACTCTTTTTGATATATGATTAAATTTCCAAATTCTTTAATTGGTTTATACGATGTTAAATTAAGTCCTTGCCTAATACTGAAATAATAATCGGCATTATTCGTATCTAATTCCTGATTATATGCCATATTATCTTGATGGGTTAAATTAAACTCTTTTACTCCTCCAGAATAACTCTGACCGTTCATGAAAACAGGCATCATCTTGATATTAGTTTTTAGATACCATCCAAAATTAGGCCACAAATCCGCATATATTACCTTATTTCTATAATCTGGGTCATAATTTTTAAACCACTCGCTGGCTATAATTATATTTTCATTGGTTATTTCATTGGCCTCATTTGCCTGTTTTATAACTGGTAAATATGAAGCAGTGGATAAAAGAATAACTGCAGTTAAAATTATGGCAATTATGGGGAATATTACATCTCTATTTTTAATTTTAAATTTCAAACGATTCGAGACTTCGCTTAAACCAAGTATTAAAAAGTATGCAACTGATGGGGCCATTGCAACAAAATATCTATTATCTTTGGTTAAAAAGAGGCTCTGGAATATGAAAAACGCCATGAACCAGGTAAAAAAGAGCAAGTGCGTGTCCATATCTTTTATATCAAGATCCTTGATGAGGTCATAAAACAAGTAGCTTATGATAAAAAACAATACTTCGCTCCCCATCCATGAAATATGGCTGAAACTACCTGCAAAAATTAAAATTAGAGCTGTTAACAATGCTAATTTTAACTTTGTACTCTTTTTTTCAATTCCATTGAATAACTTTTTTCTACTTTCAGACGTGCTTCTAAATTTGAGAAATCCATATACAAGGATTCCAATTAAAATGATAAATATAGTTACAATTCCCTCTAATCCAATAAATAAAGGTAATTTATCAATGAAGAAGAATATATTAGAGTTATATGCGGCGTTTTCTGGTAATGAAGGGTTAGAAGTTGATCCTAAGAAATTCATAAAGGGATATAATAGGCTGCCGAATCTTTCAAAGAAAAAAATAAAAACAGGAATTAAGAACAAAGAAGATGCAATTATTCCAGTAAATATGTGTCTAATATCATTGATTCTATTTCTATTTATGAAAATATAAAGAAATATGGGGAAAATAATAAGTGCAGAATTATACCTGGTTAAAAAAGCCAGCATTGCAAATGGAAATACTAAATAAAAGAACCTCGAATCTTTTTGAACAGCTAAAATCAGGAAATAGAATGTCCAGATTGTGATGGATACACTTGCAAGATCTGAAAACCCTGTACTCATAACAACAAGAACAGTGGAAAAGGTTGCAAATAGTAATGCACCCAAAAAGCTTTGAAGATCGTTAAAACGTAATTTTAATAAGAAGAATAGGCCAACAACTCCCAGAAGGTACATTAAACTATCTAAAACGAAAATTGCATTTGTGGAGACATACCCTGTTCTAAAGATAAGTGAAAGTAAGAATGAAAAAAGTGGTGGCCTTATTAAATCTGAATAACCTGTATCTTGACCTGCAAATACGAGTGCATTTGAAAGAAAATCACAGGCATCTGATAAAGGACCCATTTCAATTTGAATCATCAATCGATAATAGGTAACTAAACCTACAATTATCATTAAAATAGCCAGTAAGAGATAACTGCTGTATTTTTTCAAGATATTTGCTGATTTAGATGAATTGTCCATTGTAAACCTCTTGTATAATGTTGATTTTATGGTAAATATACTCTTTAATCCTGAACATGGATAATAACATGCCGCTGATATTATGCATCAAAAATTCTGTTTTAAACTTTTAAATTTTGTATAACACTTTGACAGTATATCCTTATAAATTCATTTGAATAAAAATAAGTTGAACTTGCAATCATAAGCTAATTCTCAGACAAAATAATTGCAGCATTATTGAAGCACTACTTGATTTTTTTATAAATTATAATATCTTCAACTTTTTTAATGGGTACGTATGAAGTTAAATTTAATTCTGGCCTTACACAAATATAATAATCCGCTTTTCCATGTTTTAATTCTTTATTAAACGCTAAATTATCTCGTGAACTTATTCCGTAGTTATTGACTCCAAAATAATGGGCTTCGCCGTCCTTAAATATTGGCATTTTTTGTACATTTGTTTTGAGGTCCCATGCAGAATATGGCCAAATATCTGAATAAATTACTTTATCTTTATAATCAGGATCGTAATTAACAAGCCAAGCGCTAAGTACAACCGATTTTTCATTTAAGGTATTCATTCCTATATTTTCATTTTGAAACGTGTTAAGATACGGAGAAACTGATGATAAGACCATGAACGCCAAAGCTACAGTGATAATGGATGATATTATGTTTTTGTTTATAGCTTCATCCTTTAGCAGGTTTAAAATTTGGTTTAATCCCCAAATAAAGAAATATGCAACTGCAGGGGCCATGATAACAAAATACCTATCAACTTTCGTCAAAAACACGCTGTGGAATATGAAAAAGGTCATAAGGAATGATAAAATCAGTAAATCTATATCAAAATGCTTCATTTTGATGTCCTTCATTGACATATAAAATAAAAACAAAAGGATGAAAAAGAGTAATAAACTCTGTAAGTATGTTAGATTACCAAATGTTTCAATAAAAATAAATGATAAAATCAAAAATGCAGTAAAACCTATTATTTTAAATTTTTGAGACTTTAAGATAGTTTTAAATGTGCCCTCTTTTATTTTTTCCATAGTGATTTTAGCAAAGACAAAGACGATAATGCCAGATACTATAATTAAAATGAATTTAAGGATTTCATATATTTTTTCGCCTATAAATAATGGCATTCCGTCAATATAATAATCATAATTGGCATTATATGAGTAATCTGATGTAGAAACTGGACCATTACTCGCGCCAAATGAGCTTAAGAATGGATAGAGGAAATTACCAGTTTGCATCTGGAAGAAAATGAAAAATGGAATTATAATTAAAAATGATATTAAAATCCCTATAAGTATCTCTTTGACATTTTTAAGTGAATCTTTATTTATCAGAAGATAGAATGCTATTGGGAGTATCGTTAGTGCTGAAGTGAACCTTGTCAGGAACGCCAGCATTAAAAAAGGGAAAGTTAGATAAAAATACTTGGGATTTCTGTTAACAGCTAGAACGGTAAAATAAAGGCTCCAAATACAAAATGAAACACTTGGAACATCTGTAAGTCCAAATCCGGCGAAATTTAAAACTATGGGGAAAGTTGCATAGAGTAAACTACCTAAAAAGCTTAAAATTGGATTAAAACGACAATTTAAGAGTAAATAAAGCCCAATAACTCCGAATGCGAACAATGCACCATCTACAGCGAAGATTACTACTTCAGATACATACCCTGCCCTAAAGAAAAGGGAAGTTATAAATGGAATAAGGGGTGGTCTGATTAAATCTGCATAACCAGTACCTTGCCCTGCAAATAAAAGCGCATCAGACAAAAAGTCATATGTATCCCAGCCAGGGCCTAAAAACATCTGTGCTTTAATCCGGTAAAATGTTATTAAACCTACTATAACTATTAGAACAAGCAGTAAAATGTATTTAGGGCTGTACTTTTGTATACTACTTATAAAATAGCTTTTATAATCATCCAAATAATCACCAGAGTTAATAATTAGAGTAAAGTATGAGATAGAGCAACTTTATGAATTTATAAAGTGCATGTAATTTAAAAGATTTAGATTTAATTTATTAATATGTATTCATATTTAATTTTATATATCATTAATTATAAGTTTTATAGATTTATAGCTAATTCAGTAATTCAATTATCTGATTTTAATAAGTGGTAATATGGAATAGTGGTTGAATTGAGGACTTATACTTTTTAGTAATCTTTTTTATATATCATCTGTCCCTGTTAAAATAAATCTCTTTATTCATCCTGGGAATCATAGCAGTTAAAACGCACTGCTCAGTATTTTCTGTTCTATCAAGCATTCCCTTTGAAAGATAGCTAACTGCACCTGTTTTTTGCCCAAGGTTATCCACGCCAGTTACTTTGTCCATTACATCTCCAACTTCTTTGCCCTTCAGAACTTCTTTAATTACAGATGGGGGATATTCAAATCCAGAACTCACTCCAAGTGTTATTTTATCTCCATCAAAAACAGCACACCATTGTAAATCAATGTAACCTGTTATAGAATCTGGTGTTTCCATTAATCCTGATTCTATACCAACACCCATATCAAAATCGGCAGAGTAAGCATTTTTTGCCCTGTTAATAGCTCCTTTAACGGTTTCATCTATACCAAATGGTTGATGGGGTACTCCTGAATCAACATCAACAGATACAACTTCAACTTTGCCATAGATTTTTTCTAAGATATTCTTTGTAGCATTGACTTTTACAGGATTTTTAGATCCAACAGCAACTTTCATATCATTCACTTTTTGATAGCAGTACAAGCATGATTTAAGTTAAGTATTATTTAAGTTTTGAGGACTTTGCCATCTCTGTCTATTTCTCCCTTTCTTATTCTTGTTGAAGAGATTGGTTTTTCATCTTCTGCAAGCACCCAATCAATAACGAAAAGTTTGAGGGGTTTTATTCCTTTTTTTTGCCTTATTTCGTTAATTTTATCTGCAACGGGTTTTGTTTCTCTACTGACCACTATTGCATCTATTTGAGAATCATGAACAGTTGGACCATAGGGTTCTTCCAGCCTTTTGATGATATATCTTGAATCAAACTTCTTTAGAAACTGATCTAATTTGGAAATTCTTTTTGTGCATGGTTCAATATTACCTTTTTGCCCTCCAAATTCGTCAGATGTAACTCCAATTAATACATGATTGCCAATTTGAAATGCTTTATTAAGTAATTTCTCATGACCCTTGTGAAAATGGTCAAATGTGCCGCCTACGGCTACTTTTTCGTATTTCATTCATTCTACCTTTTTATTTTTGAATAACTGGCTTAGTACAATAATATTTATTTTAGCCAGATTAATTTATTTTAAAATCTGTAGGGGTTATTGTTATTATGCTTTAAATTAAATTATAAATTATGCTGATGGAGCAAAACGTAGTAATAAAAGATCCAAGAAAAGTGGATTTGAGGTTTGCATCTTGTTATCCTAACCTGTATAAAGCTGCAATGTCCTCACTTGGTTTTCATATTATATATGACTTCCTGAATTCAAGGGAAGATGTGTACTGTGAAAGGGTAGTTTATCCCTATGTTGAGAGCTTGGAGTCCAATACAAAACTCGCTGATTTTGATATCGTTAGCTTTTCGCTTCAATATGAGCAAGATTATTTCAATGTGTTGAAAATGTTGAATAATGCTGGAATTGAGGTTAGAAAAGAAAATAGGAGTAAAGATAGTCCGTTTATAATAGCAGGTGGCCCCTGTGCAAGTTCAAATCCTCTTCCAATGAGTAATTTCATGGATCTTTTTATTGTGGGGGAAGCAGAAGTAATTTTAGATGAAGTTTTGGACTTATACATGGAACTTGATGATCCAAGGAAAGAAATTGATGCTTTTTTAGATATAAAAGGGGTTTATGTGCATGACAACCCTGTAAAAATGGCAGTTGTAGATGATATGAACAAAGCATGTCATCCAGTAAGACAAATTGTCCCTAAAACCGATGATAAGAGATTTATACCTGCATTTGGTGATGCATTCCTTCTTGGAGTATCCAGAGGATGTACAAGGGGCTGTAGATTCTGTATGGCTGGATGTATCTACAGGCCTAGACGAGAAACATCCCTTAAAAAGCTCTTCAAAATAGCTGAGAAAGGCAAAAAGGCTACAGGGCTCAATAAAATAGCTCTTATTGGTACAGATGTTTCTGGATACTCAAAAATAGAAGATCTTTGTGAAGGGCTACTTGAAATGGGTTTTAAAGTTACAAGCCCCTCTATGCGAATAGAGGCAATTACTGATAATTTAATAGATATCCTGAAAAGAAGCGGACTTAAAACTATAACAATAGCTCCAGAATCCACATGGGGACTTCGAAAAGTTTTAAATAAACCCATAACTGATCCTGTAGTTCTTAATGTTATAGAAAAAGCATTTGAAAGAAATATGAATGTTAAACTCTATTTTTTGGCAGGTTTACCAACAGAAACCAGGGATGATGTGCGTGAAATGGTCGAATTTATAAAAAACATAAATCAGATAAGTAAAAAGAAAAATGCAGTTCGAATAAGCATAAATCCATTCATTCCTAAGCCTCATACTCCATTTCAATGGGAAAGTTTTGATTTTAATGATTTAAAGTCTAAATTTCATTATTTAAATGAAAATCTCAAAAAGGTCTCTTTAAAGATTGAGAATTTAGAAGGAGCATTTATACAGCATATATTATCTGTAGGTGATGAAAGTATTGGAGATATAATTGAGAAAACATATAAAAAGAAATTGAAGTTCAGGGAATGGAAAGAAATAGATATTAAATGGGATTTAGAAGATGAATTGCCCTGGAAAAATATAGATGTTGGCATCAAATCTGAATTTTTAAAGCAAGAATATCAAAAGGCATTGAAAGGGGATATAACTCCGTGGTGTGAGACTTTTGGCTGCTATAAATGTGGAGCTTGCCCTTAATAATATGAATTTCATTAATAATTCTAATGAAACTAAATTTTATCAAACTCACAGAAATTTCCAGATATTCAGGACTTTACAACAAAATATTGTGAATAATTTTATATATTTGTGAATATTGATAGTAAATCAGTACCTAAAATGCTTTGGCAGTTTAGGACACGGAGGCGTTATTAATTAAACAAGAGCAAATAGCTGCAATGTTCTTAATTCTTTGTACTGCAGTAATACTTGGTGTATGCGGAATGCCTGCAATGGGGGTAGACAATCAGCAATCTGGAAACTTGAGTAGCTTTACAACTGTTCAAGCAGCGGCTACAACGGCTTCTCCCATTAAGATGCAGGTTATTATCAGCGGAACAGGTGGAGATGTTACTAAAAACTATTATATAAATAAAAATCTCCCTAAAACTCAGTTAGCTAATCAAATAATATCTTTATCTAAAAAAGGAACTCCAATGATTACAATTGGTAATGGCAGCGGGCCAAAAGTTCTTATTGTTGCTGGTGTACATGGAAATGAACTTCCTGCTCCAATAGCTGCTATGTGGTTGATAAATTATTTCAATGGCAAAAAAATTAAGGGAACCATCTATATCATACCATTTGTGGCCCCATCAAGTACAGCTAAGAATACTCGTTATTGGAATGGTAAAAATCTGAACAGTGTGGCTAATGTTCCAGGAACACCAACAAATAGGATAGTAAATCTGGCAAAACAACTTAAAGTGAATGCTGTCGCTGATTTCCATTCAACTCAGCCTGGCGGTGTTCCAGGTAAAACTAGTGCACTTTGCACCAAAATTCCAACATATGAGAGCTACAACATCGCAGCATACATTAGCAGGCAAACAGGATCTGCATTGATTGCTGATACTAAAGCAGGAGTTGCATACCCTGGAGCAGTTGAAGATGTTACTAATCTGGTAGGAATTCCAGCTGTAACTTGTGAAGTCCGTTCTCCTCATGGTATTGTGGGATCCGGAAGTCTTGACAAGTCTTATAGTCAAATGCTGGCTTTCTTAAGGTATGAAAAAGTAGTTTAATATTATTTTTTTTTTTAATTTATAATTAGTTCTAATCTCTTAATCTTCTAATTAAATAGTATAATCGTCTTAAAAAATAGGCTAAAAATCTTTCCTGAGATAAGATCCATCTTGTTAATATGGCTCTTCTTGAAGTAACATCTTTTATAACAGATCTGATTTCTTCTTTCGGTGAGTATTTCCAGTATATAGGAATTCCAAGGGCTATGAAAACTACACCTGCAATTATCTGATTTAAATTACATTGGGACATCATGTATAAAGCTATTATCACGCCTAGGACAGGTATTATGGATGGAAGCTTGATACCAGTTCCATATTTTTTCCTTAAAGGAAATACAGCTAGACACGTTGTAATATAGCAGAAAAGAAGAGTAAAAACAGATAATATTATTAAACTGCTTATATTTCCAAAAATAGCTGCTACGCCTGTTATTACGCCTTGAACAATTAATGCAACGTAGGGTGTGTCATATCTGGGATGTTTTTTAGCAAACATTTTTGGTAGGAGCCCATCCCCTGCCATTGCATATGGTATTCTGGATGATGACAAAATACCTGCTTCGTCGGACCCTGATATTGAAAGTAGCGCCCCTATTGTAATAAATATGGCTCCAACTCCTGCAAGAAGTGCATAACCTGCAAGTGCCAGCGGTGCTGTTGATAAGGAAAGCTGTTGCCATGGCACTACTCCAATAATCATAAAATTTGTTATAATATAGAAGAGAGCGACTATACCCATTCCAATGGCAATGGCTTTTGGAATAGTTTTTTTGGAGTCAATTATATCTTCTGAAGGAACCGTTACCAGTTCAAATCCTACATAAGCCCAAAATACCAGGACAAGCGCGCTTCCAAGCCCTGAAAATCCTAGGGGAGTAAATGGTATAAAATTAGATGCAAGTATGGATGGATTAATAATTAAATAAGCAATACCTGCAATGGTTAGTATTATAATGGGGGCTAATTTGAGAAAAGTTAAAATATCATTAACTTTTCCAGCCTCTCTAACTCCTATATAGTTAATGCCCGTTAATAGTATGATGAATATGATTTTAATGAGTGTCTGCATTATAAAAGACATATTTGGAAAAAAATACTGGAGATAAGCGACAAATGCAAGGGGAAATACAGCTATAGCACTCCATGAAGCTAGTAGTATAGACCATCCGGATAAAAACCCAATAAAATCCCCAAAAGCATCTTTAGCATAGACATAGGGTCCACCTGCCCTTGGTACAAGTGATGAGCATTCTGCAAAAGATAATGCTATTATAATTGCCATAATTCCTGCCAAAGCCCATGCAATTAAAGAAGCAGGTCCTAAAAGTCCAGCTCCAAATGCTGCTGCAATGTATATGTCTGCACCAACAATAGTTCCAACAACCAGATTTACAACATCGAAAAGACTCAGCATTTTCTTCTGCATACAGTCTTATATATTACCGAAAGTAAAAATAGATAATTGATTTTTAAATATAAAGTGTATATGAAGATTTAAGATAATCGGTTTTTAATACTAATCAATCAAGATGTTTGAACTTGATTTTAGGATAAGGGGTAATATTATATGTTTCAGCCAGCAAAAAGGTGTAAGTCAATACAGCTTTCAGAAATAAGGAAAATGTTTGAAATAACTGCAGAAGATGCTATAAATTTAAGTCTTGGTGAACCAGATTTTGACACACCACTACATATAAGAGAAGCTGTGAAAACAGCTTTAGATGAAGGATTCACTCATTATACGTCAAATAATGGGATTTTAGAGCTTAGGGAAGCCATATCTTGTAAGCTTAAAGATGAAAATGAAATTGAAGCAGATCCTGAGTCTATAATTGTAACAGTTGGGGCAAGTCAAGCACTCTATATCAGCCTTCAAGCACTGGTGAATAAAGGAGATGAAGTTTTAATTCCAGATCCTGGATTTCTTTCATATGACGCGTTTGTAAAGCTTGCAGAAGGTAAAATGGTTCCAATAAGCCTTAAAGAAGAAAATGAATTCCGAATGACTCCAGATGATGTCCTTAATAAAATAACTAATAAAACTAAGGCCCTAATTTTGAATTCTCCTTCAAATCCAACAGGTGCAGTCATGAAAAAAGAAGATATTAAAGGTATAGCTGAAATAGCGGAAGATCATAATATATATTTAATATCTGATGAAGTATACGAGCATATACTCTATGAAGGAAAACATTACAGCCCTGGAAAATATACCGAAAATGTAGTAACCATAAATGCATTTTCTAAAACATATGCAATGACCGGATTTAGAATAGGATATATGGCTGCGAAACCAGAAATAACTGAAGAATTATTAAAGGTTCATCAATATAATGTGGCATGTGCAAGCTCTTTATCCCAAATAGCAGGGCTTGAAGCATTAATTGGACCACAAGAATGCGTTGGGGAAATGGTAGCTGAATTTAAACGAAGAAGAGATCTTGTTGTTAAAAGGTTGAATGAAATGGGAATACCATTTAGAGCGCCTAAAGGGGCATTTTATGTATTTCCCAAAGTTCCAAACTCACAGGAATTCGTAAACAAAGCTATAGAGAAAGGCGTGATAATAGTCAATGGCAGTAGCTTTGGAAAGTGTGGTGAAGGTCACTTTAGAATATCCTATGCAGCTTCATATGAAAAATTAGTAGAAGCAATGGATAGATTGGAGACCATTGATATTCAATCATGATTGAATACAGTAGATATATAAATCTTAGATAATTATTTATTAATAAATTTTAGAAGAAGATAAATGTCAGAGAAAAACTGATTGAAACTGAAACTCACCAAATATCATTTAAAAATATATTTTAAATATAATCTAATAGTAATTTAAAGAGGGAGATATAAATGTTAGAGGAAAACCAACTGGGAGCCAAAATCCAGCAAATAAGAGAAAATCGCGAAATGTCTGTTGAAGAACTGGCAGCAGAAAGCCAGTGCAGTAGAGAAGTTATAGAAAGTATAGAAAGTGGAGATTTAATTCCTTCACTGACTCCACTTATTAAAATTGCAAGGGTTTTAGGTGTCCGTTTAGGTACTTTTCTCGATGATGCGCCTCAAACAGGGCCAGTAATGGTAAAATCAGGTAAATCAGAGCAGGTGATACATTTTTCAGGTAAGGAAGATCATCCTGATACAAGTGCCCTTGATTTTTATGCACTGGCCTCAGGAAAGGCTGAAAGGCATATGGAGCCATTTATGATAGAAGTACGCCCTCCAGCCTCAAAAGACTACAAATTATCTTCACATGAAGGAGAAGAGTTCATCTATGTAATGGAAGGAGAAATAGAAATTTCATATGGTCAGGAAAGTTATCTACTTTCTAAAGGGGATAGCATTTATTATGATTCAATTATCCCTCATGATTTGCATGCATATGGAGAGGAGAATGCAAAAATCCTGGCAATTGTATATACTCCGTTTTAAAAAAGTGAGAAATATTAATTGAATTGGAAGTTAGAAGGAATTTAAGATGTTTATAGAAAAGGTTACACCAAGATTTGGAGATGCTGATGGGCTTAGACATATAAACAATATCGCACTTGCAGAATGGTTTGAAGTCGGAAGAAATCCAATATTTCGATTTTTTACGCCAGATCTTGACTTAAGTTACGAAAATTGGAAATTAATTCTTGTAAGGACTGAATTTGATTATATAGGTCAGATGTACTATGGAAAGGACGTAGAAATTAGAAGTTATATTACTCGTCTAGGAAATAGTTCGTTTACAATAGGCCATGAAGCGTGGCAAGATGGAGAACTCAGAGCTAAAGGAAAAGCAGTTCTCGTGCACTTTGATTTTATAAATCAGAATAGTGTACCAATTCCAGAATTAGTAAGGGTTCAGTTAGAGGAACATCTAATAACAAATGAGAATAAGGATATAAAAATTAAAGGGAAGATTTAAATGCTTTTTACAGAAGATACAATTGGAGATTTCCTTGAAAAACAGGCTGAAAAATATCCAGATAGAGAATTTATGGTTTATCCAGATAGGGATCTTCGTTTTACTTATAAACAATTTGATGAAAGAGTAAATATGCTTGCAAAGGGCTTGCTTTCAATCGGGATTACTAAAGGTGATCATGTAGGAATTTGGGCATTAAATGTTCCAGATTGGATTACATTTTTATTTGCTTGCGCAAAAATTGGAGCAGTTCTTGTAACTGTAAATACTGCTTATAAGAGTCATGAACTTGATTATGTGTTAAAACAATCAGATATGAAAGCCATTGCAATAACAGAAGGATTCAGGGATGTTAATTACTTAAATGTATTATATGAACTGGTTCCTGAACTTAAAACAAGTAGCAGGGGTAATTTAAAAAGCAAGGAATACCCATGCCTCAAAAGTGTTATCTACGTAGGTCAGGAAAAACATCGCGGACTTTATAATACCAGTGAACTGTTATTACTTGGTAAACATACTGACGACAGCGAACTTTTAAAAGTTAAAAAAACTTACAACAGCGATGATGTAGTATGCATGCAGTATACATCTGGAACAACTGGTTTCCCAAAAGGAGTGATGCTTACACACAAGAACATAATCAATAATGGATATTATATTGGTGAAAACTTAAAATACACTGAAGAAGATAGATTATGTCTTACTGTACCAATGTTCCACTGTTTTGGAGTTACTTTGGGGCTTATGGCAATGTATACTCATGGCGGTACTTTAGTAATGCTCGAACAGTTCGATCCTCTCATGGTTCTTGCAGCGGTCCAAAAAGAGAAGTGTACTGCGCTTTATGGTGTTCCAACAATGTTTATTGCTGAATATTCGCACCCAATGTTCGACATGTTTGATTTATCCTCACTTAGAACTGGAATAATGGCTGGTTCTACCTGTCCAATAGAGGCCATGAAGAAAGTAGTTAACGATATGAACATGAAAGAGATAACCAGTGTATATGGCCTTACTGAAGGCTCTCCTGGATTTACTCAGACAAGTGTCGATGATCCTCTTGAACTGAGGGTTGAAACTGTTGGAAGAAAGCTACCCAATTGTGAAATTAAAGTTGTTGATCCAGAGACTGGTAAAATTGTTGGACCTGGAGAAGTGGGTGAAATTTGCAGTAAAGGATACAATGTAATGAAAGGGTACTATAAAATGCCTGATAAAACTGCAGAAGCAATTGATGAAGATGGTTGGCTCCACAGTGGAGATCTAGTAACATGTGATGAAAATGGTTATTATACAGTCGTTGGACGGATAAAGGACATGATAATACGCGGTGGAGAAAATATTTATCCCCGTGAAATTGAAGAATTTTACTACACAATGCCTGGAATCAAAGATGTGCAGGTTGTAGGAATTCCAGATGACAAATACGGTGAAATCGTGGGTGCATTTATCATACTTGAAGATGATACAGATATCACTGAAGAAGATGTCAGGGATTTCGGGATAGAAAGAATAGCACGCTATAAAGTGCCAAAACATGTTTTCTTTGTGGATGAATTCCCGCTTACAGCAAGCGGAAAAATACAGAAATTTAAAATGCGCGAAGATGCTGTAAAATTTCTTGAAAAGAAATTAGCTGAAGATGAAAAGATTTAAATTAACATATTAGTGGGATAATTTAAAAGAGCAGAAATATTTCTGCTCTCTTATAGCCCCTATTTAGTGAGATTGACCGAATCCTTTAGCTACATCTCTTGCTGTTCTGAATTGTTGATCTGGAAGGTTTTCTATTTCTTGAATTACATCTTGACCGGCATTGTTACTTTTTGCCTGTTGAATTAAGTCCTGTTTACTTGCTGGGAAATTTATACCTTTTATTGATTTTTCTAAAGTTGCGGCAGTTACTCTAGCCATGTTATCACCTCTTTTATGTTGTTATCTAATGATTAGATAACTGTAAATTAAAATCAAAATAAGGTTAAATTAAATATAGCTGTTTTAAATTGTGAGTTTGTATTTTGTAGGTTTTACTTTTGAATTTCAATGTATAAAAATATTATTACATAATATTTAAAAAGTATTATATTGATCTATTGTGGAACCAAAAATTATGTTAAATCACTAATAAATTGAATATCTACTGCAAATTTCTTTATAAATCCTTGATAATTTAATTTGAATGAAGATAAGGGTTATACTTGTATATCTGGGGGTAGAAACTTCTTAACTTATTTTAGTTTTCCCTAAATCTGTACTAGACACCTTTTTTTACAAAGTAAATATAAATGTGAAGGAATAACACATTAAGTAATTCCTTTAATTTTATGGAGATATAACATTGAACATTGAAGATCGAAAGAAAATGGGCCGAAGAGCAGTTTTTGTTGCTATAACTGGAAATGTAGGGTTAACAATTTTCAATTTCATTGTAGGTGTTTTATCTGGAAGTACAGCTCTTATTGCAGAGGCAGCCCATACATTTTCAGATATTTTAACATCATTTATAACTTTCATAGGATTCAGGATAAGTTTAAAACCTCCAGACAGGCAGCATCCCTATGGACATGGAAGAGCAGAACCATTAGTTGGTCTGGTCATTGTAGTTTTCCTTGCAATAATTGCATTTGAGATATTATCCACAGTTTATAATAAAATATTTCTTGGAGGGCCATTAACATCTCCTGAACCGATAGCAGCGGTAATGGCACTTGTTGGAGTCGTTGTTAACCTTACAATGACTAGATACATCATGAAAACCGGGAAAAAAATAAATAGTCCAGCAATAATAGCGGATGCGCAGCATCAGAAAGTGGATATATTTTCAAGTGCTGCAATATTTGCAGGAGTAATTGGTTCTAAAATAGGTTTTCCAATTTTAGATCCTGTTGTTGCAATTTTTATTGCTATAATGGTTTTAAAAACAGCTTTTGATGTAGGGCGGGAAAATATTAACAATATAATGGGTACGGTGCCATCTAAAGAAATATTGGCCAGTATAAGGGCCGCTGCATTATCTGTTAAAGGTACATATGGGATTCATAATACAAGAATAAATTATTTAGGACCATATGCATCAGTTGAATTGCATGTACGGGTTGATGAAGACTTGAGTTTAAAGGAAGCTCATGATATAGCTCATAATGTTGAAGAAAGGATAGTTAATGAAGTTGACATCGTATCTATGGTAACTGTTCATGTATGTCCTGATGATGAGGATGAATTCTGTCTGGACTAGCTTAGATATTAATGAATTGTCTTTGTTTTAGTAAACAATCCAATTATATTGAAATTTATATAAATAAATATTTATTTATTTTAAAAATCAATAATGAAGTATGGATAGGGGACTAAAAAAGGAAATCATAAGAAAGTGCAAAGAACTTCAAATTCCGATTGTTGGATTTGCTCCTGTTGAACGCTGGAAAAATCCTCCAAAAGAGCTTCCAAATATATTTTCGAGATGGATTCCTGAAGAATTTTGGCCTCAATCGATATACCCTGAAACTAAAACAGTTATAATCATTGGCCTCCCAGTACAACTTCCAATAGTGGAAACTGCTCCTTCAATTTATTATCATGAGCTTTATGAAACTGTGAATAATGCGCTTGACATGAAGGCCTATGAGATTTCAAATTTTTTAACTGAAAAAGGTTATCCTTCAATTTATGTTCCAAGGGATTGCTATGGTGACATTGATGTGCTGCTTGAAAAACCATGTGCATTCTTTTCACACAAACATGCAGCTTATCTTGCAGGACTAGGTTCATTTGGACAAAATAATGTACTATTAACCCCAGAGTATGGACCCCGGGTGAGATTTACTTCAATTTTCACTACTGCTGAGATTGAAGGAAGTCCAATTAAATCGAATGATTTATGTACAAAATGCCTGGCATGTGTTAAAGAATGCCCTGTAAATGCAGTAAAAGAAAAAGGGAACTTTCCACCCCCTGTAGATAAAATAAGCTGTGCACAAAGAAGTAAACAGCTTAGAAAAGAGTACAGGTCGCCATGCGGAATTTGTATAAAGGTTTGCCCTGTTGGGGAGGATAGAAAAATCTTTAACAGAAATAAGAAGTTTATCTATAGAAAAAATAAAACTCCTGAAAAATATAAAAAGGCATGGGAACATGTAAGGAAATACGGAAGTAAAAATGACATCTAAGTTATATTTACAAAAATTGTACAGAACAATTTTATAAAATGGTGATTAAATGGATAATTTATTTGCAGACAGAATGAATAAAGTTCACAAATCGTTTATCAGGGAAATTTTAAAGGTTACAGAAAATCCAGAAATCATATCCTTTGCTGGCGGACTTCCTAATCCCAGATCATTCCCCTTAAAAGAAGTTGAGAAGTCAGTATCCTCTGTTTTATCTGAAAATGGGGAAGAAGCTCTTCAATACAGTACAACTGAGGGCTACAGGCCTCTTCGAGAATACATCGCAAAAAGGTATTCTAAAAGTGATTTGAAAGTTGATGCAGATGAGATATTGATTACTAACGGCTCACAACAGGGAATTGACTTGATAGGCAAGGTATTTTTAAATAAAGGAGATAATGTTCTTGTAGAAAGCCCCACTTATCTTGCTGCAATTCAATCATTTGGATTATATGAACCTCAATTTAAATCTGTACCGCTACTTGAAGATGGAGTAGATACAGATGTGCTGGAAAGAATTTTGAGTAAAGAAAAGATAAAACTTTTTTATTCGGTTACGAACTTCCAGAACCCTACAGGTATAACTTATTCAAAGCAGAAAAGGCATGAAGTCGCTCAAATCCTTAAAAATCATGACGTCATTTTTGTAGAAGATAATCCTTATGGTGAAATAAGGTTTATGGGTGAAGAACTACCTCCTGTTAAAGCTTATCTTGAAGATTCAATATTATTTGGATCATTTTCGAAAACAATATCTCCAGGGATGAGATTGGGTTGGATAGTAGCTAATGAAGATATAATGGAAAAAATAATTATTGCAAAACAAGCATCAGACTTGCATTCTAATTATTTTACTCAGAGAGTTGTTTATCAGTATCTATGTGACCATGAAGTGGATGAACACATAGAAAAGATAAAGAAAATGTATAGGGACCAGAGAAACTTGATGATTTCCATGATAGAAAAACATTTTCCAGAAAATGTAGGATATACAAAGCCAGAGGGAGGAATGTTTCTATGGGTTACCCTCCCTGAAGGTTTGTCTTCAATGGACTTATTTGACCTGGCAATAAAAGAAAATGTTGCATTTGTTCCAGGCCAGGCATTCTATACTGATGGAAGTGGTGAAAATACATTAAGACTGAATTTTTCCAATTCAGACAGCGAAAAAATTGAAGAGGGTATCAAACGGCTTGGAGAGGCTATAAAAAGGCTTATGAGTTAGAACATAATAAATTCAATTTCGTTTAGGATTTATAAGTGAAAATGTTAATAGACTAATAGTTGGGAAACTATGAAAAATGACACAGATCTTTTAGAAGAAATTAACCAGAAAAAAGATTTCTGTAAAGATATAGCAGAAAAAGTTATAAACAACCCTGAATTGCTTTCTATAATTTTAGAAGGGGTTTATTCAGATACTGCAAGAGTTAAATTGAGGTCTGTAAAAATTCTGGCAATTATAAGCAGGAAAAATCCCGAAATACTTTATCCACATATGAGTTTTTTTATAGAATTGATGGATAGTAGCAATAAAATCATTTTGTGGAATACAATGGATGTTATAGCCAATTTAAGCAAGTTAGATTCTGAAAATAAAATCAATGACATTTTTGAGAAGTTTTATGACTTCATATCTGATGAATCTATGATTACAGCGGCACATGTTGTTGATAACAGCTGGAAAATTGCAAAAGCTAAGCCTATCTATCAAAATGAGATTACAGATAAATTAATAGAATTGGAAACGATTCCAAGAGATCAGGAGTGCCGGAATATTCTTTTAGGTAAGGCTATTTTATCTTTTGATAAATATTTTGATGAAATTGAAGATAAAGAAGAAGTAATTTCACTTGTTAAACGGCAGTTAAATAATTCAAGAAACGCTACAAAGACAAAAGCTGAGAGATTTTTAAGAAACCATTCTATTTAGAGTTATATTGGGTGTTTATTCAAATTAAAGGTTGTACAGTGGGGAATGACAAAATGAACAATTTAAAAATAAGCGAAGAATGTAATAATGCTTTTGATAAGATCATCGAAACCAGAAGGTCTATTCGATTTTTTAAGGATAAAATGCCCCCTAAAGAGCTTATTGAAGACATAATTAAAGCGGGTTTACTTGCACCTTATGCTGCTCAAGCTGTTGGAGGGGAAGAGTATTTCAGAAAGTTCATAATTATTTCTAAAAACAGCAGGGAAATGAAAGAAATTGCAGAAATTACAAAGAACAAAGTAAAAATTATGTCTGGACAATTAAAAGCCCAGATGGAGAAAAATCCTTATCTAAAAGAAAAAGGAAAGTCTTTTTCTAAAAGATTAGATTTATTTGCAGATAAGGGAGTTCTTGGAATTGGGACAGCTCCTTACTATATTGTTGTTGCTGAAAAGAAGGGGATGCCTCCAGTTGAACAGCAGTCACTTGCCCACTGCCTTCAAAATATGTGGCTTAAGGCAACAGCATTAGACCTTGGATTCCATTTGGTATCTGCGACTTCACAGATGGAAGATGATAAAGAATTTTGTGAAATTCTAGGAATTAATCCGGGGGAATTTGGGCTTAACGGCTGTGCTGTAGGCTATCCTAAAGAAATTCCCCCAAAGGCTTCAAAGCCAGCAGTAGGGGAAGTTACAAAGTGGATGGACTAAGAATATTGGACTGATGGGAGATTTAGATGTCTAATAGGATGAAAACAACAATAAAAGTCCAGAAGCCATATAATTTCGATTTAAGTGCCAGAATTTTTGCAGACGGCGATCCTCAAATTCGTAAATATGAAAATGGAGCCTTCTGGCAGGTTTTAAGGATCAATACTAAATTGATACTTGTCAAAGTGAAATCTTCTAAAAATCCCCATAATTCTGATTTATCTGTTGAATTAGTATCTAATGAACCTATTTCAGATGAAGATGTAGAATCAACAAAAAAAATTATTTTTTATATTTTTAATCTTGATTTTGATTTACTTCCTTTTTATAAAGATATGAAAGATGATAAGATCATGTCAAAATTAATTCAGAGTCTTGCAGGTCTTAAAAATCCAACCACTCCGACCATCTTCGAATCACTAGTGGATTCTATCATTGAACAGCAGATTTCTTTGAAGGTCGCACACATCATTGAACGGAAAATGATCAAAACATTTGGTAGTACTTTAGACATAGATGGCGTTGTGTATTATGCATATCCAACACCAAACCAGTTAAATAATGCAACCAATGATCAACTTCGTGAATGCGGCTTAAGTTTTAGAAAAGTTGAGTATATCAAGGACATATCAAAGCTTATCATTGAAGGGAAATTGAACTTAGAGAAATTCAAAGAGTATGATGACATGAATCAAATAGTTGATGAACTCTGTGAAATAAGAGGAGTGGGCATCTGGACAGCGGAATTAACTGTACTTAGGGGATTAAACAAAGTGGAAGCAATTCCCGCAGATGATATAGGATTACAGAGGGTCATTTCTCACTTCTACTGTGATGGAAACAAAATTTCAAGTCAAAAAGTGCGTATAATTGCCAAAAATTGGGGAAAATGGAAGGGACTAGCTGCTTTTTATTTGATAATGGCCGAAATGATAAATATAAACATTTAAAAATAAAAATAAGAGATTTATAAAAAGGAGGAATCATATGCAGATTAGACCGTACCTTTATTTTAAGGGTGAATGTGGAGAAGCAATAGAGCTCTACAAAAGGGCATTTAAAATAGAAGAATTGGAAATAAGCAGGTTTTCAGATATGCCTTCAGATGCTGAAAATCCAATGGAAATTCCAGATAATCAAAAGGACTGGATTTTACAAGCTACTTTATCATTTGGAGATAATTTCATACGTATGTCTGATAGTATTGGAGATCTGAATGATGCATCAACTGATAGGATAGGAATCGTTGTTGAGGGTAGTGTGGATATTGTAAAGCATGCTTTTGAGGTTTTAGCTGAGGAAGGAAGTGTAAGAATGCCTTTGCAGGAAACTTTTTTCAGCCCTGCCTATGGAATCGTTTATGATAAGTATGGAATCATGTGGAATTTAGCAGGAATGCCAGAAAATGGAAAATAGAAATGAAGCTGCTTAATTGCAGCAGTAGCCAATATAGAAAAAAGAAAAAGTTTATTCAGGCACTTTTTGGTAGTTCTGAATCACCAATATCTTCTTTTGCCAATTTATCATTTTTAGTTAGATTATATGCTACTAAAAGACATATTAGTACAATTGGAACTAGAACATCTATATATAATGCAAAGCCCGCATTTCCTGGCGCCATATTTCCAGTTTGCATCATATTAACTACGTGTACGTAAGCATCTCCAAGATAGAATGTAGATACGGCGATTACTGTTGCTGTCCAGAAGTTATCTCTGAATTTCCAGCATAAAATTCCTAAGATTCCATAGGATAGATTTGCAATTCCAACTTCAAGCTGGAATGGATTGCCAGCAGGCCAGCCTATAGTTGCAGCAACCATATTTGACAGGAATACATGCCCCATAAATGCCCATATTGAGCCAATACCAACCATTATAAATAAAAACCACAGTAAAAACACTTCAAATATTCTATTTTTTGTTTTCTCTGCTTTACTTAAAAATAAATGTAAAACAGCGCCAATTAATGTCACAATCAGAAAAATATAGATCATGTCCATGATTAAACCCCCATTACGCTTATTGTAATTATTAGCATCTATATAATAGAGATATATAAATGTTTATTAGAAATAGATTGCAAAATTTTTAAGACTTCAAGCTATTAATGGAACTTTATTAATTCCGGATTTAGATATTTTTAGGTTTCATAATAATTAGAGGGGTCCATCTTAGATTCATCACTCATTAATGTTTTAACATGCCTAAACCGGCCACCGCATTCATATTTATCCGAAAAATCTTCCGGAAACTCGTGGGGTTGTAACTGATAGTAACTTTCACACTTTTGACAGACTATATATCCTTTATTATTATTTTTAGACTTCTTAAAGATGAATTCATTTAAATGTACCTCAATAAACTTAAAAAATTCACTTAAATTAATCTTAATAAATTTAAAAAATATTTTAGAGTATTTATCAATATTTTCCCTTAATAATGGGCTGTCTGGAATCGTCACTTTAAAATAAAATTTATTGGGGTTGCTTAAAAAAACTCCTATTGCTCCTCCAATGCCTCCAATCACTATGTTAACAATTAAACTAAAGATTGATCCCACAAGTATACCAAATATAACATCTTGAAGAAAAATTGTCCCTGTCCCTGCAAATATTAGTGGGGTTAAAACGAAGGGTATACCTATAATTAGACCTATTATAACTCCAATAAGTCCAACCAGCGCCCCATGCACTGCACCGCTCCAATAATTTTCGTTAATGGTATAACCAACAAGTGTAGTAGCCATAATATATGCAATAGGACCACTAAAAATGGTAATGCCAATAGTACCCAAAATTCCAGCGAACATACCAAATATAATAGATAATATCACTGCTATAATGTATCCAACAATTACTACAGCCCAATTTATATTCATTTACGTGCCCCAGTAAATTATTATTTTTATCTATCAAAATAATAGTTATTTATGATATTTAAAGGAATCTATTTAAAGAAAAGAAGGTAATTGAGAAGTTAATAGATTAAATTAGTTTAAATAGAATAATTATAAAATTTAAGGCATTTAAAATAAAGATATTGAAATTTAGCAGATAGTTCTAAGATAATAAGTCCAGTAACCCTTAAATTCACCATAACTGCTTGAAATATTTTTAAATTGGTTTTCTGTAGTCTCAGAACCATAAACTTTTTTAAAACAGCTTGAAAGCATCATATCATGTTCTGGAATTTCTTCCATTCTTCCAAGGCCTCTTATAAGTTCTAAATGTGCAGACCATTCTCCAATACCTTTTATATCAGTGAGCCATTCTTTTACTTCTTCTATGGGACCATTTCTCAGGAAATTTTCATCTGCATCTTCAAAAGCATCTGCAACAGCAGTTAAATACTCAGATTTCCTTCTATTTTTTATGATGGATTGAAGTTTTTCCACACCAAAAGTTTTAAGCTGATGGGCATCAGGGAAAGTCCAGTAATCAACGCCTTCAATTCTTATATGATCCCCTGTAGCTTCAGTAATCCTATTTTTCATTGTATGTGCTGCTTTCATTGATATCCTCTGGCTTAATACTGCCCAAGCTGCTGCTTCAAAGGGAGTTAAGAATTTGACCTGATGCAGACCATAGAGATCGTCCAAAACAATAGAAAAATCAGGATCTTCACGCCCTATATCATAAAATGGCCTTAAGTCATCTTCTAAGCTCAAATAAAAATTTATTCTGTCTAAAAGTTCTGATTTTACGTTGTTTTTTATTTCATTTTCAGAATATAATGTATAGGACAAAACTGGTTTTTCGATATTTCCTTCATCTTCTAGCCTGAAAGCTATGGTTTGATCTTCAATGTAAATCGCTTTTGTTAGTGAAAGATCTGAAATAGTTTGTTCGCCTTTTGCAGGCGTAAACATCCTTGTAAAACTCAGTGATTTAGAAAAGTCGAAGGGTGGGGTTGGAAAAAGTTTTCCTTGAATTTTATGAAGCTCCATTATTGCACATCCTTAACATAAAGTTAATAATCTACGCTTAACTTATGTTAAATGATTTTAATAAAATTTTTGCTTCTAAAATTAGGATTACATGTATAATCGAGAAGTAAATGTTATATTGAGTACTCTTTAAAACTTCATTTTAAGGCAAGCAAAAATCGAAGAATTTTAAATGCTCTCCAAAATGGAATTTTGGAGGCTTCAAAAATTCACAGAATTTTTAAACTTCACGAAAACAAGTTTTAGTAACGCTAAAAATTCGAATAATTTTGAGCGCCGAGGACGGGATTTGAACCCGCGTGATCCAAAGGATCATGGGATTAGCAGTCCCACGCCGTACCAGACTGGGCCACCTCGGCAATGTATTTAAAATGATTAAACTACTTGGTAAAAAAGATGATTGTTGTTAATGCTTTATAATAGTTTTGGTTTTATCTTATTTAAAACTTGTTTGTTTTTAAGAAATGGGCGGGTTCAAGAGTGGACAGACCTCTTGAGCACTGGTGATCCAAAACCTCAACTCCGCCCCGTTGCTCCACAAGCATCAGCTGTCCACAGCAGAGCTGCTTCTTTCCAGACCTGACCCGTTCCCATGGTTAAGACAGTTAATTTTGGCCCTACAGCCGAAATCCTGCCACCACTGATCCTGCGGGACGAGGTTTCTACGTTGAGATTATGGGCCAATGCTCATTCAGCTTGCCGCCTCTTGAACTTCGACCGCGCCGTATAGGGGATTTGCGCTTACAGAGGACCCCTAACTCTCCAGTCTAGCCCATAGTATGTATTGTCCTAATACTATTTTAAGTTTTTGATCAAAAAAGTTAGAAGGTTATTCTTATAAATTCTGTTAAAATTGGCATTTAATAATTAAAATTTAATTATTTATCTATTGATAACTTAATTATTGATGTTAATCTTAATAATAGTCTTATTAATTTAATTAGTTAAATAATTTCATCAATTAACAATAAATCATAATTTAGATGTTAAATAGAACTTTTAAATTCTTTAAAGAACAAAGATTATAATGCTAAAATTTGTAGGAAAGTGAGTAAAATCTTAGATTATTTGATTATAGCTGGTGTTGCAGTAGGTATCTATTTAGCAAGTAATATCGGAGCCAATGACATTGGTAATTCCATGGGAACTGCTGTAGGAAGCGGTGTTGTTAAAATGAGGCAGGCCCTTATAGTGGGATCTATATTCATGTTTATTGGTGCCGTATTTTTGAGTGGTAATGTCATTAAGACTATATCTGGAGGTATAGTTGATGCATCATTTATAACTCCTACAGGGGCAGTAATAGCCACTTTATCTGCAGGATTGTGGGTTAGTATTTCTATTTTAAGAAGAACACCAGTTTCGGGAAGCCATTCTATGGTTGGTGCTATTTTTGGATATGGGGTTGTTTATGCAGGCTTAGCCCATATAAACTGGAATTCACTACTTACAATTGGATTAAGCTGGCTTTCATCCCCACTTTTGGGCCTTCTTGTGGGGTTCATAGCGTATTATTCTTTAAGAATCTCGCTTTTAGAAAAAACAACCAGTATAGCAGTAAGGGGACGACTTGAAAAGATATTTTCATATCTGCAGATTGGAAGTTCATGCTTTGCTGCCTTAGGTGTAGGTGCCATAGATATTGCAGCGGCAACTGGTATAATGATTGCAGTTGTGGGAGCCAGTGCAAGCACTGATATAAGGGTACTGGGAGCTATTGGAATAGTTTCGGGTATTTTAGTTGCTGGAAACAGAATTACGGGTACTGTTGGAAAAAGAATAACTAATTTAGTTCCTACAAGAGGGTTTTCAGCTCAAATAGCTGCTGCTTCAGTTATCATGATTTTTACATTCCTTGGAATGCCTATATCACCAACTCAAACGCTTGTTGGGTCTGTAATAGGAGTTGGTCTTGCAAGAAAGACTAGGGATGTTGGTAGAGATGTTGTAAAACAGATTGTATCTTCTTGGGTGCTTACATTCCCAATATGCGCCATTATTTCTGGAACTATCTATTTCATTGTATCTTCCTTTTTATAAGGATTAAAAAAGAGTTGGTCAATAAAAATCAGCAATTTTTCTATGAGTCTGGTTAAAATAATATTGGCAATGAATTTATTTTGTACAATGAGTGATTAGATGTTATTGATTAAAACATGAAATTACTATTTATAGCTGTAAATATCAATATAGCTAGATTTTTATTGCTTTTATAATATCTCCATCTGAGATTATGCCTTTTATTTCATGGTTATCTATAACAATCAGCTGGTTTACTATTCCCTCATCTGCACCATATTCATTCATTTTTTTAACTGCAGTGCTTAAGTCGTCTTCGGAGCTTATACAGATTACATCTTTTACCATTACTTTCTCAACTGTTGTTCCAAGTTCATACTTATCAAGAATCAAGTTATGGCCGAGATCTGTCGCTGTTACAATACCTATAAGCATTCCTTCACCATCAACAACAGGAAGGGAACTTACCTTGTATTTCATTAATTTCTCAAAAGCGAAAACAACGTCTTCACTAGGTTCAACTGTTATGACATTTTCTGTCATTACGTCTTTAACTTTTAGTTTCTCTAACATCTTCATCACTTCCGTAGGTCTTTGTAATAGTTTCTATTATACAATCAATCGTGTTTGTAACGTCAATATTTTCAATAACAGGTATATCATACTTCTGCGCCTGATTTTCAAAGTATTTGTGAGTTTTTCTTATTGCTCCAAAATAATTCATATATCTTTTCAGCGGTCTTCTAGCCCATAACTGCCTGCATCTTGAATAAAATCTTCCTTTATGAACTTCCTCGTCCTGCAGGGTTAAAACAAACATTGCAACGTTATGTTTACTTACAAGCTCTTCATTTATAAATCCAGGAACTATGTGAACGCCTTCTATAACTATACTCACTCCTTCTTTCAGCGCTCTTTCAATTACAGCTTCAACACCCACACTTACGGTATCAACGTGATCTCGAAACCCAATGATTACTTCATCCAGTTCGGGGGATGGGGGGATTCTTAAAGATTTATAAGCAGTATAACTTGATTCAAATATGGTTGGTAAAAGTTCTTTTGACACCATCTTACGCATAACTTCTCTTATAATATCAGTACTTGTCATATTCCTTATTCCAAGTCTATTGGCCACTTCAAAAGCGATTGATGATGTACCAACTCCTGAGGCGCCTCCTATTAATATGATAAGAGGTTCTTTACATTTCCGGATGCGTTTCCATAATCCATATTTCTCGGCAACTTCTTCATCTTCTTCTTTTAATTTTACACGGACTATTCCTACAAGGTCATCTAGACTTATAACTTTTATTCCTTCCTTTCTTAAGTGGGCTTCTATTTGAGATGCGAATGTATATGCCTTATTTGGGTCCATTTCTGCCCTAGTTAGAGATCTAGCTAGGACTCCCTTAGAAAAAGGCTCCCTATATTTCTTCCCGCTTACTTCTCCTTCTACCATTATCATCGTCAATTTTTCACCTCAAAAATCTCTCAAAAATTCCCTCAAAATTCGAAGCATTCGAAAATTTACAATTTTTGATGCCCCAAATTCGTAGAATTTGAGGAAATTTTGGAGCCCTCGAACATTTCATGTTCGCTGCATCAAAAACCGAAGGTTTTTGAAAGCACGAAATCAAGGATTTCGTAAGCTACGATTTCCTCAACCTCAAATAGGCGATTTATAAATATTAACTTTGTACTTGCAACTTTATTCGGTATATACTTATAAATTTATTATTGAATCCATTATATCAGATGTGATTAAACATCAGTTATATTTCTATTTCTTATGATTGACATAAATAATTATACCATTTAATTTTGAAGTTATAAAAAGAGATTTTTTATAATTTCCAAGAAAACATTTTAGAGACTTATAAGTTTTGAGGATATTTCTTCATTCTCTTCATCTATATCTATTATACTGGCAAGTCCCTTTGATGCCTCTCCAGGATTAACTATGAGAGTATTTCCTATTTTATCTGCGGATATGGCCTCATGTATGTGTCCACATAGATTTAAAGAAGGCTGAAACTCTTCTATTATCTTTCGGATACTTTTACTTCCTACATGGTCACCAGAAGGTATTAAATCTGTTTTTGTATTGTAAGGAGGTGCGTGGGTTACAAGTATCCTTATTTGCTGATTTTCAATTTGTTTCATTAGTTTTTCAAGTTCCTGGTATATCTGTACTTCTTCAAATTCAAGTGGAGTATCGAATGGGGTGGGATTTGAGCCTCCGAACCCGCAGATACCTATATTTTTAATAACCATAGTCCTATTATGTATGTTAATGGCATTGGAGTTTTCAATTTCTTTATAAACACCTGTAGGATCACAGTTACCCGGTATTGCAAGGGTAGGTACATTAAACATACATATTTCATTTAATATTTCTTCACATAGTTTGAAAGGGCCAAAGTGTGTTATATCTCCAGTTAAAATTATCAGATCCGCTTCATTTTTTTGAAGATATTTGAAAATTTTCTGGCATTGTCCGTGTAGATCTCCCATAGCGAGAATTTTCATCTTGTAGTCTCCTTTAACAGCTGAACATAAAAATCGAATTTATGGATTTAAAATTATTTCTGGAAAAAGGAAGATATTTCTTTTAAACTTGCTTTAACGTTGTCTTTATCTCCATAAATTGCAACTACATCGTCTTCTTCAAATTCAATTATAACTCCATGTTCTTCTGCAATATCATTTATTCTTTCTTCTGATAAAGGTTCCTGAAAAGTAACTCTTACCATTGAGAACCCTGCAGGGACTCCAACAGCGAATTTAGGCGTAGTTTCCTTTTTCTCAACTACAGTTTCCCCTCTTGAAGCCCTTATAAGTTTGTCAAGCCATTCCTTTTTGTAATCTTCACTAATTTCATCAGCAAGATTGAGGAGAGCATCCTGGGATGAATTTAAGAAATCATTTATCCTTTTTAGTTCGTTCATCATTTCAGGGTTGGTAGGGTCTGCTTTATAGAAATTTATTGTAGTCCTTGCTAATCTCATATTTTTGGTGATTTCCTCCGGAATTTTGACTTCTCGTTTTCTAAGGTCAGTTAAAAGCTCAACAAGAACTAACCATGTCTGTTCTATTGGTAAATCTGTCATAAATGCCCTTCCAGAATTTTTTTAGTGTTGTAATTGAGTTTTGCGTCAGCTGCCTTTAATTCTTCTTCTATTTCGGCAATATTTTTATATGAATTTAGAAATAGGACATGGTGACTTTCTGTACCGCTTATATTTAAAACAGCGATTTCTTCATTTTCATCAATGTTTTTATTTTCAAGATTAGCTTTGTACATTACAAAGGGTCCAAATTCTTGAGGTACTTCCTCAAATTTAAATATTCCAACTAATGTAGCAATAAACAAAAAAACACCTCGGATAAGTTAATCAAATTATATTTCTAGTTAAAATATTATTTTCAAAATATTTAAAATTTTATATAAAATGAATTAGGTTATGGGGAGTTTTTAATAGAATTTAAAATTAAATAGCAATGTGTAGTGTTAATGCTTAAAATAATAGGTTTATATCTGTAAATCAAATGACTTTAAAAATAAGAAACTATTTAAAAATAAAAATTAAGGAGAATTTATTTATTCTCCGCCAGTTATTTTGTCTAATTTGTCAATGTCCTCGAGGGAGCATTTTTCAAGTGCAGGGTCCACACAGATCTGGTGTACGTCTACAGTTAGATCTTCAGGAGCGTATCCCATTGCAAGACCGAGGAATTGTGCTAAGTGGAAGACAGGTATGTTAAATTCGTCACCGAATGTCTTTTTAATTTCTGTTTGGCCTACATCAAACTGTAAGTGACAGAATGGACATACGTTTACGATAGCGTCTGCGCCAGCAGCTGTCATGTTGGTTAATTTGTCTCTTGTGAAGTCTAAAGCGACATCTATGTCTCTTGAACGTACTCCACCACCAGCACCACAGCACTGCATTTTGTCTCTGTAGTCTACAGATTTTGCACCGGTTGCTTCTACAAGTTCATCTAAAATTGTTGGTTTTTCAGCGTTGTCTATTTGGATATCTGCTGTTGGTCTTAAGAAGTGGCATCCGTAGTGTACAGCAACGTTGAGACCATCTAATGGTTTTTCAACTGCTTCTGCTATTTTGTCAAGACCTACATCGTTGTATAATACTTCAGCAAAGTGTCTTACTTTTACGTTACCTTTGAATTCTCTTCCAACTTCAGCGAGGACTTCGTTAATTTGTGCTTTTTTCTCTTCATCCCCGTGTAATTCGTGATTAGTTTCAAATAATGTACCGAAACATCCGTTACATTCGGTCATTATGTCCATTCCCATATCTTCTGCTATGGTAATGTTTCTTGCGGCTATTGAGAGCCAGCTAGTTTTATCAAATGATCCAAATACACCAGGGGCAGGACAGCATGATGCTCCTTCCATGTCGTTTAAGGTTATACCGAACTTTTCAAACATCACTCTTGATGATTTTTCGATTCCTGGGTATCTGTTGTTCATTATACATCCTAAGAAATATGCGAAATCAGCCATTATAATTCCTCCAAAAATATTATTCTAGTTCTCCGGTTTCCCAGTTGTATCCAATTAAACTGTCGAATCCAGTTTTCTTGAGTATTGTTCTTACTTCTTCTAATGCTTCTGGGTATTCGTGTGTGGTTGGTGGTAATTCGTTTAATCCAACTCTTTTTCTGAGTGCCATGGTAGCGTCGTTTATAGGTACACCGTGTCCGGTTTTTAATACGAATGTTCCGGTCATTTTGTGTGCCTGTGCCATTCTTCCTGCCTGGGACTGCATGTTTCTTATAGTTTTAACTACGTCTACAATTGCCACTCCTCTTGGGCATCTTTCCTGGCATGCGTAACATGTAACACATTCCCAGATTGTGTCATCGGTTAAAACTTCACTTTTAAGTCCCATGAGTGATTTTCTTATGATAGTTCTTATCCTGTAAGGGGTTCTTTTTCCAGATGGGCATGATCCTGTACATGTACCGCACTGGTAACATAATGCTACAGTTTCTGCACCAGCATCAATTATGCTTTGTTTAAATGTTGGATCTACTTCTTCACCACGAACTAGATTTTCTTCTTTATTAAGTAAACTCATTCTTTCACTTCCTTTTTTGGGTTCTTCTTTTTTGACTTCCTCAACGACTTCAGGTTCTGATTCTTCTTGAATTTCAGGTTTCTCTTCTACAGTAGGTTCAGCTTCTTTTGTTGTAGGTTTTTCTTCCACAACAGGAGCTTCTTTAACATCTTTTTCTACTGCAGGGGTAGTTTCTTCTGTGGTCTCTGCTTTAACTGTGTTATCCTCTTTAGTCTCTGGCATTTCAGATTCGGATGATTTTTTCTTATCTTCCTTTTCTTCTGCCTCTTCCCCAGTTAAAAAATTTTTCAAACGTTTTAAGCTTCTCATTCTTTTTCACACCCTTGAGTAACGGGTTCACGTGAAAACTTATAATTTTCATAACTAGGTTGATAATCTGTGTATATATACATTGCGGAAATTTTGCTAACTGTAACCTTTTTGATGACACCTGTGAAACGTAAAATTTCTAATTATCTTCAGGAGATTTTCGAAAAACAAAGAATAAATATCTACTCACCAGTGATATAATGGTGAATATTATTGTAATTACAAGTAAAACATTGTAAAATGTTTCTGGAGATACCAACGTAATTAGAATAATGGCAAAAAGAAAAGCCCCATAATATTTGCCCACGGGATCATATATAAGAACATTGAATCTGGATGTTAATATGAACTGCAAAAATACGAGTATTATGAGAATTAGCAGCCAGTAGGGATAGATTCCAATAATTATAAACGTCAAGAATGCGCTTAAAACCAGGATGAAGTCTGCAATAATGTCAAAATATGCCCCAGTATCTGATGAAACCCCTAACTTTCTTGCAAAATAACCATCAAAGGCATCAGTGGCAATTGCAAGTATAAAGATACCAATTGCCCATATCTTAATGCCATTTAGGAGTAAGTAAAAAAATAAGATTGATAGTACAATTCGAAAAGCAGTGATTCCTGTTGGAACTAAGTTATTGGTCTTCATTTTCATCGTTAAAATTGGTTTTTAATAGTATATGAAAATATTTTTAAACTTACATTTAAATACATTTATTAAAAAATGGAAAAATGATTTTTATGCTCATAATAACACAACATGATGGTCCATCAAGGCTCGGAACTTATGAAAAATTAAAAACACCTTCAGTTTTTAAACCAGATGAAAATATTAGGGTCATAGAAGATGAGCCGATGCCATACGATGTTCCAAAACAACTGGCAGAAATGTCTGTTAATCAGACGATTGAAAATGCAAAAAAAAGCAAAGGAGAAGGTATAGGAGTTATCCATGGGGGCAAATACGTAGATTTAAGGATAAAATGTGCAAAAGAGTTGGATAATCTGGGAATTACCACATTTTTAGTTGCAAATCCTGAAGAACTTCTGAAAAATCCAAGGGATCTCGCTGATATAATTGTAAATATTAGAGAAACAGTGAGTCCAAATGCAGCACTGTATTTTCCATTTGTTGACATTAATTTTATTCCATTACTTGCATATATTGGTATAGACCTCTTTGGAGACTTCGCATGCGATTTTTATGCGTATTTAACTATCATGCAGACGCCAACTGCCAAATATGATGCCAATAAATACCAGATTTATGATTTAAGTCTTGAAGAACTTAAGCAGTACAACAAAAACAGCATGGATTTTGTAATTAGGGAGGTACGGGAAAATATTAAAAATGGAACCCTAAGAAATTTAGTGGAAGAAAGGTGCTGCACTTCTCCAGAGGCAATGTCTGCACTTAGAATACTTGACAAGAAATATGCTGATTTTTTGAATAAATATACTCCTTTATATTAAAAATAAGATGGAATACATAGTGTATTCCTTTAAATTTGCTTAAGCTTCTGCTTCAGCTATTTTTTCCTTATCTAATAAAATTTTTTCTTTTTCTTCTACTTTTATGACTATTGCTTCTTCTTCAAAAGCTCCTGGGTCTTTTTCGATGCATTCTTTTACTTTAGCCTGAATTTGGCCTGCATCTTCCACGTCGATCATGCTTATGATTTCCATTTGTTGTTGGAATCTTTCGATTC
>JAEYPF010000018.1 GCA_023411115.1 Methanobacteriota archaeon
ACACTCCTCAGAATTACAATACTACTACAACCAGGGGCTACTGAACCAAAATTACACTGCAGTCAACTCAAGCACCAAAGAATACTACAAAAACCTCTACCAAAACAACAAACAAAACTACGAATAAGATTTTTAAGAAATTCCAAACGATTTAGTAGAGCAAATTTCATAAGTTCACATATAATGTAACTAAATTTCTTCTTTTTTTGAATAAATTGCAGCATCACAGTATCTTCCCTAAAATTATTATACTAATTAAACCCATATATTACATTTAATTGATTTTAAATATCGGGGAGGAATTAAAATCGATCATAGTGATTCAAAACATGAAATGGAGCATATGCATCATGAAGAACGTGAAGAAAGGGGCAAGTGTGTTGTATGTGGAGAAAAATTAACTGAAGAACATAAAATGGAAGGTGCACATGTTCACTCCGGCATGATTGAGGATTTAAAACGAAGGTTCTGGATATCACTGATTATAACAATACCTATTCTAATTCTATCGCCTACAATCCAGGAATTAGTCGGATTGGACCAATCCATCAGATTTCCTGGCGATTCATATATTCTTTTCATTCTAGCATCCATTGTTTATTTCTATGGAGGCTATCCATTTTTTAAAGGATTTTTTAATCAGATTAAAGCTAGAACTCCTGGAATGGACACTCTAATTTCAGTTGCTATTACCAGTGCTTACCTTTACAGTAGTGCAGTCGTTTTTGGTCTTAACGGAAGTGTATTTTTCTGGGAACTTGCCACATTAATTGATATTATGCTTATAGGGCACTGGCTTGAGATGAAATCTGTAATGGGTGCTTCTAGAGCTCTTGAAGAACTGGTAAGGCTCCTGCCATCGAGTGCCCATAAATTAATGCACGATGGGAGCACTATGGACGTTCCATTAAATGAACTGGTTGTTGGAGACCATGTGATCATCAAGCCGGGTGAGAAAATTCCAGTAGATGGAGAAATTATAAACGGAAGCACTTCTATTGACGAATCAATGCTTACAGGAGAATCAGAACCGGTATTTAAAGAAGTTAGTGCTGAGGTTATAGGAGGATCCATAAACGGAGATGGGTCCATCACAGTAGAAATTAAAAAAACCGGAAAAGATTCATTTCTTTCTCAGGTAATAAATCTTGTTGAAGAGGCACAGGCAAGTAAATCACATACACAAAACATTGCAGATCGTTTTGCCCTTGGACTTACTATAATAGCACTTACCAGCGGATTTTTGACGCTTTTAGCATGGTTAGGACTTACAAATTTTGGATTTTCATTTGCACTTGAGAGAGCTGTAACTGTAATGGTTGTTGCCTGTCCACATGCACTTGGACTTGCTGTTCCACTTGTTGTTGCTGTATCGACTGCTTTATCTGCAAGTAATGGATTATTAATAAGAAATCGTTCCTCATTTGAAAATTCAAGGAATATACAAGCAGTAATATTTGATAAAACAGGTACTCTTACAGAAGGGAAATTCGGCGTAACTGATATCATTGCTTTAGCTGATGGCCACAGTGAAAATGAAATCCTGAAATATGCTGCATCACTTGAAAGCTATTCTGAGCATCCTATTGCAAAAGGGGTTGTAGCTGAAAAAACACTTCCTGTGGAAAATTTTAAAGCAATTCCAGGAAAAGGTGTACAGGGCGAAATAAATGGAAAAAAGGTTGAAGTTGTAAGTCCTGGATATTTAAAGGAGCTTGATATTCGGGTAGATAATAAAGAAGTGGAATCAGTCTCATTACAGGGGAAAACAATTGTTTTTGTAATTATTGAAGGTGAACTCATTGGCGCAATTGCACTTGCAGATATCATAAGGCCAGAATCCAAAGAAGCTGTTAAAAAACTCAAAGATATGGGAATTCAGTGTATTATGATTACTGGAGATAGAAAAGAAGTTGCAGAATGGGTAGCTAAAGAAATTGGGCTTGACAAATACTATGCAGAGGTTTTACCACAGGAAAAAGCAGGAAAAGTCAAAGAAATTCAGTCTGAAGGTTTAACCGTTGCTATGACCGGTGACGGTATCAACGATGCCCCTGCACTTGCACAGGCAGATGTTGGTATTGCAATTGGTGCAGGTACAGACGTAGCAATTGAAGCCGGAGATGTTGTACTTGTAAGGAGCAATCCGCTTGACGCAGTGTACATAGTGAAGCTTTCAAAATCAACCTACAGAAAAATGATAGAAAATCTAGCCTGGGGAACTGGATATAACGTTTTTGCACTTCCAATTGCAGCAGGTATCCTTTACACTTATGGAATTCTCTTAACTCCGGCAGCAGGAGCCATATTAATGTCAGTAAGTACCATTATTGTGGCTTTTAATTCAAGATTTTTGAGAATTGAAAAATAAAAATGAGTCAATATAATTCAATCATCATCCCATAGAACACATCATAACCGGCCTAGTGGGCAAGCTCGTACCATACCATTTTTTATACCATTGACGCATCTCTTTAATCTCTGCACTTTGAGATTTAATAATTGAATTGGCCAATTTACGTATTTCAGGGTGTTTTGTATTGTTTAAAACCATTCGAGACATCATTACTGCCATTTGGTGATGAGGAACCATTTGTCTGATAAATTCCTTATCAAAATGCTTTGCAGTTTTGAGCCTGTTCAAATCGACTGCACTCATCATGCTATTTCTATGGTCCATCATTCTCGAAGTAGGAATGTCTTTACCATACCATTTTCTATACCACTGGCGCATCTCTTTAATCTCTGCACTTTGACCTATCTTTATATTCCTTGCTAAATGTTTAATTTCAGGATGTTCTGCCCGGGTTGATGCAATGTTTGCCATTTTTACTGCCATTTGATGATGAGGAACCATGTGTTCAATAAAATGGCGATCGGTACATTTGTGGTGTTTTTTAATGGATTTTTCATGTCCATTGGCATCTGCTGCTGACACTGCTCCCGAAAACCCTAATGTAATTACAAAAGCAAATAGAAGAATTACCAACAGTTTCTTCATATTTTCACCTCCACCAGTAAGTTATCTATCTTAATTAAGTAATAAAAAAATTTGTATATGTAATATAAAATAAATAAAATCGCACTGGAAGACCTAAAAAAAGTTTAAAATAATTCAATAATTGCTACACTACCTTAAATGGTATGTATTTGATGAAAAAAGATCATTTATTCAATAAAATAATAATTATATTGCTCATGATATCTGAAACATTTTGGGTTTCCCCCACAAGATTACTCTCATATATAGAATAAAGAGCTAGAAATATTATAAGAGCAGCTATGATGAATCCGATAACTAATTTTTCAATTATTTTCAAGAGCTTCACCTGCTAGATTTAGATTTATTATTAATTATAGATTGCTGTTACTTGTAATTTTTGATGTTCAATTAAAGTAAGTGAACTAACATCATATTATCATCCGAAAAGAACATAATCAATTTTTTACAGCTAATTTTAAGATAGGATACTTGTAGTTTGTATCTTTCATACAGCTAGTATACAATATGATAGTGTATACCTTTTCTGTCTATACTTACTTTAAATACAATTAGTTCGTATTATATACTATTCAAAAATATACTTACGAAAAATAAAAATTTTTTGTGGATGAAAACATGCTAGTACAATTTGAACTACAGCACTTCTGTTGCGGTCCTAAAGGCTGCCAGATCGAAGTAGAATACTGTGAAATGATGGATGTAGAATAATCAAAAGAATCCATATCCATCCACAATTCACTCAAATTATATAACCTGATTATTAATTTTTTAATTTTATTTAAGATAAATAATTAAAAAGAATTGGAAAATTGTATTAATTATTAAAAACAACATTATAATTGTTATAATTACAATAACGAGGGGAATAAATGGTAGAAGAATCCAAAAAGAAAGCAGAAATCAAAATCTCAGGAATGCATTGTGCTTCATGTGCTTTAAACGTTGAAAACTCTCTAAAAAGCCTTGAAGGGGTTGAAGAAGCTCAAGTAAATATTGGAACTGAGAAAGCTACTGTTGAATACAATCCTGAAAAATTGAAACTCGCTGAATTGGAACATGCAGTTGAAGAAGCTGGTTACAGCGTAGCAAATGAAAAGGTCATCCTCAAAATTGGAGGAATGACATGTGTTATGTGTGTAAAGGCCATAGAAGATGCCCTCGGAAAACTTGATGGAGTCAGCGATGTGAGTGTTAACCTTACCGCTGAAAAGGCCTATGTTACCTACAATTCCGAAGTCACCACAATTACAGATATGAAAAATGCAATTGAAGATCTGGGCTATCAATATCTCGGCGTAGAAGGAGAAGAAACAGAAAAACTTGAAGAAGAGGTACGAGTTAAAGACCTTAGAGATAAACGAAATCGCATATTTGTTGGTTTTGGTTTTGGAATTCCCCTTATGATTTTACCCTTTGTAAACATTCCCCTTCCCATTGATATGCCTTATTTTATGTTAATAGTTTCAATTCTACCATTTATCTATGTAAGCTATCCAATATTCACTGCAGGTTTCCGTTCCCTTAAAAATCGGAATCTTGACATGGATGTTATGTATTCCATGGGAATAGGGGTTGCTTACGTAGCAAGTATTTTAGGAACCTTCAATATCATATTAACCCAGCAATTCCTATTTTATGAAACTGCACTTATACTTGCAGCATTCCTATCATTAGGGCGGTATTTAGAGACACGGGCAAAAGGACAGACCTCAACAGCTATAAAAAAATTAATTGGACTGCAGGCAAAAACTGCTACTGTAATTCGTAATGATAAAGAAATCGAAATTCCAATTGAAGATGTCCAGATGGGCGATATAGTAATTGTTAAGCCTGGAGAGAAGATACCTGCAGATGGGGAAGTTGTAAGCGGAGAAAGTTATGTAGATGAATCAGCGATTACTGGAGAACCAATTCCTGCCTTTAAAAATGCTGGAAAAACAGTTGTTGGAGGAACCATCAATCAAAATGGAATAATAAGATTTAAAGCCATGAAGATAGGTAAGGATACCGTGCTGTCCCAGATTATAAAACTGGTAGAATCCGCCCAGGGGTCAAGGCCACCAGTTCAAAGAATTGCAGATAGGGCGGTAAGTTATTTCATTCCAACAGTATTGACTATTGCAATTGCTGCCTTTCTCTTCTGGTACTTCGTTTCAGGAGCTACCCTCCTTTTCGCACTTACAGTCTTAATTTCAATTCTCGTTATTGCATGTCCATGTGCACTTGGACTTGCATCACCAACCGCCATAACTGTAGGTATTGGACGGGGAGCAGAACTTGGAATCCTTATTAAAAATGGTGAAGCCCTTGAAATATCTGAAAAGCTTACCACAATAGTGTTTGATAAAACTGGTACTCTCACCAAGGGCAAACCTGAAGTTATAGATGTAGTGTCAGTTGGTATTGACGATAAAGAGCTATTAAAGCTATCTGCAAGTGTTGAAAATAATTCACAGCACCCCCTTGCAGAAGCAGTAGTTAAAAAAGCACATGTTGAAAATATGAACATAGAAGAAAGCCAGAATTTTGATACATTTGGTGGAAAAGGAGTAAAAGCAACAGTAGATGGTAAAGAAGTATTCATAGGGAACAGAGCCCTGTTTAAAGATAGAAACATTATAATATCAAATGACATTGAAGAAAAATTATCTAAATTCGAAAATGAAGGAAAAACAGCGGTTATAATTGCCATTAACAGCGAGTTATCAGGGACTATCGCCATAGCCGATACATTAAAAGAAACCACCAAAGATGCAATTAAAGGGCTTAAGCAAATGGGCCTCAAAGTAGTCATGATAACTGGTGACAACGAAAGAACAGCAAATGCAATTGCAAAGCAGGTTGGAATTGAAAATGTAATCGCAGAAGTGCTGCCGCAGGATAAGTCTGAAGAGGTAAAAAGGTTACAAGAGGCAGGTGAAGTTGTTGCATTCGTTGGTGACGGTATTAATGACGCTCCCGCGCTGGCACAGTCTGATGTTGGAATAGCTATAGGAAGCGGTACAGATGTGGCAATAGAAAGCGGTGAAATTGTTCTTATAAAAGACGACATCATGGATGCCGTTGCAGGTGTGCAGTTAAGTAAGAAAGTAATTGGAAGGATAAAACAGAACTTATTCTGGGCTTTTGCATACAACGTAGTGCTTATCCCTGTTGCAGCTGGAGCTCTATATCCATTCTTTGGAATTACATTTAGACCGGAATTTGCAGGTCTAGCAATGGCACTCAGTTCTGTATCAGTACTAAGTCTTTCACTGCTTTTAAAAGGGTATGTACCTCCGGCGAAGAAGGAGAAAATAGAGATAACTGGCTAAAATTTAAAATCATTGATTATTTAATATAATACGAGGTGAAAATATGGCAGTTGATCCAATATGTAAAATGGATGTGGACGAAAAAACCGCTAAATGGGTTAGCGAATACAAGGGCAAAAAATATTACTTCTGTGCTCCAGGATGCAAAGCAGAATTTGAAAAAAATCCTGAAAAGTATGCAGAAGAGTAAATATCTCCCCTTTACTTTTTTTATTTTTAACTTTCATTAGCCAAATAATATTAATTTCTTTGATCATATTAAATTTTTAAAGTGATCTAAATTTTAGAATTTATAAAGGTGAATAAAATGGCTGTAGATCCTGTGTGTAAAATGGAAGTTGATGAAAAAAATCCAAATTATGAAAGCGAATATAAAGGAAAAAAATACTATTTCTGCGCTCCAATCTGTAAAAAGATGTTTGATGAAGAACCTGAAAAGTATGCAAAATGATAAAGTTCCTTTTTCTATTTATTTTCCTCTTTTTTCAACAAAACCAGCTCTTTCAAGGCCACATCTATGAAAGCAGGTGCTGCATAAGCTTCTATTCCATGAGACGCCAGGGCATTAACAGCTCCAGGGCCCATTTGACTTGCTAACACTGCTTCACAGTCAGAAATCAATTCTACACTTCTTTCCATAGCTTCATCTGTATGTCCTCCCACTTCACATGCTGGAGTGTTTTTTCGAAGTTCTAGAAACTTGTAATTACCTTTATCATCAATTTCAAATATTAGAAACTGCTGTGCCATACCGAAATGCTGATTAACGTATTTTCCATCGCTACTTGCAACTGCTACTTTAAATGCCATCATATCATCCGATTATTTTATTTTTTAAATCGAGCTAATTTTTCTCTCGTATTATAATTTGTTTAATATACTTGTTATTTTTAATATATAACAATTGTTATGTTAAAAAATAGAAAAAATTTATAAAATCATTTAAAATGTTAGAAAAATCTGTAATTTACCTAAGCTTAGCAAGTACAGTACATGGAGCACTATCAATCCCTTTTATTTGCCATGGGACAACGATTACACTTTCTAAATCTTCATTTTTCACATTTCTCAGCTTCATATCTTCAATTAGAAGCAATGGTTCACCAAATTCGTTATGTTCCTTAAATGCATTTAAATGTGTTTCTTTCCCTGATTCTGGATTTTGGTAGCTGGACATAGATACACAATCTATGCCAATACATCGAACACTTTTAACATTTTTTCTTATCCAGTAAACAACTTCTGGAGCTATTCCAGGATTTTGAGTAAGATATTTTTCTGGATCATCACCGTGAAACTTTTCAAATCCAGTACTAAATAAAATACAGTCCACTCCATTAAAATCAATTTTAGATATGTCCCAAATTTTTATAAGCTCATTTGGACCTTTTGGAATATCTAGAATTAAAGGATTGCCAAAAACAAGCTCATCAGGCATGTAATCAGAAATTATTTTAGCGCCTTCAATGAAATGGCCAGGGGCATCCACATGTGTCCCCGAATGATTTTCAACGTGTATCATATAAGTATTATAACCATTATCAGGAATCTGATTGTTATGGATTATTTTAGGCTCATTTAAACCTTTATGGACTGGTGAAGTCTCTTCAAGCGCGTATGAAAGTGTTTTATATCCCATATTTTCATTCTCCTTAATTTCATTTTATATTTTGAAATGTGAACAATATATTTTTTGGCTTTACAACTATTGGAGAATTATTTAACCTCTTTAATGAAATATATTCGTAATTATTTATTATAAATGTGCTATAGCCCTTTAAAAATTATATTCCAAAATATAATAATTTAAGACAGGATTTTTTAAACAGTAAATAATAAGTTTTAATAAAAATATATAAATGATTAATAAATAAAGGAGAGTGAAATCTTATGGCAATGTTTATGGCACATATGGTTCACCCTGCAGAATCATGCTATGTATTTAATGTAGAAAATAAAAAGAAACTTGCTGAACTTGCAAGCAAAAAGGAAGAAATTGCTAAAAAACATGAAATTAAAGTCATATCTGCAGTGTATCCGCCACTAGAGCATGAAATATTTTATGTAGTGGAAGCACCTTCTTTTAAGAATGTAGAAAGGTATTTAAAAGATATTGGTTTTGCATTCTACAATAAAATCACAATTAAGCACGTTGAACCAATGGAAGAGGCTTTAGGTAAGTTATAAACCATTAGCTTTTTACAGAAATACACTTATAAATTTAATATTTTTCTGATTTTGCAAATGCCATTCAATAAACCAAACCATTAACCATTGATATAACAAAAAAGTAGAAGAGGTATAAACATGTCACTATTAAACGATTTAAAAAAGAAAGCTGAAAAAGAAATAGAAAAACAATCCAAAAGCGGCTTAGGCAAAAAAGCAAAGTCTGAATTACAAAAAGAAGGTAAAAGTAAGCTTGAAAAACAGGCTAAAAAAGAGCTAAAAAAGATACTTAAAATTTAACTACTTTTTAAACAACCTCATTTTTCATTATTTCCCTTAAAACAGCCGTTGCATAGCAGCCCTTTGGAATTGAAAATTCAACAAGAACTCCCTCCCCAGTAGCTTCAGCTGAAGCGTCCCAAATTTTAAATCTCACTGCGCGCCTCAGCCCATGACTTCCAAGTTTAGGCATTTTAGGGACTATAAACTCTTCTAGAGTAACTCCTTCTTCATCCAGAACTCTTTGTTCCATTTCTCCAAGTTTACCGCCTGCAAGCGGAACTTTACTTCCAAAAAGGGGCGCTGTAGGATGAAATTCGAAGCTCTTTATCCTTTCATAGATGTCATCACCAATTTCATGGACCAAATGCTCTTCATTGTCCACAATTATGTCGCCTTCAACATACGTATCAACCCCAAGTTTTGCCCTTTCGCTCACTGCTTTATTGAATAAAAATGACTGGTATGCATGGACGAACATTCGTTTTAATGGTTTTGGAAGGCTTTCTATGGCGCGTCTGTAGGAATTTTCATCTAAAAAAGAAATATCATCGACTTTTTTCTTTTTCATTTCCTTTAAAAGTGTTTTAAGCATCATCTTTTCATAGCGCATGCTTCCGGGCATGGATTCAAATGCTTCTTCAAGTTTTCCTTCATCATACAGTCTTCTTGCTTCCTTAATGTGTTCCGGCTCTTCATCATATGGATTTCCAATATAAGCATCCACTACCTTTTTTAAATCATTTTCAAGCATTGCTTTTCCAACCAGATGAGTATTTGACCTCTTTTTGCCAAATCTCTGCCAGCCGTAATAATTTGGGACACCTCTTTTTGAAAGTTCAGCCAGTATTTCATTTGCAACTTCACTATCTGCTTCAGGATCCTCTGTATCCCTTATTAGTAATCTGAATTTGTTTCCTATAAGCTGTCCAATCCGTAATTTCTTTTCATTTTGTATAATTTTAAGGATCTCCACTTTATACAGCTTATCCTTCAATTTTTCAATTTCATCAACTTCTGAGTTTGCAACACACAACCACTGCCTTGTAACTGCTCTTTTATCTTTCATACCTGCAAAGCCCATTCTCTTTCTGTCGATGTGCAGTTCACGTGCTACATCCAGTACAACCTCGAGGGTATCCCTTCCAATTTTTTCAATGAAAAACCATGTATTGGGTCCTGTTCCACTTGGTTCAGATTCAGGTATTTCTTCAACGTAAAAGTCTTCATATTTTGTTCTAATTTTACCGCCAATTCCTTTTTGGCTCGTTATATAAGTTTCAGCATTAAGCATGAGTTTTTTCTCCGATTATTTTAAAATATAAACTAGATTTTTAAAGTAACGACAATTTAAAAAGAGTTTTATTATTTTTCAATGCAACTCAACTATGTTCTACTAGTATGTATTCCTTTATAATATAAATGAAAATAATTTGATAGATCCTCTATGTATTTTAATCTCACCGACGGTCAATTAAACGCTTTGGTCTACCCCTGATCTTATAGAATTCAAGACCCTCTGGGCCAGTAAAATTAAATATTACGTTAAAATTGCCATCTGAATATGCTCTAGATAGATCAGGTTTGTATTTAAAGAAACTTTTGAGGAAATTATCTTCAATCAAATCTTTATCACAATTATGGGGATCATTACATTCCATGCTAACCCTCATTGTAGTTTCCATTTCATCGCCATAGAGAAATGCTTCATATTCCCCAGTTAAATAGTCCATATTGTCCCTTTGAAATACCCCCTGCTCTATATCTACCCTGTTAAATGGGCTTCCAACTACCCGAACAGTTTCTGCTTCACGCTGCGGGTTTAAAATTCGCATATGAGTTCTTCCACATGAACATTTATCTCTGCTTACAACCACAGTAGTATCTTCAGTATCATAATTTAAAAGAAGAGTTCCAGTCTTTTCACCAACAGGTAAAAGAGTTGTAAGGACTATTCCCCCACATTCACCATCATCAACGAAGTTTTTAAGCTGAGGATCGTATACATCAAGGTGCACCAGATCTTCAGGCACGTGTAAACCCACTTTTTTGTAACATTCCCCGCACATGGTTCCTTCAGTACTTCCATAAGTATTATAAACTGGTACACCCCATATTTCTTCCAAATACGCTCTTGATTCTTCAGCAAAGCTTTCTCCACCAACAACTAAATGTTTAATACTTGATTCTTGTGTAGATATTCCTTCTGATTCCATTCTCCAAGCAAGGCGCAGGAGTTTAAATATACTTCCGACTATGCCCGTAGGTTCATAATTTTTGATTATGCGGACTGGAAATGTGCATTTACCCTCAGGAATAATTGCCATCCCTATTTTTTGGGCTGCAAGAGTCATTGTATTGGCCCCCACATTCATTCCATAGGAAGCGCATACCACAACACGATCTCCTTGACCAAAACCCTGTGATACAAAGGATCTGGCATATTTTTCAGCATATCTATTCCAGTCATCCCATGTAAGAAAGAAAGATTTGGGAGTGCCACTTGTTCCACTGGTTTCATGTATTGTAAACACTTCATCCCATTCAACACATTTAAACTCGAAAGATTCAGTCTCTGGAGGTTGCTTTTCCCTTAATGTTTTACTGGTTATTATAGGCAGTTCTCTTAAATCTTCGTGAGATTTAATGTCCTGAGGATTAATACGATTTTCCTTAAACCATTTCCTGTAAAACGGTGAATATTTATAGGCATACTTAACTGTATATCCTATACGATCTTCAACAAGGGCATCCAGGTCATCCCTATCCATTGTTTCAATTTTCTCATTGAAATAATTCATGAAAATCCCCACACTTGGTAAAATTAATATTAATATATGTCCCAATTTACTTATAAGGATTAAATGAATTTTGAGCATATTTAAAATAACATGAGTATATTACTTGAGATGTTAATATAAACCAGAATAAAAAATACACTGCATACTGTGGTTTGTTTTTTTAATAATTATTTCATATCCCCGAAATACATTCTCCCATTCATATACTAATTTTTATGCTTTAAATCATCCATCATGGCATTACATTCAGTATATCCCGTTATTATTTTATGTTTTAAAATTCATAGATATATTACTAAAAATCAATTTCAAAAACAAATGAATAACGAAATTCTGGCCTGAGTGTAACCATGAATGATAATAAACCCTCCTCAGAAGAGTTGGACATTTATAAACCATCTCCTGAAGAAGTATACTCTGAACTAAGCACATCATTAGATGGTTTAAGCGAAAATGAAATTCAAATAAGGCTTAAAAAATACGGGCCAAATCAAATCGAAGAAGTTAAGAAAACACCATTAATATTCAAGTTTTTAGAAAATTTTTACAATATTCTTGCTCTACTTTTATGGGCAGCCAGCATACTTGCCTTTATTTCTGGAACTCCCCAACTGGGATTTGCAATTATTGGCGTAATCATAATAAATGCTCTTTTCAGCTTCTGGCAGGAATATCAGGCAGAAAAAGCGACAGAAGCCCTCAAAAAAATTCTTCCTTCAACTGCAAAGGTAATAAGAGAAGGTAAAGAAAGGGAAATTCTTGCAGCAGATTTAGTACCCGGCGACCTGATTGTACTTGAAGAAGGAGACAATATTTCGGCAGATTCAAGATTAGTAGAAGCATTTCAATTTAAAGTGGATAACTCTACACTTACAGGTGAATCAAGGCCAATACGTAAAACCCCTGAGGGCATGGGCGGTGAAGGTCATTCCTTTGTTGAGATGCACAACCTTATTTTTGCAGGTACAAGTGTAACGTCAGGCTCTGGGAAAGCTGTAGCTTTTGCAACCGGTAGAAATACAGAATTCAGTAAAATTGCATCCCTTACACAAACTGTAAAAGAAGTGCCAAGTCCCCTGCAGAAGGAGATAAACAAACTGGCACGGTTAATAGCATTTATAGCTATTTTAATGGGTATCAGCCTGTTTGGAGTTAATATATTTGTCTTGAATCTTCCATTAACCATTGCATTTCTTTTTGCCATAGGCCTAACAGTTGCAAACGTTCCAGAAGGTCTTCTCCCCACAGTTACCCTTGCACTTGCTGCAGCTGCCAGAAAAATGGTCAGTCAAAACGCACTGATAAAACGTCTTTCAAGTGTCGAAACCCTCGGTTCTACCACTATAATCTGTACAGATAAAACAGGGACACTTACCAAAAACGAAATGACTGTTCGTAAAATCTGGATACCCAATGAATTAATTGAAGTAACAGGGGCGGGATACAAACCTGAGGGTAAATTCCTCCACAATGGCAAGGAAATATCTTATGATGAGATGAAAGAGCTCAAGCTGCTCATGAGGACATCTTCATTTTGTAACGATGCCAAGCTAATTAAAGAAGGCGAAAAATGGAAAATACTGGGAGATCCCACAGAAGCATCGTTACTGGTTGCAGCCTACAAAAGCGGTTTTAATCTCGAAGAAGAGGTAAAAAGGATTCCCAGAATAATTGAGCTTCCATTCGATTCTGTACGAAAATCAATGAGCTCTATACATCAAAAAGAAAATAAAAAGGTGGCTTATATAAAAGGAGCACCTAAAAAGATAATTTCTTTAAGCAGTCAGATTTCTGAAGATGGAAAAATTCGATCTCTTAGCAATGAAGAGAAAGAAAAAATAGTTGAAATACATGATGAACTTGCCAAAGAAGGCCTTAGAATACTTGCAATGGCATACAGGAATTTATCAAATGATTTTAATGACTATAGGCCAGAAACTGTTGAAAAAGACATGATATTTCTTGGAATGATGGCAATGCAGGATCCTCCTCGACCAGAGGTCTATCATGCTGTAGAGCAGTGCCACCGTGCCGGGATCAGAATTATAATGATAACTGGAGATTATGGGCTTACAGCACGATCCATAGGTGAAGAAATTGGCATTATAAGCGGCGATTGTGAAGTGGTAAAAGGAAAAGAAATCAGTGAAATGTCAGATGAACAAATCGCGCAACTGCTAAGCTCGGGATGTAACGTTATATTTGCCAGGGCAGTTCCAGAACATAAAATGAGGATCGCGTCCATCCTTGAGGATAAGGATGAAATCGTGGCCATGACTGGAGACGGTGTAAATGACGCTCCAGCGCTTAGAAAAGCTGATATCGGAGTTGCAATGGGAATAACTGGTACTGATGTAGCCAAAGAAGCTTCAGATATGATTTTAACTGATGATAACTTTGCAACAATCGTATCTGCCATAAAAGAAGGAAGAACCATTTATGAAAATATAAGAAAGTTCATAACATACATCTTCTCCCACGAAACTGCTGAAATTATTCCATTCGTATTAACAGCCCTGTTTGGCATTCCACTCCCAATTACAGTTATGCAAATACTTGCAATAGATTTAGGAACAGATACTTTACCTGCAATTGCGCTTGGAAGGGGTCCTCCAGAGTCTGATGTGATGAAAAGGCCGCCAAGGCCAAGAAAAGAAAGACTTTTGAATTTACCCATTATCCTTAGAGGGTACATATTCCTGGGATTAATTGAAGCAGTTCTTGTAATGTCTGGATATTTTTGGGTTCTTTACAGCGGTGGATGGCATTTTGGACAGGCACTCCCATTTTCAGACCCATTGTATATTAAAGCAACTACAATAGTCTTCGTTGGTATAGTAATGGGTCAGATAGGTAACTTACTAACTATTCAGACCACACGGACATCAGTATTTAAAATCGGGATTTTTGCCAACAAATGGATAATAAGAGGTATCATATTTGAGGTTGCTATAGTGCTTGCGATTCTATATATACCCCAGTTGCAGAGCATATTCGGAACAACTCCACTTGGAATAACAGAGTGGCTGTATGTGATCACATTTATTCCAATCATGTTCTTTGCTGATGAATTAAGGAAATATATAATTAGACGGTAAAAAACACAGTTTTATTCCATATAACACAGTTACTACTCCACTAGTCTCATTATCCCGGAGGAAGTTGAACATAAACAAGGATTAAATTTATATGTACTGCTGAAAATCATTAATAAGATATAATGATTGGTCAGTTAAGAAAAAGGGATTTTTATATAATATCAGAGCAGTTAGGCTTAATAATGATAGGTATTGGTGTAGTAACATTAATACCCCTCATAGTGGCTTTAATCTACAATGAAGGTAATTATATCTCTTTTTTAATTCCGTCAGGATTCTCAATTTTAATAGGATATGCCTTCAGAAGATTTTTCAGAGGTAATGCTACAAGAATAGGGCTTAAACATGGAATGATGATAGCTGCAATTGCCTGGCTTTGGGCAGCGTTAATTGGAAGTCTTATATTAATGCAGGCTACCCATATCAACTTTTTAAATGCTTATTTTGAAAGCATGTCTGCATGGACTGGAAGCGGTCTTTCAATATTTACAAACGTTGAAGCACTTCCAAATTCCATTCTGTTTTTGCGAAGTATTGAACAATGGATTGGAGGTCTTGGTGTTGTAATTGTAGTTATTGGTATACTTATAAGGCCAGGTACAGCAGCAGCAAGATTATATAAGTCTGAAGCACGGGAAGAAAAGATTAAACCCAGCATACTGGGAACAGTGAAAACTATCTGGTGGATTTACATTTTTTACACTGCTCTGGGAATTATTCTATATGTTATTGCAGGAATGTCCATTTTCGATGCCATCAATAATACATTTACCAATCTGTCCACAGGCGGAATGTCAGTAAGAAACGATAATATAGGGGCCTACAACAGTGCTTTTATTTATATAATAACGATATTTTTAATGTTCATAGGTGGAACAAGTTTCCTTGTTCATTATAAAGCGTTAAAGGGTAAAACCAAGGATGTCTTAAAAGATATACAATTCCAGGCTATGTTACTTATAATTTCTATATTTTCTATACTTTTAATTATTAATGCAAAATTTGTACCTATTGAAGCTGTTTTTAATGTTGTATCAGCACTTTCTTGTACTGGATCTAGTATTTCTCCATTGAATACAATGATTGCATGGCCTGATTATGCCAAAATAATTCTTATGGCATGTATGATAATAGGTGGTGCAGCTGGTTCTACAGCAGGAGCATTAAAAATAATCAGGATAGTTACAGCTTTAAAAGGAGTTTACTGGGAGATTTTAAGGGTAGTAGCCCCTGCGGGATCTGTTATACCGCGTAAAATTGCCAATAAAGTAGTTTCTGATGTAGAACTTAAAGAAGCTGGATCTTATGTGTTTATCTATTTCCTTTTCATGTTTGTAAGCTGGCTTGTCTTTGTACAGTATGGATATGACGCTCTAAACTCATTATATGAAATTGCTTCAGCACAGGGAAACGTTGGGCTTTCAATGGGAATTACATCTCCAACAATGCCTCAAATTCCACAGGCATTCCTGATATTCAATATGTGGATTGGAAGAATTGAAATAATTCCTGTGCTTGTTTTAATAAGAGCATCTTTAGGTGTATTTAAGAGATTTTAGTTTCACTAAAGACATCATGATTGGAAATTTCAAGCCTGATGTATTTTAAGAAAGAATAAAGTTTACATATCTTGTAAATAATACCTTAACCAAAATAATAACATGCAAGATGATGGAAAACCAAAAGATCAAAAAAGAATTGAAAGGCGGACAGCAGTTCAAATAATAATTGCATGCATCATTCTTTTCATATTGGTTGTTATAATAGGTTTTTTACTTCGTACAGGGCCCATATATAAGTAATTTAATAAAATATTTATTTTTATGTGAGTTTTTAAAAGAAAAATGTCTTGATTGCATTTATTTGGAATACGACTTAGAGCGATGTGAGTAATAATATATAGTTTCCCAGACTTTTAATAAGCAGAAAATCATATTAACGACGCTTAATATAATATAATATATGATTCAGGGGATTGATGTCCAAGAAGCAAAAAAAATCAAAGCGACGCAACTTATGGAGAAATTAGAATCTAGTCCTAGCGGTCTCTCCACAAAAGAAGCACAGAAACGGTGCAGGATATGTGGTTTCAATGAAATCGTAGAAGAAAGGGTTAATCCTGTAGTGAAATTTTTGAAGTTTTTCTGGGGCCCCATTCCGTGGATGATTGAGATCGCACTTATTTTATCGATTTTAATCCAGCACTGGCAGGAATTTATAGTTATACTGGTTTTACTGCTTATAAATGGGGGCGTAGGGTTTTATCAGGAAAGTAAAGCCGACAACGCCATTGATCTGCTGAAAGAAAAGTTAGCATATCATGTGCACGCATTAAGAGATGGAAAATGGGTTGAACTTCCATCAAGAGATGCTGTTCCGGGAGATATAATACGGGTGCACATAGGAGACATTATTCCAGCAGATATTAAACTCATTAAAGGCGCTTATATTACAGTAGATGAATCAGCCCTAACTGGAGAATCACTGCCTGTCGATAAAACCATTGAAGATGTTGCATATTCCGGTTCAATTGTACAAAGAGGTGAAATGCTTGGGCTAGTTCTTGCAACAGGAATGAATACTTATTTTGGTAAAGCTGCAGAACTCATAGCCGGAGTTAAGCCCAAAAGCCACCTGGAAGAGGCAGTTGTAAAAATAGGAGATTATCTAATTGTTTTAGACCTTATAATGGTTTCATTCATTTTTATCGCAGGTTTATTCCGCCACCAAAGCTTTTTTGATATTTTAGGCTTTTCACTGGTACTCACGATTGCATCAATACCTGTAGCGCAGCCTGCAGTGCTTTCTGTTACCATGACAGTAGGTGCTATGGCACTTGCAACAAAAAAAGCCATAGTGAGTAAATTAACATCAATCGAAGAAATGGCAGGTATGGATGTACTATTTTCAGATAAAACAGGAACTTTAACCAAAAATCAAATCGTAATTGCAGAAATATCCCCCTATGACAAGTTCAGTAAAGAAGATGTTTTATTCTACGCAGGCCTAGCCTCAACAAAAAACGGCGACCCCATTGATAAAGCAATATTTGATAAAATTGAAGAGTCAGAAACCCTCAAAAAGAAGATAGAAAAGTATAAAACACTTAAATTTAACCCTTTTGATCCCGTATGTAAGAGTACAGAGGCCGAAATAGAATATAAAGAAGAATATAAATTTAGCGTATCAAAAGGAGCCCCACAGGTCATTTTATCGCGTTTATCAGATGGTACTGCCGAAAAAAATGTATGCGGACTGGTAGATCTTTATGCAGAAAAAGGTTACAGGGCTTTAGGCGTTGCAAAAACAGATAAAGAAGGTAAATGGGAATTTATAGGCTTAATTACCCTCTATGATGCTCCGAGAAAAACTTCCAAGGGCACCATTGACCAGGCCAAATCCCTTGGAATTGATGTTAAAATGGTAACTGGAGATCACATTGCAATTGCCAAGCAAACTGCAAAAGAAATTGGTTTAGGGACAAATATAGAGCTACCTTCATCATTTATAGATAAATCAGACAAAGAAGCGGAAGAAATAGTGGAAAATGCCAGTGGATTTGCAGAAGTATTTCCAGAACACAAATATAAACTCGTTGAACTCTTACAGGAGAAGGGAAAAATCGTGGGAATGACTGGAGACGGGGTTAACGATGCTCCTGCACTTAAAAGAGCTGATGCAGGAATTGCAGTAGCTAGCGCAGTCGATGCAGCTAAATCCGCAGCCGATATTGTATTTACAAAACCAGGGCTTTCAGTTATAATAAATGCTATTACAGAAAGCTACAAAATATTTCACAGAATGAAAAGCTACTCCATTTACAGGGTGGCAGAAACTATAAGAATACTCATCTTTACAGCTATGATTATACTGATTTTCAATGTTTACCCTGTTACTGCCTTAATGCTGGTCTTAATAGCGCTTTTAGATGATATTCCAGTAATGACTATTGCTTATGATAGAACTGAAAAGATAAACAGCCCCCAAAGATGGAACATGTATCAAGTTCTAGGAATGGCAACTTTTCTGGGAATATTAGGAGTTTTATCTTCACTAATTCTATTTTACATTGGAATAGATATTTTAAAACTCAGTATACCCGTTCTGCAGTCAATTATCTTTTTGAAGCTGGTTGTTGCAGGACACCTCACTATGTTTGTGACCCGTAACACTGGTCATTTCTGGTCTGTACGGCCAAGCGGTATTTTCTTCTGGTCAGTCATATTAACAGATGTCTTTGCTACAGTACTAGTAATGTCAGGAGTATTTTTAGCACCTATTAGCTGGGAACTCGCTCTTTTTATATGGGTTTACTCATTAATAGCCTTCTTGATAGAGGATTATCTTAAAATTTATTTTGCAAAGGTACTCGATCATACAGGTATAAAATATTTTCAAAAAGGTTAGATAAATTCAAATAGTATTACAGAACTAGCTACCACATATACTAATTGCCTGTTTGTAAAATGATTATAACCCTAAATTTCTTTAATTTATTTATTTTTTATACTTTGAATATTTTATAACGGTTTATAGTCTACTTTTCTAAATAAGACCTTTTTATTCCAAATTTTATCCGCCGGAAAGTCGTCGGAAGTAAAGTTTATATATGACATTGGCCATATTAGATGGATTAGTATAGAAAATTTAAGAAACAATCGCATAACCAATATAAACTGAAAATAAAGTGTATTGACCACATTTATATGAAAAAAAATTTAATTTCAAATTTATAACACTGTTAAACACTTTTAAAACAATTTCAACGATAAATACTCATAAGGTGGATTCATGTATATAGTAATAATGGGTAGTGGACGAGTAGGCCTTAATTTAGCCTCAAAATTGATTGAGAATGGTAATGATGTTACTATAATTGAAAAAGATGAAGATTTATGCAGTCATGCCGCAGCTGAACTGGATGCGCTTATTATTTGTGGTAATGGCACCGATACGAAAACGCTTGAAGAAGCCAATATCGGCGATGCCGATGTTTTTGTTGCAGCCACAGGGAATGATGAGGCAAATTTACTAACAAGCATCCTTGTAAGGGATTACAGTACCAAAAAAATTATTGCACGGGTAAGTGAACCTTCTCATGAAGAGGCATTTCAGAAAGTTGGTATTGATTCTGTGGTAAGTCCAGAGCTTACTGCAGCAAGCTATCTTGAAAAGGTTATAACAAGACCCAACGTAGCAGATTTAATTGTAGTTGGAAAAGGGAACGCCGAAATTTTAAACCTTACCGTGAAAAATAAAAAAGTAATTGGTAAGGAAATCAGGGAAATAAGCCCTACTGATGACTATATAATTGCTGCAGTACATAACAACGGCAGTATAATTATTCCAAAGGATAATATGGTTTTAAATGAGGATAATTTAGTTTCAATACTTGTTAAAACAAGTGCAGTAAAAAAGGTCACAGAGATGTTTACTGCATAGGTCGTGGTTGAGTGCAAAGAATTCACAGGCTGAGTAAAAGAGAAGCAAAAACTATACTTCATTTTACAGGTGACACCTTAATGCTTTTAGCTGTTGCCATTATTATTCCAATTATTGTTGCAGTTATATATAATGAACCGCGATATATAGCTCCATTTTTATATTCAGCAATTATAAGTGCTGTAATTGGGTTTGCTCTTGCCAAATTATTTAAAGCTGAAATGAAAATGACACTTAAAAGTGCCATGATATTTTCAACAGTTATATGGCTGATTGCATGTGCAATTGGTTCTTTACCATATTACTTTTCAGGAGAACTATCTTACCTTAATGCTTATTTTGAGACCATGTCCGGGTTTACAACAACTGGTTTCAGCATGTATTCAAATCTGGATGCAGTTTCTTATACAATAAACTTCTGGCGGGCTTTCACACAGTGGATTGGAGGCCTTGGTATTATATTCCTTCTACTTGCCCTTTTAAGATCCACAGGTGCGGATGTAATGCGCCTTTACCTTGCTGAAGGCAGAGAAGAAAGATTAGCACCTAGTATCAAACACTCCACACGAATTATAGTCTATATATACCTATTCTTTACTGCAATTGCAATAGCATTGTTCCTGGCAGCTGGTATGCCTGTTTTTGATTCTATTTTCCATGCATTCACTGCTTTATCCACTGGAGGGTTTGGAATGCATAATACAAGCCTTTTATACTATAATAGTGTGTGGATAGAAATAGCAGCCATGATTGTAATGATGATTGGTGCCACAAATTTTGCCCTGCACTATACCGTTTTAAAAGGAAACTGGAAAGAATACTTCAAAGATATAGAAACAAAAGTAGCTTATTCCCTCATTATTTTATCTACAATTCTTGTGACTTTCGTTTTATACAATAACCATGTCTACGGAAATGATTTACTCCTTAACTTTAGATTCGCTTTATTCCAGATGGTTTCAGCCATAACTACTACAGGATTGCAAACAGCATTTTATCCTGATTTACTATCCAAATGGATTGGTCTTGGTACATTCTTCCTTACAATACTCATGATAATTGGTGCAGGTTCCCTTTCAACCGGTGGAGGTATAAAGTGGCTTCGGTTCGGTGTGCTAATAAAAGGGACAATATGGCAGGTTAGATCATTTATATTACCCGGTAAAGCTGTAATGGCAAAAAAAATCCATCACGTTACTGAATTGCAGATTACAGATGATGTCTTAAAAGTAACAGGGGCATTCGTGTTTACCTACTTCGTAATATACATAGCAAGTGTAATCATAGTTCTAATATACTATTCTGATGTAGCCCGTGTTATTTTCGAAGTAGCATCTGCTTTAAGCAACGTTGGGCTTGGTAGTGGAATTATAACTCCAGATTCCCCTGCACTTGTAAAAATAGTTTTCATTATAGACTTCTGGATGGGTAGGCTTGAGATATGGCCAGTACTGCTTCTTATAGCAATTACAATAAACAATATAGTTAGAAGATGACTATAATCTACAATTTTTTTTATTAGTTCAGCCCATATAATAATAGGGAGTGTATAAAATTTCAAGATTTGGAGTTTAAACCATGGATAAAAAAATATTAGTACCTACAGATAACTCAAAACAGGCACAAAAAGCAGGAGAATATGCTATTTCCACGACGGATTTATTTGGAGATACTATCATTCTTTTATACGTGATTGATACTGGATATCTGGATGAATTATCACAACCAGATATAAAAAATCGCCTCCATAAAAAAATGGTAGATGAAGGAAAGAAAGCCGTTGAGACTTTTACAAAGGAATTAGAAGATGCAAAATGTGCAGGTAAATGTAAAAACGTTGAACTTATTCCTATGATTAAAGAAGGTAATCCTGCTGATGTGATACTTAAAACCATAGAAGAAGAGGGTATCGACCAGGTGATAATTGGAAAATCTGGTAAAGGAGGTATAGAAAAATTTTTTATTGGAAGTACCGCAGACAGAGTGATAAAAAAAGCAAAAGTCCCCGTTAATATTATATCTTAATGGCTTATTTTAAAATGTTCTCAATTTTTTTGATAGACTGGTTGCAGTATAGTCTGAAATAAATTTACAGTTTACTTCTACTTTTTGACCTAAATATAAACTATATATTACTGTTTAAACAGATTTGATTTTTTGATTTATTTTAACGGCGGATTACATGCAAATCAAATACGGGTTAGATGAAAGACTGAAAACTAGGAAAAATATTATATTTGGTTTACAGTGGCTTGTTGTCAGTGTCCCTTTTATTATCATCTTTGGAAAAATCCTTGGTATCCTTGAAAATGGAAATTTCATACCATATATTCAGAAACTGTTCCTTTTAATGGGAATTTTGATACTTATACAGATTATTCTGGGCCATAAACTCCCTCTAGTAATGGGTCCCGCAGCTGTACTTCTTATCAGTATTTTAACGAGCTTTGATACTCATGGTATTGGTGCAATTAACTCTTCAATAATTATAGGAGGGCTCGTTCTTGCAGTTCTAGCTGCAAGCGGTCTCTTTAAATACGTAAAAAGGATCTTCACTCCCCGAGTCATAATAGTAGTCTTAATGCTCATATCCTTTACGCTGACGCCTACTATAGTCAATTTAATGAGTTCAGGAGGCCATGTACCTGAAAGTTATAATCTAATTTTTGCCCTGGGATTCATTTTAGCCCTTTTCATAGCCAATGCATTTTTAAAAGGAATGTGGAAATCCACTTTGCCATTATTATCCCTATTTGCAGGTAGCCTAGTTTATTATACAATATTTGGAACTTCAGGTTTGTTTAATATTAATCTGGCTCTTGTAGCAGTTCCCAGCAATATTATAAGTTCTCTGGCAGTTCCAGACATTGGCATTCTAGTTGCATTTCTTATAAGCTTTCTTGCACTGGCAATAAATGATTTAAGCTCAATTGAATCTGTGGGAACTATTGTAGAGGCGGATGAAATGGAAAAGAGGTTAAGTAAAGGTATTACAGTTACAGGAATTGGAAATGTATTTGCAGGAATTTTAGGTATAATAGGGCCAGTTAATTATACTACCAGTCCAGGGGTAATTGCCGCTACCGGAGTTGCATCCAGATTTACACTCATTCCTGCCGCAGTTGGCCTTTTAATTTTGGCTATCTCCCCAGTTGCTATAAATTTAATAAGTAATATTCCAGCACCTGTAATTGGAGTTATTCTTTTATATGTACTTACAGCACAAATAGGAGCTGCACTATTACTTACAATAGAAAGTAATGCCCTTAAAAGCGTAGATGACGGAATTATAATTGGCTTGCCTGTTATTCTAGGTATTGTCATTGCATTTTTACCAGTTACCCTGACATCCCAGTTACCCGTTATAATCCGGCCAATTGCTGCAAATGGTTTTGTAATGGGGGCTTTAGCTGTACTTATCCTTGAACATGTGTTATACCCAAGACATTCAGTTACAATTAAGGAGTCTTAAGTATAATATCCAGTATCTCTTCTTTATTTTTTAAATCTTCAAAAACAAAATCAGCGCCGTAATCTTTAAGCTCTTTGGCGGAATATGTTCCAGTTGCAACAGCAATGGTTTTAGCATTTGCTTCTTTTCCAGCCTTTATATACCGCGATGTATCCCCAACAACGAAGGTTATTCCCTTAAAATCAAAATCATTCTGTGCTTTTTTTACTGCAATCTTAACCAGTTCCGTTCTATCGATGTTATCGCTTCCAAATCCCCCTAGTTTAAAATAATGATCCAGATGAATTAATTTTAGCTTTCCCCATGCAACAGGCTCTAGATTTCCTGTGATTAAACCTAAAAGAATTCCATTTCCATTTAAAAATTCCAGTAAGTCCTTTACACCAGGCAAAATAGGAATATTATCCCTTTTTACATTTTTCTGGAAATAATCAACAATCGTGCCCATGCATGCGTCAAGTTTTGAAAGAATTAAGTCATCATTTAAACCTACTTTTTTCAGAACTTGAATCGCAATATCTGGATCGGTCATTCCGCCGTAATTAATGATTTTTATATCTGTATTGACATTGTAGACCTTTTTAAATGCATAGGAAAATGCATCGTGGTGGCACTGTGACCTGCCAATTAAGGTCCTGTCAACGTCAAATAAAACTAATCTATCCATAAGAACCAGTTTAACCCTTTGATAAAAGTTCTTCTGCAGCATTTTCAGCAAGTTGGATCACTGAAGCCTCATCGAGCACTTCCAACACCTTATTTCTCATCAATATTTCACCGTTGCAGATCACAGTGTCAACATCGCCGCCATTTGCTGCATATACAATATGTGATACTGGATGCCTGAATGGGGCTAGATGTGGAGTTTTCATATCAAGAAGCACCAGATCGGCTTTTTTACCAGCTTCAATTGTTCCTATTTCATCTTGAAGCCCTAAAGCAGCAGCACCATCAATTGTAGCCATGTTAAACACTTTTTCGGCTGGAAGCACTGTTGAATCACCAGTGTGCACTTTTTGTAGCAGTGCTGCTATTTTCATCTCCTCCAACATATCTAAATTATTATTTGAAGCTGCACCATCAGTTCCCAAAGACACATTTACACCATTATCAATTAATTTAGAAACAGGAGATATTCCTGATGCTAATTTCATATTGCTTGCAGGGTTATGAGATAATTTTACATCATTCTCTTTAATAAGCTCAATTTCTTTATCTGAAAGCCATACAGCGTGTGCAGCTATAACATCATCTGCCAGAAACCCTATCTCATTAAGATATTCAAATGGTCTTGCACCATAGGACTCTTTTATCTGCCCCACTTCAAATTCAGTTTCACCGACGTGAATATGAATTTTAAGCCCTAATTTGCTCGCTCTTTCTCTTACTTCTTTTAAAAGATCCGTAGAGCAGGTATATGGTGCATGTGGTCCAAATGCAACTTTTATTCTGCCGTCTGCAGTATCATGGCATTTTTCTATTATTCTTTCTGTTTCTTTAAATTCTGCCTTTCTTTTTTCTTCATCCCCCAGGTCGATCATTCCATGACAGAGCATTCCCCTTAAACCAGCTTTATCAACTGCTTCTGCCACGTGATCCATAAAAAAATACATATCATTAAATGTAGTGGTCCCCGACTTTATCATTTCAATACAGGCCAGAAGAGCTCCAGCATAGCAGTACTCTCCAGTTAAATTAGCTTCTACTGGCCATATATGATCATTTAGCCATGTATCAAGGGGCAGATCATCTGCAAGCCCCCTCATAAGAGTCATTGAAAGATGTGTGTGCGTATTTACAAGTCCGGGCATAAGAACTTTTTTTTCGCCGTTTATTACCTCATCAGCGCAGTGTGAATCTGCCTCTGCAGTTATTTCCACTATTTTATCATTTTCTACAATTACTGAACCTTTTTTTATCTCATTGCCGAGTATAGTAACGTTATCTATTAAAATGCTTTTTGTTTCCATGGAATCACCAGTTAATATTAAATTTGTCCCATTTACATAAATAGCTACCATTTACTAAAGTAATGTGACAATTGTCTGAAATTTCAAATTTGAAGAAAATGCGTAGCATACAAAATTCGCAGAATTTTGCTGTGTCAAAATTGAAAATTTTGACAACATTTTCTGAACCCAAAAAATCGAAGATTTTTTGAGGTTGAGGAAATCGAAGATTTCCGAACATTTGAAAATCGTAGATTTTCGATGCTCACAAAACTTCAAAAATTCTGCGAATTTTTGGTGTAGAGAAACGAAGTTTCTCTAACTTTCAGTTTTGTGGCAGCAAAAAACAAAGTTTTTTGCATGCCCCGAACATTTCATGTTCAAGGGCCCTGAAATTTTACTATTTAAGTAAAATTTCAAAGTGTAGTAAAGCCTTTAATAACCGGTATCCAAAATATATAAGGTACATGCCAAAATATTTAAAACGATAATTATTTAATCATTTTTACAATCAGGAGGACATAAATGCAGTTAAAAATAGCGCTTCCATCAAAAGGAAGGATAAGTAATCCTACAGTTAAACTTTTAGAAAAAGCAGGGATTGGTATTAAAGACACGGCAGATAGAAAGCTCTTTTCAGAAACGTATGATGATGAAATAAGCGTTATGTTTACACGGGCTGCAGATATTCCGGAATTTGTGGCAGATGGCGCTGCAGATCTTGGAATAACAGGTCTTGATCTAATAGAAGAGAAAAATGTGGATATTGAAATTTTAGAAGATCTTAACTTTGGAAGTGCCAAGCTTGTCTTAGCAGTGCCTGAAGATTCCAGAATTAACAATATATTGGATATAGATGATGGTTCCTTGGTAGCCACAGAATTCCCTCATTTAACAGAGAAATATCTTAAAAATAAGGGTATAAACGTGAAAATAGTTGAATTAAGCGGTTCAACAGAAATTGCACCATTTATAGGGGTTGCTGATATTGTTGCAGACCTCACAAGCACAGGTACCACACTCAAAATGAATCATCTTAAAATCATAGATACTATCCTTGAAAGTTCTATAAAGTTAATTGCAAATAAAGATAGTTTTAAAGAAAAAAATGAAAAGATAGAAGCTGTTCGAACTGGTATAAAAGGGGTTTTAGACGCAGAGGGTAAAAAACTCGTTATGATGAACGTTGATAAAGAATCCCTCGAAGAGGTTAAAAAGGCAATGCCTGGACTTACAGGCCCTACAGTTTCTCAAGTTGTTTCAAATGACAGTATTGTGGCGGTACAGGCTGTTGTAGATGAACGTGAAGTATTTAATACAGTAAATAATCTTAAAAAAATAGGTGCCAGGGACATTTTGGTTGTACCAATTGAGAGGATTATTTAAAATTTTAAAAAGAGCCCAATATTAATCCTTTCCACATTAAGATTTGAAAACCATGCGGTTTTGAGGGTATTTTTAACTTTTTTTGCGAATTTGGGAAAAAATATTTATAGTCATGTTTATTAAAGCCCAGTAAGTGATTACATGAAAAAGCTGTTATGGTGGTTAATCGCCGGTATGAAAGGAGGATTGAACCGCGCAAAAATAATTAAAGCATTAAATGATCGGCCATATAATGCAAATCAGCTTTCTGAAGAATTACAACTTGACTATAAAACTATAAGACACCATATTAAGGTTTTAGAAGATAACGGCATCATTAAATCTACTGGGGGGAAATACGGTAAGATGTATTTCCTTACACCGAATATGGAAAAAAATTACGATATTTTTAATGAGATTTGGGAACAAATTGGGAAAAAGTAAATACCATACATGGTACAATTGGAGATTGAAATTAGTAGATGGTAAAAATGATACAAAGATTTATGGAAATAAGGCCGGACAGTGTAGCAGGGCCAAACGATACAGATATAGGGCAACATTTTGTGAACATAGGTCCAAATGGCACGCACATAGGGCCAAACGGTACAGATATAGGACCTATATACATCGCACATAATACACAAAGCCTAGAAAGCGGTATAAATATAGGGCCATTACATATAGGTCCAAATGGAATCGATTTTGTAGGTATAGGAACATCGTATTTAGCCATTGCAGTTGGAATTGCAAATATCTGCTTATTAATAGCACTGGTTTACGTTTATATGAAAAATTACAGGCAGTTAAAATCCAAATTTACCATGGGTCTTTTAGTCTTCGCTTCACTTCTCCTGCTTCAAAATGTTGTATCCACAACATTTTTAACTGTAAATCTTATTTTAGGAATGGGGCATCACGGTTTCGATATAGATAGGCCCCAATTCCCCTTATCTTCCATTAATGTAATCCAGCTTATAGCCTTGTCCATTCTTTTAAAGATTACCTGGGAATAAAAATAATTCCCTTCTATTTTTTAATCTGGATTACTGAACCCATCTCCATCTACTAAATTTTTAATTATCAATTTCTTTTTACAAATTAAGGTACTGGGGCGTGATTTGGTATAAATTTGGGTATAATTTTGGAAAAATTACTTAAATTTAGGTTTCAATATAAAAAGCATGGAATACATGAGTCCCATTATAAAAATGGGTTCAAAATTACAATTATTGAGAGAGCTAATAAATCATCTCACCTTTTCCTATGTGGAAGCTCTCTCAATAATATGTTAAGGATTTAATTGAGCTTTAGAAGGTGATATCAAAGAGAACTGAAAATTTTATTCAATTGCAGGTGGGCGGGCACCTGCAAGTATCCATAAATGTCGCTAATTTTTTTCTCCTATGTGAGGTTATGCCTCTTTGAATCCCCTTTCACTCATAGGAGACTAGAAGTGCACAGTGGGCGGGTAACCTCCAAAAAAATGAAATTTTTTTGGGGTTCGAAAAATTATCAATTTTTCTCAACCTCCAAAAACGAAGTTTTTGGTGGTTCAGGAAAAACTCCATTTTTCCTTCAACCTCCAAATATATCCGGAGGTAATAAGTAACCTTATTTATTTTTAATTTTAACTATTTAAAAAAGTAAATTTGATTAAATTAATTTTAATGCTTAATTTCTACTTATAATGCCATTAGATTTAAAAAAAGAGAATTATAATTTTAAGATAATTTATAAATCTTAAAATTATTTCCACTGAATATCAAAGTTCCATAGTTAGATATAATCTGATTCAAATTTTGACCTGAAGATCCATCTCCGCTATTTTGTCCAATATTCCCTAAATTAGAAGGAGAACTTCCCCCATTTGGCAGTGTACCATTTCTTAAACCATTTGGAGAGTCACTTGGCATACTTTGTCCCGTTTTATTCCCCCTATTTGGTGGAGAACCTGACATATTGCCCTTTGACATTTGGCTTTGACTGCCATCTAATACACTGGCTGATTTATCTGATGAATCCAAATTTAACCCCCCAAATGGGAAAGAATATGGAAGTAATGGATTCCATGAATACTCTGAATTTCCTTTTAGCATCGATTGTCCATGTAACTGACCAGTTCCATTTTCTGTCAAAGTAATGGCATATATGGCTGTATTTGGATATTTTTCCTGCAGTTCGCTTAAATTTCCCGTTTCTACATGCATTCCTGTTACATACTGAACCCAATAACCCGTGTGATAATCATTCACCAGTATGATACCGTTTGGATCTATTCCATTGGATATATGCTCTTTGATCTGTAACAAGCTATTATACTCGTCAGAAGTAATGCTTGGACCCATACTAGAAAATTCTTCAGTAGCGGTGTAAAAACTGGATAACGCGAATATAATGGCTATTGCGCTAATTAGTCCTATTTTTAATCCTTTTTTAGATGGATATCTTTTTGATAGCCAGTTTTCAATTAATTTCAAACTAAGGGGCACCATTAAAGCAATTGGAACGAATGCCAGTGCTATAAACCTGCTTTTATATTGGGAGTCTATTGAAGGTGCTACAGACAAACCTATTAAAACAACGGCCATTACTATATAAAGCCATGCTAAAAGAGTTTTTTTGCTTACTACTCCCGTTTTAGGATCTATCTTATTTTTAAGCCCATTGTACAGGATTTTTATAGTAACAAAAAGCCCTAAAATGAAAGGCAATGTTAAAAATATAGTTGGATTAGCTAAACTTCCCCTGGCCAAATCTGAACTTCCTGTAGATGAATTGTTCAAAAAAGAAAGTACAGTAGTAAATTTAGAAAACATAACAGGGTATACTGTAAATAGTACCGTTAATCCTCCTAAAATTAAAATACCCAATATACCTACTATCTTAAGATCAAAAGCAGGTATTTTTCCGGTTTTATAAGCCCTTAAACCAAATGTAAACAGTAAAAGGGATATAAACAACACAACTGCAAGTATTCCTGTATAAATATGCGTAAAAATATTGCATACAAGAATAACAACCGTTAGAGTTCCATACCTTTTCCATTTTTGAGGATTTTCCAACCACTTAACTGCAAAATACAATAGAAGAAGCAGGAAAAAGACGCCCACTAAATTCTGCATGAAATCTCCAATCATTTGAAAGTAAAATGTGTTTATGGTTATAAGGAATGCGCTCAAGAGGGCCGGGACTTTGGATTCCATATTCATCTTTTTGCTAAATATTTCAGTTAAGAAGAATGCGGGAAATGCCATAAGAGATCCTATAAGGGACATCCCAATTTTTATTCCAAGAAATGAATTTCCACTTATCATTACAAATGGAGTGAGCATATAATAAGCTAGAGGAGGATCATTACTGGCTGTAACTCCATTTTGAAGTATATTCAAAACTTGGAGGTCGTAAAAAGGACCATCCATCCCGTAAGATAGATTATAACGTGTCAGCACATACATATCCAGTAAAAATGAGAATATGAATATGGCAAATAGGATTATAATCCACGATTTTTCTTTGATGATATTACTGTTAAACATAAGTTTTACCTGTTGTAGTTATTTTTTCATAAGACGTTCCCAATTATAATGTTAAATTAAATTTTGAGATGGATATAAAACTTTTCCCAAATTTGACCCAAAATATGCCTGAATTCAGCTCTTTTTAGATAAAACACGTTATAAATAGCTTAAATTATTAGCAAGCATTGGAAAAAATAAAATTTCATTTTACTAACGCTTCAACATTTTAATTGAAAGAACACTTTAAATTTGGTAAAGATTTGGGTATAATTAGTATAGTTTTGGACATAAATCTGGAATAAATATTTAAATAGAGCTTTAAAAACAAAAAAGCGTTGATAAAGCATTGTTAAACGATTTAAGCCGAGGCAAATCTGGGCAGTTATAGAAAAAGTTCTCAAAAACTTTCAGTTTTTGGAACCCAAAAATCATAGATTTTTGGAGGTGGTGTCGCTTTACTTTTTTCAATATAATTGCAGGGCGGGTGGGGGCCTCCAAAAAATCTTCGATTTTTTGGGGTTCAAGAAATGCATAGCCTTTCTTTCAACCTCCTTAAATCCGTATAAAACAATTTTAAAACAGGTGAAAAAATGATTAAAGAATTAATTAAATGGAAACCAGTGATATTCGGAATTATCCTCGTTACAATATTATATATTGTCTCTGACGTAATTTCAGGCCAAAACTTGATGCTGTTGTCATTTATAATGGTAGGAATTGCATTAGGATTTATGGTTGGAAGTGAAATAAAAAAAGGGGCCGTTAACGGAGCACTGTTAGGATTGATAGGAGGATCAATAGTTTCAGTCATTTTAATAGTTATAATGTATCTCCAGGGCTATGGTGAATACATGAGCGGCATGATAAGTATGATAGTTCTCTACATTGGCTTAGAAATAGTCATGGGCATAACTGGAGGTGTTTTTGGATCATTAATCAAATCAGAATCATTAAAACATGAATAAATCCTTAAATTTGAGATAGAGGTTTAAAATTAAATAATTTATTTTGTAGGATTGTAGATCTAAAAATACTGAATTAAGGAAGAATAAGTGTTCTCTCTATAAAATCACTTCTTTTTTTTAAATCACTAATAATCTATATATAAGCTAATCCAATTCTTATTAGGAAAAAATTATGTTATAATTCAAACAGTGATAAATTATGAAAAAAGTGCTCTGGTGGTTAATCCTTGGTACAAGGGGAGGCATAAATCGCGCCAAAATAATCAAAAAGTTAAAGGAGAGACCATACAATGCACATCAACTTGCTGAAGAATTAAATGTAAATTACAGGACCATCAGGCACCATATAAAAATTCTAGAAGACAGCGACGTGGTTAAATCTGCTGGAGAGAAATACGGCAAGATGTATTTCCTTTCAGATAATATGGAAAAAAATTATCATGATTTTGAAACAATATGGGCACAGGTAAAAGACGGAAAAATAACTAGCTAGGGATTAAAATGGCATTAGAATTATTTGGATATACGGGAATTAAAATAGCAGCTATTGGAATTGAAATTGGAAATATAGGACTTTTATCAGGGCTGCTTTATCTTTACATTAAAAGTTACAGACAGATAAAAATTGGATTTACAGTAGGACTTATACTCTTTGCTTTAGTCCTCTTAATTCGAAGTATTTCAACCATTGTCCTCTTAGCAGTAGACAGTGATGCTTTAACAGGTAAACATGCTTTAATTGGCGGTATTATTGAATTTATAGCCCTTGCAATACTGTTAAAAATTACATGGGATTATTAAAATTAACATATTTTTTTTAAATTGTAATTAATTTGTAAAAGATTTGCATATAATTTGCACCTAATTTTGAAAAACTTATTTAAATACTGGTTTTTAAAAAAATGGCTATCACATAGATAGTTTAAAAATTGCCAAGCAGGAGTATTGAATCATGAATTATTTAGGATTAATTATAAAAAATCCATTCAGGAATAAAACAAGAACATCCTTGGCCATTATTGGGATTGCAATCGGAATTGCAACCATTGTGGCACTGGGCCTTGTCACCAGTGGTCTTCAGGCTTCAACACAAACTACCCTCAAAGCAGGGGCTGCCGACATTACAGTAATGCATGAAGGCTCAAATGGTTTTGGATCATCCAGCAGTATTGATGAAAGCCGTGTAGCTGATATTCAAAATATCAGTGGAGTTAAAGAAACTGCGGGGCTCTTAAGAGCCACAGCAGAAACCAGTGGATCGAATATAGGTCCGGGCGGTGGTCTTACCGTAAGTGGTATGGACAGTAGTAAGTTAGGCCTTATGGGTATTGATAGTGTAAATGGAACACTTTACTCAAATGGAAGTACAAATGAGATTATTATAGGTAAAACTGCTGCTCAAAGTCTTAACAAATCAGTCGGAGATAATATAACATTATTTGGCAAAGATTTCAAAGTTACAGGAATATTTGAAACAGGTAGCATGATGCAGGACGCTGGAGCGTTCATGCCCTTAAGTACCCTACAAAATCTAACCAGCAACGATGGTAAGATCAGTGGCATAGCAGTCAAAGTCACAGATAACGCTAACGTCACCGACGTAAGTCAAAGGATCGAAAACGCTTATCCTAATGAATTATCCACAATAACAGCTGCTGATCAAGCAAACAGAATGAATGATGCATTAGGCACTATAAATACAGCCACATGGGCAATTTCTCTACTTGCAATAGTTATTGGAGGAGTTGGAGTAATAAACACCATGATTATGTCTGTGTATGAGAGAACCCGTGAAATAGGAGTTTTAAAAGCAGTAGGCTGGAGAGGTAGAAGGATACTTGGAATGATATTAGGTGAATCCATCGTACTTACCATAATGGCAGCCATAGTTGGCACTATTGTAGGAGTAATAGGTGTTGAAGTCCTGTTATCCTATTCAGCGACATTTGGAACCATGATTCACCCAGTATATTCACTTGAATTATTCTTGAGAGCATTTGGAATTGCTTTCCTTGTAGGAATAGTTGGTGGAATCTATCCTGCATACAGAGCCAGCAAATTGGCACCAACGGAGGCACTGCGCTATGAATAATAAAAATATCATCGAAATTAAAGGCCTCAAAAAAAGCTATGATAAGGGAAAAATAAAAGCACTGAATGGCATTGATCTTGAAATTAAAAAAGGAGAGTTTGTTTCCATAATAGGACCTTCTGGTTCTGGAAAATCCACCCTCCTCAACATGATCGGGGCATTAGATACCGCAGGTGAAGGCAGTGTTGAAGTGGCTGGTATTGATTTAACACAGAACCAAGATCTCAGTAAATTCAGATCTCATGAAATTGGATTTGTATTCCAGTTGCACAACCTCATACCCAACCTTACAGTGATGGAAAATGTTCAAATTCCAATGCTTGGAACCTCTGTTTCAGGTAAAGAAATGGAAGAACGGGCTTTAGAACTTTTAAAAGCAGTAAATCTGGAAAATAAAATTAATCAAAGGCCAACCAAGCTTTCTGGTGGGGAAAGACAGAGGGTTGCAATTGCAAGAGCCCTTGTCAATCGTCCGTCCATTATTTTAGCTGATGAACCGACTGGAGCTTTAGATTCAAAAACAGGAGATATGATTTTAGATATCCTTAAGGATCTTCACAAAAAAGAGAATGTAACTCTTGTAATGGTAACACACGAGCCTTATGTGGCTAATATGGCAGATAAGATTATAACCGTGCTTGATGGCAAAATCAGGGAGGAAAAGGTGAATAATATTATAAAATAAGAAATTTATTGAAGAATTGGTAGAATATTCTTCTAATTCAAATATATTTAATAAAATAGTTCACACATCAAAAAACACTAAATGGGCACAGGACGGCCATATTGAGGTAGTTATTTTTCATCCCATAATTGCAGGGCGGGCGGGGCCTCCTAATCCATTTAAATAAACATACCACATATTATATAAATTCCAATTTAATGATAGGTAAAATATTAATGATGATAACATGGATTTAATAACACATTTTTTAGTACCATATATAATTTTAGCAGCCATTGGAAGCAAGAATAAACTTGCTGGAGCTTTCGGTGGTATTTCACTTGATTTTGATACTATCTTTGTAGCTCCTCTTGATAATATCATTGTAGCCTTAACTGGAACATTAGCTCCAGGACTTTTCATTTTAGCACATAGAGGACTTACACATTCCTTTATCTTTGCTTTGATAACATCCACCATCTTTTTATATGTATTATCAAGGAAACAAGTAAATGATTTCATTAGTAAGATTATAAGACGCGACATATCGGTTAAATTCACCAAAACCACCATTGCAATTGCATATTTTGGGGCACTTACCCATCTATTCCTGGATTTTTTAACAACAAAAGGCATTCCATTATTTTATCCATTTTCAATTACAAGGTACGCTGCTGAAATATATCCTGCGGTTGACATAATCATAACCATTGTTGCAGTCGTTACACTCCTTATTATATATTTAAGAGTAAATCAGAGCTACAAAAAGGTTGCTATGGCAGTTTTCATGATAGTTTTAGTTTCTTTTGGATGTATAATGGCCTATGAGAAATCTAATGCACTTACAGCTGAAAAGCTCACATTAAATGGAAATTATACTAGTATAGCAGCATATCCAACCCAGGACATGTTTAAATGGGATATTGTAGAAAGCAATGCACAAAACAGTAGCTATAGAACGTCAGAATATAATACATGGCTAAATCAAGAATCAGATGTTAGAACATATAAGAACCCTCTTATTGAAAATGGTTCATATAGCTCCGCCTTAAATGCTATAAATACTGCAAATATTCTTCCAGAAGTTCAGAAATTTAAATTTAACTCGTATTATGCCCTTGTTGATGCAAAATACAATTCCACAAAATGGGATATAACTTACTACGACATATTGAATTCATGGACAGACAGGAGCTTAACCGTATCCATACCTGGAAACAAATGATAAACGTAATTAAGGAGTCAAAATGACAGTAGAATTATTAGGATACACAGTAACTCAAATTGCAGCTATATGCATAGAAATTGGAAATATAGGGCTTTTATCAGGGTTAATCTATCTTTACATTAAAAGCTACAGACAGATAAAAATTGGATTTACAGCAGGACTCATGCTATTTGCTTCATTTCTGTTACTTAAAAGTATCATTACCATTGGTCTTTTAATTATAGATAATGATGCATTTACACACAGCAAACCAATATTAATAAGCGGTATAATCGAGTTTATAGCCCTTGCCATACTGTTAAAGATAACATGGGATTATTAAAGATACCAATTTATTAATTTTGTTTTTCATAAATAAATGCAGGATACACTTATTTAATTCATAAAGTATTTCAGGTGAATTTATGAAAATTATAAGATTTTTAAAGGATAATCAGGAAAAAACCGGATTATTAGAAGATGATCAAATAATAGAACTTTCATGCTCCAGCTTAGAAGCGATTAATTCCCAAAACATCAATAGATTTGAAAAAGGCGGTGTTTACAAACTTGAAGATGTTACAATAGTGCCTCCTGTTTCACCATCTAAAATTGTATGTATTGGCTTAAATTACAGAGATCACGCAGCAGAACTAAATATGGAACTTCCAGAGGAACCAATAATCTTTATAAAACCTTCAACATCAGTAATTGGCCATTTAGATAACATAATTTATCCACCTTCAAGCAAACATGTAGAATATGAAGCTGAGCTTGGCGTTGTCTTATCTAAAGAGGCAAAAAATGTAAAATCAAAAGATTCTGCAGATTTTATAGGCGGATACACCGTTCTAAATGATGTGACAGCAAGAGATTTACAGAGAAAAGATGGTCAATGGACAAGAGCCAAGAGCTTTGACACATTTTGTCCCATAGGGCCCTGTATTGAAACTGATTTAGACCCAATGAACCAGAATATTTCACTTAGACTTAACGGAGAATTTAAACAGGAATCAAACACAAAAAATATGATATTTGACGTTTATGGGCTTGTTGAATTCCTTTCAAAGATAATGACCCTCAAACCAGGCGATGTAATAGCAACCGGGACTCCTCCAGGTGTTGGCCCTGTAAATGTAGAAGATACTGTTGAAGTTGAAATTGAGGGAATTGGAGTTCTCAGAAATTTCATAAAAAGTTAAAATATTTAAAAATATAAAATTAGGGCTTGAAATAGTACATATAAACATTTCAAGCTATTTGCTTTTAAAATTTTAGGAGTTATTTTTTTCCGGTTAATTCTTCAACTTCGTTTTTACCCTTTGCAAGTTCCCTAACCTGCTCTTCATCCATTCGAAGTAGCATGGTCTGGAATTCTCCAACGTGGGTTTTTTCTTCCTGAGCAACGTCCATAAGTACTGTCCTAAGATCTTCATCATCCGTCATGTCTGCCATCTGTTCATAAAGGTTAATGGCGTCCAGTTCAGCCATTATAGCTATACGTAGAAGTTCTTGATCCAGGTTTTTATTTTCCCTTTTTATTTTATTTATGTCTATAGGTACTTTGGAAAACATTTTTTACAACCTCACCATTATTTATGAATCTAATATTTTTTAAAATTTATTATTTATTTAAGCAATACTGTAAAGACATCAGAAGAAGGGTTTTAAAATTAAATTAAATTAATTTAAAAAAGAAATATAATTGTAGAAAATATTCTACTCTATATAAATAGCGGGTTTATAAGGCATTGCATTTTTGAATTTGTCCTTGGGATCATAGGTGGGTTTTTCATATACAATCACTTCTGCACCTGTTTCACTTGATAAGAAGTCCAAAGATTCATTAATAATGGAATATTCATCAATTTTACCTACATATTTAATTTTAGTCACTTCTCTTGCTATTTTCTTTGCAAAGTCAGCAATTTCTTTTTTGTTATCATGCAGGTTCTGTTTTGTTGATTCTCCCATTATCCTACCTATATCTGGCCTTCCGATATCTTTTGCAATCTCAAAAACCTTCCATTTCCACTCTGGCGCAATGTAGATATGAATCTTGTTTGCTTCTGCCCCTGTAATCTTCTTTATTTCGTTGATATCGCTGGAAAGTCCCTGTATCATTTCTTCTGCCTTTTGAACTTTTTCATTTATTAAATCCTCATTATACTCTGGCCATTTAGCATCTGATACAAATCCTTCACCTTCAAGATTATTCCACATCTCTTCACAGGTATGTGGTACAAATGGGGCCATTAAACGTGTCCAGTTGCTTAATACATACATTAAAACATTTGAAACTTCTTCCTTTGTATTTTCATCAGCCATTTCATGTTCAATGCGGTGGAAGTAATGATCTATATCTTTCTTAAAGAGGAATAATGCTTCTTGAAGCGCTTTTCGTGTCTGGAATCCTTCAAGAGCTTCTGTTGCATCCTTAATTCTCATGTTAAACTGGCTTAAAATCCATTTATTTATGGGTTTTTTAACTTCCCCCAGTTCAAAATCTTTTAAAGATAAGGGAGACCCTTTAATTTCAGCCACTCGATTTGCAAATTCTGAGAACCATTCTAATCGTCTTTTGGTCCCCTTAACTTCATTTTCTCTCCAGTCAAAGTCTTGCCATGGTTCAGCAGACGCCATTAAAAAGAGCCTTACAACATCAGCCCCATATGTATCTATGGCATCGTTTAAGAGTATTACGTTCCCTTTTGATGAAGACATTTTATTTCCTTCAAGAAGGCCCATTCCAAAGACTACAATTCCATTTGGCCATTTATATTCAGGGAATATAGCTGAATGATGAAAAATATGGAATGAAAGGTGATTTCCAACCAGATCCTTAGCAGAAAGCCTCCAATCTAAAGGATACCAGTAATTGAACTCACTCTTAATATCCTCGAAAATCTGGTCATTTATTTCTCCGGAATACTTCTGTGCATCTAAAAATACATCATCAAAGAAGGAATCATCAAGATCATCAGGGTTGAGTTCCTTCATATACTTTGCAATTGCATAATAGGCCATATAAATCGTAGAATCACTTAAAGGTTCAATTAACCACTGATTATCCCATGGAAGTTTTGTTCCAAGTCCAATCCTTCGAGTACATGCCCAATCTTCTAACCAGCCAATATAATATTCAAAATTCGCCCTTACCTCTCCAGGAACTATCTGTTCCTGTGCTAGACAGTTATATGTGGTTTGTTTCCACTCCTCATATGAATATTTAAGAAACCACTGATCTTCAAGTATTCTCACAACGCAGTCTGTACCACATCTACATATAACAGGTCTTTCTGCAAAATCATACATTATATCTCCTTTTTTGGTTTCAAGAAGATTTTTTATGACTTCATCCCTTGCAACCGGCACTTTTAATCCACAGTAGTCAGGAATATTAGCCATGACACCCTTTGCATGCTCTAATTTATATAGTTCATTTGTTGCATCGCTCAATCTAGGATCTTTCTGATTTTGAACGCTGAATTCCTGAATTATTTCCTGTGCTGGGAATTTTCCAAACCCTTTAAGCTCCACAATGCTGATTGGTTCTATTTTTTCTACCTGTTCTTTGAGGTTATACTTCTCAAGCACTTCTTCATTTTCTTTAAGGTCTTTAAGCGCTATGTAATCTGCAGGAGCGTGTGCTGGAACAGAATATACAACACCAGAACCGTATCCCGGATCTACAAATGAAGCAGGTAGTATAATATGTTCTTTACCCGTCAGAGGGTTTTTTACATATTTACCTATTAGTCCCACTGCGTCAACGTCACCATCAATGGAAGCTTCCTTTTTTTGATGAATGATGTTATCAAATGATTCTTTACTTATTATCCATGTTTCATCATGAATTTTTATACGAATATATTCTTCATCAGGATTTAACCATAAATTAGTGGCCCCAAAAAGTGTTTCCGGTCTAAAGGTTGCAGCTACAAGATAATCATCATCAATTTTAAATTTAACAAGGGTAAGCTCATTTATTGCAACTCCTTCTCCTTCAAGAAGGTCGTGGTCTCCCACAGGATTTTTATCATCGGGACAGTATTTTACTGGATGTTTTCCTTTACCGACATATCCCTTGCTTTTAAGTTTTCTAAACTGCCATTCAATAAATTTTTGATAATGAGGATCTGTAGTTCTGAATTCTCGTCTCCAGTCTATAGAATAACCCATATTCTGCATTACATCATGGTACTCGCTGCTGAAGTACTTAACAATATATTCGGGGTCTATAAATTTTGAAAGCTCGCCTTCTGGCACTTTATGGACATTTTGGTAAATGTTTAAAGTCCACGGATCTTTTCTTTCGATTCTTTTTGCGATTCCTATAACTGGGGCACCTGTAACGTGCCATGCCATTGGAAAGAGCACATTGTAGCCTTGCATTCTTTTAAATCTGGCATACACATCAGGTACTGTGTAAGTTCTTCCGTGTCCTATGTGCATAGCTCCACTTGGATAAGGATATGCTACTGTTAGAAAAATTTTCTCCCTATTATCAGGGTTAGATTCAAATAAATGTGATTCTGCCCATTTTTTCTGCCATTTTTTTTCTATATTATGATCTGTCAAATAATCACCTTCAAGTCATTAAGGCATTTTAAGCCCTTAACTGAGTTCACTATCTAAATAATCTAAATAATCCTTAGATCCATCAATTATTGGAATTGCCAGGATAGCTGGAGTTTCGTAACTGTGAATCTCTTTTACTCTTTTTATAATTTTATCTACATTGCTTACCTTAGTTTTTGCAATAAGAAGAGACTCATTGTCATCTTCTATTTCTCCTTTCCACAAATATATTGACTCAATTGATGCTATTATATTTACACATGCCGCTAATTTTTCCCTAACAAGTGTATTAGCTATGTTTTTTGATTCTTCATTTCCAGATGTGGTTATATAAACTAAAGCATACATAAAAATACCTCTTTGAAATTTTATTTAATTTCAATGATGGATGGTGATGATAATTTATGTTTTGATGATTCTACCATCTTTTTAATCCTTAAAACTTCATCTTCTTCAATTTTAAGGCGTTCTGCAATTTCAGGAATATTTAAATTTTCGTCTGCCATCAGATATAATATCTTATCTAAGAGTTCATATTTAATTCCAAGTTCCTCTTCATCAGTTTGACCTGTCCATAAACCAGCAGTAGGCGCTTTTTCAATTATATTTTTAGGAACGTCCACATATGCAGCTATTTCTTTAACATGTGTTTTGTAAAGATCCCCTATTGGTAAGATATCTACTCCACCATCGCCATATTTTGTAAAATACCCTACAAGTAACTCTGTTTTATTTCCAGTTCCCATAACCAGCCTATTCATGGAATTAGAATGGTAATAAAGAAGCATCATTCTTGCCCGTGCCTTTAAATTTCCATTTGCAAGGGCACTTTTGCTGCATTCGGGGCACAGTTTTGGAAAATGTTCAACTAAATGATCTATATTTAAATTCTTGTACTTTATTCCCAAACTATCTGCAACCATCACTGCATCTTCTATATCTTCAGGAGCAGTGGTTTCACTTGGTAATACAAGTCCAAGTATTCTATCACTTTCTATTATCCGTGCACAAAGATAAGCTACTGTAGAAGAATCTAAACCTCCGCTTAACCCTATAACTAATCCATTAGCTTTTGATTCATCTAATTTAGATTTTATGAAGTTACATATTTCATCTACAGCTTTTTCTACATTTAATTTAGGAAACTTAAATTCTCCTTCCATTTTAATCACAATCTATATTTTTGGACTGTTTATCCATATGTTTTTAATTCTTTAAATAATCCTGTTTTTATAGAGTAAAAATATTCTCCAAGAAACTTATTTTTACAAAATGTTGGTTATCAAAAGGCCAATGCTCAAAGCCATCACAATTATAACTGTTATCCATGCTATTAAGTTGAACAGCTTCGAATTTACATACTCTCCCATGATTCTCTTATCATTTATTATAAGAAGCATCAATATAAGTACAAATGGTAGCAAGATACCGTTTGCAACCTGAGAAAGGTAAAGTATCGAAAGCAGCGGCACATTCGGAAACATGATGATTATAACTGCAAGTAGTATAAGCCCAAGGTACATTCCATGGAATATAGGAGCTTCTCTAAAGCTCTTGGAAATCCCTGCCTCAAAACCCAGGCTTTCACAAACATAATATGCTGTAGAAAGAGGTAATATACTTGCAGCAAATAGTGAAGCGTTTAAAAATCCTAGTGCAAATAATATACTCGCATACTGTCCTGCAAGGGGAGCAAGTGCCCTTGAAACATCAGCAACATCGTTAACTTGTATTCCTGTTGTAAATATTGTGGTGGCACATGCAAGCACGATGAAAAAGGCAACTATATTTACAACTACAGCGCCAAATATTGCATCTACCTTAGAATATTTTAAATTTCTTAGACTTACTCCCTTTTCAACAACAGAAGATTGTATATAAAACATCATCCATGGAGCAATGGTTGTTCCAACTACTCCCACAACCATGGTAATATAAGCTGGATTTGCACTTATATGGGGAACTAATAGACTTTTAGCGGCGAGTCCCCAATCTGGATTTGAAAGATATCCTGCCACAATATATGATAAATAGAGGGTTGACGCCAGCAAAAATACTTTTTCAACACTTTTGTAATTACCTTTAACCACAAGAAGCCATACAAATAACGCAGCGACAGGTAAAGCAATAAATCGAGGGGCGTTGAATAATATTCCACTGCTTACAGCAATACCTGAAAATTCGGCCAGTATATTTCCAAAGTTAGCAAGGAGCAACGCTACCATCATTACAAAAGTAAGTCTGATCCCCACTTTCTCGCGTATTAAATCAGCGAGGCCCTTTCCAGAAACTATACCCATTCTAACTCCCATTTCTTGAATTACAGCCAATGCTATAATCATAGGGATAAATAGCCACAGGATATCGTATCCAAACTGTGAACCCGCCAGTGAATAAGTAGTAATGCCCCCAGCATCATTATCCACATTTGCAGTGATTATTCCAGGGCCCATTACTGAAAGGAATATAATTAAACTCAGTATAGCAGGGTGTTTAAATGCCCTGGTAAAAATTCGAAAATCCATAAAATCACCCGCTTATCTTCCAAACATTCTTGGAACATGTTTTTTCCATGCAGTAGGTAGTACAATATCTATTGCATCATCTACGGTAACCACACCTTTTATTTTATTTTCATCTTTAACTACAGGAACGGCGAGTAAATTGTATTTTGCAATTTTCTTTGCAACATCATGCTCTTCTTCCATGACATCAACGGATATAATATCTCTGTGCATGAACTCTGTAATTTTCTGCTCAGGTTCGGCTAGTAACAATTCTCTTAAAGATATAACGCCAACTAATTCCTTGGATTTAGATAAAACATAAATATAATAGATACTCTCTACTTCCCCTGCCATTTTTCTAAGTTCATTAAGAGTCTGGCGTGCTGTAAGATCATCTGAAACTGATGCAAATTCGGTTGTCATTACTCCACCAGCAGTATCCTCGGGATATTTCAAAAGATCTTCCACATCCTTCGCTTCCTCAGGGTCCATTAAGTCAAGCAGTTCCTGCGCCCTGTCATCTGAAAGATCTCCAATTAAATCAGCTGCATCATCAGGTGACATCTCTTCTAAGAGATCTGCAGCCCTTTTAGTCTCCATCTCTTCAAAAATAGTTACCTGCCTTTCAGGCGAGATTTCTTCCAAAGCGTCAGCTGCAACTTCTTCATCAAGTGAATTAAGGATAGTGATAGAATCATTAACGCTTAACTGGTCCACAATTTCTGCTATATCTGCAGGGTGAAGTTTTTTTAAGCTGTATTCGGGTACCTTTAATTTTAAGCGAGAAATATCGCTTTCAACTACATCCACATCTTTCCATGATATGTAGTCTTCCTGAAGGTTTATTCTTAGGCTACTTGCAATTTTTTCAATTCCAAGGCGCCTCAATATGCCTTTAAAACTTATATCTACCCCTATAAGGCGATAATAACCATGAGTAGTTGACAGCTGAAGATCGTTGATTCTTCTTATTTTCTTGCCTTCTAAATCCACAACCTGCTTGTCAAGAACTTCATCTACCAGTTTAATATCCCTTTTTTTAAGTTCATATTCTTTAATATCTTCAAAATTAACTTTAAGCCTGATTTCTTTATTTATATGATCTACATCTTCCCAGGGAACAATGATATCCCTTTTATCAGACGTACGTATGCTTACTGCCTCAACTATTGGATAGAGCATGTTTACTGATACTATAAAGTCTTTAAACTTTCCAATCTTATTGCCGTCAAGGTCAATTACTGTTTTTTTCATGATTTCACTTATAAAACGCATCGTACCATCTCCATAACTATTTTATTACCCCGTCCCTGGAATTATGGGAACCATATCCTCTTTAACACGCTCCATTACAATCATTTCAGTTAAATCTTCAACTCCATCAACTGAACGGATTTTAGTATTTATCAGTTGATTGAGCTCTTCAATGCCCTGAACCCAAACTTTAATGAGAATGTCATATTCCCCAGAAACACTGTATACTTCTGATACTTCTTCAAGTTTGGATAACTCTTCTTTAACAGATTCATGCTTTTCAGACTCTGTTTGAATGATAATTATAGCAGTAATATCAAGACCGATTTTTTGCCAGTCAATTATCATCGTATATCGCTTTATTACATCCGTCTCCAGCTTTTTAAGTCTGTTGGAGATTGTTGCATCAGGAACATCAATTTCTTTTGACATTTGAGATATGGTAATTCTCGAATTCTTAATTAGAGAACGGAGTATTGCCGTGTCTATTTCATCCATTTTTTATCCAACACCTGTTTGGTTATTGCAAACCATGATATATCAATGATCATTTATAAACGTTTGGGAATATTACCAATATTTTTCAAAAAGTTGAGGATTTTTCCAAGAGTTGCCAAGATAGTTGGAAATATCAGAAATAATAATAATTCAGATAAAATTTTTATTAATTAGAAATGAAAAATGACCACTTTTTCATGATTATTTTAAAAAAAATAAGAAAAAATTCTAAAATAAAGAATTTGATTAAAAAAAATTAAAATATAAATTATTTAGAAGCTGTTTCAACAGTTTCTGGTTCGCCGTAGAGAATACTTGCGATATTGGTGAGCTTTTCCATACCTTTAACTTCTTCTGCTTGAAGAGGTATCTGTGCTATAAGCTGGTTTCCAAACTTCTCATGGATTGTTTTAAGGCGCTGCTCCTGTATTTGGCGTCTTGCAGCACAGAACTCACAGTCAGCTTCTTCTGGCTGAATTTGATTTACGATAACACCATCAGCAGTCATGTTGTACTTGGCGAGTGCTTCCATAGCCCTTTCAGATTCGTAAATTGACATCTCTTCAGGTATAACAACCATCTTAAAGGAAGTCCTTTCAGGGTCTGCCATAACACCTCTTGCCTCTCTTATTCTCTTTTTGGTTTCTTCCATATCTTCTAAAGCGCGGTCTTCTTCTTCTTCATCACCCATAAACGGCATGATGTTTTTAAATGCCTTAGCCATACTTCCAACTTGACGCCTGATCTTTATCATCTTTCCTACCCATGAATCCATCATTTCAGGGAAGGACAGTAATCGCAGGGTGTGTCCTGTTGGTGCTGTATCAAAGACAACGATATCATACTCATCTGTGGTCATGTACTGCATGAATTTATCAAATGCGGCTGTTTCATCAATACCAGGAGCCATTGAAGCCATATCCATTTGATCTTGCAGCATCCCCATATCCATACCTGGATTTAAAGCTTGTTGTTCCTTCATTTTTGCCTGATAATCCTGCATAGCAATTTCAGGATCAATTTCTACTGCTTCAAGATTTTCAGCTATTGGTGTTGGGTTGTGTCCAATATGTTTTTCATAAGAATCTGAGAGGGAGTGAGCAGGGTCAGTGGAGATTACAAGGGTTCTTTTACCTTGCCTTGCAAACCATAATGCTGTTGCAGCCGATACGGTTGTTTTACCAACTCCTCCTTTTCCACCTATAAATACAAATGTTGTTTTTCCTTTGTTGAACTTAAAAAGGTCTTTAAATGCCATTTTAATCCTCCATATATATTGATAAATCAATTAAAATTAGATATCAATTATAGTTACATTATGTTCTTTTTATATTTAACTCCATCATTTTTGTGAAAAAATGCGAATTGTAAATCCACAAGACCATTAGATATCAAGAGTCTAAGCAATTCTATCAAGATCATTAAAACATAATGACCTATTCCTATTTATTTATAGTAAATAATAAATATTTTGATTTTTATATTAATCAAGTGCAATATGATAGTTTGATCTAAAGGAGAATAAACATGTCAGAACAGGAAAACCCATTAACAATTCAATTTCTTATACCCGATTTTGAAATGGGAATAGTTAATGAACCAATAAGCGGCGAGCCTCAAGCATATGAGGGCCCAATTGAAGATATAAATAAATATCTTGTTGGCCAACCGCAAAAACTGGATTTTGACAAGGTCCAGAAAGAATTCCAAGATAGATTATTTGAAGTTTTAAGTCTTTTATCCGACTCAAAATCAGTACTGGGAAATTTTCAGATCGATGCAGTAACTTTTTCAGTTAATGTTGATTTAAATGGTGAAGTATCAATTTTAGGGTCGGGAGGAGTATCACTAGGATCTGAATCTGGATTTAAAGTTACTTTATCTCGTAAATAGCTCACCACCCCACTTACTTAAAAGATTTTATAACATTTTATGTATAAAAGTCCATAAATTAATTTAAAAATCCTATTAACTTCGGTGCTTTTCTGCGCCTTTTAGATTTCTTAACAACTTTCATTTTTCTATAACCAACAGGAGTTTCAGGGGTCTTTTGGGGTTTATAGATTTTTTTCCTATCCCTTCTTAAAACAGGCATATTAACTATCCCCAATACAATTTATTTTAACTTTTTTTTGATTTTCTTTTTAGTTTACTTATCTACATTTAAAAAAGTTATAATATAATTATATTAACGATGATATAAAAAATATGCAATAACTGTAAATTAAGAAATAATTTAATCATAGAAGTAGAATTAACAACTTTTTTAGAAAAATAACAAAATGCAGGGGTTCCCGAGCGGTCAAAGGGGATAGGTTCAGGGCCTATTGGTGTAGGCCTTCGTGGGTTCGAATCCCACCCCCTGCATCTATTTTTAAATAAGATCTCAGTACCAAACTTGCAGAACAAAGAAACATGGCTGTGGACCTAAATAATCAAGCCTAATCTGATCTACAGGAGTTCCCTTTAAAACACCGACTATATATGCATCAAAACTATTTTTTGAGCCTTCTTTTGCTAAAATATGGTACCATAGGACAGCTTTTGTATTATTACCCATAACTGCCTTTATTTTATCATTTACGATTATTGGCCCATTATTGAATTTTTCTTTACAATCAAATTGATTATCTACCCTATCAATGCCCCAATTTGCAGTATTCGCCACAATAGCAGGGTTGGTAATTATATAAAAATCTGTTGAGTTTAAATCATCTGCTGTAATATTGAAATGATTACATTTCCATTCTTGAATTCCAGTTTTGGAACCCTCAGGGTTGTGATCTATGTGCGGGCAAACTTCCCATTCAAATCCACGTTCAGTTGGTGAAATATGGTCAGAATATCCTTTTATTTTAACTACAGTAACTGCATATACAAAATCACATAAAACTGTTCTATTTGCAACTGCGGCTTCAGAAGCATTTGAAAGAGATGTTTCCATTATCACAAGGGGTTTTAAAGAGGGATTTAAAGGGTAAAGGATCATATTGGATTTTGTTCCATCTGGAAGAATCTTTCCACGCATAAGCTGGTTATAATTACTTTTAAGCTTCAAAATTTTTACAAGTGAAAGCGTATTTGGAATTGATCTATTATTTTCTTTCTTTGCAAGTCCTGGGACAGTATCATGATTAAATCCATAATTTTCCCATTCATCAGGGGATCCTGGAGTTTTTATAAGTATATCTGCTGCATCTACCGTTGTCCTTTCAAGCGAAAATCTTAGTGAATAATCCTGTCCATTATAACTCGCCATGTCCATAGCATCGGCTGAAACACCCAGAATTACTGTGATTATAATAAGAGCCATCATAACATCAAGTGAAAATATCTGCCCTTTACTATTTTTTTTAATGCCTTTTCTTGCCATTTAATCGCCTAATACGCAGGTAAGCCGTATTTTTGCCTGTGTCCATTATCTAAAAACAATTCCCAGTAAAGAGATCTATCTGAGTAATATACAACCCCTTTCCCAGGATAAGTAAAACTATCGAATATTACATGCTCAATTGAACATGGAGCAAACATTAAAGTTGAATTAGATGAATTAGAAGGTACTATAAATGTTTCGAATCCGTAATGAGGGCATGTAGCTTTACCCTCCAATCTGCATAAGAAACATGACCCATCGCTGCTTTCGTGAAAATAACCGTTTTCAATGCAACTTTTAAGGGTGATGAAAGATGGAAAATTCCCATGGTCAATGTAGGGATCATAGGGGCATTTTTTGATGTATAGTGGAGACGTGGCATTTTCATAAACACCCGTATTTGTCATGTTTTTAGCTTTTAAAAGATTTTCAAGACTGGACCCATATAAAATTTTAGCGCTGTTATTCCTAATTCCCCCGTAATTTTTGCATTTTATAAAAGGGAGCGGATCTTGAAGGGGGTAATTTGGATCAGTAATAGAAATAACCTGACTTATACTCTCATTATGAGACACACTACCCTTATTAACGTAAATAGTTGAATTAACTTCAATTTTAAAAGGATCTGACGATGGAACAACGGACCATACCTTGCAAGTGACGTTTATACCATCATTATGGTACCTTTCACATAAACCATCTAGTTCTTTCTGCAGGCTATTTTTAATGACTGCCCTACTACTCGGTAGTGGATCTCCTGTTTTAATAACCTCTGAGGTAGTTTTTTGCAGATTTTTTTCCAATATAACAGGTATATTACCCTCTAAATTCTTTGCTGTGTAAAATACAACGTCTGATTGTACCGCTGAACCCTGAGATCCACTTCCCATATGGGACATATCTATTAAAACAGCGACCATTAGAATTGAGGGAATCATTAGAAGGAATGATAGTCCGCTGATTACGTAGCCTTTCTGGTCCATTTAATCACTTCATAAATTTATAAATCACGTATATTTTTATAATCTTTTATTACATATTTTTATTACAACATATAAAATTATATAAAGTAATTATTTTGGATATTACGGCATTTTACATTCAAATGGCGGTGCCCCCGGATTTAGTTCATTTAAATTAATATTAAATTAAAAATTATTATTAAAATGAAAATGAAAACCAAAGAGTTTAATTATAAATTAGCCCAAACATGCAATGAATATATATAAATAGATCATAAAAAACATCTAAAATCTACAAGCTTAATTTTATAATTAAATTAAGAGTTTTTACCAATATTATCTAATAAATTGAAATTGGAGGAATTGAATGAAAGATATAGTAAGAGCTTGGCGTCATATCCCACAGAGGTACAGTCTCATTGGATCAAAATGTTCCCAATGTGGAACAGTCTTTTTCCCAAAAAGAGTTATATGTCCAGAATGTAGGAGAAAAGGTGAATTAGAGGACGTTAAACTTAAAGGAGAAGGAAAAATCCACACTTATTCTGTCATAAATACCCCTACAGATGAATTTAAGATTATTGCCCCCTACGTAGTGGCAATTGTTGAATTAGAAGAAGGGGCAAAAATAACAACTCAAATAGTCGATTGCAACCCAGAAGACGTTGAAATAGGCGATGAAGTCGAAATGGTCTTTAGAAAGATAAAAGAAGAAGGCGATGATGGAGTGATATCATATGGATACAAATTCAGGCTCAAAAACTGCTAAAGTAGGTATTTTACTTGTAGGACATGGAAGCAGGCTACCATATGGAAAAGATGTCGTAAGTAGACTGGCTGAAATGTATAAAGAAAATTCAGATTACCTTGTCGAAGTAGGATTTATGAACATATCTAAACCTTCAATACCCTCTGCAATAAATAAGCTTGCAAAAGAGGGTGCTGAAAAAATAATTGTAACACCAGTCTTTCTGGCACACGGTGTCCACACAAAACAGGATATTCCACATATTCTTGGTTTAGATGACGGACATTCCCACGGTCATGATCACGGCCACAGTCACCACGAAGAGGAAGAACAGGAAGAAATTGACTTTGTAGGTGAAATCATATATACCGAACCTCTCGGTGCTGATATAAGACTCGTAGATATAATAAAAGATAGGGTCGAAAGCGCCCTTTAATTTATTTTTAATAATACTTATACGATCAATACAGGTAAAATAATGCCCCGTAAAATTTCCGATATTGGGGAAAAAGGACTTATTAGGCATATTTTAAATAAAACAGCGCAATCCAGTTTTAATTCTATTTTTTTAGATAATGTTTCCTTTAAAAGCTTAAGTGATGATGCAGCACTTATCAGTCTCGGCGAACAGTATTTAGTCGCAACCTCAGACATGCTTATGAAATCCACTCATTTCCCTGATGAAATGAGTTACAATCAAATTGGTAGAAAGGTAGTAACAGTTAATGTGAGCGATTTAGCTGCAATGGGTGCTAAACCAATAGGTATTATCATTTCAATGGGACTACCACGAAATATGCTGCTTGATGAGTTTGAAGAAATTATTGATGGCATTATGGATAGCTGTTTAGAATATGATATGAAGCTCATTGGCGGAGATACCAATGAATCTCAGGAACTTACCCTCTGTGGAACCTGTTTAGGAACTGTTCAAAAGGAAAATGTCTTAATGAAAGATGGTGCACAATCTGGCGACATAGTTGCGGTTACAGGTTCACTTGGACTAGCAGCCTCCGGATTTGAAGTTTTGTTTAATAAAGCACCTTTGAAAGATTTAAATCCAAATTACAAAGATTATGTGTTAAAACACGCTTTAAACCCAAAAGCACGGGTAAATGAAGGAATACAACTTGCAAATAGTGGCTTTGTAACATCTGCAACAGATATAACAGATGGACTGGTAAGTGAAATTGACGAACTAATAAATGCAAGCAGTCATGGAATTGGCATAACAATAGATGAAAAAATGCTTCCAATTTGCAAAGAAGTTTTAGAAGTTGCAGGTAAAACCAATAAAGACCCATTAGAATTTGTTCTCTACTATGGCGAAGATTTTGAACTTCTTATAACTGTTAAAAAAGATGCATTTGAACAACTTAAAGAAAAAATTCCACTTTATGAAATAGGAACAGTGACATCTTCTGGAAAAATAGAGATCTTACATAAAGATGGGACCAAAAATATCGTTAAACCACGTGGTTACGAGCATTTATGCCAAAAATAAATACTTATTGCATTTAAAATTGATTTTAACTTGGATAATTCAATAAATTTAAGTTGTTGGCATTTTAAATTTTTGAGGTTGAGGAAAATACTGTGTATTTTCCGAACCTTTGGAAATCTTCGATTTCCAATGTCCCAAACGCAAGCGTTTGCCGACCCAAAATTCCATGAATTTTTGAGGTAAATGAATGGATTCAAAATGCCAACATTACTGATCTATCATTTTAGTATAAAAATCTATTTTTAATAATTATCTAATTATTTTTATAGCAAGTCACATATAATATAATTAAATCAATATTGCATATGCCAAGTAAGTAGCTCTTAATCTAAAGAGAATTATATGGATCCAAATTAGATTTAAAGCCATCTGGAGGGTTATGATGAAAAAAGAAGTCTTAATCTATGATAAGGTAGATGATGCCCTGAACTGCAAAATATGCGAAAGGAGATGCGTTATTTCTAAAGGAAATGCAGGTTTCTGCAGTATGCGGGCAAATATTGATGGTAAGTTATGTGCCTTAAACTACGGGGCTGCATCATCTGTAGCTGTCGACCCAATAGAGAAAAAACCCCTTTTCCATTTTTATCCGGGTTCAACTGTTTTTTCCCTTGGATCAGTAGGTTGTAATTTTAGATGTAAACATTGCCAGAACTGGAATATCTCACAGGTAAATTTAGAAGAGATTCCAACACACCAAATATCTCCAGATGAGGCTATAAGGCTTACAAAGCAATATGGATGCAAATCCATTGCATGGACTTACAATGAACCAACCATGTGGTTCGAATATACTTATGATTGTGCTAAACTCGCAAAAAAAGAAGGAATAGCTACAATTTATGTAACAAATGGCTATATGACTGAAGAATCCTTTAAAATGATAAATCCTTACCTTGATGCTGCAAATATTGATTTAAAAGGGATGTCGGATAAATTTTACAGAGATCTATGCCAGGCAAGGCTTCAGCCTGTTTTAGACAATATAAAGCGTTTCTATGAAAATAAAATCCATATCGAAATAACTAATTTAATGATTCCCGGCTATAATGACTCTGAAGAAGACATAAAAGCCTTAGTTAATTTTATGGTTGAAGAAACTGGCTTAGAAGTCCCTTTACATTTTACAAGGTTTTTTCCCTACTATGAATTAGGTCAGCTGCCCCCGACCCCTGTAGAATCACTTCAAAGAGCATATAAAATTGCAAAAGACGCTGGAATGAAGTATGTATATATTGGAAATGTTTCCACTGGTGGTGAAGAGAGTACATTTTGCCCAGAGTGTGGAAAAGTGGTTATACAGCGAAATGGGTTTGAAGTTGTAAGTAAAGAAGTTGAAGAAAAAGGCGTGTGTCCTACATGTAAGGCAAAGCTGGATATTATAACATAAGGGAATATATCATGTATTATTAATCGAATTTTACTAATTAAATAAAAAAAAATAGCCCCAATAGGGGCTTTCTAAATACTAAATTATCTTTTTATTTTATCTGGGTCGTGCCATTCCCACGAGAACTATAAGTGTAGCCAGTAGTATTCCAGCAACAGGAACTCCTGTTGGTTGCATTGGTATTGTATTTGGTTTCTTTGTGCCTGTGGATGGGGAATTATCTGCACCTACATCAACTGAAGCATCTGCATTGTCATTGCCGCCAAATGGATCATAGAAGTCATTTGGTCCTTCTTCTGGTGGATCAGTTATGAATGCCTTAGCTGTCAATACTATGTTTGAAGCCATTGCTTGTGCTGTTATATGTAAAACTTTAGTACTATTAACCGGCATTGGGCCCACTGACCATAATCCTGTAGTAGCATTGTATGTATCATTGAATGTCCCATCAGCTGAGATAAACTTGAGTTTCTCAGGCAATGTGATGTACACTTTAACATTTGGTGCATCGTTAGGTCCATAATTATGCGCTGTTAAAGTGAAAATTACAGTTTCCAGATACTTAGGTTTTGGCTTATTCACAGACATAGTGATACCAAGATCAGAAGCTGGACCTGTACTCACAGTTACACTACCCTGATTATTAGTGGTGTTCTGATCGTAGTTAGTTCCGTTTATAATTGCAATATTGGTTGACGTAGTACTGGCAGCAATACTTTGTGCCACTATGTGTAATATAGCAGTTGATCCATTTGCTAAATTACCAATAGTCCATTTTCCAGTTCCAGAATCATATGTACCATCAGCAGACACAAACTTGAGTCCCACAGGTAACTTATCGGTTATGACTACTCCCGTCGCATTATTTGGTCCATAATTGTGTGCAGTTAGAGTGAAAGTTACTTTATCCAGATATTTAACTTTACTACTGCTTGCAGTTTTGGTAATAGCAAGGTCAGAAGCAGGTCCTACAGTCACAGTTGTGTTAGTTTCGTCGTTAGTGGAATTGTCATCAATTTCAGATCCAGTTATAGCAGCAAGGTTGGTCAACTGTACGTTTGAAACAATTATCTGCGCCACTATATGTAATATAGCATTTGTATTTTTCGCTAAATTACCTATAGCCCATTCTCCAGTTGTAGTATTGTATGCTCCATCTGCAGATATAAACTTGAGTCCGTCTGGTAATTTATCAGTGACGGTAACTCCTGTTGCCGTATCTGGTCCGTTGTTATGAGCTGTCAAGGTAAATATAACATTCTGCAGGTATTGTGGTTTTGCATTATCCACAGTTTTTGTTATTCCAAGATCAGCAGCAGGACCTACATCGACTGTTACTTCTGCATTGTTATTGCCATCATTTGGATCATTGAAGTCATTTGGTCCTTCTTCTGGTGGATCAGTTATGAACGCTTTATCAATTACAGTAGCATTTGAAATTACAGCCTGTGCTGTTATATGTAATACAGCTGAGGCACCATTAGCCAAAGGACCAATAGACCATAATCCTGTTGTGGAATTGTATGTAGCATTGAATGATCCATCTGCAGATATAAATTTAAGTCCAGCAGGTAGTGTATTATACACTTTAACATTTGGTGCATCGTTAGGTCCATAATTATGCGCTGTTAAAGTGAAAATTACTTTCTCTAGATATTTAGGCTTTGGTTTATTCACAGTTATAGTGATACCAAGGTCAGAAGCTGGACCTATACTCACAGTTACATTACCCTGATTGTTATTGGAATTAGAATCTGTTTGATTTCCACCAATAACTGCAATATTTGTTACTTTAGTATTTGCAGCAATGGCCTGTGCTACTATATGTAGTATAGCAGTCGCTCCTTTTGCCAAATTACCAACAGTCCATATTCCAGTTGTAGCATTGTATGCACCATCAGCTGATATAAATTTAAGACCAGCAGGTAATTTATCAACTACAGTAACTCCTGTTGCATTATTAGGTCCACTATTATGTGCAGTTAATGTAAATTTAACTGTTTGGTTAAATTTTGGTGTTGCATTATCCACTGTTTTGGTTATGCTCAAGTCAGCTCCTGAAACAAATTGTGCTGCAGCTTCCGCGTGACCAATTGTTAATCTTACGCCACCTAAAATTAAACCAAGAAGCTCTACATCTATAGCGTCTCCAGATACTCTAGCGTATGTACCATCTGCAGCAATAGTCTTTACAGGGTTACCTATAGATATTCTTAGTACTCCAGGTAATTCAACTTTGAGTTTGGCCTTTAAATCAGAAAGAATGCTTTTACCATTAAGCAGTATATCGGCCACTGACCAGTTGAACTTAGCAGCAGCACCACCTGGTTGTCCATTAGCAGAAGCCGTTGCATTTACCTGTAACGCTTTGATTTGTAATACCCCTCCTAAAAGAGTTATATCAGCTACTCCTGCTTTTGATGAGCTTATCACTGCGGTCATATTCGCATTTGGCGTTACATTAGTGTTTGCGCTTATAAGGCCCAATTTCAATACTGGAAGCAGGTTAAGTAGGTTCAAATCAACTGATGCTACATCGCTTCCACCACCTGCTTGTGGTGGATGAGTGCTTGAATAAGCTGTAGAGTTTAAAAGGCCGATTTTAAGCCCTAAAACTTGCAGTAAAGCTGGTAAATTTGATGGAGTTACACCCCCAGTTACTTTACCTTGATCTCCTGTTGAATTTACATTTAATAGGCCAGATAGTAGACTACCATTAAGAAGTTTAACTTCTAAAGGCGTATTCTCGCTACTTGCGTAAGGAATTGTACTATTTGCCACAGAATTTGATTTTCCAGCGTAAACATCCAATAGAACATTTGGAAGCACACCTACATTTAATACATAACTTGAAGCATTACCACTATATGCAGGTAATTTAAGATCTTGAGCAGTACCAGTACCGTTTACAGTCGCTTGTGCTTGAAGTGTCTTAATACTAGAATTGACGTTAGTTTCATTTGCTGCTGAAACTGTACTACAAAGTATTATTGCAAAGAGCAATGCTGTCAGCAAAAATATTCCATGTTTTTTATTATATCTCACCTAATTTCACCTCCTCTTATTATCAATTCATTCATTTTTGTTTATTTCATATTATATCACCTATAATTTGTTAATAAGTAATAATATCACCCCTATGTGCATAGTGGGCAATTATGCCACCATTACTTATTGTTATAAGTGAAAATGATTTATTTTTAATCCATTTTGCTAAAATATCCATTTAAATTATCTCCTGTACTTTAAAATTTAGAATAGTTCAATTATAATATAATCCAAATTAATATATTATCTTATTATCTTGTTACCGGCCTATTTATTATTTCCACTATAAAAATGTTTCTACATGATTTAATTATTCAATATATAAGAAATATTACTGTTAATTCTATTTAATTAACACTAATAACGCTAATTATTGATAAAAAGCAATTTTTACTAAATATTATGAAAATAAAGGTTCTAATAGGATTTTTTAAAGTAAATAAGTACTAACATAATATTTTTGAATATTGATTTTGTAATAAAATAAACATAATAATTAATAATTATCGGGAAATGTCCTACTCTAAAATTTATTTGTTCTACATCCAACATAGTAAAAAATACGTTATATGGAACATGTAACAGTATGTTAATAAAAACTCACGCCCACGGAAATAGATATCTAAATAAAAAATTAATTTAAATCCCCATTAAGGGTATCACTTGTAAATTTCATTACGATTAAATCAAAACAGACATACCTAAGATATCAAATCATATTATTTTACAAAAATAAATATTAATAGACCTTTTTAATACAAATAAGTCGTATTTTAATATTTTATTAACTAATAACATAACAAAATTGTTCTAATCCATAAAAACAATTATCATAAGTCCCGAAATAATATATACTAGTGTATACTATTTAGTCATATGGCAAAAACATCAGACTATGTACAATTATATATGACCCCAGAAGGACCAAAAATAATTGAGTCTGCAACCAAAACAAAGATACTGGCATTACTGGAAACAAAAGATCTTTATTTTGATGAAATTCTTGCCAAAACAGGTAAATCCAAACCAACTCTTTCTAATCATCTTAAAGTACTTGAAGATCGAGGAATAATTGGATCAAAGAGCGATCCTTACGATAAACGAAAAAAACTATTTTATATTAAAGCAAAGCAGTATGTTGAACTATCTACAAACATAAAGTCAGATATTGATTTAAAAAACTATTTTAGGGATTCACTTGCTCAACTTGACAATCCTGTTGACTTTTATGCATTAGCGTTACGGAGCATTAGATTTTTTTTATCAGACAGTGGAATTGATATAGACCCATTATTAACCAATATAGGGAACTACATGGGCGAATCAACTTATGATTACATTAAATCTCCCAAAACCGAGGAATTAATTAAAAATATGAGCCTTTTTTTCCAAAAATTTGAAGTCGGCAATCTAAAATTAATCGGCGAAGATCCTCTAACAATTCAGATTGATGATAACTTTGAATGTAAAGACATGATGAACATAGGAAGACCTCACTGCTCAATTGCTAAAGGTTCATTCGAATACGTTTTCTCCAGACATTTCCAATCTGAAGTTATAGTTGATGAGGTTAAATGTCAAGCTAAAGGAGACGAATATTGTTCTTTCATTATTAAAAAAATAGATAAGAAAGTAAATTCACCTGTAAGAGGATCAATTGAATTTATTTAAAAAATCATCTCCAATTGTCTAATAGATACTATTATAAATCACGTTAACACGTCGCATCGTTAGGTCCATAATTATGCGCTGTTAAATTATAGAAGATAGCGTTGAATAATCTAAATTCAGCCCTATCTTCTTTTAATGCTATTTTTGGATAGATTGAAATCAGTATTAATCCTCATTTTTATAAAAATTAATTTGCATTATAATCACTATTTTTGTACGCTAACATTAACTCAACGTTCTTAACCTGTTTGAGAAACCATAATATCAACTTATCAGTTTACAATAATGAAAACAACCCTTATAGAAGTAATAATTATAAAAATCAAGTGAAAAACAACGATGACTAAGATTAGATTCAAATCACTTTAATTCAACATTAAGCATATTTAGAGCCATTATATACATAATATCACTTTATACGCGTGTAAATATATTTTTAATAAGTCCAATTAACATACTTTTATGTATATTATAATAACATACTCTTAAAATAGCCCCATGCAGTTTATAACTTCCTAAAAGCTCTTTAATTAGCTTTAGTTACGTAAATATCCATAATCAGTTAATAGAAAAGTTTATTATTAGTATAAGTTAACAATAAATTAACAAACAAACAGGAGGTGATTGAATGGCGTTTAAAAGTATCTTTAATTTCTTAGTAATATCTATTTTAATAATAACAATTTTAAACTGTACTTATGCCGATACAGGGCCATATGTAGGCGAAAATCAGGCTAAACATGTAGTGCAGAACTATTTAAACTCACATGGTCTTCCTTATAAAGTTACAACAGCAACATATATGATAGAACTTCATGATTATTGGAAAACAAACCATACAAAATGGGTTTCTTCATCACAATTTGATACTATGAGAAACAATAATGAGACTTTTGAAGGAGAACCAGTAGATAATTATTATGGGAGCGGCACCCCTTCAGCTTGGAAAGTAAATGTAGCAAACAGTCAGGGTAGAGAAATCGGAAATATTTGGGTAGATGTTTATGGAACTGGCAAAATAATTAAAATTAATTTACCTAATAATCAAGACACTACAAATAACGTTAATAGCACTAATGTCACTAATACTACAATCCCCATATCCCAAGAGTCATCAAGCAGTGATACAGTATTTATATTTGGTATAATCATTTTAATTAGTGCAATAGGTGCTGGCTATTTCATGTACACTAGAATATGAGGGTAATTCCCTCTTTTTATATTTTTATAGGGGCAAATCAAATGAATTTTAAAATAATATTTATTCCAATCATAATCTTTATCTTTATTACATCTTCTTTATTAATTAATTCAAATAACGACAATAAGTCTTCCGATTTATCAATGGTATCAGATATTAAATATATTTCAAAAGAAATAGGCCCTAGACCTGCAGGTTCTGAAAATGAAAAGAAAACTGCCGATTATCTCATATCAAAATTCAACAGTTATGGAGTCAAAACCGAAGTTCAGGAATTTAAATATTATTCAATGGATACAAAGAATATAAAAAGCTCTGAAAACGTTATAGGCACAATAAATGGGACTTCCTCCCAACAGATAATCATTTGTGCAGATTTAGATACTGTAAAAGATAAAAATACTGGCAATTACACTGAAGGTGCCAATGATGACGTAACCCCCCTTGCAGTGCTCATAGGGCTTGCGAAAAAATATCAACATGAAAATCCTTACTTTACCATAAAATTAATAGGTTTTGGAGCAGGTGAAGATCCATATACATTTCCAGTTAATGAGAGTCCAAGAACCAGTTTAAGCCCAGAAGAATATAATAAAATCATATATATACCTTATCTGATAGGTGCAAGACATTATGTTCTTGAGAATCAAAATTCTATCAATGATACAGTTGCTGTTATAAGTCTAGAGGCCGTTGGAGAGGGTACACCTAGTTTTGTAAGCCAGGATTCATTCGTTGAAAATAATCAATCTTTTGTAGATTTTCTAGTTTCAAATGCTAGACTTAACGGTTTCAATGCTAAAAAAATCGATTTTATGACTTTTAAAGAACCTCAAGGTAGAGAAGATCCAATCAGCCATATTTATCTGCCTTTTTCATATGCTAATATCCCTTCTACTTTTTTAACATGTCTAGAAAACCCATATATCAACTCTTCAGTCCATAATGATAGTGAAATGCCAGGATATCTTACAGTAGAAGATAACTATGAAAATCTAGTGAAAAATAATGGTGGGGAAAAACAGCTTCAAGAGCATCTTGAATCAATACTATACATTGTGAAAAGCAGTATAAACAAAATGTCCATTATTTATGCATTAAAAAACCATTCAATGACCTAATTATTCTTTTTTTATGTGACCACGTTGATTTGTTCTTAGCCTACTTAACTTAAATTCCTTCAATTAGTGTCTAATTTATGCATAACTATTTATTGTTAGTTAAGTCCATAATAAATCAAAAAATTAAACGGGGGTCGATTAAATGTTGGCTAAAAATATCTTTAGATTTTTATTAATAGCGGTTTTTGTAATGGGAATTTTAAATTTTGCCTATGCTGATTCGGGACCTACTCTAGGTGCTAATCAGGCTCAAAAGATAGCACAAAATTATCTAAACTCACATAACTTGCCTTACAAAGCAGTTACTCCAGGCTGGGATGATTGGAAAGTTAAGGTCAAGGATACTAAAACTGGCGAAGTAAAATGGATACCTATGAGTGTAGCCAAGGCAGATAGTCCTGATTTCGGTGGACCGGGCAGATATAAATGGATTGAAGGTTATAATTCTGCATGGGTTGTACAGGTCAATGATCAAAATGGAAAAAACGTTGGAAGGATTTACGTAGATTCCGAGAATGGTAACGTTCTAAAAGCAATTTTAGATCCAGTAACTCCAACTAATCAAAACCAATCCACAACAAATACAACAAATACAACAAATAACACAATTCCAACAACTCAAGAGTCAGGTAACAACAATATACTCATAGCAGGCATAATTGTCCTAATTGTTGCAATAGGTGCTGGCTATTTCATGTATAGTAGAATGTGAGGTTTAACCTCATCATTCTTTTTTTAATTTTTAAAATAATTTAATCATTCAGAAAAACTAACCCTTTCAAACTTCTCCAACTTATCTAAAGGCTTGGTCGCGTCAACTCCAACCTTAGTAGTTGTACCATCAGGGGTTGCGCAAGGATCAAGTGAAGAACCTCTAGCCCCCGGCACGATCATGATATCTTCATCGCCTTTAACACGTGTTGCAATGGCATACTCAAGATCTTCAGGATTAAATATGTCAATATCCTCATCCACAACAATTGCATGCTTCAAAGAAGGATGAGCCGCAAGTGCTGCCATTAAAACATTCTTTCCATCACCCTGAGTTTGTTTCTTTATGGAAACCGCAGCATGGAGCCAGCAGCAGCCCCCTTCAGTTAAAACAACGTTTTGAACTGTTGGAACCGTATTTAAAACTGCATTATAAATTCTTGGCTCTTGTGGAAGGCCTTGTAAAAGCCTGTGTTCAAATCCAGCCGGCATTATGGCGTGATAAAATGGATTTTCCTTACAATGTATTTTATCAATTTCTATAACTGGTTCATTTCGCACAACGTCATAAGTATCTGTTAAATCCACAAATGGCCCTTCAGGAGCCCTTTCATGAGGTAGAATTTTACCTTCCATGATTATTTCGGCATCAGGTACTTCCAAATCAACACCCTCACACTCCACAAGTTTCATATTTCCTTTATGGAAACTATTTGCAACTTCAAGCTCATCTGTTGTAATTGGAACTGATGTAGTGGTTGCAAGGAGTGTTGCAGGATGCATACCTACTACTATTGCAATTTCAAGAGGTTTATCCATCTCCTCTGCTTTTTTATAATAAGTATAAAGATTTCTTGGAACTATTCTTATTCCAAGCCGGTTTTTGCCCGAAACAAGCATTCTGTGAATAGATGCATTTCTTATTCCAGTTTCAGGATCTTTTGCTATTACGACCCCTGCAGTCATATAAGCCCCACCGTCCTTTTTATAGTAAGTTGGTACTGGAATTTCACCTAAATCTGGCTCATTTTGGGTATTAAAACTCTTTTTAACACTTTCAATGTTTTCAACAGGTATAGGATTCTCAGTTGCTTTCATTATACTCTTTGTAATCTCTGGTACTGTAACTGAAATTCCGCGTGCAATCTTATCCCTTGTGTTGCAAATACCAGATATAATCTTCATATTGTAGTCTTTAACATTTTCAAAGATTACTGTATCCTTTGGATGTTCCCTCAGGACCTTTGCAACTTCATATTTAGTAGAAACTTCATCTTCAATTTTTATAACCTTAAATTCATTTTCAAGAATCTTCAAAAATTCCCTCATAATTACCAACTCGTTAATTACCAAAAATTACTGCAGCCACTATTATTAGTATAAAAACTGCCATTCCTAACAATATAAGGTTTACAGAACATCCGCATTGACCTGTTTGGCAGGTTTTACTATTAATATGAGTTTTATCTTTTATTTCTTTCATCTGCATCCCTTAAACTATCCAATCCAGATATATCACTGGCTACATTCGATATTTCCTTTAAATCGTGTTATATCTTCCTCAATATCTTTATTCATAATTCCAAGCATTTCACCAGCGAGAATTGCAGCATTACCTCCATTATCTATCCCTACTGTTGCAACAGGGACTCCAGGAGGCATATCAACCATTGAAAACAGTGCATCCATTCCATCAAGTCTAATTGAGCATGGGACTCCTATAACTGGTTTTTCTGTATAAGCCACAATAGCCCCTGTAACATGCGCTGATAAACCAGTTATAGCTATAAAAAGCTTGGCATTTTTAACCTTCTTTAAATGATCTTCAAATTTTTTAGGGTATCTTACAGGAGATATTACGCTGAAATCATAAGATACATTCATTTTATCGAGGAAATTGGTAGTTTTCTTTGCAAATTTAATGTCTGAATAACTTCCCGCGATTACGGCCACATCAAGGTTTTTTAATTCATCAGATTTATAATCTTCAAATGAATCATTCTTAAACTCATTTTTTGGAATGTTAAATGACATAGGAGAATAATAATCGCCATTAATCTTCTCAAGAAGTTTCTTTTCATCTTTATCTATTTTTTCAAAGAAGGATTTCCTCATCGATGAAACTCTCTCCCTTATTTCTTCGTCATGAATTCCAATTATCTGTGCGGCGAGTAATGCTCCATTTTCACCACGATTTATTCCAACTGTTGCAACGGGTGCTCCAAAAGGCATTTGAACTGAAGCATATAGTGCATCAAGCCCACCTAATTTAACATCTACAGGCACTCCTACCACCGGTTTGTGGGTATTTGCTGCTATAATTCCGGGTAAGTGAGCTGAAAGCCCTGCAATACCTATAAATACTTCTATTTCATTTTTAGTAGATTCCATTACGATTTTTTTAACTTTTTCGTGCGTTCTATGTGCGGAAGCTACTTTAATATCATAAGGAATACATAATTTTTCCAATATATCTATAGCTTTTTTAGCTATATCAAAATCAGATGAGCTTCCCAGTAATATCATAACTCTTGGTTTCATTTTACACCTTCAATATTTATTAGCATTAAGTTATTATGTAGGAAAGTAAATATGGTAGTTTAGATATTTTCAATATAACTCGCATGGTTTATAAAATTTGATACAGTATCGGATATGAAAACTTGAGGTGTACAGTTTGTCATGGATTATTCTAATTTTTGTATTACTAGTAATGTCAATCAGAAACAGAGGCTCAGAACCAAAAATGACAGTATCTATCGTGATTCCTGCTTACAATGAATCTAAAACTGTAGGAAAAGTTGTTAAAGTTGTAAGTAGTTCAGATTGTGTTGATGAAATAATAGTTGTTGACGATGGATCCTATGACGAAACTGCAGAAGTTGCACAAAAAGCAGGGGCAACGGTTATAGTCCATTCTAAAAACGAAGGAAAAGGTGCAGCTATAAAAACTGGTTTTGAGAATTCAAATGGAGATATTGTTGCATTTATAGACGCTGATTTAAAAAATTTAACCTCAAGTCAGGTAGAAAATATCATAAAGCCCATATTAGATGGGAAAGCAGATATTACCAAAACTAAATTTAAAAGAAAAGCAGGCAGAGTAACTGAATTGACAGCAAAACCGCTGCTTAACTTTTTTTTCCCAGAAATAAAGTTTGATCAACCTTTAAGTGGACAGTTTGCCGCGAAAAAAAGCTTTTTAAGTAAGATCAAACTTGAAGAAGACTACGGAGTTGACATTGGAATTGTACTGGATGCTGATGTTAGGGGAATGAGGATTAAGGAAGTTGACATTGGAAACATCGAACATTCACATTCTTCTATTGAAGGCTTAAATAAAATGGCCAACGAAGTGGTAAGAACCATAGTAGACAGGGCAATGGAATACGGTAGATTTTCCATGATGGATGATCTGGGAAAAAATATAAGAATGACCATTTTAGGACTCTCAATTATAACTTTAGGACTTATTTCTATATTCTTTGTTAACAAAATCCCATTACAACTGGGTCTGGTATTTTTAGTTGTTGGGCTAGTTATATCCATTTATTATGCGGTAAAGCTTGTAAGAAGAGTGATTACTATTCTTACAAAATCTAGTGGAAGGCTTCCTACCCTAAAATCTTTGTTTTATATGCACTTTCCAATTCTTGTTTCTGGTCTAATATTGCTTGTTATGATATCTGCATTAATAAATTCTGTAACTTTTACTGATGGATCAATATCAATACAGCCTGCTTCAGGTAATCTTGTGTTGATAAATCCAAGCGGTTTGCAGGTGGATATAAGAGGACCTTATACTATAGATAGTGCGCTGGAAAATGAATACAGTGTTTTCAGGATTCCTGCTAAAGCTATGAATACATTAGAATTGAATTATGGGGATTCTATATATATTTTCAATAAAAAATATACCATACTTCAAACGATACCTGGAGAGGATAATGTATTAAGGATGCCTCGTGATGCAAGAACATTCCTTGGTGTAGACATAGGAACGGTTATACCTGACAATAACATTAAAAACATCTTTAGTAATTTATATATTGAAAAATCCTTGCCAGTACAGGGAAGTATTAGTAATTTAACCATTTACGAAGGAGTTATCATTACACCAAGTGATAAAAGCGGTAGAATTGTAAATATATACATCGATAACCAGAAGGTAGCAACAACATCAGGAATATTCCAGAATGGAACCTACACCATTTATATCAATAATATAAAATACAGTACCATTGATATCAATAAAAACAATGTAAATTATGCATATTGGGGAAATCACGTTATAAAAATAGAAATTGGGGCTGAAACCAGTTCAGATTTAATGTTTGCAACATCAAATCGAGGCAGGTTTTTAAACCTCTTTTTAAGCAAATAAGATAGTTTTAACCTAAAACTTGCCACGAAGTACACATTTAATGTCATTTAAATAAAATAAAATCGGAGTTCTTCAGTTGTATTATAAACTGAACCCCCTATAATTTTAAATTTTAATAGTAAACCTTTACAGCTTCTTTTATATCATTATAAAGCCCAAGGGCTGCAAGTGCTCCTATTTTGCCCTGAGATCCTGTAACCTCAATGAGTTCTATCCCCATTTCTTCTGCAGCTTTTTCAGCCTCTTCAAGGGACATCATAGATTTTTTAGTTGCCATTGCATATTCTCTAAGTTTTTCTGGGATTTTAATACCATCCAGAATTGCCATTGAAGTTTTTTCCGATAGTGTACTTTCTTTAAGCAATTTACGTGTTTCTTCAATTAATTTTTCTCGTTCACCAGGTTTAACAGCGAAAACAAGGGCTATAGCCACACAATTTTGAGTTTTATTCGGATTATGAGGATATAGCTGCACAATAACATGGTCAATATATTCAAAACCCATTTTACTTAGTTCAATTCCAACATTATTTGCTAATGTCCATGTAGCTCCCTGTTCCTTAGTGTCCGTATCATCAATCCCAACTACAACCTTTTGAAGATTGGGAGTCACAACTGCTGCTCTTCCTACCTTCGAACCACCGCCAATGTCATAAAGTTCAACTCTTTTAACTCCTTTTGCCATTCCGCGGCACATTGCAGCGCCAACTCCAGCTCCAGCAAGGCCTGCATGAGTTACTTTAACTTCATCCCCTTCAACTGATACTTCTTCAATTCCTGCAGCTGAAAAGCTTGGTTTAAGGTCCATATCTGTCTTTCCAACTTCTACAATATAAGTATGCTTATTTCCATCCCTTTTTGCACTTTTTACCAGATCACTTGACCTTTCATATTGGTAGACCATCCATTCAGATCCCCCAATACAAGGGTGGTATTCAACTATTTCGACCATGTCATCATCAACCATGGTTAAAACTTTTTTATACGGGGCTATCCACGGATCTTTAAATTTTTCTTTTAAGTCATCAGGGGTTACAATTTCCATTTAATAATCTCCTTTAAGATAATATTATGAATCAGAGCATTAGAAAATTCATAGAATTTTCTATGCATCAAAATCGGAGATTTTGACAGATTCTACTTGATTTCTATATCTAAATTCCAATTATAAATAATGTTTTATAAGATTACACTTTTACATGTAAACTGTACTGTTTCTTTAGAATTTAATTTCATTACAATATATCACTTGTGGATTTTCAATTTATATACAAATCAGGAATTGTAGAAAATATATTTATCTTAAATTAGTTTCCCCATAAACATCAAAAAAGATTAACTACAGCCTGTAATGCTTTTATAAGGAAAACTGCGTTTTAATTTTTCAAAAAGGAATAAAAAATAGAAATCCTGCAAAAAATTGGAAATTTTTTGCGGTTGAAAATCCATAAGATTTTCGAGTGCTTTCAAAAATTCAGAGAATTTTTGATGCACCAAACACTCCGTGTTTGAGTGGATTATTTTAATCGTTCGCACATCTTAACAGCAGCTTCAACAGCGCGTTTTCCATATTCAACACGTTGGTGAGCTTCTAAACGTGTCATACCCGGACCTGAAATTCCTAAAGCTACTGGTTTATCATACTCCAGCGCTAAATCGGCAATTTTACGTGATGCATGCTGTACAACTATTTCATCGTGTGATGTTGCGCCCTCTATAACAGCTCCAAGGGTTACAACAGCGTCAATATCATCTTCCTGTAGAAGTTTCTTAATTGCAAGCGGCATGTCAAAAACCCCAGGTACGGTAATTACCTTTGTTATTTCAGAATCTAAAAATTTTGCATGCTCTTTAGCTAACTCCAACATCATATGAGTTATATCATAGTTAAATTCAGCTACTACTGCTCCTAGTCTGACTTTTACCATTCTTTTTCCTCCAAAGTTTATTATATTTCCATGGTATTTAACTCATGCTATTAAACGACAAGTAATATAGCATACGCAATTGCACTGAAAACCATTATAAAAATTATAAATAGTGCTATAAGTTGTTGTCTTTCCATATTTATCCGCCTCCAGCAAATTTAGATATCTCTTCTACAGTATCTGCCAGTATATCGATCTCTTCTTTAGTATTATAATAATGAACAGATGCTCTTACTGTTCCTCCAAGTGCATCTGCACCTATATGCTTTATTGCAGGAATTGCACAGTGATAGCCACTTCTTACACATATATCTTTAAGTTCATCCAGTATTTTTGCAACATCATGCGAGTTCATGCCTTCTATGTTGAAAGCGACTATACCATGTATATTTTCAGGATTACCATAGCATATTGTATTTTCTATGCTGTCAATCCGGTCAAACATGTATCTTGTAAGTTTCACGCTGTGTTTTTCAATATTTTCAATCCCAATATTTTCAATATAACTTATAGCTGCTCCAAGACCAATGACACCTGCTATATTTTGAGTTCCGCCTTCAAATCTGCCTGGAGCTGCCTCGAGCGTGAAATCTTCTTCAGTAACCTTTGATACTGTTCCGCCGCCGAGATTAATAGGTTTTAATTTGTCCATAACCTCACTTTTGGAATATAAAAATCCGGTTCCAACAGGCCCAAGAAGACCTTTATGTCCTGGAAATGAAACAAAATCGGCCTTTGTTTCCTTTACATCAAATTTAATGTGTCCTGCAGATTGAGCAGCATCGATCAGGTATAGTATATTATTTTCCTCGGCTATATTTCCAAGATCATATATTGGCTGGCATGAACCAATTGAATTTGAAATGTGTGTGGTTGTAATGAGCTTCGTGGTATCATCCACAGCTTTTTCGACATCTGCAGAATCCAATACACCATATTTATCTGTTTTTAAAACTTTAAGATTAATTCCAGCTTTCTTTAAGTTGAGCCATGGCAAAAAATTAGAGTGATGCTCTATATTGGAAACAATTATAGAGTCACCTTTTTCAAATTTCAAGCTGTTTGCAACAAGGTTTATGGCTTCAGTTGTATTTTTAGTGAATATCACTTCACTTTGACTGCAATTTATGAATTTTGCAATTTTTTCCCTTGTTTTTTCAAACTTCACTGTTGACTTGACAGCTGTTTTATAGGCTCCTCGTCCTATATTTGCGTTGAAATTATGGAAATAATCACACATGGCATTTACTACTGGTTCTGGAGTGGGAGTAGTACTTGCAGCGTCCAAATAGATTAATTCATTAAGTAAAGGAATATCAGCCCGTATACCCCTATTTTCATTTTCTTCCATGAAAAATTCTCCTTGATTAATTTTTGACTCTATTTGAACTCCTACTGTGGTTATTTTTTTTCTACTTTGTTTCTAATTTCATGAGCCATTTCCATTGTGGATGCGCTGCCGCCGAGGTCCTGGGTTACGACTTTACCCTCGCTTAAAACTTCAATTAATGCATTTTCAACTATACGTGCTGCATCATGCTCTTCAAGGTAATCAAGCATTAAAACAGCAGATAGAATCATAGCAGAAGGATTTGCTGTCCCTTTACCAGCGTGCCGTGGTGCTGATCCGTGTACTGGTTCGAATAAACCATGGGTTTCTCCAATGTTAGCAGATGGTATTAAACCAAGTCCCCCAACGAGTCCTGCACCTTCATCTGAAAGTATATCACCAAATAAGTTTGTCGTTACGATAACATCGAACATGTGAGGGTTTGTAATGAAAAACATCGCCGTAGCGTCTACATAACGATCATCAGTTTCAATATCGCCGTATTCTTCTGCCACCTTATAAAAAGTATCTCTAAATAATCCATCAGTTTTTTTAAGGACATTAGCTTTATGTACTGCTGTAACTTTACTTCTATTGGTCTTATTAGCGTATTCAAAAGCGAATTTACAGATTCTTTCGCTTGCCCTTCTTGTTATAACTCTTGTAGCAGTTGCCCCTTCTTCAGTTTCTTCTTCAATACCAATATAAAGCCCTTCAGTATTTTCCCTTACAATTACAAAATCTAAATCCTTGTATAATGCTTTAGTGCCAGGATAAGATTTAACAGGCCTTAAATTAACATAAAGGTCCAATATTTGTCTTAATTTAACAATGACATCCGCTGCTGATTCTCCGGCAGCTCCAAATAAACATGCCTGTGATTCTCTTACTACATCAATTGTTTCTTGAGGCAGGGCAATACCTCCGCTTATTTCAGCGTATTCGTCTCCTGCATCTGCAAATGTGTAATCAAATTCAACATTGATGGCTTCTAAAATGTGTAACGTTGCTTCCATAACTTCTTTTCCGATACCGTCTCCAGGTATCACGGCTATTTTGTACATAAAAACACCTGTATTTGTTTACTGTAAATTATCTTAAATTTTAATTTTAATTAATGTATTATACAATAATTATCTTTCAATTTTGTATCATTAATTTTTCTTATTTATATTATTTCTCTGGTCTGAATTTTAATTATTCCTGTCTAATTTCATTTATATGGTCTTTTAGATAGGGAATTAATCCACCTTCATTTAATATTTCCACCATGAAATCAGGCAGTCCTTTAATTTCAAACTCTTCACCAGTGGTTAGATTCTTTAAAATTCCTTTCTCCATATCAATTTCAAGTTCATCTCCTTCTGAAACATGCTTGGAAATATCTTTGATTTCTATAAGAGGGAGGCCTATGTTTATTGAGTTTCGATAGAATATTCTTGCGAATGATTCTGCAACAACTGCAGAAATACCTGCGCCTTTAATAGCAATGGGGGCGTGTTCTCTTGATGAGCCGCAGCCGAAATTACTGCCTCCCACTATTATATCTCCTTTATTTACTTTTTTTGAAAATTCAGGGTCTGAACCTTCCATAACGTGTTCTGCAAGGTCGGATTCACATCTTAAGACGAGGTATCTTCCAGGGAGAATTAGATCAGTGTCAATGTCGTTTCCAAATTTCCATGCCTTTCCTTTCATGATATCACCTTACTTAATATTTCTCGGATCTTCGATTTTTCCGGTAATTGCAGATACTGCTGCCACTGCTGCGGAGCTTAAATAAACTTCACCTTCTGAACTACCTTGCCTTCCTTTGAAATTTCTGTTTGAAGTGGAAAGACTAACTTCACCAGGCCCAATAAGCCCTACGTGGCCACCAAGGCATGGTCCACAGCAAGGGTTACATACTAGTGCTCCTGCATCTACGAAAATGTTCATTAAGCCTTCATTCAGAGCTTTAGTGTAAACTTCGCGTGAAGCTGGTATTACAAGCATCCTTATACTGTCTGAAACTTTATTTCCTTTTAGTATCTTTGCAGCATCCCTGAGATCTTGAATTCGTCCATTTGTGCATGATCCAAGGAAAACCTGATCGATAGGAGTTCCCTCAACTTCTGAAACACCGTGAACATTATCAACATTATGAGGACATGCAATTTGAGGCTCAAGATCACTGACATCAATATCCATAATTTCAAGGGACTCAGCATCTTCATCTCCATTAATAACTTCATAAGGTTTATTTGATCTCGCTTTAACATAATCAATAGTTTTTTGGTCTGGTTCTACGAGTCCTGTTTTACCGCCCATTTCAATAGCCATGTTGCATAACACCATTCTATCAGAAACAGACATATATCTTGTTGTTTCTCCTGCAAACTCACATGCTTTGTACGTTGCACCGTCAGCACCTATTTGGCCTATAATGTTGAGCACAACATCTTTAGCATAAGTATAATCTGGTAGTGTACCTTCTATGTTAAATTTAATGGTTTCAGGCACTTTAAACCATAGTTTTCCTGTTGCAAAAACCATTGACATATCTGTTGAACCAATACCTGTTGAAAACGCCCCTAAAGCACCATGGGTACAAGTATGGGAATCTGTTCCAACAATTACTTCTCCAGGAACTACATGCCCTTTTTCAGGTAGGACCTGATGACATACTCCTTCCCTAACATCATAAAAGTTAGTTATTTCCTGTTCTTTAACGAATTGACGCATTATTTTGTGATTCATCGCCGCATCAAGCGAATCTGCAGGCACCTGGTGGTCAAAAACTATCACAATTTTCTCTGGATCCCAGACTCTAGGAACCCCAATTTTCTCAAAAGCCTCTACAGACAAAGGTCCTGTAAGATCATGGGTCATTGCAACATCAATATTTGACATTACTATTTCGCCGGCCTCAGCTTCTTTTTTACCTGAGGCTTTCGCGAGTATTTTCTCCGCCATTGTCATAGACATGCATAATCCTCCTCATATTTCACGTTATTGGCTTAAATAACTAAATACATGTTTAATAAAGTTTAAATGCAAAAAAAGGCTTAATTCGGCTAAAAAAAGTTGCCATTTTCAGCAGTTAAGCATATATATCTGAGTGTAAATACTACTACTATAAAATATATATGACACTAAATTAATTTCTTCTAAAATTTAAATGTGTCGGTTTTAAGTGAGGGCATCAAGATGGAAAATGATATAAAGAGCGAATATCAGCGAATCAGTGACAAAATCTCATATGATGATTTCTTAAAGAGAATAGACGACATGAAAAAGGACTATGAAGATGTAAGTTTCATGGATGAGCTTGATATTGCAAGGATGATAGTAGGAGAATACATAGACGAAGAAAACGTTCCACTTGCAAAAGATAATGAATTACGTAAAATATCAGGTTTAGAAACTGGTTTACACGATATTAGCATAGTTGGAAGGATAATGCGGATCTCAAACGTCAAAGCTTTTACAACAAAGAAAGGAAAAGAAGGTAAAGTTCAAAATATCATGCTAGCAGATGATACTGGTGAAATCAGGGTTGTACTGTGGACAGATAACATCAAATTACTTAAGAAAGTTTCTGAAGGAGATATTGTCAAAATAAACAACGTTGAAATAAAAGACGGATATAGAAGCGACGAGGCTCACCTACAAAATAGATCAACCATTGAAAAACTTGATGATGGAGAATTTAACGATTTACCCGAATATAATGAAAAAATAACAAAGATTGCTGACATCAAAGGTGAAATGCAGGTTAATGTAATTGCAAGGGTAGTTAGGATTTCAAGATTAAGAACCTACAACAGCAATGGAAGAGAAGGAAAATTCATTACTCTCGATTTAAAGGATGATAGTGGTTCCATATCATTGACATTATGGAACAAGGATGTTGAGCTCCTTGATGAAATAGAGCTTAAAGAAGGAGATTCTGTTAAGATATTAGGCGCCCAGAGCCGTGTTAGAAACGGAGAAGTTAACTTAACCCATTCCTGGATTGGAAGGATAATAAAAGACACCTTCGATGTTCCGGAGTATGAAGAAGAAATTATGAAAATTGGTGATGCCCATGAAGCGAAGAATGTCATGTTAATGGGTGTTGTAAGCAAAATACAGGATAAAATAACCTTTGAACGTTCAGATGGAAGTGCTGGAGCTGTAAAATCTATTGTAATTTCAGATGATACAGGTTCAATAAAAATAACTCTCTGGAATGAAGATACCGATCTTAACATTAACAAAGGAGATATTCTCAAAATTACTGGTGGAAATATTGAATTTGACGATTATTCAGAAACAGGTTACCGAGTAAATACTGGATGGAGCAGTAAAATAGAGATAAATCCTAAAGAAGATGCTGGTTTAAAAGAAATTCTTGAAGAGCACAAAAAAGAGCTTGAACCAATCAAAATCGAGGATTTACACAAAATTGAAGATGAAGGTGATGAGGTAGACATCATTGGAAGAATAATGGAACTTTATGATGCAAATGAGTTCCAGAGAGCTGATGGTTCAGTTGGAATGGTACGATCTGTTAAAATTGCCGATGATACTGGTACTGTTAGAGCTTCATTCTGGGATGAAAAAGCAGAACTCCGGCTAAATAGAGGCGATCTTGTAAAGATAGAAAACGCTAAAACCAGATTTAGAGATGACAGCGTAGAACTTAGCATTGGAAAAACAGTGCGAATAATCAAAATGAAAGAAAATGATGCTCAAAGTCTTCCATCTCTGGATCAACTTGAAGATGAAATGTACAAGCCCCTTAAAATCAGTGCTTTAAAAAATATAAAGAGTGAAAAGGACGAAGTCGGAGTAATAGGCCGTGTGATAAATCTTTATGACATAAATGAATTCCAAAGAGCCAACGGAACCACAGGAATGGTAAGATCAGTTGAAATTGCTGATGATACAGGTTCTGTTAGAGCATCCTTCTGGGACGAAAAAACTGAAATGGGACTGGAAAGGGGTGATGCAATATGGATAAAAAATGCAAGACCCAGATTCAGGGATGATGTCGTTGAACTAAGTGTTGGAAGAGCTACAATAGTAATAAAACCAAAAGCAGAAGATACTGAATCACTTCCTACCCTTGAAGCAATTGAAGAATCCATATACAAATCTAAGAAAATTGAAGATCTCGAAGAAGAAGATAAGAATATTAAAGTAAGTGGGCAAATTAGTGAGGCATATGGAGATAGAATACTCTATGAAATGTGCCCAAATTGTAATAAAAGGGTCGAATACGTCGATGATGCATTTATATGTGACTTCTGCGGAGAAGAAATACAGAAACCAAACTATCTCATGATAGTTCCATGTGTAATTGAAGATGATACTGGAACGGTCAGAATAACATTCTTCAGGAAACAGGCTGAAGAATTAATTGGAATGACCACCGATGAGGCAAATGAAGTGATTATGACCACTGCAGATGAAGGATCACTTGCAGGAAAAGTCGAAGACCTGATTGGCAGCGAAATTACTGTAATCGCAGATGCAAGCTTCGATGAATATAATGAGGAGATAAGGCTCATTGCTAAGAAGATAGTAAAATAGGAATTTTAAGTTCAAAATAAAGATAGGGCAAATTTAAGCGCAGTTTTAAAAATATAGAACTTAGATTCCAGAATTACAGATTTCAAAGGAAATTTGTAATTTTAACTGATTTTTACAAACTAAAGGAGAAATCAAAATGGTCGAATTAGAAGATTTACCAAGTGTTGGAGAAAAAACTGCTCAAAAATTAAGAGATGCAGGTTTTGCAGACATGATGAGACTTGCAACAGCAACAGCCAAAGAACTCAGTGTAAAAGCTGAAATCGGTGAAGGGGTCGCTGAAAAAGTCATTGAAGCTGCAAGAAAAGCCGAAGCAATTGATTTTGAAACCGCTTTCGATGTGATGGAGCGTAGAAAAGACATAGGAAGGATAACATGTGGAAGTAGCGCTGTTGATGAACTCATTGGCGGTGGAATCGAAACACAATCCATAACAGAAGTTTTTGGTGAATTTGGTTCAGGAAAAAGCCAGATATCTCATGAACTTGCAGTTACAGTACAGCTTCCAGAAGAAAAAGGTGGTCTTGACGGAGAATGTGTCTTTATAGATACAGAAAACACATTTAGACCAGAAAGAATAGAGCAAATTGCAACAGGATTTGGACTTGATCATGAAGAAGTTCTGCAAAAAATACATATTGCCAGAGCTTTTAATTCAAGTCACCAGATCTTAATGGCAGACAAAATAAACGAATTAATTCAAAGTGGAACAAACATAAAACTGGTTATAGTAGATTCTCTAACCGCTCACTTTAGAGCAGAATATGTAGGAAGAGAAACACTTGCAACAAGACAGCAAAAACTAAACCAGCACCTCCACACACTGCAAAACATTGCAAACACCTATAACGTGGCAGTATTTGTCACAAATCAGGTGCAAGCAAGACCTGATGCTTTCTTTGGAAGTCCAACTAAAGCTATTGGTGGGCACGTGCTTGGTCACGCTGCAACCTACAGAATTTGGCTTAAAAAAGGACTTGCTGGAAAAAGAATTGCAAGGCTTGTAGACAGTCCTCATTTACCTGAAGGCGAAGCTGTATTCAAAATAGTAACTGAAGGTGTTGTTGACTAAGCTATAATAAGTAAGGGCATGATAACATTTCATGTCTATTTTTATTTATTTTTTCTAATTTCTTTTAAGATTAATAATTTGTAATTTAAATTCATTTTAGAACCATAAAATATTAATTCGTTATATTATTTTCGCTTAAATTTACTAAACTCTTTTAAAATTACAATTAATGCCTATTTTATGTTATTATAGGGCTATTAAGCGCAATTTGAGTACAATAAAAAAGTTTTTTTAATTGAATATTACATATATATACCCATCGTATTAACCAATTAAAGGTACAAATTTCGTATCATGAAATATTACATATGTGTATTCATCGTATTAAATATCATATACTACGCATTATGCTTTAATAACTCAAAAGCAGTAATTAACCCATTTATTTCGGATAATCATTATTTAAACTGATTTATTGAATTATAAAGTTAAAATATGGAATATGATTACGATTAGAATAATTTAAAGATATTATTCAATTTAGAAATGTAATTAAATATTTGATGGTGTGCCTATGAACATGAGTTTAATCAAAAAATTAAGATTATCGTTATCAATTGCAATAGGTAAATTAGTAAGATCAGGCCTTAAGGCAACGGGAAGGAGTGCAACAGCGTTGCCTGGAAATATTGCCCTTAAAGTAGAGCCCGAATTACTGAAGGTTATCAATGAGAGATGCAAAAAGAAAGTCATTGTAACTGGTACAAACGGTAAAACCACCACCAATAATCTAATTGCCCATATCCTCAAAGGGAACTTCCAAAATGTTCTTTCTAACTTAAGAGGTGCAAACATGCCCCAGGGCATTGCAAGTACTTTTATTGAAAATCCGAAGGAAGAATATGACTGGGGAGTTTTTGAAGTGGATGAAGGCTCTTTTACAAGAATAATGAGAGATATTGAACCTGATTATATTGTTGTAACTAACTTTTTCAGGGATCAACTGGACAGATACGGTGAAATAGAAAACACCGTGTCAATGGTTTATGAAACCATTAAACCGTTTAATACATCCCTTATTTTAAATGCCGATGATCCACTTGTATCTAAATTCAAAGATTTAAATAAAAACAGCGTATTTTATGGGGTTAAAAAGAATAAATTCAGCAGTAACGAACAAAAAATTGTAGAAACACGGAACTGTCCTTCATGTAACAGCTATATTGATTACGATTATTTTAACTACGGACAATTAGGAGGTTATTCTTGTAAAGAATGTGGATTTCAAAATCCTTTTTATGACTATTATGTCAAAAACATCAATTATAAAGATAACCGATATTGCTTTGATATAGTAAACAAAGAGACATTTAAAAACATTTGCTTTGAATATGAAGGAATTTATAATATTTACAACTGCTGTGCAGCGTTTACATTCAGCTCTGAAATTGGAATTGATCCGTCTGAAATCATTAATCGAATGGAAAATTTCGACTATAGACTGGGTAGAATGGAAGAAATAAAATTCAATGATAAAACCATCAAAATAACACTTGTAAAAAACCCAATTGGACTTACAGAAGTGATAAAAAGCATATCACACGATAAAAGAAGAAAAGCCATCCTTTTTATTTTAAACGATAACCCTGCAGATGGCCAAGATATCTCATGGATATGGGACGCAGGACTAAGCAAATTTAAAGACATTAAAAACCTGAAAAAAATATATTGCTCAGGAAAAAGAGCCGAAGACATTGCACTTCGGATTGAATATGCCCATATTCCCGCAGAATCCATAAAAATAGATGATAACATGCCAGAATCTATTAAAAATGCAATTAATGAAGACGCTGAAATTGTTTACATACTCCCCACATATACCGCAGTTTTCGAGACCAGAGATATAGTACTGGATTTAAGGAGAGCTAAAAAAGGTACAGGTGTTTAAAAAAATGTAGTAATTTTCCAAATTAGAATATTTAATCCAAATAATAAATTTAATGGCGCGTGGAGGCGAAATTATGGAATTAAATATTTACCATATGTATCCAGACATTTTAAACCTGTATGGAGACATTGGTAACATAATCTGCTTAAAAAGAAGATGTGAATGGAGAGGAATAACCCCCAATATAATAAATTTTAGCTTAAATAATGAAAAACAAGATTTGAGTGAAGGAGATATATTCTTTATAGGTGGTGGATCTGATAGAGGACAGAGTATCGTATATTCAGATTTTTTGAAGTATAAAAATTCCTTTAAAGAAATCATTGAAGGAAATGCAATTGTCCTAGCTATATGTGGAGGTTATCAACTTCTAGGTGAAAAATACATAGATAGCGAAGGTAAAGAAGTACCCGGGCTTGGAATATTTGAATATTCCACGATGAGCGAAGAAGGGAGACTAATTGGAAACGTTATAATCAAAAATGAGCTAGGATTAACCCCTAAAACAATTGTAGGCTTTGAAAATCATGGAGGCAGGACATATAGTGAGTATAAACCATTAGGTTTAGTAAAAGCAGGTTATGGTAATAATGGAAAGGATAATAAAGAAGGGATAGTTTACAAAAACTGTATAGGAACTTATCTTCATGGCCCCATACTTCCGAAGAACCCACACTTAGCAGATTATTTAATATTTAAAGCACTTGAGAGAAAATATGGAATTGATGATCTAAAGGATTTAAATGATGATTTTGAGCGTTTAGCCCATAAAAAAGTTATAAAACTCTATTCTAAATAAGATTATAATGGTAGAATTAGTGATAATATGTGTGAATTACTTGGACTATCATTTAACGCCGCAGTAAGGCCTAATTTATCCTTTAAAGGATTTCGCCTTAGGGGTGAAGCAAATCCAGATGGATGGGGTATAGCTTTTTACCCTGATAAATCTGCACAGGTCATTAAGGAGCCTTTAGAAGCAGAAGAAAGTCAATTATCTAAATTTATTGAAAGTTATCCCAAAATCAAATCAAAAATTTTCATAGGACATGTAAGATTAAATAGTACAGCCTCTCCTTCCCATATGAATACTCATCCATTTCAAAGTGAATTAAACGGGAAAGATTTCGTTTTTGCACATAATGGAACTCTAAGCAATTACCAGGCTAATTTAGATATTTCTAATTATAAACCTGTAGGTAAAACTGACTCTGAAACTGCTTTCTGTCATTTACTTAATAAAATAAAGGAAAAAAATGTGGAGTTATGGGATAATTCCAGTTATAAATGGCTACTTGATGAAATAGCATATATAAATGAGTACGGCAAGTTTAACTGTCTTTTTTCAGATGGGAAACATCTATTCTGTTATTATGATACTAATGGGTACAACAGCTTATTTTACCTTCACCGTGAGGCTCCATACAACCATACCTATCTTTCAGATGAACATTTTGATATACATCTTAAAAAGCAGAGAACAAGGGAAAAAGAAGGATATATCATAGCTACTAGGCCATTAACCAGTGAAAAATGGCAGAAATTTGAGCCTGGAGAGCTTAAAATTATAAAAAATGGCGAAATAATTATGCAAAGCTAACATTGGATTTAATTGACTATTTTCCACAAATATTCCTTAAAATTATGTATTTATTATCATTGTAATTTCCAGATAGGATGATATATTTGATTTATTAATGATAATTGACAATTTTATAGTATACTTCTGGTTGATTTAATTTTTAATTAATTAAAATAGGTTAATTAAGGATCCATAAAATATTAAGGGCATTATATGAATTCCGTCGAAACCATCATTCCAATTATAGCAATGATAATCATTGGTTATGTCTTAAGAAGAACCAATGTTTTAAAGGCAGAGGCTGCAGTTCCTTTAAATAAAATCGTGATAAACATTACGATCCCATCACTTATATTCATGGCGCTGTATAAAACAAATTTAGCCATTCTGCCCCTCATAAGTCCAATTCCGTTTATATGTGTATGTGTAGGGCTAACTTGCGGCTTAATTGCTTATTTAATTTCAACGGCTCTTAAATACCCTGCAAAAACCAAATGGAGTATTGTAATAACTTCTGCAATGTTTAATTCTGGTTTTCTCGGTTATCCCGTAGTACTTGGAGTTTTTGGAACTGCAGGACTCGTAAGGGCTATTTTTTATGACCTTGGTTCAATGATACTCTTTTTATGCTTTGGAGTCTTTTTCCTTTTGATGTTAGGCGGAAAATATTCTGATATTTTAAAAAGAACATTCCTATTTCCACCGCTTTGGGGAGTTGTTCTTGGGCTTCTCCTGAATTTTTTAAATGTAGATATTGGTTTTATAACCTCACAAACATTGAATTATTTAAGTGGTGCTGCTATACCTCTCATAATGATATCATTAGGGCTAACACTTGAGTTTAAAGGAATTAAAGAACATATTAAAGCAGTGTCGCTAGTATCTACCATAAAATTATTTATTGCCCCTCTAATTGCCATAACAATTGTTTCTATTTTAGGAATGGGAGGTCTTGAAAAGCCAGTTACTATTTTAGAGGCAGGAATGCCGTCAGCAATGCTGGCCCTCGTTCTGGCCATTACTTATGACTTAGATATAAAAGTAGCCGCTGCCTGCATATTTGCAAGTACCATATTTAGTATGATTACAATTCCTGTTATGCTGTTATTTTTATCTGGGACAATGTTCTAAAGGATTTATACTAAATTTAAAAAAAAGAATAAATTGAAACTTAAATATTTCTTTACATTAAAAAGTTCAGGAGCTCACGATTAACTTCTTCTGTATGGGTCCATGCAATACCATGTGGTCCATCTTTTATTACTACCAGTTTGCTGTCTTTTACAAATTCAGGCATGCGCTTTCCTGAATTTGGGAAAGGAACAATACGATCCTGATCACCATGAATTATAAGTGTTGGTATGTCAATACGTTTGAGATCTTCTCTGAAATCAGTCCCCCATGTATCTACACAGTCAACTGATCCTTTTGGGGAAGCTTCAATTGCAGTATTCCAGCTTGCTTGATATGCATGTTTACTGACACGTTTACCCTCAAGAGCATCCATATTGTAGAAATCTGTGCAAAACTTAGTCATGAATGCAGGCCGATCTTCAGTAACTGCATTTGTAAATTCCTTAAAAAGGCTCTCATCTAATCCTTCAGGGTTGTCATCAGCCTTACGGAGGAAAGGAGGAACTGCAGACATAAAAACAACTTTACTCACATCTTTAGTTCCGTATTTCCCAATATAGCGGGCAAGTTCTTCACCCCCCATTGAATGGCCAACTAATACAAAATCATGCAAATCTAACTCAGTAACAAGCTTATGCAGGTCTTCAGTAAATGTATCGGGGTCATAACCAGACCACGGTTGGCTAGAGTTTCCAAATCCCCTTCGGTCATAGGTGATGACACGATAACCTGCATCAAGCAGGGCAGGTATCTGCTTCTCCCATGCACGACCACTTAGTGGATAACCGTGTATTAAAATTACCGGCTGTCCTTCACCATAATCTTCATAGTGTAATTTTATATCACCTGAATTTTCTTTACCTATTTTAATAAAAGGACACATATATTTACCTCCACTCTATTTATATGAGTTTAAATGCAGTTTTCTCGGGAAATAAGTAGTTTATATCTTTATAAATGAATTAGCTAGGTATACAAGTTAAAAGCTCTTGCATCTATTATAATTAAGATATACAAACTATTAAAAATTTATTATTTTTTTGATAAAAAGTATTACTTATAACTGAGTATATCCTAATAGTTAATTAAAAATATATTTCAGAAAAAAGAGTGTGTAAAACTATAAATACGGCACAAATATAGTTTTAATATTACATTTTAGCTCAATTAAATAATTAAATTTGTAAAGTTCTTTTTAAAACACTTCAATAATATAAAATTAATTTGTAAGGTAAAAAATTAAACTGTGATAAAGAAGTATTATCTCACTTCTAAAATCTTTTTCATGGGCTGTTTTTCCATTAATGACTTGGATCGTTTTAATTTTTTTAATATATCCTGTTCCTGTTCACTGTTGAGCATGTTTCTTGCTTTTGGAAAAATTGTATTCTCTTCTTCGTCTATATGCTGGTTTAATATATCATTGAGCACCTTCATTTTAGGCATCCAGTGTTCATCGTCTTTATCTGTTTTTTTAAGTTCATGAAGTACTAATTTACCTACATGATGCTCCTGATAAGATTTATCCATCTCTTCTTTGTCTTTTTCTCTTAAAGCAGGGTATAAATACTTTTCTTCGCCCATCATATGGATTTCTAACTGTGTTTTAATTTCATTGAAATTCTTTGTATCCCTTTTGTTTAATGTTTCATTTATCAATCCTTTTACTGTTTCATGGTCATTTTTTAAAAAATCATAGATGTTGTTAAATTCAGCCATATTAATTACCCCCATACATATAACTTTATTAATATCTCCCAATTACATCCTTTGAGACTTAAGTCCTTCAATCTGCTGTGCTATTTGTTGTTCCTGGTCACTACTTAGTATTTGCCTTGCTTCATCAAAGATTTTACCTTCTTCTTCCTCAATATGATGATCAAGGACATCTTTAAGAACCTTTACTTTAGGTATCCATGCTTCATCGTCTTTACCTGTTTCAGTTAATTCTTTGAGAACTAATTTACCTACATGATGTTCTTCATACGATTCTAAAGCAGTTTCTCTATCTTTTTCCATAATTTTTGGATATAAGAACTTTTCTTCGCCTTCCATATGGACTTCTAACATTTTTTTTATTTGCGAAAATTGAGTAGTTTCTTTATTTTCTATAGTTTGAGTTAACAGTCCTTTTACCTGGTTATGGTCTTCTTTTAACATGTCGAATAATCCTGCCATTAAAATCAACCTCCCCTAATTATTCTATTTTATGAAATTTAAAAAGAAAAAAATGGGTTTTAGAGGTAAGATTTGACAAATAATGTTTTTTCCCTTCTTATCTGCCTCATTATTTCTTTTTCCTGATCTTCACTTAGTATTTCTTTTGCTTTAGGAAATACTTCATTTTCTTCTTCGCTGACATGGAGTTCTATAATTTCTTGGAGGACACCCATTTTAGGCATCCAGCGTTCATCTTCCTCATCTAATTTATCTAATTCATAAATCAATTTTTTACCAAGTTCATGTTCCTCATATCTTTCAAGCACCATGAACGATTCTTTTTTCCTGATTGCGGGGTAAAAGTATTTTTCTTCTCCCCACGTATGAGATTCCCATTCTTTCTGAATTTTAGGGAATTGTGAAGGATCTCCCTTTTGTATTGCATCTTTTAAAAGTCCCTTTACTGTATCATGGTCATTTTTTAAAAAATCATAAATATTGTTTAATTCTGCCACTTTATCACCTCAAAAAACTTTGTTTTTTGTGCCGTCGAACACTTCGTGTTCGGGCCATCGAATGCGTAGCATTCGGGGCCGAGGAAACTATGTTTCCACCGGCATTCGAAATCAAAGATTTCGAAAGGTTCATGAAATCTTAGATTTCATTCAACCTCCACATCCCAATTATTAAATTACATTCTCTGTGACTTGAGCTCTTCAAATTTTTGCACTATTTGTTGTTCCTGGTCGTCGCTCATTATTTGGCGTGCTTGATCAAATATCTCAGACTCTTCTTCTTCAATATGATGTTCCAGTACATCTTTTAGGACTTTTATTTTAGGTATGCATGTTTCATTACCTCTTTGAGTTCCTTCAATTTCCTGTAGCAATCTTTTACCAACACTATGTTCTTCATAAGCTTCAAGCATTGTTTCTTTATCTTTATCCCTCAAAATAGGGTAGAAAAATTTTTCTTCACCTTCCATGTGAACTTCTAACATCTTTTTTACTTTTGGAAGTTGAGAAGGGTCTTTACTTTCTATAACTTGCCCTAACATCTGTGTAACTTCCTGATGGTCCTGTTTTAACATATCAAATAATTTTGCCATAAAATCACCCCATAGTTTTAACTTATTTTTCTCTTTAATTTGTAATATATTTTTTTAAAATAGTAATACTTTCAAGGAATTAGAAAATATTTATTTCTAAAATAACTTGTAAGTAACCATATTTTATGAAAAAAGAATTTTAATAGGATATTTAAGAAATTAGCCTCAAATAAGCAAATTTAGAACTATTATATGCATATTTAAGATATTTTACTAGCCTTTTAAAGAATACACCTTTAAGCTCAGAATTTTTCCACCAGTAATATCTTTATAGGTTGGATCCCGATACATTCGATTCTCCCCATACAAAATAAAAATCAATGTTATTATTCTTTAATTCGCGTTCCAAATCATTATCGCTGACTTTTTCCCAGTTTGGCAATAATATTTGCTATTTGTAAAATAAGCTATATACAATGATTTCCGCCATTCATCGTTTGATGCAATATTACCATGACTTTCTATTTAAAATTTAAATGAGGATAGTTATTTATCCCCATTTACTGTTATTAACGTCCTCTTTTAAAACTGTCCAATATGTGGCGTCTTCCCCCGGTTTGTTCAGGGTAATCAATCCCATTTTCATCTTCGTAGTTTCTCCATGCGGCTGCAATGTCTGTGCTACCTGCTTCTTGTTCTTCTTCCTCTATATCATTTAATATTAAGTTCCTAATTTGTCCTGCTTTCACCTGATCTGTATTTTGGACATTTTGAGTTACGTCCTGTACAGTTTTATCTATTAAATTCCTCTTTTCTTGAGGATCATATCCCGCATCCCGAGTTGCACTCTCAAGAGAGTTTCTTACTTTTTCTTCTCTAAATGGTTCTGTCTGCCCATTTCGCTTAATTACATCAGTCATATAATACACCTCCACGTGGCATAACTATGCTAACTATTTTTAAAACTTGCATAGATCAGCCCCTACTTGTTAATACAAATTATAATTTAATTATGATTATTGCAATATAAAACTTTATTTGAAAAATAGTTAAATTTCATAAACTTATGGCTAAAAAATTCTTATCTTTCTTTATTATTTTCATTTAAGCCAAGGCAAAACTAAAATAAGGCCGGAATATAAAAAAGCACCTACAAAAAAGAATACTGGTTTTCCTGTTCCTAAACGCGGTACTTCATCTTTAATTACATTAAAAAGAACTGCACCAGCAATAAAGGCTAATAGGACATAAGTTTCTGATTCTCCTTCAGAAAACAATACAGACAATATCCATCCGGTTAACGGCATTATTGCTAATGTATAACGTCCATATTTTACATAAAAGTTCTGATAATGTTCTTCCATAGAACGATCTGAAATAAAGAAATGCAAAGACAATGCAATTGTGTATAATAATACTCCTAATCCCGTACTTTTAATTTCAAACCGAATGGAATAACATATAATTAGACTTACAAGTGCAGTTAAACCTAAATGTACATAAAAAACATTTCTAGATGCTGAAGTATCAGCTATACTCTTTTCACTCTTTTTAGATTCATTTTCTCTTGAATTTAGAGCTACGTATTCTAAAACAAAAAATGTAATAAACCCAAGAAATGCCACTCCAAATATAGCTTTTTCTAAAAATATAAACAATAAAGGACTGTTAGCAAAAAGAATATGTAAATGAGGATCTGCTCTTTGAATTAGAGGTAACAAATCTAAAAATACATATGCAGCAGCCACTCCTCCAGAGAATGACAATATTCTTTTTTTATAATGTTTTGAAAAACCATAAATTCTTGGCGAACTTAAATGAATAACCACAAAAACTAATGTTACGACTAAAGCAGATACAATTATTTGAAATTCTGAAGCCATAAAATCGCCCCTAAATAGGACAATCTAACGTATTTCAGCATCACTTTGTGAGTATTCAAATTTATTTAGAATGATTTTCTCTATTTCCACCTACTCTAATTATTCTAAGTATATCACCAATTATAGCAAGAATTAAAACGCCGATAATTAGATAAAGTATCTGATTTGGTGTTGTAAAAGCTCCTAATGATACTAATAGCGTTGTGGCTGCTGCTGGAGGGTGAGATGAACGTAAAATCATATTAATAATTATAGTAAGGAATATGGCAATTGCTGCCGCTCCTACCCATGCAGGAACTAGATGGTGACTAATTAGTACTGAAGGAGTACTCCATAAATTAAAAATAGCAATTCCAATTAATCCTGCAACAATTCCAACGTAATGGCCCACCAGAGTATTGTAAAAATGAGCGCTTTTAAGCCCTGGATTTTCAACCTGGAGGTATGCTGTTGGGCCAAGACTCGGGAAAAGCCAGGGCTGACCTGCTATTAAACCTATAACTCCTATAACAAATATAAGAATTCCACCCATAATTGGTGCCCATACCCCATCAGGAATTCTTGCAGTTCGATTACCAACTGCATCTCCTGTCTTTTTTAAAGGGTCCAAAATTCCCGTAAATATCACCTTAAAAATTTAATTTAAAAATCCACGATTATGAAGCCCCGTAATTATGTATTAACACTTAATATTCGCATATGGCAGTTAAAGCTTGTTTTTTAGCTAAAATTCAATAGAAAGCGAATTTACATTTTTTAGGTTCTTTTATAGTAATTTGAATTTCAAAAGTAATAATTTTTTCTTAATTAGTAGTAATATTTTTAAAGTAGGTTATTCAAAAGTATAACTCAAAAAAAGCCATGTAATTAAAATCTGTTCTAATTAATTATTTAACTCATCGTAGTTTATTAATTGCTTATTTAAAGTTATCTTATCAATAAGATAACAATATAAAAAAGAGGTGATAGCTATGGCACGTGGAGGAATGACTGTAGAAATTGAAAAAGCATTAAAAGGAATGAATTTTCCAGCAAGTAAACAAGACTTAGTACAACAAGCTAAAAAGAATAATGCAAGTCAAGATATAATTCAGACTATCCAAAACTTACCACAAGACCGATTCAACTCACCTACCGATGTTCAAAAAGCATGGGGCCAGGGAAGATAGATACTAAACGGGAAGATCATTCTTCCCACAATCTAATTTTTTACTCATTAAAAATATTATAAAAATATTTTTCGTCATTATTCACACTTGAAACATATGTCAACAATGGCAAGTGACTAATTTTTTAATAAAAAATTAATGAGAGTTTGATCTCTCATTCTCTAAGAAGGCACCACAAGTGCTTGTGGTGCTGCCTGTTTAATACGTGTTAAAATCCATGCCATCTGACGCCTATTTTGTTTATCACATTCTTCACAGATTGATTCAAGTTCTTTATCTCTTAAACTCTTTGCAGCTTGAAGTAAAACTATCCATGAGATATGGCTTTCATTTGCAAGTAACCAGAGATCATGGAGATCACGTACAAGACCTATACCTCCTGAACGAGGCCCATGGAAAATTTCTTTTCTCAAATCTCCAGGCTCACTTTCTTTATGTTCAGAGTAGCGATCTACAAATTCTTTAATGGATTTATAATGCTTTTCAGACCATGAAGCAAGTAAATTACAGGCTGAATAAATATCAGGCTCATCCTTATGGTGTTCAGCTACATCCTTTAATGCCTGTTCAAGCTGCTGTTCACTTTGGTGAACAAGCCCTATATAGTCTGCAACATGAATTTTTTCTTTTCTTTTTTCGGCTACTTTTTCTTCTTTTACAGGTCTTACCTGCCCCCTTTCATCAGACCCTAATTTTCCCATGCTTTTTACCCCTTCTATGATTTTTTCGCCTAATCCCTCATGCTTAGATTCTTCAGGCCATCCATATACATCAATTTTTCTGAGTTTTACTGCAGCATGTTTAAAATAAGGTTGTTTGCTTACAGGATCCCATTCTGTTATTGTAAGTTCATTTGCTGCTCTTGGATATCCTGGCTTGTCCCAATAACCGTAATGGAAAGGCATAAAAATATGTCCTGGTACGATAGCACCGATTAAAGCCGGACCTTGGGCTTTACCTCGTCTTGATTCTACTTCTAACTTATCCCCTTCCTTAATCCCATATTTTTTGGCTTCTTCTTCTGATATTTGTACAAAAACATCGGGCGCTGCATCATTCAATTCCTGTGATCTTGCTGTTTTTGTACGTGTGTGCCATTGATAAACTAATCGACCAGTAGTTAACCAAAAAGGATACTCATCATCAGGCTGTTCATGTGGAGGTTGATAGTCAGCTTCTTTTAAAATAGCCTTACCATTATATCCTTTTGCTTTATGTTCCTGCGGTGTTATGGATGCACCAGTTACAAGGTCATGTCCATATTCTTCACAAATATCTGAATAAGTTCTGAATTCAGGATTCGTATAAAGACGTTCTGTACCTTCAGGATTCTCTTCATTGCATGGCCATTGAATACCTGAGCCTCCAGTCAGTTTCTCATAGGTTATTCCAGTATAATCAACCAGTTTGCCTTTCGTGCACTCTTTCCATGCTTCAAATGTGCTTTCAGGATCATTCCACTTTAAAAGAGGATTTCCATCTTTATCCCTGAACTCCATCCTATTTGCATAATTAAGGAATATATCCAAGTCGGATTTAGCTTCACCAGGAGGATCAATTGCTTTATGTGATATATGGACAGTACGATCAGTGTTTGTATAGGTACCTGTTTTTTCACCCCATAATGCTGCTGGCAATATCACATCTGCAAGTTCTGCTGTTTCTGTAAGGAATGCGTCATTCACTACAACGAATAAATCTTCTTTTGAAAGTATTTTTCTAATTCTACCAAGTTCCGGTAGTGAGACTGCGGGATTTGTTGCTACAATCCATAACATCTTTATTGAACCCTGCTCTGCATATCTGAATATCTGCATGGCATGAGTTGGAGGGGCCCAGCCCGGAACAGTTCCTCGCCCTACATTCCATATATCTTCAAGCTCTGCCACATGATTGGGATTATTCCAATTACGGAATCCTGTCAAAGCGCCATCATCCCCCGTCTCACGTGTATTTTGAGACGTTGGCTGGCCATTCATCTGGAGCAGACCTGCACCTGGTTTTCCTAGCATTCCTCTAAGAAGATGCATATTATTGACCTGGCAAGCTGCTGCAGTTGCTTGCATTGATTGATAAACACCTTGAAGTACAGTAGAAAATAAGGCATGTGTTGTTCCAATAATTTCTGCTGCCTCTCTTAACTGCGCTGCTGTGACTCCCGTGACACTTTCTACGCGATCAGGAGTCCATTTTGAAACTACTTCTTTTAATCCTTCAAAACCAACTGTATAATTTTCAATATATTCATGATCTATATTATCTGCTTCAATCATTAAATTTAGAATTCCATTCATCAATGCAACATTTGTACCTACTTTAGGAGCTAAATGAATATCTGCCTTTTCTGCAGTATAAGTCACCCTTGGATCAACAACTATAAGTTTAGGGGGATTTTTACCAGCAAGCCTATCCAGAATTCTCATCCATAGAACAGTTTGTTGAGAGGCCATATTATGACCCATAATAAATATTGCATCTGCAAAATCAATATCTGCATAAGAACCAGGTTGTCCATCTGATCCAAAAGTTTCCATTAGTGCTGCAGCCGCTGTTGCCGTACATAAACGAGTATTACCATCCATGTGAGGAGTTCCAATGCCTGCTTTGCCTATAATTCCTATGTTATAATATTCTTCAATGAATAGCTGACCTGTTGTATAAAATCCTATTGCATTACCCGTGTATTTATCTATTATTTCTTTTGAATGGTTCATAACAAGATCCATCGCTTCATCCCAGCTTGCCTCTTCAAGTTTTCCATTTTTCCGTATTAATGGCTTTGTAAGGCGATCTGGACTTTGGTTTGCAATCCACCCATGGAGTCCTTTAGGACCAAGACGACCTTTATTTACTCTATCTTCAACACGTCCCCTAACACCCACTATTTTACCGTTTTTAACACCAATATCTAAGCCACAATCATTGGAACATAAGATACATGCAGATTGAACCCATTCATCAGGTTCTTCAAGAAGCCTTTCGTCTTTTCTTACAGGCCAATCTTCTTTATACGGATTCCTTTCCCCCCAAACATCATCTACACTATTTCGTGTTTGTTTAGTGGGGTTTAAATCATTTATACTACCTGGTGGTTGTTTCATAAAATCATCCCCTTAGTATTAATCTAACATATATTTTTATTACTATTCTAAGATGTATTTTTAGGATATCGAAATAAGCTGATTATTTAATAATTTTGCAGTATATAATAATAAAAATGAAATTCGATGAGTATTTTTATTAAGTATAAAGACGAACAATATTTTTATTTGTTCCAATTGGAAAAAAAGTAGGCATCCACTGTTCTCATATATAAACTTTGTATAAAAAAATAAATAGAAAAGTTTATCTGTCTCAGTGATAGACCTACACCCATATACATAAAAATCATTCTCACATATGTGAAAGGTGATCTAATGGCAGAAGAAAAAAAAATGCAAGAAACTAGTGAAGAACCTAAAATAGGAGTATATGTCTGTCACTGTGGTATCAACATCGGTGGTGTTGTTGACATAGATGCAGTTAAAGATTACGCAGCGACACTCCCAAATGTTGTTGTAAGTGAAGAATACAAATATTTCTGTTCAGACCCCGGTCAAGAAATGATTCAGAAGGACATTAAAGAAAAGGGTTTAAACAGAGTTGTAGTAGCAGCATGCTCACCAAGGCTCCACGAGCCAACATTTAGAAGATGTGTTAAAGAAGCTGGACTTAACCCATTTTTATTTGAATTTGCAAACTTAAGGGAACACGATTCATGGGTACACATGGGTGAACCTGAAGCCGCAACTGAAAAAGCAAAAGACTTAACAAGAATGGCAGTTGCAAAAGCAAGATTATTAGAACCTCTAACCGCTGAAACAGTTAGTGTTAAAAACCAAGCTTTAGTTATTGGTGGTGGAGTTGCAGGAATTCAATCCGCTCTCGATTTAGCTGACATGGGATTCAAAACTTACTTAGTTGAGAAAAACCCAACCATCGGAGGAAGGATGGCTCAGTTAGATAAAACATTCCCAACTCTCGATTGTTCAATGTGTATTCTCGCACCAAAAATGGTGGATGCAGGAAAACACGAAAATATTGAATTATTATCTTACGCCGAAGTTAAAGATGTAGAAGGATACATTGGTAACTTCAAAGTAACCGTTGAAAAGAAACCAAGATACGTAAGTGAAGAACTCTGTGTAGGATGTGGATCCTGTGTAGATGTTTGTCCAATAGAAATACCAAACTACTTCGACGAAGGAATTGGTATGGTCAAAGCAGCATACATCCCATTCCCACAAGCAGTACCACTCCTCGCTACAATAGACAAAGATTACTGTATCGAATGTAACCTTTGTGACCAGATATGTGAAAGAGGAGCAATTCAGCACGATCAAGAACCAGAAGAAGTTGAAATTGACGTAGGTACAATTATCGTCGCAACTGGTTATGACCAGTTCGATGCAAATGAAAAGCTTGAATATGGTTACGCTGACAACGCAAACGTCATTACTGGTTTAGAAATTGAAAGACAAATCAACGCATCAGGACCAACAGAAGGTAAAATTTTAAAACCATCAGACGGTCAAAAACCAAAAAGCGTTGCATTCATACTATGTGTCGGTTCAAGGGACGAAAAAGTAGGAAACGAATACTGTTCAAGAGTTTGCTGTATGCACTCCATGAAGAACGCTCAACTTGCTAAGGACAAAATGCCTGACTGCGAAGTTGCTATCTACTACATGGATATAAGGGCATTTGGTAAAGGATTCGAAGAGTTCTACAAACGTTCCCAAGAAAAATACGGAATTAAGTTCATAAGAGGCCGACCAGCTGCAATCTTAGGAAACCCTGACGAAACCCTTACAGTAAGGGCTGAAGACAGCTTACTTGGAAAAGTAACTGAATACAACTACGATATGGTTGTTCTCGCAGCAGGTTTAGTACCACCAGCAGGTGCAGAAAAACTAAGACAAACCATCGGACTCTCTAAGAGTGCAGATGGATTCTTAATGGAAGCTCACCCAAAACTCAGACCTGTAGACACACTCACTGAAGGTGTATACCTTGCAGGTGTATCACAAGGACCAAAAGATATCCCTGACTCCGTAGCACAGGCATCAGGTGCTGCAGCAAGAGCAGCAATCCCAATGGTCAAAGGTGAAGTGGAAATTGAACCAATTGTCGCAGTCACTGATGAAGATATTTGTGGTGGATGTGCAGTTTGTCTCGAACTCTGCCCATACGGTGCTCTAACAAGAGAAGAAGGCCATGCAGAAGTTAATATAGCTCTCTGTCACGGATGTGGAACATGTGTTGCAGCATGTCCATCTGGAGCAATGAACCAGCAGCACTTCAAGACCGAGCAAATTATGGCTCAAATTGAAGCTGCACTTGGTGGAACCGGAGCTCAATCAAAATAAGGGAATAAATCCCTTTACTTTATTTTTATTTTAAATTAGCTCTCTTTGATTCTTAATTTAACTGACTATTTTTACCTATTCTAATATTTTCAGCTCAATTTCGCCAGATATTATATTCTTTTGAACCAGTTTATCAAAATTCTTATTTTAATAACTGAACAAGCTATAATTGTCTTTATATTCTCATAAATTACTTATTTTAGCTAAAAAGACCTGTAAACATTTTAATTAATTGGATATGACTTATAAATAAAAAAATATATATTGTTATTATACAAATAACGTATTGAATTTAATGTATCAAATTTGTTTTTGATTTTTTCTTATAGATGGAGATAGAGGGGCTTAAAATGAATTATAATGAACTTGGAAATGAGTTAAAAGAATTTCTAAAACTAGAAAATGATCCAGTCGCCATAAAATGGTCTGTAAAAGAGCCAAAAGATATTGAAAAAGAATCAGGCAAATCCAGATTCTGTACAAAGCTTGAAAAAGCTATGAATGGAGAAACATTCTATGCAACCGCTGAAGAGGAAGAGTGCATGGGCGGTGCAAGATATTCTGGACTTAAAGACAAGTGTGAATTCCCTGCAAATATGCAGAGCGGAGCGTTTTTAGTCCCAATGGGTGTTTACAAGAATATTCCCGCAGTCCAGCGCTCATGGAAAAATAATATAAATGTAGAACCAGGAATTTTTAATGCAGTGATTTTTGCCCCTTTAAACAAGGCAGAATTTGAACCAGACGTGATATTTGTCGTCTGTAAAGCAAAACAGGGGATGGAAATACTTCATGCGAATGCATATGATTCTGGCGCACACGGAATTGGTGCAGATTCAGGCCCTATATGTAGTTCAATGGCTGCAATTCCTTATTTAACTGGAAAAGTAACCTACGGGTTTGGAGATGTAGGGGCAAGAAATAACATGAATATAAGCCCCGAAGATGTTATGGTCAGTATTCCTGCCAGTGAATTATCTCGTATAGTTTCTAATTTGAGAGAGATGCGAACTAAAAAGATGTTTAAGGAAGCATAAGCAAAATTAACCTTTATTTTATTTTTTATAAAAATTATGCAATTATTTAATCAAAATTCTAATTTTAAGTATTAAGTAACCATTTTTGAAAGTATTTATACTCATTTATTTTATACATATCTATGTAGGCTACTCAAGTTACACTTATTCGGAGGAAACCAATGTTTAAAAATGAAAAATGTACTCCCGATGTTAAAAATGGAGGACAATCAATGTTTAAAAATGAAAAATATGCTCTTGAAATTAAAGAGGTTACTAAAGAACACCATAAATGGATGGAAAATAGTATAAACTTAATTGCAAGTGAAAATGTTACCAGTATCGATGTAAGAGAAGCTTTAGCATCAGATTTATCCCACAGATATGCAGAAGGGTTACCATGCGAAAGGCTCTATGAAGGCTGTGAATATATAGATAAAATTGAAAATCTAGCAATAGATTTATCCAAAAAATTATTTAAAGCTGAACATGCCAATGTACAGCCAAATTCAGGAGTCATTGCGAATTTAGCCTCATTTTTTGCCCTTACAAATCATAATGATCTTCTCATGGCTTTAAATGTACCTGTAGGTGGCCATATAAGCCATGCAGATGTTAGCGCTGCAGGAATAAGAGGCTTAAAAATTCTTTCACATCCCTTTGATAGTGAAACAATGAACATCGATGCCGATGCCATGAAGCGCGAAATTATAAAAAATAAACCAAAATTAGTCCTTCTTGGTGGAAGTTTATTCTTATTCCCTCATCCTGTAGAAGATGCTCGAGAAGCAGCAGACGAAGTTGGAGCAAAGGTCATGTACGACGGGGCACATGTTCTTGGTCTTATAGCTGGCGGTAAATTCCAGGACCCTCTAAAAGAAGGGGCAGATCTTCTTGTTGGAAGTACCCATAAGACATTCCCTGGCCCTCAAGGCGGTATAATCCTCTGTAAAGAAGATTTAAAGGATCAAATAGATACTGCAGTGTTCCCCGGAGTTGTAAGTAACCATCACTTACACCACGTGGCTGCTTTAGGTATAAGTTTAGCAGAAATGCTAGAATTCGGTAAAGATTATGCAGAACAAACAGTTAAAAATGCCAAAGCCTTAGCACAGAGCCTCTATGAACTTGGTTTCAACGTTCTCTGTGAGGATCTGGGATTCACAGAATCCCATCAGGTTGCTATGGACGTTAAAAAAATTGGCAGTGCTGCTAAAATGGCAAAAGACATGGAACGCAATAATATCATCCTTAACAAGAACTTACTTCCGTGGGATGACCGTAAAAGGACCGATGATCCGTCTGGAATAAGGGTGGGTACCCAGGAAATAACCCGCCGTGGGCTAAAAGAAGCCCAGATGGAAGAGGTTGCAGAATTCATTAAGAAAGTAGCTATGGATGATAAATACGTAAAAGAAGAAGTCACAGAATTCATGAACCAGTATGGCGAAGTCCACTATTGTTTCCGGTCTGATTTAGCTTATAAATACATTGACTTCTAATTCTATTTCTTCTTTTTTAATTTTTTCAATCACATCTAATTTTATAAATATCACTTGCTTCATATATTCATACTGGACTAATTACAAATTTAATTTTAGCAGGAGAGATCTAATGAAAATAGCCTTTGGAATTACAGGAGCAGGCCACTTACTTTTAGACAGTGTTGAATTACTGGAACAATTAATGACAAAGCATGATGTGACTGTTTTGCTTTCAGCTGCTGGTGAAGAAGTACTTAAAATGTACGGGCTTTATGAAAGAATAGAAACAATAACCGGCGGATATTACAATGAATTAATTAAAGAAAAGGATCAGAAATTCAGTTTTCCAATTACAGGCCGGTTTTCACTTGGAAAATATGATCTTCTCATTGTGTCTCCTGCAACCTCAAATACCATTGGCAAAATCGTTACAGGTATTGCAGATACACTTGTTACAAATGCAGTTGCACAATCTGGAAAAGGCGGTGTTAAAACGTATATCATCCCTGTAGACCTTGAATCAGGTGATTTAGAAACTGTACTACCATCTAAACTCGAATTAGATCTTTGTCAAAAATGTGAGCCGTGTGCAGCCGCTGCAGCTTGCCCAGGCAGTGCCATAACTCCCGGCGTTGAAATAGACCTCCTCAAATGTGAGGGCTGTGGTTCATGCGCAGAATCCTGCCCCTTTTCAGCAATTTCGGCAGGAAAAATAATCACAATTCATATGAGGGAAATTGATATTGAAAACACCAAAAAACTCCGTGAATTTGAAGGTATTGAAGTTTTAGGGCATCCTTCGGATTTAAAAAAGCTTTTTTAAATCTTTAATGAAAACATACACACATTAGTTTTATTATTTCATTTCTTTATTTGACAACAGCTGATGAATTAACTACCATTTTATTATGTTTCTTTTCCAAATATTATAGTAGACAAATTTAGAAAGATGGTGTCAAAATGGATGACTCATTAAAGGAGTATCGCAAAAAAAGAGATATTGAAAAGACCCCCGAACCATTTACAAGTGAAAAAATTTCTCCAGATAAACCGAGATTTGTAATACAAAAACATGATGCACGCAACCTCCATTATGATTTCCGATTGGAAGTTAATGGAGTTTTAAAATCATGGGCAATACCCAAGGGACCATCCACTGATCCTGACCAGAGAAGACTTGCTGTTCCAACAGAAGACCACCCTATTGATTATATTGATTTTGAAGGGGTTATTCCCAAGGGAAATTATGGCGCAGGTACTGTAATTGTCTGGGATACAGGCTCTTACCGCAATCTAAACAAAAAAAACGGTCAGGATGTTTCAATGGAAGAATCTGTGGATAATGGGCATGTAAATATCTGGCTTGAAGGCCATAAACTTAAAGGCGGCTATGCCCTTATACGTACAGGCAGAGGTAACAGGAAATTTTGGCTTTTTTTAAAAAAGAAAGATAAAGAAGCTGATGAAAGTAAAGATATACTGATTGACCAGCCAGAATCAGTATTAAGCGGGCGCACCATTGATGATATTATGTGAAAAAAGACCTTAAAATGAATAAGTTTTTAAAAGTTTAAAAACAAATATAATAGAAAGGAGGTTATGCATTGGCCGTATCAGAAAGAAGGGATTTAGATTTTCTTATAGGTGAACTGGAAAGTGATGATTGGAAAAGAAGAGAAGATGCTGCAGAACTTCTTGCAGAATTAGCAGATCCAAGAGCTGTTGATCCTTTAATCAAAGCTTTGGAGGATGAAGATTGCCACGTTAGAGAAGCTGCCGCCCTATCGCTTGGTGTTTATGATGATCCAAAAGCTATTGAGCCTTTAATCAAAACATTAAACGATGAACGGGCAAGTGTTCGATATGCTGCTGCTGTAGGTCTTTCTGCAACCAGTGATAAAAGAGCTTTAGAACCACTTGAAAAAGCATCCAATGATGAAAATCCTGTGGTAAAAAAAGTTGCTCAGATGGCTCTAAATTCCATAAAAGAAAGACAATAAAATTATAAAACTATTTTTGCTCAAAAATTCCCTCAAAAATTCTAAGAATTTTTGGGGCAGCGAAAATTTTAATTTTCACCGGCTATGAATTTTTGGCGCGTGCGAAATCTACGATTAGAGAAATGCATAGCATTTCTATACCACAAAAACCTATGGTTTTTGAGGTTTCGCTGTTCAAGAAACACAGTTTCTTTCAACCCCGAAAATCTACGATTTTCGAGGGCCTTCGAAATTTTTTAATTTCGAGGCATTCGAAATCTCCGATTTCGATGTCCCGAAAACCTACGGTTTTCGAGGGCCACTGAAATTCTACGAATTTCTGTAGGGTTTTATATTTATTTTAAGCATTTTCACAAGTAAAATCCAATTCATCTCCTATTTCTGTACTAGATTCTTCAATAGTGCCCTTTTTCATTTCTATAACGTACATTGCTGGTTTTTTAGGAGTATAAGTTTTCCATGGATCGATTGTAACCATGTCAACCACTTTTTTATCAGAATCTGCAAAAATTATGTCCAGAGGAAACCTTACAAAAAACATGTGGATAGCTGAACCACTTCTGCTTCTAGTATTTGGAAGTTTTAAAATTAGTCCGCGTTCAAGTTTCTTTTTAAACATCGTACCCCTTAACCTTGAAAAAAAAGTATCTGCAATTTCACTTTCGCCAAGCGCTGTACCTTTAGTTCTGTTTATCACTATAAGACATTTGATATTTGAATAATTTTGCATTTTTAAGCCCCTATTTTCGAAATTAAAATGATATACGTACTTTCAACCATTATATAACATACGGTACAATCATTAAATTACTTTACTTTACCTTCTATTAATATTTAAGAATATATTTAAATATCTGAAAAAATAAGAACATATGGGATCACAGTTTACTTTAACCTTACGTTTTATGACTTATTTGTAGAGTTAAAATGGAGGCCATTTATGAAGAAAAATATTTTCGTTGAAAAGCTCATTCAAAAACCAATTGAACAACAAGAAATTGAAATAGTTGAAAGGAAAGGTATAGGACACCCTGACAGTATCAGTGACGGAATTGCAGAATCTGTAAGCAGAGCTTTATGCAATGCATATATTGAACAGTTCGGAGAAATAATGCACCATAACACTGACGAAGTCCAGATCACAGCGGGAGAATCCGACCCTATGTTTGGTGGCGGAGAAGTAATTAAACCCATGGATATCCTCCTAACAGGAAGAGGAATAGCAGAATTCCACAATGAAAAGGATGGAAAAATTGAAATTAAGAAAATGGGTCTTGATAGAATTGCCATAGCTGCTGCAAAAGAATATTTAAAGGAAAATATTATAAACCTCGATGTTGAAACTTCTGCAGTCGTAGAATGTAAGATAGGGCACGGATCAGGTGACTTAACAGATGTATTTAAAAGAAAAGGGGAAGCACCATCATCTAACGATACATCATTTGGTGTAGGTTACGCGCCATTTTCAGAAACAGAAAATATAGTGCTGGCTACAGAAAACCTCCTGAACTCCAGAGACTTTAAAAAGAAATATCCGCAGGTAGGTGAGGATATTAAAGTAATGGGACTTAGAGATGATAACCATATCGTTCTCACAGTTGCTTCAGCAATGGTTTCAAAATATGTTGATGATCTTGACCATTATATCGATGTGAAATCAAAAGTACATGAGGAAGTACAGAAACTTGCTGAAAAACACACAGAAAGGGATGTAGAAATTTATATAAACACTGCAGATGTCCATGACCCTGAAAATCCTTCAGTTTATCTGACTGTTACTGGAACTTCAGCTGAAATGGGGGATGACGGTTCTGTAGGGCGTGGAAACCGTGCTAATGGTTTAATAACACCAAACAGGCCAATGTCGATGGAAGCAACTTCAGGAAAGAATCCAATAAATCACGTTGGTAAAATATACAATCTTATATCAAATAAAATTGCAAATGATATAACTGAAAACGTTGAAGGCGTGAAACAGGTACATATTATGCTTCTAAGCCAGATTGGTAAACCTATTAACCTTCCAAAAGCTGCAAGTGTCCAGATGATCCTGGAAGATGGATACACACTTGAAAGCGTCAATAAAAAGGTAGAAGAAACTACTGATTACTGGTTAGAAAACATAACAAGTATAACTGACATGCTTGTTGCTGGTAAAATAAGGACATTCTAACCCACCTTTTTTCAGAGAAAAAAGCCCTCAAAATTTTTAATTTTGGGGCGCCAAAATTCAGAGAATTTTGAGCGCTGGACCAAAAAAAATCCCTCAAAAAAATCTTCGATTTTTTTTGGGCACGAAAATCATAGATTTTGACAGTTTTTTCATGGGAGGAAAAGAAACTACTATCCTATTTTTATATTTTAAATAAAAAATAAGGACATTCTAACGTATCTAAATGTTCTCTCAATTTTCTTTTTTAAAATTTAATTATTCATTAACTAATTTTGCTTAACTTAATTTAGAATAAGTTATAATTATTTATAGACATTTTTAAAACTTAAATACAAAAATAGTGTTTTGTTTATAAGTAAACTCTAATTTAAAATCTAAATACTCAGTATAATACCTATGCCTCTAAAGACATAGGTAAATAATTCAGTTAATGGCCATAACTCACTCTTCCCAAAATGAGATTGGCAATTCATCCTTTTTTAGAACTTGTTAATAAGCTTTTCGGTGTTACAATTTGAGTTCACAGTTTAAAAAAGTTAATAGTTAGGCGCTCCATTTGAGAGTTCAAACAAGAGGGTACCCGGAGCGCCATAATCGTATATTATCATTAAATAAAAATAGTAGGTGTAACATCCCCTCGGAGGCGATACGATCAGTAATAAAAATAGTATCGTTGTAATAGGGGATGCACTACTAGTTAAGATTAAAGGTATTTATATTTTTTTCTATTCTGCAAAAAAGTAATAATATTAAATTTTTTTTTATGTATTAACTTTTAAATATTTGCGGATCAGATATAGATCAAGAATAAATTAATGAAAAAAATGTAAGAAAATAGAGAAAATTATAAAACAGCAGATTCTTACATCTATAGATTTCATAAAAAATAAGGAGAATGAAAATGCCAATAAAAGAGGCTCTAAGATCATATGATACAAAGCTTATCGAGAAAAATATTCAAAAATTCTGGGATGATAACGACATATACCAAAAAACAAACAAATTAAGAGAGAACAGTCCTAAATTTTCATTTTTAGATGGTCCTCCTTATTGTAGCGGTAGAATACACCTTGGAACTGCATGGAATAAAACCATAAAAGATACATTCTTACGTTTTAAAAGTATGTCCGGCTTTAACCTCCGAAGACAGGCAGGATGGGACACTCATGGGCTCCCAATAGAACATAAAGTTGAAGGCTTGCTTGGATTAAAAAGTAAGAAAGAAATTGAAACCAAAATAGGAATCGCTAATTTTGTAGAGAAATGTAAAGAATTTGCAATCGAAAATAAGGCCCTAATGACTGATCAATTTAAAATGCTGGGGGTCTGGATGGACTGGAATAATCCGTATGTTACATTTGATACCAAATATATGGAATCCTGCTGGTGGACCTTAAAAAAAGCAGACGAAAAGGATCTACTCATAAATGACCTTAGAGTTATAACATGGTGTCCCCGATGCGAAACAGCACTTGCACTTGCTGAAATAGACTATGAGGACAAAGAAGACCCTTCAATTTATGTCAAATTTCCGCTAAAGAACTCTGAGAAAGGAAATGAATACATTCTTGTATGGACAACAACACCATGGACACTTCCTGCAAATATGGCGGTGTGTGTACATCCTGATTTTGATTATGCTTATGTTAATGTTAACAGCGAAGTTTATATAATGGCAGAGGCTCTTGTAAGTTCTTTATTTGAAGATCAAGACTATGAAATCATTAAAATCGTGAAAGGTAGTGATCTTGAGGGTATCGAATACCAGCATCCTCTTGTAGATGAAATACCTGTCCAAAAAGGATTTGAACATAAAATACTGCCCGGAGAACATGTAACCTTAACAGAAGGTACTGGCTGCGTTCATACTGCTCCAGGTCATGGTCCAGATGATTTTGAAATCGGTAAAAAATACAGCATACCAATATTCTGCCCAGTTGATGAAGCAGGATTGTTTAAAAAAGAAGCTGGAAAATATGAAGGCGAATTCGTAAAAGATGCTGACCCGTACATTATAACAGATCTCGACGTGCATGGTCTACTCCTTAAAGAAGATGTAATCAATCACAGATACGGGTTCTGCTGGAGATGTAAAACTCCAATTATATATCTTGCAACACAGCAGTGGTTCCTCAAAGTTACAGAAATTAAAGACAAAATGCTTTCAGAGCTAGATAATGTTGAATGGGTTCCAGAATGGGCTGGTGAGAGCAGGTTCCGTAACTGGGTTGAAAATGCAAGAGATTGGACAATATCAAGGCAGAGATACTGGGGAATTCCAATTCCAATCTGGAAATGTGAATCCTGTGAAAAGATAACAGTCATAGGTTCCATTGAAGAGTTAAAAGAGAGAACTATTAAGGGAACTCTGGAAGGAGATTTCATACACCGGCCTTACGTTGATGAAATTACAATTCAGTGCGAATGTGGGGGAGATATGAATCGTGTTCCGGATGTTTTAGATGTCTGGATAGATTCAGGAGTAGCGGGATGGGCTTCTCTATACTACCCGCAGGAAAAGGAAATGTTTGAAGAATGGTTCCCTTATGATTTTATAACTGAAGGCCATGATCAGACTAGAGGATGGTTCTATTCACAGTTAGGATGTGGTGTGATATCTCTTGGCAAATCACCATATAAGAGAGTTTTAATGCACGGATTTACCCTTGATGAAGAGGGTAGAAAGATGAGTAAATCCCTTGGGAATGTGGTTGAGCCGGACGAAGTTATAGGGCAATATGGGGCAGATATACTGAGATTTTATCTCCTCTGGGGAAATAAGCCGTGGGAAGACCTGAAATTTACATGGGATGAACTTAAAAATGTAAGTAAAATGTTCAACATACTCTGGAATGTTTATGTATTTTCAACTACCTACATGGCCATAGATAACTTCAATCCAACACTATATACTGAAGATGACCTTAAATTAAGAGATGAAGATAGATGGATAACTTCACGTGTTAATTCCCTTGCAAAGGAAGTAACTGAAGCCCTTGATTCATTACACCTTCATAAAGCTACAAGAGCTATAAATTACTTCATACTGGAAGATTTAAGTAGATGGTATGTAAGGCTCATAAGGGGGCGTACATGGGTTGAAAAGGAAGATCCAGATAAATTAGGAGCTTACTTTACCCTCTATAATGCTTTAAAACTTTTAATTAAGGTAATGGCACCCATAACTCCACATGTAACTGAAGAGATTTATCAGAATCTTGTAAGGGGAGTTGATGAAGATGCCCCCGAAAGTATACATATGGAAGACTGGGAATTCAATGAAAACATGATTGACCTGGAATTAGAACAAAATATGGACATCGTTAGAGATATTATTGAAGCATGTGCAAGAGGAAGAGATGTTGCAAGATACAAGCTCAGATGGCCTGTAAAAGAAATCGTGGTGGTTTCTGAAGATAAAAATGTCTTAAATGCAGTTGAATCCCTTAAAGCCGTTATAATGGAACAGGCCAATACAAAGGAAATCATAGTAACTGATGAATTTGAAAACCTCAAGATCATTGCAAAACCTAACTTAAAGACCCTCGGACCTAAACTCAGAGGTGATGCTCCAAAAGTAATGAAACATCTTGCAGAAGCTGATGGGGCAGAAATAAAGGCAATTTTAGATAACGAAGGAATTTATTCCGTTGAACTTGATGATAAAACTATAGAACTTGGTGTAAATGACATTCTATTTGAAACTGAACTTCCAGAGAACCTTGTAAGTGCAGATTTCGATTCTGGAAATGTATTTATAAATACAGAAATTACAGAAGAAATATTATCTGAAGCAATGTCTAGAGAACTTATCAGAAGAATACAGGATATGCGGAAAGATTTAGATTTAGATGTAGAAGCCAATATTCAGGTATTTGTGGAATGTGATGAAGGCTTCAAAGAATTAATTAACCCATTCCTTGACTTTATTTCCCATGAAGTACGTGCTGAAAAACTGAGCTTTGAAGCACAGGAAGGAGATTATACAAAAGAATGGAAGATTGAGGATGAAAATCTTAAAATTACTATTAAGACAGAATAATGTTAAATATAACTGCGGCGTGATATCATGACCCTAACAGATTCAGAATGTAAATTTGTAAAAAAAGAACTTGGAAGAGATCCAAATTCCTTAGAATACGGCATGCTTGATATAATGTTTTCAGAACATTGCTCCTATAAAAGCAGCCGCCCTATTTTAAGATTGTTCCCTACAGAAGGTGAGCGTGTCATACTCGGCCCTGGAGATGATGCAGGAATTGTTGAACTAACTGAAGAGCTTGCTCTAGTAATTGGAATGGAAAGTCACAATCACCCATCTGCAATTGAGCCTTATGGAGGTGCTGGAACTGGTGTCGGAGGAATAATTAGAGATATCATTTCCATGGGAGCTATGCCAATTGCACTCCTTGATTCCTTAAGATTTGGACCTCTTGAAGATCAGAGATCAAGATACTTATTTGAATACGTTGTAAAAGGGATTTCAGACTACGGAAACCGAGTAGGAATTCCAACTGTTGGAGGTGAAGTTGAATTTGATGACAATTTCAAATTTAATCCCCTTGTAAATGTTATCTGCGCGGGGCTTGTAAAGAAGAGTGACATTGTACGGGGCATTGCACCTAATGTAGGCGATATTTTTGTCCTTATGGGTGGAACAACAGGAAGAGACGGTATCCACGGCGTAACATTCGCATCTGAAGAGCTCACAACTGAATCTGAACTTGAAAGCAGACCTGCAGTCCAGGTAGGAGACCCATTCACTAAGAAAATGGTTTTAGAAGCGACCCTTGAAGCGCTGAATAAAATTGATGTGGTTGGACTTAAAGACCTTGGTGGCGGTGGGCTAACCTGTTGTGTTTCAGAAATGGCAGGTAAATGTGGAAATGGAGCCGAAGTAGAGCTTACAACCATCCCACTTAGAGAAGAAGGAATGACACCATATGAAATAATGCTTTCAGAGTCTCAAGAAAGAATGGTCTTTGTTGTTAATCCTAAAGATGTGGATGCTTTAATGGAGATATTTAAAAAATACGAACTTCCAGCAGCAGTCATTGGTAAAGTTATAGACGCTGAAAATCTGGTCATTAAAAAAGATGGAGAAGTTATAGCTGAAGTTCAGACAGAACTCCTCTCAGATCCGCCAGTTATTGAAAGAGAATCATGTAATCCCTCTTTAGAAGGTTGCGGACCTACCGAAGTTACTGAATATAAAGAATTAGAAGATATTAACCCTGAAGAAGCCCTTCTTAAACTTCTCTCATCCCAAAATATTGCAAGTAAAAAATGGGTTTACAAACAGTACGATCACGAAGTACAGATAAGAACTGCAGTTAAACCCGGTGACGATGCAGCAGTTCTTCGAATTGATGAAGAAAAAGCCATTGCACTTACATCAGACTGCAACAGCATACATACAAAACTCGATTCATACCACGGAGGAGCTGGAGCAGTGGCAGAAGCCATAAGAAATGTTGTTTCTATGGGTGCAGAGCCGATATGTATTGTAGATTGCCTTAATTTTGGAAATCCTGAGAAACCAGATGTTTTCTGGCAGTTTAAAGAATGTATTAAAGGAATGTCCGATATTGCAAATACCTTTGAAACTCCAGTAATAAGTGGGAACGTGAGTTTTTATAATGAAACAGAAGGAGTAACTGTAAATCCATCTCCTGTGGTGGGTGTTGCAGGACTAATGGATATAAAAGATATTAGAACCATGGATTTCAAGAATGAAGGAGATAATATCATCCTGATTGGAAAAACTTATCCTGAATTAGATGGTTCAGCATATCATAAAGAAGTTCATGGAGTTGTCCAGGGAAAACCTCCAAAGGTAAATATGGAAGCTGAACTGGAATCTTCAAGTGAAATCCTGAAATTGATCCGTGAAGATAAAGATGAAGCTGTAACTGCAGTTCATGATTGTTCAGCCGGAGGAATAGGAATTGCAATTGCAGAAATGGCAATCTCTGGTAGTATTGGGGCTACTTTAGATACTTCAAAGGTATCTAAAGATGATGAAAATATGAGCAATGCTGAAACATTATTTTCAGAGTCCAATGCAAGGTTCATTATTACAGTTAAAAAGGAATACACAGATGAAATATTAAGCAAACTAAATGCTCCTGCAGCAGTTATTGGGGAAGTTGGAGGTAGTACTTTAACTATAAACCAAAATTTAGTTAATATAAATATTGAAAATCTTAAAGACTCATATTATGGAGTAATTGAGAAATTTATGGCTTAATCCAAACTATAAACTATTATGGCCTGATGATATGAAAAGAGAGGACTTAAGGCAGTTAATCCATGCATCAGGCATCTTCATTGTTTTTTTAAATATTTTTCTGGGCCCAATTATTTCAATACTCATATGCGTAGCAATTGTACTTTTTGTAGAAGCTATCTTTAGAATTGACAAAAAGAGAAAAGTATTCTTTTTTTCCACTATTTTGAGAAAATGTAAACGTAAAAACGACGAACATGGTTTTATTTACTTTTTTGTTGGAATTATAGTAACACTTTACCTGTTCAAATTCAATATAGCAATTTCCAATGCTGCAATACTTATTTTCCTATTTGGAGACTCTGCATCAACTATATTTGGAAAAAGATTTGGTAAAACTCATCTGCCATTCAACAATGAAAAGACAATTGTAGGAACTTCTGCATTTTTTGTTGTAGCATTAATTGGAGCTCTAACTCAGCTTCCATTACTTCCTGCATTCTTCGGAGCGTTATGCGGTGCAATAACTGAAGCATATAGCCCTGTAGATGATAATATTCCAATTCCATTGATATCGGGAATTGCAATGAGCCTTGTACTATACTTTATATATTAAATAGATGAAACAATTAATTTCAATAATAATATTGAAATCTTTAATTCCATTAAAACAGTTAATTTCAATAAAATGAAGTGATCAAGTTGGTGAAATATTGCGCTTAAACAAATTAAATATCATTGGAATCTTAATGATACTTTTTGCTGTTTTACTAGCTGTCACTAATTTCCTGGACAGTATCGTTCTATCCCTTACCTATCACTTCCTGGAGGGGTCATCTCAAGGTAAATCCATAATCCTTTTTGGAGTTATGGGTAGTTTATTGTTATTTTATCCCTTATTCACATCAAATGGATTAATTGGGAAACGAATATCGGCATTAAGCCCACATTTAAAAATTGACAGCCAGAAATATCTTAAATTCACCATAATAACCATATTTTTTACATATTTAGTGGGGCTTTTCATTGAAATCTGGATACGAATAAAACTCGGCGTGTCCCTTTTTACGATATTTGTATCTTATAACTCAAATGAATTCAGTACTACTGCCCTAACACATAGTCACGTTTTTAAATCTGTTTTAGGTTTTGTAATCAATTCATTAGGAGTACATATTTCTTCAGGTATAAATGCAGGAGGTCCGCTTGCACAATATACTATTCCATTTTCACTTATCATTTTAATCACATTTCCGCTGATTTATATAGCTGGAATAACTGCGTTGAGCGGAAAAAGAGACCTTTATAAAGTGATACTCGCCTTTTCATTAACCATCTCATTTATTGCAATGCTTGATGGCGGAATGTTGGATTTCCCTGCATGGATCGGTATTTTTGGCCTTCTAGTGATTTATTTCGCCAAAAATCCTTTTTCACTGAGGAATGTATCCAAACCTCTAATTATAATGGTTTTGATTATTGCCCTTCGAGTTTCAGTTAGCGTATTTGGAACCAATGCAGAGTTTCACGAAATAACCATTATAGATCCTTCAGATAACATTAATCTTAGCGGTTACGATATTTTAAGTGTTCAAAAAGAAGGAAATAAAATGATAATTAAATTACCAGGGAATGTATCAGATAAACCACTCTTACTTAAACTGATTCCAGATTTAAAAGGCAAATGCAGTGGATTTGCCCTTTCATGGAACTATAATTCCTGGGTGTAATATAGCTCAAAATTAAAAATTATTTAAGGTAACTATCGCTGATATTTTTACACATTTTAATCATACGTCCATTAAACTCTATGAACTTATTTAAAATTTCTTCTCGACGCTCTAAGATCAATCTAATCAATTGATATTCAGTGGCAATCTTCAAGTCTCTAAAGAAAACAGAATTTTCAGCCCTTATCACCATTATATCTCCATCAGCTACCTGCAACCTGTAAGAGTTGTTTGCAATGATTTCTATCTCATCCCCATCCTTTGTATAACTGTTAACTATTTCTGAAATTCTATTCAATTCTGCGTATATCCTATTTTCCATCTGTAAACGTTCTTCATGTAATTTTATAAGATCTTCAGACATGAAACCACCAAGAATAGATTTATACTTTAAGTATTTAATTTTATTATAATTTAATGAGTATTTCCAAGATATACTAAAGTCTGATGGCCCTTTCGTGCCTGAAATATCTTACAGTTAATGTAAAGATTAATATAGATATTAAAATTGTAGGAATTAAAAATAAAGCGTATTCAAATGGCATATTTGGTGTTGAAGACAATTTAACCATTAAAACAGTTGGAATAGCATCCAAAATCCCTTCAAAATAGGGAACTTTTATGAAAAGTGGCATGAACAAGATGAATGTTGCAAACATCAAAGCAAGAGTTATAGCTGAATTTGCCTCTTTAGTACTATCAACGAGGATAGATATCAATATTCCAATCCCAATAAATCCTAAACCAACAAAAATAAGGATAAAAATTAGGATAAACACATTATAAATTGGAACTCCAAGCAAATCTAGTAAGATGATCCATGCAATACTTTGAAGCATGGAAAATGAAAGTATAGGTAAAATTTTTCCAACTATAACCATTGAACTTGAAAGGGGAGTCATAAGAAGCATTTCAAAGGTTTTTCGTTCTTTTTCGCCTACAATACTATCTGTTACTATATTACTTGCAAGGAAAAATGGAAGAAGAAGGACAAATGGAATTATGAATCCATACATTATTTCTACAAAATAAGAGGTATTCAAAGCCAGTTTAGCTATATTGTCTTCATTAACTTTTATTTCATTTAAAATCACTGGATTTTCAATTTTCTGGATTTCATTTACACCTATTCCTGCAGATTGGAGTTTATTTTCCAGTTTGAATTTATTTACGGCGTTATTTATTTTTTCAGATACAACTGGATAAAATGGATTGGACGTGTCAGATTGAACAACTATATCCTGAGATGATGAAACCTGAACTACAGCAATTAATCCTGATCCAAGCATTTTACTCGCTTCACTCATGTTTTTGAAATAAACCAGGTTTAGCTTTTGAGAACTTAAGTCATTTGCAATACTTGAGTTTTTTAAATCCTCTGATATTCCCACTTTAAGGGCTGATGTGGCTCCAAACTTATCAAGAAGTCCTGGATCAGTTATAACAGCGCTTCCTATTCCCAGACCAAATGCTCCAAGAATTATAAATATCTGAACAAATACCAACAAAATATAAATTCTGTTGGTTAATATATCCTGAGCTTCTTTTTTTGCAAGTGCAATGACTTTCATTCTATCTCCTGTAAATTATGAGCTGTAAATTTATGAGTATAAACTTTTCATTTAATTTCCTAAAGGCCAAAAGGCTTAATTAACATGCGAAATTCCATCTTATTTAACCAGATGAACAACTTCACTGCCTTTTTGAAACACTCCTGATACCCATCATATCTAAGGCCAATCTTATTATATTTGGTCTCGGTCCAAACATTATATCATCTCTTTCAATAAGTTTCATTGAAATCCAGTAGGAGATCAAACTTATAATGATTATAGAAACTATTGGAATCATTAAATCTCCAGTTGATAAGTTTTCACCTGAAAACAGGCGCATTACAAGGGTCATTGGTGATATATTAGCTGCAGCTGATTTATTTGATATGTAGGCAAGTGCAGGGATAATAAGAAATCCAACGATCCCTATATAAACAAAGCTTAATCCGATTCCTGCTTCTTTATAATTTTTGGAATATGCAGCAATGACACTAGTTACCCCTACAATTGGAATAGATGTTAATATAATCACAATATAAACTAAAAGAGGATTTTTTATGTCGAATCCTGCCGCCAAAAGTATAATAATCCATAAAGCCACCTGAACAGCTATTGTTAAAACCACTGCAAAATTTTTTCCAGTTATGACTTCAGCATGGCTTAAGGGCATTGCTATTAATATTTCACCTGTTTTTCGTTCCTTCTCACCTACGATACTATCAATAACCATGTTTCCAAAGAGGAAAAGTGGAAGGAAAAGCAATATCGCAACCATCATCTTTTTAATGAGCTGTAATGGTAAAGATTCTCCTGTTTTTTCTTCTTTAACACTTGGATCAACTGTATTTGTTGAAGGAACCAGTGAATTTATCCATTGATTTGAAATAGAAGAAGAAATAGCTTTAACTGTTGAATTCACTTCTTCAGATACCACACTTCTCTTTGGATCGCCGTAATCTATAAACAAATTCAGAGTAATTGTCTGGAAATCATCGATAGAATTGGTTGAATTTTGCGGAACAATTAGCGCAGCGGTAGCTTTACCATTTTTAACCTGATTTATCGATTCATTAGCGCTCAACGACTTTATACCCAGAACTTCATGATTTAACTGTTTTGCAAATAGACCGCTGTTATCTGAAACACCTATAGATGCAAAATTCGTCAGGGAAGGGGACAATGTAACTCCTTTGTCAGATTCTATATTGCCAATAAACATGTTTAAAAAAATTATCATTAAAATTAAGACAGAAAGCTGCATTAAAAAAATGGTTAAGAACTTCCTGCTTGAAAGAGTATTTTTAAATTCCCATTTTGTTATAGTGAAAAATCTCATGATAAAACCCTGAATTATCTCCTTAGCTCATTTTACAGTGTGAATAAATACATCCTCCAGTGAAGGTTCCTTGGTATTTACAGATACCACGTTATGTCCAAGTAGGCTAACTATATCAGAAATATCTTCTCTAGAATTCAAAGATATTGCCAGGTTTTCCCTATTTAAATTTACATTCTCTACAGAGCCAAAATTAAGGATTTTATCAATATCCACGTTTACATGCTTAACTTTTATTTGAAGTATTGTTTGGCCATGGATTTTTGCCTTAAGATAGTCTGGAGTTCCCATATCCCTAATCTTACCCCCATTTAAAATTGCGACCCTATCACAGAGGGCATCAGCTTCGTCCATGTAATGTGTGCATAAAATTATGGTCTTTTCACCTTTAAGACCATCTATGAAACTTCTAATTGAAAGGGAAGTGGCGGGATCTAGTCCCATGGTAGGTTCGTCAAATATTATGATTTCTGGATCGTGAATCAATGCCCTTGCAATACCAATTCTTTGACGTAACCCCTTTGAAAATGTGTTTATTCTGTGCTCTGCACGATTTTTCATTCCAACAAGCTCAAGAAGCTCATAAACTCTATCGTTTAGCTTTTCTTTTGGGACTCCGTAAAGTTCACCAAAATATCTGAGTAAATCACGCGCTTTAAATCTTTCATATAAGTTTGGCTCTTCTGGAAGATATCCTATCATTGATTTAGTCTTAATTGGATCATCCAAAACACTATGGCCACCTACAAAAACAGTTCCATTATCCGGTTTTAATATACCACATATTATTCTTATTGCTGTGGTTTTTCCGGCCCCATTTGGCCCTATAATCCCTAAAAGCTCTCCCTTTTTAATATTCAGGTTAAGGTTATCTAATGCCCTTATTTTACCGAAATATTTGGTAAGAGATTCTATACGTATCATATCGTCTTTTAAGTCCAAACTTTAACCCCTTTTTGAAAACTTAATTTGTAATTTGTACCCTTTAAATATTTAGAGATATTGATTGAAGCATATCTAATAGGCCATATGTATGAATATTTTAAATCAATCTGTATATGCATGATATACAATCATCTATTTAATATTTAATGCTATGAACCATCAACCTCAACCTAAATCCAGTACAAAAAACATTAATAATAAGAAAGACTTAAATTATCTTATTGGTTGTATACTCAATTTTATAGCGTGTTTTTCTTAATTATCCTCTAAAAAACGTGATAAAAATGGAAAAGGAAAATGAAAATAAAAAAGCTGCTTTTGGAGCAGGTTGCTTTTGGGGTGTTGAAGAAGCCTTTAGAACTACAAAAGGAGTAATCTCTACTGCAGTAGGTTATATGGGGGGCCACACTGAAAATCCAACCTATGAAGATGTTTGTTCTGGAAAAACAGGACATGCCGAAACAGTAGAAGTGACCTATGATCCTTCAGAAATCTCTTATAATGAACTGCTGAATGTTTTCTGGAAAGTCCATGACCCTACAACGCTTAACAGGCAGGGTCCAGATATAGGAGAACAATATAGATCTATAATTTTCTACTACGATGACGAGCAGGAAAAAACAGCACATGCTTCCATAGAACAACTTCAACAATCTGGTATGTATAACCGGGACATAGTTACCGAAATTGTTCCTGCCAGTGAATTCAAATTTTTCAGGGCTGAAGATTATCACCAGCAGTATCTGAAAAAACGAGGCAGAAGCAGCTGTAGGTTCTAAATTGGCTTATTAAATATGAGTATATTTTGAGAAATTTCACAAAACCACAGTTATTTTTTAAATATTTAATAAAAATTTTTTATTAATTTCCAGATATGCTTCGAGTAATAAATTCTTTTAAAATTTCAATTTTGTAATACACTTGAAAGTTATGTCAAAAATAGCTAATTTGTATTACTCATGGGGTTCATTGCAAGTGTATAACGAATAAGCCCATTAACAGTTTTTTCAGCATGTGTCTACTAAGTTACTATCAGTTAAAACTACTCTACATAATTTTCTATGATATCATCAACTATACACGGCGCATTCCATCCAACAACATCTACAGCAATCTCTTCGAGCTCAGAAGGCACATCTTCCATACCATAGGGCCTAATAACAATTATAGGCTTACTTAATTTCTTTGCAACATCTATTTGTTTCTTTATAATAGACTTATACTTGTTATATAATCCTGAAAGAATTATCACAATTCCTACTGGATCTATTTGTTCTTGAAGCTCTTTTTCACTAGTTATATCTCCTTCCAGCATTCCATAATTTTTAAATTCAAATTCAGATGCGGTAGATAATTTTTCAATAAGTAAATCGTATTCCTCTTCATTTTGACTTATATGACTTATAAAAACATTATATATTTTTGATTCAGATTCAAACATTTTTATCAACCCTAATTATAGATTCCTATAATTATTTTAGAATTTCTAAGGATAAAAATATGATGAAAATTAATTTTAAATAAAAATAGAAGTTTAATATAATAAATTAAATCAATAGAAGAGGTAAAAGTAGTTAAAAACTATTTTTCACCTCTTAATTGTAAGTTCCTGAAAACTTAGAATGTAATTATACAATTAAATAATTATATCCGTAAGCCCTGTAAGGAACTGTTTTCCATTGTCCGTTTTGATATAATTGAACTGACCTGTGTCTGCTTGAATACGCTGTTGCATATTGAATTATCCTTGATTGATATCCTGCAGCTTTGAATTTGCTGTTTAAATATTCACTGTAAGCCCAACAATCACCGGCTCCATATTTTACTAAGCCAGTAGCAGTACTAACACCGCTTCTGTAGCCGTATCCTGCAGCCGATTTCATAATTGAGTTTAATTTTGGGTCACTATATGTATCTGCTGTACCACTTGAAGTGTAAGAACTCTTTGTAGTAGTTGATGCTGCTTTAACTGTTTTGGTAGATTTGTATTTCCAGTAATATCTCCATACATATCTCCATTTTCCATGCTTTTTATACCATTTCTTATACCATACTTTGACTTTGGTCGCAGCATTTACTTTCAAAACGTCTTTATGTTCACTCAGACCAATATTTGCATTATCATCCGATGCACTCTGGTCTGTTGCCCCTGCGATTGAGGGAAAAATGCTCACTGCTATACCTAATACTAATAGCAATGCGCACGTAGATCGTCGCTTAATTGTACCGCCTCCGTGTCCAAAAGTATTAATACACCTACTTGTAACTTTTTGGACAAAACAATAATCAACGTATAGCATATATAAATGTTTTGGTTTTTTTCTCTAAAAAAAGCCATTATAGCTCTCTTTTTTCAATTTAAGACCCTCTTAAAGTGTATTGAAATGTCGAATTATAGATTAGCATGTTTAGTTTGTATTTTTACTAAATTAGCTTTAATTAATCCTTATTTCAAAAAATTGTCACTAATAGATGCTATTAAGCTTCTAGATTATACAGCTAAATTATGTATGGTATTAAGTATCAAGTTCATTCATACGTATAATCAATATAAACACATAAATGCTAAAAATACAAAGTGATACACGCTATTTTCAATATTAACCATTGAATATTGCTTTTATTAAAAATGGCGTGAAATCTCCTATTTTCAACATTATCTGCAAATTTTATTATTTTTAGAGCCTATTGAAACCTTATCTTTGTCAGTAATTTCAGACAGTATAAAACTATAACTTACATATGAATCATATAATACAATTACTTTTTATACTCAAAATCCCATTATCAGATCATAAATTGCGGAAGTAGACTGAAATGTTTTTATCTGAATTGATACCAGTTAAAGATGCACGTGTAGTCATAGACAACATCAAAATCAAACCAGATATTGAAAGAATATCTCTTGATGAAGCTTATAATAGAGTTCTAGCGGAAGATATAGGGGCTATTTTAGATTCTCCTTCTTTTGACAAGTCTGCTATGGATGGTTATGCCATAAAAGCTGAAGATACATTTGGGTTTTCCCAAACAAACCCTGCATATCTAAAAATTGTTGATAGAATAGGTGCTGGAGATATATCAAAAGTAGTTTTAAAAAAGGGAGAAGCCGTAAAAATTGCAACTGGAGCACCCATACCTGAAGGTGCAGATGCAGTAGTTATGGAAGAATATACGTATGAAAAAAATGACAATCTAGAAGTTTTAACAACTCTAACTCCTGGTGAAAACGTTGCTCCATTTGGAGAAGATTTTAAACAGGGCGATAAACTTTTAAAGTCAGGAAAACTCCTAAGACCCCAGGATATTGGGATAATAACATCTGCAGGCCATGACAGAGTAAATGTATTTAAGAAACCTAAAATAGGTGTAATTACCACTGGAAACGAGCTTGTAATGACTAGATCTGAAATCAAGGGCGCAGAAATTATTAATTCAAATTATTACACTTTAAAAGCACTTGTTGAAAGCACTCTTGCAGTTCCAGATGTTACACACTGCGTCGATGATGCTGAAAAAGTAGAGGAGCAAATTGAAAAATTTTTGAAATCATGTGATGCAATAATAACCACTGGCGGCACCGCAATAAGTAAAGGAGATGTTGTAGTGGATGTAGTTGATAAAATGGGCGAAGTTCTAATTCATGGAGTTGCCTTAAGGCCAGGCAAACCTTTTGGATTTGGAGTAATTGATGAAACGCCAGTATTTATGTTATCAGGTTATCCTGTGGCTTCGATGGTACAGTTTGATGTCTTTGCACGCAGTTACCTCCTTAAAATGCAGAATATTCATAAAGAATTCCCCATTATTAAAAAAAAGGCATCTCGAAAGATCGCATCAACCCTTGGAAGAACAGATTATGTAAGGGCAAAAACAGACGGTGCCCTGGTTAATCCCCTTAAAATAGAGGGGTCAGGAATTATAAGATCCATGGTTGAATCAGATTGCTATATTTTAATAGAAGAAAATGTTGAAGGTATAAATGAAGGAGAAGATAGTGATGTTATACTTTATGATTCGTTAAAGGTATAACATATTAAGTCCATAACTAGACTTTCATCAGGAAATAAAATTATAAAAATTAATATTATTATAGAGATAAATATTACAATACTGATAATTCATTTTATCAGATTTAAAGGTGATCATGTGGACGCTTGGGAGTTTTACGCTATTGCATTCATTGTTATATGGGTTTCAGCCATTTTATTTAAAGATAAATTAAAAATTGATGTAAATGGCCCTATTTTAATGAGAAGGACTACTAGATTAAGGGATTTTATTGATTCCATTGCTCAAAAGAGCCCTAGATTCTGGCGGGGATTTATGACCGTTGGAATTCCTGTATCTATATTTTTTACAGTGCTCCTAATCTACTTAATAGCAATATCCCTTCAAACCTTTTTAGAAGCCCCTGCGGCCTCCCCAATTCTACCCGGTGTTGACTATCCAGGGAATCCTCTTTATATACCCTTAGGTTATGGTTTAATTGCGCTTGCTACAGTTTTGATAATACATGAATTCGCCCATGGAATTTTAGCAAGGGCAGAAGGAATAAAAATCAAATCTATTGGACTTTTATTATTTGCAGTTCTACCTGGTGCTTTTGTTGAGCCGGATGAAGAACAAGTAGCTAAAGCTAATAAACTTACAAAGCTCAGGATCTATGTGGCTGGATCGATAGCTAATTTAACACTTGCAGGTATTGCATTTGCAATTGTCTTTTTGATAAGTAGTTTTTTTGTTCCCGCTGCATTTCATTCAGATGGAATGGAAATTGCAAGCGTAATCCCAAATAGCCCTGCCAATGGAATTTTAACTCAGGGAATGATTATTCACGATATAAATGGCCATAAAACCAATAATTTAACAGAATATAGTGCAGCTATAAGTAATATCAAAATTGGAGATACTTTAACATTTACTACGGATAAAGGAACTTTTAAAATTAAAACAAGTGTAAATCCAAATAATTCAACCCGTGCATATATTGGAATCAGAACTCAAGAACATTTACTGGTAAACCAAAATATTCACGACGTTTATGGAGATGTAATACCCTGGACTTTGTATTCTCTAAAAGATTTATTCTTCTGGATATTTTTATTGAACTTTGCAGTTGGAACATTCAATTTACTCCCGATGAAACCATTAGACGGCGGACTAATATTTGAAGAGCTTTTGAGCGCTAAAATGTCTGAAAATAGGATTAGTTCAATAACTTCAAACTTTAAAGGATTTTTACGCCGGAAATTCAAGCTATCAGAAGAGAAAGCTAAAGGAGCAGCATCAAGTCTTAGAAAAATTTTAAGCTTTAATGTATCAGAAAAAAATGTTAATAAAATAGTATACAGCTTATCCTTGATTGGCTGGACATTTTTAGTCATTAACATAATTTATGTCGTTGGACGTGGAATATGGCTATCATTTTTAAGTTAGATTGATAATTCCACACTATTAAAATTAAATAAATAATGTGAAACTTACGTTCACATTATATTATTTTTCTTTTTCTTCCTCTATCGCTGTAAAAAATCTATGATTTTTTACGTTTGCAAATCTTTGATTTGCAACTGCAAAAAATAAAATTTTTTGCACGCCACGAAAATTTTTCAATTTTCACCGGCTACGATTTTCGAGGGCCTCTTCAAAGGCTTCCTTATGGAAATTCGCCGCCATCTCCTTTTTACACTCATCATCAGCAAATAATCTCATTTTTGGAGCTCTGCAGGGATAATGCTGTAACTTAAGGCCTGCCTTTATTGGTAGATCCTCTAAATCCTGCCCAATCATCTCTTCAGCTACGAAAAATGTAGAACCGCATGGCGAAGACCTCAAAACTTCGATATCCACAATTTTATCGCCTTGACAGTTTATCCGGACAATAGGCCTTCCAAACTTGGATACAAACTCGTCGAACACAGGATTACCATTTTCCTGAAGATCACACATGTTTTCAGGGCATGTGACATTTCCAAATCTTTCAACCTGATTTTTAAATCCTTCGCCCCTCCATGCAGCTACTATTATCCATTTAACCTTGTCATGGAACATTTCAACCAGATCAAGGGTAAGATCCGGGTGCAATGTATAAGTTATCAATATATCTGAACCTTTAATTTTAGAAGCAGCTTCTTCTGGAATTTCAATATCATCTGCAAACATTGAAGTGGGCTGTTCAAGCTCTATAAATTCTGTATCAAATTCTTTGCTTATGTATTCATATGCTCGGTCCCCATAGGGCCCATCTGTTACAATAGTTATTTTCAAATCATTCCCTCCTAAAGGCCTACTATTTTAGTGCCATCACAATAAATTCTGTTTATAATACTACCAAAATTAGCAATAAACTCATCAAAAACATTATCGTTAACCTTATCCCAATAATTATTAGTCTCAGCCACTTTTACATTTTTGTATTCAAGTAATTGTTTCTTAAACCCTTCTCCATACCAGGTAGTCACTACTACCCACTTTAAATCAGCATATACTTGATCTATTAATTCTAAACTTAAATCAGGATGCCATATATAGTTCAATAATAAATCGTGACTTCTAATTTTTTCCAGTATTTTTGAATCTAGCTGTATTTCATCTGCAAGTTTAGTTACTGGTGGGTCTAATTGGATATATTCAGTTTCATACTTTGATGAAATATCCGTATATGCACGAAAAGCTGTAGAATAATGCCCGTCAGCCACTATTACAATTTTTACCATGTATTAATCTCCCAATTATTTCGCCATGTCTTCAATTAAATCGATGATTTCTGGATTAACCAGTTTATAATGTATCCAAACTCCTTCTTTATGTCCCTTTATAAATCCTGCATTCTTAAGGACATTTAAATGATGTGAAATAGTTGACTGAGGCTTTTCAAGGGCAGTAATTATTTCACAAGCGCATAATTCACCATCCTGTAATAAATAAAGTATTTTAAGTCTGGTCGGATCAGAAATTGCCTTGAACATATATGATTTAGTTTCAAAACTTTCATCAGAGGGAATTTTTTGTAAAATTTTCTTCAAGTTCCCTATTTGATCCTCACAGGGTTCATCTTTACCTTCAATCTCGCAAGTTTTCATTAAAATCTCCTGTTTTATTTAATTATCTCTTGAAATACTCCTATTAACTATTTAATTCAATAATCACATTTTAACAGGTCTACCCTTTATTAGTTTTTCTTCTCCATTAACTTTGCAGTCATCTTATCGAATTTATTTTTGACGGCTTCATATCCTTTCTTATCAAATGGACAGTTTGCTATACAATAAGTACATCCCTGGCTACAACCTATACAAAGTCTTTGTATAAATTCCATTTCCTTGCCCCCAAAACAAGTTTTTCGTTGTATCAGTGCATTTTCAGGACAAGATATAGCGCATTTGACGCACTTATCGCAGTAGTCAGGTATCCATGAATGTTCATTATCGTCTTTTACCGGTAAATTTGCTATACTGACAAATATAGCTGAAATTTTCAGTCTAGGACCCAGTTCAGGGGTTATTAAAAGACCACTTTTTCCTATAAAACCTAAACCTGCTTTTTCAGCAAGTGGCGAAAAATTCACTAAATCACTATCAGGATGAGCTACTCCTGTTGCAAATCCATTTTTTCTAAGATAATCCGAGAGCTTATAAGTTAAATTACCGAATTTTTCGTATAACAAATCATTTAATTCTTTTGCTTCAGCTCCGGGAGTTGCATTAATGATTTTTTTATCCATTTCCATGGTTAAAACAATTGCATTTGGATACTGAATATATTTATCTTCAATCATCATGTCAGGAGTAAGTAAGGTATACCCTATACTTTTAATACCCAATGAATGAGCATATTTTTCAAATTCCTTAATGAATTCACCCTCAGCTATGTCTTTTGGCTTATCTGGATTAGATATATGTGATTCGTCAGTATGTTCAATGCCCTCACAACCCATATCTTCTGGCTCATCTACTTCTTCACATCCACACACCTCGTCTTCTGGTGTATCCCCATATCCACAACTGCAATCCTCAGTTCCTTCCCGCTTATCAATACTTTTTGCATCTTCAGATCCGCAGCTATCCTCTTTTTCATTCATTATATGCACCTTTTCCAATCTCAGGCTTAATTCTATATATCCAAATATTTGGATATATAAATATATAACACTATCTGTTTTTGATAATTTAGCAAAAATTCAAACTTATATAGTTGGAAATAACAAAGCCTATAATGTCTAATTCTATAGGGTGAAAAAATAAAATGAAAATAGTAATAGCCGGTGGTGGCGCCGGAGGGCTTTCAACAGCCTCTAATATAAGAAAATGCAATAAAAACGCGGAAATAACTGTAATTACTAAGGAAAAACACATTGCTTATTCTCCATGTGCTATACCTTACGTTTTGGGCGGAGAAGTAGACAATTTTGACGACATTATCATGCACGAGGCGGAAGACTACCTTGAGAAAAATATTAAAATTATAACTGAAGCAGAAGTTTTTGATGTAATAAGCAGCGAAAACAAAGTAAAATATCGATTTAAAGATCAGAATATTTCTGAAGAATATGAAATGCCCTATGATTATCTAGTTATAGCAACTGGTGCGACTTCATTTATTCCCCCAATTGAAGGAACTGATTTAAAGGGTGTTTTCAAGATCAGGACCATTGAAGATGGTTTTAAGATTAAAGAATGGGCTGAAAAAAGTCAACGTGCCGTGGTCGTAGGAGCAAGTTTAATAGGCCTGGAAACTTCTTATGCGCTTAAACAAATGGGCCTTGACGTTACAATGACTGAAATGGTATCTCAAATCATTCCAAGATCATTAGATCCTGATATGGCAAATATAGTCCAGAATTATATTGAAAAACAGGGCATAAATGTGATTCTGGGCAATCCTGTTGAAAAAATTTTAGGCCATGAACATGTTGAAGGAGCAGTTTTTGGAGACGAAACTGTAGAAGCCGATATGGTTATAATGGCTACTGGAGTCAGACCTCAAACTAAACTTGCCGAGATGGCGGGGTGTGAAATTGGTAGATGGGCAATACGAGTTAATGAAAAGATGCAAACATCTATACCAAATATATATGCTGTTGGAGACTGTGTAGAAGTCTTAGATGCAATAACTGGAGAATATACCCAATCCATGTTAGGAACAGCTGCAGTAAGGCAGGGAAAAATCGCTGGCAAGAATATAATTGGAATTGGCGGAGAATTTAAACCAGTTTTAAACTCAATGGTTTCAAAAGTTGGAGAACTTGAATTTGGTGCGGTAGGTATAACAAAGACATTAGCACCCCAAAGCGGCATAAATGTGATATCTGGAAAAATTAAAGCCCTTACTAAAGCTCGTTACTATCCTGGAGCGAAGCGAATTGATGTAAAGATTATAGGCAATCATAAAGGACAAATTATTGGTTGTCAACTGATTGGGGAAGAAAGAGTTGCAGAAAGAGTGGATACTATGTCTTTAGCAATATCAAATGGTATAACTTGCTCTGAACTAGCCACTACAGAATTTTCATATGCCCCCCCTGTTTCAATGGTCACAGACCCTATTATTTTAGCTGCTGAGGATGCATGTGAAAAATTAAAAGAATTAAAGGGAGAATGAAATTCTCCTAAACCACTGTTTTTTGAAAAAATTTTTTAATTTTTAATATTATTCTATAATATACTATTAATTTTTAAATAAAAGAGAGAAATAAGCGTTAAACAATTTTGCCAACTTCTTCTCCTTTAGAAGGAGGTACAAATTTAGGAATAGCTTCAGGACGCAAATGCAAGTCTGAATCAAATATAATTTTTTCATATGATTTAATCTCTTCAAACTCTTCAGGAGAAAGAACTCCATCTGATAAGAACTCATCTATATACTTGAACTGGTATTCAGTATTGTCATGAAGAGTAACAATCACAAGATTAGGCATCTCTTTCTTCAACTGTCTAATTGACCTGATTGAATTCACCTGTTGTTCAATTACCTTTTTTCCACCGTATATAACCTGTCGAATATTATCCACATCAAGATGCCTAAACGTGTACATTATATCCCCAACAATAAGCAGTTCGTAACCGTCCATTTTTACAAGTACACAACTGTGTCCTGGGTCATGACCTGGTGTTGGCAGCATTATTATGCTTCCATCATCGAATACATCCTGACTTGCGGAGAAATTGTGAAAAGGTCCGCTTGTATAACTTATTGGCTCCCAATTCTTGACCATATTAACCGAAGGCCCATATATAAGTGGAAAAACAAAGAAGAGTTTTACATGGTTCTTAACCAAGTCGAATTCCTTCTGTGCAACTATTACTCTTGCATTTGGGAAGTATCTCAAGCCTCCTACGTGATCTTCATGCAAATGTGTCATAATAATGGTTTTTATATCTTCACATTTGTAGCCGAGGTGTTTAATTTGTGCTGGTAACTCTTGTTCAGGAGGAAGAATGTATTCGTCCTTGCCAAGGACAAAACTAAGTGCACGAGACTTTTTATAGTACTCCTTATGTTCATGTGCCTGATAACGATTGATACCTGTGTCAACAAGAATAAGGCCTTCTTTAGGATGCTCAATCAGATAAGCATGAATCGGTGCAGTGATATTTTGAACTTTACCTGTTGTGAAGAATCTTAACCATTCTTTATCTGCATTTACTCCTTTTAATCCCTTGTAATAGAACTGGCCAACAGGAATTTTTGTATCTCCAACATGTAATGGATAAACCTTCATCTCTTTGATTTTCTCATCTTCCTTGTTATTCATGTTTTTTCTCCCTTCAACACTTCATATTGCAAATTCTATTTTGTTCCAAAATTTCCATGATCTAACTATTAGTTCATTAAACAAAACTATTAGTTATTTTATAGAAACTCATAGGATTTATAATTAACTACAAGTTTAAATATCTTTAAAACCAAATTAACACCAGTGATACGATGCCAAGAGTACTTCCCGACGAATATAAAGAAATAGTTAAATCCAAAATCATCCAGGCAGCCATCAAAATTTTTTCTCAAAAAGGATACCAAAACACTACAATGGATGAGATCGCAGAAGAAGCTGGAATGAGCAAGACAACATTATACACTTACTTCAAAAGCAAATTAGATCTCCTTAAATTGATATCAACGAAACAAAACATAATCGAAATGTTCAATAAAACATTTGAAGGACATGATTATCCAGAAGCACTTGAAAAATTTTATAACATGATGATAGGACTTCAAGGAGGCCTAAATGTAACCTTTGAGTTACTTGCATTATCTTTACATGACGAAAACCTCAAAGAAGTTTACAAAGAAGGTTATAATGAGAAATTAAAGGCATTTCGTATATTTCTGCAAAAACAGCAGGAAAAAAGAATTGTCAGAGAAGATGTTGACGCAGCTACATTAGCTCAAAATTTAATGGCACTTTCTACTGATATTACAATGCAACTGGTTATTGGAATCGATGAATCAAAGGTTCATGAAACATGGACCAAATCAGTGGCAGCAATTTTAGAAAAAAAGTAATAAAAAAGAAAAAAATAATCTAATTTTTACTCTAGAATCCAAAACCTTGTGTTAAAAGCATGTAAATAGCCCATATAAAGAGCACCGTCATAATTATTAATTCTTTCCATGCTAAGCTAGGTTTATCTTCTATTGCATATGACATCATTTTTATGGCTGACACTGGTGGTTCTGGTGACTTTTCTGCGGTTAAAGTTTGAGAAAAACTGTGGAAATATAATTGGATCACTACCATTCCAACAAGAAGTCCTGTAATAAAGCTGATGTATTCTGTTGCTCCAGATACAAACAATAATCCCAGTAAAATCAATATCATTGCCAGGAAGAAAATATCCTGTATTTTTGATCCACTGGTTTTCCCTTTATAGGCTGAATCTAACAATTTTCGTCTGGTATCATATTTTACAAAAAAGAAAAACATGAATTTTATCAGAGAATAGACAACAAAGAACACCAGTAATATCTTTAATGCTAATAAAGCAGTTTCCATCATTTTTTTTCCTCCATTAAAATTTATTCCAGTAAATTGACTATTGGTTACTTTATAAGACTAGTAGTTAATAAACTTAATGGCGGTAACCTTAAATATGTTTAGATTCAAAGTTATAAAAAGTGATATAATGCCAAAAGTAGTCCCAGAATACAAGGAAATAGCCAAAAACAAAATTATTCAGGCAGCCATCAAAATCTTTTCTGAAAAAGGATACCACGGCTCTACAATGGACAAAATTGCTAAAGAGGTTGGAGTAAGCAAAGCAACATTGTACACCTACTTTAAAAGCAAAGAAGATATCCTCAGAGTAATCTGGATATCATCAAATCAGCCTCTAATCGAAATACAAAGATCCTTTGAAGGGCGTGATTGTCTAGAAGTGTTAGAAGAAATTTACAAAATGATGTCAAAGTCGGAAGGCTTACACCTAAGTTTTGAAATGACTGCACTATCTTCACACAACGAAAACATCAAAAAACTTAATCAAGATGCATATAATGAAAAATTAAAAGGATTAAAGATTTTTCTACAGGATCAACAAAATAAAGAGAAAATCAGGAACGACCTGGATGCAAGTATATTGGCCCAGATTTTGACAGGACTTTATACTGATGCAGCAGCACAGCTGCTCGTTGGAATTGACAAAGCAAAGGTTCACGAAACCTGGAAAAAATCAGTAGTTGCTATTTTGAAAAAATAGTTAATTTAGGGTAAGTTTCTTACTAGCTAACCTTTGATACTCTTTTAAGACTGATTTTATGACCATATCCCTTTGGTTCTTTGTTAATTCTATATCTATAACCTGTAGACTCTTCAAGAGCCATTGCTGCAGTATTGGTGTAAGGACATGTGGTTATTAAAACCCCCTGATTTTCCAGCTGTTTGCATAGCCCAAAAAAACGGCAGTTTTTTATCTCAAGTTCCACTTCTTCGTCTTTAATGGTGTATTCCATATCTTTTGCAAATTTGTTTTTAATGAAATATTCTTTTATAGATTTTAAAGCTAATTCGTCGTATGTAAATTCAACCCCCTTATTTTTTAATTCATTAATAAACGCACGGCCTATTTCACGAGTTACAGAATAAGAACCCCTTCCAGATATAGTCCAGAGTCCATATGTGAGGGCCAGTATCATAAGAGCCATTGGACCCTCTCCTTCTGCACCTCTCCCTGCATCTTCGAGTGGATAGAATTGATCCGTTTCTATACCACATATAGGGCAAACCCAGTCTGAAGGAAGGTCTTTCAAATCGTTCCCTGCTTCAATTCCATTTTCAGGGTTGCCTTCATTTGAATCGTAAATATAACTGCATATATCACATTTGTACTTCATCTTATCACCAATCAGAAATTTTTTATCTAAATATCCTGAGAACTATTTTATTATATGATAATTATTGTTTGGTTTTACCCGAACTAAATATAATATATACTAATATCACATATAAAGCTTGTTATTTCATTAAAATTGTAATTAAAAACAATTATAAGTTCATACATAAAAAATGAGTTAAAAAAAAGAAAAAATTAGGGCATGTGAATGAGAAGCTTACCTTATTTACCCTAACATTTCTTTTATATCTTCCTCTGGTTCTCCGATAGGTTTTATATCGTAGTTTTCAACCAGTACGTTTAAAATATCTTCATTTACCCAGGCAGGGACAATTGGACCAAGATACATGCCTTTTATGTCTAGTGCGAGTAAACTCCAGAGTATAGCGGCTGCTTTTTGTTCCATCCAGCTTAAGACAATTGTTAGTGGAAGATCGTTAATTGGAAGACCAAATAGTTCTGAAAGAGCAGCTACAACATCGATTCCGACAATTGCGTCGTTACACTGCCCTATATCTATTAGTCTTGGAATTCCTTCAATATCGCCGAGTTGAAGATCATTAATTCTATATTTACCACATGCAAGTGTTAATACAACTGTGTCTTCTGGCAAATTCTTCACAAGTTCAGTGTAATAACTGGTTTTTGGCAGTGGTGAATCACATCCTCCAACTAAGAAGAATCTTTTTATTTTTCCAGCTTCTACAAGTTCCTTAATTTTTGGTGCAAGTGAAAGGATTGTTGAAGCACCAAATCCAGTTGTAAACACTTTTTCTCCTGGTTCTTCTGGAAGTTCAGGTAGTGATTTTGCCATTTCAATTAAAGGAGCGAAATCATATCCTTCTATGTGTTTAACTCCAGGTAACTGTGCTACTCCAGATGTGAACATTCTTTCTTTGTAAGCATCTGTTGGGATTAATGCACAATTTGATGTCGCAAGAGCAACGACTGGGTATTTTGCAAATGTTGTTCTTTGATCAAACCATGGGCCTCCAAGCTGTCCTACAATATGATCGAATTTTTTAAATTCAGGGTATCCATGAGCAGGGAGAAGCTCTGAATGAGTGTAAACGTTAATTCCAGTTCCTTCTGTCTGTTTAAGTAACTCATATAATGCTTTTAAACTATGTCCAGTTGCAACAATTGCATGGCCTTTTTTGGTTCCAGTACTAACTTCTGTTGGTTCTGGTTCGCCGTATGTTTCTATATGAGCTTTCTTTAAAAGCTGCATTGTTTTAATATTCATTTCTCCAGCTTCAAGAGCCAGTTTCACAAATTCTCCAGCGTCTTGATTAACATTTGTTAATGTAGAATAGAATCCTCTTTCCATAAATCCGTCTATTTCTGGATCTGTGTATCCTAACTCTCTTGCATGATACAGATAAGCTGATATCCCCTTAATTGCGAATAATAGATTGTCTTGTAGTCTCGCGACAGTTGCCTCTTTTCCACATACACCTTTTACTGTACAACCTGTACCCCTTGCAGTTTGAGAGCATTGATAACAAAACATATCTAAATTTTCCTGTACAGGCGCCGGACATCCGCCTCCTGATGATTCTGAACTTTTTCTACCAAATAGTTTGAGTTTCATAGTTTTCCTCCATCCATCTGTGTTCGTCTGTATACGAATGTTTTATTATTTACGAACATAAGTATAAATATGTTACGATAGTTCGTAAATACGAACAAAATATTCGTCCATATGCGAATGTTTCATCATTTACGAACAGAAGTATATATAAGTTACTATGATCATATTCCTAAATAGAAAATTCATCATTTCAAAAAGTTATGTTACAAAAAGAAAGTAAATACTAACATATAAAATTAAACTGTCATAAAAATTAAAGAGAGGATACTTCTAATGAAAGATATGAACCAAAAAAAATCCCATGAGGATACCCAGATAGGATTATTCGCCACCTCCAAAGGCATACGTGCCATAGATAGTCCTGTAAAGGCCAAAATTTTATCAATGCTTAGAGAAGGTGAATTAAGCTTTGATCAAATAGTGGCTTCATCTGGTAAGGCTAAATCCACAGTATCAGTACATCTCAAAAAGCTGGTTGACGAAGGAATAATTGGTTCAAAACCTGACCCCCAGGATGCTCGGAAAAAGATATTTTTTATAAATTCGGAATATATTGGTGAATTATCACGTGAAAAGGAGTCTGGAAACGATTTAGAAAATTATGTCTCCAGTTATGTTTTAAGCGACGGAGATCCATTTGAATTTTTCAGATTGATGTTTAAAACCATACGTGTAGCTCTAATAAATCAAGGCGTCAATATTGACCCTATACTTCATGAAGCAGGGATTAAAGTTGGAGAAGCATTATATGAGAGAGTAGCTGACCCCGAAATAAGTAAATTCCTTGGAAATATTGCCCAGTTCTGGGAAACCCATTATTTAGGTAGTGTGGAAGTTAAAAACCTTGAACCATTAACTATAAATGTCAGTGAATGCTATGAATGCAGACATTTGCCATATCTAGGGCGACCAGCATGTGCATTTGATGCAGGGATATTAAAAGCTCTTTTTTCAGCTTATTATCAGGATAAACGTGCTGTTAAAGAAACAAGATGCTATGCAATGGGCGATAAGTACTGCTGTTTTGTCATAGACGAAGCAAAATGAATAGTTTGCCTGATATAAAATGCGTAAGGATAAAATAAAAAAAATATGGAGTAATGAAATTATTTCATACCTGTGATTGCCTGGGCATCTAATTTTTTAATATCCCCACTTGCAGAGTATTGGTAGAGATTAACATATGCTGGAGCTGAATCTTCACTTTTTTGAGGTATAATTACAACAAATGTCATAGTACATTTATTATCAATCTTAAATTTAAAAACTAGGAGGAAACTGGAAATAAGACCGAGGCAGAAGTCTTATTTCCAATAAGATTAAAGAGAGATAAAACTCAAACACATGGTGTTTGAGCATAAGACACGGAGGCGGTAGGTCTCATAAGTTATCTCTCATAAATATAAATGATTAGGAGAGATGAAAAAAATAGGAGGCGGTAACTCTTATTTAAGTATCTCCCTATAATCAAAGTGAATAGTTAGGAGAGAAGATGAAGCGTATGTTTATTTGAAGCATCTCTCCTAAACTATTAGGGAATTTGATGATAAACTGAAGTATATGGTTTATTTAAAATATCTATCCAAAATTCCCTCTAACATTTTAGCGTGGCGCCCTTCATCCCTTGAACTTTCGTCAAAGAAATCATGGGCAGGGTCAATATCACATTCTTTAGCTTTTTTAGCTGCGGCTTTTTTCTCATTGTTAGCCATTGTTTCTCCATTTAACATCATTTCAATATTTTCTTTAAGTGATGATTTTATAATTCCCCCCATTTCAGCAAAATGGGCTGCATGATTAGCTTCATCCAGTGCAATCCTTGTTAGAACTTCGCCTACTTCTGGAAGCCCTTCTCTTTGGGCCTGGCGAGCCATAGCCAGGTACATTCCTACTTCCTGACATTCTCCATTAAAGTTGGCCTGAACTGCTTCTTCTATATCAGTGTTTTTACAAATTCCTATTTCATGTTCGTTTATTATTTCCATTTTCTTCAACCTCCTTGTTTAAAGTCCTTTTATCTCCTGAGCAAGTTTTTTACCTGTTTCGAAACACTGATCCAGTTCATCTGCATCAGGGACATAGTAAACTTCATATTGATCTTTAACATCGAATCCACAATTTTTAAGCTCTTCAGCCAGCTTTTCAGGTGTTCCACCTTTACCCCCCATGGATCCAAAGGTTACTGCAAGGCGTTTTCTACCTGTTCGGTCGAATTTAAGACCTCTGAGGTAGTATACAAGGTCCCCTACACTTGGGAATGGTTCATCATAAATTGTTGGTGCTCCCAGAGCTATTGCTTTACTATCAAGGATATCCTTTACAATCTCGCTTCTTTCATCCTCGTGAAGGTAGTATATTTTCACATCCACTCCTTCACTCATGGCCCCATTTGCTATGGCATGGGCCATCATCTGGGTTGAATAGTGCATTGTGTCGTAAATAATTGTTATTTTGTCTTCACATTTTCCAGTGGCCCAGTCGCTGTAGGCACCTATTACTTTCATTGGATCGGTCCATATCTGCCCGTGTGCAGGAGCTATCATTTTGATTTGTTCTAAAAGGCCTAAATCTGTGACTTCCTGGAATTTTTTAAGTACCAGTTTGGATATTGGAGTTATCAAATTGGCATAAAACTTCTTTGTAGCATCCATAAGTACATATTCAGGTATTTCGTTATCGTAAAGTTGGGGGAAGCATAAATGCTGACCAAATGCATCGTTAGGGAATAATATGCCCTCTTCTGCATATAGTGTAAACATACTGTCAGGCCAGTGTAATAAAAATGCTTCTAAGAAAGCAAGAGTCTTTCCGCCTAAATCTAGAGCTTCACCGGTGCCGACTGTAACAAAATTAGCATCAGAAACACCAGGGAAATGCTTTTTAAGCCCATCAACTGCAATTTCAGTACAGTATATAGGTGCTTCAGGGAATTTTTTGTGTAGTTCAGTTAGAACTCCGCTGTGATCCTTTTCAACGTGGTTTTGTACAATCACGTCGATTTTCAATTCTTTACCTTCTTTCTTGAACGCATCTTCTACACGTGCTATTAACTCAGAAAATGTTCCAGGGTAAGAATTATCTATTAAAGCTACTTTATCTTCTCCAAATACAAGGTAAGCGTTATAACTAGTTCCATTAAGAGTATAACCGTGATAAGTTCTTAAATCCCAGTCCAGTACTCCAACCCAGTAAACTCCATCTTTTATTTTTATAGACTCTGCTTTCATACTATTTTCCTCCGTTTTAATATATTAGTTTGGTTTTATTCTGACTGTATGGTAATATGCGAACTATCCTATATAAATTTTTCTGTTTGGTTTTTTCCGAACGTATTGATATATCCGAACTATTTATATATGGTGAAAACCATATTCCTAAACGTGATTGGTAATGGCTAAAAAAACTGAAAAGAAGAATAAAACTGGTGTAAAATTATTCTCAACACCAGAAGGCATAAATGTCATAAAAAGTCCTATGAAGGCCCAAATATTATCTCTACTTGAGGAAAACGAGATGAGCTTTGACCGCATTGTGGAACACACTAACAAATCCAAATCAACAGTTTCAGAGCACCTTCAAGCACTGGTAGATGATAAAATAATAGGTTACCGACCCGATCCAGAAGATCGCCGTAGGAAAATATTTTATATCAAATCACAACACTTAGGAGACGTATCTCCTATAAAAGAGCTTGAAGAAGGTGCAGAAAGTTATTTTACAGGAATCTCAAATTACAAGGATCCATTTGAGTTTTTCAGGCTCATGTTTCGAACCATCAGGGTATCGCTATTAAAAGAAGGCATAAACATAGATCCTCTGTTACATCAAGCAGGCATAAAAGTTGGAGAAGCTGTCTATAAAGATTTAGAATCCTCTGATATTGATAAATTCATTAAAAACATTGCAGAATTCTGGGAAGGAAATAAATTGGGGAGGGTTAAAGTTAAAAGCCTCGATCCTCTTGTTATAAACGCTTATGATTGTTTTGAATGTGAAGACATTCCCAAAATTGGAAGATCTGCATGTGCATTTGATTCAGGGATACTAGAAGCCATTTTTTCCAGATATTTTGGCCGTGATGTTAACGCTGACGAAGTCAAATGTTATGCCAAAGGCGATGAATACTGTTGCTTTGTAATAAAAGAAAAAGAAAGCATCCCTGTGGATGAATAAATAAGCTTATTCTTTATTTTTAAATTTAACAATGGTAGTGGATAGATATTTCTTATCCTCTACAAACCCATTGAATATCTTTTCATCCTTCATGCTGCAGTTCTGAACAGATATTATCTCTTTCTCCCTATTGTCTTTATTTACAATATCTGCCAGGAGATTAGAATGTCTCGATGTCTTCATTATAACAAAAGTATCCCCATACTCCATAATTTGAGATAATCTTTCATCTACTTTTGGCACTATAACAATGATTTCATCTCTTTCTGCTAACTGGATTTTTGCAGCTGCTGCACATCCTGTAAATGAAGTAATGCCTGGAATTATCATTGTTTCAAAACTAAGACCTTCAATTATCTTGAATACGTAAGAAAAAGTACTGTAAACAGAAGGATCTCCAAGAGTTATAAATGCAACATCAAGTCCATTATTCAATTTTTCAGCTATAAGTTGTGCTGCATCATCCCAGTACTTTTGAAGTGCCTTTTTATCTTCAATCATTGGGAAAAGCGGTTCTAAAGTTTCACAATCGTTTTTACGATCTTTTAAAATAGGTTTAATAATTGATAATGCCACGCTTGGCTTTGAATCTGAAGATTTAGGTGCACAGATTATATCAACATTATTCAGCACATTTACAGCTTTTACTGTTAAGAGATCAGGGTCACCAGGCCCCACACCTATACCTATGAATTTGCCTTTTTTCATGAATTTACCTCAAATATGATCTTTTTATATTTTTAAATGTTAGCTTTAAGGATTAAAATAAGATTAACCAATAAATTGACTTATTTGAATAGAAAATTTTCACGTCTATCTATTTATAGCATTACCAAAATATAAATGATTATGGATAATGGCTTTTTTTGCAGTGAATGTAAGATGATAAAACAACGATGCATTTGCTCTACAACGAAACAAAATGAAAATAAATCTACGGGAATTTCAAGAGATCGCATATCTAAACTTAAAAATGAAAATCCACGTATAAACAGCCGAATACTGGAAAATTTTCCATTCGAAGAACCAAGGGAAGGACAACTGGGGATAATATCAAAAATTGAGAATGCCATTGATGAAGGATTTAAATACATAATTCTTGAAGCAGGAACTGGAACTGGAAAATCGGCAATAGCAACAACACTTGCAAGGATGTATGAACCTGCTTATATTCTCACCATGACTAAACAGCTTCAAACCCAGTATGCCAATGAATTCAGCTATCCTCTGGTTAAAGGAAGAGGTAATTTTTCATGTAAGTCTGGAGATTTAGAAATAAGCTGTGACACTGGAATGTGTCAGACCACCCCTAGATCACAAAAATTTTCCTGCGACTTTGGAATTACAAAAAAAGAAGCTGATCAAACTCATTTTGCATTTGAAGATGCTGGAGGGTTTCCATATTATTTCAAATCCCTTGATAAATGTAATTACTGGGAACAAAAAGCAGATGCCGTAAACAGCGATATAACGTTGATGAATTACGACTATGCGCTCCTTGAACTTAATTACGTAAGGCATTTCGAAAAAAGAAACCTCATAGTATTCGATGAGGCCCATAACATTGAAGATAAACTCATGCGCAGATTGGAAGTTAATTTACTCAATCAGAGGCTTGAAAAAGACATTAAAAAGACTATACCCCATCAAATGTTAAATTATGAAGATCCTGAAGAGTGGATAATCTTTGTTGAGATACTGTACAATGCTTATAAAGACATTAAAACTAAAAATCTTCCCAAAAATAAAGGAGATAGAATAGTCAGCACTCGTTTCAGGTTAGGCGAACTCTTAACTAACTTAGAAGAGCATCCTCAAAACTGGGTAGTGGATCCAACCCCTGGTGGTGTATCATTTAAGCCTTTAAAAATCGATTTATATGCACAGGATATGCTCTTTAAACATGCAGATATATCGCTCTTTATGAGCGCGACTATACTGGATCATCGATTATTCTGTAAATGGCTTGGAATTGATTATAACGAAGCTTATTCCCTTAAAATTAAAAGTAATTTTCCGGCATCAAGCCGGCCAGTCTACATAAAGCCCGTGGGGAATATGTCCCAGAGATCTATTAAATACACAGCCCCCAAGACTCTTCCGATCCTTAAAAAGATTATAGATCATCACAAACATGAAAAAGGATTAATACATACCCATAATTACAAGTGTCAGCAGTATATAATGTCTAATTTAAAAAATACAAGATTAATGGGCCATACTCCAATAAATAGAGAGTATAAACTGCACCAGTTTGAAAAGACCGATAAACCGATGGTTTTTGTAAGCCCATCCATGAGTGAAGGTGTGGATCTTCCCTATGAAAAGTGTCAATTTCAGGTGATTTATAAAATACCATTCCCATACCTTGGAGATAAACAGATAAACAGCAGGAAAAAACAGGACCCTAAATGGTACGCATATAAAACAATTATGACTCTTATTCAGGCTTACGGGCGTGGAATGAGGGCCGAAGATGATTTCTGTGCCACATACATTTTAGATGGAAATGTTAAAATGCTTTTTAATAACCCCCTCTACAAGGCACTTGTTCCGAGATCATTTAAAGAAGCAATAGCCCTGGAAGAAGAATGGTTAATCAGTGATGAGCTTGAAAATAAGCTTTAATAAACAGGTTTATCTTTCAAGTTTATAACTAAATTTATTTTTCATATTTAAGAACCCATAATCCCTGATTTTTATCTGTTATATAAATAAAACCCCGTCTATCAACCAGCACATCTTCAGTTTGCATTACTAATTTTCCCTCCGGCATTGGGCCATACCGCTTAGTTGGCTCAGGAGGCATGAAATATCCAACTTCAACAGGCATACGCGGATCAGCGACATTATAAACCCTTAAACCAGCGTTAAAATGAGCCATATAAAATAATTCTCCCTGTTTTTCTACATCAGGATTATGTTGTAACAGATTAATATTATGAGGGCCTGACCAGCCGCCTTTTTCAAAAAAATCACGATATGGCGTTCCCTGTGGTGGAAAGGGTTCTGGAAATATTGAAAGTAGCATTGGACTTGATGGATCTGAAATGTCCACAATAGAAGCGTGGTGCAAAGGCCCTTTGCCATAGGAAGTATCTTCAGAATTGACATATGCGAGCCCTTTCTCCGGCAATGGAAGTACACTATGCACACCAAATGGTAAATGAAATGGTGGACTAAAGCTCAGTTGGCCTACCTCTACTGGTTTAGATATATCACTGATATCCAGGATAATCATGCCTGCTGATCCGTAGGGCAGGTATGCCAGGTTTCCTACAACGTACGGCGGGCCATGTAATGAAACATATGGTTTAGAAGGATTCTCCCAGCCCGCTATGTGCTGTCCTGGTACCCACCAGCGCCCTGCTTCAACAGGTTGAGCTGGATTGCTAATATCAATAATCATGTAGATATTTCCATCATATCCAGGCATTCCAGCTGCTAAATGTACATATTTACCTCCGGAATAGAAATTTCGATGTGTGCCGGTTCCTCCAGTTCGAAATTGTCCCAAACTCCTCGGATTAACAGGATCACTGATATCCCATATTAGAACTCCTTCATCATAGGGCTTGTTAGGATTCCCACCAAAATTTGGAAATATCTTCTCCAGCGCAGTGATCATGATGTTGCCAGACAACTCCATTTGCAGAGTAAATGTATTTTCAGGTCCCGGAATAAACTTGACCACGTAAGGAGTAGATGGATCTGTAACATCCACGATACTCCAGCCCGAATGCCAAAAATGACCTGTATAAAGATACCAATGGCCATTATGCTCACGTATTGACATTTTAAAGGCAGGCCTACCATTTAAATCACTGTACCCCATAGCTTGAACCCTATTTGAATAATTTGGAGGAATATCTTCGTTCATTTATTTACCTCGATCAGTTAAAGCTCGTAAATACCTACAAGTCGTGCCTGAACAGTGATATGGTCTGTAATAACCTCCAGCAACTGTTCACGAGTTAAACCTGGTTTTAAGTTAAGGGCTGTATCAAGAGCATACAGCCAGAAGTAGTAATGGTGCGGGCCATTTCCCGGAGGCGGAGCTGGTCCTCCCCAACCTTGTTCCCCATAACTTGTGGTACCTTCTGTAAAAGCCTTTTTTCCTTTACCTTCTCCAATTCCGGTAACATCTGCAGGTATACCATACACAACCCAATGCGTAAACCCATATGGAAGCGGGGCATCTGGATCATGGCATATCAATGCAAATTCCTGTGTATCTGCAGGAACATCAGTCCACTCTACTGGAGGAGAAAGATTATCTCCATCATATACATAACGTTCTGGAATACGCTCCAGAGGTCCAAAAGCTGGGCTGTGTATTTGAAGATTTCCAAGATTCAATCCCATAATAAACCTCCTCAAATTCATTAAAATTCGATTCTTAAGATCTAAATTCAATAATGGCTCTGGTTAGTAATATGTAACTGATTTTTAATATGATCTTTGTCCAACTGATCTTAAAATAAAACGTGCTTTTCAGTAATTTATCGTCTACAACGCTTAATCTAAAACAAAATTATGTCTGTTTAAATTTAAAAATGTATGATATTTAAAATAGGCTTAAAAATAGTATTTTTGGGCATAAAGGAGGTGGAAAAGAAGTTTTTCCACCTATAAAATAAGACGAGTATGAAACATACTTACCATGTAAAAATTAAACTTTTAAATATATAAAGTTTTCTATTAATATATATTGACCAGAAAATTTCGATAATAAATTTTCTATATTCAACTTAAACAGGGGGAATAATCATGGAAATTGAAAAAATCATTAATATTTTAAATAAAGAACTTGAAATAGCTCTTGGGTGTACCGAACCAATATCCATAGCATATGCAGCTTCATTGGCCCGAGAAAATCTGAAAGGGGAGGAAATTTCGTATATAAAGGTATATGCAAGCAAAAATGTAATTAAAAATGCCATGGGAGTAAATATCCCTGGAACTGGAAGCTGTGGAATACCTTTAGCAGCGGCACTTGGAGCAATTGCAGGTAATGCTGATAAAAAACTGGAATTACTGGCTGATTTAAATGATGATCACCTGGAAAATGCAAAATCAATGATTAACGCGGGCAAAGTAACATTTAAACTGGCTAATTCACCAAAAAAATTGTATATTGAAGTAATATTAAAAAATAAGGAATCTAAATCTAGAGTTATTATTGAAGATAACCATACTAACGTTACTTTAATAGAATCCAATTGCAAAATCATTAAAAAAGATTTAAACAGACAAAAAATAGAAAAATCCCAGAATATTGATTTTTTAAACCTGGACTCAATCTATGAATTTGTTGAAGAAGTAGAAATCAAAGAACTGGAACTTATTAACCGCAGTATCGAAATGAACCTGGAAATATGTATAGATGGCCTAAATAACAATTATGGCCTTCAAGTTGGAGGAACAGTTAAATCAAATTTCAAGGACTGTATTTTACCAGACAATACCTCCTCTTATGCAGTTGCTTTAACAGCTGCAGGATCAGATGCAAGAATGTCCGGCAGTACCCTACCAGCAGTAAGCAATTCAGGAAGTGGAAATCAGGGCATTTCAGCCACCATTCCAGTAGTGGTCGTTGCAGAACAGATAAATGCCAGTACAGATAAGCTGCTGCGCGCAGTTACCCTCAGCCATTTAATTACAATTTATATAAAATCAAAATTCGGTAGATTATCATCATTTTGCGGGGCAACTATTTCAGCTACAGGAGCAAGCTGTGGGATCACTTATTTGTTAGGTGGAGGGAAGACAGAAATAAATGCCGCTATCCAAAATATGCTTGGAAATATAACTGGAATGCTTTGCGACGGTGCAAAACCGGGCTGTGCATTGAAGGTAGCAACTTGCACAGGTGCTGCACTGCAGTCAGCCAAAATGGCAATTCAGGGTATCTGTATAAAATCCACCGATGGAATTATCGATAATAATCCCGAAAAAACAATAGAAAATTTCTGTAAACTTGGAAATGCCGAAATAAATAAAGCAGACGATATAATACTTGATATAATGCTTAACAAATCAAATAAATCTCTTATTTAGCCAAATAGAATATCTAAAACGGCTTTTTATTTTCTAACGCCAGTGTCACAACCTTTCCTATTCTTTTTTTTCGGGTTTCAGGACGTTTAGCACTTTTAATCCAGAAAAGAATTTGTTTTTTAACGGAATCGCTGAAGGATCCAAAATTAGATTTAGCAGAAGGATTTTTATTTAAAGACACTTTTAAGTCTTCAGGAATCACTAAATCATCAATATCATTAAGAAAATCCCAAGATCCGTCTTTTTTAGCTATTTTGATTTTTTCAAGACCCGCAGGTGCCATTAAATCATTTTCTATAAGCTTTTGAACACGCTGCTTATTTAGTTTTGACCAAATACTTTTAGGTTTTCGAGGGGTAAACACCTGCATATAACGTTCATCATCCAGCTTGTTAACCTTGCTGTCAATCCAGCCGAAACTAAGGGCTTCTTCTACGGCATCATCGTAAGAAACACACTTTTTATCGGCGCATTTTTTATAATAGATGAGCCAAACTCCCGGAGCCGTAGCATGGTTTTCTTCTAACCATTTTCGCCATTCTTTGCGATCCTTAGCATAATAGCGTTCAAATTGATCTAATTTTGACATTATGAATAATTATGTTTTGAATTTATAAAGATTTAGAAATTATTTAATCATTTTTCAGAGTAATTCTTAAGATTTATAAGTGCTGGGCCATGAACAACCCGTCCCTGATAGCTATAGCGCGACCCGTGACATGGGCAGTCCCACGTCTTTTCTGCAGTATTCCAGGTCAAAGTACATCCCCTATGGTTGCACACTGCCTGTAAACGGTGAATATTGCCTTCTTCATCCTTATATACTGAAAATTTCTCGTTACACTTACCTATTACTCGAGCCTCATCTGGAGATAAATCATGGATTTCAATGTCAGAAGGCCATGAGATTTTATCTTCTTGAAACTTCCGGGCAACTTCAGGCTTTTCATCATCAGATGGCACAACAGGTTCTGCATTTTTAAATCTCAATGGATCAAATAACTCTTTTACTGGATTTTCTTTACCAGTTATAAGATCTGTAATTAAGAGACCTGCAGTTGTACCATGAGTCATGCCCCACCCTCCAAAGCCAGTGGCAACATAAACTCCGGGTTTAGAAGTTTCTCCAATAATAGGAAGAGTATCTGGAGCAGCGTTATCTTGATTAGACCAGTGATACTCAATTGATTCGATTTCCCAGTTGCCTGCAGCGTATTCTTCCAAACGTTTGTAGCACCTGCGGGTATCAATAGGAGTTCCAACGATTTGATGTTCACCAGCGATCATGACCATCTTGCCCTTTTCAGTTGGAATACCACGATAAGTGTGGAAAGGGTTGAGACAAACAAACATTCCGTCTGGATACGGCTCTTTAGCATAATAAGCAAGGATATACGATCTTGTTATCTTCATTTGAGTGTAAAGACTATCCGGATCATATATAGGAAAATGAGTGGCTACCACAATGTTATCTGCCTTAATTGAGCCATGATCAGTTCTAACTTCATAAAGATTGCCTTCTTTTACTTCAAGCACTCTTGTATTTTCAAATATGTAACTACCATCTCCAGATATTTCCTTTGATAATCCCAGAAGATATTTACGTGGATGGAATTCTGCCTGATTCTTGTATATCACACCTGCTTTAATATGAGAAGGGAGAGGAATATCTTCAACATAGGAGACAGGGAGCCCAAATTCAGGTGCTACTTCCGCTTCAGATTTATATATGCCTGCTTCTTCTTCGGATTCAGTATAGATATAGCATGGAGTTCTGTGAAAATCACAGTCTATATCGTATTCAGATACCAAATTAGATATAGTCTCCACAGCTTTCAGGTTATTCTGGGCAAATAGATGAGTTTTTTCTTTGCCTAAATTTTCCATCATCGTGCCATAAAAAAATGCATGGGCACTGATCTTTGCGGTGGTGGTGGAAGTTATATCTTTTATGATTCGATTTGCTTCAATTACTGCAACTTTTTTACCAGCCTTTTTAAGCATTATAGCAGTAGTAAGGCCAGCAATACCTCCACCAAGCACAATAACATCTATTTTAACCTCATTTTCCAGTTTAGGAAAATTAGTATCGGGTGTGCTGACTATCCAGAACGTTTCTGCTTTTCCAGGTATTTCATCTGACATTTTATCATCCTAAGCAAATTTTAATCCATAAAACAAATTTTTTCAAATTATATCACGAATAATTAATTTAATAGCTTTAATTTCTTATTAAATTAATAGATATGGAAAAGTAATATAAAGGTGCTAATTAGAATAACATCTGCAAAATAAAACATTTCACATTGTTATCCTTTTTTACTTAATAAAACAACTAAACATCGACCAGTATATTATCACCTTCTACCTTTACCTCGTAGGTTGGGATATCATAGGTTTTTACCGGTGCAATGATTTTCGATATACGTTCAGAATATTTCTGGAGTTCAGGGAGCTTGTTTTCCCCTGGAATTGATGTAAGAACTGGATCCTTAATCTTCTTTCCAGTTGTTATATCAAACTGAGAGGCATGTAAAGGACATGTGACGATATTTCCCTGCAGCCTGCCCATTGAAAGTCTCGCATTCATATGGCCGCACCTATCGCTTGTCGCGTAAAATTTACCCTCTACATTTGCCAGAAGAATTTCTTCTCCTCCTGATTCAATATGTTTCATGCCTCCTTCAGGTATTTCATCAATCCTGGCAACTTCAACAAAACTAATTTTATCACCTCATAAATTTTCAATTTATGTGGTTCAGGAATTCATAGAATTCCTTCAACCTCAAATTCTTTGAATTTGGGCCGTCGAACACAAGTGTTCGGGCATGGAAAAATTTAAAATCTGTTTTTGATTTAAACAAGTAATTAGCAGCGTATATGATTTAATTTAATATTGTCTTGGATATCTGTCCATTTTTACTCAAGATTTCTCTTTTTCAAATACAGATAAACTTGAAAGTAATAATAATTATTGATTAATTATCATTTAATAATTTCGCAACATAATATTAAAAAGATGATTTAACAATTATGGAAAATTAGCATGATATATAAAATTGTTTTAAAAGTTTAAACGGACCTGGAGGGATTTGAACCCCCGACCTTGGGATCCGAAGTCCCACGTCATATCCTGACTAGACTACAGGCCCATGCAAAATAATTGAACAAAATAAAAATTTTACAATAAATAGCTTAAACTTTATTTATTATAAATTTATTGTAATTTTATAAATAAAAGAAAATGTGCCGATTCATGTCCTTGAATAATCTTCAAAGCATGGAATACACACAAAATTACCATTTTCTACCCGTACTCTGTGTTCTGCAACCATCTCTCCACACTTAACACATTTAACTGACCGGAATATTCGGGCTTCTTCAGGAATTTGAATCTCAACATGCTCTATTTTGAATAGCTCCTTTTCAGGCATATCTAAAATATTTTGAGATACCTCATTCTTTTTCTTTTCAAATTCCATTTTTTCTTCTTTACCTGCGGATTCAGAAAATGCTTTTTGTCTAATTCCTGCAAATTCAGGGTCTATTTCATCTACGCCTTTAATTAACGATAAACGTAAAGCATCACCAGTATTCCTGTTTACAAATGTGTATACCTGTTTTCCATGATCTTTAAATATTAAATTACCCTTTCCAAATGTACAGCCTGTTACGACCTGTATGGCGTCAACACTGCAGCTATCGTTTTCTACAATTGCCAAAAACTCCTCATCTTTCGATCTGTCTGAACTAAGCTCTTTTATGGCTATTTCTGCTGCCCGATATCCTATAGCTGATCCTGGGCAAACATGGCCGTGGAAATCAGTGACCTTTGAAAAAGGGATTATGTCAAGTTTACTTAAGTCTTCCATCAAATCACCGTAAATTAAATTCTAATGGTTGTATTTATTGAAATTTGACCTATATATCTATCTTCTATTTAAAAGTATTCCATCGAATTCTGATGAATAATAACGTCAATTATCTTAAAATCACTATTAAAAACTTATTTTAGCTTAAGACTAAAATTAAGGTTTTTAAAAAGACAAATTAAAATGTTTATAAGATCAAAAACTTACTATATTTAGAATTAAAATTTTTTAAGATAATATTTTAGATAACAATAACTAAATGTTGTCTATTTTCACGCTTCATTGCCATAAAAGAAGCTTTATTCTAAGATTAGAGGGAAAAAACATGCTTGCAAAAAGGATTATACCATGTCTTGATTGTGATTTAAACGTGCCCCATGGGCGAGTAGTAAAAGGAGTCGAATTTAAGCAAATTCGATATGCTGGAGAGCCAGTTGACCTTGCAACTCGTTACTATGAAGAAGGCGCAGATGAAATTGTATTTTTAGATATTACAGCTTCCCATGAACATAGGGAAACGATGACTGATGTTATTAAAGCCACGACAGAAAATGTGTTCGTACCTATTTGCGTAGGTGGAGGTATAAGGAAACCTGAAGATTATGTTAACATGCTCAAAGCCGGCGCTGATAAATGTTCCACAAATACTGCGGCTATCCATAATCCAGATCTTATCAATGAGGCTTCAAAAGTTGTAGGGTCACAGGCATGCGTGATCGGGATAGATGCAAAGCGCCGTTATGTTGAAAATCCAAAGGAAAGTGATGATAAGATTATAATTGAAACCGATAAAGGCTACTGCTGGTTTGACTGCAGTATCTACGGTGGTCGTGAATTTACTGGAATTGATGCCATTGCATGGGCCATTGAGTGTGAGGAACGTGGTGCTGGAGAAATCTTGCTGACTTCAATGGATCGAGACGGTACTAAAGATGGATACGATAATTATCTTAATAAGGCAATAAGCGAAGCTGTAAATATTCCAGTTATTGCATCCGGCGGTGTAGGAAATCCGCAGCATATTTATGACGCTTTTGCATTGGGTAAAGCAGATGCTGCTCTGGCTGCCAGTATTTTCCACTTTAATGAATATTCTGTAGGTTCTGTAAAGGAATATTTAAAGAAAAGGGGAATCCCCGTGCGCTTATAATTTTCAGCAATGAATATATTTATACATACGTACCCTAATAAAAAACATGAATTTAATTATGAGAAATCGGCTGGAAAATCTGTTGGATTCCGGCAGTTTTTCAATGCTAGCAGGCCTAGACGATAATGGAGAACTTATAGGCGGGACAGGAAATATAAACGGACGGAAAGTTTGTATTATTGCCATCAACCCCCAAGCAACTGCACAAATTGACCCATTTGAAGTGTTACAGCAGGAACTTGAACTGTTGGACTACGCTGAAAAGCATCTGATTCCTGTTATTCACCTTGCAGATCGCCCCAAAAGGGTTCCCATGGGAACAACAGCAATACCCTCAACTATTTTGCAGACTTTCATTGATATAAACGGTGCAGGAAGAACATTTGCTCGTTTTGCACATCTTTCAGGAGTTGTACCTAGAATTGCAATTGTTTTTAGGCCAATTGCAACTACCTTAACATATCCAGTTGCAGAATGCGATACCGTTGTTATGGTTAAAAACTCTGGAATGTCGCTGGCTCGCCCTGATATGGTAAAACTCATGACTGGTGATCGCAGCCCATATAAAGATTACGGGAGTGCAGAAATGCATGCAGAGATTTCAGGAACCTGCGACATGCTGGCATCCTCCGAAATAGAAGCACTTCAGTGGGTTCGTCAATACCTCGATTTTTTTCCCGCAAATTATATGGAAAAACCCCCAATTATGCCTTTAAAAGATCTCAAAAATATTTCAATATCTCCTGATCTTATTCCCAATGATCCAAACCTTATCTTTGATATGCATCCCTTACTTGAAAACATTGCTGATGAAGGGTCCATCCTAGAGCATCGAAAGCTCTATGCCCGCGAATTAATTACTGCTTTTGCTCGAATCAAAGGCATTCCTGTTGCATTTATTGCCAACAACTCCAATCATCGAGGTGGAATCCTATTTCCTGAAACCTGTCGAAAACTTGCTGCTTTTGCCTCTTTATGTGATTCTTTTAATATTCCAATTGTTTTTCTCGCTGATTTACCCGGATTCATGGTAGGCAAAGACGCTGAACAGGCAGGAATTATTCATCATGGTGCACTTGTATTTTCCACTATTGCAAACCTTGAAGTTCCCCATTTATCTGTTGTTGTGCGCAAGGCCTATACTGCAGGACTCTATGCCATGGGAGGCCCCGGATTTGATGCAGATAAATTCTTAGCATTCCCCGAGTCAAACATAACTATTTATGGTACAAAAGCTTTAAGAATGCTTGGAAAAAAGAGTGACCTTTCAGAAAAAGACCAAATGGCTATTGAAGAGCAAATAAAAGAAAAATGTAGCGTAGAAAAATATTTAGAAGAAGGTCATCTTGATGATATGATTAGCAGAAACGACCTTAGAAAAGAAATTACAGAGTTTCTTGAGAGATCTATGAATAAAAGACTTGAAAGACAAAGCCCAAGAAGAATATTATGTATCTAAAATTGCAGATTATCTGAAATTACAAAATTTTATACAAATTTTATTCCTATTTAATCAGATTATACCAATTGAAGCTAAATAAATTACTGCTAACAAATATTCTCGTATATACCATCTATATAATCTTTAATTATATAAAAAAGCCCTTAAATCCATATTTTATGAATAAAAAAATTAAGATATAATTTATATTCATTTTAAAATAGAATTAGATGGAATTAGAACTTTCAGCTTAATTTTAAAATTTTCTTTTAGCTATATAAAGTTAATAAATTCTTATAAATAGATCGGAATATTTAAGAACTACCTTTCTCATATCACATTATTAACTAAAAATATTATTTAGGAAAATTGCGGGAAAGTGAGGTAGATGAAAGGAGAGGCCAATCTATACGAGAGAGTCGGTTTAAATTCAGATGTTGCTGTTTTTGAATTAGAAGGATATGAACATGAATGTAATACTAAAATGGTTGAAAACATGGCCATTAATACATGCTTTTTATGCGGTAAAATTACATCACCTGGAGAAGTTTACGGCTATAAATACTGTAAATATTGTTTAGAAGTAATTAAATCCGCAAAGAGTAATTCTTATGGCAAATGCATTGAATGCAATAAATCTTTGCCTACGTCACAGCTTTATAAATTGAAATACTGTCCTGATTGTGCAGAAAGGATCCATATTTGTGAATGCTGTAACAGCGAATTTGTTTTTGAGAATGAAGATTCTTTTATTTGCCCTTCATGTAAAGACAACCTATCTAAAGAGTGCATTAAATGCGGAAAATATTTCATTCCTGAAGAGAGCCACAGTTATTTTTGCTCTTCCTGTTACAGGGAATATACAAAAAGTATGGAAATCCAAATCATGGAAAGTACAGCGTATAGTACAAAATTCCATAAATCACAAAATAGTGACTCGTTCGATTTTAATTCTCTAATTGAGAACCTAAACGGAAATCACCCTGTCAAACGGGCACTTGCCCTGGAAAAACTGCGCAGTATTGAAAATAAACAGGCATGGCCCATACTAATCAGCGCTTTAAAAAATAAGGATACAAACATTAGATGGAAAACAGCAAGGTATCTTGGTAGTTACCTGAATAAAGATGCTGTGGAACCTTTAATTGAAGCTCTAGAAGATGAAGAATTTATTGTCAGAAATAATGTTGTTTGGAGTCTAGGGGAAATAGGAGATAAGAGAGCTACAAAATCTTTAAACCTTGCCTTAAAAGATAAAAATAAATATGTAAGGCTTAGTGCAGAAGAAGCCCTTGAAAAAATAAGATATAACAAATAGTAAGTTTAATCGTATCATTTAAATAATTTCTACCTATACGATGCATTTTAAAGATCTTCTGTCCTTAAAATAACTTTAACAGAAGCTTTATTAGAAAAAAATATAACCATCCATTTTAAAATAAATAATCATGAAAATACGCTGTCCATGGGCCAAGGAAGACCCTTTAATGATTGAATATCATGACAAGGAATGGGGAGTTCCAGTCCACGATGACAATCTTCTTTTCGAGTTCCTGGTGTTAGAAGGAGCACAAGCGGGTTTAAGCTGGATTACAGTACTTAGAAAACGTGAAAATTATCGTGACGCCTTTGATAATTTCGATCCTGTCCTAGTTGCAGGTTATGACGGCGAAAAAATCGAAGAGCTCGTGAATAATCCAGGCATAATCCGCAACCGGCGTAAGATTATGGCCGCCGTTGCCAATGCTCAGGCTGTTTTAGAAATTCAAAAAGTATATGGTTCGTTCGATTTCTATATCTGGCAGTTTGTAGGCGGTAAACCAGTTCAAAATAAATGGAAAAGCACCGCAGATATGCCCTCATTTACCCCAGAATCCGAAAAAATGAGTAAAGATTTGAAAAAAAGAGGTTTCAAGTTTGTAGGGCCTACTATTTGTTATGCGTTTATGCAAGCTGTTGGCATGGTTAATGATCACGTAGAATGTTGTTTTAGACATTCAGAAATCGAAAATGATATTAAAAATTAAGCTTTTCCAAGTTATCTATTTCCTTGAATCTGATATTAAGATAAGCCCTAATGCCAGCAAAGCAAGCCCACCAGGCAAAAATTTTCCAATTAATAAGCTGGTGAGAAGTATAACTGCGCCAATTATACAAAATAGGACTCCCAATCTGAATTTCCATTTGTTCTGCATTAATTATATTATGTAAAACATCTCACTACAACTTTGTCATTTTATTTATCTTTAGGTTTATAAACGTCTGCAGAACTTTATCAAGTTTAAATTTAGTACAAAGACCATTCTACCCTTTTAATTGTTTATCTATCAACTTTTCAGCAGGAAAAACAAGTAGATAAGCTAAACTGCTCCAACCAGGGATTATAAAAGATAAGCCCAATGCTAGTAGAGTAATAAGTATAAATGCCAGATAAACTCTTTTAAAGACTGTTATCCGCACAGGATCTACTTTTTCATGAATAAAATTTCTCCAGTTTGCGTAATACCAGTTTAGAGAAAGAAATAATGCTATTCCCAACATGTTCAAATTAAAGACCAAGTGAGATAAAACAAACTGAGGATACTGTCCAGTTAAAGAGTTTGAAAATGGCACAAGAACAATGAAAAGGAGCCATATCATATTTATCCACAACAGGACTTTGTCAACATGTTTTATCTGGTGAAAAGTACGATGATGTATGCTCCAGAACACTCCCAGGAGAATGAAACATAAAGCAAGCGATAAAATACTGGGCCATATTGAATAAACAGCATTTTGGAATGTTGATACAGTTAATGGGCCGTTAATTTCAGGAACATCTAAATTTAAAACCATTATGGTCATTGCAATGGCGAATATTCCATCTACCAGTGTCTCTATGCGGCTGGTATTCATAACTAAACCAGAATCTTTGTACTCCATTATTATAAACTCCAATTAAAAATATGATTTATACCCTTAATTAGGGACTATCATTTAAATATTTGCTGGTGTTATCCCCATTTGGCAAAAATTCCGGCAATAGTTATTTATAGATGAAATTACATTAAAAAATCCAATAAACCGCTCACTAAGAAAAAATATATGGTTAATACTTTAAAAATCGAGAAGATATAATGAAAGATGAAAAACCTGTGCTCGGATATGATAAATTTCTGATGATGGCTCTTCTAAGAGACGGCCCGCTTAATCAGGACGAATTATGGGAAAAAACCATGTTATTTCTATCCCTGATCTGGTATCAGCAATTACCAGGTAAGGGCCAACCGTTGATGGAACAATTATTTTTCAGACTTGCCAACCTGCGTTCAAAACTGGAAGATGGTAGAGCCAGTAAAGCTACCGGATCCCCGGCAGAAGAGATGGAAAAACTAGCCGAAAAGGGATGGGTTAATTTTAATAATGAGAATAAATACGAATTGACCCGTGAAGGCCGCGAGAAAGCTGAAGAATATGAAAAAGGGATGAAAAAGAGCGCTTTATCTGCGGAAAATGAGTTACAACCTTCCAGCACTGCCAAAAACACTACCTTTTTAGATGCTTTTCTTGCAGTGCTTAAACTAGGTAGTGGTTTGATAAGCGGCAGTATCGGGTTAATTGCCGATGGAACTGATGCCACTATGGATACAATCGAAGCTATCCTGGTTTGGTTGGGAATTAAGTATCATCGAGAGAATTTAAGCACCGTCCTGGTTATTGGTGGATTATTCATTGCTTCCATCAGTATTTTGTTTGATTCTGTCACCCATATATTGGCAGCGTTAGGTGGGAACGCAGAACCTATAACTATGCCTTATCTGGTTATAGCTGTTGAAGGGATAGCTATACTGGCTGCTGTATTTCTTTTCTATTACCAGCGTTTCGTTGGAAAAGTTTCCAACAGTTTAACTTTGATATCTCAATCTGTAGATTCTAAGAACCACATATTCATCGGTATCTCAGTTATTATAGGCGCCGTTTTTGCTATCTATGGTATTTACTTCGTTGATGCTGTCATTGGATTATTCGTTGCAATAGGAATTTTCAAAGATGCCGTTGATTTGCTGCGTGAAGCTATTTCTGCTCAACGCGGAGAAGAAGAGGATTATTCAGGTTACAGGCTGCCGCTGGAAGAATGCTGGGAAGAAAATAAATTAATGGCATTCAGGAACTGGATATTATATGCTTTATGGGCAGAAGAGCTCAAAACACGTCCTGAAATAATTTTATCCCTTGAAAAGGCTTTCCACCCGGAAAATTACATCCCAGTGCTGAGTGAGCTCAAAGCCACCTGCTCAGATTGTTATGACTTTGAAGGAAAATTTAAAATCCTTATACATCCATTAAAAGAACATGAGCTCTTAATTGAAGAGATTGAAGAGTACTATTTAACTGAAAAGGGCGGTAAACACCTGGAACATTTCTTTAACAACTTCAAATACTACGATGTACACCGCTCTGACAAAATATTACTGGCCATGACTCAGGATACGCAGAAATAAATTTAATTAATTGAAATAGCTCGAATTTAATTAGGCGTATGGAATCTTTCTAAATAGATTAAACCCATCAATCTTCCCTGAGATGCAATAAGCAGAGGATAAATCATCAAATTAGCCATGAAATCAGTGATAAATGCATTAAGAGAGATTAACATACCTATACTGTAAAATACATCGTGAAGAACTCCAGCAAACAATATTAAATAAGCGGCCATTATTGAAAGTCCTGCTAAAGAAAGGGTATATTTTTTGAGACCAATACATTTTATATCGTTAAACATCATTTTAAATTCAAAAGCTGCTTTTAACTGGCCTTTATAAGCCATACGGGGCAGTGCTGTAATGCTTAAAATATAGGCAGCAATGTAGAATAGTATTGTAAGCATTAAAAGCCCAATAATAAGCCATGGATTTAAAGTTAATGCATATCCACTTTGTATTAATACATATAATGTAAATTGAGAGATTATTCCAGGTAATGCATAAAATATTGCGACGGTTGCTACTTTTAAACCGTCCACAAACATATTTTTCCAGTTTTCAAATGGAGGAAGCTCGTAATTGCCCTCTATTGTATTTTCAATAATCCTCATAAGGTACCCGCCAGCAAATATAGCAGGTACAATTAGAAATACACCAGCACAAAATAAAAGCCCTAACCCCAGTATTCTATTGAAATTAGAAAATGGATATGATATATACGAATCAGAAAACATGTCAGATATATTCATCTAAATTCTCCCTTTCTCGATTAAGTGTTAATAGCATCCTATCAATGCCATCCGTTACATTATTCTCTTTTAAACAATAATATAAATAACTGATGGAAATGAAACTTGAAAGATCCTTCTACGAAAGAAACACCTTAATCGTTGCTAAAGAACTCTTAAGTTGTGTTCTAGTCCATGTAACCCCTGAGGGAACAACTATAGGTCGAATAGTGGAGACTGAGGCCTATATGGGGCCTGAAGATAAGGGGGCTCATTCTTATGGAGGGCGCCATACACCACGAATGGACCCGCTTTACGGGACAGGCGGATTTGCCTATATTTATCAGCTGCACGGCTATAATTACTGTATCAACGTGGTGACACAGAAAGAAGGAGTGCCTCAGGCCGTACTGATTAGAGCTGTGGAACCTTTAGAAGGGCTTGAATTAATGGCAAGACGCCGTAAGATAGATATCTCAGAGGGCAAAATGAGTAAGTTAAAGAATTTGACCAACGGGCCTTCAAAGCTCTGCCAGGCTATGGATATCAACACTTCGCTTAATGGGATCGATTTGTGCGGCGATGAGATTTTTATTGAGCCCCCTACTAGTTTGAAAAGTGGTGAGGAGATCGCGGCCGCACCGAGGGTTCATATTGATTATGCTGAGGAGTATAGAGATAAGTTGTGGAGGTTTTTGTTGAGGGGGAATAGGTTTGTGAGTGTGGGTTATAAGGGTAGATGAACTACAGATGAAAAATAAACTTAGAATTCACAAGACATACGGAATAATCCTCCTTATCTTCTTCATATACTGGATATACTCATCACCAAGTTCTGAAATTAATAATTTTTCCTCTATGTGAATCCGGTAGCCAAATGTGCAGGCAAATACTAAAACTATTATAATAGTAGCTTCCCATGATTGTAAAGCCAGCCCAATTCCAATTAAAGTCAAAAGTAACCCCGTGTATGAAGGATGTCTTACCAGTCTGTAAGGTCCATTTTTGACCACTTTTTGTCCGCTCTGAGTGCCAACAGTTCCTGAGAAAAAGCGCCCAAGCACCGCAATAGACCATTGTCTGATAATAATTCCAAGGATCATTAAAAATATACCTGGATAAAAAGTCCAGATGGGTAACGGTGCAATATTACGAGATGCAAAGTAAAAGCCAATTAAAACAGAAATAAACATACCAAAAGATAATAATAAACGGGACCCTCTATCTTTTTTCTTTATTTTAGCGCCATGGCGGCGTAAATAAGGAATTATGCTTGCTCCTACATATTCACTTATAACCCACAAAATAATTGCAACAAAGAACAATAAAGATTCAAATGATTTAATTCCTGGCAGCATAGAATTACATTTTATCCTATTTAATAATAAATTAACCACCATAATTTAATCAACATAAATACCTTCATTTAACTAGTCTCCTAAAAACAATTTTAATACAAGTATGAACTATTTTACTCCCGTTTAATACTTAATACACTATTCATTCTAACATCCTTTTATCCAACAGATTTATATCTACTTAAAAAACTAATCAAAACAATGACATTTTTCCATGAAACATGAAAAAGGAATTTTTAATTAAAGTAATTATTACATATTTCATTATAAAAAACGGTGATAGTTTTGTACAGAGAGCCAGAAGAGACTCCCACACGTAAATTCTCAATTAAATCCTTCCTCGATAAGTTCTTCTATATTTCAGAGCGGAAATCCTCAATAAGGACAGAAATCATTGCTGGCCTAACCACGTTTATGACCATGGCATACATAATCGTTGTTAACCCCCTGATTCTTTCCCAGGCAGGTATGGACTATCAAGCTGTCTTCGTGGCGACGTGTCTGGCAGCCGCCGCGTCCACTTTTTTAATGGGTGTTGTGGCCAAAAAACCCTTTGGAATGGCAGCAGGGCTCGGTCTAAACAGTGTTGTTGCCTTTGGGATTATTCTGGGAATGAACCAGCCCTGGCAAATAGCCATGGGTCTCGTGTTCATCGAAGGTCTCTGCGTCTTTCTCCTCGTGCTCACTAACCTGCGTGAGATGGTAATGCATGCCATCCCCCACTCACTTAAAATAGCCATCGGAGTGGGCATTGGGATGTTCATATCATTTATAGGGTTCAAACTAGCCAATATAATGGTTTCCAGCCCAGCAAATTTTATAGGGTTTGGAAATGTGTCTAATCCTGTTTTTATAGTGTCTGTTATCGGAATAGTTATTATAATGATATTTATGGCCCTCAAAGTTAAAGGCAGCATTTTTTATGGGATTTTTCTGACTTCAATTTTTGCTATTATTGCCTGTATTGTTGCAGACGCTGCACATATTTCTTTTAACCTCTTTGGAAACCCTAATCTACCTTCTACAATTGCGGCACTTCCTGCAGGTGCCAGCAATTTGCCCTCTGGATGGAGCGGGAATATTATTGAACTTCCAAGTGCCCAAACGCTTTATACTATTGGAGGCCTTGATATTATAGGTGCCTTATCTCTCAGCTTCGTTCCAATCATATTCGCGCTGATGATGGTGGATTTTTTTGATAGTTTAGGCACTGTGATGGCTGTAGGAACTCAGGCAGGCCTGGTTGATAAAGAAGGGAAACTGTTGAGGATAAAACAGGTACTTGCCGTCGATGCACTTGGCGCCATGATAGGCGGTTTTATGGGCAGCAGCTCCAATACTGCTTATGTTGAAAGTTCTGCTGGTGTAAGTGAAGGCGGCAGAACTGGCCTAACATCTGTTGTGGTTGCTGGGCTATTTCTTATCGGGATGTTATTTGTACCCTTAGCGTATTTCATACCATCTGCAGCGACTGCTCCTGCTTTAATAATTGTGGGCTTTTTCATGATTTCAATGATAAGCAGAATTGAATGGGACGATTTTGAGGAAGCTCTACCAGCATTCCTTACAATAACAGCAATGACATTCACATTCAGCATATCCAAGGGAATAGGTTTTGGTTTCATATCTTACTGCATCATTAAAACTGTGACTGGGAAATGGAGAGAACTTCACCCTATAGTGTGGGTGGTATCCGGGATATTTGTGCTGTATTTCATATTTGTTGCTAATCTACTTTAACAACCATGAAAACTCATTTAAAACTTATTATATCCCTCATTTTAAAAATTAAATCATTTATTATATTTTAAATTTAATGGGATATAACTCAATATCAATAATAAAACATACCAATTTATTACTACTAACTGACATAAATAAACCTAGATATCCATGTCTGTCCTTTCCTCTCTAATCATCAGCATTCTACCCTACGCCATAGGCGCAGCATTCAGCCTTGCACTCCTAACAACCCAAATTGCTGCCGTTTCATATGCAAGAAGCCCTCGTTTGGCTTCATTTTCATATCTATTTGGTTCGATCATATTTTTCCTCATTGTGGCCTTTGCAGGTATGTATATAGGAAGCGGTCTTTCTGCTGTGGCTTTAGGTATGATCCATATAGGGGCCATTACAGAAGTAATTATAGGTAGTGTTCTGATTATTATAGCATTAAAGACTCTCATTTTAAGGGAAGAACCTCGTGAATCAGGTATTCTTGGCTTTATAACTTCCTTAAGAGAAAATAGTGGCTTTTCTATTTTTATCAAGTTCTTTTACATTGGATTTCTTACTTTCCTTGCCAGTTTCACCACAGATATACTGGTGCTTCAGGCTGGTAACATTATAGGCCTTTCAAACCCTGGATTTACACTTGCTGCAGTGGCCGTTATTATATTAGGCGTGATTACTCTTTTAGTGGTTGAAATACCATTCATTGCTTATTTGATATTCTCTACAAGAACAGGAGATATGTTAACTTCTACCCGCAGATGGGCAACTAATTACGGCGACTATATTACAACCATTGTTTATCTTATACTGGGTATTTTCTTAATTATTAGAGGATTTCTGTTTATTTGATTTTGAATTAGATTATTTTGAAGCTTATTTTTTAAAATTACATACAATTAATTTTTTTTCAACCGTTAAGTTTATAAGCAAAGGGTAATATATTACCTAAATAAGTAATATATTACCTATTGTGGAGTTGAAAAAATGGACAAAAAAATAATATACATAAATTCAATGATTATTGCCGTTCTGGCAAGTATAGCAACCTTATCAGGCTTATTCTGGAAAGGTCTGTACATACATGATACAATTTCAGGAGCAGCACAAATGATGGGCCAGGATTTGGTCACACTAATAGTAGGCATTCCTGTATTGCTTGGATCCCTGTATTTAATCCGGCAGAATTCACTCAGGGGAAATTTAATCTGGATGGGAACTGTATTTTACTTCCTTTATTCCTATGCATCCATGTCTTTCCTGACCTCGTACAACCAGCTTTTCCTGGTTTATGTGGCTATATTCTCCATATCCCTGTATACATTCGTGTATGGGCTCATATCACTTGACATCAAAACTATCAAGAAGAGTATTTCACCTGGAAAGACCACCAAAATAGCTGGAGTATTTTTAATATTCTCAGGGGCTTTGCTAGCAATGATGTGGATTAAAATGATAGTAAATTCATTGTTAACAGGAGTTGCCCCTGCAGCACTTGAAAGTTATACTACACTGGTCATTCAAGCCATGGATGTAGGAGTAGTTTTCCCTGCCACATTAATTGCAGGAATATTAATTATGAAAGGTAAAGAATGGGGATATGCTCTAGTATCAATACTTTTAATAAAAGCATCTCTTCTTGGAACTGCCATAATTTCCATGATATTCTTCATGGCACAAAATGGAGTGGATCTAGCACTAGGACAGGTCATTTTCTTTGCAATAGTTACCGCTGCTGGAATTTCAATCTCCATAGCGTTTTACAGCAGGATAAAAAATCCATTAAGCGGAAATACTTTGGAAACCCTGAAAAGCAGTGAAAGAACTGTAGGTCTGTAAAATGACAGATATTGAGATTTATGGAGAACATGTAGCAGAATGGGAACAACATATCCTGGTAGTTTTATTCATCATACAGCAGCGCTGGGACTACTATATCAATAAAGAACTAAAGGACAATATAACCACAAAACAATGGATAATGATGGCCATGATCAAAAATACATTTGATCATGACCCTTCCATGCAGGAAGTAGCCGATACTTTAAGTACCACTCACCAGAACATCAAGCAGCTTGCCATTCGCCTACAGGAAAAGGGCTTATTAAAAATGGATAGGGATCAAAACAACCGACGCATATTGAGGTTAAAAATTGCGAAAACGGGTCATGATTACCTGAAAAAGGCTTCAGAAGATATTAAAATCACAATTTCTTTATTTGAGGGGCTTAATGACCGTGAAGTGAAATATTTATTTAAAATCATGGCAAAATTGGAAGCAATATCTGAAGAATTGTATCAAGACATAAAAATCTCTAAAATAGGTAAAAATTAAATTTAACAGAATATTAACAAAATAGGAGTAGTTAAAATGAAGGCATTGATGGTTTATGGAACAAGATACGGCACAGCCGCAGAAATTGCAGGAGAAATAGCAAAAGTTATGGAAAATGAAGGAGTTGAAGTAGACTTGGCAGACTCTAGAGGTCTTAAGGACTGTGATATTTCACCATATGACTTGGTAGTTGTAGGAAGCGGGATCAAAATTGGTAAATGGACAAAAAATTCACTTAAATTCCTGGAAAAGAATAAATCTGCCCTTTCAAATAAAAAAGTAGCCCTGTTTGTCACCTGCGGTGCGGCCAACATGGAAGAAACAAAGGCTGAAGGGCAGGAAAAATATCTGGACGAAGTAGCTGAAAAATATCTGTCTGGCAAGCCTGTAGCAACTGGGCTTTTTGGAAGCGTGTATGACCCCAACGCCAACCACGGCTTAATGCATAAATTTGCTACCAGGTTCATGATTAAAAAAGAACTGGATAAACAGGGAATAGATACCAGTAAACGCCTTGATTACAGAAACTGGGATGAAATACGCGTCTGGGCTCGTGATCTGGTAATGAGTTAAACTAAATTCAAGGAGATTTACATGTCAGAAAATATGGAAAAAATAAAAAATAACTGGTGGAAGATCCTTGTTATTGCTTTTCTAGGATCTTTATTCAATGCCATTATTCACGGCATACTTCCCTCAGGAGAATCAGTGCTACCACCTAGCGTTATAGTACAGCAAGGGCTATTACCTATAGCTTTTATCATCTATGGAACAATATACTATGCTCTTCTTGGATGTACGTTTGTCCTTATTGCAGACAAACTTCAAGGAAGCAGAGTAGTGAAAGGATTAAAATACGGTATATTCTTCTGTATTTTGACCTTCATAGTATATTTAGAGCCTTTGCCATCCACAGCAACATTTTCTATAACAAATATGTCATGGATGCTGGCTGATGGTATTCCTTATGCCGTATTGGGCGCTATTCTGGGATTATTTTTAGCAAATAACAGCATAAATGTAGAAAAAAACGATGGAAAAGGATCGAATAAAATTTTAATCCTGATCATACCAGTTGTATTCCTTATTGGAAGGCTAATAAGCTACAATGTTTTCCATATCTACTCAGCTTACTCGACTTTACCCGTAAATACATTATCATGGGTTTTTGGACTTGGATTAGGAATAGGAATCCTTTACTACCTATTATTGAGGCCCGCTTTCAGGGGAAATTCACCTCTTTACAAGGCCCTATTTTTCGGCCTGATATTTGGAATATACCTGTTCCTGTTCAACTTCGCTTATGCTTTAATTGTTAACCTTGAACTGGCAACCTACATCGATTTCTTTATCAGGACAGGTATGGATGTTCTCTTTGCATCCATAGGAGTTTTCATTTATGAGTATCTGGTACGAGATTAGAAATATAAATATAGGTCAGAATGAATTAATACTATGAATCTATTGGAAAATAGACTAAGGGGATTTAAATGGAACTTAAAAAAATAGCAAAGTATTTTGGATTGGGGATAATATTAATTATTGTGGTGGCTTTTGTAGGAATGGGCTTTATAGTGTATGATGTGATGAGTTACACAGCTACCAACTTTGAAACTCTAAATCCTGCCGAAAACATGACGGGAAGTGCACTGGTTGTTTATAATCCAGGTGTTACAGGAGCTTCAAAGGATGCAGCTGCCGTAATTGCAAAAGATCTGCAAGCAAATGGGTATAAAGTTAATTTATCTGGTATAAGAAGTACAGAAGCTGTAACTACTTCTGGATATGATATTATTGTCATTAGCGGGCCCATCTACGCAGGAAAATTAAGCAGTGCAACTCAATCTTATTTAAGTAACTTGAAACCTTCCGAAAACACAACAATAGGTATTTTTACCACAAGCGGAGGAAGTGGTACAGCAGTGGTTCAAAAAGAAATTACTCTACCTTCAGGGAAAGTAATTGAAATAAATGATATAATGCAATTGGCCAGCGGAGAAGATGTCAATCAAAAGTCTGCTGAATTTGTAGATGCTCTTTTGAAATAGAAGTTTTAAACGAATAAACTTAAATTATAATTACAATATTAAATAATTTAAACAGGTATAGATCGATTTAGACTACTTACAGCAGTTGGAGGTTATAAAATTAAATTTAAACAAAATTCAACTTTTTATCAGAAAACAGCGGGATTATTAATGGCTATTGCAGGAATTCAGTTTATGTTACTTGTATCTATTGCTGAAACGCTGTATCCCGGGTATAATACTAGAATCTATGATCTCAGTTCACTCGCCGATTTACCAATACATGAACCTTCAGCGACCATTTTCAATATAACTGTGTTTATAGCAGGTTTGTTTATCCTCGTAGCTTCCTATTTAATATACAACCGATTTAGGGGCAAAGTTTTTCCTGCACTTTTAGGTATACTTGGAATTGGCGCCATGGGAGTGGGAATATTTCCTGGATATACCGGAAATATACACACCATCTTTGCAATGATCTCTTTTATCTTCGGAAGTTTAGCTTTGCTGACATCTTTCACCATTTTACGAGATTCCCTGCTTAAATACGTCATTCCAGTACTTGGTGCCATTGCATTCATAGATATTCTACTTGTGATTTTTCTACAAGAAGCAAATCCTTTCATGGCCTTTGGTATTGGAGGAACCGAACGGCTCATCGTTTATCCTGTTATCCTTGGTATAATAGCCATGGGTGGTTATTTAACAGGTCCAGTACAATCTGAAAAATTGGAAAAGTGAAATAATATGATATTTATCTTATTTTAGATTAGTAATTCTAAAATATCTTAATTCAAGCTATTTAGATGCTCAAAAATCATTTATACATTTTATTTTGAATTTAAACGTTTACTTTTATACTTTTATATCCCTATAACCTAAATTAATGGATTAACAGTTATTTTTTAGGAATCTAATTATTTTTAAGTAAATTATATAATTATTGAGGGTTTTTAATTGAAAAAAAATGTTTCAGTGTCAAAAATACCATACCGATAAACAGATAGACTAGTTAATACAAATATAATATAAAATATTATTTAATCAAATTAAAATATATTAAAATCGTCTATACTGAGGATATTTTCAAATTTAAAGTATTAATAAAAATCAATCCCACCATTTATCAATAAAATGGTGATAGATATGGTAAAAAAGCTTAATAAAAAAACAATTTCACAATTAAAATATTTTTCAAAACTTTCAAGTATATTAATTGCCATTCTAGGACTTATAATGGTTTTAGGTTGGATTTTTAATATTTCAGTGCTTGAAAGCCCAGGATCTAATTTCTCTACTGTAAAATCCGATCTGGCCCTATGTTTTGTTTTAATTGGAATTTCTTTATGGTTAATACAAACAAGGACAATGAATAAACAAAAACAGCGAACTGCTCATCTTTTAGCAGGCGTTGTGGTTTTAATAGGTATTTTAACTGTTATTGAGTACATATTTCCATTCAATTTAGGTAATCTAATATGGTTTAAAGAAGCCCCATATGTATTTAATACATCGTCCAATCGCATGGAATTTATTGCTGCTTTAAATATTTCTTTAATTGGTACAGCCCTACTATTATTAGGTAGAGGGATAGAAAAGCACAGATTAGCCCAATATTTATGTATTATAGTGGGTATTCTGTCTTTAATGGGTTTAATGGGGTATATTTATCATATTTCCAATCAGTATATTGAGTACAATTATACAGAAACCGCAATTTACGCTGTAATATTATTCATGCTTACATCATCTGCAGTTTTATTTGCACGTCCAGATAAAGGCATGATGAAATTATTAACTGGCACAGGATTGGGCAGCAGTTTTGCATGGAGATTAACACCCCTAGTTATAATTAGTTCAATATTCATAGGCTATTTTCACCTTTTATGGCAGCAAGACGGATTTTATGACACGCCTTTTGAAAATACAGCCATAATTATTTCTATGATTACCCTTTTCTTAATTGTAATCTGGATCAATGTTAGTTCTCTAAATAAAATCGATTATAAGCGCCGCGAAACAGAGGAAAAAATTAAAAGACTGGCCAATATTGTGGAATCATCAGATGATGCAATAATCAGTAAAGATTTAAATTCTATAATATCAAGCTGGAACAAAGGGGCTGAAAAAATGTATGGCTATTCAGCCCATGAAATGATAGGAAAACATATATCCATTTTGATGACACCTTCTGAATGGAAAAAAGTTTCTAAACTTGTGGAAGAAGTAAAAAGGGGTAAATCCATAGCCCAGTATGAAACTAAAAGATTAAGAAAAGATGGTAGCGAAATACATGTTTCTATAACGCTATCTCCTATTAAAAACTATGAAGGAAAAATTGCAGGGATATCTGTCATTGCCAGGGACATTTCCAAACGAAAAAAAGCTGAAGAACAATTGAAAGAAACTATAGATGAATTAAAGCACTCCAACGATGAACTCCAGCAGTTTGCTTATATTACCTCTCATGACCTGCAGGAACCACTCAGGACCATTGCAAGTTTTGCACAGCTTTTAGAAAGGCGTTATAAAAGCAAGTTTGATGACGATGCAGATGAATACATTGATTTTATAGTAGATGCTGCTGTACGTATGAAGGAAATGATACAGGGTTTACTTTACTATTCTCGAGTTGGAACCAAAGGAGGTGAATTTAAATTAACTAGTGCGGAAGAGTCCTTAAAAGATGCTTTGTCCAATCTTCAACTGACAATTATAGAAAATAAAGCCAAAATTACCCATGATAAACTTCCAATGATAATTGCAGATAAAGGACAGTTAACCCAGCTATTTCAGAATTTGATAGAAAATGCAATTAAGTTCAGAAAACCAGATATATATCCAAAAATCCACGTATCAGCTAGAAAAGATCCACAAAATGAATACATCTTCAGTGTATCTGATAATGGAATTGGTATGGAACAACAGTACACTGACAAAATATTTGAAGTATTCAAGCAATTACATGCAATGAACGAGTACAGAGGCGCCGGTATTGGTCTTGCCATATCAAAAAGGATAGTAGATCGGCATAACGGCCATATATGGGTAAAATCTAAACTTGGGGAAGGATCAACCTTTTACTTCAGTATCCCTTAAAATATCTTTAAAATACGAGATTAAATCTATATTACCTTTTATATTCATAATTTATAGAAAAAAATTTATCAAAGATAAATTATAACTAATTACACCATTTTTTAACTCAATAAAAGCAGGTGATTTAATATGTGTGAAGAAAAGGATTGTGACTGCAATCATCACAAAAAACACCATGGAAAACACCATATGCACCATATGATGCATATTAAAGGTTATACATCAATAGTTAAACGTGCTGACAATCAGGTAGTGGTGCCAGAAGTCCTTTTAGAAGTTGCCGATGTAAATGTTGGTGATTTTTTAGAAATTAACATTAGAAAAATCAAAAAATACGAAAGTCACCACCAAGAATAGTTAATATTTTTTATTTTACTTTTAAAGGCTATATTTTATATATTTTGTACTTAAATTCTTTTATTTTTACTTCAATTGATTAAATTTAAGTTATTATTTGAATCTAATAACCCTACGATCATATTATTCTTGTATTTAAAAATTGTAAAAATTTTTTACTTGTTTTATCTTGATTTAAGCTTTTTAAATCGGTAGAGTTTTACTGTGACTAAATTCACATCTGAATAATAAAAACTATATTTTTTATATTATTAAATCACATATATTACACCATGAGGTGTTTTGTATGACCGGCATAGTAACCATAATAAAAGATTCTGAGGATATTCATTTTATCATTGAAAAAAATGAAAATACTGCTAATAAAGTCATAATATTAACAAATGATGGATGGTATTCAATCAATGATAAAGACGCCCGTTTTATGAAGCTTTTAAAGTAACTAATATTTAATATTTATCATCGATTTTTTCTCTAAAAGTAGTCTTAAGCCCTATAATATTGTTTAAAGTATATATTATCTGTTTTATATAATATCACATTAAAAACTACTAATTATCACTCGAATCGAAAAAATATCAAAAATAAATTTCCATTTTTAGATATTATAGTTCTACTAAATTTTCTTGCTTAATTTACATTCCTAAAAACTTTTTTATATGGGTTCATTATTATGGTGACTTAATTCACATTTTGGTAATAAAAACTATAAATTTAATATTAATGAAAAAACATAATATAATAAAAACACGGAGGTTTTAAATGCCAAGTCTTATAACAACAATTAAAAGGCCCGAAATTATCCAGAATATCCTTAGAAAGGATAATTTTGAAGCTGATGAAGTTATAATGTTGTCGAAAGACGCTGAAATTGATAAAAATGGTTATAAGGTCATTAATTTGGAAGGAGATTTCCATGAGGTTGTAGATGAAATTAAAAATGTTTTTGAAGAGGTAGAAGAGCCCTATTTTATAGCTAGCGAAGATAAACTTGATCTATATGTAACTTATTATTTAACACAATTTCAGGCATCCACACCTTTATATGTTTTAGATGAAGGTAGGCCTGTTTTTCTACCTGTAAACCCTGCTCATCGCTTTGGTAGCACCAAAATAAGAGTACTAGAAATTCTAAGTAAAAATAATAATATAACATTCAATCATCTTCTAACTCTCCTGAGCCGGTCTTATTCTAAAGCTAAAGGCAAACGGAAAAAATATTCAGAATCTACTGTTCATCAGTACCTTCAGGAATTGGAGAATATGGGTTTAATAGATGTTGAGGTTAAAAGGAATAAAAAGTATTCAATCAATGAAAATGGAATTCATTTTATAGAGCACATAAAATAATCTAATTTTACATTTCACTCTAATTTCACTTAATTACCATCTACTAATTTTAAATCCGTATTTTACCAATTAATGTCCATATGTCTTAATTGCTGGAGGAATGCTGTGAAGCAAGAAGATATTGAAAACAAATTCCCATATTCGGGGATTCCCACGTTTTACAAACTCCGGCATACTAAAGACTTAAAAAATGTAGACGTTGCCATGATTGGTGTTCCATTTGATCAGGGTACTACAAACCGTTCAGGAACACGCTTCGGCCCTCGCGCAATTCGCATTGCCTCACAAAATTATGGAATCTATATGCACTCATCCGAAGGTGCCTATGATCTGGAACAAAAAAGGCATGTTCTCCAAAACGAAAATCTCATAGATTATGGAGATGTACCCATATTACCTACATCTACAGTTAAAAACATGGGTATGATCCATGATACATTCAAAAAAATTATAAAAAGCGGCGTTTTTCCTGTGGGTTTTGGTGGTGATCATTCAATTACTTTTCCAATTCTTGAAGCATTCAATGTCGATTTTGACATCCTTCATTTTGATACCCATCTTGATTTTGTAGACCATGTTGGAGATGTGAAATTTTCCCATGCAAGCCCCATAAAACGTGCATCTGACCTTAAAAATGTTAATAACATCACACAAATTGGAATTCGTGGATTTACAGACAGGAAATCAAATTATGATGAAGCCGTAAAATACGGCTCAAAAATTATAACTGCTGCAGATGTTTTTGAAAATGGGATCAAATGGACGCTTGAAGAAATAAAAGAAGCTGAAAATATTTATGTTACCCTCGATATTGACGCTCTTGATATTTCAGTTGTACCCGGAACTGGTACTCCAGAGCCTGGCGGTTTAAATTACCTTCAAATGAGAGAAATGCTGCAAAAACTACCATCCAAGGGTAATGTTATTGGTTTTGATGTTGTTGAAGTTAATCCCCTTTATGATGCAGGAAATATGACCTCACAGATTGCATCTAGACTTGCACTTGACTTTTTAGGGGCAATTTTTTAAAACTGCATGATACTAAGGCTTTTGTCTTCTTATAAAATAAATTTAGTTGTCCAAAACTAACCAAATTCCTTTATCACTATAGTTTCCGCTGCTTTATCCCCAATTCTCTGGTTTAAATCACTATCATGTATAATGATCATTCCTATAATGTAAAAAAATGGAAGCCAGTCTATAAACCGTAGAATATTTCTTACAAAACTTTTACCATAACCAATCTTACCATGGTCTTTTTTCTTAACAACCTTCAAGTTTAGAGCTCTTTTTCCAACAGTTTTCCCCTTGCCTAAAGGCCCTTCTAATAAGATAAAATATCCATAAAATACGGTTATAATCAATAAATAGAAGAGCCAATCCATGGATTCAGATGTATATACGGCCTGAACATTAGCTATTATACTCACAGCAAATATAACCAATGCAAATATAATTAACATATCAATTAAATAAGCCCCAATCCTACTTCCAAAACTTGCTAAATGAACTTCACCTTTATCAGGTTTTTCAGAGTGTTTATACTCCATATTATCCTTAAAAGTTCCATTTTTATAACTTGTGTTCGATTTCGTTTTAATATCCTGTAAATTTTTCCTATTTTTATGTAAACTCAGCTCTTCGCCACAAAAAATACAAAAATTATCATCTATTTGGCTCTTTTTTCCGCACTTTGGACAATACATTCAAACACCCTATCCCTATGTTATACTGTTGTTATATTTTAGGATTTAAATTCATAGTGAATGAACTATTCTAAATTAAGGATATTCAGCAGACTGAATATTTAGAAAAATTATTGTAATTTGATGATCTAAATAACAATAACGAATTATGAAAAATAAATTCAAAATAGAACCCCATGAATTCAAAGGGCCCTTTGATATCGAACTTACAATTGGAAGCGGCCAAACTTCTCAGCCGGCCTGGAAAAAAAACGGCAAATATTTTCAGGAATTAATATTTGTAGAAAATACGCCCTGCCTTGTTAAAATTGCCCATAAATCTAATACTGATAATCCAATCGAGATAATAGCTGAATCAAAAGATAAAATAGAAGAAAACAGTATTAAAGCTGAAATAATGGAAATCTTCGGGTTAAATGATGATCTCCCTAAATTATATGATTTTTTAAGTAATGACCCTAAGCTTGAACCCACAATAGAATTTTGCAAAGGTTTAAGGCTTTTTAAAGCTAATAATCTATTTGAATCCGTTATATGCTCCATAACCTCTGCCCATAATTCCATAAGGCAGTGGAACAAAGCTATAAACCTTTTAAAAGAAAAATTCGGAGATGAACATAAATATTCATCTGGAACATTCTACTCTTTTCCAAGCCCTCAAGTGCTTGCAAATGCTCCTGAACATGAGTTTGATGAAGAAGAATGTGATCCTGAGCTGCTTAAAACGCGAACATCCTGGAAAGACCTTAGAAGCTGTCGTGTAGGTTATAGATCAAAATATATTATTAAGGCATCAGAAATGGTTCAAAGCGAGATAGATTTAAACGAAATTAGTAAAATGGGCTATGAATCCGCCTTTGATACCATACTCAAGATTCCTGGTGTGGGACCAAAAGTAGGCGATTGTATTCTCCTCTACGGCTATGGGTTTGGAAAAGCGTTTCCAGTAGATATATGGATAAGTAGAATTGTTTCCAAGCTTTATTTTAATGAAAGGAATGTTAGTAACCCTAAAATGAGAAAATTCGGGATAGAGAAGTTTGGAGATTATGCGGGATATACACAGTTGTATTTGTTCCATTATGCGCGGAAATCTGGACTAATGAAAACTTTGAAGAAATAAGATATAACAGGTTAATTATAATTTTTACCAGTGATTTTATGGGTGAACTTTCCAATGCATTAGATGAGTTCAGCGAAATTTCAAAGGAATTTCACGCAAAAATTCAGAAAATTTTAAGGGATAAATACTGCTGGAAATGTCCAATGCGCTCTACAAGTAAGAATACTTTTTGTAATGAATTAGATGCATGGATAAGACTCACAAGCGCTTTTGAAAGAGGGATTCAGGATAGCATACTTGAAGATATCGATTCAAAGGATAATTTGGAGGTTATAACCTCAAGATATTTATTGAAAATCTTAAAAAAACACAAGCGCCCTCTCAAATATGATAAAACAACCATATTAAAATTAAAGGAAGATATTGAACCATTTGCTCTAAAGGATGATCTGCTTTTTATTAAAGAGAACCCAGAATCTGTCAAGGAAGATGATCTGATAATCTGGCCTCAAATATGTCCAATATCATTCTACTGGTTTTCAAAAGCTAAAATACTGGGCAACATACCTTTTAGGATCTTAAAGGTGGAAAGATCATTCCAAAAAGATGGACGCAGGTATATTCTGGCAGAAAATGACTATGAAATTCCGCTGGAGTATTTAACAGGAAAAATAATCAAAATTATAAATAAAGATGATCCAGTATATTCAAAACTGGATCTATAGCTCTAAAATAGGTATAACTGATTTCTACTGAGCATCCAGACAATTGGTAATTATTTTTTCCAATTTAGACTTATTTGAAGGCAATAAAATATATAAAGAGCTAATAAACTTTAAAAATGAGGACGGATCCGGTATTTCAAGTTTATCACGCATTTCCTCCGTTGCTGGAAGCCCTGCTAATCTAAGCCTGTTTAGTATTGGGTCAGCATAGCCAGTTGACTCTGCAAAACCTCGACCAATGGAATTTCCATCTGAATCCTTTAAATATACGGCACCTTCTGAATAATGTAATCCATTGGCGAAGAATCCTGATTGCCCCCCGCTTACAATAGGAATCATGACAAAGTTCCGAATATCTTCTGGAACATCCTCTCCAAAACTGAATTCCCATCTTTGAGGGTACCATGTGTTTGTAACTGGATATAACTCGGGGTCCTGTGATTTCTCACTTTTTATCCATTCAGTTATTTTTAATCTTCCTTTAACCTTTTTAGAATTGTTTTTCTCATCCACATATTTCCCTGATGCTTCAACATCCATCGTTCCTGGAGGATTTGGCCCTGTTTGATTAAGGAACTGCAGCATTTCATGTGAATGTATAGATGCCATTGTTAACTCCCTATTCCCTTTAAATTGAGCCATAAACCAGTCCCATCCCCCTGCAGCCTTCTTATTCATGTTATTAGCTACTCTTAAAACCTTCACTCTGGGACTACCTGCTGGAAGCATTCCATTACACCATTGATGGTCATACCAGAACTTACCTGATTTCAAGGAAACCTCTTCCTCGTTGATTCTTAAGATACTTCTATCTGGATCGACTCTAAGATTAGGTACAGAATAATACAGTGTTCCAACCCCGCCGCAACAGGGATCGCATCCATCTTTGCCCTGGAGTAAATAATCTTTAGTTTGTGTAAGTGTAATATTCACTTCAATTTCTGCTGGTGAATCAGGGCTTAAATCAAATCCTCGACCTTTTATTTCCATAGGAAATGTACTATCTTCACTTAATGACTTTATTTTATTCTTTCCCAGTGTATAATCAAAGGGGTTATTTGAAAAATCTATTAATCCGGTTGTGCCGGCGATTGCTATAGGTTTAGAGCGATAATGATTTTCTCCAGCCTCACTTACAGCCAGATGCATTTCAATAAACTGATTTTCAATGTCAGAAAGCCCAAAATGTTTAGCTATTTCTGGAGGAAGTAGTGCATACTGCCAGAACATGAATTGAACACCATACTCCTTTCCATTCTCGCCAAAACAGCTTCCAACAATAAAATGCCATCCCAATTGATAGTCCCATTGAGGGGCATCATCTTGAGGAATTTTAAAATCTGCCTTTGCAGGTATTGGTTTATAACCCTTAGAACTGTCCATACCTAAAAAAAGCGTCATTGCACAAACTTGATGCGGTGAAAGTGAATCTGAATGCTTAATTAAAGTTTCATAAATATGTTTGTAGCTTGGAGTAAACGAATCGGGATTTTTTATCCTTTCTCTTAAAAGATACTGCATTCTTTTCCCAAAACTTTCATTGCTGTTTTTTTCGCTTTCCAATTTTTCAATAACCTCATCAGGAATCTCTTCAGCGTTGAATTCTCGCATCCATAATGATTTGGCTATATTATCCTTAGTTTCTTTATCCAGTCTATCCAGTAAACCCTGAGTTTCCATATTAATTCCCCTTTATCCCTATTATTTCCTTTTACTATTATCTTTTTGGTAGGAAAAATATTAATAGATAAAAAATAAATAAGAAAAGGTAACATCAACAAAGAGGGCGTCAAATGAAAGCTGAAAAAAGCTTAAAAAACATGGATGAATCCAGCAAAATCAAAGGTAAAATGATTAAATTCATTGAATTATATGTTAATGGGAAAGATAAAAACCACATAAAAGATGTTTTAAGTTCATCCCAAGATTTTTCCCTTAAAGAAACTTCAGATATTATCTTAGAAGAAGCAACCAGGTTAACTGAAAGTAAATACTGCTATGTAGCCTATGTAGATCCCGAAAACGGAGATAGTGTGGGCATTTCATTCACCAAAATGACATCTGAATGTGATATGTACGAAGAAATGGGTGAAGCAAGATTTCCAGTGAGAAAAGACGGAACATATGGAGGACTTCTTGGATATTCACTGGATACAGGAAAATCATTTTACACCCAGGATGTTACTGTCCATGAAGCTGCCCATGGAATGCCAGAAGGCCATGTTCCAGTGAAACAGTTTTTATCGGTTCCAGTCTTTTCAGATGGTAAACTTACAGGGCAAATTGTCCTTGGTAACCCAAAAGAAGACTATACAGATAATGAGCTGGAGATAGCTGAAAAAATAGCCGAATTTTATGGTATAATCCTTGGAAAATTGATGTAAAAATTAAAAAATAAAAAGAATTTATTTTTATGCTTCGGGTGGGTTTCTTTTCTGCAGCACAAATGCTGCGATGTATGCAAGTGCTAGAGTTATCAAGACACCAATAATTAGCGCTATTACTCCACCATAAGGATTATCTTCTCCTAAAAAAGGTATTGTGTAATCAGGCATTGGTGCTTCATAAATGCTTGACTCTTCTGTAGTAGATACATCTTGTGCGGTTTTTTCAAGCCCGTCAGGGTTGCTGGAAGCTATAAATGGCGCTAGAACAGCTATTACAATACAAACTGCTAATCCTACTAAGACCAGTTTTTTATCTTTAGAGTTCATTTTGCTGCAGCCTCCATAGATTCAGATTTTACATCTTCAATGTTCTTCTTACGATTCCATGCCAGTAAATCTGGCCTTACACTTTCAAGAGCCAAGATTACTACTACGGTTATAACTGCTTCGATGATTCCTATTAGGGCATGATATATTCCCATAGCTGCAAGACCGGTCATAAGTGGGAATGTTCCAGCAAGCCACATTTCCACTGCAACTGCTTCTGATGCTAAGAAAATTGACAGCCATGATGCTATGGCTATTGCAGGAATCTTTCCTATTACTTTTTTAAGTGCTTTAAACCCGTAAAGCCCTACAAATCCACCTATAATTCCCATGTTAAGGACATTTGCCCCTAACACTGTTATTCCACCGTCTCCAAAGATCAAAGCCTGAGCTAATAGAACTAGTGTAAATATTATTATCGCTGCCTCGGGAGCGCAGAATACAAGTGCGATCAAAGCTCCACCCACCATATGCCCACTAATTCCAAAAGCTGCCGGAATATTCATGGACATTATGGCGAATATACCTGCAGCTAAAACGGCCATTATAGGAACCGTTCTCTCATCTAAATTCTTTTTCGCCCATTTATGGGAAAAATACAATGCCACTAATAGTATAACAAAATATATGGCGCACTGCCATAAAGGAATAAATCCATTTGGTATATGCATATTTTAAATCCTCCTCCAACTTTAGAAGGAGTGTGAAGTATGATAAATATAATACTTTCTATTTGTTTCTTATTATTACTTAAAAGCCCAAATCAACCGAATTCGTAATAAACAAGGGCAAATTTATTAATTTTAGTCTGAATATCCGTTATTTATTAATACTAACCATTTAAAAGGAATTTTAATTGTCCAGTTATTGTACAAGGTAGTAATAAACACAAATATATAATTTAAACTGCTAAATATTATTTATTTAACTATAAAACTTAATAAAATGCTTAATATAATAATTTAGTCAATTATATATGATTTTAGTAAAATATAGATTTATTAGCACGTATTTATCGAATAAAAGTTGCTAATTGCCCTTTAAAATATTAATCAAAAAGTAATACATAGTATTATTACTAATTCTTGTAATCCTAATTATATTTAAAATAATAAAATACTTAAAATAAATCTTTTTTAACAAAAATTAAATTTTCATCATAGGTTAAAATATACTCATCTCTTCTCCAGTTGAGTTTTCCTAATGCACCTTCAACAATTTCTAAATTCCTTCTGTTATAGGGAAAAGTTGTCCATGCTATACAGGTACTCCTTCCAGCAAAATCAGAATCCATGTTCCTTAATTTTTCTATTACTGATAGTTCAAAATTCTTTTCTTCCATTTTATCCATCCAGGAATTATAGGGCATTTTAAGATACATTTGAGCGAATAGAAATAAATGCCCTATATTTTATTTAAGATTAAATATTCTAATTTTAACTTCCTTTCTCAGGAGGAAACCAATGGCAAAGATAATAATACTTCAACTCAACATTTTTTTTGTTTAAGTAATACAATTTGCTTCTTTGCCATTACAAACAATAATTAACTCTCCTTATATATAATAATTTCTATTTATATCATATTATTACTTTTAAGACTAATATAACAAGAATTGTAATAATTAGCATGGAATTAATATCATAAATTAAGAAATTTGTGATTTTTAATATATATACGTTAAATTAACCGAATATAGAATTAGATTCTTGAAAAAAGAAATCATATTGAGAAATATGGGAATTTAAAAGTCCTAAAATTCATCTATTCCCATAACTACTTACCGTTTCTTCTTGAGACATTAAAACTTAATTCTTCAAATTTTTCCTTTAAAATGTTTTTGGGCCGTTTTAATACGCCAGGATCTTCAATTATCTCTTTTGAATACTTTATTAGCTCCGAATCTTCAATTAATTCCTTTGAATATTTTACCAGTTCAGAATCATTAATTATTTCACTCGATTCTTCTAATATTTCCTGGGGAGCAGGTATCAAGTCTGATTCCTGAATTATCTCTTTGGTTTCAACGATCTTTCTCTTATAAATACCCACTGGTGAAAGTACAAGTATAAGTATGCTTAAAAATGCCCCTAAAATCATTATCATATGCATTCCATTTGTAAAATCATAGGCAGCCAAATTATAGAGCTGAGTCTGTACTAAAAGATCTGGACTTATTGTGGTGTACAACAGTATACCTGCAATTGATACCCCAAATACCATTCCAAGATTTCTCATGGTTACTATTATGCTGGAAGCTACTCCTTTTTTCTTATCAGGCATGACATTCATAATTGTCCTGTTATTTGGTGCTTGAAAGATTGCAGCGCCTATTCCCAAGAGAGCCAGTCTCCAGATAACATCGAACATAGTTGAAAACATGGTAAGATAAATCATAGAATACATCGCTATAGTACTTATCAAGGCACCCGCAATGGCCAATGGTCTTGAACCTATCCTATCAGCTAATGTTCCACTTACAGGCGCTAAAATCATCATAACTACAGGATTAACCGTTAATATAATCCCTGTAAGAGCTGCGTCAAACTTCAATACTTTTTGCAGGTAAAAAGGCATTATAAAAAGGATCATGTACATTACAACGTAATTAAAATATAAACTAAGATTAAATGCAGAAAAGGTTTTGTTTTTAAATATTGAAATATCAAGAAGGGGATTATCTATCCTTCGCTCATTCCAGATAAATAGAATTAACGTTTTTATGGCTAAAATAGCCATTAATACCGTTATAATATCAATTTTGGAAGTTTGAATGTTATTGAGTATATATACTATAGAAAAAAGACATAAATACTGCAATATAGCTCCATGAATGTCTAATTTAACAGGATTTGTTTCTTCTCTCTTCAATACTTTACAGCAAAGCAGAAAACTGGTTATACCAATGGGTATATTTACCAAAAATATGGTTTGCCAGCCTGAAAAGGTTTGTATAAATCCACCGATTGCTGGGCCAATGGCTAAACCTGCTGCTATTGCCACTGCGTATATACCCAGAGCTTTACCTGTTTGACTGGGTGGAAAAGCGCTTTTAACTATACCTAACGATACTGATAACATCAACGCTGCTGCTATTCCCTGTAAGCCTCTAAAAATTATAAGGAAAGTTATGGAAGGAGATAAACTGCATAAAAAGGATGTAATAACAAAACTAACCAGACCCACCATATATACCCTTTCATGGCCGTAAAAATCACCTAAACGGCCGAACAACAGGACGAATCCCAGCAAATTAATTAAATATGCCGTTATTACCCACTCTGAATTTGCAATACTTGTGGAAAAGAATGTTGTAATGGTTGGTATTGAAACATTGACAATGCTGGCATTAATAGGCACCATTATAGTCCCTATAGCGATTGCAAATAATATTCGCCATTTTCTCTCTAAAAAATTCAAAACAAATTCACCTGAACATGAAACATGGATTTATCTAACTCTATTTTATGTAATTGGTTATTAATAAATATTTTGAGCGTATTAATAACTAAAGAGCCAGTTTTATTAGACATGGAAAAAGAATTTTATGTCTTTTGATCACACAAAAATTAGTAAAATGAAATATTACTATTTTTTTCCTTTAAAAAATAAATAATAACTATATTTTAAAATAAAAGAAAATAATACCCTCAAACATGTTGTGTTTGGTGCATCGAAAATCTACGATTTTCGAATGCCCCAAAAATCTATGCCTGCAAAAACCTACGGTTTTTGTGGCCGTAGGAAACTGTCAAATCTTCGATTTGACGCATCGAAAATTTTTAATTTTCGAATGCTACGTTTCCTCGGCCCCGAAACGAATTTTCGAGGGCCCCAAAATTCTCGAATTTTGAGGGATTTTTGAGGGAGGTTATTCATCAAGTACAGTAACCTTATTCATTACATCGCTCTGTTTTATCTTGTTTACAACATCCATTCCCTTAACAACCTTACCAAAGACTGTGTGTACCCCATCAAGGTGTGGTTGTGGTGAATGTGTAATGAAAAACTGGCTACCACCGGTATCTTTACCTGCATGAGCCATGGAAAGAGCTCCTGTACCGTGTTTGTGAGGGTTAATTTCACATTTTATGGTATAACCCGGTCCGCCAGTTCCATCTCCTCTAGGACATCCTCCCTGGATAACAAAGTTTGGAATAACTCTGTGGAAGGTTAATCCATCATAGTAACCTTGTTTTGCAAGTTTTTCAAAATTAGCCACTGTATTTGGTGCTTCTTTATCAAAAAGTACCAGTTCTATATTTCCTTTGTCAGTTTCAATTATTGCTTTTTTCATTTTTTCACCAGTAAATAGTTTTATAGTCAAGTATAAAAGCTTTTAAACCTTAATTCACTTAATAGAAAAGCAAATTTAAATCATTTTATTTACTTTTCATAATTTCAGTGATATTTTCGAAATAATATTTAGATGAAATATTCTCATCACATAATATATGAAGTTAACTACATTTAATCTTTAAATCTCTAAAATTTTTAAATTTTCCAGATGATTTTAATAGGGCTTTAAACAAATTAATTTAGTAAAATGAATTTCAATATTATAACAGAATTTTCCACTTATGGTTATGAAGGTGATTTAATGAATACAGAAGAAATTATGGCTTTAGATAAAGAATATGTCATGCAAACATATGGACGGCAACCTTTAGCCCTTGCAAAAGGGCAGGGATCCCTTGTCTGGGATGTTGAAGGTAAAACTTATATTGACTGTTTTGCAGGAATTGCAGTCAATAACGTGGGACATTCCCATCCAAAAGTTGCAGATGCCATATGCAAACAGGCTGAAAAGATGCTACACTGTTCTAACCTTTATTATACGCAAGAACAGGCAGAATTAGCAGAATTACTTGCTAAAATTTCTCCACATGATAAATCATTCTTCTGTAACAGTGGTGCAGAGGCAAATGAAGGTGCTATAAAGCTTGCACGGAAATTTACAGGAAACGGTGAAATAATTGCCATGGAAAACTCCTTCCACGGCCGAACCCTTGCCATGATTACAGCCACAGGCCAGCATAAATACAAGAAGGGTTTTGAGCCCTTACCATTAGGATTCCATCATGTTCCTTATGGGGACATTGAAGCAGTTGCAGACATCATAAATGAAAATACCGCTGCAGTCCTGGTAGAGCCAATACAGGGCGAAGGTGGAGTAATAGTACCTCCAGAAGGCTACCTGAAAGAGCTTAAAAAGCTCTGTGATGAAAATGATATTCTTTTGATTTTTGATGAAGTTCAGACTGGGTTTGGAAGAACCGGAAAGATGTTTGCATCTGATCTATTTGGTGTAACTCCAGACATTACCACCGTTGCTAAAGCTTTAGGGGGAGGGTTCCCTATAGGAGCCATACTAGCTCAAAAAGAAGTAGCAGATGCATTTGAACCTGGAAATCACGCTGCAACGTTTGGTGGAAACCCACTTGCATGTGCTGCTGCAAAAGCATCCATTGAAGTTATAATTAATGAAAATCTTCCTCAAAAAGCTGAAGAAATGGGAGATTACTTTAAATATAAACTTAATGAACAGAAAAAATTGTACGGCGTAGTGGAAGATGTGCGCGGCTTTGGTTTAATGCTTGGAATGGAACTCAGCATTAACTGTGGAGATATTGTAAACACCGCTAGAGAACAGGGTGTTCTTATAAACTGTACAGCAGATACAGTTTTAAGGTTTTTACCACCGCTTAACATAGATAAAGGTCAGATAGACACCGTTACATGTGTTTTAGAGACCATCTTAGAAACTATTTCTTAGAAGATTTAAGAAAAAAATTTTCTATTCTTTTCTATTTTTAGAATTAGAATTCTTTTTTTACTTCATTAAATAATATTTATAAACTTTTCAATTTTAAGAACGAATATAAAATATTAGGTAATTACTCTTAAAATCCTTTATTTTAGTAATACGGTGTTTAATTACACGCAAAGTGTATCTAATGATTTTAAAGAACAATAACTATAAAAACAAAGACTTTTATAATATATAATTAAGATTAATTTCTTTTGGGGGCATATTATAAAAAATAAAATTTGTTTTGTTACACTTGCCGCATATAGTCTTTTAAATGAAACCTCTAAAGAACCTTTAATTGGCGGAGCTGAACTGCAATCTACAATTATCGCTAAAAAGTTGGCTAATGAATATGACATATCATTTGTGGTCTATGATCATGGTCAAAGATCACCTGAGAAAATAGAAGACATAACTGTTTTTAAATCATATTCAATTCAGGATTTTCCTAAAAAGAAATATTTAAAAATAATTTACTCTATTTTTAAAGCACTTAGAAATGCCAATGCGGACATATACTTTATAAGATCAGGGAGAATTCCACCTGCAGTGGTAGCCTTATACTGTTTTTTAAATAGAAAAAAGTTTGTATATTCTTTTGCATCTGATATGGACGTGGATTTAGATACTTTTGGATTTATTGACTTAATTCTGTTTAAATTTGTCCTTAATAAGGCTGATTTATTATTAACTCACACTCAGTATCAAAAAACACGTCTAAAAGAAGTTTTTGGAAAAGATTCACACATCTTAAAACATGTTTATGATTTAAAAGATATAGAACCAGAAAAAAATAAGATAACAAATATTCTATGGGTTTCTACAATTAGAAAAGATTTGAAAAATCCCGAGTTATACCTGAAATTGGCAAAAGAATTCCCAGATATTCCATTTATAATGGTTGGCGGACCTGATCCTGAAGATCCTGAATTTTATGATGAAATGAAAGATAAAGCCAGCAAAATACCCAATCTCGATTTTGTTGGTTATGTTCCATACAGCAAAATAGACAAATTTTTCTCTGAAGCATCTGTATTTGTAAACACTTCAAGTGTTGAAGGTTTCCCAAATACATTTATACAGGCCTGGGAAAACTATACTCCTGTTTTAAGCCTTAATATAGACCCTGATGAAATCATATGCAATTATAATCTTGGTTTTCGTTCAAAAAATTTTAAAAATATGGTTAAGGATTTAGAAATTTTAATCAATGATGAAAATTTAAGAGAAGTCATGGGTAAAAATGGTAGAAGATACGTTGAACAAGAGCATGACATTAACGTAATAACTGCCAAATATAAAAAATTGCTGCAAAATCTGATTGAAGACAGTTGAACCTATTCTAGATAAATTAAATTTTTACAAAATTATTTTCAATTAAAAAACTTTTTCTATACTAATTGACGAACTTTTTATATGATAAAGTAAATAAATTTCATGTCAACTTTTTTTTCGCTTATAGAGGTTGAAGAAGATCTCTCAAAAATTCGAAGCATGAAAAAATCTTCGATTTTTTCTGCCCCAAATTCGTAGAATTTGAGGGAATTTTTGGAGCACTCAAACACATGGTGTTTGGTGCATCACAATCTTTGATTGTGATAGCCCTTAAACGCAAGCGTTTGGGGCTCTCGAATGCGGAGCATCGAAATTATAAATTTCGAATGCCACGAAACCACAGGTTTCGATGGCGCAAATCGAAGTTAGAAAAGTGCTTTGCATTTTTCTACATAAAAAATCGAAGATTTTTTAAGATTTGCAAGCTTCGATTTTCTGAACCTCAAAATTATAAATTCTGAAGGTTGGCAAATTCAAAATGAATTTTGGAACCCCAAATCAAGATTTGGAGGATTTTGATGAACTTTGATTTAAAGACAAATGAAAAAGGAAATTTAAGCATCGGTGGAGCAGATGCTATAGAACTCACAGAAAAATATGAAACTCCCCTTTATGTTATAGATGAAATGAAAATAAGGGATAATTACAGAAGGCTGTATAACGCGTTTTCCAGCCAGTACGAAGATTTTAAAATATTTTACGCTTGTAAAGCTAATACAAATCTTTCAGTGATGAGAATCTTAGAACAGGAAGGCAGCTGTATTGATGCAGTATCCACTGGAGAGATATATACATCACTCCTTGCAGGATTTGAGCCAGAAAGAATTTTATACACAGGAAACAACGTTACTGACGAAGAACTAAAATTCGCAGTATCATCAGGCGTTACAATCAATCTTGATTCAATTTCAGCTCTTAAAAGGCTTTCAAAATTGACTGATCCTGAAAAAGTTAGAATATCATTCAGAGTAAACCCAATGGTAGGTGCTGGACACCATGAACACTGTATAACTGGCGGTGAACTATCTAAATTCGGTGTAATGGAAAAAGAAGCACCAGAAGTTTACAGTTTAGCAAAAGATCTTGGATTTGCACCTGTTGGAATCCACACCCACATAGGATCTGGAATACTTGACCCTGAACCATTCATGCTTGCAGTAGAAACCTTGATGGATATAACAGGAAGGGTGCATGAAGAAGCAGGTGTTAAATTTGAATTTATAGACTTCGGCGGTGGACTTGGAATTCCATACGAGCCACATGAAAATAAACTCGATATAGACAACTTCTCAAAAGAAATTGTAGACCTCTTTAAAAATAAATTAAATGAATACAAACTTGGAAAACCTACAATGTACCTCGAACCAGGTAGATATATAGTTGGAGACGCTTCAATACTCTTAACAAAAGTAAACACCATAAAACAGAGCTACAGGAAATTTGTTGGCGTCGATGCTGGATTTAATACACTTTTACGCCCTTCAATGTACGGATCCTACCATCATATCGTGGTTGCAAACAAGCCAGAGGCTGAAAACACCCAAACTATAGATGTTGCTGGAAATGTATGCGAATCCGGAGATCTATTTGCAAGAGATAGACCACTACCAGAAATTGAAGAAGGAGATGTCCTTGCAATATTGAATGCTGGTGCATATGCATTCTCAATGTCATCACAGTACAATTCAAGACCAAAAATAGCTGAAGTACTTGTAAATGACGGTGAAAGTGAAGTTGTAAGGGAAAGAGAGACCTTTGCAGATGTCCTTGCAAAACAAAATGTGCCTGTAAGGCTTTTAAAATAAATATCAACGAGGCTTGGAAAATGAGCTTAAAGGAAATTAAATTTTCAAAGATGCATGGACTTGGAAATGACTATGTAGTAATTGATGAAACAAGAGAAGAAATCATTCCAGAGGACAAAAAACCGGAAATTACAGCAGAGTTATGCAGACGCGGTTTTTCAATCGGTGCGGATGGGGTGATATTTGTCAGCCCATCCATATCTGAAGATATACGTTTTAGAATCTTTAATTCAGATGGATCTGAAGCTGAAATGTGCGGAAATGGAATAAGGTGCTTTTCCAAGTTCGTATATGACAAAGGAATTATAGAAAATGAAACCATTAAAGTTGAGACATTCGGCGGGACTAAAGTAGTTACACTAAACATTGAAAATGGAAAAGTAGCATCTTCAAAGGTTGATATGGGCAATGCAACTTTTAAAACTCCAGAAATCCCAATGATAAGTGATGAGAAAGAGTTCCTGGATGAAGAGTTAATTGTAGAGGGAAACCCAGTTAAAATGAGCGTTGTAAGTGTAGGGAATCCTCATGCCGTAATATTTACTGATGACCTTGATAGAGTACCTTTAAGTGAAATTGGGCCCGTAATTGAAACTCATGCATCGTTTCCCCAAAAAATTAACGTGCATTTTGTAAAAATACTCCATAAAAATGAAATAGACATGATTACATGGGAACGCGGTGCTGGTGTAACCCTTGCATGCGGTACTGGGGCTACATCATGCGTAATAGCAGGGTTCAAACTTCAAAAACTTGAAAATAATGTTCTGGTACACCTTCCAGGTGGAGATCTTAAAATCGATGTTTATGAGGAAGATGGGACCCTAGGTGCATTTATGGAAGGAGATGCTGTTCTAGTTTTTGATGGGATACTAGAAATTAATATTTAATTTCTATTGCCTATCCAAATCGAAGATTTGGATAAGATCATCAAAACTAAAATTTAGTTTTGATGTACTGTAAAATCGAAGATTTTTACAAGATAATAAAATTAAATATTTAATTCTATTTACGTCAAAATTCCTTGAATTTTGAGAATGAAATACGAGCCTTAATTGAATAATTTAAAAGTAAATTATCCAATTGCATCTTTTTAGATTAAACTATATTTTAATCCCTAATAAAGCATTATAGCTTTTATTTTTTTAAACGTTATTTCCAATAACAGTAACAGAGGGGTAATGCTAATCACTCCGATTCTAATGTTTAGTTTCAGTTTAAACTATGTCTATCGTTTAACATTTCTAAAAACTTGCATTTATAAGCTCAAATCCTTTAATTTACTTTTCACCAGTTAAAACTAGATAAACCATTACTCTCCCAAGTTCTGTCATTAAATACATATCTTCAATTTCTTTTCCTTTCTCCAAAAGGCCAGTACTGTAATAAGCATGTGCCTTTTCTTCACCTACTTCAAATTCCTTTGTTTCAAAATACTTAAAAATTCCTAAATCCGATAACTTCTCTAAATATTTTTTTGCCCTGTCTTCTGGAATTCCAAACTCTTTATTAATAGATTTAGGGTCAATAAATCCATGGCAATCTGCCAATTTTAATATTTCACTTTCTTTCTCACTAAGTGGATCTGATGGAATAATAGGCAGCTGTTGAAGATTCCCATGGCTCATTACATAGGTTGGGTTTACAGAATGCATTTGAGCCCCCCATAACAAATACATACCTGTTCTATCTGGTCTAACTATAATTGAGAAATCACCTTCACCATTTAAAATACCATGAGATTTGTGAATGATATCTTCAAATTCATTTTTTACCTTTAAATAATCTGTTTTAACTTCAAAATTACTAAATTTTGCCTTTTTTGATGATATAATTATCATCCTATCGGGTTTAACCTCTTCTATGGCATTTTGAATATTATTCTTACTTTTAAGATTTGTTATCAATATTTTTTCACTCATGTTACCACCAACAAGCTATACAAAAGAAAGCATGATTTTAGTTTCAACGTTTATTTAAAAATAACTATTAGTTCTTGAGTATGTGCTCAAGCACAATGGCATTATTGTGTTTTTTGTCTTTTGCAGAATAAATTAAAGTTACTCTTTTCTTATCTTTTTCTATTTTCTTTATTTTATCAATTAACTTTTTTTTATCCTTTAATTCGTCTTTATATTTGTTTTCAAATTCATTCCATTTTTCAGGGTCGTGTGAAAACCATTTTCTTAAATCATTGCTTGGCGCAATCTCTTTTATCCATAAATCCAGATTTGCCTTTTCCTTTGATACTCCTCTAGGCCAGATTCTGTCAACAAGAATTCTAAATCCATCATCTTCACTGGATGCTTCATATGCCCTTTTTATTCTTATCATTTTATCACTTTTAATAATATGATCAAGATTAATATTAATATTTTTTTCAATAAATAAAATGATAAAATTAAAGACACCATAGAAAAATTTGAATTTAAAAATAGAAATAAAGATTTAAATTAGAAAATAGACTATCCAACCTTTTGAATACATTCTCTCCTGAGTTTCAAAAGATCCTTTTTTCTTTTCTTGAGATCATCTACTTCCTTAACAATCTCAGGGAATTTCTCCAGGATACACTCTGCTACTTCCCCTTTGTGTATCCATGTACAGTCTTCACAACTCCAAACACCCTTATCTTTTATCCATTTACCGCCAGTAGCGCTGTCTCCACAGGGATAAAATGGACAATAGCAGAAGGTGCAGACCCCATTTCCCTCATGGCAGGGATAGTAATCACATTCTAAATTTGGTCCTTCGACTCTTTCGCCTTCTAAAAAACGTGTGTAAAACTCTTCAGCAAGTGGATGAATTTCTGATCGGATCATATAGCCACGAGGAGTTATCATGTATCCGTCTTTCACATATGTCATGGAATTACCAATAATTAGGGTTGTTGACATGTTTATTTCATGATTTTTAAGTTTTTCAAGTGTTGTTACTGTATTATCTACCCCATTATCTCCACTTTTTACTATTCCAACAGGTGTAGACGGTTTTTTATTTTCAAGTAAGACCTTATAAGCTTCCTCAAATGGTTTTTTCCTGGTTTTGCTCATTGGATTATATATAGCAATTACAAAGTCTCCTTTTGATGCAAACTCAACTTTTCTTTTTATTTCAGATAAAGGAGTCAGAATATCACTTAAACTTATAACTGCAAAATCATGAAGCGGCGCTCCAAGTCTGGATGCCGCAAAGGTTGCTGCAGTCACCCCCGGGATAACTTCTACTTCTATATCACTATATTTGCCAATTAGCTGAAAAACCACATTTCCCATTCCAAATACGCCAGGATCTCCCGAACTTATAATGGCAACTTTCTTACCTTCCCTTGACTTTTGTATAGCTATCTCAGCTCTCTCTATTTCATCGCCCATTCCTTTTTTAATTACTTCTTTCCCTTCAATTAGGTCTTCTATGGGTTTTATATAAGATTTGTAAGCAATTATGACCTCTGAATCTTTAATTGCATTTAAAGCCCTTATACTCATGTCTTCCCTGGAAGGTCCTATGCCTATAACGCTGATCATTGAATCACCTGGTTTAAAACCCTCAAACGCGTAGCGTTTGGGGCATGTAAAAATCTAAGATTTTTACTGCCACAAAACCTTTGGTTTTGTGAGCATCGAAATTTATAATTTCGTATTGCTCTCGAATACTCTGTATTCGGAGCCACAAAATTTTCAATTTTGTACGGCCCGCAAACGCGTAGCGTTTGGGGCATGCAAAAATGTAATTTTTGCTAGCTTAGATTTCGATTGTAAAAAATTTTTAAAACTATAAACTTAGCCCAAGTTTTAACCTGAGCTAAAATTAAATCCATTTCCAAACTTTTAATGCCTTTATAATTCCTAATCCAAAGTTAGTAGGCTACCGATTGATTATCTGTTTAAGACTAGTTATCTGGATAGTGTTAACGTCCACCTGTACTCCCCTTGTCTTCAGCTTTGCAATTGCCGTTGCAGTCAAATTATATGTTGCACTTGGAGTTATCACTATTTGCCCACTTGTGAAATTTTTATTTTTACCAGCATTTGATGTTTGATTTTCTTTATATCCTGTTGCTGTAATGGTTATATTCAAGTTATCACCGCTTGAACTAACTATTACGGCAGAAACTGTATCAATATTAATCCCATCAAGCCCAGCTTTACTCTTAAGAGCCTGTGAAACTGGATCTATATTTGTAACATTATAAGTTTTGGCCTTGCCAACGTCTGAACCTATACCAATACCATTCCAGATAGCAGTTAGTTTACTAATCTGCATATCTATGACTTTTCCAACATCGGGAGGCTGGGAAGTTACTATGGTATATGAGCTTAAAAGTCCTGCTTCAAAGATTATTCCAAAGAGTAAAAGAAAAAGTATAAATTTTATAATTCTTGGCAAATTTTATCACCCTTAAATGATTTTTGTTCTATGATGTTTTTGATTAACTTGATTTTACAATTAAATTAGATTAATATTATAATATGATGTTATAAATATACATACAAAAAGCTTTGCACGGGGTAGCCATGAGCGATGATATCATTCTAAAGTTCACTAATGCCGACATTTTAATTAACGATAAAGCATATGAGCGCATAAAAAATCATGAAAATTCTCTTAAATTCACAGAATCCCTAATAGAAGATATTGTGTATTCCAATGAGAACATAATTATTCTAACAGAAGAATTTCTGGATCATTATCTAAAAAGAAACGATTTACAGGAAGTAGATCCAGAAAATTTCAGCGAAATTAGCCTGGATGAAGTAGATATAAAAGTTTCCCAGAGTAAATTCCAGACTGGAAGGCCATTTGATTTTCATGTAATTCAGGATACAACTAAAAAATCATATACAAGTGGAGAAATTAAAGACTTCATTACCTATTTTAACAGCAGATATAAACAGCTATACAATTTCTTAGATAAAAGGGGAGAGTTAAAAGATCACCGCCCTATTAATATGATAAGAAAGAGTGAAGATGTTATTAAAATAATAGGAATGGTAAATGACATCAAAAACACCAAAAACAACCATAAAATAATCGAACTGGAAGATGAAACTGGAAGCATTAACATTCTCGTGCATAATGAAAATCATCAGCTGTTTGAAAAATCTGAAAGAATCGTAAGAGACGAAGTCATTGGAGTGGTTGGAAGCAAAAAAGGTACACTTGTAATAGCTTCAGATATTGTACATCCGGGAGTTCCAAGAATCGACGAAAAACCAATGGATTTTTCAGCAGTTTTTATTTCTGATATTCATATAGGTAGTTCAACATTCCTTGGAGATGCATTTAACAGATTTATAAAATGGATAAACGGGGATTTTGGCGATGATGGACAACAAGAAATTGCCAATAACGTTAAATATCTAGTTATTGCTGGAGATGTAGTTGATGGAATCGGTATATACCCACATCAGGAAAAAGAACTCACTATAAAAGATATTTATGAACAATATGAGGAAGCTGCAAGGCTTCTTGGAGAAATTAGAAGTGATATTAAAATAGTAATAGCTCCTGGAAACCACGATGCAGCAAGACTAGCTGAACCCCAGCCAGCCATAGCTGAAATATATGCAGAATCTCTTTATAATCTCAAAAACGCTGAATTTGTAAGTAATCCTGGAGTTGTAAGTTTAGATGGGATTAATACACTCATATATCACGGGAGAAGCTTTGACGATATGGCTATGTCCATTAAAGGATTCTCTCACCAGCAATCAGACTTAATAATGAAAGAACTAGTTGAAAAACGGCATTTAGCACCTATATATGGGGAAAGAACCCCACTTGCATCGGAATATGAAGACCATCTGGTTATAAAAGATATTCCGGATGTTTTCCACACAGGACACGTGCATATTAACGCATATAAGAAGCATAAAGGCATTCATCTCATAAATTCAGGAACTTTTCAGTCTCAGACAGAGTTCCAGAAGATCTATAATATTATGCCAACGTGTGCAGAAGTTCCTGTGCTTCATAAAGGTTCATTTAAGCTCCTGAAGTTTGCTTAAAGTCCAGTGAATTTAGAGTTGAAATTATCGCTAAATGGTGTTATTATGCTAAAACCTGGGCATCTTATATAATTCCCAATAAATAATCAATGGTAATTTAATAGATCTATAAAAATTTTTTAGTGATTTAAATGGACAAAAATATTATTATAAAAGAACTGGTAGATGTTTCACATTATATCTACAAAAAAGGTCTTGTTCCTGGAAAATCAGGGAATATAAGCTGCAGGTTTTATGAAGAAGGTAAATCAAAAGTAGCCATCACAAGAAGTGGCATTTCCAAAAGAAATGTTGAATCAGATGACATTATTATTATAGATATGGATGGAAACTTACTTGAAGGAGATAAAAAACCATCTATGGAAACTTTTTTGCATCTTGGAGTATATAATGAGAGAAATAACATAAATGGAATTGTACATTCGCATTCACCGTTTGCAACTGGTTTTTCAATGTCAAATAAAAAATTAAAACGATTAGAAGGATTTGGACCAATTGAAAATCCCTGTATTCCCTATGTGAAATATTCACCGCCAGGAAGCGAAGAACTTGCTAAAGATACAGCTTTGATGATGAGGGGCGAAGATGCAGTGATCTTAAAAAATCATGGAGTAGTTGCTGCAGGTGTAAATCTTGATGAAGCTGCTCTTCTTGCTGAATTCATAGAAGATATTGCTAAAACACAATACATTGCCCATACTTTAGTCTAAATTCTGATTGATGTCTTTTTTATCTTAAAAATTCTTATTTTATTTCTCTAATTTTTGTATCGGTGCAATTATTGTATTATCCAGTTCAGTCTGATTCAACTTGTACTCATTAATGTTAAAGTATAAGGCAGAGAAATCTTGTTTCTCTGCCTTAATGTGGAGCTACTTCTGTATATGGTATTAAATAAGCTTTTCTCTAGATTTTCAATCTTATATAAATAATGATAGGGGGTTTGTGGTTTCATTTAGTATTTACAAGATCGTTGCCAGCTTATTTCCTAATATCTACATACAGTGTCAACTCCTTCTAGAGTTGCATGTACTACTTCACATAATTAATAAGAGTCACAATCAGTGGTTCACATGTTGTATGTAAATTTACATCTATCAGCACGTCCAAACATAACAATTCACGATGTTGATTAATAATTTTCATACTATATAATCTTAACTATTTTAACGTTGAATAAGGGCGTATAATTTGAGCTACCTAAGCAATATTGCTCTATAATATTAAAAAAGTTTTATATATGATAAATTTTCAAAATTAGTATGTTTATAATCAAATAAATATAAATAAACTCATATTATCTAAAATTCAGATTAATATCATTAATGAGCAAAACTGCATATTGTAATAAATTTTAAGTTTCACGTATTATAAAATCAGAATAAACTCTTGAAAAAATAAAATTTTGAGAAAGTATCAGCAAAATAACAATGAATTATCATTGCTGATATCCATCAAAAGTAGTTAAAATTGAGTAAGTATCTATTTAAAAGTAAATTCAGTCTCTAACAGACTCTAATTCGCTTAAAACATTCCATATAAGAGTTCTTGCATGTATAGGGATGTTAGGATCATTACTGATCTCATCAAGTATAGAAATTACCGTACTTGCACGGATAGTGGGTTCTTCGTCCTCCTTTGACAATATATCCTTAGATTCTTCAGCAGCCCTTCTAATATTCCTTGGAACACTTGTATCTTCCATTATATGTTGTAATATTTGATTAACACGATTAAATGCCTCTTCGTTCATAATACGACCTCCATATTATTTTAAATAAAATAATTCATAAAATAATCTAACTATTATTCTTTATATTTGATAAACTAAAAACCTTTTGGTATATCAATTACTCAATTGCCTTTTTTGAATTTCAAAAACTATAGTTAGAATTTATAACTAATAATTCTTACTCATCAGTTTAAATTGAATTTCAAAAATTAAAGTTATAACTTCTAACTAATAAGTTTTACTTATAGTCTAAAAATGCTGTATAATTATATCCATTACTACCTGTTTTCTTTGTTTTTGAATCTGTTAAAAGCAACAACAATAGTTGTAACAACATTATTAAATGATATTTTAAATATAATCTTTTATAACCAGTTTAAAGATATGATAAAGCGTTTTAATCCTTTAAACATCGTTTTTAAATATCAACTTGATTATATATCTGAAGAAGATACAGCAACAGCTATTGTGACTCCATCAAATGATGTTTTTTTAAATATAAGTTTTGAATTTTTTCCAGCTGCAATTAAAGCAGACGGTTCACAAACCCCCCAAATACCAAATTTTTCCCTGACAAATGGCGATTTTGTACATTCACCGCAGTTAAAATTTTTTAATTCGGTTATAGGAATTATTTCAAGGGACACGCCAAATTCAGAAGCAGTTTCAATTATTCCCATTTCATTTTTTTTCATTTCGCCTGTTGATACCATATCTATTCTCTCAATAGGTAATTCAAGGATATTTAAAGCCATTTTAACGGCTTTTTCAATATTTTCCTTTGAGATATTTTTCCTGGTGCCAATACCGACTACAAGCTTTTCAGGATTTAAAATAACTTCAGTATCATCAAAAGAGACTTTAAAATCATTATTATTTGATTTAAATCCGTTATATGAAATTTTAACTTGTGGATCATCTAAAATGAATCCAAATTGTGGTGGAACTAATAATTCAGGATTGTTATCATGGACTAAAGCTGAATTTATGACTTTTACTTTTTTAGGGTTATTAATACTAAGATAATACTTTTTTGCAAGTGAATCTATTCCTATTTTCCCATGAACATCTGTTGCAGTTGTTATAACAGGATCTGCACCTGTAATCCCTGCAATTTTTTTTGCAATTTCATTTGCCCCGCCAAAATGTCCTGAAAGTAAACTTATTACATGTTTTCCTGCATCGTCAATAACCAGGACCGCAGGATCTTCTATCTTATTTTTGGTTAAACTACATATATTTCTCACCATAATTCCGGTAGCCATTATACCAATTATACAGTCATATTTGTTAAATATGGATTCTAGTGTCTTTTTAACGTTTTTATTAAATATATCCACGCCAAATATTGTAGGATCTTCTTTAAGATCTTCTAAAATCTTATCTGCTAGATCTTGAGAATTTTTGGTTATGGTGATTATGGCAACTTTCATATGCTCAGCCCCTTGAAATTCGTGATGTAATTTCCACTCTATAAAGAATTATATTCCATTTATAAAGTAAACAATTTTAGGCATTGATGTGATTGTAGTTATTTTCATTAAATGATTTTTAAGCCTTCAATAAGCTAAAGTAATTATATATTCCAAATATAATAGTTTTATAATATTTATATAGAAAATAGTTGTATTATACCAAATATATATTATTTTTAACATTAAATAAGCTTTTTTAACATTTATTCAAAATAAAAAAATTAAAGTAAAATATATTACACTTGTAGATAAAGTTAATACCTGATGAAAAAAGCTAATTGTAAATGAGAATTCACAATGAGAGATTTGTTATAAAATTAAGTCTTGGTGTATTCATGTACATAGTGATTATGGGTGGTGGAAGGGTAGGATTGAATCTCGCTTCCTTTTTAATTTCTGATGGGCAAGATGTCACTCTTATTGAAAATGATGAAGAATTATGCTCCAAAGCTGCTTCAGAATTAGATGCTATGATTATCTGTGGCAATGGCACAGATACAAAAACTTTGGAAGACGCTGATGTAAAACATGCCGATGTTTTTGTTGCAGCTACAGGAAATGACGAAACAAATCTATTAGCTTGTATTCTAGTTAAAGATTATAATGTAAACAAAATTATCGCCAGAGTAAGTGATTATACCCATACAAAGGCATTTAAGAATACTGGTATTGACTTTGCCATAAGTCCAGAACTTACTGCAGCCAGTTATCTTGAAAAAATAATATTAAGACCTAAAATTGCAGATTTAGTTGTTTTAGGGAAAGGAGATGCCGAACTACTGGATGTTAGTGTAAAAAACAAAAAAGTAATTGGTAAAAAAATAGGTGATATAAGCCCAACCCCTGATTATATCATAGTATCCATGCATGAAGACGGAAAAATAATCATTCCAATGATGGATACAGTTATAGAGGAAGACTGTAAAATTTCAATTCTCGCAAAAACAGGTTCTATAAAGAAAGTCATAGATTTATTTACTTGAATCTCATAATTAAATCATAAAATTATTTTTAAAGAATTCTAGACCACAAATTGAATAACTGTTATAACAATCCAAAATACAGCTGATGCAAATAAAACAAATAACAAAATGGTTATTTTAGCAAGGGATACTGCTTCTGAGACTTTAACAGGTTTTAACGGCCTTAAATCATCTCCAATTTCATAATAGCCTATCTTTTTAAGTTTGATGTTGAGGGCGCCAGCCGCTGCAGCCATTGAATATCCTGAATTTGGACTATCTGGCTTTCTTGCATCCCTTCTCATTACTTCGTATGCATTTTTCCAGTCTAATCTTAAAAAAGCAGCTGCAATTACAACAAAAATCCCAGTAATTCTTGCAGGTATAAAATTCAAAATGTCATCTAGTTTTGCAGGAAACCATCCAATCATTATTTTTTCAGGTGTTTTATAGCCCACCATGGCATCAAGTGTATTTACAGCCCTGTATGCAACTGCTCCCGGAACCCCAAATATAAACGCGTAAAATAAGGGAGCAATCACAGAATCTGTGATGTTTTCAGTAAGTGTTTCTATTGTTGCAGATACTAAATCTTCTTCTGTGAGTTCATCTGTATTTCTGCTTACAAGATATGACATTGATTGCCTAGCTTTCACAATATTATTATCTATGTCATTTTTCATACTTTCTGCAGAACTTAATAAGACTTTAATTGCAAATGTAGTCCATAAAATTACCGATGAAATCAAAATGTAGAGCACGTAATTAAATGCTAACCAATGGAGTAAGACGTAGGTTGCAAGTGTAAAAATTGACACGATGATGATTGTTAAAATTATTCCAGAAATTTTACTTCTATAACCAATGAGGAGATCCTTGAAAAAGTCTATTAAATTTCCCATCCAGACTACAGGATGGATTTTTGCGGGCGGTTCGCCGAATATAACATCGATGATTATTGCAATTATGATTATAAGCAGCAGGTCCATGAAATTCCCCATTGAATTAGAACTAAATCTTTTAATATGTCCTATTAAAGTATAGATAAAGGTCCAATAATATTTAACTAAAATATCTAAATTAAATCATCAATGAACCTATTTAATTTTATTATTAAATATAATAGCATAAATAAATCATCCACATATTTTACACTTGAAATATTGGTGTTATAAAAATAAACAGGGAAAATACACCTAATTGCTACTTAAATATTTTAAATGGACAAATTTTAATATAACAAATAAATTTTTTAAGCACAAGTTAAATATCGATATAGCATTCATTGTAAAATTTTACACTTGAAACCCAAGTAGGTGTTAAAAAATGTCAAAAATTGAAAAACAGGTTCAAAACTGGCTCTCTGATGAAGGGCTCTTCAGGCAAAAAGTTCCAGACGACAACACAAATTTCCATTTCATGATAAATTATCCTGAAGGTCATGTTCTAGATGTTATTCAACCAAAAGGTAAAAATGATATGGTTTTAATTGCATGCATGACCAATGTAGCTCCAGAACATCAATCAGAAATTAGAAAACTATCCAATACAAAAAGAGAAGAGTTTATGTGGGATCTAAGATTTCTCTTAAATAGTCAGTCAGTTGATTTCCAGATGCAACATCCAGATAATGTTCTGCAGAATTTTCTAATTACAGAAGAGATCTTTGAAGATGGATTAAGCAAGGACAGGTTAATTTCAACTGTAAAAAAGATCTTCAGGGCAAAGATGCAGGGAATCTGGAAAATACAGAAGCAATTTGGAATTGGTGGGGACGGAACAGAGAACATCCAGCAAGATAATATGTATGTATAACAAATAAAAACTGTTCAAACGTATGAAAAGTAAATATTTTACAAATTATCATAATTATAAAGCTTAAATAGCCTTAAGGTGTGAAAATAACATTTTACTTTTTATAACGTTGTATCTCTTTTTTGATCTTACTGGATATCCAATTTCAGGGCCTATACTATCTCCATGTAATAATATTGAGTATAAATTAATCTTTGATTGAAATTTTAATTAAAATACATATTACAATTCTTAAACAATGTTCTTAGAATCTAACTTAGGAAAATAGTACAATCATTTGAATATATTTCATGATATTTACTAAAATTAGTACAGTTTTACTGCATTTTAAAGATTTTAACTAAAATTAGCACTTTTTGAACTGATTTTAAAGATTTTAATTGAAGAATATAATACAGCTTTTGAACTATTTTTTATAAGATTTACTATGAATATACATTTAAGCCATATTTTTCCCCAAAATTCTATTTTACAATCAGTACATACTTAAAAAATTTATCGAGTATCTAAGATAATAAATCAAGATGAAACTACACTATAAGCTAAAAATTATGGTGTTTTGTGTAAAATTTTAGATCTAAATCATGTACTTAAGATCATGTTATACAATAAGACATGTATTTCAAGTGTAAAAACTTTCTTAAAAATTAATTTTTGATAAGTAAGACATCCATTTCAAGTGTATTATAAAATAAGCTTTGTAAAACTAGATTTTTTATAGATTTTAATATCTTTTTTTCATAAAACCATTTTGAATATAGTATGCATTCCAGGCAAGATATACACAAATAATAATTTAAACGAATTTAAATCCTTTTAAAATCATATAAAGACTAAATACTTGGTTTTAGATTACTTGAACTTAAAAAGGATCTAAAAAACAAATTTAATACATTTATGTACTTTAAAAATTTTATTATGTAAAGTAAAAAAGAACTAACTACTTCATGGCAAATTTATAAAATATTAAACTATAATTCGAATTAAATTACAAAATTTTAATTTTATAAATCATATAACTCTTTCTTTACAGTTGAAATACCTGTCATCTAAGGTTTTTGTAAATAATATGATATTTAATATAAATTATGTATAATAGAGCACCAAATAATCATTAACTAAAACTTCCGAATAAACAAACCTAGCTGAAAATTCTTTATCATTTTATATAATTTATAAATCATTTATATACTCAAATACATACTTAAAAGCATTTTTTGAGCATTTAGTTTTTAATTTTTGGTTTATAACTATACATACATTTTTTAAGCCTGTACATCTAAGATATACACTATATCAAATAATATTTAAAAATAAAAACAGTTTCAATAACACAAAAACGCTGCATAAGTAAAAAATAAGGTTTAAAATAAAATCTAAAAATTATCCTAAAAAATCGAGTAAAACTAAAGTTCCGCAATGTCTAATTACAAATTAAATATATCATACAAACTATTTGCAATTTGAAGGTTGAATATTCATAATTTAAATACGTCATGTAAAACTATTTTTTTAAGTTCGAATATTTACAGTTTAATATTATTAAAATTTATTTTCAAAATTGAAGGTTAAGTGTTTACGGTTTATATATTCTATAAACTATTTTAGTTAAAAATTGAATATCATAGTTTAAATACAATATTTTGGATATTGCAGCTTAAATACAGGCATTATAATCCTAAGAGCAGAATTAGTCTATAAAAACTTGAAAGTTAAATATTATAGTCTAAGGATATGATCTCAAATACATTAATAAGCCTCTAAAAACAGGTTGTGAAAATTTCAATTCTAGCAGCAAAGAACCATTCTATAGTCTACAGTTAATGTATTGCATATGTTACTTTATGAACAGTATTTCTAGTATTCAGCAATAGAATAAAGCAAAACAGCTTAAAATGGGTTTTGCTGTTTAAAACATGGAAATCAGGACTTTTATATCTTTTGTATAAAATTCTTCCAAATTAAGATCCTGTAAGAAATTATATTTTATTTCAGGAAAACTGTAAAATTCAATTTTGTAATTTTTTTTATATGTTGTGATAAATTTTCAGGTAACGTTACTTCAAATTGTCATATATTTTACAGATTAAGCTAAATTTCAAATGTAATCCTTTAAAAAAATATTTTTTACTTAATAATTACCTGATTATTTCCTGTTGTTGAAATAAAGTCAGATAAAACATTAAAGGTATTTAGATATTTTCTGTTGTTAAGTGGGACCTGTTTTATTTGGTAGGTATACTCAACAATTTAAATCCCTAAAAAAATTGACAATCATAGGCTTTACCAATAGCATTTAATTTTATATTAACTAAATCAATTACAGAACTATTTATTTATTCAATAACGTGATTAGAAGATTTATATGATCTAACCACTCCAAAATGTCTCTTTATGTACCCATACATTTGATTTAAAGCTACTTAATTTGAAAATTTTGTAGATCTGATAGCTAAATTATGTTAATTAAAGCTATTGTATCTCTACCAATTAAACATTTCAAGAGTCTAAAGTATATTAAAATCCATAATATCTATTAATATTAATTTTTTTAGATAATATACTTATATTATCATTTAAAATGAACAATTGAATGTTATATTTGTTAATAAACTAAATAGAATAGCTCTAAAATATTCTCATTAATCTAATAGAAGAAATTAGATAGATTAATGGTATACCTTGATTTTTTACGGTAAATAGCTTATTTATAGTTTATAATTCTTATTTTAAAATATAATTTGAAATAAATCATCTGATCAAATTTTAATTAGTTTTTTACTTGTATTTAGAATTAATTTATAAATTTGTCATTTTACTTACACTTGAAATGCTTCTACATTTGCGCAGCAAAAATTTAAACAAGTTATTATACCTGATACAGTTGAAATGGAAGTTTAAATGATATCATCTAATCAAATTTTTACACTTGAAATACATGTCTTTTGGGAATCGAACAGTTAGAAGTATTATTTACACTTGAAATTTACGTCTCAGTTACTACGAACTAAATTTGTTTTAAGATTATAGATATAAATAGCTTAAATTGCTGTAATAGTGTTTTAAACATGTATTAATTAAAAATAATAATTTTAATTTGTTGAATCAGGTTTTAAATATATATAAACATGATCTGATCATTTGTTAATACAATTTATAATTTATTTATTATCCTTAATTGGAAATCTTCCTTTCAAAAATTGTTTTACACTTGAAATGCATGTCCCTTGTTAAAATAAAAATTTTGCTTTCTGCTTTATTTACACTTGAAATATATGTCTTATTATATGGAATAGTAATAATTATAAACAAGAATTTATTATTTTACACTTGAAATGCACCTCTCTGTTTGAACATTTATATTGTTGAATGACAATCTAATGTATTAGAGAAAGATTTCAAGTGTATTGTTATTTTTCGATCATTGTTTTGAAGCCCAAAGTAATATTAATTGGATGCTTCTTTTAATTGTTGATGAGTGGTTAACATGAATATCTTTGAAGAACTCGGTGAAAAAAATACCGTTTTTAAGTGCAAAAAATATTTAGATCATAGATTCTTACCTGATAAATTACCTCACCGTGAAGAACAGATTATGTCTGTTGCAAAATACTGGATTGAAGCTTTAAGCAGCGTAACTCCTCCAGATATAACGATCTACGGTAAGACAGGCACTGGAAAAACAGCTGTGGCTAAATTTGCAAAAAAACAGTTATTACAGGTTGCGAAGGATAAAAATGTTAATGTAAGGGTAGAATATGTGAGATGTACAGATTATACAACAGAATACCAAGTTATAGCTCATTTATGCCAGCAAATGGGACAGAACGTTCCATATAGGGGCTGGACAAAGGCTGAAGTAATACAGTCGTTCAGGAATCTTTTTAAAAAGAATGTATTTGGAAAAGACCTTATTTTAATTATTCTTCTTGATGAAATCGATATATTGTTAAAAAATGATGGTGATGGTCTCCTTTATACTCTTACAAGAACAGAAAACGTTGCAATTGCATCTATAAGTAACTACGTTGATTTTAAAAAATTTATAAAGCCAAGGGTAAAAAGTAGTTTACGTGATCGTGAAATTGTTTTCCCTCCTTACAATGCTCAGCAGCTGGTTGATATCCTGGAAGAGAGGGCTGAATTGTCTTTTAGAGGAAATGTTTTAAACGATGATGTAATTCCACTCTGCGCAGCTCTTGCTGCAAAGGAAGAGGGCGATGCTAGGTATGCCCTGGACCTCCTTAGAACTTCGGGCGAGCTGGCAGATGAAAAAAGTTCTGATATTGTATTTGAAGATTACGTCAGGGAAGCGAAGGACCATATTGAGCATAACAAGGTCACTGATATTATAATGACTCTACCAAGCCAGCAGCAAAAGGTTCTGGAGTCTCTACTTTATCTTACAAAAAGAAAAGAAGAAATAACATCTGGAAGGCTGTATGAAGTCTATAAGGAAGTTTCTAAAGGAGATTCAGTATCATATAGAAGGATCTTTGATTTCATAAATGAACTGGAAATGCTGGGACTTATTTCAACTAAAACAGTTTCTAGAGGTAGGGGAAAAGGTAGAACAAATATAATCGATCTGCAATGTGAGCTTGATCTTCTTGAAGACGCTATGTGGAGCGCGTAGACAGAATATTTAATTAATTTTGGTTTTAAAGTGGATCTAAAACCTGAGATACGCTTTAAAAATTTGATTAGCTGGTATGCTAAATTATTTTCACTTGAAATACACCTCTTTTAAATTTTAAATAACAATTTAAAATTAGACCAGTACTTACATGAATCGTTCTTTTTTTAAAGGAGGCTAATTTTACCTTTAATTTTTCAAATAAAAATAAGTTATTGATGAAATGATTTTAATTTTGGTATATAATAGTTTAAAAGTAATTTATTAACATTTAAAGGATTAAAAATGTAAATAGATAATATTTACTTTATCACTGACTTTAATAGGGCCATTCTAACAGGTACTCCGTAAAAAGCCTGTTCAAAGTATTTTCCCTGTGGTGTATTATCTACATCATGGGATATTTCGTCCACCCGCGGCAGAGGATGCATTACAATGGCATCACTTCCTTTTAAAAGACTAGAATTGATAGTATACGCTCCCTTAATTTTTAAATATTCTGCAGGGTCAGGAAACCGTTCTTTCTGGATTCTTGTCACGTATAGTACATCTGTTTTATCCAGCACATCATGGATATTTTCAGTTTCGTATACCTCAACTCCACTTTTTCCAAGGTCATGGAGTATTTCACGGGGCATTTTAAGTTCTTTTGGAGATACAAAGCTCACATCAACGTCAAACATTGCAAGTGCATAGGCCAGGGAATGGACAGTCCTTCCATATTTGAGATCCCCTACAAGTGCGATATGAAGATCATCGATTTTTCCCAGGATTCGTTTCATTGTGTAGAGATCGAGCAGTGTCTGGGTGGGGTGCTGGCCAGCACCGTCTCCAGCATTTATCACAGGTACATCAACTATATTTGCAACAAAACGGGCAGTTCCTTCCATGTTGTGCCTTATAACAAGTGCATCAGAATATTCACCCACTATTCTAACGGTATCTGTTAAGTTTTCACCTTTAGTTGCAGAACTTGTACCTGCTTCTGCAAAACCAATGGTAGCGCCGCCAAGCCGCTTCATTGCAGCTTCAAAAGAGAGTCTAGTCCTTGTGGATGGTTCATAAAAAAGCATTCCCAGGAGTTTTCCATCCAGAATATTTGATTTCTCCATTGATCTGGCGATGGGTTCCATCTCTTCGGCTATTTTTAAAATGTATTCTATATCTTTTTTATCGAAATCCCTTATTGAAATAATATCTTTTTGATTGAAGCCCATAGATACACCTTCTGGATGAATTATAATTATTTAGCTGTAAATTCACTGTTTTACCATATCTTTCTCTAAATTTATAAATCCATCGTTCATTTATCTTGCTAATTTATAGATTAAAATTATAAATTCCTTGCAAACGTTAGGTACCCTGTGTGGCCTACAGCCCTAGTTTTAGGCCTAGTTCCCTTAGCTTTAACCTCAATCTCCCGCAAAATACACTCAACAGTATTTAAATCTGAAAATTCGAATTTTTTAAGCACTTTATGGAGTATTTGAACCTGTTCTATATATGGAGTATAAGTTGCAATGTATCCGCCGATTTTAAGGGCTTTTTTTGCATGTTCCACAACATCCCATGGTTTAGGTAAATCTAAGAATACCACATCAATGCCATCTTCATCAATTCCTTCAGTTATATCTCCACACTTTACATGCACGTTTTGGAGGCCGAAATTCTCCACATTACGCTTTGCAATCTTGCTGAAGTCTTCGCGGATTTCATATGAATAGACTTCTCCATCTTTTCCTACAATATTTCCAAAATGCAGTGCTGTAGCCCCAGCTCCAGTTCCAGCATCAATGACTCGATCACCAGAACCCATTCCAGTAAAGGCGGTTATAATCCCAATATCTTTGGGAAGAATTATTGAACACTTCCTTTCCATTAAATCGATATAGTCATTGATATTTGCCTTTACAACCTTGAAATTATGCCCCATATGGGTTTGTAGGACATCTCCTGGTTTACCATTTTCCATATCTTCTTTCTTTATAAAACCGAAGTTAGTATGAAATTCTTCATTCCGGGCAATGTATTTCTTACCCCTTTCATCCATTAAAATGCGCAATATTTTCACTCCTGATATTTAATTTGTTGTTAAATTAAAATATAGATTGATTCTTAACTCATAGCTTTAATGCTATCTAAAATCATATTTCTATGTAATTGTAACTAAATTAAGATTTTTAAGTGATTTAGTGAATGGCCAGTCAACATTAATGTGCTTGTATAATCTTTCTTGCCTTTGGATATTAACCAGGTACATTTGTTTATAGTTTGTAATTTAGCTATTAATTTGTTGGTCTATTTATCTGATTCATCTGTTTCTATAAGCTTTTTAATTTCAGCTCCTTTGGCTCCACTTATCTTTCTAAAACCAGAATCCACTACTTCAATTATTCCCTTGGCTATTTTATCTCCAATTCCCTCTACAGATTTAAGTTCACTCTGCGAGGCATTTATAATATTTTTAACAGAACCAAATTCTTCAAGCAGTTTCTTGGCTGTGACAGGCCCAATATTTGGCAGTGATTCTACGATGTACAACTGCTGCTCATACAATGTAAGGGGTTTTTTCTCAGTCCTAACTTGTATTGGTGTCCTTTCATGCATTTGCTCTCTTATAGCAAGGCGCATAATCATTGCTGCTGTATCTTCTTCGGATCTAGTTGGTATTATAGGAATACCGAAATCAACAGCTAATGATGCTAAAGCACCTCTTATTGCATTTGGATGGACCAAAGATGAATAAAGTTCTTCACCTTCCAGTATAATCACTGGCTTTCTGAAATTTTCAACTAGTTCTTTAGCTTGTTTGTATAATCTTTTATCTATAATTGAGACTATGAAGTCCTTTGCTGTTTTTCTTTCGATTCCAACTTCATCACTCACCTGATAATCAGCTACAGGGAGACTTTTTACTTCCATAGCTGCACCTAAGTTATCAAGTTCACGTAAAACCTTAGAACTCTGTTCTCTTGAGTCAGCATATATCAAAGGCTTTATGATTTTTTCACCGTTTACTTCTTCTTCTCGAGGAAGGACTTTTACGATTTCTTTTGGGGCTATATTTCTTTTAACCCTGTTTGATAATTGTTTTTTCATCCTTGCTTCTTTATTGATACTTGTCCAGTAGTAAGCCTCATCTCTAGTCCCCTTAGTAATTAAAATATACATTTTACCTTTATTTTTTCTTCCAGTTCTTCCACGGCGCTGTATCATCCTTATTTCTGATGGAACTGGTTCATATAGAATTACAAGGTCCACTGCAGGTATGTCGATGCCTTCTTCAGCTACACTTGTGGATATCAGGACATCATAAACACCCATTTTAAAGGCTTTAATTACTTCTTTCTGTTTCTTCTGGGTTAATCCTTTTTCACCTTCTTTCGAGGCTTGGCCAAAGAATTTAACTGCATTAATCCCTTCTTCTTCACATTTTTCAAATATTCTATCTACTGTATCTCTAAACTGTGTGAAAACAATTATTTTAGAATCCTTGTTAGTTTTGAGCTCTTTTTTCAATATATCGGCGAGCTTTTGGAGTTTAGGATGTTCAATTCCTTTTTCATGGGCTTTTTTGGTGAGACTAATTGCCTTTGAAAAATCTTCATCCATAAGAAGGCTTTTAGCGGCCTTTGTTCTTTTCTTCTTAAGGCGCTCGAAGTACTTATCAAGTGTACGTATTCCCTGGGTTTCCAGGAGTTCAAGAGCATGCATGACATTTATAACTGCAGTTAGCACTGAAACAGCATAGTAACATTTTTTAGGAGGATTTGCACTACTTGAAATCCTTTTTTGAGCGGCACCTTTGGCCTTCAGTACTTCTGTCTTGCTCATATTCACGGATCGTATAATACCCATTCTCTTGAGGGTATTTAACCTGGCCTTTAAAACAGTGTCAATGGATTTTTTTATTTCTTTGAGTTCTTCATTAAGGTCAATTTTTATCCATTTAACTTCTACAGGGTTAAAATAAGGTGCAACATCAGCGTCCTCTTCGCTTTTAATAACCACGTCATCTATAAAGAGATTTTCACACACTTCATTTATTTTATCTTCAACAGAACCTGGAGATGCAGTAAGCCCCATCACCAGCGGATGCTTACTTTGCTGCTGGTATTTACCTGCTAAATAAACATAAGAATAAGCTCCCACTCCTCTGTGGCACTCATCAAATACAATGAGTGAAACGTTCTCCAATGAGTATCTAGAAGATATTAAATCAGATTCAATAGTTTGGGGGGTTGCACATATGATTTGATGATCGTTCCATCTTTTAATTCTCTCTTTGGGCTTTACATCACCAGTTAAAGAAGTTGCTGGCACGTTTAAAAATTCTCTAAAGCTTTCTTCGTGCTGTACAACAAGGGGCTTGCTCGGTGCAAGAATAAGAACTTTTGAACCCTTGAAATTTTTGATCCTTTCCGCTGCAACTAAAACTGCTACTATTGTTTTTCCAAGTGCTGTAGGTGCTACTATCATTGAGTTTCCTTTTTTAAGCACGTCAGCGGCTAGAAGTTGCTGGTAAAGCCTTGATTCTATTTTTTGATCTTTGATTAGGGAGTGTTCTATCCACTTTTGCATGTGTTTATATTGGGTCTTGTAGTATAAAAAGTTCAATTTAAAATTAGATAACTGAAATTTTAGTATTAATTTTATTATTAAAATCGTGAAATCAGAATTCTGAAGAATTTAAATGAGTAATAACATAATTACTACTGCACATGGCTTTAATAACTGTATAAGTGGATTTTTGTTGAAAAATACTGCATAAAATTATATATAACACTTATTTGAAATTGTTGAATATGATATTACTAGATGGGGATGATTTTTTATGGGTTTAAGGAAGTTTATAGCTATTGTTGTAGGTATCATCGCTTTTGTTGGAACTGGATCTTTAATTGCTATTGGAGTTCAGAACATCTGGCCGGGTTACGCGTTTAGTGACCATCCTTTTGAGAGACTTTCTTTGTTATTTATTTCTTTTTTAGTGGCTTCTTCTGTTTATAACATGATAAAAGGTGATGAGCCTGAACCTGAAGCTAAGGAGAATCAGGGTCTAACTAGTAAAGAGATTTCTAAGAAACTTGAAGAGATGAGAAGCCCAGAAAAACATGTTACAATGGATAAACCACATACTGAAATCCCAGAATCTAAAGTTGAAACTGTAGAATCAAATAATTATAGGCCCCTGAACGAAAATAAATCTAAAGTAGCAGAGTTAAATGAGGTTAAAAAAGAAACTTTAAAACCTATTTCAAACCCTGGGAAGAATCATAATGAAACTGCAGGTGATACGCCTCAAAATATTGATTTGAATCAGAATTTCTGTCCTGATTGCGGCGGCTCTAACGTGGCTCATGCAAAGTATTGTGCATTTTGTGGGTCAAAACTTAAAGACTGAATTTTTGAATTGGAAGTGATTAGAGAATGACTGATGATATTTTAAATCAATTTAAAGATGTTGATGGATTGGAAGAAATAATTAAAGGAATTAAAGATCTAAGTAACTCAGAAGTTCATGAAATGCTTTATAAAGCCCGTAAAAATAAATCTAGTTGGAATTTTGAGTTAGATGATGAAGTAGATGAAGTATTACAGACAAAATATGCAAGTAAAATTCTTAAAAATCCAATTATTTACAGACCGCCAAAAACAGACGTTATAATTAGAAGAAATTTTTATTCAGCATTTTTATTAATCAATTGGATATACTGGATTCATGATCCAGAAACTAATGATACAGGTTATGATGAGCAAAGTAAAATATTAGAACGTGTAATGATTTTATTAGATGATTTTGATAGAATTGAATCATTTAAAGAGCCTGATGAAGAATTCTATAAAAAATTAAAAAATACTAAGTGGGATGAGGATGGTAAAGCTTTTCATGAAAAAATAGATAGTATACATGGGGATATTGTCCATGAAAAATTAGGAATAAGGCGAGGACGCAGTATATTTTTAACGGAGCGTTGGACTTTAATTTTTTTAGCCGCCTGTAATGCTGTAAATCAAGGTAGGGATGATATATTACCTGATGATATAGTTAAAGCTTATAAAACATATTTTAAATTATTAAATACGTATACAAAAATGGACGTATTACAGGAAGATTTGGATCAGATTAATCCAGAATCTACTGTAGGATCTATAGAAACACCTGATGGGGAGTTAATAAAAGAAAAAGAGTCTCTACCATTAGAAAATGATCCTCAAAACTCTAATATAAATCAAATTAATTTCTGTCCTAATTGCGGTAATTCTACTGAAGCTCAAGCAAAGTATTGTGCTTTTTGTGGGTTAAAACTTGATCTGAAGAAATATACAATTAAATAGTCCCCTATTTAACCTTTTGATCAAATTTAAATTAATATTGTGTATTTTTTAAATATATATTGATTATATATCCGCTTCAAAAGAGAAAACCTTTTTATGAAAGAGACATTATTTCTAATTAATAATAAAATATGATTAGCTAGTTATTTAATATTTAATTAAAGGGGAAGATATTATGGATGTAGGGGATTATTATTCAAAATCAGTTGAGAGTTTCAGGAGAAATTGGAAAATAGCGGTACCTCAAGTAATAGCTTCAGCATTAACTATATTTTTATTTATTGTTGCTTTTTTCTTGATAATATCTATTTTGCCGCTTAATTTAAACACTATGGGAAATATTACACCATCTGCATTTATTCAGATGAATTCAAACGCCCTGTGGACAGCTGGCGCAATTTTACTGGTTATTGAAATTCTGATATTTATTATAACAGCAATTAAAACTGCAGCCACAGTTGGAATGGCCGAATCGATGATAATGAAAGGTTCTACAGGTCTTGATGTCGCTTGGAAAGCTGGAAAAAAATATTTCCCTAGAATATTTGTGGTTTCTATTATAATGACTATTTTAACCACCATAGTAGCAATACCATTAATTTGGGGCTTTTATTTACTTTTAATTAATGAAATACTGGGAGCATTTTCAGTACTGCTACTGGGTTCCATAATATTCATTGTTGGATATGTTTTAATTTCATTGATATTCTTTGTATTTAACCAGTCAATAGTTATAGGCCAAAAATCAGTTATAGATTCCATTAAAGATAGTTTTCAAGTATTCTGGGACAATAAACTAACAGTATTTCTGGTCGCACTCATAAACGCTGTTATTGGATTTGCAATAGGATTCGTATTGGGCATTATTATATCACCTCTAACTTTGGTAACAGGACCACTTGGGGTGCAGGTTGTAAGTCAAACAGCCGGATTCTTTATAAATATAATATTGATCCCTTATTTTACCTTGGTGATAACTTACATGTATATAGACCTGAAAAAGGGATTTGCAGCGGATGAAATAGAAATGTAAAAGAAGTTTTCATGAAGAAAATGAATCATTTAAACATTACACTATTTTAAAAAAGAGGGATAGATATAAGTTCTTATATCTATTTCTCAACAATCAGATTCTCAAAGTCGTCAAAAATAACATCCAGCCCGCACATACTGGGCACGTAATTTGCTGCCTTAGCTGAATCAACTCCAATAACATGATACTCCAGCTCTTCAATTGGCGCCACTACCATGCAGGTGTCACAGACCATTTTTCCACCGGCTTTTTCAATTATATCAGTGTAACCCATTCTGTCAGCTGCAGCTTTCACCGAAATTGAAGTGCAAACCCATAGCTCGTTTTTAAGATGTTTTCCAGCAACTTTTTCTGCAACAGCTTTGATTTCTTCAATGGACGCATGTGGGCAGCCCAAACAGATTAGATCGGGTTTTCCACTGCTTGTTGAAAGTTTTTCTTTTGTCGCATTGATTTCGTTTCTGTCAATGCTGATTTTTTCAGGGGTTTCCAGTCCTTCGAGTGCAAACTCATATTCTGGGGTTAAGTTTTCAACGTGATAGAGGGCGACAGCTCCGGATGAAGCAAGTGCAGCCCCTAAACTTTTGAGATTATCAACTCTGGCGCGATTTTTAAATCTGAAATAAGGTACACCATCTCCCACAGCCTTTCCAACTAGATATCCAATGGCGCCATAATCTGTTCCTTTAATTTCGGTTTCAACTTCAACAATTAAGTTAGCTTTCCTGTCTTCATCGAGATGATAACCATATTCTGGCGTTTTCCCGCATATAGCTGCTGAAAGTGCCCCTGGTCCACCTTCTCTGTTTGTCCTTGCCCCAATTACTGAATTTACATAGGCTACAGCAGATGACTCAGACCATGCAACATGATCACCTCTCATTGGGACATTTCCAACAAGATAAGGGGTACATGTACAGGTAGTAGTAATATTCATCTTTCTGTAGGCTTCAATTATCTTCAACTGCCATTTTGTGAATTCATCAGAAAATCCGAGGTCTCTCCTATCAAGGTCAACACCAGCGGGGTTCAGGGTTGATGGAACAATGATTTTGGCGTCTTTTGCCATGTCTTCTAAAAATTCAAGTCCAGCATCTCCAATTGTTTTATATGAAACCCCAGATATCTGTGCAGATGTTATATTAACCAGTCTTTCAGCGTTGTATATATCGCCTAAAGCTACCAGTATTTCCATACTTTTTTGAACTGAGTGTCCATATTCGCCTTCTAACATTTTTTCTTCTTGAGGTGTAAGATACATGAGAATCACTAAATTATTGTTTTAACTAATTTTACTTCAAATATGAATAAGTCATTATCATATCCAGTTTCGAGAAAATCTCGAAATGTAAATAATATTTATTCCTTTTTAATTTAAGTTAAATTTAACTTTCTTATTAGAAATAGAAAATGAAAAAATATCTCAGCTTTAAGCTAATTATAAAAAAAATTAGAAGTTAATGGGCTATTTGAGTACCAACTATCTCATCAACAATATCTGTGAAGTTGTCCATATCTTTAAAAGGTACTACTGCACCTGCAGCAATGTTATGGCCGCCTCCAGCTCCATTAAAGCTTTTAGCAGCTTCACCAAGAGCATAGCCAAGGTTTACACCTCTTCTAATCATGTTCATGTTGGTCCTTCCAGACACCTTTATGATGTTGTCCATCTTCGATATGGCGATTACTGGTTTATTTGGGTCTAAAATTTCTAGTTCAAGTCCAATGCTGGATATTGTACCCATTAAACTTTTTTTGGCCTTGTCTTCTGTATAAATATACTGGATATTGTCTAATTGAATAGATCCTTCTTTTCTTATCCAGTCAATCCCTTTAACTAGACTATCCCTGTATTTTTTGGCGAGGTTCAAACCTTCATCAAGGGCATTATCTCTTTCTCCAATGCAGATACTTAATCCGACACCGTACTTTTTATTTTTACCACAGGCGTCAAGAATTCGTGAATAGTCTTCAATGTTTCTTAAAGCTGGAGTTTCGCGGGGTATGCTGTACACTTTATCAAATATCTTGGGATTTATTTTAATAAGCTCTTCTTTTAGCAGGTCTTTTTCTCCACCTGCTAGTTCATCGAATTTAATCCCGTAAGATAAACCACGCTCTTCTAAGAAAGCCTTGGCTCCGTCAGGATCTCCAGAAATACCCTTTAAAGCCGGGTTAAAAGTATATGCAAGCGCTTTATAAACTGATTCTTCCTTTTTATAGGCTATTTTAAGGTCCTCATGTTCTTCAATTACATTAGCTTTGAGACCTTCGTCCAGCATCATTTTATTGACGCCGATTATTTCTTCGCTGCACTGCATATCACCAAAAGCGCCAACTAGGGCAAGTCCTGTAAGTTCTACATTATCCATTCCGCGAACTGTTAGGTAAGAAACTCCAGAAGCACTTACATCCCTTGTACCGTCCATTCCAAAAAGATGAGGATTAACATGAACTAAGTTTTCATATTCTTTATCCTGATCACCTAAAACCTGGTGGTGGTCGGCAATTATTGAGTTGGCTTTAAACTGACTTATAAGATCAGGATATGCGCTTCCCATGTCGCAGAAAACGAATAATTTGTATCTTTCATTCCTCAACTTCTTTACAAATTCTTCTTTAAGTCTTGGAACTATTGTAACATGGAATTTACCGCCCTGCTTGGAAATTGCGTTACACATTACTCCTGCAGCAGACAGTCCATCAGAATCATTGTGTGAGATTATTCTCACAACATGATCCTTTTTAATATGCTCCTTTAAAAGTGAGCATGCTTCATCAGCTCTATTTAACAAGTAGTGCTGCGCTTCTTGGGTCATATCTCCATCCTTCAGGGAGTACACCTGTTTTTGTGTAGTATCTGACTAATCTTCTTATTTTGGATTCTATAATCCTTAAACCTCTTCTTGTGTGGAGGTCCTTTGGATTTTCTTCCAGGTGATCCCTTATGTTAACCGCTCTTCTTATGAGGTTCATGAGATCTTCAGGGTATTCTAGACCTTGATCATGTTTTTCGAGAATTTTGGTTATTTTTTGTCCAGTTACGAGTTTAACATCTGGAATTCCGTACTGGTCTCTTAAAATTATTCCAATCATACTTGTGGAGTTACCTTCTTTTGTGAGTTTTAAAATTAACTCTTCGATTTCTTCATTTGAATATTCAATCCATTCAGGCTTAATTGCCATTAAAATCACCTCTTTTGGGTTTAATAGAATTTTGCAGATATTAATCACTTGCATGTTCATTTAACCATGATGCGAACTTTTCAAGTGATCTTCTTCTGTGAGAAAATTCATTCTTTTTAGTTCTTGTAAGCTCTCCAAAGGTTTTATCATATCCTTCTGGAATAAAAAGCGGATCATATGCAAATCCATTATTTCCCCGCTCTTCGTATGCTATATGTCCTGGAACAGTGCCTAAAAAAACCTCGGGCTCGGATTTGGGAGTGCAGTACCCAATAACCGACCTGAATTCGGCATACCTGTCTTCAACATCATTCATGAGCTTTAAAATGCCTTTATTACCAAGAGTTTCCTGCACATAGGACGAATAAGTCCCTGGAAACCAGTTTAAGGCTTTTATAAAAAGACCAGCATCTTCTACTATTACAGGTCTTTCTAACTTGCTTGCTGCATACCTGGCACCAAATTTGGCCACATCAACGAGCTCTCCCTGTACTTCAGGGTAGCCGAGATCTGTATGCTCAAGTTCTATGCCAAAATTTTGAAAAATTCCTTTGGCTTCTTTAACTTTGTGTTCGTTACCTGTTATAAAGTTTATGACTTTGACCAATTATACCACTTAGCCCGTATTTGTTTACAAAGATATTTTGATTTCTTCATTCTCTTATCTCTTTGCTTATGATATATGAGATGTATAAAATCATTCAAAAATTGTAGTTAAACTCCATTAAAAGATTGGAAAAGCTTGAATAAATATCATTTTGGATTATAGCGTAAATTCTTCCTTTTTTTCTGTCTATCATACAGCTCAGTTTCTACAAGATCAGCTACTTTTTCATGGCTTTCACTATATGCATCCCAAACAGAGATACGCCATTTATGGATCATTTCATCCCTTTCAGGGCCTTCTGGAGCAGCAAGAACATCATAGATTGTAATATTTCCTCTATATTCTGGTAAATCAAATGTTGGCCATTGTTTCCTATGCTTACCTAGTTTTACGTGGGCTATTTGCACTTCTCTACCTGAATAATTCTTTTCTATGTACAAATAAAGGCCAATAAGAGCAAAGACAAGACCAATAGGTTTTGTGTTTTCATCTGCGTGCTGGGCCCCAAAAGCGTCAACTGCAAGCTGATGAATAAAGAAAGGATCAGAATGGGCACCTGTGTAATAGCAAAGCTTATAATAGGCGTCTTCTTTTGATTTTTCTTGTTTCACACCATCAATTCCTTTAAATATATTTGATAAAAATTTAAGAGAGTGTATTTACCGTATACCTTCCTCTCCCTTCAATCTCTTCAACCTTTTCAACAATTTCCTTATAATTATCGGCAATTTCATATCCCTTTAAAATTTCACTAAAGCATTCATCGGCAATTTTGAAATGGATTCCTGAAATTGCTTTTTTAAATACCAGGAGATCAACACCCTTATCTTCAACTAAATCTGAATTTTTTCCAAGCCCAAAATCTATGAAAACAATTTCATTATCTTCTAAAATTAAATTGGAAGTTGTGAGGTCCCCATGAATTATTCCGCAGTTGTGAAGTCTTGCAACGTTCTCGCCAATTTTTCTTGAAATTGTCCTTATTTCATCGACAGGCGCGTTTTCAAACACATCCTTAATGATTTTTCCATCGATTTTTTCTAAAACAAGGGCATTCTGTTTTTTATCTATGTCATAAATGAGAGGAGTCTGGACTTCGCATCTTTTTGCCTCACCTAAAAGCTTTGCTTCTTTTTTTGTCCTTTCTTTTCGCAGGCGGAGGTCAATTTCAGGGATCCTATAGCTTTTTGGAACTCTCTGTTTAATAAAAACATCATGATTTAGCCAATTGCTGGTGTAAAGGTTTGCTTCGGCTCCCTTTTCTGCAATCTCTGGAGGTAAAACCAGATGTTTTTTGGATTTATGCATCCACGGAACATTAACCTGATCTGTCCTGTACTTCTGAATCACTGTTGTTTCATCTATTTCCTGTTTTAGTCCATATTTATACATCAGCTGACCCATCCATGCAATCATAGCACCATTATCACCACAGTACTTTATTGGAGGCATATAAAACTCTGCAAAGTGCTCATCAGCCATTACGCTTATCATTTCACGTAATCTGCTGTTTGCAGCAACCCCACCACACAACATGACTTCATCTTTTTTTGTGTGGGCCAGCGCTCTTTCTGTCACTTCCACAAGCATGGAAAAAGCTGTTTCCTGTAAACTGTAGCACACATCGTTTAAAGGTGCTCCAGCTTCGTGTTTCCTTAAAGCTGCAGTAAGAAGCCCTGAAAATGAAAGGTCCATTCCTTTAACAGCATAGGGAAGCTTAATGTATTCATCGGCTTTATCTGCAAGTTCTTCGACTTTGGGGCCGCCAGGGTGTCCAAGGCCAACTTCTCTTGCAAACTGGTCAAGACAGTTCCCCATCGCTATATCAAGAGTTTCTCCAAATACTCTGTATCTTTCAGACTCATACGCGATTACCTGAGTATTTCCACCACTTACATAGAGTGAAACTGGATCTTCTGCGCCAGTTGTAAGCCTTCCAATTTCAACATGTCCTATACAATGATTTACACCAATTATTGGAACGTTAAGTGAAAGTGCAAGTGATCTTGCGGCAGTTGCAGTGGTTCTAAGTGCGGGTCCAAGTCCTGGGCCACGAGAAAAAGCAACTAAGTTTATTTTATCTATACTGAGCTTTGATTCTTTAAGAGCGTCTTTTATTAGAGGAACAATTGCTGCAGCATGATGCTCTGCAGCTTCTCGTGGGTGTATACCACCGCTTTCTGGAATCAACTGTTTTCCCTGTGATGCAAGGATGTTACCTTCGCTGTCAACGATTCCAACCCCTGTTTTTTCTGCAGTTCCTTCTATTCCAATACAAATCAATTATATCACGTCAATAAATTTAATAAAGGTTATAAATATTCATATAATACAGTTATAACATTTAATAGGTTTAAACGTTATATAAATCATTTTGCAACGTTTAAGCTGCACCTAGTCAAAAATTTGATATTTCACATTTCTTTTTGAATATCTAGAAATAGTATTGAACCAGCAGTTTAATAAATTTTTGAATAGGTTATTGATTTAAATTTGATACTTTTACACTTGAAATGAAGGTCTTTTCACATACTTCTCAAATTCAAAAAATTTTGTACCGGGTTTTTTGCTTTAATTTTCAAAATTTTAAATTTATAAATTTTATATTTATAATCACAGGATAGCTAAACTTGAAGGATCATTTTCACATACTCTAATTTTTCATGTTTTTTTAAATGAATTTAAGAGGCTTATATGAATTGTTTATAATTAATTAAAACTATTTTATATATCACAAGAATATAAAACTATTAAATATATAATAAACCATTTTAAATGCCATATAATTGTAATATGACTTTCGAAGATCTGATATAACTAAAATAAGATAATATAATAAATATTAAGTCATAATTTAATCTTTTAGAGTCTTAATTATATATAAAAATATTCACATTGATCTAATTTGTCATTGAATGTGAAAAAGGTCACTAAAAAGATCAAAAAACTTTTATAGTCAATATTTCCAACTATTTACTGTCAGTAGAGACTTTACTCTACTTAACGCTTTTTTACTTAATTGGGCATAAAGGAGGTGAAAAAGTGAAAAAATGCATGCAAATACGTTTAGCAATGATTACATTAACTTTCATTCTTGCAGTTATTCTTAGCGGAGCTGTTTCAGCAGCAACTTACAATACAGATACTTCTTTATCTCTCAGTACTTCTACTGCGTACGTAGGGCAATCTGTTACTTTAACGGCCCATTTGACATATTATCACTATGGATCGCATAATCTAGCAGGTCAAACGATACATTTCATAGTAGATGGTGTTGAAGTCGGTACTGGAACCACAAATAGTAACGGTTACGCTACTTATACTTACACCCCTGGAAGTTCAGGAACAGATCATGTTCAGGCAAGTTTTAGCGGTGCCACTTTTGGTGGAAATACCTATAGATCTTCAAGTGACTTTGCCAATTTAAATGTCGCCGATACTTATAATACCGATACATCCGTATCTCTCAGTACTTCATCTGCATATGTAGGAGACCATGTTACTTTAACCGCTCGTTTAACAAGACAAGGGACTAATAATCCTATACCTAACCAATTAATACACTTCACAGTGAATGGCGCTGAAGTGGGTACTGGATACACTAACTATCAAGGTTATGCTACTTGCACTTACACTCCTGGAAGTTCAGGATTAAAAAACGTCCAGGCAAGTTATAATGGAGGTTGGAGATATAGTGATTACTATAAGTCCTCTTCCAGCAATGTTCAGACTTTGAATGTGGGTAATAGTTATAATACGCATACTACATTATCTTTTAATCATGATCCTGCAGTTCCTGGAAACCAGATTATTTGTACTGCTCATGTAACCTATCAAGTTTCGGGACCAGATCCGGCTGTACCTGATGGTCTAATAGTTACTTTTACTGCAGATGGTAATCCTATTGGTTCTGGAATCACTAATAATGGTTATGCTACTTGTACATACACTGCAGGTAGTGATGCGAATATCCAAGCAAATTTCGCTACACAATACAGTGACGGTAATCGATATTCAGCATCTCATGATGATGCAAGTCTAGATGTACACAGTACAACTACTACTTTAACTATAAATCCCAATCCAACAAATGTTGGAAATTCAGTTACTTTATCCTCCCATTTAACAAGAACAAGTACTGGTTCAAATTTGGGAAATCGTATAATACACTTTATAGTAAACGGTGTTGATGTAGGTACTGGAACTACAAATGACTATGGTTGGGCTTATTATACATACACTCCATTAAATTCAGGAAATGAAATCATTCAAGCATTATTCTATGGATCACTGGATAACAGCAGGGGTTACGACTACGATTATGATTACTACAAGTCTTCTTCCAGCACCACTGAAACTTTAACTGTAAACGCTAATTCAACTAATCTGGCTGTTGATCCAGCTAGTGGTTATAAGGGCGATTCTACTACTTTAAGGGCTACTTTAACATCTGCTGGTAATCCTCTCAGCGGCAAGAACATTAAATTCTATATAAATGGCGTTGAACAGGGTTCAAATACTACAGATGCTAATGGTGTGGCAACATGGGCCTACAATATCACACAAAATGTAGGAAATTACCCTAACTACATAACAGCACTTTTCGAAGGAGATAGCCAATATTTAACAAGTACCGGTGCTAATACTCTGACTGTAAATGCTATTCCAACCAGTTTAAAAGTTGATAATGTAACTGGGAATAAAGGTCATTGCGTGGACTTAAAAGCTACATTATGGGATACTTTCCATGATAAAGCTATTAGCGGTAAGACTGTTGATTTCTATATAAATGACGTTAAAGTAGGATCTGCTACTACAGATGCAAATGGTGTGGCAACTTTCTCATATTGTATTGATCTTGTAGGCGGAACTTATGATATAGATGCTGAATTCGCTGCTGATACTCCAGATGATCAATATGCTAGTTCAGAAGGTGAAGGAACTTTAAAAGTCCCACAATCCAACGTTTACGTAATTACAACCGTCAATAAAAACAACCCTACAATCGGCGAAACAATTACAATAACTTTCAAGCTAGGTAACAAAGGTCCAGATGGAGCTGAACAAGTAATATTTACTTTTGTTATACCTGATGGACTGCAGTTTGTAGATGTTAGCGGTGATGGAAACTATTCATATGACGCAGTTACAAGAACCATTACCTGGAACCTTGGAGACGTACCAGCAAATACAGATCCATACCTCTATCTTCTGGTAAAACCTCTACATTCAGGTTCTTTCAACATAAATCCGGAAGTAAGTCTTTTAACATATGATCCAGATTTATCCAGCAACATACAGTTTGCAACCGTCAATGCAGTTAAACCAAAAGTAAATGCAGCGAGCAAAACTATACCGTTACAGCATACAGGATTACCTCTTGCTGGACTTGTATTAGCTGTACTGGCAATATTTGGTGGATTAGTAATGCCAAGAAAGAAAAATTAATTTTTTGGGATTAACCATCCCCTTTTCTTTGTTTTTTAAACGAAGCTAGCTCATGCTAGGATTAGCAACCATTTGAAAACCGTATTTTGATAAAATTGGCTTTATTTTTAAATGAAATTTTCACCATGATGACTATTTTTATATCTTAATTTAGACAAAACAATGTCATCATAAGTACCAAAAAATTATCTAAACCAAAAAACTCTAGATGGTGAATATTAATGAAAACTTTATCAGATAAGGCAATTTCAAATGAAAGTGCAGTGAATAAAAATATAAAATGTTTTGGCTCATCAGAAATCCTTGATGAATTAAAAACAAAAAATCCTTTATTTTTATGCGTAATTGCAACTACAAAAACATCCAACATTCCAGGAATAACTGGAGCAGGTGCAACACCTGAACTTACTGATTACACTCCAGCTGCAGATCTTGAACTTGTAATAAGTGGAGAACCAAAATGTCTGCCAGAGATTCCGCAAACTGTACTTGGGGACGCACCAGCCCCTACGCCTGCTTTAATAACAAAAGCATGCCTCGAACTCGCTGATATTCCTATAATGGTCGCTGATGCTGGAGCGGGAATAAAACCAGATATACCTTATATTAAATTGGGTAATGAACCTGGAAAGGATGTAAGAACTGGAAAAGCTGTTTTAAATGCAAGGGAAATATTTGAAAAAGGCGTAATGCTTGGAGAGACTTTATCAAAATTAACTGATCATCTTGTAATTGGGGAAAGCACTCCTGCAGGCACAACAACAGCTCTGGGGGTTTTGATAGCTTTGGGCTATGATGCTAAGCAAAAAGTAAGTGGTAGCATGCCTGAAAATCCCCATAATTTAAAATATGAGGTAGTATGCGAAGGTCTTAAAGCTGCTGGATACGAGGAAGGGGAAATTGTCGATGATGCGCTGCGTGCAGTTGAAATTGTGGGAGATCCAATGATCCCTGCTGTGGCAGGAATTGTAATTGGTTCATCTGTACCAGTCACACTTGCTGGGGGCACACAGATGACTGCAGTGTGTTCCGTTATTAAAGGCATTAATCCTGAATTTGATTTCTCCAATGTATGTATTACAACAACTATTTTTGTTGCAGAAGATGAAACAGCAGATATTAATTATATAACCCGCCAGATCGCAGATATTAATATTTTTGCAGTGGATCCTGAATTTGAAAAATCTTCAGTCGCTGGTTTGAAAAGTTATTTAAACGGATCTGTGAAGGAAGGTGTTGGAGCTGGAGGCGCCATGATGGCTGCAGTACTTAAAGATGTTCCTATGGGTGATATAAGATTGAAAATTGAGGATCTATGTAATAAAATCTTTTAAATACAATTTTTTTCTACTATAATTTTAAATTATTACAATTCTAGCCATTGTTGCCTTTTAGAGGTTTTCTGGAGTACCTGGTGGGTTTAAATACTTACAAACCATTATATTTCCTGGCATAATTTCTATTTTGGCGCTTACTCAGTTCTTATAAAATAATCATCGAAAGATTTAAATAGGTTATGTTAGAATTATATAACATGGAGTTAGAAATTTATAACATTTTGTTTGAAATAAATAACTTCAATGACTAAATGGTGATAAAATTGGAAGCTGAATTTAATTATTACTGGGGATTTATGGGAATTTTAGGCTTGTTAGGATATGTTCTGGAGAATCCGGTATACTATGTGTTTTTTGCATTTTTTGCACTTTTTTTAGTTCCTGTTTTTAATAAATCAGCCAAAAAAGAAGGTGTAAAAAAATCCAGTTTAGAAACACGACATAAAATGTATAATGCCAGTATATGGCTTGGATCAGCTATATTAATTGTTGATTCCCTATATTTGATGGCAAATAAGACAATGAATGATTTTACAGCAATAGGGTTACTTTTAGGAATCATGATATACGTATCAAGTTTCTTTGCCTATATGGGAATGGAAAAAACAGCTCGAGATGAGCGCCTAAGGAAAATTGGGACTCTAGCTGCAACATGGTCATGGTATATCACATTAGTATTCATTAGTTTTCTTTTAATTTCAATGTACTGGGCACAGAGAATTCATGATCCTGTTGAACTAATGGGACTGACCATATTTGTACTGATAACCACAATGTTAATAGCTAACACTATTTTAACCCGCAGAGGAGATATAGAATAAAGAACGGGATCTTATGAAGACAAGAATTAAAGAATTCAGGGCTAAATATAATTTAACGCAGGCAGAACTTGCAGAAAAAGTGGGTGTTAGAAGAGAAACCATAGTTTTCCTTGAAAAAGGTAAATATAACCCTTCACTTAAATTAGCCCATGATATTGCAGTAGCTTTAAATTCCAAAATTGATGATCTTTTTATCTTTGATGAATATTGATGATTATTAAAGGGGGTAAAATATGTTAAATGGACTAAAAAATATCTATACTTTTTATGTTGAACGATATAAAAAGCGATTTCTCTACTGTTTTGGGATTTATTTCCTTTTAGTAATAATTGGAGGTTTAATCGGTGTATTAAACCCGAATTTAGCAATTGAAATCAAAACAATGATAGGCAGCCAGTTTGTATCTTCAATGCCCGGGCTTTTCCAAGCAATTGGCGCAGGAAAAGTTTTAACTATAATTTTAACTATCTTTGGAATTAACAGCATTCTTGGAACGTTTTTTTACATTACAATTCCAAACATACTTGGGTTAGGTACATTGATATTCATCTACAGGCCGCTGCTTTGGGGACTCATCTATGCTCCTGTTAGTCCACAAGATACAATGCTTCTTTTAATTGCAATTCCGACCCTTTTACTTGAAGGGACAGCTTATGTAATTGCATTCGTGTCAAGTATTGATCTTGTACTTGCTTTAGTAAAACCAGAAAAATTAGGGGAAGAAAGTAGATTAAAAGCCCTGAAAAGGGCATGGATATATACTTTAAAAAGTTATGTACTGGTTTTAATAGTCCTTTTTATAGCAGCTGTTGTAGAAACTATTACAATTATATATGCTGTGTAATTAAGGGATTTAATCCCTTTTCTTTAATTTTAAAAAGAGCTGATGGATTAAGCTATTATTCTAATTTTTATTTCAAATATTAACTAAAAAAAGAAAAAGGGATTATAAATGGTATATATAAGCCAGTATCATTGCTATTGGGCCTACTATCCAGCAGTAGTATGCAAATATAAGCAAGTTTTTCTCTTGTATTAATTTTAACACAATTTTAATGGCTATGTAACCTGTTATTGCGGCGGCTATGAAACCAGCTATCAAAGCAGCTGTGCCAATGTCAGAACCAGAAATATCTTTTACCTGCACCAAGGCTGCTCCCAATATAGCTGGTATCGATAGTAAGAAACTGTAACGAGCTGCTAACTCTCTTTCTATTCCTAAAAATAGTCCCGCAGAAATTGTGGCTCCTGAGCGTGAAATTCCTGGAGCGATAGCAAATGCCTGGGCAATACCAATTATTAAAGAGTCTTTAACTGTCATTTTCTTTAAGCCTGTTTTATCGCCGACCCTTCGAGACATCATTTCTGATCCCCATAGTAAGAAACCAGTTATAATTAAAAAGAACCCTACAATAAATACATCATTAAATAAAGCTTCAAAGGCATCTTTAAAGAGCACTCCAGCTAATCCTGCAGGTATGGTACCAATTATTACAAACCAGGCCAGTTTTTTGAACTTATCTTCTCTTAGACCTTCACGGAACTGCCGTCGAGGTATGTCTGCCAAACTAGAGAAGAATGACTTCAGCATGTGTACTATATCCTTCCAGAAGTATACTACCACAGCTACAAGACTTCCAACGTGTAAAATCGTATCGAATGCCAGGCTGGATTGAACGTGGAGTATTTCTGGCACGAATACCAAGTGGGCAGAACTGCTAACCGGCAGAAACTCAGTAAGTCCTTGAACTATTCCAATTATAATTGCTTGTATAATATCCATTGAATCACCAGAATTTTAATAATCTAAATTATTGACATAAGACTTTAGTTAAAATTATTATTATCTTTTAAACAAATTTTAACACGTGTAATTTATCACATTAACTATTAAACATTATCCTCCTAAAATGAATTGGAACAAATTTTAGATAAACGAAAAAATTAGCAGTAATTTAATGAAAAAAATGATTTTAATACTGCAGTTATTGAATTTTCTAATAGTAATCAACAAATGTTTGATAGGGTAATAAATAGCCTTAAGGACTTAAAAATAGTTTTATTTATTATATTGATTTTATATTTGTGTTTAAGCTCTAAATTACCTTTATAATGCTCATTATAGAATTTTAATATAATTACATTTTTGAATTATAAGATATAAGTTATTAGATTTAAGTTTTAACTTAGAACTTATAAGTTTTAACTGATCCACTTTTAACCATTAGTTATCAATTCCGGAATTATACGCATTTGTAAATATGTATTAATGAAAGAAATTTCAGCTTTTAGATAATTAATACAGATTCTATCATGATGCTGTCTGTATTATTCAGCTCAAAATAATAAAATTTGTCTTTTTTTATCATTTCTGTTTTAGAACATCTAAAATATCCTCACAACTAGGACAGGTATGCTTGAAATAATAATATAATCTTTTCTTTTAGACTGAATAAACGAATATATTGATTGACACGTAAAGACATCCTTGAAATTACATGTAACTAGAAATACAGTTAAATATAACAAATCAACTGGTTATAACTTTTAACAAATAACTTATATCTTATAACTTTTAACTAAAAAACTCGTTAAAAACGCTTAAAATCAGAAAAAACTATAAAAAAATAAAGTATAAGTTATAAATTAGAACTTATAACTTCTAATAACTCATTTTTCAAATTCACTCAATAAAGGTCAACCAGCCGTATCTATCTTCATCCACACCTTCAACGATGTTGAAGAATTCTGTCTGTAATTTTTCTGTTATTGGCCCTCGTTTACCATTTCCGATCTTAATTTTATCAACAGATCTAACAGGGGTGATTTCAGCGGCTGTACCAGTCATAAATATTTCATCAGCCAGGTAAAGCATTTCTCTAGGTATTGCCTCATCTCTTACTTCAATTCCCGATTCTTTGGCAAGCTTAATTACAGAATTTCTTGTTATTCCTGAAAGTATGGATAATGCTGAATGTGGGGTGTATAAAACGTCATCAATAATCAAAAATATATTTTCTCCACTTCCTTCACTAACTGTCCCTTGGTAATCCAGCATTATTGCCTCATCAAAACCATTCGTTACAGATTCCATCTTTGCCAGTTGAGAATTCATATAGTTGGCCCCTGCCTTGGCCATATTAGGAAGTGTGTTTGGCGCCATTCGCCTCCAGGTGGAAACACCTACATCGACCCCATTTTCCAGTGCCTCTTCACCAAGGTATTTTCCCCATTTCCATGCTGCAATTACAGTATCTAGCGGGCAGTTCAAGGGATAAACACCTAATTCTTGATATCCTCTAAATACAATAGGTCTTATATAGCAGTCTTTTAAATTATTGACTTTTACGGTCTCAATTATAGCATCGTGTATTTCATCTACGGTGTATGGAATTTCCATCCTGTAGATCTTTCCAGAATCAAATAATCTTTCAACATGCTCCCGCAAACGAAAGATTGCAGGGCCTTTTTTTGTATTGTAACATCTTATACCCTCAAATACACTTGAGCCATAGTGAACAACGTGAGATAGTACATGTATGTTTGCATCTTTCCAGTTAACGAATTCCCCGTTAAACCATATCTTTCCAGTTTCATCAAAAGCCATTGTTATCACTCTTTTAAACTTGATTAATTCAAGAAATCAATGTATTACTTCTAAATCATATTAGGCAAGTCAAATTTAATTATTTTGAATATTTATCTATGCTATATAATAAGCTGTAGGGATATAAAAATTCAGCCATAAACTTAGAAAATTTTATATTAAACAAAGCTTAATCCCATGTTTAGAATTTATGTCTCGACTTTTTATGGAAAAAGTTTATATACACCACTGAACAATATTCAAAAATACTCACTTGGGCCGGTGGTCTAGGGGTATGATACCTCGCTTACAACGAGGTGATCACGAGTTCGAATCTCGTCCGGCCCACTAGAATTAAATAACTCTTTTTACACGTAATTGATTAATTATATTATAATTTAAACCCTAAAATCTTAAAATAAATTTATAATATTTTTGTATCTGTCGTTGAAATCGTCTTATATTGGGTTAATTTTAAAAAAGCCAAAAATGAGTTTAAGTAATGAATATTAAGGCTATGTATATAATTAAAGTCACGAAAAATACTGTACTTCCCCTTATTAATGTCGCGGTCAAATCTCGCTCTACAGCCATTACTATTCCATAAGATAGCACAGCCGCAATAAAAATCCTTAAAGTACCTAAAAGGGCTTTATTTGGGTTTATAAGGTAGGTTACGAGGGTTGAAACAGCTAATACAATTATAATAAGTGCTATTGGGTTACCCAATATAGTTTTACTCCAGTTTTGTAGGTTACTGGACATATTACTATCTGATACGATGTTTCGTTTTTTTCCGGAAAGTGAACTTCTTTTGCCCCGGCTTAAAAATCCACTGCCAAATGAACTATCATCGTCATCACAAGGATCTACATATGTTTCTTTGTTTTCGTTATTTCCATCTTCATCCATAAGTTCATAGCTGTCTACATTTACATTCTTTTTAGAAAATTTTTTAGCTATGTTTATTAATTCATCCTTATCAATGAGATTAATATTTCTGCCATTTGCATAGCTTAAGGCATTATCTGAAAAAGTTGAGGTCGTTACCACTACCACTTTGGATGCTTGAAGTGTTTTTGCCACCATTTCCATTTCTTTCAGTACATCTAAACCTACTTTCCATCGTTCTTCATAATTTTTGCACGCTACTACGACGCCAATATCTCCTAATACAGTAGGTAAGACTCCATATATGTCTACAAGGTGCTTCGATGTCTTAAAGTATTTATGAACTTTAAATCCAGACTTTTCCATGATTTTAGCTACAAAATCGACCAATCTATTTTTTTCCAACTTTCTCACCTTTAAATGGGAGATATATTAATTGTATTAAATGCATCAATGTATATAATGAATTTATTTCATTTATTGTCATTATTTAATATGTTGTATTTACTTTTAACTAATATGACCTATTATTTAAATATTATTTATTTTTATTAACTCCCAGTAAACTTTTTGAAGTTTGAAATATAGATATGCATTATGCGAATTTTGATAACTAATGATGATGGTGTTAACTCATCAGGGATTGTAGCAGCAAAAGATGCTGTTTATGGACTTGGAGATATCGATGTTGTGGCGCCAGCAACTCAGCAAAGCGGAATAGGGCATGCACTCACACTTTTTGAACCAATAAGAGTTACTTCCTCTAATTTAAGAGATGGGAGTAAATCATATTCAGTTTCAGGAACTCCAACAGATGCTGTAATAATTGGAATTTACGAAATAATGAATGAAAAACCAGATTTAGTGATTTCAGGTATAAATATCGGTGAAAACCTTGGAATGGCAGAACTTACAACTTCTGGAACCATAGGTGCGGCAATGGAAGCTGCAGCCCACAATGTACCGGCGCTATCTGTTTCACTGCAAGTTACAAGAGACGATATTAAATTCCATGACGGCCATGTAGATCTTGATTTTGAATTCGCCCAAAAAACGGTAAGAAAGCTTTCAGAATTGATTCTTAAAAAAGGTCTTCCTGAAGGAATTGATTTTTTAAATGTAAACATTCCCTCACATCCAGAAACTCATAAAGTAAAGTTAACAAGACTTGGAAAGAGAATGTATTCAATTCATATACAAAAGAGGCTTGATCCAAGGGGAAGAGAATATTACTGGATAGATGGAGATCCTGTTGAAATGGACGAAGAAGGTACTGATGTATACACAATTAGGGGCTGTAATTGCCCAACCATAACTCCAGTGTCGCTTGATTGTACTTCTGATCTTGATTTAATGAAAGATTGGCTTGATTGAGCCAAATTCTTATTTTTGCAATCTGAAGCTGAATCTACAATTGTGATTTGATGGAAGTTTTAGACATAAATGGAAAACAAATCTGCAGAGGCTTACGAGTTAAGTACATAAGAACGCATACCATTGGAGAAGTTACCGATGTTTTAATTAAAGAGGATACTGCATGGGTTAAGCTTGATTCCAATGGTCTTTATTATAGAAGTGATTATATTGAAGTCATTGAAGGTAATGAAGCCTATAATGGGTCTAATAAAAAGAAGAAGAGCTTAAAATCAGGAGAATTTAAAGTCAATATTCCTATTGAGATTTCTGATCCTGAAGATGGACCGGGTTACGGTGGGGGTTAATTTTTAGAATTCTTTTTTATTTAAATTCATTTTTAATTAAATTAAGTTATAGCTACTCTTTTCATGCACTATATTTTTATATTAGTTTTTTGTTTTTATAGGGCAGCAGTACTCAGTTAAAGTGATTATGGTTAGTAAATTAATGCTAAATAGTTAATATTATATATTAGAATACTTATTAAGTGAATTGTTAAGTCATATAGATGAGGAAACGTAATGAAAATTACTGATAGTGTAAATCTAGGATTTTTGATTTTAATAGTAATGTTTTTTGTTAATATTAAGCTATATTAAAGCCCCTTTACAGGTATATAATGGCATAGTATATTCTTATATCCTTATTGGAATATTTACATTATCACTTATTTGGGCGGCATATGAATTCGCCCGTAAAATGGAAAGAATTCAAAAAGCGACACAAAAATATAATGATGTCCTAAAAATAGATCCTAAAGATATGATTGCTTTGAATAATAAAGGAACTGCTTTTGCAGAACTTAATGAACATCAAAAGGCAATAAAATACTTTGATAAGGTTATAGAATTAAATTCTGAAGATGCTGCAGCATGGCACAATAAGGGAGTCATCCTTGCAAAACTTGGGAAAAATCAAGAATCACTAGAATATTTAGACAAAGCTTTAAAGTTAGATTCGAGATTTGAATTTGCTAAAAAATCTGGTGAAATCATTTTAGAATATTAAGGAGAATTACAATGTCCAGAATAAAATTTTTAGATAATGCAGAGGAAGGTAAAAACAACTGGCTTAGATATCTTTTTACAATTATTTTGACCTGGGGAACGCCGTTAGTACTGGAATTTGTAATTATAATATTTATTTCCATCCTTTATATGGTAGTCAGCGGAGTTAATTCCGTAGATCAGATTTATGCGATTTTTTCCGATCCAATACTGGGAATTGCAATAATCGGTCTTTCTTCTACAGTTTCGCTTTTGTTTCTCTATATTGGAGTAAAATTTATACATGGAAGGAAGTTCATTTCTCTGATTAATACAGGTTCTAAGATTAAATGGCGGAGAGTTTTAAAAGGGAGTGCAATATGGTTTCTTATACTGGTGATTGGAACTTTAATCTCTTTAATAATAGATCCTAACAGTGTTCAGGTGACTTTTAATCCCAGCACTTTCATATTTCTGTTAATTTTAAGTTTACTGGTATTTCCAATTCAGGCCTCATTTGAAGAGCTGTTTTTCAGGGGATATCTCATGCAGGGTTTTGGAATTTTGACAAAAAAGCCAGTGATTCCATTACTGCTCACTTCAGTTATTTTCGCTGCTCTTCATTTTGGAAATGGTTCAACTACCATTATGAACGTGGATATAGTATTGAGCGTATTTCTTTTTGGGTTAACAATGGGTATAATAACTCTGGGAGAAAATGGAATTGAAACAGCCATGGGTGTGCACATTATAAACAATATTTATGTATCTGTACTTGTAAATACCCCAGATGCATATTCTCAAGGTTTACCATCTGTATTAACATCTACAGGTGCACCTGATCCGTTAATAGATGTCCCAATATTTGCTTTATATGTGTTAGCGCTTTTAACCATTGTTTTCTGGAATAAAAAAGAGAACTTATATAATATTTTTAGAGGTAAGCTTGATATTGAAACGGATACAATGGAAGGAGATTTAAACGCTTAATAATTTAAATTACTAATGTTTGTAATAAAAATTAGGAGATAAATCATGTTATTAACCATATCAACTGTCACAACTACCACAACTACAGTTACAACAGAACAGGTATTAGGATTCTTTGTAGGCTTGCTAATTGTTTTGTTGATTATTATATGGGTAGTTATGAGATATAGAAGAAAAAATAGGGAAGTATGAAATTAATTATTCAACAACAGGAATACCTAAAATATCCTTTTTACCCTCAAAAACAGCTTTCGCAATCTGGGCACTTCCAACAGACCCCGATCTTTCTCCAATTCTAACAACAGGGGCAATGTCTCCAACTTCTTTTCTAATGGCGCCAAATACATCGATCGGGTCCTGCATCGAGCCGGTGGAGCCAGTTAACACGATTCCGTCAATTTTTTCTGCTATTCCTGCCAGTCCATAGATCTCCATGACAATGGTCATTATCATGGTATCAAAGGCGAGTTTTGCTTTTTCATCACTATTTAAATAGTTTTTAATGATTTCATCCTTTACACGGCTAACTTTTTCATGTACATCGGCAATTTTAATGGCTCCGGCACGTGAAAAACATTCATTGGCAGTTCTGATTCCATCATCTATGTCTCTAATCATTTCAAGATCTAGAGGGCCGTGAATAGTACCCATTGCACCAATACAGGCATCCATAGCGCCTTTAATTACTTCATCTTCAATTAACATGCTCACAGTATTGGAACTGATATCTGAAACGATCATATTTTTAAAACCAGTTTCCAGGAACGCATTATAACAAATGCTGACTTTTTCAGAGCTTGCATGATGGGAATAAGCTGCCTTAAATCTTTCATCAAGGCATTCTGTTTTCCTGTGAATTCCAGGTATTACAACTGTCGGAATTCCTGAATTTTCAATTTCAGTGTAAACTGCCGTTCCGCCGCCAGTTACCTTCCCAGCCCCCTCCATTGAAAGGATTCCTCTGTTTTTCACTTTTTCTATTGGAGTTACAGCTGTTAACGCATCTCCCATGGCATAAGTTATTGCCATGAGGTCAATTGAATCAAAATTAACCCTTTTTGAAAGTTCTTTTAGGGCAGAAACTTTTCCAGCAGATAGATCTTCCCTGAGAATTTTAAAATGAGTGGTTTCATTATCAAGAATTGTAAAAGAGACTCCTGTAGTCCCATGATCCATTCCTACAAATACCATGGATTCACCTTTATGCATTGTAAAAAAACATTGAATGATTACTTTAAAATAGAATATAACCCTCAAACACATAAGTGTTTGGGGCACCAAAAATTCATTGAATTTTTGAGTGAGTGGATTAGCTTATTTTTGTAATCCACAGAGCTTTCTAAGCTTTGTACCTACTTTCTCAATTTGAAGGTCGTCTTCCATCGCTCTCATCCTTTTGAGCATAGGTGCTCCAGCCTGGTTTTCAAGGGCCCACTCTTTGGTAAATTTACCTTTCTGAATTTCTTTCAGGATCTCTTTCATGGCTTCCCTTGATTCATCGGTTATGACTCGTTCTCTTCTTGTGAGCCCTCCGAATTCTGCGGTGTTACTTACGTCGTGCCACATTCCAGCAAAACCTTTCTCGTATATGAGGTCAATTATAAGCTTTAATTCATGGCATGTTTCAAAGTAAGCTATTTCTGGCTGGTATCCCGCATCTACAAGTGTTTGGAAACCTGCTTTTATGAGTTCTGTAGCTCCTCCACAGAGAACTGCCTGTTCACCGAATAAATCAGTTTCAGTTTCTTCTTTAAAGGTTGTTTCAAGAACTCCTGCCCTTGTAAGACCGGATCCTTTTGCCATTGCAAGTACAATTTCTTTTGCATTTCCTGTGTAATCCTGCTCAACAGCTACAAGACCGGGAACTCCAAATCCGTCTTCATACTGTCTTCTTACAGTTGCACCTGGCGCTTTAGGCGCGACCATTGCAACGTTAACGTTTTTAGGTGGTTTTATGTAGCCATAGTGTATATTATATCCGTGTGAGAATGAAATTGTGTTTCCTTCTTCAAGCCCTTCTGCGATTGCACTTTCATAAACTGCGTCCTGAATTTCATCTGGGATTAATATGTGAATTATATCTGCTGTTAATGCTGCTTCTTCAACGGTTAATACATTTAAACCATCAGCTTCTGCTTTCTCCCATGATGCTCCACCTTTTCGAAGTCCAACTACAACGTTTAGCCCGCTGTCAGACATGTTTAATGCTTGAGCCCTTCCCTGGCTTCCATAACCTATAACTGCAATTGTTTTATCCTTTAAAACGTTTAAATCAACGTCTTTTTCATAATGTATATTCATTTAATGCCCTCCAAATGACTTTAATTAAAATAAAGATTTACCAAAGAGTATACGGTAAAAATTAATTCTGTATCAATATTTACTTGAAATACTTATAAATTTTATCATAACCAGCTATTTTTACATTTATGTTTTGTAATTAAATTCATTGAATTACAAAGCTGCGAACTAAGATAATGATTCCAATGAAAATTAAAACAAAAGGCAAAATTATATGCCCGTATTTTTTTATCCTATCCCCTAAAATTCTGTTTTCTACTAATCTGAAGCTGACATAACACCATATTAAGATCATTACCAGGAATACAGATATTACGATAAGCAACTGTTGTGGATTTATACTTGCAAATAGGGGAACATAAACTCCGATATTATCTCCACCATTTGTAAATGAAACCAGTGCAACTAAACCAGTTTTTGAGCTTTTAAATTTTGAAAAAAATGATTTATTTTCTTCTATTTCAGTATAATTTACAAAAGTATCTTCGTTGTTTTTTAAATCCCTGAGATTTTTGAGCCCAATAATTATAGGCAGTATACCAAGTAATCCAATCCATTGGACTGGAATTACCAGTTTTAAAAAGTAACTTACGGCACTTATGACAATTAAAGCCATAACTCCTATATATTGACCTAAAATAATCTGTTTAACCTTAAAGTCCTTATTTGAAAAAAATATCATTAAGACAAAAAGGTCATCCAGATTTGTGGCTATAAACAATATAATAGCTGTAACAATTAAAAAAATAAGTTCTATCATGTTTATCAAATAAGAAATAAAAATTGAGGCCCTCAAAAATCATAGAATTTTCGAGTGCATTAAATTGTTTTAATGCCTCTAGACATTGCTGTAGGCCCTGTCCTTGCAATTTCTTTGATTCCAAAGCCTTTTACAAGGTCGATGAGGGCTTCAATTTTATCAGATTCCCCTGTAATTTCTACAGTCAATGTTTCAGGGCTTACATCAATTACCCTACCCCTGAAGATATTGACATACTGAATTACTTCAGATCTGATTTTTTCTGTTGGTGAATAAACTTTAATAAGGCAGAGCTCTCTTTTAACAGTGTTTTCAGGTTCTAAGTCCCTTACTTTAATAACTTCTATTAGCTTGTTCAACTGCTTTGTAATCTGCTCCAGGACTTTCCCATCTCCTTTTGCCATAATTGTCATTCTAGCAATACCTTCTTGTTCAGAGGTCCCAACAGTAATGCTTTCAATGTTAAATCCCCTTCTTGTGAAGAGTCCTGCTACTCTTTGAAGGACACCAGGCTTATGAAGTACAAGTGCACTTATTATATGGGTTTGCTGTTCTTCCATCTTAATCACCTGCCTTCTCCTCTTTTTCTGGATAAATTACTCCTTCCATTGCCTCAACTTTGTATTCCCCTACCATCTCTGTAAGTCCACATCCTGGAGGAACCATTGGAAGAATTTCATTAGGGTCAATTGTAATATCAATTAAAGTTGGTTCTCCTGAATTTATGGCATTTTTAAGTGTTTCACGCATCTCTCCGGGTCTTTCTACACGCTCTGCATTAACTCCAAATGCTTCTGCAAGCTTTACAAAGTCAGGAACTTCTCCTAAGTGAGTATGTGAAAGCCTCTTTTCATAAAAGAGGTTTTGCCATTGGGCAACCATTCCTAAATATCTGTTATCTAAAACACAAACTACTATAGGGATATCATACTCTTTTATGGTTGCAAGGTCCTGTGATACCATCAGGAATCCCCCATCTCCACAAACAGCAACAACATCACTTTCAGGCATTGCAACCTTTGCACCCATGGCTGCAGGGAATCCGAATCCCATTGTTCCTAGCCCTCCAGATGATAAAAATGTCCTTGGCTTTTTAGAGATAAAGTAATGGGCCATCCACATCTGGTTCTGGCCAACATCGGTTGTCATGATGGTGTCTTCATCAACCGCTTCCATTATTTCTTTCATAACTTGCTGCGGCTTTAATGGGATATCATCAAAGGATATTCGGGGAATACTGGACATTTTGAACTTTTTAAGATAGTTAGTCCATTCCTGACTTTTCCCACTTATTCTGGATTGGGAAATAGCTTTTACAAGATTTGATAAAATTATCTTGGCATCTCCGACAATTGGAATTTCTACATCTATATTTTTCCCTATTTCCGCTGGATCAATGTCTATGTGGATAACTTTAGCATCCTTCGCAAATTCATCTACTTTCCCTGTTGTTCTATCTGAAAACCTGCATCCGACGGCTATCAAGCAGTCACAATCATCTACTGCAAAATTAGCAGGTCTTCTACCATGCATTCCAAGCATTCCAAGTGCTAGGTCATGATCTTCAGGGAAACATCCTTTACCAAGAAGTGTTGTAGTCACTGGCGCACCTATAAGCTCTGAAAGCTTTAAAAGCTCTTTTGATGAATCTGATATGATTACTCCACCGCCAGCAAGTATAACTGGTTTTTCAGAGTTTTGAATTAGGCTTGCAGCCCTTTTAATCTGTAGAGGATGTCCCTTTCGTGTAGGTTTGTATCCTGGGAGGTCAATTTTAATGTCCTCATTAAATTCTACTTCCTGTTCCTGAGCATCCTTTGTTAAATCTATAACGACAGGCCCTGGCCGTCCAGTTCCTGCGATGTAAAATGATGATTTAATAGTTTCAGGTATTTCTTCACCATTTATGGGCTGGAAGTTGTGTTTTGTAATTGGCATGGTCATTCCAATGGTGTCCACTTCCTGAAACGCGTCATTACCAATGAGCCATGATGGAACCTGTCCAGCAATGGCCACAATAGGCGAAGAGTCCATATAAGCAGTTGCAATTCCAGTTACCAGGTTTGTAGCTCCTGGACCTGATGTTGAAATACATACGCCCACTTTTCCTGATGCTCTTGCATATCCATCTGCAGCATGAGCTGCGCACTGTTCATGTCTTACTAAAATATGTCTCAGGTCAGAATCGTAAATCATATCGTATAATGGAAGAACCTGTCCTCCAGGGTAACCAAATACAACATCTACTCCCTGATCTTGTAGAGATTTAATTAATGCTTCTCCGCCTCTCATCTAAACACCTGTAAAATTTATGTATATTTTGAATAGTTTTCATATTTGTCTCATTTTTTAGATATATTAATAATCATATAAGCTCTTTTTCCATACATTAAAATTGAAATAGTTTAATGGTTTCAAATATTTTGTAATAATAGTTGAATTAAGATTAATATTAACTATGATGATGCGTTATTTTTAATTTCATGCAGTAGCATTATATTTCTCGTGACAATGCACATAAATTTGGACAATAATAGTCTTATTCATAGAGAATAATTTCTATAGCGTTCTGTAAGTCCTTATCAGTGAAAGGCTTTATTATGTAGCCAAAAGGCCGTGTAATTTTGGCTCTTTTAAGTGTTTGTTCATCGGAGTGTGCTGTAAGGTATATTATTGGAATATTAAAACTCTCCTGTATCCTTCTAGCCGCTTCTATTCCGTCAATTTTCCCTTTTAATACAATATCCATCAGTATTAAATCTGGCTGAATTTTTGCAACTTTTTCAACAGCCTCTTCCCCAGAAGATACAATAGCTAACACATTGTAACCAAGTCGTTCTAGTTTATCCATTATATCGAGCGCTACGATGCTTTCATCTTCGACAATCAGTATATCCGCCATATTTTGCCCCATGTGTTCTATGTTTTAACGTATTTACTGGTATCTGCAATTTTTGATTTGAAAAAAATAATATTTTAATATTTTAATTAGAATCTATAAATTTATCTATTGAATAATAAACCATTTTATAAGTTATGTTTATAGATTTATGAAAGGAGGATTTTATATGAAAATTCTTGTAGTAGGTACAGGGGCGAGGGAACACGCTATTTGTAAAGCAATAGAAGGAAATGCAGAATTATACTCAATTATGAGCAATAAAAATCCGGGAATAGCACGGATATCTAAATTCCAGATAGGGAGTGAAAATGATATTGAAGCTGTAAAGAAGTTTGCAGTAGAAAATAATATTGACATGGCTGTAATTGGGCCAGAAGCTCCTCTTGAGAAGGGAATTGTCGACGCACTACATACAGAAGGCATAGGTTGCGTTGGGCCCACCATGGAAGCAGCTAAAATTGAAACTGATAAAGTATTCATGAGAAATCTTTTTGAAAATTATAAGATACCAGGATCTTTAACTTACAGGGTTTTTGATAACTTTGAAGATATAAGCGATTTTATTGATGAATTTGATAAAGATATTGTAGTAAAACCTGTAGGATTAACCGGTGGAAAAGGAGTTAAGATTGTTGGAGAACAATTGAAAGACTCTCAAGAAGCTAAAACTTACTCAAAAGAAGTAATAGACACTAAAATGGGCGGACACGCCAGCGTAGTGCTTGAAGAAAGGGCGATTGGTGAAGAATTTACAGTTCAGGCATTTGTAGATGGTAAAAACGTGGCCCCAATGCCTGCAGCCCAGGACCATCCATATGCATTTGAAGGGGATGAAGGCCCTATAACTGGTGGAATGGGATCTTATTCAGATAAAGGTGGACTATTACCATTTTTAGATAAAAAAAGTTATAATGAATCTGTTAAAATAATGGAAGAGACAGTAAAGGCTATTAATAAGGAAGTTGGACCTTATAAAGGATTTTTATATGGACAGTTCATGTTGTGTAAGGATGGCCCAAAACTCATAGAGTACAATGCAAGATTTGGTGATCCAGAAGCGATGAACGTTTTACCTTTACTTGAATCTAATTTTGTAGATATCTGTGAAGGAATCGTTGACGGAAACCTCAAAGGAGCCAAATTTGAGGATAAAGCAACAGTTTGTAAATACATTGTACCTAAGGGATACCCTGGAAACGCCGTTCCAAATCAGGTCATTGACGTTGATGAAGCAAAAATTAACGAAGCGGGGGCACAGGTTTACTATGCAGCCGTAAATGAAAAAGACGGTAAAGTTTATACCTCATCTTCAAGGGCTCTTGGACTTGTTGCTATTGGTGAATCAATAGATGAAGCTGAAAAATTGTGTGAAAACGCTACAAAGTATATAAATGGCGATATTTATCATAGAAGAGATGTTGGAACAGCAGAACTTATACAGAAGCGAATAAAGCACATGGAAGAAATTAGAAGATAGTTTAAGGTGATATAATTTATCACTTTAATTTTTCCTGAAAATTTAAATTAATGTGAAAATGGCTCAGATATAGCCAAAGGAATTAACAGGATAAATTAAAACAATTTTTAAATTGAATATATGATTTAAGCACCCTACTGAGCTAAAATTTTGTAGAAATAACTTGTAAGTTTTAGAAAAGTAGATATAGTATAATTTAAATAAACATTTTCTTCAATAAACGAGGCATTAAGGAACATTTTGGAGTGAAATTATGAAACATCTTTTATCAATGGAAGATGCCAGGGATCATGTGGATGAAATACTGGAACTCTCTGGAAAATTTAAAAGAGGAAAAATCCCTGGAGAGCCTTTAGCGAAGAAAGTACTTGCTATGGTTTTTGAAAAGGCATCAACAAGGACTAGAATATCTTTTGAAGTTGGGATGTACCAGCTTGGTGGAAATGCGCTTTATCTATCGAGGGATGATCTCCAGCTCGGTCGAGGCGAAATAGTAGAGGATACTGCTAGAGTTATGAGTAGATATGTTGATGGAGTAATGATAAGAGCAAAGGAACATGACGATGTTTTAGAATTTTCACGCTATTCTGATGTACCGGTTATCAACGGCCTTACAAATTTAGAACACCCTTGTCAGGCGTTTGCTGATCTTTTAACCATATATGAAAATAAAAAAAGTTTCGACGTTAAATTAGCCTTTGTTGGAGATGGGAATAATGTCTGTAATTCACTTCTGCTTGCATCCGCATTTGTAGGTATGGATATGAACGTGGTATGCCCTCCTGGATATGAACCCGATGCTGGAATATTCGAGAAGGCAAAAGAGTATGCTAAAGAGTCTGGTTCAGAGCTTAAAATAATAAATGACATTGAAACTGGAGTTGAAGGTGCCGATGCAATTTATACAGATGTATGGATCAGTATGGGTGATGAAGAAGAAGCTTCAAAAAGAATTAAGGCCTTTTCAGACTATCAGGTGAATAAGAACCTTATGAATCAGGCAAATGAAGATGCTATTATTTTACACTGTTTACCGGCCATTAGGGGGCAGGAAATTACTGCAGATATGCTGAATTCATCTCAATCAGCAATATGGGATCAGGCCGAAAACAGGTTACATGCCCAGAAAGCTATTCTTTACACTCTTTTAAAGTAAATTTAAGTTAATTTATAGATAAAGGGCATCACATGGACAGAAAAAAGTTATGGGTTGCTAGTGTTTTAATTATCTGTTTGTTTTCTGCTTTTATGATCATTTCATTTGGTTTGAATTTAGTTTCAGATATGCTTGAGCCAGCAGAACATAATATGGATAATGCTTCTTTTAATAATTCGAATCATGAATTAACAGGGACATCCGCAGCAATAATAAATTTTACTACTTTTGTTAAGGGGATTACACCCCTAGCTGTGTACAATTATTTTTCGTATAAAATTAATTGGAAATTGTTTAAAAAGGATAACAGCTATGAAAAAAGTACGTATTCAACATCTGATGGTAATATACAAAGATGGGCGAATAATATCAAAAAAGATTATACTCTAAATAATAATCAAGAAAAAGGAGAAGCTGTCTTTAATTATACCTATGAAAAAATTGTAACAAAATGGCATGTACATGATAACACAGCCTGTCCTATTCAGGATGTGGCCAAATATCATGAAGCAAACTGCGCGGAAACTGCTAGAATTGTTTACAATCTAGCCCTAGCTGTAGGTATACCGCCACAAGACGTTCGATATGTACACAGTACACTCCAACATCATTATTGGGTGCAGATACGTTGGGATGGAAATTGGACAAATATTGACGCCTCACATGCGGCTGATGACACGTATCACGTAACTAAATTTGGATTATCTGAGCCTGCAAGTGATATACAGGCTATACCAGCAAATGAAGTTGCATAAGGAGTTATAGGATATATCTACATACTTTTTTACTTAAATGAAGCAATGAAACCATTTATAACATCTCTTGCAGACTGAATTAAAGGATTTTCAGATCTTACAGGTGTCTTCATATTTTTTAACCTGTCAATTCTGAAATAAACAGGGGGATGGGTGTCCCATGACAGCCATCTTGGAATTTTAGATCCTACCTTTTCCATTTGTAGTCTTTGATATGCTATTTTTCGCAGTGCTTCTGCCAGTATATCTGGCTGGCCTACGTTTATGGCCGATAAAAGGTCTGCTCTAGTTTCAAAGAACTTGGCTACAAAGAAAATAAGTGCCATAACCACTATTATGTACAGTATTGGGTTAAGAATTACAATAGGGAATAAAACAGTGAATCTCAATATGAACTCGCCAGAAATGATGCTGAATAATATTAAAGGGTCTCTTCCCTGGAGGTGCCCCATTTCATGGCCTAAAACGCTTAGTATTTCACTTTCATTTAGCTGGACAAACAATCCTGTTGTAATGAGTACCAGACCTCTGTTTGGACTAGGTCCTGTAGCTGCTGCATTTGCTATCATGGTGTTTGAAACTACTATTTTAGGCATAGGCAAATTAAAGCTCTCTGCAGCTTTTTTAACGATATCATATGCATTGACAGTTTTTGACAGGCTGCGGTATGGATTGCAGCTGAAACCGTATTTTTCCAGAACTTCATTTCCAAGCTGGCAGGTTGGCTGTATGCCGCTGGCAAATGTTCTGTCGTAGATTTCCTGTTTAATTTTGGTGACAGTTTCTTTTCCAAATTTTTCCTGGAATTCTTTAAACTCTTTAAATGGCAGTTGATACTCCAGTATATGAACGTAAGGATTTTCAGGGGTAACATGCCATTTATTCCCATATGCAAGGATCTTATTTGAAAATAGGACAATAAAAAATTGAGAAGCTAAAATGAGTATCACTGCAATGTATAATCCGAATAAGAAGAAGAGAACGATATTAACTGTAAAAAATAACAGATAAACTAAAAGCAGGCTGCTGGTAAAAAGCTGATCTCCTGTTCTTTTTTTTGCTGTTGGAGGCTCTTCGGGTATGATTTTTTCACCTTCCACCCATGCAAAATAAATGGTTGAACTGCGGACGTTGTCTTCAAATACATGTGTCATAAAGTATATATCATCTTTAAGGGATTCTACAAACTTTGAAGGAGCCCCATTACCTGGTATCAATGTGACTTCTAATGGATTTCCTGATTTAACTTTTGCATCTACCTGAAAACTTTGATTTGGATCTTTAGCAGTGAAAAATAATTGACTAGTATCGTTTTCTTTTGTTATTTCTATATTCTGGAAGTATTCGGGCTTTACTTTCAGATAATTTTCATGAATAAAATTTAAAACTTCATCCCGGTATTCTGGTGATATTTCAAAATCAATTAAAAAAGTTTGAGTTTCAGGTATTTGGATCATTGTATACTTATTATTTGTATTTATAAGTTAAATAATTTATGAAAACATATTTAGCAGTGTTTCTTTTTAAAAAGAAGTTCTAATCATCTTTATGAATAAAATAAAAAAAATAAAGGTATATTTGAAGAAACAAGCTATATTCTGTTACATGGAAGTTGGCGCACTGATTCCCATAAGACCAAGGCAATTTTTAATAGTTATCCTTGATTTATCTACTAAAAGCAACCGGATAGTCTCTTCTTCAGCACCTATTACAGGAACGGATTTGTAGAATCTGTTAAATGCCCCTGCTAAATCCATAGCATACTGTGCAACAGGATGGATTCTGTTAATTTTCGCTGATTCTTCAACGATTGAAGTGAACTTTGAGAGGATCTTTACAAGTTCTATTTCGGAAGAATTATCTAAGTTATAGTCTCGAGCATCGATGTTTGCCTCGTTAAAACCTGCTTTTTCCAGTAATTTGCATGCACGAGCATGAGCGTATTGGATCGAAGCACAACCCCTTTCAAAACTGAGGGCTTCATCCCATTTAAATACTATATGTTTTTCTGGGGATAATTTGGCTATAAAGTATCTTATGGCACCTATTCCTATATCTGAAGCTATTTTATTGGCTTCTTCATCACTTAAATCTTCTCTCCTGTTTTTAATTTCGTTGAGTGCACGTTTTACAGCTTCGTCAATTAAATCATCCACTGAAATGAATACTCCTCTTCTTGTAGACATGGAGCCTTCAGGGAGAGTTATAAATTCATAAAATACAACTTCTGGTCTTTTCCCGCCTAATAGCTCTAATGCTATACTTATCTGGTCTACGGCAAGCTTATGGTCTGATCCTAGAATATCGATAATTTCATCACAATTTCTTGACTTTTCAAGGTGATAAGCAAGGTCTCTTGTTGAATAAAGAGAAGTACCATCAGATCTTATAAGTATAAGCTCTTTTTCTATGCCATAATCTTCAAGCGGAAGATATAAAACTTCATTTCTTTTAGTGTATTTGCTTAACTTATCCAGAACTTCATTAACTGCTTGATTTCTTATAAATTTACTTTCCCAGACAAAAGAGTCATGATAAATATTTAAATCGTTCAATGTTAATTCAATTCCAGCCACACATTTTTCTACAACATTTTTAAAGAGTTCTGCAAGTCTTTCATCGACCCCGCTTTCGTATACTTTTAAAAGACTGCTAATTTCATTTTTAAGGTTTTCATCAGCCCTTAATTTTTCATTGGCGTAGAAATAAATCTTACCAATAACATCATCTTTTTTAGTGATGCTGTCGTCATCATATTTCTCTAGAATATTTAAACAGTCCAGAATATATTCCTGGCTATCTTTTAAATACTTAGAAGCTCTGCCTTCATCTTTGAAAAGTTCATCCATTTCAGAATAAGAACTTAAAAATTTATTTATGGTATCACATATATTTTCACGCGGGATATGGGAATATGATTTATTATTTACTAAATAATTTTTAATTTTATTATACGTACCCTCAAATTCTTCAGAATCAAAAATAGTTTTATATTTTTTGACCATCAGATAATAAGCTATTAAATCAGCTTCCAGGGCTGAAAATCCCCAGACAATTATTGCAATTTGCCGGCCCATATCATTAACATAATACTGAGTTTCAACATCATACCCTGCAGATCGAAGTGTTCTTGCTAGAGAATCCCCTATTATAGCATTTCTAACGTGGCCAATATGTAAAGGGCCGTTAGGGTTCGCTGATGTGTGTTCAAGAATTATTTTCTTATTTTTATCTTCAAGCTGGCCATAATCTTCATCAATGAACTCTAAAACCAGTTTTGAAAAGTTATCATAGTTTATAAAGAAATTGATGTAGGGGCCCTTCATTTCCACTGACTTGAAAACTTCAGGAACTTCTATGATGTCTAAGATGTTCTTTGTTATTTCCATTGGGGGTTTTTTAAGCTGTTTTGCAAGTTGAAATGACACTGTTGATGCGAGATCCCCTAAATCCGCATTTGGTGGCTCTTCTACCTTAATTTCGGATGGCTTTTCATACCCCAAGGATTCAATTGCATTCTCTAAAGATTTAATTGCTTCTTTTTCTAGCATTCTGTACATAAATTCACCGTATAATCGTTATAATGTATAATCAGCCGATTTAAGATTTATAATAATACATTTAAAATTCTAATTTTTGTAACATTAAGATATTGTTATTTGTCTTAAAAGTATTTTCAATATAAAAAAATGAAATAATTAAAAATAAATTATAGTCCTCTAATCCAGAGCGTTATATACCCAACTTTAGGTATGACTACAGGCTGTCCATTGGATGTTACAACCTTTGATATAATCTGGTTTTGATAAACTGGTACTGGATCCGGTACAGGATTGTTATCTCCTTTTGCTGTAAAATATGTGGTTCCATTCTTTGCTTTATGGGAGGCTATAACTCTATGAAGCACTGGTTCATCAAACCATGTTGCATTATAGACTATTATGTCTCCAACTTGAATATTTGTTGGGTTATTATCTACCTTAACAAGGTCTCCCCTGTAAATGGCAGGTTCCATAGTGTCTGCAACCATAACATTGTATTCCGTATTTCCTGAGCTGTTAGTATCTGGACTCGCTGATATAAGTCCAAACACTCCAATTACAGTAACTATGCCAATTACTGCAATAATGCAAATTATCAAAATCAACAGTTTCGAATTAGATTTTTTTGGAGATTCGGGTGATTTAAATGCCTCTTTAGGCATATTAGACAATGGTTTTCCACATTTTCCACAGAAATCGGCATTTTCTGGATTTTCAGTTTCACATTCTCTGCATTTCAAGAAAAGCCCCCTACTTTCAAAGTAATGTCTTAGTAAATTGATTAGATGTTAACTGTTTTAGCTTATAAATTAATGGAAATTAATATTCATCAGAAAAGCCAGTAAAAATGTTCTCATTTATTCAGACTTTGAAAATAAGAGATAATTTAGGGGCCATAACATGTTATAGAATAAATTTAAAGATTTATTAAAATTTAGACGTATTAGTTTAAATCTTCATAAACATGATTAGAAAACAAAATATAAGAAATAATCTGGCAAATAATTGCCAGCGAACTGTTACAATCCTCTTATCCAGAGTGTTATATACCCAATTTTAGGTATAATTATGGGGTGGCCGTATACTGTTACAACCTTTGAAATTATCTGATCTGAATAAACCGGATACGGATCGGGCGTAGGGTTGTTATCTCCCTTCATTATAAGATACGTAGACCCATTAGACAGTTTATTTATTTCTTTAATCCTATGAATTACAGGCTGGTCAAACCACGTTGCATGATAGACTATTATATCTCCAACCTTGACGTCGCCGGGGTTGTTGTCTATTATTACGATGTCTCCTCGGTACATTACGGGTTCCATGCTTCCTGAGACCACAACGTTCATATGTTGCGCCACAACTACTCCGACAAGTATAATTACAATATAAGTTGCTATTTCTTTAACATCCACTTTTTCACCTTTTATTTCAGGGACCTAATGGCAGCATCTAACTTTAAAAGTATATTTGAGAAATTAAGTACTTAATGAAAAATGGCAATCAATAATTCATAGTCCTCTGATCAAGAGTGTTATATATCCAATTTTAGGTATAATTAAAGGATGACCATTTATTGATACAACCTTTGAAATTATCTGATTTGGATAAACTGGGGCCGGATCAGGCGCTTTATTGTTATCCCCTTTAGTCACCACAACCGTGTTTCCATTAGAATCTTCGCCAATAGCAATAACTCTATGGATCACGTCTTCATTGACCCATGTCGCTTTATAAACTATTATATCTCCAACATGAATAGTGCTAGGGTTGTTGTCTATTATTACGATGTCTCCTCGGTACATTACGGGTTCCATGCTTCCTGAGACCACAACGTTCATATGTTGCGCCACAACTATTCCAACGAGTATAATTACAACGTAAGTTGCTATTTCTTTAACATTCACGTTCTCACTTTTATTAAGAATCTATATCTAGTTATTTATGACTTTGAAAGATTTATAGATATGCCCAAATTATCATTTTTTAGTACAATGAAATTACCTTAAAATGGCCCCTTTATCAGCAGAACTTGCCATTTTCCTGTATCTTGAAAGCCAGCCTTTAACTTTTTTGTCTGGCATCACTACATTTTCAAGCCTGTTTTTAAGTTCTTCGTCACTAACATTAACTTCAAGCAGTCGCTGATGCATGTCTATTTTTATGATATCTCCATCTTTTAAAGCTGCTATTGGTCCTTTTGCCATGGCTTCGGGAGATACATGCCCAATACAGGGCCCTCTTGTTCCACCTGAGAATCTTCCATCTGTTACAAGTGCAACAGATTTAATGCCCATCCCCGATATGGCAGAAGTTGGATTTAACATTTCACGCATTCCAGGACCTCCCTTTGGCCCTTCATATCTTATTACAATTACATCTCCTTCTTTAATTTCATGATTGAAAATTGCAGCGACACATTTCTCTTCGCTATCAAAGACTTTTGCTGGTCCCTCATGTACTTTCATATCATCATCGACAGCTGCTATTTTGACTACAGAGCCTCTTGGAGCTAAATTGCCCTTTAATATTGCAATTCCTCCCTCTTTATCGTAGGGATTATCCAGCGGCCTTATAATTTCCATGTCTTTGACTTCTGCATCTTTTATGTTTTCTTCAAGCGATTTTCCAGTGCATGTTAGGGTTTTTGGATTTATTTTGTCCTTAATTACTTTTAAAACTGCAGGTAATCCCCCTGCACGGTCTAAATCCAGCATTGTATGGGTTCCAGCGGGAGCCAGTTTGGATATATGTGGAACTTCTCTACTCAATTTATTAAAAGTATCAAGGGATATATCAACTCCTTTATCCTCAAGTTCACTTGCTACAGCGGGAATATGTAGTGTTGTATTTGTAGATCCTCCAAGTGCCAGATCGACTGCTATGGCATTTTCGAAAGCTTCTTGAGTCATTATTGATGATGGAGTTATGTTTTTATCCAGTAATTCTATTATTTGGGCTCCAGATTGGCGTGCTAACCTCATTTTTTTCGCATCCACTGCGTGGGCTGTTGCACAATATGGTAAACTCATTCCTAAAGCTTCTGTTACACATGCCATTGTATTCGCTGTAAAAAGTCCAGAACAGGAACCCGCTCCGGGACATGCACATCTTTCAAGCTCATCAATTTCTTCCATGGTCATTTTACCGGATGATACAGCACCTACACCTTCATAAACTGATATTAGGTCTACTGATTCTCCTTTGAATTTACCAGGTTTCATTGGCCCTCCTGTAACAAAAATGGAAGGTATATCAAGCCTTGCAGCAGCCATAAGCATTCCTGGAACAACTTTATCGCATGTTGGAATCAATACGAGTGCATCAAATTGATGTGCTTGTGCCATACTTTCTACAGTGTCAGCTATTATCTCACGAGATGCAAGGGAATATCTCATTCCTTCATGATTCATGGCTATACCATCACAGACAGCCATGGTGTTAAATTCAAAAGGTACTCCTCCTGCTTCACTTATTCCTTTTTTAACTGCATTAGCTACTTCATTAAGGTGAATGTGACCTGGAACTATGTCAGTAAAACTATTTGCAATACCTATGAAAGGTTTATCCATTTCTTCATCTGTTACTCCACAGGCTCTAAGCAGGGATCTGTGAGGTGCTCTTTGCAGCCCTTTTTTTATTGTATCACTTCTCATTGAACCACCATGTTTTTAAAAAATCTTAATTTTAAGTTATACTTTGTTAGTAATTACTTATCTCCATTTAATTTCATTTTAAACTGTTGCTATGTGTATTATAATATATGTATTAATATTTTTGAATATAATCATATTAATGTGTTTTTGTGTATTATAAATGTATTGTATTCATTTTTGGAATATAAATTGATCTTATGGGGAGTAAAATAATTTTTATTCTAAATTTAATAAGTTTATATGAAGTTTCAATGCATATTAACCATAAGTAAGCTGTATTATGGATTATATGCGCATATTTGCTAAATAGAAATATTCTCAATAAAATTGAGAATAGGTAATCAAGTTCAAATAATAAGGCTGTAAATGTCTAAAGAATACTCCTTTTTAAGTTTTTAATTATTTATAGATGGAAAAACAGATTATTAATATGCAAAACTTGCTAATTTTAAAATTTTTGATTTCTCTTGCAATTGGAGCATTAATTGGTACTGAAAGGGAAAGAAAACAAGCCCAGATCAAAGAATTTGCAGGTATCCGGACATTTATTTTGATTGCATTATTTGGTACAATTTCTGCTTATATGTCAGATTTTTATCCTAATTTTTGGATTATATCCTTTTTAGGTTTAATCGTACTTGTAGGATTGAGTTATTTGGCAAGTACGCGAGAAGATGGGGATATTGGTATTACAACAGAAATTGTAGCTCTCCTTACTTTTGTTTTAGGAGCTTTATGTTACACCAATGAAGGTATAACCATAGCTCCAATACTTGCAATTATAATAACCGTATTGCTGGCGGTTAAATCTTATCTACACAAGTTTGCAAGGAAAATAAGTGAAAAGGAACTGATAAATACCCTTAAATTCCTTATAATTGCCTTTGTAATTCTTCCATTACTTCCTGATCAGACCATAGGTCCCCTAGATATTTTTAATCCATATCAGATATGGCTGGTGGTTGTTTTCATTTCAGCAATAAGTTACGCGGGATATATATTGATGAAATTAATTGGAGCAGAAAGGGGCTTAGGTTTAACTGGAATTATTGGGGGCCTGGTATCAAGTACTGCAGTTACAACAGCAATGGCATCAAAAGTTAGAGAAAATGAATTTATTATAAGGGCAGCAGTATTTGCAGTGGTTATTGCAAGCTCAATGATGTTTTTAAGGGTATTATTTGAAGTGACAGTTATAAACCCAGATTTAACCCATCTTCTTATAATTCCCATGTTGAGTATGGGAGTTTTAGGGATTTTTTTGAGTATTTTAGCGTGGAAATTGACAAAAATAAAGGAACTGGGATCTGATATTGAATTTAAAAATCCTTTCAGCCTTAAACCAGCATTAATATTTGGAGTTTTATTTATAGCTATTTTATTTGTTTCAAAAGTTGCGGATATATATTTTGGGAGCAGGGGACTTTATGTGGCGAGTATTATATCTGGAGTTGCAGATGTTGACGCTATTACAATAAGTATGGCTCTGCTTGCAAAAACCACCATTTCGGGGGAAGTTGCTGTAACTGCAATAACCCTTGCAGCAATTTCCAATACTATTATTAAGTTTTTACTGGCGCTATTTTTTGGAACAAGGAAATTTGGACAGACGATAGGGCTTATATTTGCTGCAATTATCACGATAGGGTTAATAGCTATATTGTTTGTTTGAATAATTTTAGGTGTATGCCGCCTTAAGAGTTTTAAGTTAAATGATTTTTAATATTTGAAATCGTCAAATAAAATTTAAATAGTCTGAACCTAAAATTTATTGATAATAATAAACCTCATTTAATAGGTAAAATAATAAAAATAAACAACATTTTCAAATCAATTTTAGAGTTTATAATTACTTTATGGACTATTTTGGTTTACAGGTGATAAAATGCGGATACTTTTAATTCATTCTGATTATTTAAGATATAAAACAAAGTCTAAAACAAAGATAGCAGAGAAAATAGAAGATCAAAAGAAAGGCGGGGAATTTGAAAACGCTTTAGTGGTTTTTACCGCGGTTGAAAAAGAAGATGAACAAAATAAGGATGAGGTAGTTGAAAACGCCGTATCTGAGGTTATAAACGTTTCAGGCCAGGTAAAACCGGATAATGTAGTTATATATCCTTATGCTCATTTAAGTTCATCTTTGAGCTCTCCAGATGCAGCAAAGAGTATTTTAATGGATATGGAATCTAAACTAAAAGAAGAAGGCTTTGCAGTTTCAAGAATTCCATTTGGATGGTATAAATCATTTGAAATTTCATGTAAAGGACACCCATTATCTGAACTCTCCAGGACTATAACTGTAAAACCTAAAGCAGAAGAAAAGGCTGAAGAAGAACCTTCAAAATGGTACGTTCTAAGTAAGGGAGAACTCCACGACCCTGAAGCATTTAAGTTTGAAAACGAAGATCTCAGGAAGCTTACCATGTACGAGCTCGGTAAGATGGAATCCACCGGAGAAGAACCACCTCATGTTAAATTGATGCGTGAAAAAGGTCTTTCAGATTACGAACCTTCAGCAGATGTTGGTCATTTACGCTGGTATCCTAAGGGAAGGTTAATCCGTGACCTCCTTTCAGATTATGTCTACAATCTTGTAACTGAATACGGTGCTATGCCTGTTGAAACTCCGATAATGTACGACCTTGCAGATGAAGCAATACGCACACATGCCGATAAATTCGGAGAAAGGCAGTACAGGATGGGTACTAAAAAAGAACTTATGTTAAGATTTGCTTGCTGTTTTGGGGCGTTTAGATTACTTTCAGATTCTTTTTTAACCTGGAAAAATCTTCCAGTTGGAGTTTATGAACTTTCGACATACAGTTTTAGATTAGAAAAAAGAGGAGAAGTAGTAGGGCTTAAAAGGCTTCGGGGATTTACAATGCCTGATTTCCACTCAGTATGTGCAGATATCCCTCAATCAATGGAAGAATTCGACAGGCAAATTGATATGTGCATGCAGACTGGAGAAGACCTTAATGTAAATTATGAAGCTATTTTCAGGGCAACTGCAGACTTCTTTGAAGAAAATAAGGAATGGGTGCATGCAGCAGCAGAAAAGATGGGTAAGCCAGTACTTCTTGAAATTTTACCAAGACGTAAGCATTACTGGATCGCTAAAATGGATTTTGCAGCTATTGATTACCTTGGAAGGCCTATAGAAAACCCTACAATCCAGATAGATGTTGAAAGTGCTGAAAGATTTGATATAACTTACATCGATGAAAATGAAGAGGAACAGTACCCTATAATTATCCACTGCAGCCCAACAGGAAGTATAGAACGAGTTATAGGCAGCTTACTTGAAAAAACTGCCATTGAACTTAGAGAAAACCCGAAAAAAATGCCAATGTTACCAGTATGGCTTTCCCCAATCCAGGTGAGGGTTATACCTATTGCAGAAAGACATGTTGAATCATCTAATAAAATTGCAGAATATTTGAAGGACAATAATATAAGGGTGGATGTGGATGAAAGACATGAAACAGTGGGTAAGAAGATAAGAAATGCTGGAACAGAATGGGTTCCATATGTTATTGTAATTGGAGATAAAGAGCTAGATAGTGATAAGTTCACTGTCAGTGTCCGTGAAACTAATGAAAAAGTTTTAATGGATAAAGAAGAGCTAATTAAGAGAATCCACGATGAAGTTAGAGGAATGCCGTTCAGGCAGTTACCACTACCTGTCATGCTTTCAAAGAGAGTTAATTTTTAATTAACTCCCTTTAATTTTAAGAATATATTTAAATCATTCTTGTTTTGAAATTCTTTTTATTACAACTTGTGTTTGATGATTTACCGTACCTGTGGTAAGGATATCTTTTTCGCCTTGAAATTGGATGACAGCAGCACGAGTTCTATCTCCAAATATGCCGTCTTCTTTACCAGCGTTGTAACCATGATCATTTAACCATTGTTGTAATTCTTTTACTTTTTCACCTTCAGCTCCCTTTTCTAAATCTAATGACATTTTTACTCCCTTAAAATCCTATTTTTGCTTATTTAAGGTATTTAAATTAATTAACTGAGTTAAATTAACCTTCTTTGTCCATCCTTTCCATGGTAATCTGAGTCTGAGAACCAACCATGCCGTCAACAATAATTTTTTTGGCACTTTGAAATTGTACAACGGCTTCACGAGTTTTTTCTCCAAAAACACCATCTTCTTGGCCAGCTTTATAACCATGATCATTCAACCAATGCTGTACTTCCTTTATTTGTTCTCCAGAATCTCCCTCTTTTAGCATATGCTTCATTTTTAACACCTCTTTGGTTTTTATTTATTACTTTATATCTAAAAATTATTAAAATTTTGTTATTATGGAAATATAATTTGTAATGGATCTCCTTTCATGCCCCAAAATTTATTGGTTTTGCTTAAAAAAGGGATTATTTGCATTAATAACAAATAGGAAAGTAATTACATTCTGTTATGATTAAATAGTTCCATAATCTTATGATAGTTCTGTAATAGATTCTATTTTTAAAATAAATCCCAATTAACTTCGTTATATTTGAATGTATTTAGAAAGCTTTAAGCATTATAAGTTATAACTTAAAATTTAGAAGTATATTGGAGGTTGAGGAAAATTCAGAATGAATTTTCCGAACCCAAAAAATAGGAATTTTTTGGAGGATAATTTAATGGGTGAGATAATTGCGATACTCAATCAAAAAGGCGGTTGTGGTAAAACCACCACGGCAGTTAATTTATCAACAGCTTTGACATTTAACGATAAACAGGTTTTACTGATAGATCTTGATCCACAGGGCAACGCTACCACAAGCTTTGGAATTCTTAAAAGTGAGCTCGAAAAAACTATTTACACAACGTTAACAGGAAAAAATCCAATTGAAGAGGCAATAATGCCAACAGGAATTCAGGGATTGGATATAGTTGCAAGTAATATAGCTTTAAGCGGTGCAGAAATTGAATTAAGCGGCGAAATTGGGTTTCATTCCATATTGAATGAATGTCTGGAGAATGTTAAGGGTTCTTATGATTATATTTTAATTGATGTACCTCCTTCCCTGGGTGTACTTACTATAAATTCACTGGTAGCATCTGATAGTGTAATAATTCCAATTCAGGCAGAATTTTATGCACTTGAAGGAATGGCAGACCTTATGGAAGCTATGAAGCTCGTAAACAACCGTTTGAACAGCCCATCATCCATAAAAGGTATTCTTCTTACTTTATACGACTCAAGGACAAGGCTTGGAAATGAAGTATATAAAAATGTCAAGGAATACTTTGGAGAAAAAGAAAACATCTTCAATGTTACAATTCCGCGAAACGTTAAACTTGCAGAAGCTCCAAGTCATGGAAAACCATGCATTCTTTATGATGAAGAATGTAGGGGCTCTATTGCATATATGAAGCTTGCAGAAGAAATAATTGGTATGGAGGGTTCAAATGGCTAAAAATGATAAAAATCAAGGTGGAGCACTTGGAAAAGGACTAGATGCATTAATTAGCAAGAAATATGTTAAAGATGCCCCTGCTGAAACCATAAAAGAAGATCCAGAGGAAATTTTAGAGAACCAGGCTGAAGTGAATAAAATCAATGAGAAAATAGTTGAGGATATTCTAACCGACGTTCGGAAAAATCCACGAATTTCATTTTGGTCTGCAAGAACTGCTGCAGTGCTAAGGTTTTTAAGGAAAACAGAACCAGAATTCAGTATTAGCAGTGAAGCATCCCTTTTAATTGAAGAAGCAGTAAAAGAAAAGTACCCTGAGATTTGGGAACTATTTGAAGAACATTTATAATATTTTATTTTTAAAATTAATTTATTTTTTTTAACACCCCAAGTTGAAGAGTTTGGGGTGTCAAATTATTATCGACCTGTACAAATCATAATTATGGCAAGATTTGAAGATCAATTTTTACTATATTTTGTTATCACTTATAAGTGAGTAGGTTATAACTTAAAAGTTAGAAGTTTATTAGTTATAACTTAGAACTTATACTCAAAATAAATCAAAAATTAAAATCCTAAAGTGGCTTGATATGATTTATTTAACTTAACAAACGGTTCAGCACGTTTTATTGCTACACCTAATCCTTGAAGCTCTTCTAATTTTTCAAAACGTTTGCCTCGTTTCCTTAAAGTTATAATTCTTTTTGCAGATAATTTACCTATTCCTGGAACCCTTATGAGCTCTTCATAGGATGCTTCATTGATTTCTATAGGGAATATATCTATATTATTAATGGCAAAAGAGTACTTTGGATCTATTTCGGTTTCTATGTTTCCATTTTCATCAAATACCAGCTCATTAAAATCAAATCCATATGAATTTAATAGAAAATCAGCCTGATAAAGCCGTGAAGTTCGTTTAGGGTGGGGGGCCCCATGATTTTCAAGGGGAGTATCTTTTAAAGGGTTAAAAGCACTGAAATAACTCCGTTTTATTTGAAATTCATCACAAAGCTTTTTGGTTCTATTTAAAATTTCTTCATCACTTTCATCTGTTGCTCCAACAATGAACTGTGTGGTCTGTCCCGAGGGCGCCATAGATGGATCCTTTTTAGATAATCTTTTGATCCATTTCATACGCCTTAAAATATCGATGTTGTAATTTTTAGTGCTGGTAAGTTCTTCAAAACCATCAGGAGTTGCGGATTCAATATTTATACTTACCCTATCCGCCAGGCTCATAGCTCTCTTAAGTAAGTCATAAGATGTTCCAGGAAGGATTTTAAGATGTATATATCCATCATATCCATAATCTCTGAGTATCCTGGCAACTTCTACTTCTTTTTCCATTGAACTTTCGATGTCTCCAGAAACTCCAGAACTTAAAAATAAACCTTCAACATATCTTCTGTTGTAATAGTCCAAAAATAAACTGGAAAGTTCTTGAGGGGTATATTCAAAACGCTCACATTTCATATTACTGCGATTTACACAGTATTTACAATCGTTTGAACATTTATTGGTCATCAATACCTTAAATAAAGGCACAGAACATCCATTAGGTAAAGTACTATTATATATTCCGGGTATTTTGCCTGCTGCATACGTTTCAAGGTTAGGATCTACATAATTACATAGATCATACTTCGCTGATTCGCCAAGAACTTTGAGTTTTTGCACTTTGTTCATTATAATTTATTGTATCAAAAATAGTATTATAGTTTTATTAGTAAAATTAAAAAAAATAAATTTTTAAATATGTTAGAACATTGCAGGCCTGAAAACTCTCCAATAGTACTTTGCAGCGGTTAATTTAGTATAACCGTATGTTGTGTAACTACGCTTGAGATCAGAGTCGTACATGGTCATTTTTATCTTGGTTTTACTTACCTTTTTAAGAGTCACTGTCATTTTAGTTGTATCATCACAAAACGCCCAGTAACTGAACACGTTTGTTTTTACATAGTTTGTTCCTGTCTGATATGTAAACCATGAGACCTTATAGTATCCATAATCTGGATCTGTTCCTTTAATTGCGCCATGGTCAACCAGCTTAGCTGCTGCAACTGGTTGAGCAGCCTGCAGACCGACAAAACATACAAACAGTAACCCTGCAATCAATACGATATTTTTTCTCATTGGTATCCCCCTTGTTAGTTATTTTTAAATAAATACCGATTAAGAATGTTATTTATTAACCTATAAACCTTATTATTAAAAATTAATTAAAAAGAATTATATACAAGATTTTATTATATACTTAGTAGCTTTTATAGTCCTATTTTTAGCATAAAATGGCTATATTTATTTTATTATAAAAAAATAAGAAAAGATTTGCTAGATATTAGTTCTAGCTGAAAATATCTGCGGAAGCTGATACTATTCCCGGCCTAATAACTCTCCAGTAATATCTTGCAGCAGTTAACTTAGTGTATTCAGTGTGAGTAAGGGTGTAGGTATATGAATCACCATTTAATTTACCGGATATAGAATAAGTCATCTTTAGCTTACTTTTGCTTACCTTTTTAAGAATAAAATTATAAGTAGAACTCTGTTTGGTTTCATAGTCATAAAGATGCATGTTCACTTTCATGTAGCTTGTTCCTATTTGGTATGTTTTCCATGAATATTTAAAATCTCCAGGATATGAGAAAGAACCTTTATCTACTAATTTGGCTGCAGCAACTGGTTCAGCTATTTGAAGGCTTAAAACAAACATGAATAGTATTCCTGCAATAAATACAACGTTTTTCCTTATTTAAATCCCCTCCTATCATTTATATTAGTTAATACTTAAAAAAAATAAATATTTTTAATATACAAGTAATGCTGGTCTTTCAACTCTCCAGTAGTACTGTGCAGCTGTTAATTTGGTGTATTCATAGTCAACATTGGTTTCTTTAATATCTGGGAATGTAGTGGTGATTTTTACTTTATTTTTACCTACCTTTGTAATTGTTCTAATGACTTTATCGGTATGATCAGTGACTGCCCAGTAGTCAAATTCATATATTTTTATGTAATTTACTCCTTTCTGGTAAGTAAACAAAGAAAATTTACCATAATGTCCACTTACATCAGTTCTCTTAATTGACACTTTATCTACTAGTTTAGCTGCTGACACTGGTTCAGCAACTTGCAGGCCAATAAACAGTACAAACAGTACTCCTACCAGTAATGCGAGATTTTTTCTCATTAGTACCCTCCTTGTTAGTCTCTTTTAACTAAATATAAGTAAGGATGTTATTTATTTACGTATAAACTTTATTATTTAAAATTAATTAAAAACAATTATATATGCAGTTATGCCATACATTTAATAGCTCATGTAGTCCTTATAACTTAATTAATATAACAAAAACCATTTTTTGAGTCAAATTTATGAAATTACAATTTTTTACATTATATATAAAATAAATATTAATTTAAACCAATTTATAAGACATTATATAATTTATTTCTATAAATAGATCCATTTAATCAAAAATTAAATAAAAAAAAGTATGGTTTAAAAACCATATATTAATTCAGGTCTAAAGACTCTCCAGTAATATCTTGAAGCTGTTAACTTGCTGTAGTCGTAATAACTGCCTATTTTCTGACCATTCCAATAATTGGTTATTTTTACTTTGTTCTTACTTAATTTTTGGATAACGAAACTTGTTTTAACACTCTTATCCACAGAACCAAAATAGACATATGCATTTGTTTTCACGTAGTTTGTTCCTTTCTGGTATGTAGCCCAGGAAATCTTATAGTACCCCATATCAGGATCAGTTCCTTTGATCGATCCATGGTCTACCATTTTTAGTTTAGCCGCAGCTACTGGTTCAGCTATTTGAAGACTTAAAACAAACATAAATGATACCAAAGCTACCATAGCAATATTTTTATTCATTTAAATCCCCCATTCCAGTTATTTTTATTAATTGCATAAATTAGTTTATTATTTAAATATATAAACTTTATTATATTATATTACATTAAATGGATATTTTAAAATGTAATAATGACCATTTATCGAGTAATTATTACACTGTTTATTGTATAAACTGATTTACAGGGGCTGCATAAACCCCTTCAAAAAAATCTAAAATAATTTTTACAATTAGAAGAGAACATTTAAAAATTTCCTTTTAAGAAGTTAAATTTGCCTTTTTACTTATAAATTCATTTTTTTTAAAAATAATACTTAAAATGGACGACATTTTATAAAATAAACCTGCTTTTTAAGGAAGATGCATTTTAAAAGGAAATGTTAGATGAACAAAAATATCTAATACTTAAGATCTGCGGAAATAAACAGGTTTAGAATCTAATTTACTAAAAATAAGAACCGAGAACACGAATTTCTATTTCAAAAATATTATTCATTTTAATATGGATTTAAATCAAAAAATAGGCTGTAAATGGGCGTTTTTTCGAGATTAAAACCAAAATATTTAAATGTAATAAAAAGTACAATACTTGTATTAAAAATGAACTTAATTAAAAGTATGCGGAGGAGATATCATTACGCCAAAATTATGGTACGTATCGGTATTGGTATTTTGTATGGCTACTGGTGGCTTGTTTTATTCTGGAACTTTGAATAATGGAAATACAAATGATTTAAGTGTGGATAAACCAGTACAATCCCTACCTCAACCAAACGTCAATCAAATGGCTTCTGAAGCAAACGCTAAATCTAAAGTTAAAAAAAGTGGAGCATTGAGTGTATCTGCTAAGTGTTCCTGCAGTTTATATGAGGATTATAGAACACATGGTCCGTCATGGGCTAACTACTGTCCGCGATGTCATGCATACAATACAGTTATATTTGAAAAAACAGGGGACTGTCCAGAAGGAATGATGCGATGTACTCGTTGTGACGCCGATTTTTGTGCAGTACATGGTAAAGAGCATATTAATAGGCACCCTACCTATCTAAGTTCTGGCTAATTGTGCAATTAAGCACACAAATTATTTTTTTTAATTTAATTTCTTCAAAATCTTTTAAAATCTCTAGAAATTTATATGGATTTAAATTATGGTTATTATATACATCTACTTTTATATGGGCTCTTATTTTGTTGAATTAATGTTAATTCCAAATCTATAAATAATAAAAAGTCATCATCTTAATTGGTGATTGAAGATGCTGCTAACTTACATAATAATAGGAATTATTCTGGTTATTCTGATCCTTCTAGTCGTTGGAACAATTGCTATGTATAACAGCCTGATTAATCTGCGTAATCGGGTTAAAAATGCATGGTCTCAAATAGATGTTCAATTGAACCGAAGGGCAGACTTAATACCTAATCTGGTGGAAACAGTTAAAGGTTATGCTAAACACGAAAAAACTGTATTTGAAGAAGTTACTAAGGCTAGAGCTGGTCTAATGAACGCTAGCACAGTTCAAGAAAATGCAGAAGCAAATAACATGCTTACAGATGCTTTAAAAAGCCTTTTTGCCGTGGCGGAAAATTACCCTGATTTGAAAGCCAATCAAAACTTTTTGGATTTACAAAGCCAGCTGATGGAAACTGAGGATAAAATAGCTTATTCCAGACAATTTTATAATGATACTGTTCTTATGTATAATAACAAGATCCAGATGTTTCCAAGCAATATAATAGCCAATCAGTTCAACTTTACCGAAGCAGAATTCTTTGAAATTGAAGAATCAGCTCGTTCAGTTCCAAAAGTTGAGTTCTAGGTGATTTAATGGACAGGAAATATTTAATCTCTTTAATTTTACTATTTTTATTTACAATTTCAATTTTTTCAACTGCAGCTTTTGCTCGAGATTACTCTATACCTTCTCTTGATATTGATCTATTTCCACAGGATAATGGAGCTTTACATGTTAAAGAAGTTATTCATTATTCCTTTACAGGACAATATAATGGAATATACCGTGATATTCCACTCAGCGGCCCACAACAGTTGCAGAATATAAAGGTATCTGCTCAAGGAGCATATACTAAATTCAATATAACAAATGAGGGTGGGATGGAACGAATTACTGTGTATTTATATTCTAACCCTCAAAAAACAAGCCCAATAACTGATAAAGATGTCGATGTTACAATTGAATACGATTTTTTACATGGAATAAAATTCTACAACGATATAGCAGAGCTCCAGTATAAATTAGTAGGTACAAGCTGGGAAAAAGATATTGGAATGGTCAACGCTAATATACATCTCAAATCAAGTAATGGCATACAATACTGGCTTAATCCGCCATATTTTGCCCAAAATTCAAGCTGGCAGGGTAATACCCTGAACGTAGTCAGTAAAACTGTTCCTTCAGGAGACTTTTTTGAACTGCGAATGGTCATACCTAAAAATCAATTTGCAGCAAACCCTACAAATGGAGTTATAATAAATCAAAATGGCTTAAGTCAAATAGAAAAGATTCAAAATGATTATCAAAACCAGTTAAACTTTAAAACAAATCTCTACTACTTATTGGCAGTTTTATTTATACTGGCATGTTTTATACCACTGCTTATTTACTTCCGCTATGGAAGAGAGCCTAAAATTGATTACCAGGCAGAATATGAGCGTGATATACCAACCAATGATCGACCTGCTGTGGTAAATGCTATATCGGGTAAAGGATTAGGTAAGAAAGTGGGGGTGCCGGACATGGATGGATTCAGAGCTACAATAATGGATCTAATAAACCGCAAATATTTAGTAATACAGGATATTCCATCAGAACTTGATGAAAATAGAGATGCATCTCTTTCACTTAAAATCAACGATACTAAAAATTTTAATGAGCTTACAAACTTCGAAACTGATGTCATTAACTTCCTGAGCTACTTTGAAGAAGACGGTATAATCTATTTGGATAGCTTAAAACAGGATTTAAAAGATCGAAGCACAGCAGAATCATTTAGAGATTCTTACAATCTTTGGAAGGACGATTTAACTAATGAATTTTTAAATGACGAAGTCATGAGCAAAATATTCCTTAAAAAAGGTGATACCTACCTCAAAATCTTTGGAATAATCGGTCTGATAGCTGCAGTTATAACCTTCGTGTTTGCAATATCAGATCCACTACCTGCATCAGGTTATGCTTTATTTACATCGTTTATTTTGGGAATAGTGGCCATTATATCAATTATAATGCCTCAAAAGGTTGCAGGGCAATGGACCACTCATGGGGAAGAGTTTGACGCGAAATGGCATAATTTTAAGAAATACATCCAGGACTTCAGTCTGATAAAAGAATATCCTCCAGAATCCATCAAAATATGGAACAAATACCTAGTATATGCAACTGCATTAGGAGTAGCGGATAAGGTCAGGAAAGTCATGGAAATGAACCTTCCAAGCGATCAACTGGCTCAAAGTGATATCTACCTGTTCCACTACTATGGTGGATATTGGCTTCTTGCATCAAGTTTAGATTCTGGTATGAGCACTGCAAATGCATCAAACGGCAGCAACTTCGGCGGCGGAGTAGGCGGCGTTGGAGGTGGATTTGGAGGAGGTGGGGGAGGAGCTTTTTAGCTCTAAACCGGCCTTTATTTTAGTATGCCTTATTTAAACTAAATTTTTAAATACCACATTCCCTTATTAAATAAGGGGGATATTATCTTAAAATTACTGGGAGATACAACTAATGCGTGGTTTTGATGCTTTTAAAAAGGATAAAAAGTATTTTATCTCCTTAATTTTACTATTTTTATTCATCATTTCAGTTTTATCAAACATAACTTTTGCCAGTTCTGAAAGTGATTCTCCATCAATGGATTTAAATCTTTATTTAAAGGAAGATGGTACTTTACACATTAAGAAAGTTATTCATTATCCATTTACAGGTCAAAACGATAATTACAGGGAAATATATTTAGAAAATAATCAAAAGCCAGAAAATTTAAAGGTATCTTTTCAAGGAGCATATGGTGATTATGATATAATTGATAACTGGGAAGGGACCAGTGTAAAAATATATTTCTACTCTAATCCAGAAAAGACAGTTCCAATTGGAAATAAAAATGTTGACGTTTTTTTTGAATATGATCTGATACATTTAATAAAAATTTACAATAATAACGCAGTATTAAGTTATGATCTGCTTAATGATAGTAAACATGAAGCTTATGAAAAATTAACCGCTAATCTATATTTTAAATCAAATAAAAGTGTATATTACTGGCTAGATCCTTCTTACTATTCCTATACTTCTGGATGGAATCAGAGTGATTTAAAAATAACTGTCTTTAATAATTCCCCCTATGATTATTTAAAAATAAATGTGTTAATACCCAAAAATCAGTTTAATATAAATCCGAAAAATGGAATTGTAATTAATAAAAATTTTACAGGCGAAATAGATCAGATAGATGATCAGGACCCACAAGTCTTCCCGAATAACTTTTATGGGCTATTATCGGGTTTAATTTTATTATTATCATTCACTCCGCTTTTTATTTACTTCATTTATGGAAGAGAACCTAAAATTGATTATGGTACCAAATATGAAACAGATTTGCCAACAGATGATCCTCCAGCAATAGTAAATGCTGTCTGTGCTGGAGATCCGAAAAGAATTGGAGTCCCTAATTTAGATGGATTTAGAGCCACAATAATGGATTTAATCGATAGAAATTATCTGCTTTTGAATAATGCACAATATGGTGAGGATTATGATACTTCTGGATCACTTTTCCTGGAGATAAATTCAGACTATGATCCTGATACTCTCTGGGACTTTGAAAATACAGTAATAGATTTCTTGAGGGAATACGAACAGGACGGCATTATATCCATGAATTTAATTACTGAAAGCCTTGGCTATTACAATAGTTCGAGGTTTTTCAAATACACCTATAAAACCTGGCAAAATGAAGTAAAAAAGGCCATAACTGATGGAAACTTCAAAAAAGCATTTCATTCAAAAGGGGACAAATATTTAAAGACTTTTGGATTATTAGGGGTAGGAAGTGTCCTTGTTTTCTTTAGATCTGCTTCTAAGTCCGTTTCAGGTACATTTATTTTGTGCATGCTGATTTTAGGGGGTGTATCTTTGGTGTCCTTGTTAATGCCTCAAAGAATTGCTGGCCGGTGGACTAATTATGGAAGAGAATATTACGAAAAATGGCATAGTTTTAAGAGATATATCAAAGATTACAGTTTAATAAAAGAATATCCGCCCGAGTCAGTTAATGTATGGAATAAGTATCTGGTTTATGCCACTGCATTAGGTGCAGCTGATGGAGTTAGACAAGCTATAGGGCTATATTTCCCTCAAGATCAAGGTAGAAGTAATGATCAAGTTCTTTTTTCTTCACTGGAAAATATACTTGATTCTGTATTTAATTCGGATTGATTGAATCATCCGCTTTAATGAACATATAAAACTTCATCCAATTTCATTCAAACTAAATTTTTAAATAACACCCTCGCTTATTAAACAACATGGACATTATGTTTAATTATGGCTCCTTATTGGAGATTTTAATGTTATTGGGGTCTCTTATACCGCTATATATTTATTTAATGAATAATAGAGAGCTTAAAATTAGTCATAATGTAAAATATGAGATGGAACTGCCAACTGATGACCCTCCAGCGGTAGTAAATGCAGTATGCGCGGGAGATCCAAGAAGAGTTGGAGTTCCAAATTTAAATGGGTTTAGGGCTACAATACTGGATTTGATTGATAGAAATTATCTATTTTTAAAAAACAGATCTTATAATCGATTTTACAATTCAGAGTCGTTATTATTGGAAATTAATCCCAACAAGGACCTTTCTTCCCTATGGAAATTTGAAGTAATGGTTTTAGACTTCTTGAGAGAATATGAACAGGAAGGAATCATATCAATGGATTTACTCTCAGAAAGCATGAAACGTCTTACTAATGGTCAATTTGACCGTTCTGAATATAGAAATTTAATATATGAATATGAAAGAAATTTATATGCCTATGAAGACTGGAAAAATGAAGTTAAAAGAACTTTAGTAGAAGGGCATTTTAACGAGGCATTTTATAGCAATGGATACAACTATTTAAAAATTTTTGGAGTTTTAGGGACAATAACAGCTTGGGCTTTGATGTTTTATTCGTTTCCCTCCAGGTTATTTTCAGGAATATTTATGTTATGTGCCTTGACTTTATTGATATCATCTTTTATATCCCTTTTCCTGCCCCAGAAAATTGTTGGACACTGGACGCCTTATGGTCGAGAATATTATGAAAGATGGATGAATTTTAAGAGATATATAGAAGATTTTAGTTTAATAAAGGACTGCTCTCCAGAATATGTAAAAATTTGGAATAAATATCTGGTATACGCCACCGCTTTAGGGGCTGCTAAAGGCGTTAAAAAAATTATTGGATTATCACTTCCAGAGGATGAACTCTTAAAATCTGATGTATATATGTTTCATAATTATGAATACAAAAATTCGGACTAATACAATAGGCTGATCTAAACAAGATTTAATTTCACTATATCATAAACTCGGATTATTTAACTTCATTTTAAACTAAATTTTTAAATAACATCTCACCTTACTACATTATATGAGAATAGTCTTAGCAGGAACAGGAAGTGCAGTAGGGAAAACAACCATTTCAACAGGCATAATGAAAGCACTGTCAGAAGAATACAGGGTACAGCCATTTAAAGTGGGTCCGGACTATATAGATCCATCTTATCACACGCTTGCAACAGGAAATAGTTCAAGGAACCTTGATTCATTTTTCATGTCTGACGGGCAAATAAGAACCTCATTTGAGCGAGGTTTAGATACATCTAAAGCTGATTTTGGGATAATTGAAGGCGTAAGAGGGCTTTATGAGGGAATAAGTCCTATTGAAGATGTTGGAAACACGGCGTCTATCGCAAAAGCACTTAATGCACCTGTGATACTTATTTTAAATTCAAGGAGCCTTGTAAAAAGCGCTGCGGCAATTGTAATTGGGTTTAAGACACTCGATCCAACCATCCGGATTGAGGGAGTGATCCTGAATCAAGTAAAAAATAAAAGACACTACCTTAAAACCAAGGAAGCGGTTGAAACATTGGCAAAAGTTGATGTAATTGGTGGAATTCAAAGAGATGATGCAATAAAAGTTGAACAGAGGCACCTTGGACTTGTACCTGCAGTGGAACGTGAAAACTTACTGGGTTATATTGAAAAATGGGGAGAGATTATCAGGGAAAATATAGATATAGATGCCCTTATTTCTATAATGAAGAACTCTGGAAAGCTTCCAGAGGGAAGAGAAGATACATGGCACGAGGAAAATAAGAAAAAAGTTAAAATCGGAGTTGCCATGGATGAAGTGTTTAACTTTTATTATACTGAAAATTTAGAGGCACTGGAAGCTAACAATGCACAAATAGTTCAGTTTAGCCCATTACATGATGAAGAAGTCCCTGACGTTGATGGAATTTATTTTGGAGGAGGTTATCCTGAAATTTTTGCAAAGGAGCTGGAACAGAATAAATCAATGAGAAAGTCTGTACTTAAATTCCACGACGATGGAAATCCGATTTACGCCGAATGCGGGGGTCTTATGTACCTTACAAACTCCATCAACGGCAAAAAAATGTGTAATATTTTTAATTACGACTCAGTAATGACAAAAAAAGTCCAGGGTTTAAGTTATGTAATTTCTGAGGCTAAAAAAGATAATATAATAACAAAAAAAGGCGATATATTTAGAGGTCATGAATTCCACTACTCCAAGGTTCTTGTAAATGGCAGGCCTGAATATGCATTTAACATACTCAGAGGGAAAGGGATTGATGGCTCTTTAGATGGGTTGATGAGTAAAAACACAGTTGCAAGTTATATACATACACATGTTGCAGCATGTCCGCAGTTTGCTTCTAACTTTACTCAAAATGCTGGAAGTTAATTAATTTAAACATTATCTTTTTATAGAAGGTAAATAAAGAAAATGTATAATTTCATAAAATTTATATCGATTATTTTGTTAACAATCTAAAAAATTAAAGCGGAAAAATCATGAAAGTAAAAAACATAGACATATTTTCACCATATATCTTTGTTGTGGTTGTACTTTTATACGTAGGACTTGCAGTTGGCGCTTATCAGTACCATATAAGGGGTTTGAACTATGTATCTGCTGAAACGTTCTTTGTAGTATTTTTTGGAACATTATTCTTCATTATAGGTGCCCTTACTCCTAAGATAATTGGTAAATATGATTTAATGCCAAAATTGAATCCGGGCAATATTTCAATGGACAAAATTAAAAGTAAATTGCAGAATTCTAGGCTTAACTATCTTTTAAGTGAAAAGGTTGTACTTGCAGCGGTTTTAATTGGTATTTTGGCGGGACTTTTAAATATATATTTACTTGGCGGAATTCCGTTATTCAGTGGTTATCTTAAAGCAAAAGCAACTACAGATTTATGGAGAATTTCATACATCATATTTTTACCTGCAATAAACATATTGATGGCAAAGTACCATAGAAGATGGTATTATCTCTTATTTTTAGTGGGATTGGCACTATTTGCATCCACTGGTTACAGGACCACCACAATGGCCATATTAATCAGCGTATTTATAACTATTTATTACACAAGGGGCTTGAAATTCAAGCATTTCTTAATATTTGTCGTAATTGCAGCAATTATTGGAATGGCAGTAGGATATATAGCAGTTATGTCCATCGAATGGCAGAAATGGGCTTTAAATCCAATTCAGCTGATTTTCTACAGGGCAGGATTTACTTTGATGGTCCTTGATAAAATTGTCCACATGGCGGGAGCTACACATGGTGCAATGTTCTATAACACTTTCACGCCTGGCCATCCAAGGTTCATCGTGGGAGATGTGGTTCTTGGCTACCATGCGATGATAACCCCAACTATATTCGGCCCTGCGATGCTTGATTTTGGCTATATTGCACTTGCTATTCAGATGTTTATACTGGGTCTAATTTTAAGGCTGATGCACTCAGCTCATAGGCTGGTTGATGGAACATTCACAGCACTCTACGCTGTAATTCTCGCATCTACTTTGATCTGGATTGAAACAGGGCCTACTGACTTTATAGTATGGCTCTTTTATGCCTTTGCAATCATTGCACTTTTAGTATTTGCCCGGACTGTCTGGGTAGTTTCAAAAAAGGGTTCCAAATCTGAATCATAATTTATGATTCTAATCAAATTTTTTTATTCCCTCGAAAACAATGTTTTCGAAGGTTTTGCAAGCAACAAAAATTAAAATTTAATACTATCCAAACTTTTTTGTATTTATGGGGCAATATTGCCCTGTTAAAACAAATTTAAGCTGCAAATCAACGTTGAAATAGTTAATATTATATATTATGATGCTTTTTAATTAAACAGGGAAGATTATAAGATCAGAGGCGGCATCTTATAATTTTTTAATTTTTTATTATGCTAACTTTAGTTTGGAATTCCTAATTCTTTTTGTTTATAATTTTTTAAAGCTAAAGTCAATATAATTATTTAATAGTCCCGTTTATGCCATATTGAGTATAATAAACTCTTATTTTTGGAATGTAAAAAATTTTTAGTACCTAAAAGTATTATACAAATAAAATATAATAATAAAAGCAAGGGGCGGAACATGATCTCCAGTATTTTAGTCTAAATTAAAATAAATATTCGCCCCCCGTATCCCCTGTTTTAATAAACTTTTTAAGCTATTTTTAATGGTTATATATTAGTTAAGTGTTACTAGATAGCTATTTTATGAATTAATTGTACGTATAAAAACTTATTAATAAATACTGGGTGAGTTTCAGGGTTGAACTGGTGTATATTAATTTTTTATTATCTTAATTTTTTAGTACCAAAAAGTATGATACCTTTAAATCTTAATAATAAAATCGGGGGCGGACCACTTCCAGTACTGATGATTTCCAGAATTATTCGACTTTAATTCGCCCCTCCACGTTATCTCTTTTGGGGCTTGTGGTTTTATTTTAAATTATATCAAAGTATAAATGAATTGTGATATTTTTGATGGAACAAAATGTCATATTGTTTGGTTTTTTTTAATTCGTAATTTCTTGCTATTATTTGACTATCAAAAATTTTAACCATTACTTCTCAAATGCACTCTCCCTCAACCACCTTAAAACATAAAGACATTATACATACTTGGATGGAAAAAAGCATTTTCAGATCGGTATCAGTTCACTCGGAAGCAAAAATAGAAAATACAGCATAAAGGAGATAAATAATGTGAGAGTAAGTGAAGGAGTACCTTTTGGAAGGAATGCAAAGTTATATAATCCTGAAATGTTCCAGGAACATGAAAATGTTATTGTATTTACAAGGGATGATATCAATCGAACGTACACTTCTATAATGGCAGAAATAGACTATATCAATAAAATTGATTTACATCTTGACAGAAGTGAAGAATGGAAGTTAATAGGGTACTGGCCAAAAATTATGCAAAGTGTGCACAGGATCGATATGGATATGGATTTAATGTTCAAAAAAGAACCACTACAATCTTATCTTGATGCATACATATACAACGATATTTCGAGTTCTCAAAACAACGTTGCAGTATCACAAAAGGAAACTATTGCTACAATTGGCAGTTCTAATTTGAATCTTTTATATTGAAAGGTTTGATAAGAATGCGCCACACCTATGGTATTGTGGATGGGAGAAAAATATTATTGTATAAACCGCAGTTATTCCTGAAAGATAAAGATTTACTGGTATTTTCCAGTAAGGACTTCCAAAAATGGCACAATGATATTAAGGAGTATATAGATGGCTTATATCAAATTGATTCCGGGGAAATGGAGAAAGGAAATTCCATCAGCATAGCAGAGCTTAATCTGGCAGTAGGTGTGCTTAATATTATCACCGAAGAGCTTGAACACTTTTTTGATTCTAAAAAAATGTCTGATTCCCCATATCATTACTTATCAACTCTGGATAGAAAATACAAGAAACGAAGATCCTCCTACACCAGTGATATGAGAAGGTGTGATATGTTAATCCCTGTGATTACCCCGGAAATGAAATACAAAAACTTAATGGAAATAGTTTTTGAGGCTAATATGGATTTTTCACGTGCCACAAAAAAAGCCAAGAGCATTACAGATAAGCAGGATGAAAAGAAAGACCATTAAAAATTATTTAATCAAGGAAATCTTTTTATGGAAACTAAAAGGTTCATATTATTGGATATTGATTATTTTACCAAGTATGGTAAGCCTGTTATACGGTTATTTGGGAAAATTCCAGATGAAAATAAATCCATAATAGCTTTAGATAAAAACTTTTATCCTTACTTTTATGTTATACCTCGGAATTTTGAGGAGTGTATGGCTGAATTAGAGCAATTTAAATTTCTAAAAATAGAGAAAGAACATAAAAAATATTATTTAGAATTTAGGGACTTTTTGAAGGTAACCATAGAACATCCTCGGGAAATGCTTAAATTTAAGGAAGAAATAATTGACTTAAAATCTGTAAAAGATATTAGAGAATATGATATAGCATTTTCTCGCAGATATTTAATTGATAAGGGTTTATTTCCCATGTCTGAAGTAGAAGTGCAGGGAAAAATATTAAAAAGAGGCAGTCTTAATGAAACATGCATAATTGAGCTACAGAACCCACCTAAACACGTTAAATCTGATTTACATGAATTTAATATTTTAAGTTTTAAAATTGAAGTATGTAACCCACAAGATAGGCCAAATGTAAGAGAAGACCCAATTATCATGATTAGCTTCTCCAGTAACCGTGGATTTCAAAAGGTATTCTCCACCGAAAAATCATTACATAATTTTGTAGAAACAGTCCCCACAGAAAGGGAATTAATAAAGAGATTTGTTGAGACTATTAAATCTGAAAATCCAGATATAATCACAGGTTATAACTCAGATAAATTTGATTTCCCTTATATTAAAGGTAGGGCTGATTTGCTGGGAGTATCACTTAATTTTGGAGTTGATGGATCCAAGCTACAATTTATAACAGTTCCTAAAAAATCAGCGATGATTAAAGGACGTGCTCATGTTGATTTATACCGTATTGTTCGACGACATATCCAATTAAACAGCCATACAATCCAAAATGTTTATCAGGAGCTTTTTGGAGAGGATAAAATAGATATTCCTGCGCCGGAAATTTATAATGCTTGGAATGATGGCGGTGAAAAAAGAGAGAAACTTTTCAGATATTCCCTTGAAGATGCAATTGCAGTTACAAAAATCGGAGAGAGAATACTGCCCATGAGCATAGAACTTGCACGAATTGTGGGACAATCCTTATTTGAAATTGTCAGAAGAGGAACAGGAACTCAAGTGAAGTGGTATTTAATCCGTAAATCCTACGAATTTGGTATTATTCTCCCAAATGAACCTGGAAAATTTGAAAGAAACGTTGTGGGGGGATATGTAGAAGAACCAGTACAGGGCTTACACGAAAATATTTTTTACTTTGATTTTAGAAGTCTTTACCCCAGCATAATAATAGCTAAAAATATTTCACCAGAAACCCTCACTGAGAATGGTGATAAAGAAACATGTCATATTGCACCAGAATTTGGATATAAATTCGAAAAAGAGCCCAAAGGCTTTATTCCCACAATTACATCTCAACTTTTAAACGAACGGATAAGAATTAAGTCTATGATGAAGAAATCTGAGGATCCTGAGGAAAAACAAATTTTAAACTTCAGACAAGAAGCAATAAAAACACTAATCTCCACAATCTACGGGCTTTATAATCATCCACAATATCGTTGGTATTGTATAGAAGCTTCAGAGGCTATTACCGCATGGGGGAGGGATTTTTTGAAAAAATCCATGGAAAACGCCGAAAGAAGTGGGTTCAAAGTAGTGTATGCAGATACTGATGGATTCTTTGTTACATTAGAAAATGAAGATATTGATAAATAACATGTTAACTGAAAACTAAAAATAATACATTTATGTTGGGTTGTTTATACCAATAAACCGATTTATGAACTAATATTCCTTTTTTATTGTACTCTAACAAATTGCTTTTGTATATCCCTACTTACAAATGGATAATTAGCTAAAATAATAATGCCTTTATCTTCATTAGTTCTTTGAAGCCTTCCAATTTGTTGAAGAGTTTTAAGTCTATACTCCTCTTTATCAATATTAAGCGCCCCTTTTTCTTTCAAACCTTCCCATATTCTAACTATTTTACTCGAAATCTTCCTATCACTTCTAGGATAATATTTATCTTTTTCTACATCTGGAGCATAAGGTGCCCTACCTATTATAACAAGTTCCAACTGTTCACCTGGAAAATCTAATCCTTCGTGTAAACTACTTCCTATTAATACACCGCCAGTCTTTATAAACTCTTTTTTAATTTTTTGCTTTGATTCTGTTGTATTGCCTTGATCATGGTAATTATATATCTTCCCCTGGTATCCTGATTCCTTTAAAGCTTTCTCCATATGATTACACTGCCATTTAGCGTTAAAATGGATCATTGTATTTAGATCTTTTTCAATGATTATTTTTATCATTTTGCCATAAGCTTTTTTAAAATCAACGTATTCAATGCTATTTCTATAAATTATCCAATCTAAATGATGGGGCGCATATTTTTTAATCTTATCTTGGGAAAAATAATATTGATTAGGTGTTTTATAGATGATATCCATTTCCATGCCATTAATGATTTTAAGCAATTCCAGGCGCCTTAAATCATTAAATTGTGGATAATGTATAGTTCCTGACATCATTAAATGTTTTTCTGCGGCTGGAGAAAATAATTTAGTGGCAAGATCTGTATAATCTTGAGGTATTAATCTTATGCAAGATTCCCGATTGTCTTTATTTATTACTTCATAAGGTTCTGCCTTCATATACCTAAATAATATAGTTCCATTTACTTTGGATCTAAGCCCATCAATATCCCTTAAAATTCTTAACTTTTCTTTAATGGAAATTCCAAAAGCATTATGATCTATTATGTTTATTGTTTCAAACCATTTTGTTAAATCATTTTTTAATTCCGTTGCCGATTTATCCTTGAAATTTGAATAAAAATAGGAATATAAATCATTTGATATTTCATCATTTAAATATGAATCATCCATTACATAATCATTCAAATATAATTGATAAGCTAAATCCCGATTCATAAGCTGTGTAGTCTTATCCTTGTTATATTCAATCCCTGTTATATTCCTTAATATATCTTGAAATTTATGGGCTTCATCCCATATGATAAGCGGGCTGTACCATGACCTGGAATTAGTATTTTTAAGGTTTATTAATGCTAACATCATATGATAATTTGTAACAACTACTTTATACTCCATGAAAGTGTTTATACGCCGACTATACTCACAATTGTTATCATTATCCATGCTATAATGGTATTTGCAGGGTTCTTGATCATTGGTACACGCCTCAGCTGTTAAACCTGTTATACCTTCATTTAAAGCGTCCATGCACTTATATTCATTTTTACCTGCTAATAATAAGACATCCTTTAAATGTCCAAAATCCCTTTCATATTGTTTCATTAGATCCTTTGTTGGGGTTACAATAAAAACAGTTCCATATTCGGGATGATTTAAACCAATATGCATTGCTATTAAACTTTTTCCTGAACCTGTTGGCATTTCAGCAATGACATTTCGTTCATAATTCTTATTATAAAAGTCTAGAAAATGTCTTTGGTTATCCCTAAAATCAGAACCATAAACTTCCTGTGCAACATTCCGCATAATAACACCTCCTTTTTGCATTGGATCTCTTAATTTAAACTAGTATAATTATGATTTTGTTATATACGCGATTTTCAACTTCTGATGGACATTTAATGTCTTGAAAATTTATAATTTATTATTTTTTTAATGAGTTTTTTATAAGCCTGATTCTTAAGATATCATTAAAATTCCTGCAGAAACTATTTTTTATTGGAAATTGAGGTCTTATTATGCTTAATTAATCCTTTAGGTAATGATAAGATAATAATATTTAGTTATTTCTGTGTATAAGATATAATTGTTTCTATTCGATCATAATAGTAAATAATATTTTATATACAAAAGAATACTTATTTGAAATTAATGAAGATGATTAATTTGAAGGGGATATTAATAATACCAATTTTTATTTGATTTTATTAGCAATTATGATTTGTAGTGGGGGGAAATATGTATATTTCTGAATTAACATTGGAGAATTTTCGAGGATTTAAAAATAGTAAATCGATATCGTTTAATGAAGGCACAAATGTAATTATTGGCCATAACAATGCAGGAAAAACCTCTGTTATAAAAGCATTGGAATTATTGTTTGGTGAAAAAAATAAACGCTTGAATATAGATGACTTCAATAAGAACATTACTATCGACGAATTAAAAGAGAAATCTCCTAAAATTAAGATATCAGCAAAGTTTATTGAATCTGAAAATGATGATGAATATTCGAACGATTTATGTACAGTTTCAACATGGCTTACGAAATTAGATAAACCTTATGAAGCTTTGATAACTTACGAATTTTTTCTTCCTCAAAAGGAGGAAGATGAATATAAAAAAATTATAGAAACAATTGAGAGTGAAGATGTTCATGATTTTTGGTACGAAATAGAATATAATTTTTTGAGAAAATATACCTACAAAATTTATGTAGGAAATCCAGAATATAAAAACGTTGTTGAACCTGATTCAATAAATAAATTTGATTTTCAGTTTTTAAAGGCAATTAGAGATGTTGAGAACGATTTATTCACGGGCAGAAGTTCCCTTTTGAAAGAAGTTATAGATTTTTTTATGGATTATGAAATAAAAACCGACAATGCAATGGATGAGGATGAAAAAAAAATAGCAATTAAAGAAAAGAAAAAAGAATTTTCTGAAGAAGCAGAAGCGCTTATTGGATATTTACATGAGAGAATGGAAGCTGGTAAGAAACACATGCTTAAATATGCAGAAGAAACAGGAGCTTCTTTTGATAACTTAAAACCTTCTTTTGAAGGAAAAATTCTTGAGACAGAATTATATTTTGCCTTGAAGTTAATAGTAGAGAATGAAACTGGATTTAAGTTACCAGCTACTCAAAATGGCTTGGGATATAATAATTTGATATATATTTCTCTTTTACTGGCTAAAATGCAAATAAACGCCTCGGGAAAGTATTTAGGAAGTAATGCTAAAACATTCTCTATACTTGCAATAGAAGAGCCAGAAGCTCATTTACACCCAAATATGCAATATAAATTCTTAAAATTTTTAAACAAGAATCAAAAAAAAGAGGTAAGACAAATCTTTGTGACTTCTCATTCACCTAATATTACAGCAGCTGTTGATCTTGATAATATAATTATTTTGTATAAATATGGGGACGAATTTAATGTTTCATATCCTGGGAAAGTCTTTAATGATAATGATGAAGATATAAGATCAAAGAATTATGTCAAGCGGTTTTTAGATGTTACAAAGGCAGATATATTCTTTGCTAAAAGTTTAATTTTTGTAGAAGGCATTTCCGAACAATTACTTGTCCCAGAGTTTGCGAAAATTTTGACCAAGGATTTAACAGATTCACATGTTTCAGTAATAAACATTGGTGGCAGATATTTTGATCATTTTCTAAAACTATTTGATCCATCGAATGAATATGCAATCAAAAAGAAGGTAGCATGTATCACTGATTTAGATCCTCAAAAGAAAAAAAAGGAACCTAATAATAGGTGGAAAAAGTGTTGGCCTTTTGATCTTAATAATAACACGGAGTACGATTATAAAATTTGTTCTAATGATATTGTTAATAAATATCCTCCAATTGATAATGAAGATTTTATTAGAGCATACTCCCAAGAAAAATTAAAAGGGTATACTTTTGAATATGAAATGATATTAGCAAATCCAGATACTCCAGAATTAATAACTGATTCCATAAGTAATGCTAATGAGATAGAAGAAATGATGAATAGTCTCAAACAAGAAAAAGATAGTGATTTTATACTTAATTTAATAAGAAATGAAAAATTTAAAAATAGTATTTCATCGGCCATTGCAAATTGTAGTTTTGATGATGAAGAAAAATGTAAACATATAATAGCGACAAGATATTTGAATTCAGTGTCAAAAGGGACTGTGGCACAAGAATTAGCATTCATAATATCAGAAAATCATAAAAAAAAGCTTAAAGGAGACAGCTATTTTGAATTTAATATTCCAACATATATTAGTGAGGCAATAGAATGGATTTGTCAAGAGCTATAACTTTAAAAGACAGTGATGAACTGATTGATACGGAAATTAATTTTAAGTTATGCGCTGGACCTGGAGCAGGTAAAACTAGATTTTTAATTAATCACATAAAAAATGTGATTGCAAAGTCCACACGTCTCACAAAAGTAAAAAAAATTGCCTGTATTACATACACTAACATTGGAGTAGAAACCATTACAAAGCGACTTGATAATGCTATAAATGAAGTAGAAGTAAGCACAATTCATAGTTTTTTATATAAACATGTGTTAAAGCCTTATTTATGGGTTTTAAAAGAGAAATACGAAATACCATTAGCTGATATTGATGGACATGATGAGATAATTCCCCCACATCGCATATTGGAAGAATGGGGAAAGAAAATACCAAAACAAAAATATCTTGTGTATAAACCTGAAACAAAAAAAGAATTAATGGATTTACGTTGGACAATTCAATCTGATGGTGAATTGAAATTAAAACGCAAATCGTATGATTTACCTATATCAAATAAGTCTCTATTTGAATACAAAAAATTATGTTGGAAAACAGCTTTAATAAGTCATGATGATGTTTTATTTTTAAGTTATGAAATTTTAAAGACTAACGAACGTATACTAGAAATTTTGCGTGCTAAATTTCCATATATTTTTATTGATGAATTTCAAGATACCAGCCCTATTCAATCAGAGATTATTAAAATGATTGGTGAAAAAGAAACTATTATAGGAGTAATTGGTGATTGGGGACAGTCAATCTTTGCATTTCAGGGAGCAGACTTTCATAAATTTATTGATTTTAGTTTAGATGATATGGAATTGTATAAAATCGAAAATAACTATAGGAGTATAGAAGAAATTATTGACATTTTGAATCATGTTAGAAATGAATCTGATTTTACACAAAATAGTCCAGGAAACAAAACTGGAAATCCTCCTCGAATACTTATTGGAAGTTTTTTTGATGCATATAAAGAAGCGATCAAGATTTCCGGAGATCAAAATGTTTGTACATTATCATTTAAGAATGATATTTCAAATATTATGAAATTTGGGTATGAAGATTATTTTGATAGTAGAAATATAAATGAACCTTTATTTAGAGATGGTGATAGAGGCTGGCTGATCACATATACAATAACTGCAATTGAATATGGCTTACAAAACAAAATAAAAGATGCTATCAAGTATATGAAAAAAGCATATAGAAAGATCGAAAATTTTAATGATAAAGAAGCTTTAATTAATTTAAAAAGGCTAATAAACAGCTATGATGAATATAAGAATGGTTCAATCAAGGATTTTTATAATAATTATTTATATGATAATCCTCGAGTTAAACCGGAGATAACTAGGGGTAATATTAACAAATACTATGAATCATTAGAATATAGAAAGATTGCAGTTAGTGTAAGAATTAATAATGATGATAGTTTACATAGAACAATACATAAATCAAAAGGGGATGAATTTAACAGTGTTTTGTTAGTTATTCCACCAGGAGAAAATTTAGAATTTTTATTAAATCCTGACATAAATAGAGAAAGACATAGATTATATTACGTAGCATTAAGCAGAGCAATAGAAAATCTCTTTATCAATGTCCCACAGTTATCAGAAGATAATAAAAAGAAATTAGAAGATATTAGATTTGAAGTAGTAGAATTAAATGACAAATATTTCATTTAAATACATAATTAAGCTAATTTAATGTTTTAAATCCGTTTTTTTTGAGTAGCAAAAGCGAGCACCCTATTAAAGAATCTCATAGTTGGATCTAGAATTTGGTCTCATAGGATAGGCCCTAGGGGTGCCTATATCTTTAGAAAATTAGAGATGTGATTCTTAGAAGAGCTCCAGAGGAATAATGCAAAACTACCCAATTAACTTTACAGCCTCGTATTTTTTAAGTTTCGCCATTCATCAATTCTATTACAATTTTTGTTATTTTTTCAAGTTCAAAAACAGAAGTGTATTCTTCACATGAATGACAGTCGTTCATCGCAGCTGCTAATTCAAGTCCAGTTATACCATGCTGTTCTATGTTGTTGTTATCACTACCACCAAGTGTAGAGCATAGTTTACAGGGAATGTCTAATTTTTCACATACATTCTGAAACCTCTTTACAACTGAATGGTTTAATGGTGTTTCATATGCTTCTACACGAAGTTCATGTGTAGCTTCCATTTTCGCCCCATGTTCTTCAGTTATTTTGGAGAATATTTCTATGACTTCATTTAATAATATAAAAGTTTCATCATAGGAGTAACTTCTTATCTCTCCTTTAACAGCACATAAATCCGGAACAATGTTTGGAGCACGTCCTCCTTGAATAAGTCCTATATTGCATGTAGAGTTTTCATTAATCTTGCCGGTTTTTATTTGCGCAAGTGCTTTTGCAGCAACCATTATTGCATTAACATTTTCTTTGCATTTAAAACTAGAATGAGCTGACTTTCCCTTTACGATTATATCAAAAGTAAGGAGTGAAGGCGCTTTATACGCAGCTGACCCAACTTCTCCTGATAAATCAAGAGTGTATGATTCTTTTGATCTTATCATAGAATAATCAAAAAACTTTGATCCAAGACCATATAGCTCTTCTGCAACACAAAATAATACTTCTATGGGACGATGATTTAGGTTTCCTTCTTTTATTGCCGTAATAGCTTCTATAATTGCAGATACTCCAGATAATGCATCACATCCCAAAATAGTTTCCCCATTTGATGTAATTGACCCATCATCGTGGAATATGGCTTTTTTTCCTTTCGCAGGTTCTACTGTATCCATGTGTGCACAAAAAAGCAAGGGTTCTAAAGATTCATCTCCTGATAAAAATCCATATAAATTTCCACTATTTCCCCCAATTTGTTCACCCACTAAATCTTCATGAACAATAAATCCTAATTCACTAAGTTTAGAACTTAAATAATCACAAACAAGTCTTTCTGAAAGGGAAGGACTGTAAATTGAAACTAAATCTGAAAATGTTTCTAGTAAACGTTGTCTGTTCAAAATTTTCACCTATTCTTGAAAAGATGGTCTAGTTTTTTAAAGTAAAATATCACTAGTATTAGAGTTTTCCGTATTCATGGATTAATTCTTCTATTTTTCCTCCAGAATTTAAATGTTTTATTAGTCTTTGAGCAGGATTTTCTAAGGATTTTGCTCTTTCATATAATGGCTTTAGTAATTTTTCTTCTTTGTTCCCTCTTTCTTTTAGACTTTCTGATGCTAAATCAAGAATTTTAATTAGAAGCTTTTTAAGCTCACTTTTTTCTACAAATTCTGGAAGATAAGTTTTTATGAAGATTTTTCGCAGCTCAGTTATAGAATAGGCTTTGTTAAAGATAGTATCATCATCTAAAATTTGATTTATTTTATCTATCTGATTTATAAGTCCGAGGTGAAAGGCATGAGTAGTCATTGTTTCATTAACCGGCTGACAACAAACTGATCTAAATTCTATTGTACCTCTAAAAGTTAAATCTACAAATTTAAAAGGTCGAAAATAATTAAAGTCTTCTTCCTTTGGTTTAAAGGTTATTTTATGATATTTTCCATTTTCAAAGTATTCTCCATTTATTTTCTCTCTTTTGAAAAATTCAGTTACTATAGTAGGCTGGAAGTTAATGTACTTTCCTTCTTGTTCAGTACAGTATATGCTTGTACTGAGCAAATATTCAAGAAGTTCTTCAATACTTTGTGGTAGGGTATCAAACATTCCAATGTTTTTTTTATTATATCCATGCATACTGTCTTCCCATAGCATATCTCGACTACAAGCCAATTCCATGTTTTCTCCGTTTAACACGGAGTTAGAAAAAAGAATAGCTTTTATTGGCTCAAGTTTGGAAAATGCACTTATGGCAGGTATTAAATTATCAAAATTAACATCTATATGGGTCTGCGCTGCACTGGTAAACATACCAAATTCGGGCATATCATGAAAACTCATTTCATCATACTTCTGATATGAGCATAAATGATGATACAACATTCTATACCTTCCATTAGGTATAGGAAGACGTTTGTTATATTTTCTATAAGGATTAACACCAAATCCTGTTAGGGTATGGTTTTCTTTATTTAATATATCTTGAATAAATTTATAATATTCTTCAAACCTTTCTTTAACACGGTATAAATTTTTTTCTTTTCCAAATGAAATTTCAAGGTTGTTATAAGAACAATCAAAAGTAAAAATATCATTCGTCACTGGATCTTCAAGGGCGCAGATTCCACCATTATCATCTATGGCTTTTATTTTGAAGTTAAAGTAGTTTTTAAATTTTACATTCAATTCATTAACTAGTTTAAAATCTACTGCCTTTTTGTTTAAGTTAACGATAGGCAATTCAAGTTCTACTCCCGCAAAAACATCTCTTAGCTTTGTAGGTTCAATAAACCGCTTGTACATTAACTTTTTAACTTCCTCTCTTTTCATATTTTCCCTCACATGGGGATATTTACGACGCTTTTTCAATATCTATGGGAGGCCATGTTTTTTTATTGTTATGGTATAATGTGAGTATTTACAAAAGCGTTTAAAACATTATTTTTTTCTTCTTTAACCAAGCTTGAATAAATTATAAATTCTGATTTAATAATAATATACTAATAATTAATAAAGTTAGGGAGTGACGAAAAATGTATATTATGCAAAAAAACTTCGTTTTTTGCTGCCTGCAAAACTTTCAGTTTTGCGGTTCGGGAAACAGAGTTTCCCTCAATGTCAAAATTTAAAATTTTGACAACACTTTTCTGAACTTTCGAAAATAAAACTGAACTTATACCAAATGCAGGGCATGATTTGATGCATGTGCAGGAAGAATTGGTAATGGGGAAAGTTTTGGAGTTTTTAAGTAAATAATTTTCTAAGACATTAAATCCTTATAAAGATTTCAATAAGAGAATTCAATTAATTAATTCAATAAAAGGGACCTTAAAGGAATTTTATTAATGACTTCTTTTTTACGAAATTTTGAATAGATTTATTTAAATTATCTCATGAATTTCGGCAGTTAATCTAGTTCAAAATCAGATTTGGCGTTTTTTTATGGTCTACACTTTGTTAATTCTGAATTTTTAACTCTGAGTTCAACACGTAAACTATTAATTTTTCTCGTAATTTCTGTAGTATCTGTTGTACCTACTGCAAAGAGGTCATTTTGAAGCTTTTTAATCTCATCTTCTATATCTAAAATTTCTTTTTCTAGAATAGAACATTTAAAACTATTATCTGGCATAAAACATACCTCACTTGTCTTTAAACATATTATTTAATTGACCACTATCAACAGCTCAATTGCTAATAATATTTAATGTTTAATTTATTTAATACTTATATAAAATAATTTATTAAAAATTAAAGGGACTATAAATCTATTGATAGCTTCTTTTTTTATGAAATCAACTTTATGAGTTCTTTTAATGAGTTCTCGATGGAAATATTCCATGAAAATTATATTTTCATGGATAAACAAAGTAAAATTAATAGAGATAGGCATATATCATGAATTCTATCCGAGTATATATTTTGCATATGGCAGTCGTCTTATCACGTAGTGGCTGAGGGCAAACGCCAATGGGACACCTATGACCCCCACTATGGCAAACTTAATGAGGGGGTCTACTGCTAATCCTATAATCATATACTGCAGTAAAACGACTAAAGGAAGTTGTATCAGATAAACTGTGAATGTATCATTTGCAAAGGTCCTTGTAATAAGGCCCTGTGAGTTGAATCTGTTTTTGAAGAGTGAGAGAAAAGCAATACATATGCTTACACACATGAAAGCTTCCCAGAACGACCCGAGAAGGGATGCGGCTGTTAAGCCCCCAGAAAATTCTGTAGAGTTAGTTACTCCGCCGACGAAGAGTAATGATATTAGAGTTAGAATTGCGATCCTTGTCCATAGCTTACCTGTAGCTTTAGGAATTGCCTCAATCCATCCTTGCCTGTATGCTACTATACCCGCAGCAAAGAGCATAACGTATTGGGTAACATGGAAAGGCTCAAATAAACCAAGCAGTGTCCATTGGTTTTCCGGCCACCAAATTCTCACAACAAAAGATATAAGTGCCATAACCACAATGAAGGTCAAAATAGCTGCATTGCTTGGAAATGGCCGCTTTGTCTGGGAAGATGGTCTTTTAACCAGCCAGTAGGCCCCATAAACTGTTGAAAATATCAGTAGCATTGCCAGGAACCATAAATGTCCAAAGAGGATGACCTGATAGTTTAGCAGGTAGTCCATCACAGGGAAGACAATAAACATGAATATAAGTATCGGTATGCCTAATTTTACCAATCTGTCCTTTATGAACTTATTGGGGCTTTTTCTCTCTAATGATGACGGCACGAAATATGCAGAAAGCATGAAAAAGAGGCCCATGAAGAATGACGCGTTAAAGGCCATGAAAATGCCGAGAAGGACATAATCTATGATACTTGTAGGTTCTGAGGGTATCCACCAGCCTCCACCAGGGCCATATGGTTGAGCCGCATGATGAAGCACTACAAGAACTGCAAGAAGTATTTTAAGGTTATCTATAAAATAAATCCTATTGGGGGCCGTTTCTAATACTGCCTTAACTTTAGTTCCCTGTATGTTAACTTCTGCTTCTGCAGGCATGCCCATAATTCGGTTTGAGTATATATAAATTTAACGATTGTAAGTGTCCGATTTGCAGAATAAATTAACGTAATAATAGAAAAAATAAGAGTATTTAAAGAATTTCAGTCTAATCATAACTCAGATCTAAATACTCTCCAGTAGTACTGAGCCGCACTAAATTTAGTTGTCCTGTATGTAACACCAGGTTTCCCAATAGGTTTTTCACCAGGATGCCGTGCATTTATAGTGATTTTAACTGTTGAATTTGTTGTTTTTGCCAGTGTAATATCCTGAGTCTCAACAAGGGCGTATTTTCCACTTTGCTGTTTAATGTAGTATTTTGCATGTATCTTTACAAAATTGTTGTTTATTTTACCGTTTTTTGTGTACTGGTAAGCTGTCCACGAGATTTTCATCCAGCCCAGGTCACCGTCATATACCTTTTTATATCCATGATCTACTACTTTTGCTGCTGAAACTGGTGCAGCGAATTGAAATCCAGCAAAAACCACAAATAAAAGTGTTAAGGCCATAACTATATTTTTATTCATATCATCACCTCCTTAACTTGATTTATCATGTAACATTTTAACTATATAAACTTTGTTATAATTACGAAATCACTAAAATGCAGAGAATTTAATTAAAATAGAAAAAAGATAAAAAAAGAAGTTTTGAACATCATTCAATGCTTGAATTTAAAAAGTATATATTTGTATGACTCCTTTAGCATTGGTATTGGTGATTAATAGTCCTTTTATATTGGTGTTGTTAAAAGTGTAGTTTACATTGAGTGGTTGTGTTTCATTTGCTAGGTTAATGGTTTTTTGCTCCAGTATATTTACTGTATAGTTTGCACCGGTTGCTCCAGTTACTGGAATAGTATTTAAAATCAATATGACCACATTTGATGTGCCAATATTTGAATTCAGTTTAGTTAAGTTCTGTCCCACAATTTTAACGTTAGTAGTTCCATTAGGAATTGTTACATTTTGTACTCCTACAAAATCTGGAGAATTCCCTGATGTTAAATTGTATTGATACAATAATTTTTCGTTACTGGCGCATCCAGATGTAAAAACAACGAGCGTCAAAAGAGCTAAAATTCCAAAAACCGCCATTCCCGATTTTTTCATATAGTTGCCCCTTAATTTCTCTATTTAAAATTAAAAAAAAATATTAAATTTTTATTCCAATTCTAATTTAATTCCGCCTATTCTTGGTGCTAAGAAGTTGTATAGTAGGACAGCTACTGCAGTTACTATAAATGTTCCAATGAATGCCATGATAGGCCAGACTATGATTAAGTATAGGGCACCCATAGCGGTGATTGAACCTGCAATAGAAGTAACAACATTAGCAGTCTCAGGGTTTAAACTGATAATATAAGTACTTATCTGGTGTATTGTTGACCATCCGACAATAAAATAAAGGATCCCGGCTATAAATGATATAATTGCAGCAATCACTGACACTATTAAAGAAACATCGATTAATGGTAAAGATTTTACAGTTTTAATTGTAGATTTAGTTTCCACTACCTCTTCAACTGATTTAGTTTCTTTAGTTTCTTCCATTATCTCACCTCCTTTTTATTAATAATTTATATATCAAAACATAAATAATTATCTAATTTAAATGTACAATTAAAAATATAAATTAAATATTAATAAAAAACCAGAATTAAAAAAGTTTAAATCAGAAATTAGCAAGTAAAAATGAATATATAATATTTATTAGTATTATTAGAAATTCATTCACTATAAAATAGGATTATAATCATGAGAATCCTTATTAAATAGATGAATTTTTTTATAAATCATTAAAGAAATCTTTCAATGAAGCCATTAACTGATGCACCTATTGGAATAATCTGCGAACTTTAAACTCTATTGGGCGTTATAAACGTATAATCCGAGCAAATTAATTGAATCAGACTAGTTTAGTTAAAAATTTATTTTTAATTTTAAATTTCAAATGCTAGATCAAACCTAATTTAGAACTAGTGCTTTCTTATCTCCATATACCTAACCAACATAAGCTAATTTTAGTAATCACTAACATACGATCTTTTATTGATTTATAGAGCAATATTGTCATGTTAAAGCAAAATTAACCTGATTATCAACGTCTAAATAGCGAATATTTATATACAATGAGGTATTTTAATTTAAAATAGAAAATTGTAAATATGTTGCCTGAAGTAGTACGTTTTTTAATTGTTATAACTATTTTAGGGCCTAAATAAGCTCTATTTGGATGAATTAAAATATTTGTCGCTTATTATAACTTTAAATTGACTTTTCAACTTTAAATTGAGATGTTGTCATATTCAGTTAATTGTATTTTAATTGTCTTTCAATGTTTTTAAAGGAAATGGAGATACAAAATGAATAGAATTTCGAAATTAGCCCTTTTAAGTGTCATTATATTGTTTGCAGTTTTATACATCGGAACAGTGGATCTTCAACTGGCATTAATATTGGGCTCTGTTAGCTTAGTACCATTTACAAGGAATGTGTTTGAGATAAAAAAGTATCACAACAGAAATTTATATCTGGCATTTGCAGTAATTATTTTAACTGTAGGGATGATATCAACAGGTATCTGGGTTTTAAACCAGAAGGAAGTGCTAGATAGAATAATTATTGGGATTGCTGCAGGGATATTAATAGTATCCACCTTTCAGATAGCTTTTTCAAGCACCCGCAAGTGGGATGAAGTTAAAGTTCCTTAAAAAGTGAACATTCCAGTTATTACGGGAAAAAATGGAGTATAATAGAATTAAGTATAAATAAAAACGACATAATTCCCATAAATACCAACCCATGATATTGAATCTTTGAATTTTCATTTATTTTAGTTAAATACCATCCCATAGAAGTGAATATCAATATAAAAGATAATAATAGAGTTAATACAGCAATTGGTCCCCAAATACTATCATTTATAGTTCCATACGTCGCGGTGATGATTAAATTCAAAACACTGGAAACAATGAGTAGGAGTAGACCAATATAACCTATCATGGGAATTTTACTGTTTGAATAATCATTTAAAGATGTTGAAACATTTTGACCTTCTTTAAATTGGTTTAACATTTCAAATAGTTTCTTGGTGTTACCAACACCGTCAGCACAGATTAGAAAATCCCCACCCAGTATGTCTTCATTGCAGGTGATTCTAATCCAGTTCCATTTAAATTTGCGCAAAGATTTTCTTTCATATAGGCACCACCCAATAGATTTTATATTGGAGTGGTTCAGTACAAAGGACAAATCATTGTCAAGACTACAGTAGCTCATTAAAAGTTTATTTTTTTCTTTAAGGGCATTGTAATGTAATTTATCATCTTTAAAAGATACTTCTCCCTTTGAAAAATATACTATCGGTATTCTGGCACCTAATTGTTTCATAAATGGAAAATCATCAGGTACATTGTAAAATCCAAAGTACTTTTTCCAGGATTGATGGGTTTCCTGTAGCGTGTCAAAAGCTTTTATATGATTTGTGGAGCTTATCCATATTTCTGGTTTTAAATCCATTTTATGAACTCTTTTTAAATGCTTAAATTTACGTGAAAATGGTGCTTTAATTCAAATATCTTTTATTAGTAAAAATAGTTTATCATATTCCAGTATTAAATTATGGTTTTCCATGAAAAAATATAATTTAAAAAATAAGGAGCCATAAATGCGCCAATGGAATGAAATTAAAATTTTAAATCTCTATTAAAATAATATTATAATAAAATGACCAGCATAAACTTAATTAAGGCTTTAAAATGTTATACATGCTAAAATGAGTTATTTAAACCTTTTAAATTGGCATAAACTTTCAATTCCCTATTCAATTGAACATCTTTTAATATTAAGTTAAAAAATTCACATATAAAAACTTAGCCATCAAAATTAAATCAAAAAATACTTATTATATTATTTAAATAGCTACAGCCGGTGATATAATGGTTGTAAAAATAGGAATCATTAAATGTGGTAACATAGGTACCTCTCCAGTAATCGATTTATTACTCGATGAGAGGGCAGATAGACCAAATATAGATACTTGTGTAATAGGTTCTGGGGCTAAGATGAACCCAGAAGAAATTGAAAAAGCTGTACCATTAATGCTTGAACAGGACAGGGATTTCGTCATATTCATAAGCCCAAACCCTGGTGCACCAGGCCCTGCTAAAGCAAGAGAATTATTATCCGCAGCAGATGTACCTGCAATCATAATTGGGGACGCTCCAGGATTAAGAGCAAAAGACGAAATGGATGAACAGGGATTAGGTTACATCATCGTCAAAGCAGACCCAATGATTGGTGCAAGAAGAGAATTCCTGGACCCAACTGAAATGGCTTCATTTAACTCCGATGTTATAAAAGTATTAGCATTAACCGGAGCATACAGAGTTGTCCAAAACACAATTGACGCTGCAGTAGCAGATGTTGAAGGTGGAAACGCTGTAGAACTTCCAAAAGTTGTAATCTCAAGGGACAAAGCTGTAGAAGCTGCTGCATTTGGTAGCCCATACGCAAAAGCAAAAGCAATGGCTGCATACGAAATTGCAACCAAAGTAGCTGACATCGATGTTGAAGGTTGTTTCATGACCAGAGACGCAGAAAAATACATACCAATAGTTGCATCAGCTCACGAAATGCTTAAAGTCGCAGCAGACTTAGCTACACAAGCAAGAGAAATTGAAAAAGCTAACGACACCGTTGTAAGGACTCCTCACGGTGGAAAAGGCCAAACTCTCGCTAAATGCTGCTTAATGGAAAAACCAGAATAAATTGGTAAAAAGCGGTCTTAGGACTGCTAATTCGCTCGAAAATCTTTGATTTTCGGCGTTGAAGGAAATTTTCAATTTCCTGAACAACGAAATCATAGATTTCGTATGCCCCAAACACCTCGGTGTTTGAGGCCGGTGAATCTCTGATTCACGGCATTCGAAATTTACAATTTCGATGCACCGAACTCTTCTTGTTCGACGGCCGCAGAAATTCATAGAATTTCTGCTGGGGTTTTATTTTTTTAAATCCTATTTTGATCAGGTTTTAAATCAATTTTTAAATTATTTTTACTTTTTCAATAAGTTATTAATAACAATTTGCAATTAATAATGTCATTTTTTAGCCTATTTTTAAGTTAGTTATCAAAATCATTAAATATGGGGGTAATTAGATATAAAAAATAGCATAAAGGGTTTATTTAGCGAATAAAAGAGTTTTAGAAGGTATTATTGTATGACTGATAAAACAGAGCAGAAAATTTTGGGCGCTGCTTTAAAAATATTCTCTGAAAAAGGATTTAAAGGGGCCACTACAAAAGTTATAGCACAGGAATCAGAATTCAGCGAATTAACCTTATTTAGGAAATTTGAAACTAAGGAAAATCTTTTTAATTCTGTGCTAACTGAAAATCGGGAACGTATTCTGGAAGAATTGGATTCAATATTTATAGATAAGGAGTTTAAAAATAATAAAGACTTTTTAGAAACATTGATTAAAAATCTCACAGATTTAATGGAAAAAAACTTTGAATTTGTCAATATTCTGGTTTATAATAGACATAATGCTCCTGGGGATATACTAATGGAAATTATCACCCGTGTTTCTCAATACATAGAAGAAATATCTCCAAATGTTCAAATGGACCCTAAAATATTTGTTTTAAATGTTTTCTCCTTCTTATATTTCGTTATTTTTGACAAAAATCAGGGCCAGTTTTTTAATTATGAGAATGCTGTTGAAGAATTTATAGATCATTATGCCAGATGTCCATAGTTTCAACAATTATTACTTATTAAAAAGTTGTAAATTAGTATTTAAGTAATAATTTTACTCTAAATGTTAGTTAGTACTTGCGATTTTCGTAATATATTATTTAACAATAATAACAACTTTATATTTTAAAATGAACTAATCAAAACTTTTAAATAAGGATTTAATTAGATATAATTATGAATTCTTTTAATCATTAATTTAGATTGTATTTACAGTGATTATTTATGGCTGGAGAAACTGAAAAGAAGATTTTGGATGCGGCTTTAAAGTTATTCGCTGAAAAGGGGTATACTGGCGCAACTACTAGAGTTATAGCCGAAGAAGCCGGAGTTAGCGAGCTTACTTTATTCAGGAAGTTTAAAACTAAGGAAAATCTTTTTGACGCCATCATAAATCAAAATCTTGAAAAAATGAAAATGGATTTTGCATCAATATTTACAGATAATAAGCCTGAAAGCCCCCGAGACTTCTTAGAAACAATTATCAGAAATTACATTTGGGTAATTGAAGAAAATTTTGAAGTTTTCTTTTTAGTTATTAATGACGGTGCGGGGAAATTTGACAGTGCTATAACAGAATTTTTCAGGCAGTTTACAGAATATCTGGAAGAGAATATTACCAATAGTAAAGTAGACTATGACGCGTTTGTCCTTGCATTAACTGGATTTACTTACATGATTTGCATTGAAAGGTATAAGGGACAGAATGTCCATAACTATGAAAAAGTAGTAGATAAATTCATAAATAACTCGGTTTTATGTGTTTAAATAAAGTTCTTTTTTTACATTATTACAATTTTTATTTATCTGACAATATCTAATTTTATATCTATTTGACTGTAAATCAACAAAATTGTTAATAAGTTGAATGGATACAGTTGTAATACTGGTAAGCAGTCATTAAATAAATTTTATAAGAATTATACAAGTGGTTATATGGTCGACAAAACAGAGCAGAAAATTTTGAGCGCTGCTTTAAAACTATTTGCCGAAAACGGATACAAAGGCGCTACTACTTTGATTATAGCGGAAGAAGCAGGTTTTAGTGAAAAAACACTATTTAGAAAGTTTAAAACTAAGGAAAACCTTTTTAATTCTGTAATTACTCAGGGCAGTGAAAAACTGGAAAAAGATTTTGAAACTTCAATATTTTTAGATAATAAATTTGAAAGTTCCAAAGATTTTTTAGGAATATTGATTAAAAATCTCGCAAAATTAACTGAAGATAACTATGAATACATTAGTTTATCAATAAATGAAAGAAACAGGGTGTCTGGAACTACAGCGGCAGAGGAAATCACATATATTCTCAGCGATTATATCCAGAAAAATATTCAAAATAAGGAAATAGACTATCAAATATTTACAGTTACAATATTATCTTTTATTTTCAATATTATCGGTGATAAGTATCATGGACGCACTTTCATTGATATTGAAGATGCTCTAAAGAAATTTACAAATAATTCGGTGCAGTGTATTCAATAATCAAATTATTATTTTATTTTTATTAATTATAGGAATTATTAAACTCTATTTTTCCAAAATTTTAATTTTAAATGGGCTTTTCTTTGCTTTAATAACAATTAGCACGTTTTTCGTACAGTTTTTAGTTAAATTTATATGGGAGTCACTACTGACATATAAATGCTAACATTTGAATGGTTCAGGGGGATGTTTTTAATGGATAGAAGGTTAATAGTAGGAATTTTGGTTGCAATAATAGTGATAGTAGGTCTTGGGGCATATGTAAGTATTCAAAACCCGGGAGCTATGCAATTAGGGCTTACAAATGGATCTAATGGAACAGATAGCTTAAATGGCGTTAATTCCGGTGTAAATCAAAATTCAAACAATCAAATAAACCAGAATGCTGGTTCAGGTAAACAAAACGTAAGTGCAAAAAGAGTAATTTGTCCAGGATGTCATGGTACTGGATGGGATTACTGTATGGGCTGTCACGGAACAGGCCTTGAAACATGCAGTGCCTGTGGTGGAGATGGGACAAAAGTGAGTTATATCTATATTAATGGTAAAAAAGTTGCTATGAAGCAAATATGTATTAAATGCCACGGTGCTGGGAAAATCAAATGTACAATCTGCGGAGGTACCGGCGGTAAAACCAAATGCGGTGCCTGCGGTGGCGATGGTTACATAGATCCTGGAGATAAAGGATATTCAGGCGGACAATAGCCTCGAAATTTGAGATTAGTCTCTATTTTTTTCTTTTCCCTATTTTATTTGTTTAAAAGCTTATTTTTTTATAAATTGATCATTTAAATATAATTAAATCAGATAAATAAACAACAAATATCCAATTTATCTAAGTCGCGTTTTAATGTAGGTGAATCTATGATTGAAAAACTAATCGAAAGGTTCTTTGAAGCTGCAAGCATGCAGCGGTGGAATGACCATATAAGACCTGTTGAATTAACAGAACTGGACAAACAGGCCCACAAAATGGTCATAGCCTATGTCATTGCCAAAATTGAAGAAGATAGAAAAGGCGAAGGTCACATCAACTGGTTAAATCTTATAGAAAGTTTTATTTTCGAATTCCTTTACAGACTGGTTTTAACAGATATAAAACCGCCGGTATTTCACAGAATGATGGCAGAAAAACGTCAAGAATTAAATAATCACGTTTTAAACGTGCTTAAAGATGACTTAGATAATTTAAATGGTAGTGAATTCAGGCAAAAATTTGAAAATTATTTTTCTCGAAATGAAAATACTCTCGAACGGAGAATACTTCGAGCTGCACATTATTTGGCAACAAACTGGGAATTTAAAATTATATATAACTCAGCCCCTTTTATCTATGGAATAGAGAAAACAAAGGAGAATATTGAAAATCAGATTGAAGATCATTATGATTTAATTGGTGTTCAAAAAATTCTCCTTGGAAAGAAATCCTATGGATTTGTAGATCTTTGCGGGCAGCTACGTTTCCAAAAACGATGGGCTCATTCGCCTCGAATACCTGAAACTTCAGTTCTGGGGCACATGTTGATAGTGGCAATAACCGCTTATTTGTGCACAATTGAAATGGAACCGGTTCCCTGCGAGAAAAGAATCTACAATAATTTCTTCGCAGGTTTATTCCATGATTTACCAGAAGTATCAACCAGGGACATTATTTCCCCAATTAAAAATGCAGCAGCTGATTTAGAGGATATAATTAAAGATTATGAAAACGAAAGGATGAAAGAAGAAATACTGCCGCTAATTCCCAAACCATGGCATGGTGAGATGAAATACTTCACCGAGAATGAATTTGAAAATAGGATTCTTGAAGGCGGCCACGGACTTCAAAAAGGGATTAAATTTAAAGATTTAAATAAGAAATACAATAAAAATGAATATTCTCCACTTGATGGGAAGTTAATAAAGGCATGTGATAAGCTTGCTGCATTTATTGAGACTAATTTATCCATAGAATATGGTATAACTTCTAGATATCTTGAAGAGGGTAGGGAAAATATTTACAATTCCTATAAAAATAAAATAATTTCCGGAACTGATTTTGGAAGGATTTTCAATTATTTTTACAAGAAAAAGTGGTGAATTCAATTATTTTTGATAATCAATTCATTATTAAATCTACTAAATTATATTTTAAATCTTCCTAAATTTTAAAATATTTTTTAAGGTATTTCATAAGGTAATGCGGCATACAATTCCTTTTAAATTCTCTTTTTTGGACATAAAAATCACTTAAATTTCCTTAAAAAATTAATAAATTATTACATGGTCTTGTTTTCCAAACATTTATAAGTTCTGATATATAATCTGGAATCTAATGAGAATGAGAAGATATTTGCATGATAGAAAGATTCTAATAATTGTATTACTGATTTCATTTACATTGTTTGGTTTAGTATCAATTACAGCAATACAGGGTGATCCGGTAAATAATGGAAATAATAGTACTTATAAGTCAAATCCCGTATTAGTGAAAGTTTTAATTTATGATGGAGATGGAGTAATTCCAGGTAGTGTTTATGGCATAGAAGACTGTTTAAACGACACAAACAAAGAAAATATCTATTCAGGAGTATATTTTAATTATTCGACCATAGGAAAGATTGATTCCGGAACTTTATCTGGATATGATGTTTTAATCATGCCGGGAGGACTTGCAACGACTTATCTTGAAAATCCCGATATTAATTCTGGGGATCTGAAGGATTTTGTTAATAATGGTGGTGGTTACGTAGGAATATGTGCAGGTTCATATGCGGCTTCAAGTCATGTGGATGGATATTATGATGGTTGGGGAATTGCACCGCATGTAAACTCTAAATCTGTAGATTATGTAGGGGAATTACAAATTTCAATGACCTCGAATGGAATGCAGGTTCTAAATTCGTCAGATAAAGAAACTCTTTACCACTGGAATGGTCCTGCAATGTATGGTTCTAATTCTATGGCTGAATATGCCCATAACGAAACTGGTTATCAAAATTATTCTGCAGTTATGACTGATACATATGGATCTGGAAGAGTTATGTTATCTGGGCCTCATCCAGAATTAAATCCAAAGGATCATGAGATGTTAGTAAGAATGATTTTATGGGCTTCTAAAAAGATTTAAAATTTAAATATGTTTTTTGATTTATTAGGGATTTAAACATATATGCAGGGTAACATAACTAATAAAATAGGTATTAGGCTAAATTTAAAGATTATTTGCTTAACAATACTGATTTTTAAATCAGATACATTATTTGAGATTTATTAAGTCAAATTAATGATTTCTTTAACTTATTTTGATTTTCAATAATATTTTAAAGATAATTTAAGGATAATTTTATGTTTAAATTCTTTTAAATCAGTTTTTTTAGCAATAAATCGGGATTAAAATTCTCTAAATAGTTATTAATCAATTAATAAACCTTATTTTCCAAACATTTATAAGCTCTGATATTTAATTATATATCTAATGAAAATACGTGGATATTTACATACAGTGAATATTTTGATAATTGTTTTGCTTTTTTTATTTACAACCATTGGTTCATCATCCATAATGGCAACTGGCAATAGTTCATCAACTGCAGTATATGCTTCAGATCCAGTAATGATTAAAGTATTAATTTATAATGGATATGATGCCCTTCCAGGCTCTGTTAATGGAATAAAAAACTCATTGAGTTATGCAAATTCTCATAATACTATTCCAAATGTGAAGTTCAGTTATGCAACATCAAGTTACATTAATTCGGCCACACTGTCATCGTATGATGTTTTGATAATGCCTGGTGGTGCATCAGGTATATCATACCTTAGAAATCCAAGAATTAAAGGTGCAGACATTAAAAAATTTGTATCCAGCGGTAAAGGATATGTGGGAATATGCGCTGGTTCATATGCCGCTACTTACAGAGTAGCAGGCTATTATTATGGCTGGGGAATTGCACCACACATAAGTTCCAAGGCCGTAAGTTATGTTGGGCAGCTACCAATTGCAATGACATCAAATGGAATAAATGTCCTTAAGTATAGTGGGACACAAAATGTATACCACTGGAACGGGCCAGCAATGTATATAAATGGCCCAGCATTTTCAATGGCCAAATATGCAAACAGTAAAACGCGTTATATGAACTATGAGGCCATTGTAGGCGATACTTATGGTGCTGGAAGAGTTGTACTTAGCGGACCTCATCCTGAAATTTCGCCAACTAAACCTGAAATGCTGGCGCGTATGATAATGTGGGCGTCTAAAAAAAGTTAAATCCGTGATTTAACTTTAATATTCATTTTTTTGAGATTCACTTCTATTTCTATATTTGTAAATTAAGTAAGCTAAAACTCCTATTATTCCTATCACAACAATTATATCCAGTATATGGAAGTAACCTCTAATTATGTCCCAGCTATCGCCTAATTGCACACCAATATAGCCTAAGGCAAAAGTCCAGGGAAGTGATCCAATAAAAGTGTAAATTATGAACTTTTTCAGATCCATCCTGGCAATTCCTGCAGGTAAAGATATGAATGTTCTAATTACCGGCAGCATACGGCTTATAAGAACGGCTTCATGACCATATTTTTCAAACCATTCATCTGCTAAATCCAGTTTCCCTGGACTAATTAGTATATATTTGCCGTATTTTTCAAGGAGGGGCCTTCCCCCTTTGATACCAACTAAATATGCAATTAACGATCCTAAAAGATTTCCTAACGCCCCTATAATTGTTATTCCTAAAAGAGTCATTTTTCCTTGAGATACTGCAAATCCAGCAAAGGGCATGATTACTTCACTTGGAATGGGAATACATGCACTTTCAAGGATCATTCCAATAAAAACACCCCAGTAACCTAAAGTATCGATCATGTTAATTGCAAAATTGCTTATAAATTCAACTATACTTACCATAGAATATCTCCACTTTAAACAATCAAAATCTAAAAAAATAGACTTATAATGTCTGAAATTCAATATTTGAAAGTTTTTACCATCTTATGAGTTTTTTTACCGTTCCAACAGTGTTCCAATTTATTATCTTATCTAAACATGTTCTTTTAGAAATATCACATTTAAAAATCTTTTTTTCTAATCTTAGAATTATTAGGGCAAATATTATGCCTATCAACGCCCCGAAAATCACATCAAGGGGATAATGGACCCCTATATATACTCTTGAAAACCCTATAACTGCTGCAAAAGCAATTAATGGGTAAATTAACCTGAACTTCTTTCCTTTAATTTCAAGTTTATATTTAAGTCCAATAATTGTGGCTGCTGCAAAAGAACTTGTTGTGTGGCCTGATGGGAATGAATATATTTCATTTTCAGAAACTAGTAGATTCACATGGCTTAAAGCTAAAAAGGGGCGTGGTTCAGCAACAATATATTTTAAAAAATACACTGCAACATTACTTAAAAACAAAGCTATTAAACCAAGTATTGCAACTTTTTTAGCGTTAGGCCCACCAAATATGTATAATGCTCCAAATATTAAGCACCATGCTATTAGACTTCCAAAATCTGTCAAAATTGGCATTGCTATATTTAAAAAACTATTTGTTAATCCTCCATTGATAAAATAAAACAATGAAATATTGTATTTTAATATTTCACTGAACCCATGAGCTGTTCCAGAAACTACTGCTTGAATAATAACCATTAAATTACCTTTTGAAATTGAATTCAGATTAGTGCTAAGTATTAATGGTCATAATTAAGTAGTTATTCCAGTGTTACACCCCAATCAGTACCAACTATTTACCTATTTTAAAAGAATATTAATTAAATTCAAAAAAAGTATGAATGATTATTCCCATGTAATCTTGAACAGGATAGATAGGGCTATTAACTGCGCTATATTAACTAAAAGCAGAATAGAATATACCCATGTACCGCCTATTTCGTGCATTTCAACACCTAAAATTGAAAATATGGCCAGCGCTATGATTGCAAGAACATTTTCAATCAGGAGAATGGTTGAGAAGTATAAAAGGCCTGTGGTGAATTTAGATTTCAATTGTTTATAACTTTCCAGGTAAAAATAAACTAATCCAGATAGTAAGCAGACATTTACAACACTTATTCCAATAGTTATGTATGTTATCACATGGTTCAAAAATCCTAAATCTACCATCTTTTTTACCTCTTAATTTCTTATAGTATTTATTTTTCCACTATTTTTTCCCAGATCTCCAGGAAGATATCATAATTTTTTTCCACATCCTCGGTAAGGAAATATAATTTACTGTAGGAATCCCCCGTGGATTTAATTACTTTATTATCCTCTAAAATTTTAATATGATGCCTTACAGTTTTATAATCTAAATTAAGTTCCTTTGCAAGCTGATGAGCATTATAAGGCCTATTTTTGAGCTTTTTAATTATCCTGGCGCGGTTTATGCCTCCCCTTTTACCGGTTATTAACCACCAAAGCAGTTTTTCCATGTATTTCATATGCTCAATATCCCAATAATGCTATTTAGTGTATTTATTTAGATTTAAACATAATAGATGTTAAATATTACTAATTCACATCTAAATACAATTCATTTATTTTTAGTTACTATTAATGTTTAATTTACCTGAATATCAATTGCATAACTGCAACGATAATTCATCCATTATGGATGTAAAAGTAGATTTACCAGTGCTCATATCTTACCAGCTCTGACATATCCTTACGGCTTTTTACTGGAGGTTCATCTGCAGGATATCCAAGTGGTGTAAATACAACAGGTTCAATACCTTCAGGCAGATTTAAAACTTCTTTTGCAGCTTCAGCATCAAAGGCTCCAATCCAACATGTTCCTAGTCCAAGACTTGTTGCAGCAAGAATTATATGGTCCATAACGATTGTCGCGTCTATATCAACAAAATTTTTACCATCCCTTCTTGTCCATGCTTTATCTGGAACTGCGCAGATGCTGATTATAATGGGGGGCTGAACAAACCATTCTGCAGGATAGATGCGATTTAATTCCTCTTCACGACCTTTTGTATGTATAACTATAATTTGAAAAGGTTGATAATTAACTGAGGTAGGTGCAAGACGTGCAGCTTCAAGTACTGCATGTAGTTTTTCTTCCTCAACATTATCTTGACTGTATGCCCTTACACTGTATCTTTTCTCAATTAATTCTAAAAAATCCATTGTAAACCTCCTTATTTTTAAATTAAGTATTTATAAGATATTCATTACAAATCAAATATCAAAGTATCAATTATTAATATGGGTTTATTTTGTTTAAAAATTCCCTCAAAAATCGGAGATTTTTGGCATGTTTGAAAATCATAGATTTTCAACCGTGAAAAATTCATAGAATTTTTACATAATGAATTCTAAAGAATAGATCACTGCTAAAATTTCATACAAAGTGATGGATGAAGATATGTAAAAAAATATAGGAGGCTTTAAACTGGTCCAAAACGAGTTTGAACGCATGTATGATGATTATACTCGTATGATGCTTTTTGCAAATTCCAATAAACACAAATTAGAAAATATAAATGATGAAATGGCTGCAATACAGGAAGCACATGAAGAAATATTGAATGAACCTCTAGATCAAGATGAATTATCGAATTCGATAAATGGGCTAAAATCAAGGCTAAAATCACTGCAGGATGAAGTGAACGCAATCTTATACCAGTATGGCAAGGTTAATGAGATGTTACACCAGGTTGACGTAATGATATCTGATTATTATAAAATGGACATTGAAATATCATCTTATGAGCTAAATGGAATGGAACAAGACCTTTTAGGAGTTAAAGATGTGTATAAACAGTTTAAAATGTTAAAATCAGAAATTGGGGCAGTAAATGAAAAAATTAGTAGTGGAGAAAGAATTTAAAAGTTATGTTTTAACTAAGTTTGAAACACTTATCCATTAAAATCATAGAACGCCCTTTGTACTTGGGATTATATCGTGTTCAATCCTTGATGCATCTTTTAAAGCCCGCGCAAATGCCTTAAAAAGTGCTTCTATTTTGTGGTGGTCGTTTTCACCTTCCACCTTTGCATTAATGTTGATCCTTGCAAAATTTGCAAATGATTCAAAGAAGTGTTCAACGTTTTCTGTGCTTAAATCCCCTACTTTTGCCTTTTTAAATTCAAAATTTAGTACGCTGTAACTCCTGCCGCTTATATCTACAGCAACAGTTGCAAGAGCATCATCCATAGGGATTATTGCGTGTGCCATTCTTTTTATTCCCTTTTTGTCCCCAATTGCACCTGCAAATGTTTCTCCCAGGAGTATTCCTACATCTTCCACTGTGTGATGATCATCCACGCTTACATCACCTTTAGCCTTAATATCAAGGTCGAAAAATCCATGTCTTGCAAAAGAATCCAGTATATGATTAAAAAAGTCAATTCCGGTGTTTACATCTGATTTTCCATTTCCATCGATATTCAGTGAAATCTCAATGTCGGTTTCAGATGTTTTCCTGCTCATCTTCATGCTTCTATCTGTCATTTTTCTCATCATTTAATTTTAATTAGTTATTTATTATTTTAGTAAGCTACTCGCTTTCTTCCATTTCTTTTTTCTCTTCAGCATCTCTAATTACATGTATAGCATTTTGAGGGCATACTGAAGCACAGTTAATGCATACATGGCAGTATTCTAGATTAGAGGCGCATGCTTTCTTATCTTTGCTTATATTCCATATTCGTGGCCCTTTAGGACAGGCTTCTCTGCATTTTCCACATCCTATACATTTTTCCTTGTCTACTTCAATCCTCATGTTAATTACATTGTAATTTGCAGTTAATATAATTTAAAGAGAATCAGTAGATTAATTCTAAGTACTATATTTTTAGTATAGTGGCAGAAGCAGCTTTGAAACCTATGAATATATCCATACCCAGTGTTAAACCGAGTTTTTCCCTTGAATATTCTGTAACATCCACATTGATTTTGTTGTTGTTTAATTCAACTGTAAGTCTTATCATTTCATTATTGAGTTCCATTCCAACTATTTTCCCTTCAAATACATTCCTGACGCTTGATTCATGGGGTTCCAACGTTACAAAAATGTCATCGGGACTTATTAAAACAAGTACTTCATCTCCCTTGTTAAAATCATGATCTAGGGGAATTATTACATTTTTTCCTTCAATATCAACATTCATGACTCTGTTTTTTTCATAAATCCCAGTAATTTTGCCCTTTATTTCATTTACTTCAGAATGTTTTTCTAGAATTCTTGTTAACTTGGTATATTCCCATAATAGTTGTTTACCAATGTCAGTAACGCTGCTTGCACCTCCACCTCCTTTTCCTCCTCTTTGAGTAGAGACAATTGAGGATCCAAGCTTTTCTTCCATTATTTCAATATTTTTAAGGGCTGTTCTGTATGGAATGTTGGATTTTTTGGATGCCTTCATTATGGAGCCGTATTCATCTATGTATTTAAGAAGAAGAAATTTTTTGTAGTTCAGCGATACAAGTTTACCTTCAATTGAAATTTCCATTTCCAATTTATATTCTGGTTTTTCTTCTATATCCATAAAGGAGCTCCTTATAATATTGATAATAGTTCATGATCTTTAAAAATGAACTAATATTATTTTTCTATATATTATTTTGCAAACCGTTCTATAAGTTTAACTACTCCTTCAATCGCACCAGAAAGAGGACCAAATTTATTCTTGTATCTTCGAATTACCCTAACATCTCTTTTTGTAAATCCGCCTATGATGGCAAATACGATTGTAAAGAGGATTGGTGCAATTATAACAGCTGTTAAAAGTCCTAAATATGTTTTAGGTAATAATAACAGCATAATTCCCATTATAGTAGATGCAATCCCGACTTTAATAAAATCAATGTATGGTAGATTTACCTTGGTTATATGAATTGTTCTCCACAGTATTACAACCATTATCAAAAATGCAACTATGGTAGTTGCAATTGCTGCTCCCACAATTCCGTACATTGGAACCATAAGGAAATTCAACACGATGTTTATTACGGTCCCTATAATGAGAATAATCATAGGGAGCCTTGGATGTCCAATCCCCTGTATTATACTTGATGATACCATGAAAAGCGTGTAAAATGTCATCCCAACAACGAGTATACTCAAGGCTGGAGCTCCATAAATGTAGTTTGACCCAAACAGCAGGCTAAGAAGAGGCTGTGCAAATGCTGCAATCCCGACACAAAGCGGAAGCACTAATAATACTACATAACGATATGATTGAGTTATATAATTTTCAAGAAGCTTGTGATCCTTTAAACTTGCAGCTTCAGAGGCTGCAGGGAGTATTACAGCAGCTATTGAAAGAGAAATTATGAGCGGAAGCCTTGCAATAGGATCAGCAGTTGTATAATACCCTGCATCTTGCGCGGGCAAATATCTGCCTATAACAAGTGGCCCTACATCATATATTGCCATTTCTGAAAGGGCTGTTATGGCTACTGGTATTGAAAAGACTAAAAGAGTTTTTAAGAGTATTAACTCATCTTTAAAGCTAATTTTAGTGGCTGGTTTTGGAAAAAGTACCCATACATACTTCTTAAGGAGTATAAGAGAAATTATGGCGGAAGCTATGAATCCAAAAGCGGTTCCGAGTACTGCTCCTGCTGCATAAAAACCAATTGACACGAATACAACAGCCATACTTATCATAAATATTTGTTCTACTGCACGACTGACTACAACAAGCTCCATCTTATAAACACCCTGAAAAGCACCCCTCATAGCTCCAACTATGACGCTAAATGGAGTTATAAGGGCAACAGCTTGAAGTGGATAAACCATGGCTGATTTATGAAACCAGAAATTTGCTATCCAGTCGGCAGAAAAAAATATTAGAAGACCAAAAAGAGTCCCTGCAACCATCATAAACTTAAGTGACGTTAAAATAACTTGCCTTGCCATGTCAGTTTCACCGACAGCATTATGCTGTGCTACAAATTTAGAAATTGCTGGAGGAAAGCCCCCTGCGGATAATACCTGAAATATGCCCTGAAATGGTGTTGTAAGGCCTACTAATCCGTATCCTTCCGGTCCAAGCATTCTACTCAATATAAATCTGTAAAGATAACCACCTACTCTAAAAAATAGGTAACTGATCATCATTAAAAAGCTTCCCCGGAGTATCTTTGAACTTCCATTTGAACTTTCGTTCGAACTTTCACTTGAGTCTGTCTTTGAACTTTCCATTGGCTCACCAAAAAGTAATAACAAAATTTTAAATCAATTCTAGAATTAATATTTTAACAGTCTAGGTTTTCAATTGCTTGATGTCCTTTATATATGTTGCCACATCTTCTAATTTATAATGGGAACACCTGTTTTTTTAATAATTCCTTCTAATTTTTATGGGAATTAAAACTATTTAACCGTTTGTTCAGTAATTTTTATTTTTAAATACACATCATCTACATTTATTTTTCAATTAATAACGTTTTAATGTATTTTTATATATAAATGGACTATTTATGTGTCTATTTCATAAAATAAAGCCCCAAACCCATGAAATAAAATAGGAAGTTTTAAATAATAAATTAATTCAACAATATTCACTTAGTAATAATTTACTATACAAAATTTGAACTATTATTGGAGGTTGAGGAAAATCTATGATTTTCCGAACCCCAAAAATAAAATTTTTGGAGGTTATCAAAAACCGAGGTTTTTGGAACCCCAAAATTTTTTAACAAAAATTCTTGGAGGTTATCAAAATTCAAAGAATTTTATAACCCCAAAATCAAAGATTTTTGGAGGTGGAAAAAATTAAGAGGCAATTAACTCATAAACATGTAAACAAATTGATAATTTTAGTTTTTTTATTTAGTATTGTTTTTACTACTGTTAATACGGTTTCTGCAGATTCATCTATTATTTATGTGAATGATTCTGGTGGAAATGATGATTGGGACGGACAATACGCGGAATGGATTATAAATACTCTTTCAGGTCCAAAAAAGTCAATTAAAAATGCAACAGGAACTGTAGATGTTGGCGGGACTGTAAATATTGCAGATGGATATTATTCAGGAGAAAACAACACAAATATTACTATTGACAAGAATATGACCATTACTGGTCAAAGTAGGGATAATTCCATTATAGATGGAACCAGTTCATCGCAGATATTTATGATTCAAAACAATACAGTCAAAATCAGGAATTTAACATTTGTAAACGGGAACGCCACTTCAAACATGACATACCAAAATGAGAATGTAACTTATGGAGGTGCTATTTTCAATAATGGTACTTTGACTGTAGAAAACAGCACTTTTACAAATAACAATGCAATTTATGGTGGCGCTATTCTTAATGGTGGTTATCTAACTATTCGCGGAAGTATTTTTACAAATAACACTGCAAGCGGTGCAACTATTCTTACTATTGGTGGCGGTGCAATTTTCAATCTTGGAGATTTAAGTGTTAGCGACAGTTCCTTTACAAACAACAGTGCAGTTGGTACAAACAAAAATGCAACCGGCGGTGGCGCCATACTTAATTATGGAAATTTAGCCATTAATAACAGTATTTTCACAAATAACACTGTAAATTATGGTACTACTAATTATGGTGGTGCTATTCTCAATTATGGAAACTCAATTGTAGAAAATAGTGCTTTTGAAAATAACACTGCAAATTTTGGTGGTGTAATCTACAATTATGGTAGTTTCAATGCAACTGAATGTACTTTTACAGGTAACACTGCAAATTCTACAGTAGATTACGATGGAAATGGTGGTGCTATTTGTAATATTGGGGATTTAACTGTTCGTGGTGGTTCCTTTACAGGTAACACTGCAATTAAAAGTGCAACTTCAACTACCGGTGACATTACTGGTGGTGGTGCTATTTTTAATTATGAAAAATTAACTGTAACAGGCAGTAACTTCAAAAACAACACCGCAATTAATGGAGGTGCTATTTGTAATTACGGAGATTTAGCTGTAAATGGGGGTATTTTTACAGGTAACACAGCAAGTAGTACAAATGAAGAAGCATTTGGAGGAGGAGCTATTACTAATCTGGGTACATTAAGTGTAGGAAATAACAGTATTTTCACGTATAATACAGCCATTTATGGTGGTGCTATTTCTAATGGCTATGACTGTTTATTGAATGTATCTAGTAGTATATTCGCAGGTAACAATGCAACCCAAGGTGGAGCTATTTACAATTACGGTAATTCCACTGTAAATAACAGTACGTTTACAAATAACATTGCAAGCACAACAGATTTGTATTTGGCTTATGATGGAGGTGCAATATCCAATGATGGTGCTTTATTTGTAACTAACAGTACGTTCACAGGTAACATTGCAGATTTTGGTGGTGCTATTTCCAATCAGCCAGGTTCAACTGTAACTGTACTGGGCAGCACTTTAAATGGCAATAGTGCAACTGTTGATGGTAGTGCAATTTATAGTGCAGGTAAATTAACTGTACGTTACTGTAGACTCGTATCTAACTACATTACAGGATATGCTCCTGAAGATGTATATAATAGTGGCGGTACAGCCGATGTCAGATATAACTGGTGGGGTTCAAATGCAGGCCCAGCAGCAGGTAGAGTTGTTGGAGCAACTGTCAGCCCTTGGCTGGTTTTAACTGTAACTGCAAGTCAGTATGTTATTAAAGCTGGTGGAACATCAATCATAACAGCAGACTTATTGCATGATAATTTAGGTGTTTATCATAGTCCTACAACTGGTCATGTTCCAGATGGAATTCCAGTATCATTTACCACAACATTAGGAACTGTAGACAGCCTATCTTCCACTGTTAATGGAATCGCAAAGTCTACTTTAAAATGTGGATCTGTAGGGGGTTTAGCTTACGTTTCAAGTAAAGTTGACAATCAGATAGTACAAATTCCACCTAGAATAATTACTACTTCCCCTAAAAATAGCGCTACTGGAGTTTCAAGAACTGCTACTATTTACATTAAATTCAGTGGAAACATCAAAGCAAGCATCAACTGGTCTAAAATAATAGTAAAAGACAAATACGGAAAAACAGTTAGTATCACTAAATGGATTTCAGGAAATATGCTTTACATTAAAACTAACAGTAAACGCAGTAGTTACTCCTATTATACAGTATATATTCCAGCTTCAGCAGTGAAAGATTATTCAGGTAACAATCTTATTACTGGGTACACATTTAGATTCAAAACTGGAAGATACTAAAATTCCTTCTTTTTTATTTTAAATTTTTATTTTTAGAATTAATTAAAATTAATGAAATATGAATGCATATTGGAATTTCGCAGATCTATTCATCTAATTCTACATTTTCTAAGAACCCTGCAAATCGTTTAACAGTCTTTTTAAGGGCTCTAAATCCTTCATGATCTTCTTTAACACCCTTTAAAGTGTCCTTAGACCAGAACGTTGCCCCTAAATTGGCTCCAAATGCGCCTCCACTTATTGGTATAGCTCCGTTTAGAATATAATATGTGATTATCTGTTGAATTACAAGTTCCTGGCCACCCATTCTGTCGCCGCCGACTGCAATGGCCATACCAACCTTTTCTCTTAAAAAGTTAATATCTTCCGCGCCCAGAGCTCTGGTTCTATCCATAATAGACTTTAATTGAGCACTTATCCCGCCATTATAGCAAGGAGATGCCAGTACAAGCCCTTTAGATTCTCTAATTAAGTCATAAACATCATACATGTCGTCTTTAATTATACATTCCTGTTTCTTCAGGCAGTAATTACAATGTCTGCAAGGGCTAATATCTTTACCTCTAACGCCAAAAAAGCTTGTTTCAAAGCCTTTTTCTTCAAGCATCTCCAGCGCTTCATTTAAAACATAATCTGTTGCCTGTTTCCTTGGACTTCCACATATCCCTACTATCATATTAACTCTCCAATTATAGTTTATGTAATCAGGATAAAATAAACTTGCCTAACTACTATCTTAAAATAGAACTTGAATTTCGAGTTTAAATAATTGATTTTTTGTAATAAATAGAGTTTTTAATTGAAATATTATAAATTTTTTTAATTTAATTTAAAGATCATTTCTCTATTATTTTTTCAACTATGAAATCATCATTTAACCACATGCCTACAACGCTTAAATCGGGAAATATATTTTTAATCCGTTCTACTGCAGTATATATCTGTTTTTTGTGTGTTATATCATCAACAGGGTTTCCAGCGCAATCGTAATGTCCCACTATAAAGATATTTTCAGATTTATGGAGATCAATGGAAATTTCAACTTTTTTAAGAATATCGTTAATATCCAAGCGTTCGTCGGCTAAATATCCGTCCATTCCGGCTTCAGTTATCATATCTATATATTTTACGTTATAATTTTCTATGATCCAGTTAATTACTGGTAACTGTACTCTTCCATCCATACAGTTTAAGCAGGTGGCAAACATGGTGCAGATCCTCCTTAATATAGTATCAAATCTTAAAAATAGAATTTTATATGATTAAATAAAAAATAGTTAAGCATAGCAGGGCTATGCTAAATAAATATATTAAATTGCTTCGTCTTCATCGAGTGCAAGTCTCATGGTGTCTGGATCTTGAGGCATGTGTGCTAAGAAATCCTCAGCTGCACGTCTAACATCTCTAGAACCTATTATATACCTTCCTACAACGATAATATCAGCATTACTTGTAAGTGCCTTATCAACTTTGTCAGGGGTTATTCCGCCTGCAACAGCAACGAGTTTGCCTTTACCAAGGATTTCTTTAATCTGGTTGATGTTACCCCATTCTGTTACTTCTGCTTCTGCCTCGCCACGTTCTGCTGCCATGGTTTCTAAGTCCACATTCCTGTGTAACAGGACAATGTCCGGTTTGTACCTAAGAGACTCCAGCTTTTCAACAAAGTTTTCTACATTCATCATGTCCAGTATAGAATATATGCCCTGTTTCAATGCTTCATGAATTGCTTTTTCAATGGATTCAATGGTTCCGAGTCCAGAAATTGCAATAGCATCAGCAGTTTCATCTGCAGCTATTTTAACTTCTACTCTTCCGACATCAAGAGTTTTAAGGTCTGCAATTATAAATGCGTCCTTTCTGAGTTCTCTGATTTTGCTTATAACTCCAACACCTAATTTTTTAAGGAGTGGTGTTCCAGCTTCAAGCAGTATTCTTTCACGGTCTGGAAGGCTGTTTATTATACGTTCAACATCATCAAAGTTATCTAAATCAAGTGCAACCTGTAAATATGGTGGGTTCCATAGCTTTACTACTTTGAAGCCCATTATTGGGTGTGCACCACGGTCTTTTTCGGCTAGAACTTTTCCAACTGATGGGTATCCTTCCATTGCTCTTCTTATTGCCAATTTTGTTGCCCCATAATTGTACTGGTAAATTTTACGATAATCTTCTGCTTCTGGGTGAATGAAAACTGAAGCAAGAATTACTATATCTTCTGCTTTTTCCTCAGGGATTAATCCTTCTGCAACGGCGTCTGCTACAGCTCTACTTACCGCAGTCTGTGCAGGGCCGAATATTTTTTCTGCATCGCCTAAATCTCTTACAGTGACTTTAGGTATGATTAAAGTTGCTGGTTTTGTAATTAAATTTGGTCTAATTACTGAAAGCAACGGCGTGTGCCCGATTGAAAGTTGTGTTAAGTTATTTACAAATGCTGTACCGACAGGGCCATTTTTGTCCCCAATTACTAAATCAACGTGAGCTATTTCATTTCCGCTTCCTATTAAAGCTTCTCCTACATGATACATAATTGTTATCCTCCATTAATAGTCTAAAATAATGTATAAATTAATATAGATATAGTTTTTGTGAATTTGGTAGTTTTTTGATCAAACATTTATTAAAGTTTTCAAACACAAGTGTTTGGAATACCAAAAATCGGAGATGTTTGTTTGGTTATAGTTTTTGTGGTTTAATATAAGTGCCTTACTGTTGTGATTTATATAAATTTAATGATTAAACGTGGATTTTATTGATACTTGAATATTGAACTTACAAAATAAAATGAAAAATAAAGAAAAATATTTAGTATTTTCCTGTTTTAAATCCGAATACGTACCCTGTAGCGAGATTGTTTCCTGCATAATCTTTGATTGCTGCTGCTGGAATATAAACCTGATACCAGTTGTAAGCGTTTCTTTTATAGGTTGTTCTAAGGTATAATGTGTTACCAGCTATACTTTTTGTGAATGAAACTAGTTTTCCTGTGCTCATATTTTTAATGTACACTTTGGACCAGTTGATACTTACTTTAATGTTTTCACTGAATCTAACGGTGATAGTTGCAGTTCTCGAGAATCCTGTAGTACCGCTTTTTGGATAAGTTGTGATTAATTTTGGCGGAGTATTATCTACAATTATCACTGATTTATTTAGAGTTTGACTGTCTAATGTTGTTGAGATATTAGAAGTTCCTACTATTAATCCAGATATTAAAGTAGATTGTGCAACTCCATTAACTGTGTAAGAAGGATTAACTATACTTCCCATTGTTGTGGTAAAAGTGACGGGTATTCCATCTGGGAAATGTCCTGATGCAGGATTATGGAAACCTCCTGCGGAGTCATGAGTAAAGTCAGCTGTAATTTGTGAAGTTCCGCCGGTGTAAGCTGTGCTTGGAGCTGTTACATTAAGTATCAACCATGGGTCGTAGTTTACAATAGAGCCGGAATAAGTAATTATTTTGCTGCTAGGGTTATCGTTTGATCCATACCAGTTATAGAGAGCATCGAGCGTTACACCGCCGTCGCATACAATAATACTGTTACCAATTATTCTGTTGAAATTGAGATGATTATTGGTTCCAAAATTTGTAATTTTTCCACCTAATATATTGTTTCCAAAGGCATGATCTGAAAAGGTACTCCCTAATTCTAATGCAATTGAATTTCCTGTAGTTGTAGTCTGTATTGTATTCCCAGAAATTTCAATGTTATGTCCATTACCGCTAGCACTGTTTAAACTTATACCATAAGCTCCAGATGTGCCTGAACCTGTAATTGTTATAGTATTTCCCGAGATTTTATGTGAATTTCCCCATGTATGTATTCCACGTGAGTCTCCAGCGCTATTTCCTGTAATTGTAATGGTATTTTTAGAGACTTCATTTGAAGAGCCATCGAGGTATACTCCATAAATGTACCCTGAACCTGTGTATTTTATAGTATTTCCAGAAATTACAGTATTATTTGATGGACTGCCATAAACTCCATTTGTACAGTTTATTATAGTATTGTTGATGACTTTGACATCATGTGCATATGATACTGATATACCAGATGCTGTGTCTGGACCGATTAATGTGAATCCCTGAATAGTTGAACCGCTACCTTCAGGATAAACGTCAATGACAGTTAGTCCAGAATTAGAAGGTTTTACAGTAACCTGTCCGTTAGCTTTGAGGGTAAGATTGCGAGAAATGACTATATTTTCAATGTAAGGATTTCCATTATTAGAATATACAGTAATATTATCTCCATTCGAGGCAGCAGCTACTGCACTACTTATAGTGCTGTAATTATAGCTTGAACCCGGGCCTACAGTATAATTAGCCGCTGAAACTGTTCCACAAAATACAACTATAAAAAATAATGTAATTAACATTACTATTGTTTGTTTTTTGATTTTTCCACCTCCTTTAATTAGTAATGCATGACTGTAATTGCAGACATGCAATAGTTGTACTAATCCAGATATAAAACTTACTAAGTATTAATATGACACAACATCATTTTTTTATTAATTATATTGAAAAATAGCTGATATTCCTAAATGAAATAAAAAAAGTTTTATTATAGTACGAATTTTTAAAAAATGGAGAGTTTTAATCTGCTAATATAATAAATAACATGGTTACTTGATGCATAGGGTCGAATTATTAATGAATTTTTCTATTGCTTTATCATGGTCTTTAAAAACATGCCCATAGTCAAGAAGAAGAAAATATATGAAAGATAGCGCGTTAAACACGAATATTTTATAGTTTATTTCTTTACTTTGAATATTTTTTTCCAGATATTCGCTGAGATTATTTATAAAGTCTTCTAGAAAATTTATAGGTATTCTGTTACTTTCATCAACAGTTAATTTGATGAAATCAAAGTTATTTTTCCCTAAATTCATAAGATTTCGGATAAATGTTTCTAAGAAATCCGCCTGATCTTCAAATTCATTATGTACAATTATGGAGTCAAAATCTTCCTTCATCTTTTGATAATTTTGAATTAAAACGGAACTAAAAAGGTTTTCTTTAGTTTTAAATTTCCTAAATAAAGTACTGTCATTAACTCCAGCTTCTGTTGTTATATCTCGTATTGTAGCACTATTATACCCTTTTTCAGCGAATAATTTCAAAGCAGCGTCCAGGATCTTCTGTTTGGTTTCATTAGTCATGTAATCACGTAAAATACCTTATAAATTTAATTAATTGTAAAAAAAGCCACCAATGACTATATTTTTTTAATCATTATTTAATAGTTTTGATAAGATAAATTTTTAATAATCAAAATCTACGAGTTAATTTGTAATGTCATTAAATCTAAAATTAGGCTCTAAAATAAAATCTATAATAAAATAAAGAAAAGAGAGAATTAATTAATCCTCAAGTCTACCGTTTATAAAGTCGTCGTAACCTTTAAGGTCCAGCATTCCATGTCCTGAGAAATTAATTATGATGTTTTTCTCTTCACCAGTCTTTTTACATTCCAGTGCTTCGTCTATTCCTATTTTAATAGCGTGACATGTTTCTGGAGCTGGGACTACACCTTCGCATTTTGCAAATGTGGTTCCACTCTTGAATATACTACTTTGTGGTACAGAACGAGCTTCTACAAGGCCTTCATGCACAAGTAAAGATACCAGTGATGACATTCCGTGGTACCTTAATCCTCCAGCATGTACAGACGGAGGTATGAAGTCGTGTCCAAGGGTGTACATCTTAAGAAGCGGTGTTAAACCGGCAGTATCACCAAAGTCGTATTTGTACTCTCCCTGTGTAAGAGTTGGGCAGGATGCAGGTTCTGCTGCAATGAATTTACAGTCGATTTTTTCGTCGAGTTGGTCTTTAATGAATGGGAATACAGCTCCACCAAAGTTACTTCCTCCACCGACACATCCAACGATTACGTCAGGGTCTTCACCTGCAATTTCCATCTGTTTTTTGGTTTCAAGACCAATAACAGTCTGGTGTAAAAGTACGTGGTTTAAAACACTTCCAAGGGAATAATAAGCATTTTCATCTTGCAGTGCGTCTTCCATAGCTTCAGATATTGCAACTCCAAGGGTTCCTGGATGATTTGGGTCGTCTTTTAAGATTTTTCTCCCAAATTCAGTCTTTTCACTTGGGGAAGGTATGACTTCTCCATCATATATTTGCATGATGGTTTTCCTGTATGGTTTCTGGTCGAATGAAACCCTAACCATGTAAACAGTACATTCTAGACCCATCATAGAACATGCAAGTGATAATGCTGTACCCCACTGTCCTGCACCGGTTTCTGTTGTAAGACGTTCTACACCGTCTTTTTTAGCGTAATATGCCTGTGCAATTGCAGTGTTCAGCTTGTGACTTCCAGTTGGGGAATAATCTTCCCTCTTATAAAATATCTTTGCTGGAGTATCCAGATAATCTTCAAGACCTGTTGCCCTGAATAAGGGACTAGGTCTTCCAATCATTTTATAAACCTTTCTTACTTCTTTTGGAATTTCAATCCATCTTTCCTGGGACATTTCCTGCTCTAAAACACCTTTAGAGAATACTTTAGGTAAATTCCCTAATTGCTGTCCTTCTTCTGTTTGTGAGGGTGCAGGAAGTTCCACTGGCAGGTCTGCTGCCATGTTATACCATTTTTTTGGCACTTCTTTTGAGGATAGTGTAATTTTATACATTAAATCACCTTTTATCATTATATGGCAATCATATAATCCGTGACCTTATTAAATCTTTGTTGTACGAATCTGTACATTAATAATTATGTGTTTGGTGATATGAGTATGTTTTGGTTTTGAGGAGTGGAGTTTTTGTCTTGAATTATGAGAGAGATGCCTTAGCAATTGATATGATCTTCTGATAAAATTCATTAAAATTAGTGATTTGGTGATTTAATAGGGAGGGATGTTGTGAGGGTTTGAAGTTGGGTGGGGGATGTGTATGAAACATTCCAAAGAAAAGTAAAACTCCTTTTAACCCATAATGAGAGATTATTTCACCAATTAAATAACCTCCTTATATTTAAATATTGTACTATTACAGTATAATCATTTTACACGACTTTTAACCCATATTCCTGCCCATCCTCCGCTAGAACCAAATGCAATACATAAAATTGCCAAAAGGATTATACTAAAAATGTTTCCTAAGGAACTATATGAATTTGAATCTAGTGTTGAGGATGTTGAGGTCGTGCTACCTGCATATTGTGGAAAACTATTTATTAAGGGCCCTAAAATTGAACCAACTACTCCCATCAAAATAAAACCAAGAATTCCAATAATAAGTGTTAGATTAAATATAAAAATTAATCCTAAAAATCCTCCATTTATAAGACCATCAGAATACTTCCTACTAGATATTAAGCTGGCTATAAACCCTCCAAATAGCATCATTGGTAAAAGTATATAGTATGCTGCATTTATTATCGGCATTTGACCCAATAAAATACTCTTTCCAAATAAGAAGAAACCAATTACTGGAATTATTAAAGAAATGAATAATCCGATATAGATACTGGTAAAATTGATTTTCTTATTTATTTTAGTTATAAGTTCATTTAAGGTATTTAAATAATAATTCAAACCATTTTTGCTTTTTGAATTTTCATGGATTTCTTTAGAGTTAATATTTGATTCACTGACAGGAGATTTTGGTTTTTCTTGTATAATTTCTTCAATATATCTTAATGTGCCTCCGCATTGACATTTATCAAAATCTTGAAGAGATTCTCCCTTTTGAAGTTCATAGTAACCACCACATCTTCTACATACAATATAAGCCATATAAACACCGTTTATGTTAATTAATATATTTTTGATTTAAACCCATTAAATAAAAGAAAGAAATATTTAATAATAATCAAAAACCTCTACTTTCCAATTTTTCATATTTGAAGCTCCTATATCACAGTAATAGCTACCTGAACCTTCGTATACATATGTTTCATCTTTTTGTGTCAGCTGTGATTCATCATTTAGATTTGCATGCGCTACATAACTTACACTATCTCCTTCTGGATAGACAAAAAGATAAAATAGCCCAAAACCTGTTTCTTCCCTAGTTATGGAATATACCACTTTAAATTTACTGCCTTGAATTGTAAAAGGAGCTGTTTTTTTATCTCCGCTACCTGTAAAATTTGCTACACTATGCCAAGTGCCTTGATTTGTAGAATTTGTTGAATAAGAACTATTTCCATTACCTGAACTGGATGAACTGGATGTACATCCAGAAATTCCAACTACAGCTAAAACTAATATTAAAACTAAAATTGATATTATTCTCTTCAAAGTATCCCCTCCCTTATGCTAAATAAGTGTTTTTTAGGAGATAATATTATTATTTACTATTACAATCGAATAGAAAGAATTATATTCAATATTCGTAAATAGTTTAATATTCTTGTTTTAAAATTAAGTTAAAGAGTTTTAATAACCCCCTTTAGTAAATTTTAAATAATAAAAACCATTAGTACATTATCAGGGGATTTTATATGGTTTATTGTTCAAAATGTGGATTATCTAATCAAGATGCATCGAAATATTGTTCAGAATGCGGAACTAAATTAATGGGGCATTTTGAAAGACCTATAGAAGAAATAGAAGTTAGTTATAGTGAGTATAATACTATAATATTAGTTGGGCAGATATGCGTGCTCATATTTTTACCTGCAAGCTTAGTTATTGGTGCCTATTTAATCACTCAACCTAATAGGAAAGTTAAAGATAAAGGTTGGACTATTGTTGCGGCTTCTGTAATTGTTTGGAGTATTTACGCGTTTATATTTTTGAAATGAGGATGAAATATTAAAATTACTTATCTGAGAATTTAATGACATTTTATACTCAATCAGGGGTGTTAATTTTACTACCGCACAATTAGAAAAGGGACAGGTTAAAAAAGAACTATATTTATTCTTACTTATTACCTTTGCAGCCACATTCATATTCTCATGCTTTGCCTATTGGATTTTAGGACCTATATCTGTTCCATTATCTAAATTCTGGTTCGCGTCACTTCAAGTTTATATGTTCATACCCGCTATTTCTGCCATAATCTGTATGGCTTATTTTAAATCCAAAGCGTTAACAAGGGAAGCAAAAATTATATTCTCCTTTTTTCTGATATATGTCGTTTTATTTGCCTTTGAAAGCTATGTTCGGCCAATTGCAGGGACTATAGGTTTACCTCTCGTTTCGCTGCAGCCAACTGCTGCTACGAATTTACCGCTGCTTTCAATGATTGTTGCAGTTTTAGGGATCTTAACGGCAATTGTACTGAATTTAAAGGGTAAATGGAGAAAAAGCCTCCAAACTTCAAGGCTAACTGTGGGAAAAAATCTAAGATATTATATCATTATTCCTGTAATTCTTCCAGTAATAATCATTATTACTTTTATTTTGAACTACATTTCAGGATTAGGCGTTCCTGGAAAAGAATTTAACCTTTACATGTTCATCAGCACATTAATACCCAGTTTAATTTTGTCACTGCTTGTATTATGGCCGCAGTATTTTGGGGAAGAATACGGATGGAGAGCCTATCTTCAGGACAGGCTATTTCCACTTTTAGGTGGTTATAATGGTGTTTTAATTCTGGGAATCATATGGGGTTTATGGCATACTCCTCTTATCCTGCTTGGAATACTTTACCCGGGACAACCAGTACTTGGAATTATTTTAATGGCCATTAATACCATTGTAATGGGTTGTATTTTCAGCTATGCCGTTTTAAAGACTGGAAGTGTTTGGATAGCAGTTATATTACATTTGATTCCCGATACAATTTATCCAACGGCCAATTTTTTCATTGCAACATCTATTAATCCCATATTTGCATTTGGGACAGGGATCTATGGTACTGCTGTTTTAGCAGTATTTGCATTGATCCTTTTAAGGTCAAAAGTGTGGAAAAAAATTGAAGTTTCAAAGGCTGGAAGTAAAGAATCAACTGGCACATTTATGACAGACAAAATTTGATATCAGGATCTAATTATGCAAATAACAGTTTGGTTGAAAAATACGTATAATTGTCTGATAAAATAATTATAAAAACAGGGTAATTAAGTAGGCAGTATTGAACAATTCAACCAGTAATTCTTAAAGGCCACCATATCTCTTTGAAATTTCTCAAAATCAATGGATTTAGTTATATAAGCATTTACGTGATGTCCATATGATTCAAATATGTCGTTATTATCGTTAGAGCCTGTAAGGACAATTATGGGGATTCGTTTTAGTTTATCATCTGTTTTAACCTCTTTAAGCACTTCAATACCGCTTTTTTTAGGTAGGCTCAGGTCTAATATAATTAAAGAGGGTGTTTTGCTGTCTGCATATTTATCTTTTTTATAAAGATAGTCCATTGCTTCTATACCATCCTTAACTCTAGTAATATTAGCTTTAATGGTACCTTCATTGAATGCTTCAGTTATTAAGCGCATTTCAGCTGGATTGTCCTCCACGAGTAATATTTCGATGATACTCATAACCTCCATTGAACCATAATTTTAATTATTATGTTGATTTTCACCTCATAATATAAAAATATAGTTGAAGATTTTTTTATTTTTAATATATGTTGCCTTTAGACGTAATATTTCCATTTATGGGTGGATTAAATTGGTTAAATGGGAATACATGCCCGCTTGAACTTTTGAATAAATAAAAAATTAAGATGCAGGTAATAATTCATTAAAAATTCCTCATTTCTGCCATGTAATATTATTTTTCATTTGTTGATAAAATAATGATTCTGTTGGCTTTAAATCACCTTAAAAATATGGTTGTTAAGGGGCGAATCTTGTAATTTGAAAATTTATTAATAAGAAGTGCTGCTCGCCCCTATTTATTATTAAAACTAACAGATATCACACTTTCGGTACTAAAAAATTTTGAAAGTAAAAATTTAGATGAAAAAGAGGGATGTTGGCCATGATAGTTCCAGCAGAATATCAGTTAGCTTTGTTTTTACTGATAATACTTATATCCGGGAGAATCATCAGCAAATATCCTATTAGATTCATCTTTACTAATAGCTTCCCTTTTTACCAGAGTTAAAACCAATTTTTCAAATTCCTCATATTTACTGCGTGCTAATTTGTATTTTAACCCTTAAATAATTCTATTATATAATTATTAATTTTATAATCCTTTCTTTATCGTTTGAATTCAATATAAATAGAGATACAGTAAATTAAACTATTTTAATCCCTCACTATAATCAAGATAAAATCAATTGATGATTTATTATAATATAACATCTAATATAGTAACATGAAGATTTTAGCCGTTGACGTAGGTTCCGGTACTCAGGACATCATGCTCTACAATACAAAGGAGCCCATTGAAAATTCCCCAAAACTGGTGATGCCATCTCCCACAAAGATAATTGCAAACAGAATAGCCGAATCAGAGGGAGATATATTCATAACCGGAGAAACTATGGGTGGGGGACCAATATATAAGGCTGTTAAAACTTATTTAAGCGCCGGAAACAAAATTTTTGCCACTGAAAACGCTGCAAGAACAATAAGGGATGATTTAAACTTTGTAAAGTCACTAGGAATTGAAATCGTGCCCTTATCTGAAAAAGAAAAATATTCAGATTTAGCTCAAATTGAGTTTAAAGATGTAGATCTGGGCGCGATAAGAGGGGCATTATCTAAATTTGATGTAGATCCGCATTTCGACTTTTTAGGAATAGCAGTCCAGGATCATGGATTCATGGAAGGTGTTGGGGATAGAAATTTTAGATTCATGAAGATCAGGGAAAAACTGGATATTTCAAAAAGGCCAGAAGAATTTGTGTACTTTGGGGAAGCCCCTGATTATTTTACAAGGATCAATGCAGTGTTTAGGATGTTTAAAGGATATAAAACAGCAGTAATGGATTCAAAATTTGCGTCTGTTTGCGGCGCCACCTGTGACAGGTATGTCAAAACCCTTGAAAAATTCATAGTTATGGATATTGGAAATGGGCACACCCTGGCAGCTGCCTTTGAAGGTGGAAAAATTGAAGGTGTTTTTGAACACCATACTCGAAATATGACTCCTGATAAGATAGAGCTGTTTGTAAGAAAACTTGCAGATGGTTCAATTACGCATGAGGAAGTACATGAAGATCATGGACATGGGGCATGGTCTTTAGGGCCAATAGGGGATTTTGAAGCCATAGTTGCAACTGGCCCTCGTCGAAAAGTTTTAGAAAAAACTGATTTTAATGTGCATTATGCAGCTCCAGCAGGGGATGTGATGATGACCGGACCTGTTGGGCTTATAAAAGCGATTCAATCAAATATTAAGAGTAATTAATTGGAATAAGATATTTAAATTAATTTAAATGGCATATACTTAAAAAATATTATAAGAGGATTTATAATGATATTAGACCCGCATATACACAGTACGTATTCCAGTGATTCGTCAGCACGCCCTAAGGATATAATTAAGAAGGCACGAAGTATAGGGCTGGATGCAATCGCAATAGCTGATCATAACAGCATTAAAGGTTCACTAGCCGGAATCGAAGAATCTAAAGATATGGAAGACTTCATAGTGCTGCCTGCAATGGAATTAACTACAACTAAAGGCCATATAGTCGCAATTGGAATAAAAGAAGAGATAAAACGTGGTTTATCTCCAGAAGAAACTGTTGAAGCAGTAAGGGATGCCGGTGGAATTGCCATTGCTCCTCATCCTTTTGTGCGTTATAGGGAAGGGTTATGCGATAAAGTTAAAAAGTTAGATATTGATGCCATGGAAACCTTAAATTCTAGATATATATTCGGCTATTCAAACTGGCGGGCCAAAAACCTTGCCGAGGAAAGGGGAATACCCCAAATTGGAGCAAGCGATGCACACTTTTTAGGGGCAATAGGAAGCTGTGTAACAGAGTTAGATGCCGATTTTTCAGTTGATAGTATAATTGATGGGATTTTATCTGGAAAAACCAATGTATTTGGAGATAGAACTCCCCTTCCTTTAATAATAAAGGAAGTTATCAATAAGAAGATTAAAAGGGTATGACATCTTTTTTTAAAACCACTGCAGAAAAATTTAATATTTCCAATATTTTTTAATTTTATTGAATCTTATCAATTCATGTTTGATTTTTAAATATTTAATAACAAACACGGTATTTTATATTAATCAGGCTATTTTTAGTGTTAAATATCAATTTATAAGTTCTTCGATCTTTATATAATAGTAAATAATAAAATATGGACAGATTAACATAGAACTGAAGTTTATTGTTATATTATACCATATTCAATTTAAAATTGGCGGATATATGCAATATAACCAGTATAACATGTTATAAGTAATCATTAAACATTCAGCAATATATTTCGTAGAAAATTGAGAGGGGAAATCATGGTTTCAAGCGAAGAAATAAGTAGAAGACTTGAATTGAAAAGAAGGGGCTTAAATCCAGATGAAGAATTTAAAAAAGGGCGTGAGAATGTTTGTCCAAAATGTCGAACTGCAAATCTGGAGAATGCAAAATTTTGCATTGGCTGTGGAAGCGAGTTAAATATAAACAGCACACCTAAAATAAATGAGGTTAAGTCTAATTTTATCATATGCCATGATTGCGGGTCTGAGAATAAGCCCGGTTCCAAATTCTGCATCGGCTGTGGAAATAGCTTAGAAACCGTTACAAATAAACCTGAAGAGAACAAAACGGGGCATGATCCTGTCATCTGTCCTGAATGTAACTTTGAGAACAATCAGGTTTCTAAATTTTGCATTAGTTGCGGTAAAGAATTACTTAAAACCAGTGTAAATGAGCCTGTAAAAAATGAAGCTGTATCTGATTCTGTTATCTGTCCTGAATGTCAATCTGAAAATAAGTTAGAATCTAAATTTTGCATTAAATGCGGAAATAGCTTGAAAAAGACCCCAAGTGAAGTTATAGAAGAGAAATCACAGGATATAGAAGAAATTGAAGAGGAAGTGCAGATAGATATTAAAAATGGGGCTTCGACTGATGATAATCCAGAAATATTATCAGAAAATACATCTGAGGAAGAAATAAATGGTGATAAATCAGATGCAAAAACCAGCGTTCTAGATGAAATTAAAAAAGCCAAAGAGTTGCTGGATATGGGCGCAATATCTGAAGAAGAATTCGAAAAAATCAAAAGTAAGTGCCTTGAACAGCTGAATTGATTAGATTAATATAGCCGAGTATTTTGACCAGAATATATTTTTAAGCTGAAATAGTATTTAATTCAGCTTTATTTTTTATATAAATAAAATTAAACTATTTTTAGTCGATTTAAACAGTCATTGCAAAACTTAGCGCCCTTTATATAAGTTTCTACTTTTCCAACTGGCTGAATGAGAATTTCCATAGTATATTATTTATCTCTTTTTGTACATAATTAATAAAGTAAGATATTCTAGTCTTGGAGTTGAGAAAAACCTGCGGTTTTTCGAACCTCAAAAATCAAGATTTTTGGAGGGTAAATTCATGACCACAAAAATATTGTTAGCTACAGATAATTCCGAACAGGCAGAAAAAGCAGGTGAAGCTGCTTTATCAATGGCAGATTTAAACGGTGCAGATATCATTGTTTTGTACGTGATCGATGCTTCTTATCTGGACGCATTACCACAGCAGGATCTAAGGGAACAGCTTAATCAACAGCTAAAAAATGAAGGAAAAGAAGCTGTTGAAAAATTTGAAAAAAGAATAGAGGACGTTCAGTGTGCAGGTGAGTGCAAAAATGTTAATTTAACTACTATGATTAGAGAGGGCAATCCAGCTGATGTTATACTTAAAACTGCAGAAGAAGAAGGTGTAGACCAGATAATAATTGGAAAATCGGGTAAACATGGTATAGAAAAATTCTTGCTTGGAAGCACCGCTGATAGGGTAGTAAGGGGAGCTAAAATCCCTGTTGATGTGATATCTTAACTTCAAAATAAATTGGAGCTAAATATTCTAAATAACTCCTTTAATTTAACTTAATTTTTCTTTTACATTATAACAAAATTTAAATCATCTAAATTTCTATTAATTCTATGCTTTCAGATATTTCTCAATTTATACAGGAAAATTTTCTGTACCTTCACCCGGGATATACAATCTTAAATACAGTAGTTTTTGGGATTATACTTGGAATTATAGTTATATTAATCATAAAAATGTTTAAATACCTTAAAAAAGATCCAAAGGATCTTCTGATTCCTGTAATCCCTTTTATATTCTTTGGGTCAAGTGCAAGGGCGCTTGTGGATAATGGGATTTATCCTCTCAGTCTATGGCTTGTTACTCCTGGAATTTATGTTTTAACAGGCCTTATTACCATCGCCACGTTGCTGGTATCTGTTTATGTGGAAAAAAAAACTAATTTTGATTATAGATACCTGATGCTTATTGTAGGAGTTATCATATGCATTCCAAACATTTTAAACATAAATCACATAAACTGGGCCGCATTTTTCGGCGTTCTTGGAGTTTGGGCTGTTGTAACTTCAATATTCGCACTTATAGGGACTAAGTGGAGCCTTTTAAAAGATAAATTTAATTTAGGTGTTCTTTCAGCCCACCTATTCGATGCAGCTTCTACATTTATTGCAATTGATTTTTTCGGCTACGGTGAACAGCACGTACTTCCAAATGCACTTATGAACGCTGCAGGTACCGCAGCTGTTATGTTTCCTTTAAAAATAGCGGTAATTTTGGCAGCGCTTTATGTCATAGATGAATATGTAGAAGATAATACGATTAAAAATATGCTAAAACTGGCAATATTCATTTTAGGACTTGCTCCGGGTCTCAGGGATTTCTTGAGTTTGATTATGGGGACATAATAAATTTTTGAACCAGCGCCAAATGGCATGTTATTGATTATAAGATAATCAATTTTTTTATTTCATTCACAAAATTTAAATGCTCAAACCTTTATTTAATATTATAATTCCAGAGAATGTTTGTAAAAAAGTTATTAGAAATTATAGGTGATTGAAATATTTTTAGATTCATTGGTTTTATTATTGGTATTTCTAATTTTTCTGGGCTCTTTATATTTTGGAATAGGTTTCATTTATCATTATTACAGGAATAAAACTTATTTAAATGTTATAATTGAATCTATTATTATTGGATTGATTTTTGGCTATTTTATACAGGTAGATGGTGTTGGATGGCTAGAATGGGTTCTGACGTGTATATTAGTAGTTATTAGTAGTGGTATATTGGCCCTTATAATAAGAAGATCTAATTCGAAATCACCTGATAAAGAGAATAAAAGTGATTATAGAGTTAATAAGGAAATGCTCGATAAAACGGATAATCTTAAGAAAGACAAAAATATCGAAGATAAAGTTTTAAAGGCTCCGGTTAAACAAAGTAGAATCAGGACTTTTGAAGAATCTATTCCTTTTACTTCACCAGAAGAGATAAAACTTTATCATTATAATATTAAAAATCCTTTCAAAACGTTTAGACGCATAACAGTACGTTCAGATAAGGCATTGGGGTCAGAAACTGAGGCTATGGATGATGTTAATGAAAAACTAAAAGAAAGAGCTTCCAATTTAGGGGCTAATGCAGTAATTGGAGTCCGTTATGAAAAAGGGATTTTTACTTTGTTTCGAGGAATTAGGGGTATTGGACAGGCGGTTTATATAAAAGATATGGAAAATGTGGAAAAAAAATATCCTTCAGGAACTGTTCCCATACTTTTAGGTGCTATGTGGGTAATATTAGGATTATTAGGATACCATGATTATCAACAATTTTACATTCCTTTTGGGCTTGCTATGATTATTTTGGGAATTTCCACCCGGCAACGATACATGAATAAAATATTCTTCCTGGCATTTTCAGGTATTATAATTCTTGGTGGGTTAATATGGGCCAAGTACGTCCTTAAAAATGGTATTCAAATGTTTAATCCAGATTTTTACTTCTCCACGGGTCTTTTTGCATTGATAGTCATTATCTTTATTTATTCGTTTAAAAACAGGAAGGATGATCCTAACATTTCATGGAGAAATAACTGGGGCTTTTAGTTAATATTTAACTCATTCTGACAAATACGATCATGTATGATTTCCATTTAAATATGTTAAAAACTGGCTATATTGATTTTAGGAATTGATAATGCCTTAAAAATTTGAGTATGGAACATAGTTTAACTTTTATATTAACTGCTTATTTCATCCCAATATTTTTATGGATGTATCTAAATAATTTATAATGTATGCAAATTTTTTGAATTTAAGAAACCTTGCTTAATATTGAAAAAATTGCCAAACCAAATACACGAGGTTTTTTTATGTATATAGAAAAAGTAAAAAACGAGATGAACCTGCCGGAAACGGTAAGAATATTTGATACGACGCTAAGAGACGGCGAACAGACACCAGGAGTTGCAATAACCGTAGATGAAAAGATACGAATTGCAAAAAGACTCGATGAACTTGGTGTTAATGTAATAGAAGCTGGATTTCCTGCTTCTTCTAGTGGGGAAAAGGAAGCAGCTCGTGAAATTCTAAGTCTGGGCTTAAATGCCCAAGTTTGTGGTTTGGCAAGGGTTTTAAAAAGTGATCTGGATGCAGCAATCGACGCTGACGTAGATTACATACACACATTTGTTGGTACATCTCCGCTTCACAGGGAATATAAGCTTAAAATGAGCAAAGAAGAAATTTTAAGCAAGTCGGTGAATGCTGTGGAGTACATAAAAGATCATGGTATTGTAGCAGAATTTTCAGCAGAAGATGCTACTAGGACTGAATTAGATTATTTAAAAGAAATTTACAGGGCAGTTGAGGGTGCAGGGGTAGATTATATCAATGTTCCGGATACTGTAGGTGTAATGGTTCCAACTTCCATGAAATGGCTCATAAAAGAACTTAAAACGGAATTAAATGTCCCAATAAGCGTGCACTGCCATAATGACTTTGGACTTGCAGTTGCAAACTCACTTGTTTCTGTAGAAGTAGGAGCTAAGCAGGTTCATGCAACTGTAAACGGATTAGGTGAGCGAGCTGGAAATGCATCTCTAGAAGAGGTTATAATGTCACTTATCACACGATACGACTTAAAAATGGATCTTAAAACAGAACTTCTTGTAAACCTTTCAGAGTTTGTTTCAAGGATTACAGGGGTTAAAATGCCTCCAAATAAAGCTATTGTGGGCGAAAATGCATTTGCACACGAAGCAGGAATACATGTGCACGGTGTACTTGCAAAAGCAGAAACATATGAGCCCATAACTCCTGAAATGGTTGGACATACTCGAAGAATTGTTTTGGGGAAACATACTGGTGCTAACGCCATAAAGGCAAAACTTGATGAATACGGAATAGAGCTTAATGATGACCAGTTCAAAAAATTGTATAATCAGGTTAAAGCTCTTGGTGATAAAGGGAAATGTGTTACAGACGCTGATTTAAGGGCTATAGCTGAAACTCTCCTTGGAAAGGCAAAAGAAGAAATAGTAAAACTTGAAGGGTTCTCAGTAATGACAGGAAATAGTGTTATGCCTACAGCCACTGTAAAACTCAGCATTGATGGAGAAACTAAAACAGCCGCAAAAACAGGTGTAGGTCCAGTAGATGCAGCTATTAACGCTATACAAAGCGTTGTAGGTGAAACTGCTGATATAGAACTTCAAGAATATAATATAGAAGCTATAACTGGGGGAACCAATGCTCTTGCCGAGGTTTTTGTTATAATGGGTGATAAGGAAGGTAATAAGGCAACTGGGCGATCTACAACTGAAGATATCGTTATGGCTAGTGTAGAATCAGTTTTAGATGCAATAAATAAAATACTGATTTTAAGGTAATTAGAGATTTCAGTAATTTAAAACAGTGCTGCCGACGTTTTAAGAATTTTAAGCTTATATACAGCTTAAATTGGAACTAGCACTGTTTTAAATATCTAATTTTATTTTTAAATGGTTAGTAATACTGATTTTAAGGTAGTACTGAGCTAACTTGGATAGTACAATAAGTTAAAACTGTATTATTAATCTAAAAATGCATTAATGAAAGTATTAATATGCGTATGTACAAATGATGAACTAATTCATAAATATGTAATAGCACGGGGATGTCAATGAGTAAAGCGAGGATTCTGGTTGTTGAAGATGAAAGGATTACAGCAGAAGACATAAAGGATGGCCTTAAAAGTTTAGGATACGAAGTACCTGCAGTGGTTCATTCTGGCGAGGAAGCAGTTTTGAAAGCAGGGGAGCTTCAGCCGGATCTTATTCTTATGGATATCCAGCTTGAAGGTAAGATGGACGGTATAGAAGCTGCAGGACAAATTAAAAAAGATTTTGATATACCTGTGATATATTTAACTGCCTATTCAGATGAAGGTACTGTAAAGCGGGCAAAAATGACAGAGCCATCGGGTTATGTTCTTAAAGAACCCTCTGGATTTGTTCATAAGCCATTTAAAGAGAGTGAATTGCACACTATCATTGAATTAACCCTTTACAGGCATGAAATGGAAAAAAATCATGATCGATGGATCTCAACGATGCTGGAAAGTATAAATGAAGCTTTCATAGCTACAGATGAAAATGGAAAGATCAGATTTATGAATAATATTGCTGAGGACCTTACTGGCTGGGTGCAGGAAGAGGCCGTTAATAGAGATTTAATTGAAGTTTTTAAAATTCAAAATGCGGAATTCGATTTTGTAGGTGAAATTGAATTCAATGTTAATGAATATTCCCTGGATCGAGTTATGTTGAATGATAAAAGGGGAACAATCGTTCCAGTTAGTGCAAATTTAAATCATATTAAGGATTCTAAAGGCAATATAGATGGAATGACATTAATTTTTCGTAATATCACATAAATTATATCTGAACCTAAAGAGGGATGATATGGCGTTCACGATTCTGGTTGTTGAAGATGAGAGAATCACAGCAGAAGACATAAAAAGCGCACTGGAAAGCGCGGGTTATGTAGTCCCCGCTTTAGTTTCATCTGGTGAAGATGCAGTTTTGAAAGCAGGGGAGCTTCAGCCGGATCTTGTTCTTATGGATATCCAGCTTGAAGGTAAGATGGACGGTATAGAAGCTGCAGGACAAATCAGAGAACGTTATGGTATACCTGTAATTTATTTAACTGCATATTCCAATGCCAGCATTGTGCAAAGGGCTAAAGTTACAGAGCCATCGGGTTATCTCCTTAAAAAACAATTTGGGTTCCTTAGAAAACCTTTTGAAGAGAGTGAATTACATACCACAATTGAAATAACTCTTTACAATCATAAGATTGAAAAAGAACTTAGAGATTATGAGCAGTGGCTTGCAGCAGTACTCAAAAGTGTGAATGATGCTGTAATTGCTACAGATTCTAAGGGTCAGATTAAATTCATGAATCCAATTGCTGAAGATACTACTGGCTGGATACAGGAAGAAGCAGTAGGAGAAGACCTTGATGAAATATTCAATATTTTAAATAAAGAACCTCCAAAGTTCAACAAAGTTTCTGGAAACGTTTCAGCCGGTTTATTTGATAAAGCTATCATAACCTCTAAAAATGGGGTTAAAATACCTGTTGAAGGTAGTGTTACGCCAATTAAGGATGAATCAGGAAATATAAATGGTTTAGTTCTGGTTTTTAGAAGTACAGAATGAATTTACTTTGATCTGTATAAACGCAGTAATCTTTTTAAAACTGAAAATTGAATATAAAAAGAGGTTAAGAATATATAGTGGATATAACTAATTTTTATAACGTTAAAGTTGGTTTAAAATAATTTCTGTACTTAATTGAGAAATTAAATGAGTTCAATGAAAATAATCCGGAGTTAGTAATACACATTTAATAACATTAATTTCCATGAAATTAGTTAGTTTGGCATTATTCTTAATTTAAATCTTTTTTTCATCTGAAAAATTTAGTATTAATGAGTATTAACTATATTAGTTAACTATAATTCTTTTATTTTTATAACGGGAGATTTTAAAGATAAGTATGCAAAACATAAACTATATATATTAATTAGGCGATTATACTAATATTATAAGACCAATTAACATGGTTATTCTTTGGAGGTAAAGTGATGTCAGAGGAAAATGTTGTATACATTGGAAATAAACCCGTAATGAACTATGTTTTAGCTGTCGTGACTCAGATGAACGGCGGAACTTCAGAAGTTATTTTAAAAGCACGTGGAAGAGCCATAAGTAGGGCGGTTGACGTTGCTGAAATAGTAAGGAATAGGTTCATATCGGACGTAGAACTCGGAACTATAGATATATGCACAGAAGAAATCATGAGCAACGAAGGCGCAGCGACAAACGTTTCAGCTATTGAAATTCAGCTTACTAAATAAAATTTGTGTTAGCTCCAAATTGAAACCATAAGGTTTCCTTCGCTCGAAAATCTATGATTTTCGGCGCCAAAAAATTTTTTTTAAATTTTTGAGGTTGAGGAAAATCCTCAAAAATCGAAAGTTTCGATTTTTGGGAGTTAGAAAATGCTTAGCATTTTCTAAAATTCATAGAATTTTATGAACCCAAAAAACAAATTTTTTTGAGGGTTTTAATTTTAAGTATTTTCATTTAATTAAAAGCTTGTTTTAAAGTTAATTATTATTTTTAAAAAATAAATTTTTCCAAATATACTTGCACCCTGAGAATCAATTTTTCAACAAAAGGAGGCGGTATGTGAATGATTCTCTCAGTTCAAAATTAATGGAAGCTTGTCCCGCCCACCAGCAAGCATAATTGGAATTGTAGAATTTTACATTTTTTTAGAATAATGAAAAGATGGAATTTTAAATTCCATCAATTATTTTTATTCTTTTTTATTTCTGCGTCCTCTAACAGCTCTAAATCCTATAAGTAAGGCCAGTATTACAATTACGATTGCACTAACGTAATACAGGTAGACTGAAGTTGGGCCTGTCTTTTTGGCAAAGTCGAGGGCATAAACGGATCCATCGCCAGCACCTACAATTATATCATCTCCATATACGATAGGGGTGCTGAACGGCGAATTAAATAGGTAATAACCTGGTGAATAACTCCAATCTTCTTTACCGCTGAATTTATTCAGTACGTAGACTGTTCCACTCTCTGAACCAACTACAATATCGTCTCCCATAAGTGCAGGAGTTGATTTAACATTACCAGTGCTTACAGACCATTTGAGCTGACCGTCTCTCATATCAAGGCATGTTATATTTCCGTTGTTTGCTCCTACAAAAAGGCTGTTGTCGTTTGGATCAAGGAGTGCTGATGATCTTACGGAGTCATTAAAGTTGTATGACCATTTTACTGCTCCATCTTTGGTGTTAAGCGCATAGAAGTTACCATTATCAGTCCCTACAAATAATGTGGAGTTGTATATGGCAGGAGAAGATCTTACTGCATTTCCAGTGTTATATTCCCATAACTTTGAACCATTCTCATTTACTGCGTATACCTTTCCATCATCTGATCCAAAGTATACAGTTCCATTGTAAAATGAGGGGGATGTTTTTACAGCATTTCCAGTTTGGAATTGCCATTTAGTTGCACCGTTACTAGCATTTACGGCGTATAAACGCTGATCATCTGATCCAAAATATAGAGTCCCATTGTAAATTGCAGGAGATGATTCAATAGAATTCCCTGTCCTGTATTTCCATACGGAATCTCCATTTTTCTTATTCAGTGCATAGAGATAACTGTCCATTGAACCGAAGTATACATTATCTCCACTTACAACTGAGGAAGCTGTTATATTTCCCTCTGTACTGTAGTCCCAAACTTTTGTACCATCATCCAGATTTATGGCATAAAATTTTCCATCGGTTGAACCAAAGTAAAGTATTTTCTCTGAAATTGAAGGGGCGGATAATATGGATCCTGCAGTTTTAAAGAGCCATGTTTCTGGAGTGAAGTCTGATGTTTCCTCTAAATAACCTGTATGGGACAGATCATTCTGGAACATTGGCCAGTCTGCTGCCGAAACTGCAGATGTTATTGAGATTGGGCCTGCTAAAAGACACATTACAACAAACCCAATGAATATTTTCTTTTTTTCGAACATTTTAATCACCTAATCATTATATGTCTCTGTTAAATCTTGTAACTCCTAATGCGAAGAACAGTGCTGTAAATCCTAATAGCACTGCTATATCTACCCATATAGCTCCTATACCTACTCCTTTTAACATTACTGCCCTTAGTGCATCGTTAACGTAAGTTAATGGGAAGAAGTAAGCTAGTTTCTGGAATATCCATGGCATTGTTTCAATTGGGTAGAATACTCCTGATACGAACATCATAGGCATTGTAATTGGCATTACCATCTGCATGTAATCTTCCTGTGTAGAAACCCTTGCAGATATCATTATTCCAAAACCTACAAAGCACAATGCTCCAAGTATTAGAACTAGCATTGTAAGTAGCATACTTCCTTTTATTACAATTCCAAATAGGACTATAGCCGCTATAATAAGTATTATAGCTCTTACAACTTCTATGGTTAATTTGGAGATTATTTTACCACCTACAACGGTTGCAACGTTTGTCGGTGTCATAAATAGCCTTGCAAGCTCTCCTCTTTCTCTTTCACCTGCTAAAGATTCTCCCATTCCAAACATACAACCAAACAGGACGGTCATACCAATTACAGCAGGTACCAGGAAGTCTAGGTACTTGACATCTCCGTACATTTTATTTATCTGTAGATTAATGGAGTCCATTATACTTTGGAAATTAATGCTCTGTGGAGCAGCAGCAACCTGGTTTGATTGAACCTGTACTGATTGTGTACTTGCAGGTGTTAGATTCATAGCATTAAGCTTTTGTAGGCCCACCTGATTTGATACCTGGTTAAATAAAGCTGTTGTAGCTGGAATAACAGCGCTTGCCGCCATTTGATCCGATGAATCAACATCGATCACCACATTCTTCGGCTGCGGATCATTCAAATTATCATAATTGGTGGGCAAAATTATGGCTGCTTTTACCTGGCCACTTTGAACCATTTGTTTTCCCTTATCGGGATCCGTTATTATATCTTTAACGTCATACAAACTCATTCCCTTAATTGCAGTGAGGGTAGCGTCTGTTACCTGGCCGTGACTTTGTTCAACTACAACTACTGGAATATTCTCTAATGTTCCACCCATACCGTACCCGAAAAGGGTTATCATGATTATGGGGAATAAAAGTATTGAAATTAACCGGGGAGGATGTCTCCATAGGACAAGCAGGTCTTTTTTAAACATCCACCAGATTTTTTTAGTTTCCACCATCTTCTACACCTTCTTGTTTCTTTTTACTGGTAACCCTCATGAAAACATCTTCTAATGATGGGTCTTTAGTAGCTATGGAAGTAATGTTTCCTCCACTCTCGATTATATCTGCTATAACCTGGGTAACTGCTTCATCTGAATCTTCTATATCCATGGTAATTCTTCCAGAAACGTGTTCTTCTATATCATGGATAATCGGTAAACTTTTAAGATGATTCAGCATTTTTTCATCTTTATTACTTATCATAACACTTAATTCTCTTAAATCAATGTCAGTAGTACCCATACTGTCTTTTATATATTCGACGGCTTTTTTATCATCAGGATCAGTTTCTTTAAGGATTTTTTCGATAACTTCAGAGACCTTTGAATCCTGCGGTGTTTTTTCACCTTTAATTTCATGAATCATGGTATCTTTGAGCCCTTGAGGGGTATCAAATGCAGCTAATTGCCCTTGGTTTACTATTCCTACATCGTCACAGAGCAACTCTACCTCATACATATCGTGAGAACATAGAATTATGGTGCGTCCTTCAGAGTTTAACTCTTCCACTAAATCCCATAATACTCTTTTAGTTGTAGGATCTAAACCTATTGTAGGTTCATCAAGGAAAAGTATCTCTGGCTGGTGTATCAAACTTGCTACTACTGAAGCTTTTTGTTTCATACCTCCAGAAAGCTGTTTTACAAGTTTATTTTCAGCATACTTTATGTCTACCATTTCCATTAGTTCATCAGCTCTGCTTTCTTTCAGATCCTCTGGAAGCCCATAAAAATCAGCACAGAGTTCTATATTTTCCCTGACTGTAAGGTCTCCATAAAGACTTACAAGCTGAGGAACCATTCCTATTTTTTGCCTAACCTCATTGGGATTTTTTAGAACGTCGTATCCTGAGACGCTGGCAGTTCCAGAAGTTGGAAAAATTAAACAAGTAAGCATTTTAATTGTGGTAGTCTTTCCAGCACCGTTTGGACCTAAAAATCCAAATATGCTCTTATCTTTAATCTGCATATTCAATGCATCAACGGCTAAAAAATCACCATACCTTTTTGTAAGGTCAAATGTTTCTATAGCATATTTCATAAGTTTAACTCCTTTTATTCATTATCATCTTCAACATCTATCATATCCTTAAAGAATTCCAGCCAAAGACTTGATTTATTTTTTTTAGCAAATTTAGCAAGTTCTTTGAATCTTGAAAGAGCTTCTTCTCCTTCTGCGGTTATTTCATAGTACTTTACCTTTCGTTTTCCATGATGCTCCCATGATCCTTTTATCAGGTTATTTTTCTCCAGATCATGCAGTACTGGATATATCTTACTGGCACTGGGCATTTTTTCATCATAAGGGGAGGTAGACTCATGAAGTTTAGTCATTATTTCATATCCATGCTGTCTTTTTTTGCTGATAAGCCACAGAATCATGGTGTTAGCAAAACCTCTCATTAAACCTTTCATAAGTTTTTTTTCGTATTTAGACATACTATTGAAGACTTTTCGACGTTTTTTTATACATTCAATCTTTTTTTCTTCATCTAAATCCATTGGGCTAGATTCATCTGAATTATTCGCAGGCGGTGCTTTATCATCATCCATCCGTTTTACCTCCTGTATTTTGTTTTATGATATATCAAATTTCGATACGTATTATTTTGATATATCTATTTTATATATAAATATTTGGATTATATCGAAAATTGATATAAAATATTTAATTATGACATTGGTGAAACTGATATCATGAATTGGATTCAGAATCTTTGATAAATAGCAGGAAGTAACATTATGAAAATAGGATTTTCAACACTTGCACTTTTTATGTCTTCATTGGAACATTTTTTAGAAACAGCTGTAAATGATGGCTTCCAGTTAATGGAAATGTTATGCGAAGGCCCCTACTGGCCGAGAAACATGTTATTAACAGATAAAAAGGAATTTGAAGTGTTTAATTCATATGACATCACAGTATTTTTGCATGCTCCAACTATAGATCTTAATCCTGCAAGTTTAAATCCGGGAATTAGGGAAGAAACACTAAAACAACTCAATGAAACAGTAGATTTTGCTGTAGAGATTGGGGCAGAGGCTATTACAACACATCCGGGTATGATTCACAGGCTTGAAGATAGAATAAGGGGTTTGGGGATGATGTATTCCATCGAAACACTTCAGAAAGCCGCGGATTACTCGCGAGATAGGGGGGTTAAGTTTTCTATTGAAAATATGCCGGATAGATATGCTTACTTCTGCAACAAAGCTCAAGAACATGAATTATTTATTAAGGAATGTGGTTCTTATGCTACAGTGGATACTGGACATGCAAACACATCTGATGATCCCGAATCATTTTTTAAGATTAAAAAAATTGCATATTATCATTTAAATGATAACGATGGTAAAAAAGACCAGCATCTAGCGCTTGGAGAAGGAACATTCGATTTAAGTTTGCTTAATGGTGTTGATAAAGGTATAATTGAGTTAAATAATTATGAAAATATCCTCAAAAGTCGTGAAGTATTATACTCTAACGGATTTATGAAAGACAATTAAAACAATGATTTAGGATAAATATTAGTTAATAGGATAATTAAGGTGCGTATTAAACTTCTGGTGATGTAATGGCAAGTAAAGTGTATTTTTCAGATTTTAGATCAAGGAGCAGCAGGGAAAATAAGATTAATAAAATTAGAAAGATTTTTAAAGCCGGCGGGTTTGATAAAATCATCAATGAAAAGGATCTAACTGCAGTTAAACTCCATTTTGGAGAAAGGGGAAATGATTCTTATATAAATCCTGTTTTTATAAGACAGATCGTCGATAAAGTGAAACAAAGTGGTGCAAAGCCGTTTTTAACGGATACAAATACACTTTATTTGGGGTCCCGCCATAATTCTGTTGATCATCTCCAAACAGCAATAGAACACGGCTTTGATTATGCAGTTACTGGAGCGCCTGTTGTAATTGCTGATGGAATTCTCGGCGATAATGGAACAGATGTTGAAGTCAATTTGAAACACTTTAAATCCGTAAAAATTGCAGGAGATATAGAAAGATCGAATAGTATGGTTGTAATGTCTCATTTTAAAGGCCATGGAATGAGCGGATTTGGCGGGGCGGTAAAAAATCTGGCTATGGGTTGTGCAACAGCTTTGGGCAAAATAGAACAGCATGAATGCGCTAAGCCTGTGGTAACAGGTGCATGCACGGCCTGCGGTAAATGTATATCTATATGTCCTGAAGATGCAATGTCTATAATCGATCAAAAATCAGTTATAGATTATGATCGTTGTATTGGATGCAATTTCTGCCTTGAGGCATGTCCTGATTCAGTTATAGGTCTTGATTTTGAAAATATACCTGCATTCATTGAAAAAATGGCAGAATATGCATATGGGGCAGTTAAAAATAAACAGAACAAAGTCTGTTACATCAATTTCCTCATGAACATTACCCCTGATTGTGACTGTGTCCCATGGAGTGATGCTCCCATAGTTCCAGATATTGGAATTCTTGCATCGTATGATCCAGTTGCAATAGATGCTGCAAGTGCTGATTTAATAAATGAGCAGTGCGGATTTAAAAACTCCCTTTTACACCATAATTTTGATAGCGGAGAGGATAAGTTCAAAGGAGTTTATGAAAAAATTGATGGAACAGTCCAGCTTAAATATGGGGAAGAAATTGGACTTGGAAGCAGGGATTATGAGTTGATCAAGATTTAGATGAATTAATTATATAGGATATTAAACCTGATTAAGATACAGAACTTTAAAGTAGATGCATTACATGTAAAATTGAATTATAAGCTGATTTCAATGAATAGACACAATATAATAAAAAATCAGGATGAATGGGAAACAACTAGCCGTATTGAAACCCTTGTAGATGGAATATTTGCAATTGCAATGACTTTACTGGTTTTAAACCTCAGTATTCCTCAGTTAACAGGTTCTGTAACTAATGCTACGATTGAAGGCTATTTAATTGATCTAATACCCAAGCTCTTCACTTATGCATTGAGTTTTGTTATCCTCGCAATCTTTTGGAGAATAAATCACCAGCAGTTTTACAGAATTAAGCGTGCTAACATTACATTTTTATGGATAAGTGTCATTTGGTTACTTTTTGTAGCATTAGTTCCATTTTCCACTTCACTCATGGGAGAATATGGTGAAACTCAAGCAGCTAATCTATTTTTCAACGCTAATCTACTTTTGATTGGTACATTTTCTGGATTAATATGGTATTATTCAACAAAGAAAGGTTTTATCGATGAAAAATTAAGTCGCGAAAGAATAATTGAACTCAATAAAACAAATTTGATCTTGCCGGTTGTGGCATTGATCGCAATTGGGGCGGCTTTTATAATTCCTGCATACAGTACTCTGATGTATTTAACTATTCCACTCGTTAAAAAGATAATAAGGGCTTAAGCTGTGGCATACTGGTATAGTAAAGCCAGTGATAAAATAGAACTGAATACTAATAGGGATATGATGTATTAAATGCAACAATAATTCGACTAAATTTCTTCAAAACGTCAAAAATCCTTGATTTTCTGGCAATACAAGCTTAAATTTAGAGAGAGGATCAATTCCAACTGTCACATCTTGCGATTCGTAATCAAGTACATGTCCGCCTGATTTTTTATCGTCGCTGATGAAGTGGAAATGGTATCCTGGAGGGTCTATTCCATTTGCAGATTCTGGACTCCAGAATCCTATCATTGTACCGCTTATATTATTAAATTCAAATACTGTCTGATTTTTAATTGCATCTGCGAGTTCTGGATAAGGTTTGCTTTGTTTCGGCACGCTTCTTGCTTTTATATGCTTAAAAGTCCCATGAATCTCAATTGCATAGAAGATATTTTTGGAATGCATCGAACCGTTCAAATATTGTTCCATCTGTGTGCTATTTAGAGTTGTATTTACAAATAATGTTTCGTTAGCTTTAAAAAAGGTTACAAGCGCAAAAGGAGTTTTTGTAGAATTATCAAGGACGTAAACACTTCCATTTGATTTTACCTGATAAAACGTGTTGTTTACTTCTATCATTTCCCCATCAAGACTATCGACAGTGCCTAATCCAACATCACCGTGTTTTTGCAGCTCTCTAAATGGCATAATCCCGTCAAAACTTCCATTGGATAAAGCGTTAATTGTAGATACCTGGAATAAACTATTTTCATCGGTTAAAGCGTCAACTGCTGCTATTTGAATTACAGGGCCTTCTTTTTCAGGTGAACTATTATAGAAAAAAGCAGCTGCTAGAATTAAGATTATTAAAATAGGTATGATGATATAATAGTTCTTTGACATGAGAGTATGTTATAATGAAGGGTTATATAAAGATTTAACAATGCCGAAATTAGATAGTCAATTTAGTAATTACTAATGGTGCTTTGATGTCTTATCTTGTTTGCGATAAATGTGATAAATCTTAAAAATCAATATCCAGAATCTCTTTTATATTCCCTACAATAACATCTGCAGCATCATAAACCATCTGCGGATTTTCTTCATCTTGTTGAGTAGTCAAAACTCCAATATCTGCTTCTTTGAGGGCAAGGACATCATTTACACTGTTTCCAACCATCATAACCTTATAATTTCGTTTAAGGCCCTTTACAATTTCCATTTTTTTCCATGAATCTGCAGTATCAAAAACATTTTCCTCAGGTATTCCTATATACCTTGCAAGTTCCCGTAAAGAACCTTTCCTGTCTCCAGATGCTACAAATATATCAATGCCTCGTTTTTGCAGTTCTTTAACAACTTCTTTCACTTCAGGGAATACTCTTCCTCCAGAGGTAATTGTAAATTCGATTTTTCCTTTGTCCAGGTCTACTATAAATCCAGATCCGCTGCATATCTGTACATCATATTTTTTAGCCATCACAGCCCTTATGGTGTCCTGAATGTCGCTTACCCTGGATTCATCGCCTTTAATGGCTTCAATCAACTCTTCTTTTTTGATGGCCTCAGTTGAATAACTTATATCAATGCTGATATCGTTTCTTTTAATGAACTGGCATATGTGCTGTTCTGGTTTAGCGTTAATTATGCACCTTGAAGGGTCGGTCTGTAAAACTACAAGCGCCCTTGTAGTTTTATCATCTACAATATCCAGTGAACTTACATTATCAAATATTTCACCTGTTTGAAGGTCTTTCAACGCCCGATATCTTTCAATAAGCGTTCCTGAATTATCGAATACGATTGCTTTCATGTTATCAACTGTTACTGTGATTTATTATCATGATTTCTAATTGAGTTTTATCATAGTATGGTATTTGAAAATTTATTCTTTACTGTATATTCTTAAAAAATTTGAAGATTTATATACGATTGAAATATGCTTATGCACTTAAAGATTTATTTTAAGGTATTGCATCATCACTACCAATTTAATTGATAATATTACTTGTTATCTTAAATGTGACATTAATCACATAAAATAATAAGTATTTCCATGTTTCACGTGAAATAACCTCCAAAATTATATATAATTAATAAAATTTTTACTTATTTTACGCTCAAATGTGACAGTAGTAACAGACAAATGGTGAGAAAATGGTTAATTTCACGACGATAGTGTGACTAAATTCACATATTTGTAATATAATTATATTTTTAAGTGATTACAATTCTTTATTTAGAAAAATAGAATAGTAGGTGGGGGTATAATGAAAAAAAGGAAATATAGAGGGCTATTAGTTACTTCAATAGTTAGTGTGTTTTTTCTTTCAATATTTTCATTAAGTTCTGCAGCATTTGCTCCAGTAATCCCTGGCAATGCTGAAGCTAAAGCACTGGATATAGACAATCAACAGATCCGTGCTTACTTTAATAAAATTGCTGCTACACCATATAATACTAAGGAAAATAATTGTAAATCTAAAGCAGAACAATTCGCCGATTATTTAGTAAAACACGGGGCAACAGGAGTGAATACAGTTGAAATTCAGTATAAAGATGGTAAACAATTCCATGAAAGCGTCGAATGGCATGGAAAAATCTACGATCCTACTATTCCAGTTTATGCAATGGATGAAAATGAATATTTTAATTTGATAAAAAGCTATGGTTTAATCGGTTTAAAGTTTATAACCCCCTATAAGTAAAAATTTTTCCTATTCCAAAATAAATCATAGACTTATTCCCCTCTTCTTCTTAATTTTGCAGTTGCTGGTTTTATAAAAATTCTAATGGTATGTAATTATTATAAAATTATAATAGGCATAAAATCCAATATAACTATAAAGAAAGGAGAGGGTATGGTTGGAAATTAGAATTAAACCTGAAGAAAAAGATGAGAAACCATCAACAATTCGAAATCTGCTGAACAATGGTTTAAAAGGTAAATATGTTTTACAATCCGTAACCGAAGATAGTGAAAAAGGAGAGTTTATTTTCAGGTATAAGAAAAGAAAATAATTACATTTGTAATATGATTAATTAGATATAAGCTTTAAAGGGCAGGAATTTGTCAAAAATAGAAAATTTACCATTTATTTTAAAATACCCCCATTTGTGAAATAATGAAATAAACACCAAGTATGGCCAGAAATGAACCACATATTAGCATAGCTACCTTATATGTTTTATCACTCATAAATTTTGATCCTCGACTTGAAAAAAACGATATAATGCTGTACCATGAAAGGTCAGCGGACCAGTGGCCAATAGAAAATGCCAGGAGGCCAAAGATACCTGCAAGCTCTAATCCTTTAAACATGAAGGCGAGGCCAATTGTAGCCCACCATATAAAGAAATAAGGGTTTGAAAGGCTTGTTATAATGCCGCCAAGAAGAGATCCATGCATTCTATTTTCATCAGTTTTGATACTTGATAAAGTATCATTTGATCTGAAGATGTTGTACCCCATAAAAATAAGCACTATGCCTCCAAATGTTCCAATAATAAAAGCTGCAGTTGGCGAGCCGATAATTTGGCCTAAACCTGCCAGAATAATGATCATCATCGCTATTTCTGTCAGTATATGGCCTAAGGTAACCATGGGCCCTGCCATAAACCCTTTTTTTACAGAATCTGAAATTGTAACTGTTAACATGGGCCCAGGGACTAATGCACCGGATAATCCAACTCCAAATGAGGTTAATGCGAATAAAACAGTTTCAATCAATTAAATCACGATAATAACTCAAAAACAGGTAAAAATATGGTTATAGGCCTTATTGGCCAACTAAATCAATAGTATTAAGTCTATCAATTAACAGTCATTCAAAACTTTCATTATCTCTGATAAATGATAGTCAATGGTTTTCATCTGGTCCTGATCCAATGACCGTGTCCTCATTAAAAACCTAAAACGTTCGAAAACATGCCCCATTTTGGTAAGTACGTCATTTCTATATATTTTCTGTTGGAACATCTCATCACCAGTCTTTACTTTGTTTTTAATGCAGATAAATTTATCCCTAAATAAAATTTAAAATGGGAGTAGGATAACTACTCCAGAAAATTCATTTTTTGACCGACACCTTTCTGCAGGGCCTTTTCATACACATTCCAGGCTGTAACTATGTCCTGAACAGCAAGTCCTGTGGAATCAAATATTGTTATTTCTTCATCAGAAGTTCTTCCTGGAACTTCACCTATTATAACATCCCCAATTTTACCCTTGATATCACTCTGTCTAACCAGACCTTCATGAACAGGAATATTGATTTCACCACTGTGACTAGCCTGGTCCCAGCAGTCAATAAATATTTTAGCTTTCTGCATTATGTGGCTGTCTAATTCCTGCTTACCAGGGGCATCAGCGCCCATTGCGTTAATATGGGTTCCGGGACTTACCCATTTTGATTTAACGACCGGGTCTCGTGATGGTGTGGTAGTTAAAAGGACATCTGCGCCCTGTACGGCCTCTTTTATAGTGTCAACGGCCACGGCATTAATTCCATATTTTTCAGAAACCCTTTGTGCGAATATATCCCTTGTTTCGCAGGTCCTGCATGATACCCGCACTTCTTTAATGTCCATCACTTCATTTATAGCTTCAAGTCCGGTTGCTGCCTGAACTCCTGCCCCAACAAGCCCCACGACTTCGGCATTGTCTCGTGCCAGATATTTGGTGGCAACCCCTGCTGCAGCACCAGTTCTCATGTTTGTAATCCATGTACCATCCATTACTGAGACCGGAAAACCAGTTTTAGGGTCTACAAGTTCAATCATAGCCATTACTGTTGGCAGGCCGTGTTTTCTTGGATTGTCTGGATGCACATTAACATTTTTAACTCCAGATTCATTCAAGCCTCGAACAAAACAAGGCATTATTCTTAAATCTCCATTGAATTTCTTATAATATATGTATTCTTTAGGAGGCATCTGGACTCTGCGCTCCGCGTGAACTTTATATGCTGTTTCTACATTCTGAATAATTTCTTTCATGGTTATAAGTTCGCTAACCTGGCTTTGATTTAGAAGTATTGTCTCGTGCATAGTTACACCTTTTATTAGTATGTATTTCTTTGTTGTTATAATATATTAAATTTAGCGGTTTGTGTATAAAAGGACCTATTTTGTGAACTAGAAATTTCTCTTAAAATAGAAAAGTCATTTTAAAAAGGCTGTAATATTTAAAATTTCCTGAAAAATAAAAAGAGAAAAAATTAAAGAAATTTATTCTGGAATAGTAGCGTAAATACTTATTTTTCCAGATGGGAAATTACCGGATAAATAAAATGATCCGTGGTCAGTACTATTAAATGTACCAGTAACTGTTTTGCCTGGACCCGCTTCTATATACTTATTATCCCCAGACTTAGCCATTGGATCTTCCCCAGAATTAGCAGCAACATTCTCGAAAGTTACACCCATATTTCCATTAGAACCCATACCATAGGAACTAGAACCTTTTAATGAGTATACAACACGAACCTGGGTTGCATTATCAGGTATATCTACCAATGCATCATGCCCTCCAAATACTCCGTTACTCGGTAATGAAGCGACATTTATTTCTTTTACTAAAACTTCTTTTCCACCAGAAGAACTGGTGCATCCAGATATAGTTATTATCCCTAAAATTAATCCTATAATTAAAATTGGTATCGCTTTTTTAATCATTTTAATCCTCCTTCATGCAAGTAAATATTGGTTTTATTGTATTAATAATATTATTTTCTATTATGGACAAATAGAAAGAGTTATATTTTGTTCATTATATATGTCATATAGCCAAATTTAGTTTTTAACCGTTATTTATGTATTTACAACATAAAAAAAAGTATTAAATATTTTGCATATAAAATAAGTTAAATCACTTCATTTTATTGATATAAAAATTCAAATATGCTTTTTAAATACAAAAAATCAAATATGCGTAGTAACACAATGCTCCTCATGTTTAGCCGGTCTTCTAGGTATTAACAAAGAACATATGAGCCCAACAATTAGCAGCAGCGTCACAACATTAAATGAATTTTTCATGGCATCTGATTTTCGATTGTCCCCAGTTAAACCAGTTCCATTTGGCATATTTAATGCATCTGTTTTTTCAAACCATCCGTAGCTGTTATTTTGCCCATATGAGTAATCAACAGGTAAAAAGTATCCAGTTCCTCCTGCTAAGGTTCCAAAGCTCCCTAAGATTAATATTACTCCTAGAACGGCCGTACCGAGGGATGAACCTAGATTTATTCCTGTATTTAATACTCCTGAAGCGTCGGGCTGTTGATCTCTCCTGGCAACTGCGAAAATAATATTTGCTGAGTGGGGGAATACGATTCCCATCCCAATTCCAAGGAAGAGAACACCTGGAAGTATTTGTAAAACTGTTGTAGAATGGCTGAAAATAGCACTTAAGTATATACTTCCAGCTAGGGATGCTAAAAATCCAATGGAAAGTATATATCTGGGTTGTAATCGTGTTGAAACCTTACCTGCAGTAAATGACATCACAAAAATACCAATACTCATTGGTATCAACGTTAAACCGGTTACTAAAGGATTGGCACCTATAACTCCCTGCAAGAATACAGGAATTACAAAGACTACTCCTCCAATGGTGAAATTCATTATCAACCTTGTTATATTTCCCAGTGTAAAAGATCTATTTTTAAATAGGGTAATGTCAAGTAAAGGTACTTTATCTTCTTTAATGCGTCTTTTCTGGGTGAAATAAAATAAAATCAGGAGAGCCATTCCTATTCCAATAAAATATAGGAAAATATGCCAATTTGAAGGGCTGTTAAGCATTAAAACACCCACAACCAGGAGAAATATTCCCAGCGATGAATTTATTGCCCCTAAAATATCCATGTCTTTCCATTTCATAACTGGGGGGAACACACCTATCTCCTTTGAAAATAGAAGTATTACAATGATTATAACCAGTTCAAGTCCAAAAGCGTAACGCCAGCTGTAGTAAGTGGTTAAAAACCCTCCAATAATGGGCCCGATAGTCCCTGCCCCTGAGGCCATAGAACTTATTATTCCCAGTGCAAAAGCCCTATTTTCTCCTTCGTAAGTGCCGGAAATTATTGAAGTAGTGGCGGGCATCATCAATGCAGCCCCTATTCCTTCAAGTATGGACCAGCCGAGTAGAAGCATGGCGCTGTTTATACTTAAAGCCGCTACTATAGTACCTGCTCCATAAATAGAAGCACCCATAAGAAATGTTTTTCTTCTTCCAAAAATATCCTGCAGTTTCCCGCCAAAAAGCATTAAAGAAGCCATAATCAAGGAATAAATCGCAATTATTGCTTGAATAGTTTGAATATTAGTATTCAAATCTCGTATTAGTGTATAAATAGCTACATTCAAAAATGTTTTATCTATAACTATGGTGAAAACGGATAAAGTTACAATTATAAGCGTTAACCATCCGAATTTTGATTTTTTAGCCACAATAAGTGTCCTCCACCATATTTAATAGATAATTTGAAATTAAAATATCTTAAATAAATCTCAGAATTTGTGGTAATGAAAGAGTTACCCTTATTATTTTTGTTTTTCATTTAATTAATTTTTATACATAACAGGTAATTACATGATTGTGCAAGTTTAAATGACATTATTTAAGCTCTAACAAATATGAGGGGTATTTAAAATTACAAAATGGCAAATTATCAGATTTAATCGATGGGTTAACAAATTGGAGTACTATATAAGCTTAGATTATTTTTAATTAAATTTAAATTAATTGAAATGAAGTTAATATGTAACTGAGTTTTGATTAAAGGGTAGATACATCAGTTAGTTCATCTCAATATTCAATCAAATTTTAATTTAAAGGCATAAAATTACATTTTCATGTTTAAAAGGTATTTAAATGAATTCCAATCTAAAACAGCGTTTTTGGGAAGTGGATTCCCTGCGTGGACTTGCAATAGTAATGATGGTAATATTTCACTTCATATTTGACCTTAACTACTTTGGAATTTACAGCTTCAACATAAGTTCAGGGTTTTTATGGTGGTTTGCACGTATAACTGCTGCAATGTTTATTTTTTTAGTGGGAGTGTCTTTAAGCCTTAGCTATACAAGGACAAATCTTTTAAATAAGCATATAACTGAAAAAGACCTGTTTTTCAAGTATTTAAAAAGAGGACTTAAAATATTTTCATACGGACTTTTGATTACTGCAGCTACATGGCTGTTTATTGGAGACGGGTACATCATATTTGGGATTCTTCATTTCATTGGAATAGCCATCATTTTGGAATACGTGGTTATAAAACGCAAATATCTTAACCTGATTCTTGGAATTGCATTTATTGCAGCAGGAATTTTCTTAATGAGTTTTAGATTTGATTTCTACGAATTTTTATGGCTTGGATTTACTCCAAATAATTTTTATACAGTGGATTATTTTCCCCTGCTGCCGTGGTTAGGAGTAGTTTCCCTCGGGATATTTCTTGGAAATACCCTTTATGAAAGGTATGTAAGACAATTTAAACTGCCTGATTTGTCCAGCAGTTTACCTGTGAGAGTGTCAAGCTTTTTAGGAAAGCATTCCCTGCTTATTTATCTGGTTCACCAGCCGATAATAATTACAATGCTGTACATCTTTGGTTTCATCGATCTAAATTCTTTTTTTTAGCTATTTTTAATAGGCTTAATTAATTAGGAATGAACAGCTGGAATTCCTGCAATATCTTCCAATCATGAAAATTTTTTATAAGGATTTAATTTTTATACTTAGCCATTAATAGTTAATATATACTGTAAATTTGAATTACATTGGTTTAAGATAACTCAATTTCACAATTAATTAGTAAGGTGTGGCTATGAATCTCTTAAATAAATCAGAGTCAATTAAAAATCATGAAATAACAGCTTTAGAAAACTTAGAAGGATTTTTAAAGACAATAAAGAAGAAAAACGATAATATAAACGCTTTTTTAGAAATAAAAGAAGATGAAGCAATTCAGACTGCAGAGAAAATCGATTCAAAGATTGAAAAAGGCAAAAAAGTAGGAAAACTTGCAGGGCTCACTGTCGGAATAAAAAGCAATATCAATATTGAAGATTTTAAAATCACAGCAGCTTCTAAAACACTTGAAAACTACATTGGAAGCTACAATGCTACTGTTACAAATAGAATAAAAGAACAGGACGGTATCATCCTTGGTGTAACCAATATGGACGAGTTTGCAGCAGGAAGTTCCACTGAAACATCCTGTTTTGGATTTACTGAAAATCCTTCTGCGCCTGGAAGAATTCCGGGAGGTTCAAGTGGGGGAAGCGCGGCAGCTGTTGCAGCAGAAATGTGTGATTTGGCCTTAGGGTCAGATACAGGTGGATCTATAAGAAATCCTGCATCTCACTGTGGAGTCACTGGATTTAAACCAACATATGGGGTAGTTTCAAGACAAGGGTTACTTGATCTTGCAATGAGTCTTGATCAAATTGGACCTTTTGCCCAAGATGCCGGTGGAATTGCTTTAATGCTTGATACAATTGCAGGATATGACCCAAGAGACTGCACAAGCTTAAAAGAGACTCCTGACTTTGAGGGTATAACTGAAAAATCACAAGATGCCCTTAAAGGAATGAAGGTGGGTGTAGTAAAGGAGTTCTTTGATGTTTCGGATGATAAGATAGTCGATATAATTGAAGAGAAGATCGATAAAATGACAGAGGCAGGCGCCGAAGTAGTAGAATTAAGCTTCGACTATATCGATTTGTGCTTACCTACATACTACCTCATAAACTATGTTGAATTCTTCTCTGCAACAAGAAAATATGACGGCCGAAAATATGGTTACAGGATTGAAGAAGTATGTGGAGAAGAAGTTTTAAGGAGAATTCACACAGGATCATACATCAGCCAGAAAGAATACAGTGGTAAATATTATAATAAGGCATTACAGGCAAGATCTTTAATTAGAAGAGAAATAACTCAGCTTCTTGATGGTGTAGATATCATAGCAGGTCCAACAGTTCCAAAACTCCCTCATAAACTGGGTGAAACGTTAGATCCAATGGAAATGTATGCCTACGATGTCCTGACTGTTATAGCAAACCTGGCAGGAATTCCGGCAGCAAGTATGAAGGCTGGGGAAGTCGATGGAATACCAGTTGGACTTCAAATCCAGGGAAAACCACTGGACGATGTTAAAATCATTCAGGCCATGGCGGCAATTGAAAAAATAGATTAATATAAATTTTTAAAATGATGACTGTAAATACTTACAGTTTCATTAATTTTTATTTAATTATAGGCTTATTTTAATGTTGTATTCTCTCAATTAGCGCTATTTTTGATTAAAATAACGAAACTATTTATGCCCAAAAGATGAATAGACATGTGGATTTCTATTCAAGATCTGGATTTATTGAACATGCAGACAAATTTTCGTTAAATCTGGAGGAAAAATATGGGTAATTTACTTCTAAATCAATATGAAAAGCCTACTAGAGTTCATTATAAGATATTTGGACTTAGCTGGGCTGGATGGGTTTTTGATTTTTATGATTTAATTCTTTTCACATTTCTAATAATTCCAATTGGCCAGGAGCTTCATTTATCAAATATGATGCTTTCATATGCCCTAAGTGCGTCTATTCTTGCCGCTGCTGCAGGTGGTGTTATATTTGGAGTTTTATCAGATAAATACGGCCGAAAAAAAGTGCTTCAATTAACCATAATTATATACAGCATTGGAGCATTTCTATGCGCGTTTTCAACAAGCTTAGAAACTTTAATACTTTTTAGAATCATTACGGGGCTTGGAGTTGGTGGTGAATGGGCTACAGGACAAACTTATGTTAATGAAACATTTCCTGCCAAGCTTAGAGGTAGATTTGGGGCATTTCTCCAAACTGGAAATCCTGTTGGATTAATTTTAGCTGCTCTTGTTGGAGGATTAGTTGCTCCTGTAATTGGGTGGAGGGAAGCTTTTCTTATTTCAGTGGTACCTGCACTGCTGGTTATTGTAATTAGAAGAAAAATCCCAGAATCTGACCTGTGGCTTAAAAATAAAAAAGATGCAGGTAAAGATGCAGTGAAGTCATTGAAACTTAAAAGCAATGAGTTCATTTCATTATTTTTAAAGCCTTACCGTAATACTTTTTTAATGGCATTACTACTTGCAATACTGGGCAGTTCTGCTTACTGGTTTACGTATTCATGGCTGCCAACTTATCTGCAGGGACAGAACCTTTCTGTATCTACTTCCGCCATGTGGATAATAGTAAATCAGGTTGGGGGAATTTTAGGGCTTTTATCTTTTGGATTTGTTGCGGATAGATTTGGCCGAAGACCAGCATTTTCATCATTTGCTCTAGCCATGACAGTTGGACTGGTAATGATAACAGTTTTTTGGAATGATATTGCAGCATATCCGCCGCTAATATTCATTTTTATGTTTATTATAGGTATAGGAACCGGTATTTATGGTGGATTTGGCCCTTTAGTTTCTGAATTGTTTCCAACTAGTTTAAGGAGTACTGCAATGGGATCAAGCTTTAATCTAGCCAGAGGAACACAATTTTTAACTCCAGTTTTAATTGCATTTATTGGGGCAAAATATGGACTCGGAAGCGGTATATTCCTTGGATCTATTTTTGCTTTAAGCGTTGCTATATTTATATGGACCTTCCCTGAAACAAGGGCTATAGAACTGGAAAAATTGGAAAAAAATAATAATTAAAGATTATTCTAAATTTTCTCAGGGATTCATATCGGTTTTTTAAGATAGGAAAGCATTTATACACTGCTAATACAATATCAAACAAAAATAATGGGCTATAAATTATGCATCTAGATATGTGGGGTAAAGAAGATTATATGGATAAAAAGGGGATGTAAATGTTTTGTATAAAGTGTGGGACTGAAAATCCAGAATATGCTAGGTTCTGTAAGGAATGTGGCAAGAGTTTAGATATACCTGATTTAGGAAAATATCATGAAAAAAATACTTCTAAGAGTATAAGGAAAGGAATAAGTTTATTAGGCATTGTTATTGGGAATGCATTTTATTTTATTGGAGCCCTGATCTTAACAGCACTTTGGATGGCTTGGGTGGCAGGAAGCCTAAATATGGAAAAAATAAATACAGTATCTCCTTCAGATTACGATTTTATCCTAATTATGATAATTTTAATGATTCTCACAATAATTTCGGGGATTTTAGCAAGTTATTTTGGGGGAAAGAAATACATAAATGGAGTTTTAAATGGTTTCCTGGGAACTTTATTTGCCCTTATTTGTATTGGTATTATTGCAAATGGTATTCTTTTTATAATCTGGCCTCTAATTTTTGGATTATTTGGGATATTAGGGGGAATTTTAGGGGTTTTAATAAAAAAGAGATGAAAGGAGGCTTCATATGGGTTTAGATAATGGTACTGGTAACAAATTGTTAATATGTGGGGAATGCGGTAAAATTCATGAAAAGAAATATAAAACAGATTTATGTGAATGTGGTGGAAATTTGAAGACTATTGATGGGCTTATTTGCAATGATAACAATTTAACCATAATAAGTGATGAAACAATGATTTGTAAACGATGTGGATCTCAAAATCCAGACGATGCAGTATTTTGCATTGAATGTGGTGATATTTTAAAAGAATCTGAAATAGGAAAGGATTTACAAACAGAAACAACCAAAACAGAGCTAATTACAAAGGATGATCGGGGGTTTTGTGGAAATTGCAAATTTCAGAATCCTGATAATGCATTGTTTTGTATGGAATGTGGTCAAAAATTAGAAGGAGTTAAACAAGAGACCATAGTTAAAGAAGATATAAGCACTAAATGTCCATTTTGTAGTGAAAAAATTAAATCAGATGCCATAAAGTGTAAACACTGCGGAGAATGGTTAAATAAACATTCAATGTCTCAATATGAGAATCAAATTCCTCAATATTCAAATGCTCAACCCATTGGGAGATTATTACCTGCTCTCTTACTTTCTTTTGGATTATATATCTTTTACTGGTATTATAAAAACTGGAAACATTTAAAAAACCATAAAAATCTTGATATAAGTCCTGGTGGGAGAACAGTACTTCTTATTATCCCAATAGTGGGTTATTTCATGCTATATGAACAATTCAATGATATTAAAAATTATGCAAAAGAAAATAGATGTAAAACCTATTCATCAGGACTGTTAGTATTAGTATTTTTTGTAATATCCGTTTGCTTGTTTTGGGTACCGTTTGTAGGTGTTTTATTTATATGGCCAATTATAGTAGTTCAAGAAACTTTAAATGAATACTGGAGGGCAGAACAGCCAAATTTACCCGTAAAAAATAGTTTCACAGATGGAGAACTTCTAACAATCATATTGGGCGGGATAATTATATTTCTAGTTATAATGTTGTATATTTTGGCTTTTATAGGCTCAACACAACCCTAAATTAAATTCGGGTTATTTAAAAATATAAAATTAAAGAAACATGAACTAAATGATTATTCAAAAATCTTCTTAAAATGGTATGAAAATCAATACAAACATTTATCAGTAAATCATATAAACATAGCAAAAGATGAAAAAAATAGGTCTCCTGTATATAAAGGGCGCTCTGCCACTTTTTGAAAACTTCGGCGGATTACCAACACATATTGTAAAAGAAAATGGTCTGGTAAATGGTGAAAATGCCAGTGAAGTGCTGGATGGTTTAATTATTCCTGGAGGGAGCATAATTGAATCACAGAGTGTTGGAAAGGATCTCAAAGATGAAATCAGGAAAATGAGTAATGATGGAAAGTTCATTTTTGGGATGTGTTCTGGATTCCAGCTGCTTGCAAATAGGATAGATATAGGGAGAAGGTCACCATGTCCTATTGAGAGAGAAGGGCTTGGGATTTTGGATGTATCATTCAGCCCCATGATTGGTACCGATAGAGTCGAGGCCGAAATCCTTGATGATTCATTTTTAACCAGAGGTATGGCTGGAGATACAGTTACAGGTTTTCACTGTCATACATATGGATTAATTGAAGGAGATGCGGATCCTCTTTTTTTAAGCACAGTTAAGAGAACCGATTATCAGGATAACCCACGAAAAATATTATCTGGAGTTAAAAATGATGAAGGAAACGTTATCGGCACAATGGTCCACGGATGCCTTGATGAAAATGAAACTCTTGTAAATAATATCCTTGAATTTATAGATGTTACAGAGGAGGATATTTTAGATATTAAAAAGAAAAATCAGGAACTTTTGGGGAAAATTAAAACTGAAATAGGTATAGATACAAATATCAATACCAATACTGCAATTAATCCGTCCAAGCAGCTGTATGACAACCCAGGTCTCCCAAAGACCATAATGATGGTAGGTACTGGTTCAGATTCAGGAAAAACATTTCTAACAACTGGTATTGTGGGAGTTTTACGGAAAAGAGGTTATAGGCCTTGTGTGTTAAAGGTCGGACCAGATATAAGGGACATAGTACCGTCGCTTTACATGAATAAAGAAAATATGGAGAAATTCTCATCCATTCAAATAGGTGGGCTTGGATGGATGGACTTAGAAAATGTGCTTGCCAATCTTAGAAATCAAAATTATGATATTGTCCTTATTGAAGGTGTTATGAGCGCATTTACAGGAATGCTAAATGAAAAAACTCCATTCTCATCGGCTGAAATTGCAAAGGCAGCTAATATACCCGTTATAATAACTTCATCCTGTGGTAAAGGTGGAATTGAAACTGCGGCGGTGGATATTGTGGGCCATATAGCTGTAATGGATAAAATTGGGATTAAAACCAGTGGAGTAATTTTAAACAGGGTATATGATAAATCTATTTCAAATATAGCCTCTTCTTACATAACTAAAATGACAGGTGTAAGCGTTATAGGCGAAGTCCCAAAGATAAAAATGACAGATAGGGGCAACACTCCCGAAGTGGAAATTAAGCTGGAAGAATTCTGTTTAAATGCCATGAAAACAGTTGAAGAGCATTTAAATATTGAAGAGATTCTTGAAATGGCTAAAATTCCTCAATTTACAGGATATTTATCTTATGAGGATGTTCTTAAGGGCTTCGATTAATTTCTTTAAAATAAATGGTTAAAGGCAATAAGCCTTAAAATTAATTTAACTTATTTTTTAAATTTATGATATGCTTTGATGAGATCGTCTCCACTTAAAAAGAGTAATCCTTCTTTATCAGCATATTTTGCAACATCATCAGTGGTCATGGAACCTCCGCTGTAATTATCCATCATCTCACAGCAAACAGCCACTGGTGTAGTCCCTGCCATCTCTGTAAGGGCTATACTCATTTCTGTATGACCCTGTCTCTTGAGTACATGCCCTTGTGCAGCTCTAAGTAATGTAACATGCCCTGGGGCTCTGAAATGTTTTCCAAAATTACTGTAATCCTCATTTTTACATAGAAGCGCAAGCTCTTTTATGGTACAAGCTCTATCGTTGTCTGTTATGCCTGTAAATGTTTTTCTGTGGTTTACTGTAATGGAGAATGCCGATTTTTCATCGTAAGGTATGTCATTTGGTGATAACTCGCCAAGTACAGGAAATTTTTCGGATGCAATTTCCATTACGTCTGTCATAAATGGAATTCCGAGTTTATCTGAAGCTTCTGATGAAATGGGAGCGCAAACTAGACCTCCTGCATCGTTCCTGATGGTTCGCATGTGCTCAGGGGTCATATGCTCTGCTGCAATGATCATATCAGTTTCCCTTTCCCTGTTTTCATTATCAAATATTAAAACGATTTCTCCGTCTTTAAATGCTTTAATCGCGTCTTTTATCATTTAATTGTAGCTCCTTTTTTTTCAATTTGTAAATTTTATAAATTTCATAAAAGTCGATGTGTTGGTTATAGAATACATCATTTAATACTTAATGGTTTGCATGGATCAAAATTTAATATTCAATGGTGATTTTAACAGAATCTCCGTCTTTAATACCCAGTGTTTCTTTAATGTTTTGGGAAGTTATAAATTCCAGTATATTTTCTCCATGGGTAGTTTTTTTAGGAAATACAATAGCTCCATCTATTTTATCATTTAAGGTGGCTTTAAGGATGAGCACATCTCCAAAATTCCCTTCACCTTTTATAACTTTAAGTTTGTCCTTGTCAATTTCATGAATATTGTCAATTTCTCTTGGATTTATTTTAATGTTCAAAGTACCTGGAAATGGGCTGAAATTAAGCTGATTTTCAAATTGATTTTTATAAAATGTTTTTGACATGAAATAAGCCCCTTTTCCTTGTCCTGATGTTACAGTTCCTATAATGTCCATTCAAATCACTTTGTAAGCTATTAGTGGTTCTTTTGCTTAAATATATGCATAGTTTTTAATTGATCACAAATTCTAGATATTTTACAATGTTTAAACTATCTATAAACAGAAATTTAAAAATTAATTATTAATTTTATCTTTCATGGTATTTGTAGCTAGAATATGGGCCTGTCTTACGGGTTCTGGCATTTTAAATATGGATGTCCTGGATACAATATCGACTGCAGTCTTTAGAGATATTTTGTGCCCAATGCTAACACATTTTTGCCTGTCACACGCTCCAACAGGTTTATTCATAAATTCTATGATTTTGCGTGAATTATCTCTCTTATATTTGTAGTTTCCTTTAATTAATCTTTTTGCAACTCCAATTGAAGGCAAGTCCATAAGAAGCCCCACATGAGAGGCAAGGCCAAAACCTCTAGGATGCATTTTTCCATGTCCGTTTACCATTAAACAATCGAAACTGCTGTTTATTTTTTTTAAAACAGAAATCATGGCGTCAGTTTCTCTAAATCCTAAAAATCCGGATATATAAGGAAATAGGAGATCGACTCCAAGGGTTTTCTTCTCTAAAACTTTAAGATCCTCCAGGTTAATCACAACGGCAGCTGCAACTGCAGAATTGTCCTTTTCAAAGGATACATCTACTCCTGCAATTTTTTGAAGGTTTTCAAAATCATCATGTTCTATTACTTTTTTTGACAGGTTGTACTGGATATCTGCAAGTTTTTGAGTGAAGTTATATGAACACATAATGGGTTAATTATTCATAATTTCCAATTTAAAACAATATGGGGGATTATTCATTAACTTTACATGTTATGGTACAAAATACAGGTCCTCTCACATCTATAGCTTTATTTTCACCTGTTATGTAATTTAAAGCAACATTCTCAAGCCTCAGGTTAATGTCAGAAACGGATCTGGATATAGGTACTCTTATTGTAACTTCTTCCCTGCCGCTTACAACCATTTCTTCAATTTTGTAGGCAGCATCAGCACATATTCCATCCATATAACTTATTTCGGTAGATATTCCATTTTCAAGGGCATTAAGAGCATTTTCATCTGTAATATCATTTTCTGGGACTCCAATTATATTTCCCTGATTTATGTATACTGTGTTCCACGCTGCAGGCCCTAAAAGCTTTGTACCCTTTTCAGGTTCTATAACCTTGACTTCAATATTTTTGCCTAAAAATTCACCTTCAAATGCAGTGAATTCGCAGGGAGATGGTGTATCGCCGTGTTCTTTAAATACAGAGACTATATCATCCATTAAACTTCTTCCTTCCTCAGTTGCAGGATAATAATTTATCCTGAGCATGGTTGCAAGTTCACGATCTGAAAGCTTCCATTTTCCATAAGTTTGAGGATAAACCATTTTTCTAACGTCTGTCTGGTTGTAAAGGAGCATCGCAATTCTTTCAACACCAACTCCTAAATTTAAAACGTCTTTTTCAATACCGTATTTTGCAAGTGCTATTGGCGAGTACAGTCCAAATGTAGCAACCTCTACCCACTCTTTAAGTTTGGGATGGTATCCATAAACTTCAGTTTGAGTACCTGCGATATAATATTTAGATTTTTTCTCATCGGGGGTGAATTTGAACTTTTCAAACCCGAAATATTCAAGTAAACTTTCAGATATTGCTTTTCCCATGTCTAAAGATATTTCATCGTCAACAATAACACATGAAGCTGAATGATATGTTGTAAGGTGACTTGCATCTTCCCTCTGTTCCCTTCTAAAACATCTGTCAATAGAGAAGAGTTTTATAGGTAACTGTTGTTTATTGTGGATATTTTGAAGTGTTATGAACCATCCTGAGGTCATATGTGACCTTAATGTTGTTTTATGGGCTATAGGTGTTAATTCACGAATTTCGGGGAATATTTTTTCAAGTATACGGAGCCCCATATTATTTTCAACATTAAGGGACTGTGAAACTTCTAAAACAAGGTCGTCTCCACTTACATCTCCCTTTTTATATCCCCTAAACACTTCTTTTAAGTTGTCTATTTTTGCATCGTTAATATCTACTCCCATATTTTCGATCTTTTCAATTTTGTCCATTCCAATTCCTATATCTGGTCTTGGAAGTCCTGCAGTATAGAAACATCTATCTAAAACAGCAGGAGCTTCAGGGCCAAACTGTTTGTAGATATGTTCTTCTTCAATAAAGACAGGGTTTACAGCTTCATTGAACCCTAAATTAAGGTAAGCTTGCCTTAACTGCGCAAGCGTATCATAAAGCATATGAGTTTTACCTGGTTTGAGGTATACTCTAGGGTATTCATCATCATGATGGGGCTTGTTTAATGTTTGTGAGGTCATGGTCCATGCTTTTTCAAAATCTTTCTTTGCAAGCTTTATTAATTTCTTTTTATCCAGAAAAATGCCCCCTGTGTTATTTTGAGGTAATTTTTAAATGATTATCAGGTTAAAATTTGATTTTTCTAAAACCAATGTTAATAATAGAAATTTTGCATTGATCCTTTTTATATTTAGTTGTACTTACAATCTTGATTTTTCGCTATCAAAATTTAAATAATATGCTCTCCTAAATTTTATTATGGAAAGAGAGATTTACGAATGCGACGTTCTTATTATTGGCTCTGGAGGAGCAGGCTGTAGAGCAGCAATAGAAGCGTCCAAATATGATTTGGATGTTATAATGGTGTCAAAAGGATTATCATTCAAATCAGGATGCACAACACTTGCAGAAGGAGGATATAACGCGGCTTTTGCAGCTGTTGATTGTGCTGATACTCCTGAAGCTCATTTTGAAGACACGCTTAAAGGTGGAGGGTATCTAAACGATCCTGAACTGGTAAAAATTCTGGTGAAAGAAGCACCAGAAAGGTTAATTGAACTTGAAAGTTTTGGAGCTCTTTTTGACAGGCAGGAATCGGGACAAATTAACCAGCGCCCATTTGGGGGTCAGAGTTACAGACGTACATGTTTCCAGGGAGATAGAACTGGCCATGAAATGATGGTAGCCTTAAAGGAAGAGGTAATCAAGCGTGATGTCAAAACCATGGATGAGATAATGATTACTGCTCTCATTATGGATGCATCTAGCAATAACGTTTTAGGGGCATGTGGGTTATCACTTAAAGACTCTAAATTTTTAATATTTAAAGCTAAATCTGTAATTCTTGGAAGCGGTGGGGCCGGATGGATATATCCAGTCACTTCAAACACGTTACAAAAAACGGGAGATGGATATTTTATTGCATACTTGGCCGGCGCAGATATGCTGGATATGGAACAGGTGCAGTTCCACCCAACAGGAATGATACACCCCGAATCCAGAAAGGGGGTTCTTGTAACTGAAGCAGTAAGGGGAGAAGGTGGAATCCTCTTAAATTCTGAAGGCGAGAGGTTCATGGAAAAATACGACCCTCGAAAAGAACTTGCAACACGAGACGTTGTGGCAAGAGCCATATATAATGAAATAAGGGAAGGAAGAGGAACCGAAAAAGGAGGGGTTTACCTCGACGTTACACACCTCCCTGCAAAGGTTATTGAGGAAAAACTCGAAACAATGCTTGCACAGTTCCTTGATGTAGGCGTGGACATAAGAAAGGAACCTATGGAGGTTGCGCCAACAGCACACCACTTTATGGGTGGTGTCAGGATAAATGAAAACGGTGAAACCACAGTGGGTAATTTATTTGCAGCAGGGGAGGCAGCTGGTGGAGTACACGGCGCAAACAGGCTTGGTGGAAATGCACTTGCAGATACTCAGGTATTTGGAAAAAGAGCTGGTGAAAGTGCCGCAAAAAATGCTTTAGATGGTGAAATACTGTCAAATGATGTCTTTATAGATGCGGAAGAAGCTAGAATTTCAGGTTTTATTAAAAATGGTGACGTGTATCCTTTTGAGGTAAAAAAAGAGCTTCAAGAAGTCATGTGGAAAGATGTAGCTATAATAAGGAATCAGGAAGATTTAATGATGGCTTTAAGGCGAATAGCTGAGCTTAAAGGAATGCTGGAGGATATGAGGGTGCCGGGTGGTTTAGGCTATAATCAAGACCTTCAGGATGCTCTTGAAGTAACTGCAATGTTGGAAATAGCGGAACTTGTTGCAAAAGCTGCATATTTACGGCGCGAAAGCAGAGGATCCCATTACAGGGAAGATTATCCTGAAACCGATGACAACTGGAAAAAGAGCATTGTATTCAATAAAAATGGAAGATTAAGATTTATTGAGAGATAATAATGAATTAATTTTTTTAATGTCAAAAGGGAATATAGGTATGAAATACATAGCTCTGATTCGCGGAATTAACGTTGGCCCACATAAAAGAATAAAAATGGCTGATTTAACGAAAACACTGGACTCGCTTGATTTTAAAAACATAAAAACCTATCTTCAAAGCGGTAATGTTATTTTTGAGAATGATTCTGATGATACCCTGAAGATTGCTGAAGATATTGAAGGAAAGATAGATCAAACTTTTGGATTCTCAGTGAATGTGATCATTAGAACAAAAGAAGAACTAGAGAACATTGTCAAAAATAACCCTTTTATTAAAGACGCAAACATCCAGCTTGATAAACTGCACGTAACCTTTTTATCAGACATGCCAGACTCAGAAACTATCTCTAATTTGGATATAAATAAAGATGAAAATGAGAAATTTGAAATTGCAGGTAAAGAAGTATACCTTCATTGCCCTAATGGATATGCAAGGACAAAATTAAAGAATGACGTGTTCGAGAAAAAGCTAAATACCACAGCAACGACTAGAAACTGGAAAACAACAAATAAGCTGCTTGAAATATCTAAAAAATGATCTAAATTATTCCTATTTGGGATTATGAAATTTGTTATCTATCCAATCTACCGTCCAAATTCGTGTTTAGTTAGAATTAGAGGATTATTTTCAGACCTTTTAATCAGCAAAGCCCCAATTCTTCCACAGTAAATTGCTAAAACTCCTAAAATTAAAATAAATGTGAAAATAGTACTTCCATCGATTGAAGACAGATGATTTAATTTTATTTTAGATAATATCGTTTCAGATAGGAGAAGAGCTATAAACAGGAGAGTTCCAAATATATTTCCTGTTAAAAACCAGTATTTAAATCTAGTATATTTTTTAGCTATTAAAACTGTTAAAGTCCCGCTAAGTAACATGGGGAAAATGATGCTGTTAAATATCAAGGCAAGGGTTAATGAAATTATAACTCCTGCAATTAAACTCTTTTTATCAATTATAGTTTCTTTAAAAGTACCAATGTAGTGTTTTGCTTCTTCTAAGGACATAGTATATATGAGAGTACCTCCGCAGCTGCAATAAATAAAATCATCGGGAGTTTCTTCTTTTTGAAGATCATAATAACTATTACATTGAGGACATGCTAATACGCCGTTATATGCCTTTTTATTGACTAGATTAGTTATGTTACCACCAATAATTTTAAAAAGGGTTTTATATGCTATTATGACGTCTGTGGTTGTTATATACATTCTTTCTTCATCGATGGTACTGCATACTACAAGTAATTTAGCTATTCTTTTCAGTTCACGCTGGAATGAAATTTCCCTAGTTCCCACTTCATCAAAACTCTTTGCTGCAAGTAAATTATGCAGTCTGTCAAAAAATGTTTCAGTATGTTTATCTGTCCATTTAACTTCGTTGAGATTCTGGAAGAAACTATCGTTAAAGTGATCTGTGAAGTGTACATGGTCAAAGTTTTCCAGCCCTAAAATGATCTTCTCAAGGATATCACTGGAAAAAATAGCTTTAACATCTTCTTTATGTAAATACCTTCCTAGATTCATGGAATAAACCCATTCTAGAAAACGGTAAAAGTGATAGAACGAAAAATAATCAATTGAGCCTGAAAAGATATTGCCCTTTTCTGGAGTTAAGCCATTTGATACGGCCCGAGTTAGTAATGGGCTAATGGGACGTAATTCTTCATGCATGTTGGCTGTAACGCGTATTGGACTTTCCCAGTTCTTAAAAATATAAAAGAATTTGTCGTAAACACCTGTATCTTTTAGATACTGTAGATCTGAGATAATGCCTTTCACGCCGTCGAAATCAAAACCAACCCCTAAAACCTCCAGTTCTCCTCTTATTGATCTACCGTAATTTTTATTATGTATTTGGGCCATTTTTTCACTCCAAAATTAATTTTAATATTGTAATTTACAAAGAAATTAATGCATCCATTTTTAACGATAAATAATGTTTATTTGGATTTATCGGTGTTTAAGTTAGCTTAAATCTATATTTGGGCGTAAATATTAGTTATTATATTATTAAAAGCTGTAATAATCTCGCATTGATTTTAATGCTGTTTGCAATATAAAATTAGTCATATTGTTATATAATTCAGTATTATTTGAATAAAAGTGAAAAAGAACACAGTACATACTGTGAATTAAATGCAATTGAGTATGTATTATTAAAAGAATCAGCAATTATAGATGCCCTGACCGGGACTTGAACCCGGGTAATAGGATCCGCAATCCTACGTGATATCCACTACACTATCAGGGCAACTTTTGATTTTTTGAAAATATATTTAATAAAAAGCGATCTTTTAAATGTTTAATTTTTTTTATATTTAAGTTTTTAATTAAGTTGAAAAATATCAAGCTATGAGAATATTAAACTGAGCCCATGTGAAAAGGAAACCAGCGAAAGCACCTACAACAACTTGAGATAGTGTGTGGTGGTTAAGATGAATTCTGCTCCACATGACCATTAGAAGTGGAAATCCAAATATAAGCCCGGGATAACCGAAAATATATATCATAGCTGCTGTTGGCCCTGCAATACCCATCGAATGTACGCTGATTTTCCAGAAATATGTTATAATTATTGTAAGCAACGTGCTTGAGAAGTAGCAGAACATCAGAACAGTGGCAACAGCAGGTGCCCCTATAGCATAAAGCATGATTACTCCAATAAGGTAGGATATGACTCCAAAAAATAAAGGAAAACCGCGTTCATTCTTATCGCTTACATCGAGATCAAGATTTTTTCTTTTTATCCACATCAAAATTGCTGTAAACGGTAAAAAAGTTGCAAAGATCAGGCAAAGCAGTGTCAGTATAAAAAAATTAATTCCACTTGTTGTAGAATAGTTCACAATAATGAAAATAGGTATGGTGACTAGTAGGGGCTGTATAATGTCTGAAATAATTTGAGCAAAGTCCTGTTTGAATTGAAAGCCAGAATTAATGAGTTTCATCCTGCACCTTTTTAAAGCTATGTTTATTGGTTTAAAACCTCACTGTATTAAATTTACGATTTTTTAATTATTAACTGCTTACTGATCACTGAAAGTATTTCTATTAAGTTATTCTTGAATATTCTAAGATGCGTCAAGTTCTTTTTTGGTAAGGAATTTTCCATACTTGAATACTTTTTCAGGACAGGAAAGTTCACATCTAAGGCATGCCATACCGCTGCAGAGATCGGTTTTAACTTTAGCAACTCCATTTTCCATCACTATTGCGTTTTCAGGACAGTTTTTCATACATGTCATGCAGTTCGTACATCCTTCAAACTCTGCTTTTAATGTGGAACCAATTTTAATAATTCTTAAACCTTTCTTACCCAGTTCAGGTATATCTTTCTCGAAAATTCTGTGTATAACGGGGTTAGAAACTTTAGGGGGAATTTTCTGAAACCCATATCTATTTAACCAGTCATTGTACATCCAGAAAGGCATACCCTGTTCGCTCATAGACAGTTCCAGTGAATATATTTTTTCAAAAGTTTTAGATGTGGCAAGTGTTATGTGTTTGCCGCGCATTTCATCTGCTATTACCTGTAATTTATCAAGTAAATCAGGATCTAAAACTATATCTCTTGCCATTGCAAGTGAAGTGTTCCCTATTTGATAAATTTCTTTTGATGATGGTGGAATCTGCCCTACATCCAGTGATTTTCCAGGATCTACATAAAAACCTGAAGCCCCTGCCATGTATGTAGCATCAATTTCGTCCAGAAAAATATCAGCTTCTTCTGCAAGCGTTAAATGGGCGGCTCTGAAAGCCCCCAGAGCTTTACCAATATTTTCGATGTCTCCTTCTGTAAGATAGATATCCTCCTGTAAATGGATTTTATGATCTCCGCTTTTTATTTTAGGAAGTGAAATGAGGCCTGTATCTAATCCAAGACTATAAGCAGCAATTACTCCTGTTCCAGTTATTCCTATGGCTTTTTCATTTATTTCTCCTTTCTGGATAGGTTTTCCACTTGTGGGATCAACGATGTCTCCATCAAGTGCTTTAAGATTTTCATCCAGGATGCGAGTTTTCCATCCACTATCTGTAAGTTCCAGATCACAAATAGTTCCGGGAGAAGCAAGTCTGCCTTTTTCGATCATCTGTCCTTCTATTGCTGGCCCTGCTGCTGCAGAGCATGAATAAACCTCTCCATCTATTACAAGGCCTATCTCGGCATTGGTTCCAAAATCAGAAACTAAATATATTCCTTTTTTTTCTAAAACTCCTGACTTAAAAAGCATAGCAAGAGCATCTGCACCAATTTCATGTTTTATGGCAGGAGGTATGAATATCTGGGCTTTTTCAGATATTTCAAGCCCAATCTCTTCTGGCGACACGACAGTTGCATTTCTTGGGGGTGGAGTCACCTGCAATCGCTCGAGTGCATGTTCACCCCAGTAGGCCAGGTCTCTGATCTCTATATTGTGGAAAATGGACAGCTGTATTGGATTTCCACAGACTGCTACTTTTTCTACTTCTTCAAGATTTATGTCCAGACTGTTTATCACCTTATTTACAGCCTCTATAAGGAGGTTATGTGCAGTTTCTCTACCTACAGTTATGGCAAAATGAAGGTGATCAACTACATTAGCGCCGGGCAACGGGTGTCTGAGTGTAATTGCTGTAGAAATAACCTCGCTAGTGCCTAAATCTAGGGCTTGTGCCCTAATACCGCTGGTTCCTATATCTATTGCTGTTCCATATCTCATTTAGGGATTGCTCCAACTGTTTAATTATTTGATGTATGAAAATATTAAAAAATAAAAAATAGTTTAAGTTAAATATTGATTCAATCGTATTCAGGAACGAATTCTCCAACAATCTCTGAATATTCTTTTCTAATCTCTTTCCAGGTTTTTTTGTCTTTAACTATGCTGTCAGCTATTTTAGGAGTATGGTAAGCTTCGACTCCATAGACGCTCATGGGGAATGATTCAACGAAATCTCTTCTTACGGAACCACCGCCGCATCCAATGGCCGGAACTTCAAGGCCGCTTTTTTGCATCTCTTCAACGACTCTTGGAAAAGCGGTCATTGTAGTGGTCATCAAAGCGGTACCGGTCATGAATATGGGTTTATACTCTTTTACAGCATCAACAACTTCTTCTACAGGTACATCTCTACCTAGATCTATTGCTTCAAATCCTCCGGCTCTTAAGAACATTACTACAAGGTTTTTACCTATATCATGTGGGTCCCCTTCAGCTACAAAGGAAACTACAGTTCCTTTAGTTTCACTTTTATGTCCAAGGGCTTTTTCACTTTCCTTTAAACCTTCCATCATGGCGTCTCCAGATAACATCAAATCTGGCAGAAAGTAAAAACCTTTTGTATAAAGAGCATTTACAGCATCCATTCCTTTCATTAAGCCATTGTTAATGACATCGATTGGAGATATGCCTTCATCTAATCCTTGCTGCACATTATGGAGTGCTTCATCTAGATCTCCATGGAGCACGCCCATTGCAATGGATCGGTATGGTTCATCTTTAGGAAGGATATTTTGCACATCAGGGTCATTTTCAGGTGTTATGGCTGGTCCTTCAAGCTCTACGTTATATCTGATAGCTACAAAGGTTTGATCCATTTTGGATTCTAATTCTTCCATATTACTCATCTTTACACCTCAAAGTTCATAATTTTTAGGGTTAAATTCAGGTATTTTCCTTGAATATGCCCTTATACATTCATCAGTGAACTGGTCAATGTCCATTGGTAGATTTTCAAGGATTTTAAGCGAGTTATCAAGGGAATCCCTTTCAAATCGAGTTAGATATAATTTGTTGGCATCCACTGCTTCGTTTATTATTTTTCCAACCTCAAGGGCAGCTGCCCTTGCACGTAGATAGGGGTCTTTACCATAGTTTACTATGGCTTCACCTATTCTATGGGCGTTATCATAAGCCAGTATCAAAGATTGTGGATCTCTGTACTTATCTGTGAGTGTGTAAAGATCTCTAAGTAGTTCTTCCTGCCCTGTTTGAAGAGCTGTATTCATAAGGGCGGATTCATATCCTGTGGCCTGCAGCCATACTTCAGGGGTTGTACCTCCCATCTCTTGTCTGTGATAAACTGATTCATTACTCCATACATCTGCAACTGCACAGGTCAGGTTTCCCATCAGATCTGAATGGGCACAAACAGCATTTTTACCTTCCATGGCTATTGGAACACCGCTTATTGCTTTTACAATAGGGTTTTCATATCCACAGTCTTTTAGAGGACCAAGTGCACCACATTCAACTGCTACAAGGCTCCTTGCTGCACCCATACCCCTTGCCAATGCGGCCATTGAATGGGAGACATCTTTATCCAGTAATCCTCCCGCCATGAACATTGCTGTATTTGCCTGGGCACAATCTGTATCCCCACCAGGCCTGCAATCGTATTTTTTGCATATATTCACTATTCTTTTCCACATATACTCCATGTCTATACTTCCCAGAACACCTATTCCGAAAAGTATAGCCCTTGGGTCTCCCCTTGAAATTCCATAATCTGAAAGTGCTTTTCCTCCCATTGATTCTATACAAAGGTCTGATGCACCATTTGAAGCACATGCCTCTAGGGTTTCTTCAATGGCATTATCATAATCTGAGCCTCGCAGTCCAGGACCTCTTTCTTCGATCCTTATGTCTGCAGGGGTTTGTCTAAGGGATACTCTAATTCCGTATTCATCGTAGTATCTTTCTAAAACCTCAACCTGGGCTTTTGTAGTTTCTGCTGCCCATTCTGGATTGTTTGTCTGCTGGGAAACGTGTTCTTGCTCTAACATGAATGCAGGCAGTCCTATTGCCACGGCCCTTTCACAGGTACTTTGTGCTATATTTCTGCATTCTGCTATCATTCTTTCTTCAGATGTCTCTGAACCTTCTACAGGAGCGACTTTTACTTCAGGTACTACGTAACCTGCACCAAATTGTATGTTCCAGCGTTGGCTCACTGGAAATTTAGCACGGCCGAAAACCATTTCTTCGGGTTTTTTATACACCATTCTGGTAAATCGTTTCACGTTTTTCACCACTAATTATTCATATAAAATCACTTCATACTATTATATGGATTTCAAATTGTTTAAATTTTTGGAACTGATACAGAAATCAAAATTTGCAGAATTAGTAAATATAATGAGTTCACTACAAGGATATGGAAAAAATGACGGTTAAAAGTGCAGTAGAAACAATAAAAAAGCTAAAAGGAGTTCTGGACGTACGGGAGCTTTCAAATGAAGATAGAAAAGCTCTACTTGAAATTGAATCGGATAGAAAAGAAGATATGATACCTGTTATTAATGAAGGACTGGAAGAATGCATGAAAAAGGAATTCTATTTGATTGTCCTTAAGAATGAAGAATTTCGCAGTCCTCCTATACCTACTGTACTTCTTGTTACAGATAAAGGCAGAATACTGGGACAAGAGTTAATTTCTCCAGAAGAAAAGGAAAAATATCAAAATAGAAAAGATGCATATTTCTTAAGCTCTGAATTCGTCATTTTTAAACCGGATAAAGCGACAAGAAGCATGCAAAAAGAAAAAGAATTCTTTATTTTACCTTCGATACCATTTCCTGAATTAGATGATGTTGAAGGAATAGTAGACGTGGTATCCTGCAGCCCTTCAACAAAAGGCGACTCATATCTTAAGGATAGATATGGTTATCCTCAGGATCCCCATCTTGCCACTATACTTGTTGGGTTTTCAATTATAACCAAATAATATAATAAATGGGTAGCTTGAGCTTTAAATCATAAATTAAATACCATAAAACTCATTTCTTGCTTCGACCATTGCCTTAATATTTTCAAGTGGAGATCTGGGAGCTAAACCACAACTTGGAGCTAGTATATCTACACCTGCTTCCAGCACGTTTTTAACTTCTTCTTTAACCTGTTCAGGTGATCTCATGAAAAGAGTCTGGTTTGTTGAGATATTTCCCACGAGTTTAGGAGTTTTATCTCCACCCCCCATGCTCACTTTTCTTCCACCAACCATTATGGTCTTTCCTCCACCTTTAATTTCTTCCTTTGCCCTTGTTATATCTACTTTTTCTTCCACACTGAGCCCATCAAAGCCTGAAGTAGCCATATCTCTTATTATAGGTTCTGTAGATCCACATATGTGGAGAACTTTCTTTGTACTTATTTCCATTGATAAATCCTCTAGTCTTGGTTTAACCATATTTTTGAACTGTAGAGGATCTATAAGGTCTGGAGCGGATGTTGGATCTGCTACACATATAACATCTGGATTTACTTCTGAAATAGCGTTTGCATACTGGATAGATGCCTCAAGAACTTCGTCTAGTGTTGATTCAACTTCATAGGGCTTACTTCTCATATACCTTACGAGTTTCTCAATTCCCAGTAATTGACCTGCAAGGGTTAATGGACCGGTCATACCAACGATAATTGGAAGATCATCCCCATAAGTGTCCTTTAATTTTTCCACAGCTTCCAGAACAACTGGGATTCTGCCCCTATCTATAAAATCATCAGGTACCCTGATATCGCTGCTGCTTTCAAAGGGACTTTTAGTGACCTGGGGAGTTCTATCCTCGCTACCAAGGTCTACTCTGCATCCCATAGCATCAGCTTCCACTGTAAGGTCAAATGGAACTCTTGCACATTCCAATCCCGCTAGTTCATAGAGTGAACTTCCAAGGGCAGCCATTTTTGCAGCATCTGTATGTGCCTCTGGCCAGAAAGAATCTGTTTTTTCCATTGCTTCAACGATACCTACCTGGGTAACGCTGATTACTGGAGTTATTTCCACGTCTTCTCCTGAAAGTGAATTAATTAAATTTTCTTTTAGATTCATAAAAATCACTGTAATTATTATGTCATTTGAAGTGTTTAAATTTTTAGTAGTAATTATAAAATCAGTTAAATTGAAGTTTAATAGTTTAGTTAGGGAATATAATCCATTATCAGGAATAATTAACGAAAAAATGTATCTGTAAAATTGTTAATATAAATCCAAGTAATGCCCCAGTTATTACCTGCCCTACAGTATGCCTTTTTAAATAAACTCTACTCCACATTACTACTGGAATAATTAAAGCAAATATGGCTCCAACCGGTCCAAAAACATAAATTAACGCTGTTGTAGGTCCTGCAACCCCCATTGCATGAATGCTGATTTTCCAGTAAAGATTTATAAAAAATACAATCAAGGTGTTTGAAAAATAACAGAACATCAAAATAGTGGTTATAATAGGGGCGTTCATAGTATATAGGACAGCTGCACCTATGAAATAGGATAAAATTACCATTATAAGGGGATAATTTCGGTCCTTCCTTTCAGGAATATCGATATCCATTCGCTGGCCATGATTTCGTCTGCCTTTTATCCATAGATATACAAGTAAAACAGGTAATATGCCTGCAAAAAAGGCACACACAGTGGTCACAACTATAAAATCATGGAAATTCAGGAAGAAGTAGTTGAGTATTGCAAATGCGGGGATTGAAATTACAGGAGCATATGCAATATATGAGATGAACTCTGCAAATTGTTTTTTAAAGTCATCTTTGATGAAATAGTCTGTCATAGAATTACCTTGATAGAATAAGTGTTTAAATTCATGAAATAATAGGTTTGAATATTTGATTTTGATTCTTATTATATAAAAAGTTACATGTACTGGCTGTATTTTCTAAACATTAGATGATTTATTGATTCAGATAGTGTACAATTTAATTGTTAGATAAGTTAAATCCTCAGAAATTCATCAGGGGCAAGGCTTGTAGCCATCATCACCATGTTAATCTCCTGATGTTCTCTCCAACTGTAATGTTCTCTATTTTTGTCGTTCATCCAGAATTGATCAATGACTTCCACAAGGGGCATATATCTCATTAAAGATTCAACCTGCGACTGCAGGGAATTTTTCCTATCAAACAGTTCTGGGTTCTCTTTGATCCATCCAAGCAGATTTTCAACACCTTTCAATCCTATAGATAGTCCAAGTTCGCGGAAAGCCAGGCGATACTCAGCAGTAAGTTCTAATGTTTGGCCTGCTGCAAAGGATCCAACACCAAATAAGGAGGAATCAACAACTTTTTCAAGCAAACTCATGCAGGAAAAACCTTTCATCATCAACTGTGAGATCCTTGAAGCGTCAGATAGAAGTCCACCAATGCCTAATGGGTCATTAGAAGCCATATTCATGCCCTGGCAGATATTTTTCATGTCGGCAATTTCAATATTAAGATCAAGCCCTGATAACTGCTCGAAATCTTGGGCAGCTGCCTGCAGTTCGCTATAAGTGACGAAACCGTCAAGAGGATCATGCTGGCCCATAGAAGGAACAAGCGGATATGTGAGATCGATACTCATCTTCCAGTACATTCTTTTTCGACCGCCTGAAGAGGGGGTATATGTGAATTTAGCATGAGCAGTATGTGCCAGTTCAATTGCCCACTTGAGATATTTTGGATCTTCAGTGACCTGACTTACTCGGTTGAGGGCATGCATCCATTTTGTCAGGTAATGGTAGTACTGCCCGTCTTGATCCCATTCCAGGCGTTCATCATATGGTTCATTAGATTGGCGTTCGTTAAGCAGCTTCCCGATCCGTAGGCCTCCTTTAGTCGGATGGTTTTCACCTTCTATATCATCGAGGCCGCCAATCCAGCCATAGCGCGTGTCGTCATCGCGGTGTTTACCTAGAATGTGATGCACCTGGTCAACGAGGCGCAATGCAAGGTCTAAGCAGGTCTTATCCTCCGTCAGGCGAAAAAGCTCGAGATAGTTGCACACCGCAAAGGCATCTGTCCACAAATATCGCTTGGGATCATCGCTAACTGGTTCAAGACCAGTTAATTCTGCGAAATCCTCCATGATTTCTTTAACAGATTCGATATTTTGGTTGGGCTTCATTTTTTTCACCAAAATTTTATCATACTTATCTATCTATTTTTCTGTATATTTATATTTTATCATGGTTTAAAAGAGTTATTTTTGTTTTGTGGGTTTATTATCGGGTATTTTTTTGTTTATATTGTTTTAAAAAAGCTTTTACAATTTTTGGCAATATAAATTGATATTTAAAATGAATATGGGAAGAAAAAAATAAGATTTTTTGTAGAGGGGGATTTTAAGACATTATTCTGAGTATAAATTCCTTAAAGCATCTCCAGATGGGGTTAGTTGTGGGCCTATGTTCATCTTATCAATTGTAGCATCTACTTCCTTAAGAGTTAACCAGCCCTCTTTTCCTGCAGCCCTGTTAAATTCACCCCATGTATTCTTACTTTTCCCTGTTTTAAGATCAACATAAATGTACGTGACTTCATGTGTAGAGGAACCGTTTTCATCAATGACTTCATGATAATCAGGTATTTTCCAGATTTCCTTGCCATTCATGGTTATTTTTTGAGGTTTTCCTGATGAATAATCTGATTGAATATCTGCAATGTAAGTTGCCTTTAGTTCATCTAATGACTTCCATTCTCTGTCATCTACTTTACTCATCCATGTTTTCGCATCAATAGTCATAACCAAAACTTGATCCCTATAAAAGCTATTATATGTTTCCACTATCCAGTACTTCCCATCCGAAGTCAAATGAACACTTTTTATAGGATCACTCTCAAAACCTCCTGTTCCGAGATTTAGTCTTGCTATGGATATAGCTGTTGCTTCTGGAGTTGAATTATTAAAAATAGAATCAGAATAAGTTGAATCTCCTAAAATCTCTGTGATGCCACCGGGCAGGGTTATTAAGGCTCCAACTGATAAAACAATAATTCCGCCTATTAAACTGCCTGCAATCAGTAAATCTCTCTTCTCCACTTTAATCCCTTTATTAATTTATTAAAACTATGAATTTGAGTAGTAAAGAAGTAATATTTAATGTTTCCTATTATAATCATAAGTTAGTATGATTAAACTTGATATGTACTTACAAATGTGTTATTTCAAAAAAATAGGGGATAAGATAAAAAATTAACATAAAAAAGTAAATATGATCATTAATCCCAAACATAAAGCCTGAACATATAACTCTGGTAGCTTTTAACGCCAACACCGATATTACTGGCATTTTTCATATCTGCATTGGCTGCAATGGTAGTATTAACCTGATTAACTTCTGTAAAATTATATTTGGAGCTTCTAAGTGTTTGATTCAAATAAATACCTGCTACCTGCCCTGCTTCTTTGATCCCTGTTTCGTCATTGTTACTGGCAGCCAGTATAACGGCGACATTTTGAAGGACTGTAAATCCTTCAGGACCTGTTTTATAGATTGCCATGGTCTCCAAGGTATCTTGAGCCTCATGAGAAAGGCGAATTTGCGGTGGTGAAGACAGCTGGGAATCATTTACACTTACCACTACTGCAAGCAAAATAAAAACAATTATCAAACCCAGCGCTGCATCTAAAGTAAAAATAATTCCCTTATCATCCATAAAACCATCTGCTTAATTAGTAACATCCATTGATATTCCTAATTTGTTTATGGATTATTTATAGGGATTCATACTCAAATTATCGGATTATAAAATAATTAAACTGTAATAGAAATTATTTTTCCCTTACAGCTTTTACAACTTCATCTTTTTTCTTTATAGCTTCCTGCGCCGCTTTTTCAACTTTTTCCTTCATGATTTCAAAGTCTTCAGGGGTTGTATCTCCAACTACCTTTTTGATCTTGGTATAAGCAGCCTCTCTAAATAATGGAGTTAATTCTTCTTCAACACCGTTCCTTATGAGCTTGGCTTTTCCACTGCCATCAACATAACCGATTTCAGCTATATCCACTTTTGCTCCAGATATTGCCTTTTTAACTTCTTCAGCGATATTTTCAGGCGCTATTATCATTAGAGAATCCACTGAAACTCCGAGTGGGTCTATATCCAGTTTTTCAAGCATCTCCAGTACCTTTGGATTTATCAATTCCCGTATCTTATCATCGAAAACAGTGAGTCCAACTCCAGTAGTATTTGAGATCTCGTGTGCGTCCCCTCTGAGACCTCCATTTGTAACATCGGTCATGGCATGAACTTCTGGAAGTAGTCCTGCATTAAAAATGGCTTCAGAAGCTTTTATAAAACTAACATCCATTGTTTCATTTACAACATCGAACATCCCGTGGTATATAGCAGTTGTGGTTATGGTTCCTCCTCCAGAACCTTCTGTCATCAAAATGACATCTCCAGCTTCGGCACGTTTTCTTGCAGTTGGCGGATATTCAGATATTCCCACAGCGCCGACGGCACTTACCAGCCTGTCGCCTAAAACCATGTCTCCACCAACACGGAGCGTACTTCCAGCTACAAGCGGTACATTTACAAGCTCTGAGACCGCACAAACTCCTGCAGTAAAATCGAATAATTTTCCAACATCACCGTCGTCTGCAAGGTGCAGATCGCTTAATATTGCAACAGGGTCGGCTCCCATAACACAAACATCCCTCAGTGATGCTCTGGCAACATGGAACCCTCCTAAAAATGGATATTCACTTAAACGGGAATGTATCCCATCTACAGCGGTTGTAACGTAAATATCATTGGATGCAACACTTTTTTTAACTACTCCTCCGTCGTCTTGAGCTTCAGGAGTTATAAAAGCGTTTGTATGGGTGCTTGACACTATGTCTGCAATTCTCCTGTGAACGAAAAAATCCCCTTCTCCCCTGGAACCGACACCTATTTCGCCCATTTTTACGTCTGCCTTGGGGTAATTTATTACTTCCCTAAGGAAATTATCGGGGTGTGATTCAATTTCTAAGGTATGTTTTACCTCTTCAACCACAGCAGATGCCATTTTAGAAGCTTGTTCGGGAGTAATGTTTTTGTATTCCAGTATTTTGTCCTTCAAGCTATTTTCAACGGATTTTTCATCATTTTGCTTTATCGCATGTCTTACAAAGCCTTCTATGTCCACTTAATATTCTCCTTGAATGTTTTAAATGATTTAATGAGTTGAAGGAAATGCATAGCATGCGAAAAACTTCGTTTTTCGCTGTTACAAAATCGAAGATTTTGTAAACATTTCCTGAACATTCGGAAATCTTGATTTCCGATGCCCCGAAATCACAGATTTCGAGGGCCCAAAAAACAAGTTTTTTGAGTTATAAAAACTATTTTTATGTTGACTTGATCTTAATTGTGATTCCATTCCATTTAAATATATAATTATAATATTCATGAAAATCATATTATTAGATCACTAGCCAGATCATTTTAATTACTCTTATTTTAGCAGCAGAGTATCGACTTCTAAAATTAATTTTAATCTGGCCTTGAAGTAGATAATCTCTGAAATTTAATTGATAAATATGAGGAAATGGTATGAAAAGAGATGTTATCAAAATCAACGAAGAAAAATGTATAGGCTGCGGTGACTGTATTCCCGGATGTCCTGAAGGAGCTTTACAAGTAATTGAAGGAAAGGCAAGACTTATAAGCGATTTATTCTGTGATGGCCTAGGAGCTTGTATTGGAACATGTCCTCAGGGAGCTATAGAAATTGAACAAAGGGAAGCTGAGCCTTATGATGAGTACAAGGTTATGGGAAATATAATAAAGGGCGGGCCCAGTGTTATAACAGCCCATTTAAAACATCTTTATGACCACGGTCAAACAAATTATCTCAATCAAGCAATTGATTTTCTAAAGGAAAGAAGTATCGAGGTCCCAGATTATAAAAAAGCAGAATCATCCTCATGTGCATGTCCCGGTTCCATGGCAGTGGATTTAAGTCAAAAACTGGAAACTAAAGATGAACCTCAAATAAGAGTTAGTCCAGAACTTAGAAATTGGCCTGTACAGTTACAGCTTCTAAATCCAAATGCACCTTATTTTAAAAACGCAGATCTTTTAATCTCAGCTGACTGTGCACCCTTTGCATATGCCAATTTCCATCAGGAGTTCTTAAAAGATAAAGTTTTGATAATCCTTTGCCCGAAACTGGATCAGACTATAGAGTTATATGTGGATAAATTAACTGAAATCTTTGATAAACAGGATATAAACTCCATTTCACTTGTACATATGGAAGTTCCGTGTTGTTCAGGTATTGAGGTTATAGTTAGAAGGGCTTTAGAAAAAGCTCAAAAGGAGATACCTATTACAGATTACACGATTTCTATAGCAGGTGAAATAATAAGAACCAGATAAAAAATTAAAAAACAAAGGATATGTAAATATATCCTACTTCTATTTTGATGGAATAGTCCTTACAAAATTCTTCAAAATATTTAAGCCCACTTCACCGCTTTTTTCTGGGTGAAACTGGGTAGCAAAAACATTATCTTTGCATACGGCTGCAGTTAGGTCAATTCCATAATCAGTGGTTGCAGCTATTATGTCTTCATCTTCAGGCTTTACATAATAAGAATGGACAAAGTACATGTATTCATCACCGATTCCCTGAAGTATTGGGCATTCATTTACAATTTTCAGATTATTCCAGCCCATATGGGGTATTTTGAGACCTTCCGGAATTTTTGCCACCTCACCTTTAAACACATCGAGCCCCTTAACTCCTTCACTTTCCTGACTTCTGGTAAATAGGACCTGTAACCCTAAACAAACCCCTAAAAAAGGCTTTCCATCATTTATATGGTCATGAATTGTGTCTTTATAGTTTTCAAGATGATCCATGGCAGTTCCAAATGATCCAACTCCGGGTAAGACAAGTGCATCGGCTTTTTCCATTTCAGCGGTGTCCTGGGAGATAGTTGTTTCTTCACCTATCTTAGAGAACCCATTTTTAATGCTTTTAAGATTTCCAGATCCATAATCGATTATAACTATCATTTTTGCCTCATTTTTGAATTATTGGATTAAAAAACAGTTAAAGGGATACAGATTTGTCCTGAGCTGCCCTGATGTAAAAATCATTCACGCGTATTGTATCCTCTAGATGTGGTGTTGAAACTTCATGTAAAATTGTATTTTCCATTGCAACTATTGAATGAGATTTTCCGGGCTCTATTCTTACTGTATCGTTTTTTCCAAAGTATTCTTTTCTGTCTTCAAATTCGATGTAACCTGAACCGCTTATTATGTACATGGTTTCATCTTTTTCGGCGTGGTAATGGAATGAGGTTTGATAACTTTCTCTTATGAATAATTCCTTTGTAAGATACTTTTCGGTGTAAATAAGGACTTTTTCATAGCCCCATGGTTTATCTTTCCTGTTTTTATATTCTTTTTTGATTTGTTCCAGCTCTTTTGAGGTGTCAATTGCCATCCAGAAAAGACCATCTTCTTTATAGTAGCCGAGTTGATTTTCGCTGGCCATCATTGGAAATACGGTTTTTTCAATATCTCCAACTTCAAAATCCCCGAAGTTAATTTCACCATTTGAAAAATAAACCCCTCCATTAATATAGTAGTCAAGGACTGGTTTTTCCTTAAAAGATACCAGTTTATCTCCGCTGATTTCAACAATACCATAAGGAGAAACCATTTTGGTTATAAACATTGAAAGAGGGTAATCAGATTTTTCACCCTGATAAATCATTTTTTTAATATTTAAATCGGCAACTACGTCACCATTTCTTATTACACATTGTTCACCATCTTCAACGTGTTCCATACCTAATCTTATAGCATTTAAGGTTCCAAGGGGCTCATCTTCTATTACATACTCAATTTTCATTCCATTATAATTATTGCCGTACCGCTCTTCGATTTTTTCGCTTAAAAATCCAGTCAGTAGAAGGGCACGATCCACACCTGCATTTTTAAAATCGAATATTTGTTTATCAAGAATTGTATAATTATCCTGTCCATCTAATATAGAATAGTTATCTTTAATTTCAACTAATGGCTTTGGAACTCGCTCTGTAAGTGGTCTTAACCTTTTACCAAAACCCCCGCAAAGTATCATACCTGCTGTTTTGTTCATTTTATCACCATTTACTTATTAGTATATTATTTTGTTTTTATAAGATATTAATACTTTATCTTAATTCCATAAGAACACTGCAAACTTAATCTTAAATATATAAATTTCAAATTTCTCTAATTTGATTATGTAAATTATAACTTTAAACTTAACCTAAAATTTCCCTTAAAACTTCACCAAAATCAGATTTTACTATCTTAGCGGTGCCCAGGGTTTTAGCGTGTGCATCAAGTTCTGTAACAACGTATTTGTATCCTATCTTTTTTAAAGGTTCTACAAGTCTGGGGCCATCTGTTATTGCTAAGGCATCTATGTTCATGGTTTCTATTGGTACTGCATGAGGTACTCCTGCAACAATTGCAAAATCAATATTTTTGCCTTTTAGAGATTTTGCAGCTTCTTCACCAGTTATAGGATATTCATCGAGCCCTCCAGTTATTATATCTACATTTACACCTATATTTTGGAGTTCTTCTTGGATATTGTTAGCATGCTGTCTTATCCGTGGAAGCCCAATTTCATCATCGAGATTTGCAATTATAAGGGGCATATTCTCAGGATTTATTTCGTGGAATGGAATCTTTAAAATGTCAGCAAAGAGATAAAAGGTTTCTTTCTTTGCATTAAGGATAATAGCGATCTTTTCACCGTTTTGGAGTTTTTCTATCAGCATTTCTGCTATTTCTTTCTTGTCATCACCATAGGATGGAGCTATATAGCCTCCCTGTGCCATACCTCTTGTTTTTTCAATTTCTGTCGCTAATTTAAGCATTTTAGACTGCCTTTCCGCCTCTTCAACTGGTATGAGGCCTTCTTTACTTGCTGCCTCTAAAACAGCTATGGCTCCTTCTGTATTATCCCCTTCACTTAACCCTCCATGGGATTCAACAGCAAGAACTTTTGCACTTATATTTGCATTTTGGATGGCTTCTTTTAGGTCTTCTCCTATTATCATACTTGCACAAGTTCCAACAATCCCTACAAGTTTTGGGGAAAACATGGAATCTACTTTCTGTAGAGTTTCTTCAAGTTTTGAAGAAGCTCCGAAGATAAAATCGTTTTCAGACATGGCTGTGGTTACAACCCTCACGCCGTCATTTTCAAGGAGTCTCCCTGTTCTAAAACAGCAGCCATGGGGGCCGTGAAGTATAATAACATCAGCATTCATGTCTCTTAATGTATAAAGTGATGCAGCAATTGGGCTTGGTCTTGGATGCAATTTTTCACCTCTAAGTACTGATTTCGTTGAATAATGTGTTTTGGTCATTTATTAATTTAAATAAGTCTATTTATGTCTTTATTTATTATAAAAAAAATTAAATGGTTAATATTTTCATACCATATTTTTCTTTTAAGCCTATATTGATTCCCATAAATATAAGATTTAAGGTATAAATATGCATGATGATAATAGTAATATGTATTTGATTAATATTTATAAATCAAAATTTTGAAATAGAATTTAGAATAAATGCTGTATCGTGGAGGTATGGTTAAAATAGACCATAAACTATTGCTGCTATTTATTATAGTTGTATTGCTAGGTTCAATTATCGTTAATCAACAATATGCTCAAGATAATGAACAAACTATGCAAATTAAAGTTCCCCAAAATTTAGAGCATAAAATTTTGGGCAGTGACAGTAAAGGGACAGTAACTAAAACTGGCCCCTATGGAAACCCCTATTCAACCCAGAAAATTGCTATTATAGTGGGGGTACACCCCCTTGAAGCAAATTCTCATAAGGCTATAGTCGAATCTGTTTTAATCAATTCTAAATCACTTAACAGTTCTTATTATATTTACAGCATTGATGTCACAAAAGACCCGGAGAATTATGATAACGGAAGAATTAACGGCCAGTTGCTTGCTAATAGATATGCAGTTCCAGACATAAAGAAAAATAAGTTTCAACTGGTAGTTGATGTACATTCCAATAGGGGTAAAGCTACAGGTTACAAAGAGATTAGATTTTTATCCGTACCGTTAAAATCTAATAGGTCAAAATTGATTGCATCTAAAATTATAACTGAGATTCCATGGCTTGTTTATTACATTCCGCCCAACGAAAAAGGCCCAAAAAGTCCTAAATATGTGACAGTTCCACTTATAGCTTCTGGAATACCATCAATTGTGTATGAATCATATACATATGACCCATATAAAATAACATTGGAACATGCAGATGAATTTGTTAAGACTATAGATAATTTAAAACTAAATTAACAGATTTACATGGATTTTATCCAAAGCTTTTTTAATGTATTTAACCACATGTTTAGAAAATGATAATAAAAAATATAATCGCTGGAAAATTTGTGGATAGGCCAAACAGGTTCACAGTGACATTTCAGTGTGGAGATAAATTAGAAAAAGCTCATTTGAGGGATCCTGGAAGACTTAAAGAACTGCTAACTCCCAGCGCTGATTTGCTTTTAAGACCTGCACTCAAACTGGGAACTAGAAAGACAAAATTTGACGTGATAGGAGTTCTAAAAGGTGATCTTTGGGTATTGATTAATTCTGGTTTTCACAGTGACATTGCAGCTGATTTAATAGATTCTCAAATAATAGATGAATTTTCAGGATATTCCGTCAAGAAAAGGGAATATACATATGGTAATAGCCGAATTGACTTTCTTTTAGCAGATGAAAATGAAGAAAAGATGCTTGTTGAAGTTAAAGGCTGCACTCTGGTTGAGAATGGACAGGCCCTGTTTCCAGATGCACCTACTTTAAGAGGTAAAAGGCATGTTGAAGAGCTTACAATGGCCAAAGAAAATGGACTAAATGCATCAGTTCTTTTCCTTATATTATGTGAAGATGCAGAATGTTTTTCCCCAAATTTTAAGATGGATCCTGCATTTTCAAATGCACTGGAGAATGCTTGTCAAAAAGGAGTTAATATAATTGCATATTCATTTAAAAATAATTATAAAAAAGAAAGTTTGGAAATAAAACAGTTTAAAAGGGTTAAAATAGATTTTAAGAAATAAATTAACCAATGCATTGGGTTTCCAATTTCTCAAACTCTTCTGGCTTTCCAATTCCAAGAATTACATCTCCAGCATTTATTACGTAGTCTCTTGGAGGATCTATTGTCAAATCACCGCTTTTCCCGACACCAACCAGTACAACACCTGTTTTTTCATGTATATCTGCTTCACGTACTGTTTTGCCGTTGAAACAGCTTTTTTCAGTTACTATTACTTCTTTTATTTCCCTGTTTTTATGCTCTGCCAGAACTTCCTGAACAAACATGGCCTCATATCCGTTATCAATACTCTTTTGCATGAGCCTTCCAGAAATTACAAAGGGAGATATGACCTGATTTGCCCCTGCAAGCTGTATTTGCTCTATGTTTTCGTAGCGCTGGACTTCTGCAATTATTCTAACATTTTTATCTAATTTACGAATGCTGAGTATACAGTGAATTGTTTGTGAATCAGATTCCATATCTACAATTATGGCTTTAGCACCAATTGCATTGGCCTTTTCAAGGTCCTGAATTCTTGTAGGATCTCCATGCACGAAATTAACCTTATTTTTCAGTGCTTTTTTCCTTACATTCTCATTTTCATCGATTACAAAAATTTCATTACCTTTCCCAAGTTCTTTGATACACTCAACTGTACTTTCGGTCCACCCACATATAACAACATGCTGTGATCTTTTCACTTTAATCAGCCCCATTAATTTCATCTGCTGTCTTTCAAAAAAGAATTCCAAAATTTCTCCAACCGCAATTGCAAAGCTTCCAATACCTAACACTATTAGTGAAATAGCGAAATACATCCCAAGAGGAGTTTTAGGACTATAATCACCATATCCAACGGTCCCTATGGTGACAAAAGTCCAGTATATGGATACAGTCCACGACTGGTTTTCTAAAAAGTGAAATCCAATTACGCCATATGCAATTACCACCGCTATCCACATTAAAATACGGGTCATACGCATTTTAAATAGAATGGGAATTTGTTTTCTTAAGATTTCAAATATTACAACCATTTAGATTACCTTTTAAGTTGATTGAATTATAAGACGTATTCTTGCGGGTAATTAAAAAGGAAATAGTGAACTACTTCCTTAAAAGGAAGAACCACACTAAAAATCCTATAAGTCCAAATAAAACTACCAATATTATAATTACAGTTATCCAGCTGAATCCGCTTGAATCATCATCTGTTGAATTATCGTCATCGTCCCCATCTTTTATTTTTTTACTACTACTGGATTTTGAACTGCTTGAACTTCCTCCGCGGCCTCCTCCACCTCCTTTAAGTAAAGGAACCATATTATCCAGAACAATTGAATTACTACACTGCAGAGTACTGCCAGATCCTGTAGAACTTGTATCTTGGGCAAAAGCACCGTTTGGAATTCCAAGGAGCCCGAAAATTAAAAATATTGTTATTATCGTTGTTATTATCTTCATTTTTAAATCCCCTTTATTTTTATTAACTGATATGATTAATAATTATAAAAATGTTTGCTTATTTAGTTGAGTTACTTCAATTCATGTATTCTATAACTCACTGGATTTAAAAAAATATTTTATTGAGATTTAGGGCATAATTCGTTCTAATTATTTAAAACAAAGCGATTTATAAAAAAGTAGGAAATAAGAAATTAAAATTGAGATATTTATTTTCTTTTTGGTACTGCCATTCCAGCAACGATCATTAAAGCCGCCAGTAGCATCCCGCCAATAGGAACCCCAGTCGGTTGTAATGGGATGGTTTTTGTTTTTGCAGTTGTTTCTGGTGTTGAATATGGATCAACTGTTACACTTGCCTGGTTGTTACTGAGATCTGGATCAGTATTTAAGTTTTCATCTGCTGCAAAAACTCCTGGAATGACTAAAAGTCCTAAAATTAGATAAAACATAATCATGGAAAAAATTAGGTAAAATGAAGTTATTTCAGATTAACAATGAGTTCATCTCTGGATATATTTCCCTTTTTACACTTGAAATTGACCTCTGGTAATAAATGGAAGAGTACTGATATTTTATAGTTTGAAATATAAAATAATAAAGGGATAGTCATGGAATGCGATGTTGTAATAATTGGTGCCGGACCTGCAGGTCTATTTGCAGCAGCTAAATTAGCCAATCATCTTAAAGTTATTGTAATTGATAAAGGAAGGGGAATGGAAGGAAGAACATGTGTCGCACTTAAAAATGGAACCTGTAGAAAGTGCTCTCCATGTAATATAACAGGAGGGCTTGGAGGAGCAGGTGGGCTCTCAGATGGCAAACTCAATTTGAGGCCAGATATAGGCGGCAACCTTGAGGAATTTGTGAGTAAAGATGATGCATGGGATATCATTCACGAAATTGATGAATTTTTCTTAAGACATGGCGCACCAGATGAGCTTTATGCACCATCCGAAGAAGATACAGCTGAAATTTTAAAGAAATCAGCCGCTTCTGGGATTAAATTTATTCCAATTGTTCAAAGGCACATTGGATCGGATAAAACTCCCGACGTTATAAACTCCATCAGGAAAGAACTTGAAAGTAAAGGAGTCATCTTTTCACTTGAGACTGAAGTTTTGGATATAATTGCTGATGGAAAAATAAAAGGCGTTGTTACACGAAATAAAACTGGAGACAAACTTGAAATTAAATGTAACTATGTAATAGCTGCTCCTGGAAGAGTTGGAGCATACTGGCTTTCAGATCAACTTAAGAAGCTTAAAATTCCTATAAAATATAATCCAGTTGATATTGGGGTTAGAGTTGAAGTTCCAAAAATTGTTATGGACTCTATAACTGAAATAGAGTGGGATCCAAAGTTTCATATAACTACAAAAACTTATGATGATTTTGTAAGGACTTTTTGCGTATGTCCTAAAGGATTTATTGTTGAAGAAGTATATGACAGCTTTGTAGGTGTAAATGGCCATTCCATGCGTGAAAAATCCTCTGAAAATACTAATTTTGCATTTTTAGTTAGGGTAGAATTAACAGAGCCAGTTGAAAACACGTCTGCATATGCGTTTTCAGTTGCAAGTATAGCTAATATTCTCGGCAGTGGAAAGCCTATCATTCAAAGGCTGGGGGATCTTAAAAGGGGAAGAAGGTCAACCTGGAAAAGAATTGAAAAAAGTAATGTTTCTCCAACATTTAAAAATGTAGTTCCCGGCGATATTGCGATGGCGCTCCCAAACAGGTTAGTTATAGATATTGTGGAGGGCCTTGAAGTGTTAAATGAAGTTATTCCTGGAGTTGCATCTGATTCAACACTTCTTTATGCTCCAGAGATAAAACTGTATGCAATGAGAACTGAAGTAGATCAAGGACTGAAAACCCGTGTTGAAGGGCTTTATGTGGCAGGAGACGGTGCTGGAGTTTCAAGGGGAATAGTTGGAGCTGCTGCAACCGGTATTATAGCGTCAAACGATATTTTAAGAAGATATAAAATGCGAACTATAGAATTATAACAATCAAAATTGATCCAATAATTGGACATTAATGAAGCCTATTTTTACACAATAAAGCATATTTCAATCTATTTTTGAATTAAAAGAATAAATTTATATGATATGTTATTAAAAATATATATAATAGATTAGGGGCTTGTTAGAATAACTTTTGGAGGATTTATATGAGAAATGTATTTGCGGGTGCACTTGCTATAATTCTTGGCCTTATAGTTATCGCATTTCCATTTTTAACAGCGGTAACAGTCAGTATATTTGCAGGTGTCGTAGTGCTTTTAATAGCCATATGGCTAATTATAGCTGGAATAATGGAGTTAGAAATAAGTAGAACGATGGGCGCGTTGAATGTAATACTGGGTATTATAGCCCTGATAATAGCAATTGGTTTAATAATAAACCCCGCCTTACTCAGCTTTATAGCAGGATTAACACTGTCTATAGCGGGTATATTCCTGATATTAGCAGGTATAATAGCTCTAGTAGATGGAATGCACAGAAAATATGCGTGGGCTGGAGTTTTAGGTATAATATTGGGTATTATCTACCTGATAGTGGGAGCATTTGCGTTTAATCCAGTTAATTTAGGATTCTTGATAGGTATCTGGCTGATAATAACAGGTATATTCAGACTCTTTGAATGAATTTGCGGTACTCCTTACCGCTTTTATTTAATTTTATGTACTAATAAGCTTTTTTAAGTATTTCATTCGAAAATCGAGGATTTTCGATGTTTGCGAATTTTCAATTCACAACCGTAAAAATCGTAGATTTTACATGTTCCAAACACAAAGTGTTTGAGGATTTGGATTTAACTGGTTTTAGAAATAAAATATATTAAAAAATAAATTATTTCTTCTGAACAACTACCGCCGTTCCATAGGCCAAAATTTCCTGCATCACGTTTGAAACTTCATTTGAATCGTAACGAACGCTTATTACGGCATTGGCACCCATTTGCTGCGCATGGGCTATCATCCTGTATACTGCCTCGTCCCTTGACTCTTCCATCATTTTGACGTATTCTTTTATTTCTCCACCGAATGCTGATCGTATTCCAGCACCTAATTGTCCGCCTAATCCTCTACTGCGGACAGTAAGCCCGTAACAAAAGCCTTTGGTTTCAACAACCTCATAGCCGGGAACGTGGTTTGAGCTTACCACAATAAAGCTTTGTTGTAGCCCATGTATTTCTGGATCTACAGGCATTTCACCTTCAGGGGGTATATTTTCTTTTCTTTTTTCTTCAAGCCTTCTTTGTATTTCTTCGTTTGAGACCATAAGATCACCAGTACTATATTATTTGGTTTATCTGCAAATTATACTTATTATATCTCCACTTTTAAGCTCGTAATCACTGCTAACTCTCATGCAGCTCCTTGCATCCATAGCATGCATGAAACTCTCACCAATATCCGTATGAATCACATAGGCGAGATCCCTTGGTTTTGAGCCGCTTCTAATTAAAACCGCATCTGGAAGAATATTTCCTTTGCTGTCGCACATCTTATGCTCATCTTCAACCGGGAAAACAACAAGCATGTTTAGAAGGTTGAAAATTACACTGTTTAGAGCTTCCTGAACTCCGGTGCTTCCGTATTTATCAAGCACGTTTTCTTTAATGTAATTTAGAGCTTTTTTCTGTGCATCACTCAATTTAGATTCATCTAATATTTCAAAATCTGAGTCACCAGAATTATATTTTATCAAACCTGCTTCAGATGCCTTTACAAGGGCTAGTTCTGATTCGGCTGATGCTGGAATAACATTTTCGTATTTTTCCTGCAATCTCTTTACATTTTCTTCTGCAGTTGGAAGATCTGCTTTATTTGCAACTATAAGCATTGGTTTGGCTATGCGCAGTAAAATGCTTAAAAATTCCTGCATATCTTTATCTTCCCATTTGGCATATTCAGCTGGAACCGCTCTTTTTGCTTCAAGTATATCTTCTAAAGAAATTCCAATCCCACTGAGCTGATCATGTATAATCCTGGAAAAATCAACCTTTTCTGCCTGGGCCTTTCTTATTAATCTGCTCCAGTTTTTCTTTAATATCCCAAAAAGCCACATGGTTATTTCATGTTCTAAAAATTCAACGTCTTCAAGGGGATCATGAGATCCTGCATCAACAGGCCTTCCTTCTTCATCGGTTGAGCCTGAAGCGTCTATAATATGTATAAATGCTCCTGACTGCCTTAAATCGTCTAAAAATTTGTTTCCCAGTCCGCGCCCTTCATGAGCCCCTGGAACTAGCCCTGCAACATCTATGAGTTCTACAGGTATCATTCTCTTACCTTCAACGCACTTTGAGTTTTTAGGGCTGCATATAAGCTCTAATTCAGTGCAGGGGCATTTTGTTGTTACATAAGCAACGGCTTTATTTGCATCTATGGTTGTAAATGGATAACTTGCAACTTCCACCTGACTTAAAGTTGCTGAATTAAAAAATGATGATTTTCCAACGTTTGGTTTTCCTGTCACGCCAATTTGTAGCATTTTTATCACGTTCTATTTCTTATTTTTTGATCAGTTTAATATTTCAAACCCTAGCAGATAACATTTGTGGATACGATATAAAATAATTTAAAAAGGCTTAACTTGAAAAAATGTCATGCAGATCCAATTAAAAGAAAAATAAATGTATTAAAACTATTTAATGGTAAAATAAAATATCTTTCTTAAAAATAGATATATTAGTTATATGGGGACAGCTTTTTGGCCGTACCTTGTTTCGTACCGGTAGTACCATTTATATGCCCATGTATATCTCCATTTGTAGGCCCAGTAATAATGCCGTACTCCATGGCTAACATAACTCTTTTTGTACCATTTTTTGTACCATTTTTTATATCTAACTTTTTTGTATGGGATTTTTGCCTGATAGCTGTAAGTGACCATTTTGTAAAGATTATATTTTTCTGTGTAAACACCTGATAATGTTCCAGAAGTGTCGATTGCCATGAATTTGATGTTTTGTGTGGTATTAATGGTAATTGGACCAGTATAAATCAAACTATCTATCGTTGGGTTAGTTCCATTTGTAGTATAGTAAATAGTACTGGGTTTACTTACTGTTAAAGTTACATTAAATGGAAGATAATAGGAACCTCCCTTTAGACTGGCACTTACTGTTGGTGCGGTGGAATCTGTTATTATGTTTGTTAGAGCTTTAAAAGCATTAATTCGGCCGCCAGTTAGAATTTTTCCTGCCAGTGAATCTAAACGGTCAACATTATTTAAAATTGTGTATTTTATTTGAAGTGCAGTTAAATCAGGCCTTATGGATTTTATAAGCCCTGCAAGCCCGGATACATAAGGTGTGGCCATTGAAGTTCCATACATATATCCATAGCGTGATCCTGGCAGTGTACTGTAGATATTGGTACCTGGGGCAGCCACATCCACTGAATTTATACCATAACCTGAAAAAGGCGCGAGGTTATCATTTTGATCTGTTGCTGCAACTGAAATTATGTTTGCACTTGGAAAATTCGCCGGATAAATGGGCGAAGCGTCATTATCTACACCAATATTTTCATTCCCTGCTGCACAGACTATGAGGGCAGAAGAAGCATCAATTGCATCTTTAAGTGCTCTGGAATATTCGCCACCGCCCCATGAACAATTAATTACATGGGCGCCCATTTTGGTTGCATAGCGAATTGAAGATACTGCATCGTCTATGTAACCTTCACCATTTTTATCAAGGAATTTTATAGGTATAATGGTAACGTTCCACATAACTCCTGCAATGCCCATGGTGTTGTTACCAACGGCGGCAATGATTCCTGCTACATGGGTTCCGTGACCATCATCGTCTGTTACATTGTTATTATCCCCTGCAAAATTCCATCCATAAACATCGTCTACATAGCCATTGTGGTCATCATCAATTTTGTTTCCAGGTATTTCACCAAGATTTATCCATATATGGGATTTAAGGTCAGGATGATTTAGGTCAATTCCAGAATCAACTATCGCAATTATAACCTTACCTGATCCTGTGGTGATATTCCATGCCAGGGATGCATTAATCTGGGAAAGTCCCCATTCGTTATTATAATAACTATCATCAGGAAAGGCTTCCTGCTTATAGATATAATTGGGTTCAGCATAAAGTACATTGGGATTTGCAAGATATTTCGCGAGTGCATCCTGTAAAGATACATTTCCAGAGATTTTAACAAGTTGTAGCCCTTTTACTTCCGGAAATTCCTTTATAACAGTCGCACCAATTTGAAGGTTGATTTTTTTTGAAATTTCGTCCAGGCTAGCTTTGTTTGAGCTATTGGATTTGAATCTGACGAATATCTCATCTTTGCGATAATTTGTAGAATTAGATGTATTTAAGGTAGAAGATTGATTAACGGTTAAATTTGAAGAATTTAGAGATATATTAGTGCTTCCAGTTCCACTGGAAACATCTGTAGCACTAACTAAGCCAAGAAATGCGAATACAGAAATAAATACCAGTACTGTTAATGCTATATGTTTTTTCAAATGGTTCCCCTTTGCGTTAATTGTGATAGACAATATTATGTATGATGCAATATATAATAATTTCTCTAAGTGCTTTAATGACTTGAAAAAGCATGTTCAAAATCTTAAATAATAATTAATAGTATTACATGTATTACAAACAAATTTTATGCATTAACATATCTTCAATCTAAACATTTTTCAGGCAAAAAAACTAAGTTTTAGAAAGTTAACCTAATAATTAAGTTCATTAAATAATAATGGTACTATGGGGTTTAAATGTCGAAGCTGTATATTGTAGGAATAGGGCCAGGATCTAAAGATTATTTAACACTGGCTTCAAAAAAAGCTGTTGAATCTTCTGATACTGTAATTGGAAGTAAAAGGGCACTTGATCTCTTTGAAATTCCAGAAATTGATAAAATGGAACTTAACGCCCAGAACATAAAAGACATGCTTGAATTAGCAGTTTTGCAGGTCAAGGAAGGTAAAACGGTTTCATTACTTTCAACTGGTGATCCTGGATTTTCAGGAATTTTAAAGCCTATTTTGGGGTTAAAAGAAGATATAGATATTGAAGTTATTCCTGGGATAAGTTCAGTCCAGCTGTGCGCTGCAAAACTTAAAATACCGTGGGATGAAGCTGATTTAATTACCATGCATGGAAAAGGAATTTCGGAAGATATTTTAAATATAATTGGCAATGAGAGGCCTACAATATTACTTCCAAACTTTAAACCCGCTGAACTGGCTAATTTTTTAATTGAAAAAGGCGTTGATCCAAAAAGAAAAATAGCAGTTTGTGAAAGACTCAGTTATGATGATGAGAAAGTACTTCAAATGACTTTAAAAGATGTTTTAGGTGAAGAATTCAGCTATATGTGTGTTATGGTTGTTTATTAAAATTTGAAATTAATTAAAAAAAGAAAGAAGAAAGGTATTAGTATCTTCCTGTTTTAAATCTAAATGTGTATCCTGCAGCATTAAGGCCTACATAATCTTTTAAAGCTGATGCTGGAATGTATACTGTGTAATATGAGTAACTGCTTCTCTTGTAAGTCGTTCTGATGTAAAGCATGTTTCCTGCAATGGACTTGGTGAATTTAACTGTTCTTCCATACTTGTCCTTCACCACTATTTTGGACCAGTTAATGCTTGATTTAATGTTCTCACTGAATCTAATGGTAATTGTACTTGTTCTGGAAACACCTGTCGCCCCATTTTTAGGAGTAGTTGTAATTATCTTTGGAGGAATTGTATCAATGGTGTAGTTTACGGTTTGAGTTGGGCACTGGTTGCCTGCAGCGTCTTTTGCATAGAACATTAGCACTGTTTTTCCCTGGTTAAGGTTCAATGTAACAGTTTTAGCCTGATGGTTCCATGTAACTCCATTGTTAGTACTGTAGTATATTTCAGGATTCTGGTCAAAGCTATCAGTCGCGGTCAAAATCACTGTTTTTATATTGTTGTATGTTCCACTTGGATGGTTTGCTGTTACGGTTGGGTTTGTTTTATCAATTGTATATGTATATGTTGTATGGCCAGATGGGTTTCCTGCAGTGTCTACTGCATAGAATTCAAGGCTATTAGTTCTTTCGTCACTTATGGATACTGTTCCACTGCCAGTAAATGTATTCCAAGATCCACCGTTTATTTTATAGTAAATTGTAGCGTCTGATTCGCTTAAAAGATTTACATTAATAGCACTGTTTGATAGGCCATTAGTTGGAGTTGCACTTACAGCTGGTGGAATTGTATCTATCCTGACAGATGTTTGCACTGTTTGACTGTCAATTGCAGCCGAAACAGTAGCAATATTATCCATTAATCCTACATAACTTAATGTAGATTGTGTAATTCCGTTAATTGTGGATAAAGGGTTGTTTATACTCCCTAGATTTGTTGCAAAGTTCACTATTGTTCCATCAGGGACGTGATCACTTGTTGGGTCGTGATAATAGAAATCTGGATGGGTTGGATCACTTAAGATTCCGTTATCGTGCAATAAGTCTGCTGTTAGGGTTGATGTTCCACCTGATATAATAATAGTAGAATTTGAATTTACAGTCAAAACCAGCCATGGATTAACAGTTACATTACCATACATTCTTCCAGAAGGGTTTGCATTTGAGCCCCACCAGTTATTTGTAGCATTTACAGAACCAAAATAACAGCTGATATCAGCACCTGTACGTGCTGTATTTCCTACAATGCGGTTAAAATGAACCTCAGAGGTAGTGGTATAGGTGTTGTAAAGTATGCCTCCATCATAACTTGCAGTATTTCCTACGAAATTACTATTTGTTGCATTCAAATAACTGCTATACATGTTGGCAATTGTGCCTCCATAACTTGCAGTATTGTTGGTAAAATTACAGCCAGATATGGCTAAATTACTACTATATGTGTTGAAAATTGCTCCGCCCATACCTCCAGTGTTACCATTGTAATTGCAGTTAGTTGTGGTTAAATTACTGCCATAAAGGTTGGCGATTGCACCACCTTGACTTCCAGTATTACTAGTGAAAGTACAATCATTTACAGTTAAATTACTGCTGTAAGAGTTATAGATTGCTGAACCGGTATTATTTGTGAAAGTACAATCATTTACAGTTAAATTACTGCTGTAAGAATTATAGATTGCTGAACCTGTATTATATATGAAAATACTGTTTTTTATGGTTAAATTAACGTTACGCAGGTTGGAAATAGCACCACCAAGAGTTGATTTTCCATTTGCAAAGGTTAAATTCTCAATGTTTACAGTTTTACCGCTTTGAATCTGGAATATTTGTGCTGAATTTGTCCCATTTATAATAGTATATTCCTTACTTTGTCCAATAATATTTATATTCTTATTAATATCAATATTGGTGTTGTTTTCTCCAGTATAATTTCCATCTGCAATGTTTACTGTCCCGCCTTCACTTACGGTTCCTACTGCATTTTTTATGGATTTCTTGGGACCTGAAAGAGTATTTATTATCCATTCTGCGTACTGACCGTCCCAAGCATCGTTTCCACCAGAATCATTCACATAAATAATGGAGGAATCTGCAGAAACAGCATTAACAGAGGATAAAGTAATGAAAGTAAAGCTCAACAGTAAAATTAAAATTATCAATCTGTTTGAATATTTATTGGTCCGTTTTATGATATTTTCCGCCTCCTATGCCCTTTTAGAGAAAAATTAATAATCCTGAGTTATTATGAGCTGCTTGTAATGATCTACTTCTAAAATAGTAATTGAAGTGAAAAAATCATTGGCGAGGCCAAGCTATGATTTAGTCCTGGATCTAAATGAATTTGAATATTATTCTCTATGAGGCTATGGATCATATGTAGTACATTAATTTTACTATCATATTAATTAATAAAATTTAATAAAATTTTGATTAAGATTCGAAATATTTGAATGAGATTAAAATATAAAATAGGGCTTTTTAGATGTATTTAATATTAATAAATGCATTAAGATTGGATCCATGTTATTTGGAATCTTTTTAGCCAAAAATAAAGAAAAAGAAGAAATTAATATCCTCCAGTTTTAAACCTGAAGGTGTATCCTTTAGCAAGATTATTGCCTGCATAGTCTTTTAATGCTGCTGCTGGAATGTATATTGTATAATATGAGTAGCTAGTTCTTTTGTAAGTTGTTTTAATGTAGAGCATGTTTCCTGAAATGGATTTAGTGAAGCTAACCGGTTTTCCATACTTATTTTTCACTGTGATTTTGGACCAGTTGATACCTGATTTAATGTTTTCACTGAGTCTAATGGAGATTGTAGCAGTTCTTGAAGCACCTGTTGCACCGTTTTTAGGAGTAGTTGTAATTAATATTGGGGCTGTTGTGTCGATAATGTAAGTTTGTGTGTAGACACGAGATTGGCTATTATCCACTGCAATGTACTTCAATGTAGTTGTGTTGGATATTGTAATTGGTCCTTCGTATTTGGCGCTTTCATTAGTTGGGGTAGTTCCGTCTGTAGTGTAATAAATAGTTCCATTTCCTCTCATAGCTAAAGTAACGTTTATTGGTGCGTTAAAATAGCCTCCAGATATACTGGCTGTTGCAGTTGGTATGTATGTTACTTTGGTATCTAATGCATTGAGAAGAGAATTAGCATACGATGCTTTTGTAGACGCTGAATCATAGAAGTAAGTTTCGTAAATTATTGTGGGTATTCCTTGATTTGCAATAGGTATTGTGATGTATTTAGTACTTGTTGGATTTGGAGGGTAGTAAACTGGTAATGACATTCCACTGATTATTTGATTGGTATATATGCTGGTTATTTCTGTGTTAGAAATTGGATAAAAAAATCTCCATTGAGCATATCCACTACTTGCACCATGATTTTCGTGATTATCTAAAACTAGCATTGGGTTTTCCTTAGCAACATCAGGAACTATAAATTGTTGACCTAATAGCTGCCCATTCATCCTGCTTTTGCTGTAATCATTGACATCCTTAGTTACGTGAATGTAGTAAAGAACGTACCTTTTAGTTAGACTTGCGTTCTTGTTAATCAAAGCATTAGCTATAGCTGTGTGTATTCCATTTTCCTGTGGATGCACACCTATTATAAGCACTATGGTCTGGTTAGAATCAGAGTTTCCATAAACTTCTTTATCTACGTAACCGTAGGTTGTATTGCCTATTTGGGTTGCAGAACTGGCGCTAATTGCTGAAAGTACTATTAATAAAAATAAAGAAATCCCAAGTATTTTTTTCATCTTTTTTACGCCTCTTTAATTAATAACTTAAGTATTGAATAACTTTCAATACATTTTTAGGATTATCAAAAATAGCACTTAAATTTTTGGGTTTATAACACAAAATTAAGCGAATAATATTCATATTTATAATATTATATACTGAAATTTTATTATTATGGAATATATTAATCTAATAATTTAAATTAATTAAAATAAGCTAAAACTACGTATAATTACAATTTCTATGTTTAAACTATTTCTTCATCATCTTCATGCCACATTGGATAGACTATGACAAGAAATTTAAGTTCAGTTTCACCTGTATTTTGGATATACTGCTTTGAATTTGCAGGGATATAAACTACCTGTCCTGGATGAACTTCTTCTGATTCATCGTCGATGTGCATAATGCCTTCTCCTTCAAGAATATAATAAACTTCAATGGAAGTCTTTAGTTTATGGACAAGAGAAGATTCCCCAGCTCTTAAAACAGCATGGGCAATACTATAATCAATTTTTAAATCTTCTTTTTCCCGATCTGGATGCAACAGCTCACATAATATTGTTTTATCTAAAGCTTTAAAATAATTGCAGTTCTTTATGTCCCTTATTAACATATACTCATCCCAATTGCCAGTTAAATACATTCTCTTCTGTAGTTGTTTTTATTTTATGAATATTGTTAAATGGGATGTTAAAACTATAAATGCGTTTTTATAATAAAAATATATTATAGTAAAAAAATCAAGGATTTTTAACATTTATTTGAGGGGTAAAAGAATATCTATAGCGTCATCTACAGTTACAATACCTTTTAGATGATTTTTATTGTCAACAACAGGAACTGCAAGTAGGTTATATTTTGCAATTGTTTCTATCACTTCAAGCTGGTTTTGTCCAACATCAACACTTATAACGTCTTTATTCATAAATTCTTTAAGCCGCTTATCATGATCTGCAAATAACACTTGCTTTAAAGATACCACTCCTTTTAAGTATCCCTGTTTAGACAATGCGTAGATGTAATAAATACTTTCGGCGTCTTTATCTATTTCTTTAAGCTTATCAATGATTTCTCCTGCTGTTAACTCTTCAAAGACAGCTGCAAATTCTGTGGTCATGATTCCTCCGGCAGTATCTTCAGGATATTTTAAGAGATGTTTTACATCCTTTGCTTCTTCAGGATCCATTAATTTAAGCATAGAATTGAGTTTGTCGTCTGAAAGACAGCTGATTAAATCAGCGGCATCATCAGGCGACATTTTATTTAAAAGATTTGCGGCTTTTTGAGAATTGATTTCATCTAACAGGCAGGTCTGCTGTTCTTGTGAGATCTCTTCCAAAATATCGGCGGCAATTTCTTCGTCAAAGGAATTAAGGATAGTAATTGAATCTTTAACGCTTAATTTTTCTACAATGTCTGCTATATCTGCAGGATGAAGCTTTTTGAGGTCGTATTCATGAACTTTTAATTTTAAATTAAATACGTTGTTTTTGCTTGTTGAAATATCGATATCTTTCCAGTCGATATAATCCTCTTCAAGGTTTATTCTAAGGCCGCTTGCAATTTTTTCAAGTCCCAGTCTTCGAAGTATGCCTTTAAAACTGACATCAACACCTATAACTCTATAATTTCCATTTACAGCCGATACCTGCAGGTCGTTAATTCTTCTTATTTTTTTACCTTCAACATCGACTACCTGCTTATCGAACATATTTTCTACAAGTTTAATGTCTTTTGCATCCATATAATACTCTTCAATATTCTCAAAACCAGTATTAAGTGATATATTGCTTCCAGAATTGTTTATGTACTTCCATGGAATATTTATATCTTTTTTATTGGGTCTACGAATAACTATTGCATTTATTACAGGATAAGATGTCTTAGCAGAAACTATACAGTCTTTACACTTCCCAATTACATTTCCGCTTGAGTCTAACACGGATTTTTCAATAATTTCGCTTATAAATTGTAAAATATCACTCCCCTAAAGCTATTTTAAAATTCCGGTTATGACAACAATTTCTTCAAAGAAACATTTTTCACTGGCTGTAATGCTGGCATCAAATCCGTATGTTTCCAATTTCTTGATGGTTTTATCATTGTCTGATAAAGAGGATTGTACGAGCTGAACACGACCTCCTTCCTTTAGGTAATCCTTTACTTCTTCAAGAAACTTGTCTATAGTTTCCCTACCTTCTAAACCTCCGTCAAAGGCAGCATTTAGCTCATCATCAAGCTTTTCATCCTCTTCAGTTGGAAGGTAGGGGGTGTTAAATAAAATTAAATCGAATTTTTCATCTTTTACGGGTTCAAATAAGTTCCCTTTCCTTAATTCGACATTATAGGTTCGGTTAGTGATGGTATTTTTTAAGGCGCATTTAATAGCATCTTCATTTATATCTGTTGCAACAACTCTTCTTGATTTTCGTGCGGCTACAACAGTTATGAGCCCTGTTCCTGTGCCTATTTCAAGTACTTCGTCAGTTCTTTTAATATTCAGGTTTTCTGCAAGTAAGAATGTGTCTTCTGCGGGTTCGTATACGTTGGGATGTTTATGTATCAATGTTCCGTTGTATTCTAACATTTTAATCGTTCCTTATTAATTTAAAAAGATAAATAACTAGAAATAATCACTTAAAATTTAAGCATTTTATTTTTAAATTCAGTATCTAAGCACTGATTTAGTATGATCTACATATCTCAACGTACTTGAAATTTTTGCTAAAATGTAATTGGATGATTAACGTTGGATATGTAAATTGTATTTACCCTCAGAATTTTTAGTTATTTTAACGCTGTTTTTAGCTTCTAATCCTTCCCAACGGATAAAATAATGTTCATGTGGCCGTTCAGGACCTCTGCAGGTACAAGGATAAGAATCCACTGCAACCTCTTTAGTTAAATCATTTTCTGAAAGCTTAAATTTTTCTCCTAATTCTGGAAAAAGGAATAATTTATTTTTTAAAATAAAAATAAAGTCTTCTTGAGCTTCTTTTGAAGATATTTTCCTTGAATAAATGTTTTTAGCAGTCATGGTTATCTTCTTGAACTTTTTCTATTAAAATTTACCTTCAAAACCATCAATAGCTGCTGGAAGGCATTCAAGTACTGATGCAAACCCTGAATGATGTAAATTCAACACTACGGCGCCAACAACTTCTTCACGAGTTGCACCTTCGTCTTTGGCCATCATCGCATGCATCTGTACGCCTCGTGCATTTCGATTGGCGGTTTGGATGGCAATGTTGATTAACTGTTTTGTTTTAGCATCTAAACCTTTCAAGGCTTTTTGGGCTTTAATTAAGTCATCAAAACGTGCTGCAACTTCCGGGCATTCTTCTATAAATATTTCATACGGGTTCTGGGTCATGTTTTCATCTCCATTTGTCATTTTTCTTTTATTTTCCTTGAAAATGAGTTTAAAATACAATTTTTATATTTTCCTGGCAAATATGCCATATAGGATCAATATTATGCCAATAAACAAAGGTAATAATGCTATAAATGTATGATTAGCCATATAATATAATATTGAACCAATTAATGCACCCAGACCTATAATTATAAAGAGTATATTTAGAAAACTGGATTTCATTTCATTTCTACTCCCCTAATAACGTTATAAATGTATTAAACAATTCTATTTAAAATTAATATTTTAGTATATAAATATCAGAGTATTAAATATTTCAATTCCTCGCAAATCGCCATAACATCATCAGGCTCAAGTTTTACTACCCTTTCACTTAGAAGTTTCTCATCTAACTTTGAAACTATTTCTTTAGCTTCTTTTTTATCCACCTTGGCAATTTCATGGAATGAATCAAGCAGCGCATTTTTCACTTTTTTCTTTTTATGCTGGAAAAGTGCCCTTGAAACTTTTGCAAAGAATTCATCAACTTCTGCTTTTTTATCTGGGATTAATTTAACCACAGCAGATGATATCTTTGGATTTGGGAAGAATGCATGTTTTGAAACTTCAAAAAGCATTTCAATATCCGCGCAGAAGTGCAGCATCAATGAAAGCCTTGAATAATTAGATTCACCGGGTTTTGCAACCATTCTTTCTGCAAATTCAAGTTGGTACATAAGGACTGCAAAATCAAAGTCATATTCGAGTAGTTTAAATGTAATCGGGGATGAAATTTTGTAGGGAAGATTTGACACCACCTTATTAAATTCTGGAAAATCAGTCTTTACAGCATCTGCAGCAAGGACTTCCACATTTGAAATATCGAGATCTTGAAGTCTCTTTTCTAAAATAGAGGCAATTTTTTGATCCTGCTCTACTGCAATTACTTTTCTGGCATGTTCAGCCAGGGGAATTGTAAGCGTTCCAATACCTGCCCCAATTTCCAATACAGTATCTTCTGAGGATAAATCTGCATGATCAACAATTTTACGGAGTATATTTGGATCTATCAGGTAATTCTGGCCTTTTCGCCTATCTAACCGTATGTTATTCTCTTTTAATATTCTAAAAGTCTCTTTGGCTAACATTTGATCCCTAAAAAATAGTATATTCAAAATAAATTAAATAAAATGATAAAAATTAAAAAAGATTTTAAGTAGTTCTTTTTGCAGATGGTCTTGTGAAAAGTACATACTTACGCTTTCCTTTTTTGTCTCCTGTAGCTTCAAGTTCCAAGAGAATTCTCTTTGAAGTGAGCTTTAAAGGGTCTGAAAGCATAGGAACTCGTTTTTTAATATCATCAAAGCTTTCAAATGGTTTTTCTTTCCGTGCTTTAATGATATCCCACATATGTTTTTTCCCAATTCCAGGTAATAGTTCGAGCTGATGGAGTCTGGTTGATATTGGACCTGCCTCGTTGAAAAAATTGACAAACCTGTCTTCTTTTGTTTTAATGATTTCTTCTATCACGTAGTTCAATTCGATTTTGGCAGTAGCAGTGAGGTCATCATATCTGAGTCTTCTGTTTACACGAGAGATTTCGTCGCGTTTTCCTGAGCCTATATATACTTTCTGGTGTATATCCAGTGTAACGTTTTCTTTTGGAATGAGCTCAAGTAGAGTAAATTCCTCTTTGCCTATAGCCTGGGCTATGGGCTTTCTTTTGTATGATGGCATACCTTCTTTAACATAACCTAAAGGAAGATAATCCAAAATAATTGCATATTCTTCCATTTAATCACATCTTCGATGCTATTTGAAACATATTTCAAATTTGAAAATCCCAAAACTAAGTTTCGATAATTTTCAATTTTTTAATTAATATATTGTCTGGATTAAATTCAATCAATCCGATTATAATTTATTCATATTATTATTGGCTTTAATATTCCTTATAGTTATCTGTACTTATTCACTATTTCCAGTATCTTCTCCATGTCTTCTTGTTTAAATGAGCCCCTTTCTTTAGCAAATATTAACCTTAAATCTGCCAGATCTTCAGGCATGATATCTGCTACCTTGATAGCCTGAGTTTTTTTGATTAATTCAGAGAGTTCTTCAACTAGTTTTTTTGCAGACTCTTCATCTAACTTTGAAAATTTTGTCACATGGTCCAGAGCGAGATTTTGCTCGTATGTAAGTTCATAATGTTTGGAAAGCTCTTCAAGCATCTCTTTAACTTCTGCAATAGTGATAGGGTCAGTATCGATAACTTTTTTCCCAATCATCAGTATCACTCTTGCATTTTAAGGTGTTCTGGTCTTACTATTAATCTTTTAGCCTTATTACCGTCGTTTATTTCTACTATGTATGCTCGTCCACGTTTTTCAGTTACTTTACCAGTTTTTCCATGGAAACGAGGGTGTGGCTGGCCTTTTTGAACACTAGAATCAATTATTATGTGGACTAGATCACTTTCATCGAAAGTTTGTATTTTTTTGGTTATTGGGTTTGCTCTACTTACTCTTATGCCTTTTTTAAGTTTATATCGTGTCTTACTTCTTGAACCTCTAGATCTTGTTACCATTCTTAAACCTCCATATAGTTACAGTTATCAAAATGACTTTATGTCAATTGTATTAAGTTTAAAACATGTTTAGGTATTATGCAATCAATTTAAAATGATTCAAAGCTTACAAAAAACAAAGTTTTTTGTGCTCCAAAAATCCCTCAAAATTCGTAGAATTTTGGGGCCGTGAAAATTTTTAATTTTCACAGGCTTCGATTTTTGAGAGAATTCTTAGAAAATTCGCTAACTGAAATTAAATTTCAAATACATGAATCATAATTGGCATATCTACTACTTATGTAATATTGTTAAAACACTATTTATACTAAACTTGTCTATTTTAAATTTTATTAAATTTAAACCTTATGAATATATTTGTCAGTATACTTTTAAATATTAACCTTTGAAATTCAGTTCTATAATACAATATTAAATGAAATTTATTAAATATTTACTTCCAACACATCCAGCTGGATACAGCGGGCATTAGTTCCTAAAACTTCAGACACGCTGGGCTTTGATCTACCCTCATCGCCGGATATAAGTTCTTTAATGTATAAACCGCCTTCACATTCCACTATTATCTCGAATTTATTGGCATCTATTATTTTTGAGGTTATTTCTCTTACTTCCCTTGTTCTTATTTTATCTGCACGCCGATGAGATACCCTTACTGGAGTGCGCTGCTTTATAATCTTCAATGAATTTAATAAATCTAATTCATCCTCATTGATATCATTTTCAAGTTCTACAATCGCTCTGTAGACTTTATACGTATCAGTAGATGAGCATTTTATGGTACCTTTTCTGTCTCTTCCCACGAATTTTAGATCACTAACTTCTACCTTTCCGCCAGCAAATTCATTGATTTTTTTCTCAAGAAGTTTTAAATCTAAATCTCTAAGAGTTGGTTCCTTAATTTCAAGTACAAACGGCCGCCCATTTCCAAGCATTTTAACATCGATATCTTCTCGACCCGCTCCGTGGAATTTTGATTCAGTTCCTATTGCTAATTTCAACGCCTCTGGTGAAATTAATTCTTCAACTGTTTCAGTATATTGTTTTCCTGTGTAATTACAACTCGGGCAGCCTTTCCCTCTGCATTTTCCACACGGCCATTTAGTTTGGGGAATTCCCCTTACAAGTTTTCTATACCTCCCTTCTATAAAAAGAGGATTTATTTGGATATCAATGTCGTCGTTTACAAAGTCTACCAGTATAACCACATTGGGATTTTCAAATTCTACTTCTTTATCCAGAACAGAGTATAATTTTTTTCCAATTTCTCTATTTATCTCTTTTTTAATGTTTTCAACGTCTAATTCAAGACATTTCTGGATTTCCTCTTCTTTACTTAAAATTTCAGGTAAGATACGGCATCCCACGAGAAATGTTGAAAATTCAATATTTTCTTCATCTATTTTACTTATTATTCTGTCAATAAGTCTATTTTCAATGATATCAAAGATATTGCCGCATATATGGCATGAATCAGTGTTTATAATATTATTGGATTCACTTAGAATTTGTTTTACATATTCTCCTCTGTATTTATTATCAGGTCCTTCTACAATTTTGGAGAATTTTCTGCCTAAGCAGTTGTTACATAAATTCCAATTGGCCATTTCCATAATTTTAAGTGCTTTTTCTGTAATTTGAGATTCCATTCTACTCATCCTGGTTAAAGATAAACTACTTTCTATAAAATTTTAATTAAATAATAAAATAAGTGAACTATTTTAATTTATCTACAATATTAAATTCTTCAATTTTAAAAAGTAGAATTAAGGATTTTACCGCATCATCTGTCTCATCATCTGACCTAAAGGTCCGCCCATTTTCCGTTTTCCAAATCCTTTCATTGCTTTTTTAGTGACATTGTAATATTTAAGAAGTTCCTTAACATCTTCATTACGCATACCTGAGCCCTTTGCAATCCTTTTTACACGTGACTGTTTTATAACTTCAGGATGTGTAAGCTCATGTTCTGTCATGGAGTCCATCATGATTTTATACTTGGTTAATTTTTCTTCTGTAACTTGAGAAGCGTTTTTTGGAAGTTTGCCTCCCATTCCAGGGATCATGTTCATAACCTGCTGCATAGGTCCCATTTTATTCATCATTTCAAATTGAGAATACATTTCTTTCAGGGTGAATTTACCGCTTAACATGGCATCCATTGTATCCATATCTACATCTTCCTCAGCAATTTCTTCTGCCTTTTCAAGAAGGGTTCTAATGTCCCCCATTCCAAGAAGTCTTGATATGAACCTTTCAGGGTCAAATGCTTCAAAGTCGTCGATTCTTTCTCCAGTCCCGATGAACTTTATAGGCGCGCCAATTTCTGAAACTGCTGATAGCGCCCCACCACCCTTTGCTGAACCGTCTAACTTTGTGATAACTATGGAACCTACATCTGTGGCATGATTAAATGCAAGAGCTTGTTCTCTTGCCTGTTGCCCTATTGTCCCGTCAATAACCAACATAACTTCGTTCGGATTTACAATTGATGATAACTGTTCCATTTCATTAAGAAGGTCCTGTTCTTCTTTATGACGTCCTGCTGTATCTATGATTATGATATCTCTTTTTTTAAATTCTTCAAGACCTTTTCGTGCAAGATCAAGTGCATCCTTATTTTCTGGATCTCCGTACAATGGAACGTCCATATCTTCAGTTAATTGGCGTAGCTGCTCGTATGCTGCAGGTCTCCATGTATCTGTACTTACAATTGAAGGACTGAATCCTTTTTTTTGAAGATATCTTGTAAGTTTTCCGATAGTGGTTGTCTTACCGCTTCCCTGTAGCCCTACAAACATTATTTTATATGGTTTAGTATCAATTTCCACTTCTGCAGCTTTCTTACCCAGAAGATTTACCAGTTCTTCATAAACAATGGTTATGATGTATTCCCTGGGTGTAATTCCTTTAGGAGGCTCTTCTTTGAGAGCTCTTTCCTCTATTGATTTTGAAAGTTTAAAGACAAGTTTAATATTAACGTCTGATTGGATAAGTGCCCTTTGAATATCTTTGATAACCTCTTTTACTACTTCTTCATCGATTATGGACATACCGGCTAATTTTTTCATTGTTTTGGTCAAGTTTTTGCCTAAATTACCTAACATGATCTGCCTCGATAAAATTATTTATAAAATAGTTGAAAATGAAATTTTGATATACATTAAATATACCTTATGTTATAAAAATATCTTTGTGTATATATTTTATAATAATTATAAAATTTTAAATTACAATTAGATTATCTTGTTTTGGTAAGATATTTATATGGATTGATCAATGTAATTTGGTGATAAAATGCTCGATAAACTTAAAAAAACCCTTCAAGAATCACCTATAGTTAAAAAAGGTGAGTATAATTATTTCATACACCCAATAACAGATGGAATTATGCTTGTCGAACCTGATCTTTTAAGAGAAGTTTCAGAAGCAATTACTAAAGTTGCAGACTTAAACGTTGATAAAATTGTATGTATGGAAGCAATGGGGATTCATATAGCAACTGCACTCTCCCTCGAAACCAACATACCCTTCGTGGTTGTAAGAAAGCGGTGTTACAATCTTGAAAATGAAGTCGCAGTTCATCAAGTTACAGGCTACAGTGAATGTGAACTCTATGTAAATGGAATCAGAGAAGGAGATAGAATACTCATAGTTGATGATGTTTTAAGCACTGGTGGAACTATGGTCGCAGTTTTAAACGCTTTAAAAAGTGCCGGAGTTGAAATTGCAGATATAGTTGCAGTTGTAGAGAAAGGGAGTGGCAAAGAAAGAGTTAAAGATGAAACAGGTTATGATGTTAAAACTCTTGTTAAAGTAGATGTTAACGAGGGAAAGGTTGTAATAGAAGATAGCATGCTTTAGCTTATTTTGAGGATATAATGATTAATTACGATTTTAGATTGGACGAAGTCTTGAAAAAGATAAGAGAAATTGGTGCAGAGACAGTAGGGCTGCAGTTTCCAGAAGGCCTTAAAATTCATGCAGTTAATGTTGCAGAAAGAATTGAAAATGAAACTGATGCAGTAGTCTTGATATCGGGAGATCCCTGTTATGGGGCATGTGATGTTTCTGATACTCATATGGAAGGTTTAGTTGATTTGATCGTGCATTTTGGGCATATTGAATTCCCAATTGATTACAAAGTGCCTGTTCTTTTTATTGAAGCCTATTCTAAGATAGATATAAGCAGTATACTTAAAAAAAGCCTTAAATCTATTGAAAACTATGAAAAAATTGGTATTGTAACTACAATTCAACATTTACACCTTATAAATCAGATGAAAGACTTTTTAACAAGGAATGGAAAAGAAGTGATAATGAAGGAAGGTGCTGGAACAAGGGAAGGCCAGGTACTTGGCTGTAATTTTTCAGCTATTAAAGATGTTGATGCAGATGCATTTTTATTTGTTGGAAGCGGTAATTTTCATGCCCTGGGAATTACTCTTTTTACAGAAAAACCAGTTTTTATTGCGGATCCTTATATGAATGAAGTGAGAACTATAGAAGAATTTAGGGATAGGATATTAAGAATTCGGTTTGCTAAGATAACAAAGGCAGGTGATGCCCAAAAATTTGGAATCATAGTTTCATCAAAAAAAGGTCAGTTCAGGCTTGACATTGCAAAAAGTTTAAAGAATATGATAAACAAACAAAAGAAGGAAGCATTTATAATAATGCTCGATAACATTTCACCTGATCTTTTACTTCCGTATATGGATTTAGATGCTTTTGTTGTGACTGCATGTCCTCGAGTGGCTATAGATGATGCAAACATGTACAAAAAGCCGCTTTTAACACCTAAAGAACTGGAAATAGTTCTAAATGAAAGAAAATGGGAAGATTACAAAATAGATGAAATTGAACATATAATATAAATAGGACTTTAAGGACATATGATATCATTATTAAAAGAACGCTTTAGACATTTATATTAAGTTCTATAAAAAACCAAATAGGAAAATTAAACAAAATAGTTTTTACTTATTTTAAGCTGAGGTGAATTAATGAAAGCTAAATCCGGAGATTTTGTTCTACCTGGTGACGTATTAGGAGTCACTGAAGAGTTTGTTCCATCAGAATGGACCTATGAAGACGAAGGAAAAATTAAGTCACTGGTGGTTGGAACAGTATCCATCGACGAAAAAAATAAAAAAATATCAATAGTCCCAAAAACAGGCACTCCGTCTTCTTTAGAAGTTGGTAAAGAAATAGTTGGGCAGGTATCTGAAGTTAGAGGCCAAAGGGCTTCAGTAAAAATAGAAAAAATTAAAGATAACAGTAGAGAACTCACAACTTCATTTGTTGGAGGTATTCACATTTCACAGGCCCAGAAAGGATATTTATCCAAGTTAACTGAAGCTTTTAGAATTGGAGATATAGTTGAAGCTAAGGTTACAAAAATAATTGGTCTGGATAACGTCGATCTTACAACTGCAAATGAAGAACTTGGAGTTTTAAAGGCCATGTGCACAAAGTGCAGGCATTATATGGTAAAAGCAGACAAAAATGAAGTTGTATGCTTAAATTGTGGAAGAAAAGAGAGAAGAAAACTTTCTGCACATTACGAGGGATAAAATGAAGATCATTAAAGATACTAAAAATGAACTGGAAATTGAAATTACAGGCGAAACCCATACATTATGCAATGCATTAAGGAAAATTCTAATGGAAGATAAAAATGTTGAATCTGCAGCATACGTCATAGACCACCCTATTGTGGGAGAACCAAATCTGTACATTAAAGGTAAAAATCCAAAAAAATCCCTTGAAAAAGCTGCAAAAACATTGGAAAAAAGATGTGATGAGTTTAAAGGTCTTATTGAATCATCTAAATCATAATTTTTTTTTAAAATGAAAAATAAAAGATTCAGGAAAATTAAACAGGAAATACGGATTTTAGGAATTGATGATGCTCCTTTTCCTCCCCATACAACAAACAAAGTAATGTTAATTGGCACCATCTTCAGAGGAGGAACATGGCTTGATGGGGTTTTAAGAACATATATTTCTGGAGATGGCAGTGATTCAACAGCAAATATAATCAAGATGGTAAATGGCTCTAGACATAAAGATCAAATAGGAGTCATCATGCTTGATGGAATTACTTTTGGTGGATTCAACGTTGTAAATATAAAGGAAATTTTTGATGAAACAGGAATACCAGTCATCGTTATAATGAGAAAATTTCCAAATTTTGAGAAGATTAAAAAAGCTTTAATCAGATTTGAAGATTGCAAAGAAAGATGGGGCTTTATACAGGAAGCAGGAAAGGTCTATGAAATTGGAAATGCAGAACCTGTATATATTCAAATACACGGCATTGATATAGAAGATGCCAGGGAGATAGTTGATATTTCCATAACAAGAAGTGCTATTCCTGAGCCTATAAGAGTCGCCCATATTATAGGAGCAGGGGTTGTAACTGGAGAATCCAAAGGAAGTGCATAACTTATACTAATAACTTAAGTTTTAAAATTAAGGTCGTGATTGAATAAAAACTCCTTTTTTAACTGTTGATGCTGTAATACTGTGTGAAGATGATTCTATAGTATTAATTAAGCGAAAATATGATCCATATAAAATATCATGGGCATTACCTGGCGGATTTGTTGAATGGGGCGAAACAGTTGAATCTGCAGTTTTAAGGGAAGTTAAAGAAGAAACGGGTCTTGAAGTAGATTTAATTAAGCTTGTTGGGGTATATTCAGATCCTGAAAGAGATCCGAGAGGCCACACAGTAACAATATGTTATCTTACAAGAAAAAAGAAGGGAGAGTTAAAGGCTGATACCGATGCTTCCAGTGCACAGTGTTTTAAAAAAGATGATGTTTTAAAATTAAAACTTGCCTTTGACCATGATATTATCCTGAAAGATGCATTAAAACTTTTAGATAACTTAAAAAAGTGAATAAAAACTGTAAAATATTTTAAATAGCCACACACAGTAATCTGGTTTTTAAAATATCATAAAATAAGAATTATTGACGATTTAAAACTCAGATAAAGTTTATAAATGTTGAGAAACTAATTTTTTTAAATACAATTACTCACAACTTTTATTAAACAACAAGCAAACTATCAAACTAACTAATTTATTAAACTGATTAAACTGATAAGGAGGACTAAAATGGAATTTTGTCCAAAATGTGGAACTGTCATGTTTCCTAAAGATAATCGCGTTGAATGTAAATGCGGATATGAAAAGGAACTAACTAAAGAACAAAAAAGTAAGTATGAGGTCTCTGAAAAAGTATCGTCAAAGGAAAATATAATAGTTAAGGGCGCTGATGTAAAAACGTTACCAAGTACTCGTGCAGTTTGCCCAAAATGCGGCCATAAAGAGGCCTACTGGTGGCTTCAGCAAACCAGAAGGGCGGATGAATCTGAAACAAGATTTTTAAGGTGCGCCAAATGTGGGCAGACCTGGCGGGAATACGATTAAACTTATTAGCTATGACTAACTGTAATTAATACAATTACTATGGTACATTACTACAAGCCTTACACATGGTGAAAGGGGTTATTTTATGAAAGAAAATCCAGAAAAAAAGGATTCTGAGGGGAAGGTGGAAAAAAATTCCGCAGTCTCTAAGAATTCTGATGGTAAAGTGGAAGAGAAATCTACCACTAAGTTTACAGGAAGTTTCCTGAAAAAGTTTGATTTTATGTCACCGGTTAATGAATCCGAAAAAAAGGATGATAAATCGGAAGATAAAGTTCAAGAGCAGGATCCTCATGCATTTCCTATGATGAGTGATTTTATAAGCTCTGATAAAATAAAAAATCTTAAATCTAGAAATAATAAGCTGGTAATTGGGATAGGCATTTTCGTAGGTGCTTTGCTCATAAGCTCAGGTGTTTTTTTAATGATGGGATCTCCTGAAAGGGTAGCAGATAATGCTGAATTTGGAGATATGGCATCTTTTTCAGTATTTTTAATTTTGGCAGGCATTCTTTTAATAGCAGGTGTTTTAGCCCATAGATTTCTTGATAAATCTTTTTTTAAAGGAATAAATAAGGAACTTGAGCCACACAATGGAACGTCTTCCAATTCCACTAAAAAAGAATATAAAAAGGGATAATATAAATAGAATTAATAGATAATTAGGATAAGAGAAAGTTTTAAATTTAAGGAGGATGAAAATGTTTAAAGCGGTTCTAAGTGATGCAAACATCTTGAAAACTAGTTTTGATGCAATATCTTCTATCGTAGATGAAGTACAGATGCAAGCAGATAGTGAAGGTCTAAGATTGGACGCACTGGATAGATCACACATCACATTTGTACATCTCGAACTTAAACCTCAATTATTTGATGAATTTACCATCGATGAACCTTTAAAAATTAATGTAGATACAGAAGAGCTCATGAAGGTCTTGAAAAGGGCAAAAAGTGATGATATTATTGAACTTTCGGTGGATGAAGGAAATCTTATTCTTATATTTGAAGGGGAAGCAAGACGTAGGTTTAAAATAAGACTTATAGACATTGAGTATGAAGCACCAAGTCCACCAGACCTTGAATATCCAACGGAATTTGAGATTCCATTCATTCTCCTTAAAAATTCCATTCAGGATATTGAAATTGTTTCTGATAAGATTGCACTTATGGTTGATGAAGATAAATTCATTGCAGAGGCTGAGGGTGAATTTGGAGATGCTAAAATTGAGTATCTTCACGGGGAAAAAATAGACACAAAATCAAAATCTATTTTTTCACTTGAAAAGATTAAAGAGATGCTAAAAGCGGATAAATTTTCTGATACTATCATTTTAAAACTTGGAAATGATATGCCGCTCAATCTTTCCTTAAAAATGGTTTCAGATGAAGGAGAGCTTAGTTTCCTTTTAGCTCCACGTATAGAAAGTGAAGAATAGACTGTCATTCAACACAAAAACTAATTGACTAGAAAAACACAGATAAATACAGTAATTTGAAAAGCGAGGAATAAGGTTGGATGAGTTTTTCCAGAGATTGAGGGAAATCCAAAAAAAAGAACGTAGTACAAGTGGGTTAGCTAATGTTGGAGATAATTTCTATAAGGACGTTCATAATTATTTAAACAAGCTTATAAAGAGAATAGGAAGCAATCCTTTTTCTTTTGAATCATATCTTCTTAGAGATGCGAAAAGAATAGCAGCGGAAATATGTGAAAGGCGAGAACATAAAATAACTAGCAGTGCATTGATGAACATCCAGCGTTCATACCGCGTATTCGATGAAAAATCGGAAAACGCAGATATAAATTCTCCTGCACTCCCTCCTTCAAATTTAACCCCTGAAGAAGAAGATCTTTATTATTCTCTTATAAAATCACTTTCTAAATATAGAAAAGGGATGAAATCACCTTTAGAAAAGTTTAAAGCTGAAAGAGCAAAATCAGGAATAAAGTTAGAAAAATCAGATGCAGATAGACCATCTTTACAGCTAACTAAGGAAAATTCAGAGACTGAAAAGGTAAAGAAAGATATACCTCTTGGAATTGAACAGGATATAGCAAGTTATCAGGCATACGAGCAACCTGAATTTGAAGCTCCTGAAATGGAACCTGAAATTCCTGAAAACATTGAAGAGGAAATCCCAGAAGTAACTGAAGATCAAAATGATGAGATTAAAACATTAATGGTTCTTGAAGAGTTTCCCTCCATTATGGGTGTTGATAAAGAAGTTTATGGCCCGTTATATCCTCAAGATATAATTACAATGCCTGAACCCAATGCAAGGATTCTTATAAAAAATAATAAAGGAAGATTCATCGAAAAATATAAAAAAATATCATATAGATGAGTTTTGCACTGTTTATAAAAGTTGAACATGTGATATATCCATTAATCAAATTTATACCCTATAAATTAATCTTCAATTATTAAAATAAGAATAATCTAATTTTTTGTATTGGTAGAATTAATCCAAACATATAAATAAACTATCAAGAATAAATAATTCTAATATCGATAAACTCGTTTTCCATGAGTTTAATATAACTGTATTTTAATCATATATATGGTTTATTTTTATAAAGAGGTGATTATAATGAAAATTCCAAAAGAAAGAAGAACTTACTGTCCAAGTTGTAAAAAACATACTCTTCATGAAGTATTCGAATCAAAAAGAAGGAAGGCAAGCGAACTTAAGTGGGGACAGCGTCAATTCAGGCGTGTCACCAGCGGGTACAGAGGTTATCCAAGGCCACTTCCATCTGGAAACAAACCAGTTAAAAAACTGGATTTAAGATACAAATGTAAAGAGTGTGGAAAAGCACATATAAAAAGATCCTCATTTAGAGCAGGAAAAGTAGAATTTGTAAGCTAGGTGATCTTAATGGCAATTACAGGAACTCATAGAAGTAACTTTTTAAAAGTCAAGTGTTTGGACTGCGGAAATCAACAGACCGTATTTGATCACGCAGCTTCCAATGTCCAGTGTATCATATGTGGGAAAACACTGGTAAAACCAAAAGGTGGAAAATCTGAAATAGTAGCTCAGATTATTGAAGTCCTTGATTAAACATATTAAGGACTAATCCAAAATCAGGTGTTTTAATGGTAAGAATGAAAAGTGAATGGCCAGGTGAAGGTGATCTGGTAGTAGGAACAGTGCATAAAGTTTTAGGCTATGGTGCATTTGCTTCTCTTGAAGAATATGAAGGAAAAGAAGCTTTTATCCATATTTCTGAAGTATCTTCAGGATGGGTAAAAAATATAAGGGATTACGTCCGGGAAAATCAGAAAATTGTTGCAAGGGTCTTAAGGGTAAATCCTAAAAAAGGCCATGTCGACGTTTCTATGAAAAGAATAAGGGAAGATCAAAGGACAAGAAAGATTCAACAGTGGAAAATCGAACAAAAAGCAGAAAAATTACTTGAAATTTCTGCAAAAACGATAGGAAAAGATTTAGACACTGCATATGAAGAAATAGGATATGCCATCATAGATGAATTCGGTGATCTTTACGAGGCATTTGAAACCGCTGCAGAAGAAGGGGAAAGTGTACTCATAGATAGAGGAATAGACGGTGAATGGGCAAAAACTATTACTGAAGTGGCTAAAAAGAACATATCTCCTCCTGAAGTTCAAATAACAGGATACATCAATTTAAAATCCTATGCACCTAATGGTGTTGATGTAATAAAGGATGCACTTGGGTCTGTTGAAGATGAAAACATTTCGGTTCAATGCGTCGGCGCTCCCAGATATAGATTGATAGTTAAATCTTCTGATTACCTTACCGCGGAAAATTTAATGAAAGATGCGGCAGAACTATGCATCGAAGCTGTCATTAAGGAAGGCGGGGAAGGAGAATTCCAGCGTGAACTGGAATAAATGTAGCTCCCTTTAATATGCTTCAGGTTTTTTAATGAAAATGAAAATGAAGAGGTGTAGGTCCTGTAGTGGTTATACACTTAAAGATAAATGTCCTTACTGTGAAGGTGAAGTTGGAGTAGTATATCCACCTAAGTATTCTCCTGAAGATAAATATGGGAAATACAGGAGGATACTTAAAAAACAACTGCTTAAAAAAAGGAGTGATTAGATGGATAAAACTTATGTGAAGATGATAGAGGAAGTTGATCTTACAGAACCCATATTCATAGAGGCACTTCCTGGAATCGGCCACGTTGGTAAATTAGTTGCAGAACATATAATTCATGAACTTGATGCAACAAAATTTGCAGAGTTATACTCGCCCTCATTCCCACCACAGGTCTTTGTAAATGAAGATGGAATTATTGAACCAATGAAAAATGAGTTTTATGCACTTAAAGGTGACAATGGGCAAGATTATATAATTCTTGTTGGTAATACTCAGGGGCTAAGCCCTGAAGGTCAACATGAAGTGTGTGGAATTATTCTTGATCTGATAGAAAAATACGGCGTTAAAAATATGTTTACACTTGGTGGTCTTGGAACAGGACAACCTATTGAAAAATCAAAAGTTTTAGGCGCGGCCACTTCATTAGAACTTGCAGAAATGTTAAAAGAACATAATGTAATTCTTAGATCTGCAGATGGCGGTATAATTGGAGCTTCAGGCCTTCTTTTAGGAATGGGAATGCTTAGGGGTATTGATGGAGTATGCCTTATGGGAGAAACACCAGGCTATTTCATAGATGCAGATGCATCTAAAGCAGTTTTAACAGTTTTACTTGATATTCTGGATATGGATGTAAATATTTCCAAACTAGAGGAAAGAGCAGAAGAAACTCGAAAAATGATATCCAAAGCCCAGCAAATGGAGCGAGAAATGGCTGAAAGAATGCATATAGCTCCGGGTGAAGAAGATTTAAGATACATCGGGTAATTAAATTATTTTTTAAACCCGATTAATATTTATTTTAATTTATTTTTGGTAGTGATTTATGTGATAATTAATGCAGATCTCCATATTCACAGCCTTTATTCCATGGCAACCTCAAAAAACATGACAATAAGCACGATTGCGTCTCAATCGAAGCTTAAAGGATTGGATCTGGTTGGTACTGGAGATGCTTTTCATCCGGGATGGCTTCAAATTATAGAAGATAGTACTGAACCTTCAAAAACAGGGATATACTCAGTTAAAAAATGTGATGATAATCATCAGGCACTTTTAATAAAAAGTGTGGAACATCCAGAGACTGGGGCAGGTAAATGTAAGTTCATTTTAACGGTTGAAGTTGAGGATCATAATAGAGTCCACCAGCTTCTGATATTGCCTTCAATTGAATCTGCTTACAAAATAAGAGAAGAATTACCATCTAAGAATATAGATAAGGAAGGCAGACCACGAGTTGAAATGAATGGGGCAGAATTAATGGATTTAGTTAGGGGCTATAATGGATTAATTGGTCCAGCGCATGCATTCACTCCATGGACCAGCATTTACAAAGAATTTGACAGCATTTATGACTGTTATAATGATAAACCTGATTTTTTAGAGCTTGGACTATCTGCAGATACTGGCATGGCAGATAGAATAGAAGAACTTCAAGATATTCCATTTCTTTCAAATTCAGATGCTCATTCACCGTGGCCTCACAGGCTTGGAAGAGAATTCAATGAAATTGAAATTAAGGAAATGACATTTGATGCATTTAAAGATGCTATAAAAGAAAGAAAAGTTGTGGGTAATTATGGATTCGATCCACGGCTTGGTAAATATCATGAAACAGGCTGTGTAAGGTGTTACGATACAATTCCAATAGAAAAAGCACAAGAACTCAAAATGCGGTGTCCTTGTGGTGGACTTATAAAAAAAGGTGTTAAAGACAGGATAGGCGACATTGCAAAATGGAATGAGCCACATCATCCAAAATTTAGGCCTAAATATACTCATATTCTTCCACTTGCTGAAATAATAAGCTTAGTTTATGGGAAAGGAATTACCACAGTTTTTGTGCAAAAAATATGGAAAGAAATGGTGCAGACATTTGGAAGCGAGATAGAAGTTTTAATCTACGCACCCCTTGAAGAGATTGCAAAAAGCGAACCTAAACTGGCAGATGTTATAAAGTCATTTAGGGAACATACTTTAAATATTCGGTCTGGTTCTGGTGGACATTACGGGGAAATTGTTTTAGATTGAATTAAATTTTGTTTTGGTTCTTTATTAACTAAATTTTTATACTAAAATAACTAAATGTTACACAATAATGTTAGTTTTATGATTTAACCAATGCCTTTAGGTGAAAAAACAATGGCTATCTCAGATAGGAAGAAAAGGGAGAAAGAGCAGAGAAGACAATCTATCATCGATGCTGCTGAGAAACTTTTTTTTGAAAATGGTTATGATAATGTTTCTATAAACGATATTGCCAAGGAAGTTGAGTTAAATCGAGCCACTATTTATCTTTATTTTGAAAATAAAGAAGCATTATGCTTTGCGGTGCTCTTACGTGGAATGCGGATTTTAAATAAAATGGTTAAAGCTAATGTTAAAAAAACACTGGCCATTCAAAAAATTTATGCTGTTGGAAACACCTATTATGCTTTTTTTCAGGTACATCCTCAATATTTTGAAGTTTATATTTATTTTCAATCTGGGAGATTTAAATTATCCAAGGTATATGATTTTGAAACAAGTTATTATAAAACTGCAGTTGGAGATGTGCATGAAATACTTAAATTACAGAAGGAAATATTTGATATTGTGCATTCAGCCATTAGAATTGAGAGTGGAGGAAAAATTTCTTCTGATGTGGACCCATCATATGCCGCAATTTTAATCATGTCAACTATGGATAGTATGCTAAATCCTTCTCCTGTTTTAGAAAATGAACTCATAGAAATGAATTTAAATAAATATCAGAATTTTAACATGATTTTCATCCATTTTATCAATAGACTACTTAGAAATAAGTGATATATTATTTTTTATCCAATATAATTTGCTTTTAAAGGCTTAATTTTCCTTTTGATTAGTACTATTTTTCATTTTTATCCAAACCTTTAAATAGAAAATAACACCATGTTATAAAATAACAGTCTGTTAAAAAATAACAACCTGTTACAAATAATAGGTTGGGCCAGAGATCTCTGGGGCAAAACAACATGAAATCGTTAGTTACTGAAAAGGAGGAAAAACGATGGAAAATGTGATAGAAGTGAAATCACTGGTTAAAAAATATGGTGATTTTATTGCAGTAAATAAAATATCGTTTAACATAAAGAAGGGTGAAGTTTTTGCCTTTTTAGGTCCTAATGGTGCAGGAAAGACAACAACAGTGGAAATAATTGAATGTCTTAAAAGTTCCACTGCAGGTTCTATAAGCATACTTGGATATGACATAAAAAAAGACGAAATGAAGATAAAAAAGAATATTGGAGTACTTCCGCAGGATTTTAGCGCTTTCGAATGGTTGACTGTCTACGAAAATATTGACTATTTCGCTCAAATGTATCCAAAACATGTAGACGTAGATGGGCTCGTTAAAATGTTAGGATTAAAGGATAAAAGAGATACATTGTTTAAGGATCTATCTGGAGGCTTAAAACAGCGTGTAGGAATAGCTATATCTCTTGTTAACGATCCTGAGATAGTTTTTCTTGATGAACCAAGCACTGGACTTGATCCAAAGGCGAGAAGAGAAGTCTGGGATGCAATAAGTGGATTAAAAAATAAAGGTAAAACTGTTTTATTAACTACACATTACATGGATGAAGCATATCACCTTGCTGATCACGTTTGCGTCCTGCATAAAGGTGAAATTATCGCTGAAGGAACATCAGAAGATCTGATTAATCGTTATGGTGGGGGAAATACACTAATTATTAGGGAGTGTAGCCAAAAAGCTATAGATCATCTCGTAACTGAAATTCCTGATTGTTCAGTAAAAGGAAATGATATATTTGCTAAATTACCTGAAGGGGATGGCATGAAAAGCATATCTCGAGCAGTAATTATTATCAACACTGGTGAATTCACATGTGAAGAGCTTTATGTAAAAAAAGCAACTCTTGAAGATGTATTTTTAAATTTAACTGGTGAAAAACTAATAGAAGGAGGAAAATAGATGTCTCGAGTTGCTGCAGATATCAAGTACGATCTCAAATCAACTTTCAGGAATAAAGGCATGGTTTTCTGGATTTTTATCTTTCCTATTGTTCTTTTCCTGCTCTTTGGATACATATTCGGTAGTCAATCTGGCTCAATCACGCTTTACTATATGGATCATGATGCATCACAGACCTCAAACTCGTTTATTCAGTCTTTAAATGCCACGGGTGCAGTTGAACTTAAACAAGGTTCTGGAATGGATTTAGCGCAGATGCTTAAAGATGGAAAAGTTTCAGCTTATATTGAAATACCTTCTGGATTTGAAAAAAATATGTTAATGGCAAAATCTTCAGGAACATCTGCGTCAGGACTCTTGATTTATTATGATAAATCTAAGTCTGCTTCCATGGCTGCAATATCAATTGTCCAGCAAGTTGCTAATGGATTTAACATGAAAACGGCTGGTGCAAAGGAAGTTATCACTGTAAATTCAAAAGATGCAGCTACACCTGGAATGAATTATTTTGACTTTTTGCTCCCTGGTATTTTGGCGATCGCAATAATGTCGGCTATAAACCTTGCAATTGGAGCAATTACTCAGCTTAGGGATAGGGGAGTATTTAGAAAACTTGCAACTACACCGCTTTCTAATACTGAATGGATTGCTGCAAGAATTACTACATGGACTATTATAGTGGTTCTTACATTAATTCTGGCAATGGTGGTAGCATGGCTTCTCTTTGGCATACATCCTGAGATAAACATCATTTCAATCCTCCTTGTGATTACTGGAACTGCCATGTTTGCAGGAATTGGAATAATATTTGCAAACTATGCAAAGGATCCACAATCTGCCGTAACTGCATCTATGGCTATAACGTTCCCTTTGACTTTCATATCTGGAACATTCATGCCAGTTGAGAACATGCCCTGGTTTTTGCAGTATATAGCAAAAATATCTCCTTTAACTTATCTTAGTGAGGGTCTGAGAAGCTCAATGATCACAGGGAACTTAGCAGATGCCACTACAAACCTGGCAATTATTGGAGTACTGGGGATTGCACTGTTTGGAATAGGAATAATTGTATTTAACTGGAAAGAGGACTAATAATCCTCCTTTTATAAACACAAAGCAAAAATGCATAAATGGTACATATATAAATTGACTAAACGAGTAAGGAGTATACTAAATGGAGAAAAGTGATTATAACATTTTAGAAGAAATTGCATTGGAAATGGGATGTCCAGAGGCAAAGGTCATTTCTGCAGATGATGTAGTAGTAGAGGATAGAGTACGTCTTAAATGCATTGTTGGTTGTCCTTATTATGGTAAAGGGCTTAGATGTCCACCGTACACACCCAGTGTAGATGAGTTTAGAAAGATGTTAAATGATTACAGCTTTGCCATGGTTATTAAGGTTAAGCCTCAAGAAATATCTGATGAAATTATGGCAAAATATAAGGATGAAAAAGAGCATGCCAGATTGAGGGATCAATATAATGACATAAATAAAATATCGTCGAGCGTATGGGCTGATTTTTCAGGTTATTACAAAAAATCTTTAATGGAACTGTTGGAGCTTGAAAGTGAGGCTTTTAAATTAGGATATACGTTTGCTACAGTATTTTTCGCTGGAAGGTGTTTGCTTTGTGAAAAATGTAGTGTAGAAACAGGCAGCTGTATGAACCCTATGATCGCACGTTTTTCTGCAGAAGCTATGGGTATAAATCTATTAAAAACTGCAAAAAATTCCGGAATGGAACTTAAATTTGATCCCAATAATGATCCAACTCCAATGGCGATATTGCTCATAGATTAATGAATAGAATACAAATCAGGATTTTAAATATAAAACTGACTGATGATATTTTATACCATCAGCAGAAGTTAGTAGGATGAGTATAAATATTATTAGTAGATAGAATGGAAAGAATATGGTGATTTCATGTCAGAGATCAGTCTAGATACAAATTATGTAGAAAATGTTTTAACTGAAAATAATTACATTCCTGATGCTAACATTGCCACTGTTGTATTTTTAGCTTTATCACTTAAAAAACCAATTTTAATTGAGGGTCCACCTGGAACTGGTAAGACAGAGCTTTCAAAGGCAATTTCTAAGGCATTTGAAAGGGATTTTTTCAGGATACAGTGTTATGAAGGTATAACCTTTGAACAGATCGTGGGTGAATGGAACTATCAAAAACAGCTCTTAAGTCTTGAAATGTCCAAAATAAAGAAATCGGAAGAAGATGTATTTAAAGAAGAATTTTTCATAAAAAGGCCCTTATTATCTGCATTTATGAATGAAAATCCTTCTGTAATATTAATTGATGAAATTGATAAAGCTGATGAAGAAGTGGAGAGCTTCCTGCTCCAAGCACTTGGGGAAAAACAGATTACTGTAAACGATCTGGGAACTTTTGAATTAAACAACGATCTGATGGTTATAATGACATCAAATTCCCAGAGGCAGCTTCTTGATGAGACAAAAGATCGCTGCTTGTATTTATACATTGACTACCCTTCATTTGAAAGGGAAGTTGAGATAGTTAAATCACACACCCCTGGAGCGTCTTTAAACCTTATAAAGAGTGTTGTAAAGGCGATACAAAAAATAAGAAAGCTAAATCTTACTAAAAATCCTTCAATCAGAGCTACTATTGACTGGGTTAGAAGTCTAATGTTATTTAACAAGGACAGTTTAGATGATGACTCTCTTAAAAAGACCATTAATGTAGTTATTAAAAATGAAGATGATAGAAAAAAAGTTTTAAACAATATTAAAGCAAAATAACTGTCTAAATGGAATTGACATGATAAATGAAATGGTTAAATTTTCAGGTATGCTTCGGGAAAATGGAATTCCAGCAAGTATTAGAAGCACAAAAATTGCCTGTGAAGCAGCTCCTTTAATTGAAACAAGCAGTGGAAATTTACAGGAAGCCCTGGCATGTATTTATCTTAAAGATCAGCGCCAGAGAAAGAAATTTAACGAGTTATATAAATCATTCTTTGAGAAAAAAGGAGAAAAAGAAGAACAGAAACTTTCATCAGGAGCTGGATACAGGCCAAGATTCATAAAAAAGTACAATGTTTCCATCAGCACAAAGAGGGTTTCTGACTTCGATTCTGGTGATAAAGGCCAACAATACAAAATAGATTACATAAAAAATACTTTAAATGATTTAAATGATAATGCAAACAGGGAAGGCAACTCAGAGCTTCTGAAAAGTAATTTAAGGACCTTAAATACCCTTCAGCCTGAATTGATAGATCTATGCCAGAAACTTGGCCGAAAAATAGCCACAAAAAGAGTTCGACGGTATAAAATGGCCAAAAACCAGAGACCAGATATTAGAAGGAGTATTAGAAAAAACATGAAACATGGTGGAACTCTTCTGGAGCTTGTGAAGAGTAAACCAAAGATAAAAAAGCAGAATCATTATTTTTTAAGCGATGTGAGTGTTTCATGTGACTGGATAAGCATCTGGTTTTTCTGTATGATCTATGCAGCCCAAAATTCTTTTAACCGGGCAAAAGCATTTGAATTTGATAATAAAACCGCTGAAATGTCATCTGCTCTTCAGGAAGTTAATTTAGTTGATGCATTTCTTAAAGTTATTGAAATCAGGCAGAAAAATTCCATGATCCGCGGTAAATCTAACATGTTTACAGCATTTGAAGGTTTTATAAAACAGGCTAACCTGAACAGTAAATCTTATGTCTTGATTTTAAGTGATTGTAGAGACTGGGCAGGTCCTAAAGAAGAGGGCATACCAAAAAGTGCAGAACTCATTGAAAACATGGTTAAAAAATCTAAACGGGTTTTAATATTGAATCCGGAGCCAAAAATTAAATGGAATGCAGCTGATAGTTGTGTTTCTTACTATGAAGATGCTGGGGCTGAAGTTTTTGAAGTTAGTGATCTGGAACAGCTTGCTAATTTGATAAGCGAAATTTAAGGTGGTACGATGATAGAATATTTAGCTCAAGATGAAGGGCTTATTACACATCAATTAATTTTTAAAGATACTGGAATCTCTGAAAAGGCTTATAAAAAGTTAGAGAAGCTTGTAAAGAAATATGATACAAAAGCAGTACTGACGCATGTTCCTGTTGCAGATGAAGTTGTAATCATTGTAAATAAACGATGTGAAGACGATGATTGCCGTAAAAGTGAATCTGAAAGATTTATTGAGTATTATAATAAGATTTTAAGAAAAATTAAATAGTTTGAGCGGACCCGCCGGGATTTGAACCCGGGACCCTCAGATTAGGAGTCTGATGCCCTGTCCTGGCTAGGCTACGGGCCCACATTAATTCAAAAATAATTTGTCTGGTATGCTTTATAAAGTTTATACTTTGTTTTTAAATTAAAATAGATCATAAAATTAATGGATTTTAGTAAGACGGACCCGCCGGGATTTGAACCCGGGACCTTCGGATTAGAAGTCCGACGCCCTATCCAACTAGGCTACGGGCCCGTATGATACGGTTTAAAGTTGGTAATTACTAGATTGTAGGTTCTTCTATATAAAATAAACTGTTACATGTAACTATTTTTATAATAATTACATGTAATTCCCGCTAGTTGCACCTGTTAAATTTACATGTAAGCTGGTGATTCTGTTTCGCCTTGGCCTTGTACAGTTTGGGCCAGTTCTTTAAGCCGTGCTTCTATGTCCTCTGCTTCTTTTATAAGAGGTTCTGGATCGATACTAGTGCCTAACATTTTGTTTAAAACATTTATCACGTCAGCAGCAGCCCTTGGATCAGGATAAGGGCTTGTTATTTCTGCAAATAGGCAGGATCCAGATATGCCTTTCATCATACTTCTTGTAAGCAGAGTACCAGATAATCCAGCTATATTTCCAAATGGTAAAATAGGCACGTCTATCTTTCCAAGTCGTTCTAGGGCTTCATCTGAATTTGCAGCACCTGCCGCGCCCTGACTTTTCTCTCTTACAACTATACTGTTAAATGTGATTATTTCTTTACTATTATTTCTTTCCATCCAGTCCACTATACCGTTTGTCATGTCATAAGCTACGTTTGGTGGAATGATGAAATCTGACAGGAATAAAACAATTCCCTCTGAAGAATATATTCTGAATGGATGAATTGCCTTACCTTTATACAGTACTGCAAGAGGGGGGAAATCTTTGGAGTCAATATATCCTATTTCTTCCATATTTAGCTCTTCAACTAAGAGCCATCCTATTATATTTCCTATAAGGCCTAATTCGGGTGATCCTTCTAAGACTATTGCATCTTTAACATCTTTAGAAATTATTTTACAGCATTCATATTGAGTCTCAACCATATCAACCATCTATGGTGCACCTCCTGCACCTCCAATAATATCGCCTGTTTGAGCGTCTATTTCAAATTCACCTTTGGTTATGCCGTTGACTATAACTGGAACGATGTAAATTTGTTTTCCATTTCTTGTTATTAATTTTGGAGTACCTGCTACTGCTCCTGTTACTTGTATATTGTCTTGAGCTATTGACTTAGCTTTAGTCACCGATATTTTCACATTACTGCCTCCATTTGCAGTTTGACTTCCTGTAGAAGTCGTTCCACTTTGGGATCCACTTTGACCTACTTCAGATTGTGTACTTGTTGGTTGGTCGGTGGATTTTTGGTTCTGTGAATCAGTAGGTTGCCATAATCCAGGAGTGCTTGTTGTGATTTGATAACTCGCAGCTGCAATACCTATAAGTAGTACAATGACAACTGATAAAAGGATCTTTGTATTGACCATTAGTTCACCTCGTCGTAGAATTTCACTGATATCTAATTGGAGTTTTATTACTTAAATAATATTTACTAATATAGATTTTTGACTTATTATAGTTTTAGTATCTCCCATTATATGATGAAAATAGCTTATAAAATTTGCTATAAAGGGTATTTTTAAAAAATAGAAGGTATTTTACTTTGTTGTATATTTATACAAAGTTGAAATTATTAATTCTAAAGTATTAATTGGTCTTTCATAATATATATATTTTTCATTTTTTTTTTCAAAGAAAAGCTTATTATTAGATTAAATAAATTGAAATAATGATATTCGTATATTTTAAAAACAAGAGGTGATACATTTGAGCGAAAAGATTGTTATATCGCCAACATCACGACAGGAAGGACACGCAGAATTAGTCATGGAAGTCGATGATGAAGGAATAGTAACTAAGGGGCGATACTTTAGTATTACTCCAGTCAGAGGACTAGAAAAGATAGTAACAGGCAAAGCTCCAGAAACCGCACCAGTAATCGTGCAAAGGATCTGTGGTGTCTGTCCTATACCTCACACTTTAGCGTCTGTGGAAGCTATGGATGATTCATTAGGTATAGAGCCACCAAAAGCCGGTAAACAGTTAAGAGAGTTGGTTATGGCAGCTCACGACGTTAACAGTCACGCTATACACCATTTCTTAATAGCACCTGATTTTGTTCCAGAAAACTTAATGGCTGCAGCCATAAACTCAGTTTCTGAAATAAGAAAAACTGCACAGTACGTAGTTGATATGGTTGGTGGAGAAGGTATACACCCATCCGATGTCAGAATTGGTGGAATGGCAAGAAACATTTCTGAACTTGCAAGAAAAAGGTTATACGCAAGATTAAAAGCACTCCAACCAAAAGTAGATGAGCACGTAGACCTCATTGTAGGTTTAGTTGCAGATAAAGATTTACCAAAAGGATTAGGAGTTCACAATCAGCCAACACTTGCTACCGACAGAATTTATGGTAACAGGGATAACTTTGATCTAGACAGATTTACTGAAATTATGCCAGAAAGATGGTATAATGACCCAGAAATCGGTAAAAAAGCATGTTCAACAATCCCTCTTTACGATGGTGTAAACATAGAAGTAGGTCCAAGAGCAAGAGCTATTAAGTACGGAGGATTCTCCGGAAAAGGTACCGTTGCTCAGCACGTAGCTAGAGCATATGAAATGAAATCTGCTCTCTCAAAAGCTATAGCCATACTGGATGATTTAAACACATCCGCACCTGCAAACGTTGGTAACTTCGATGTTAGAGGTACTGGTAAGCTTGGAATTGGTGCAATAGAAGGTCCAAGAGGAATGGACGTTCACATGGCTCAAGTAGGCGAAAACGGTAAAACAGAATTCTACAGCGCTTTAGTCCCAACAACATGGAACATACCAACCATGGGACCTGCAACCGAAGGATTCCACCATGAATTTGGGCCACATGTAATAAGAGGATATGATCCTTGTCTGTCCTGTGCTACTCACATGATAGTAATAGATGACGAAGACAAGAGTATCATAAAAAACGAAATGGTCAGATTATAGGGAATAGAAAATGCCATACGACGCGGAGATTTTGGTAGTTGGCTGTGGAAATGTCCTGTTCGAAGATGACGGATTTGGACCAGCGGTAATAGAATCCTTACAGGAATATTTCAAGGATCATGAACTTCCAGAGAACACAATGTTAATAGATGCAGGAACCAGCGCACCACATTTCATATTTTCTCTTCCACATGAATCGTGGAAGAAACTTATAGTTGTGGATATAGTTGAATCAGGCGCTGAACCTGGGACAGTGCGGAGATTTGAAGTAACAGAACTTCCAAGAGGACGATATGATGATGCTCACTCATGGTCGGTTGAAGAACCTTTACATGAGCTAAGTAAAAAATGCGAAGTTTTCGTAATTGGATGTCAGCCGGAGTCTGTCTCTGCCCCCGATGTTATAATGGGGTTAACTGAAAGTGTGGAAGAAGCCGTTCCCAAGGCCATTAAAATCATTTTAAAAGAAATAGGGGTTTAGCATATGTTAGCCCGAATTAAGGAATTTTTAGGAATGGAAGCTAAGCCAACGGAAGATAAAAAAGTAGCTTCAGAAGAGGAGGTTGAAAAAGTGGCTGAAGAGAAACCTAAACCAAGGATTGGATACATCCACTTAAGCGGATGTACAGGGGATGTCATGTCGTTAAGTGAAAATTACGACATTTTGGCGCCTTTACTCACCGAAATGGTGGATATAGTATACGGACAAACACTGGTAGACCGATGGGATGTACCAGAAATGGATATAGCATTAGTAGAAGGGTCTGTTTGTCTACAAGATGAACACAGTTTACACGAACTGAAAGAAGTGAGAGAAAAAGCAGGATTAGTAGTTGCTTACGGTTCATGTGCTGCAACAGGATGTTTCACCAGATATTCTAGAGGTGGACAGCAAGCACAGCCAGCTCACGAATCATTTGTTCCAATAGCAGATGTTGTAAAAGTCGATTTAGCAATCCCAGGATGCCCACCATCACCAGAAATTATTGCTAAAACAGTTGTTGCTGCAATTAACGGTGATATGGATTACCTACAACCAATGATGGATCTTGTAGGCTACACCGAAGCTGATGGATTCGACTTACAGGAAAAAGTTGTAAACCAGGCACTATGTATCGCTTGTGGAACTTGTGCAATGTCTTGTCAAACACGTGCACTTGATATGACAAGTGGTAGGCCAGAAGTTAACATAGACCGATGTGTAAGATGTGGTGTATGTTACACCCAGTGTCCAAGAAGCTGGTGGCCAATGGATAGAATTAAAAAGGATACTGGATTATAGGAGGCTAAAAAATGGTATTAGGAACATATAAAGAAGCGCTCTCTGCAAGATCAACCGATAAACAGATCCAGAAGATTTCACAGGACGGAGGAATAGTAACAAGTCTTCTATCTTTTGCTCTTGATGAAAAAATTATAGATGGTGCAGTCGTAGCAGGTCCTGGAAAAGATATGTGGAAACCAGAACCACAAGTTGCAATGACTTCTGATGAAATCATAGCAGCAGCAGGTACCAAATATACCTTTTCACCAAATGTATTCATGCTGAAAAATGCTGCAAGACAATACGGTCTTGAAAAAATAGGTACTGTAGCAATTCCATGCCAAACAATGGGTATAAGGAAAATGCAGTCATATCCATTTGGTGTAAGATTTGTCGCAGATAAAATTGCCTTACTTTTAGGTATATACTGTATGGAAAACTTCCCATTCGCATCACTCCAGACATTTATCTCGGAGAAAATGGGAGTTAGCCCAGAACTAGTAGAAAAAATGGACATAGGTAAAGGTAAATTCTGGATATACACAGCAGATGAAGAATTAAGCATTCCACTTAAAGAAACACACGGATACGAACAGAGTGGATGTAAAGTCTGTCTTGATTACGTCGCAGAATTAGCTGACCTTTCAACAGGTTCAGTAGGTTCACCAGACGGCTGGTCAACAGTACTTACACGTACCGATGCAGGTGAAAGTGTATTCAAAATGGCTGTAGACGCAGGTTTAATTGAAACCAAACCTATGGCTGACGTAAAACCAGGTCTCGGTCTTGTCGAAAAGCTTGCAACAGATAAAAAAACCAAAAATCAAAAAACAATTGATGACAGGATAGCAATGGGATTACCAGTCCCATACAAAGCAAGCAGCGAAAAAGAAGACCCACTTGCAAACTACTAAGTTTGAAACGTAGGAAATATTTCCTACAAACTTTTTATTTTTTAGATCCAACGTTTAATGAATATTTCAACGATTATAACTATATTTGATGATTAAAATGGATATAATTACACTTTTAGGGGCAATGGTCCTTGCTTATGGCGGTATGTTACTGTTATATTATCGATTGCGTAAGGGTGAAAGAAGAAAGGAAATGTCAAATCTCTTTTTAAATGGAATAAAGAGTATGCGCCGCGGTAACTTAGATAAGGCATTGATATATTTTAATAGGGCTTATGAATACTCCATTGAAACTAATGACAGAGAAGAAATGGCAGACGCGCTTTACAACATAGGTATTATATACAAAGAAAAGGGCGAAATGAATAATGCAATGGAATATCTAAGCTGCGCACAGGATATATACGATGAATTGCAGGATAATGATGGCAGTGAAAAGACAACACTTGCTACAAGCTCTATACGATGATAGAATATGATATCACTGTTTTTAAAAAAAGCTAGTGGAGTTTTGATGAATGGAATCATTAAATTTAACTCCAGCTGAATCATTGATGATCATATCTCCAAAAGCCAGTGGAGATAAGATGATTAAGTTCACTCTAATTGATCTTCTCCTTAAAAAGAACCTCAAGATAAATATTGAGGATAAATCTAATTTTTTAAAAATATCTCCTGATAATATAATCATTGAAGGAGGTGAATCATTGGAAGTATCTCTTAAATCTCATGAGGAGGTACTGATGAAACTAATTTTAGAACATGGTGAACTGAAGCTAAAAGATTTTGTGGATACATTACATGAAAAAATTGGTTCTCCCATGGAATATAAGAATAAGTACATAAGAGACTCTCTTGTTGATAAAGGCTATTTTAGAAAACAAAGGAAGATGTTACTGGCACTGGCCCCGTATACAATATATACGCTGACTGACAGCGGACTTGAAATAAAATCTAAAATAATGAAATTACTCGATGAGGCAGAATGTCTTGAAAAATGGATGAAAGAAGATCTGGGAAGGGCGAAAGCTTATTTATCTGTCATGGGATCGCATATTCTTCTAATAAGCAGTTATGATATTGAAGATATTAAGAAATTTAACAGTATACTATCTTTTATAAAACCTGAATCTAATACATTTGAATATTATGATTATTATCTTTATAATGTACCTTCTTATTATTTAGACGATTATGACAATCTTAAAAGCTTTGATTTTTTAGATATATCAGTTATTGGCTATTTTGAGGTTTTCGATGATTTATTCGATGACTTTGATGATATATCTGGCGATGTGAGAAAGAGTGATGAAAAAATTTAAAAATAAAGGATCTATTCAGTAATAACAGTACAGCCGTCGCTTTCAACAATAACTGTATGTTCTGACTGTGCAACCACGGCATTGCTTTTTTCCCGAAGTACATGGTAAGGATAGACAGCTCTTGATGAAATTAGCATCCTCATGGCAGTATTTAAATGAAGTTCACTGAAATGGCTTGTAAGCCATCTTTGTGCAAAAGGTAAACCTTTATATTCATTTTTTATAATTTTTAAAGCTCTTTTTGCATGAAGTGACCGCATTGGCCGATCCCTTAAAAATTTGAATATATATACTTCATTCATGTCGGTTACCCTTCCAATACCGTCGGTTGCAAATGGTTCTATGGCTAAAACATCTCCTTCTTCTAATTTATGAGGATTATTTTCTTTAATATTGGGCATTGAAAGTCCAGAATGTACTATCCATCGATCCATGCTGTGACCAGTTAAGTTAGAAACGGAATTAAATCCTCTATCGTTTATAGCTCTTTCTATAGTTTCTCCAACTTTTCCTATTTCAACACCTGCTTTTATGGCACTTATTCCATTTGCAAGTCCTTCTTGTGAGGCTAATATCATATTTTGATGTTTTTCATGCATTTCCTCAGGAATATCTTCTCCCACAAGCACAGTTATGGCTGTATCTGCAATGTATCCGTCTACATGAGCACCTAAATCAATTTTAACAACATCACCTGATTTTATAATTCCTTCATCTCCTGCGGGGGATGTGTAATGGGCAGTAATTTCATTTACAGAAACGTTACATGGAAATGCGATGTTACCTCCAAGCTCTATAATTTCATTTTCAACAAATTCCACAAGGTCTAGGATTTTCATATCTTCTTTTACATAATTCACTGCTTTTTTTCGGACTTTAGACACAATTTTTCCAGATTTTTTATACATATCAGTCATATAATCACGCAAATTGAATTTTAGTACATTGTTTATCTTTATTTAGAATAATATAATCACACGAATTCAATTTAAATAATAAGGCTTTAAATAGATTTATAATCAATATTTTCTATTTTTTCATTAATAAGTTTTTAATGGTTCAGTTTAATCATACCAACTTATTTGGATGGGCTTAACTAAAGTTAATAAATTGAATTTTTGGATGTTAGTCTTAATTAAAAGTATAGAAACAATGTGTTTTTTGGTATATATGATTTTTTTAGTTTAATTTAGTATCATAGAATAGTTTAATACATTAAATGTATAAAAATCAATTAAAATGGATATGACTCTTTGAGGAGTAATTATGGGGGTTTAAATATTCAAAATTATAATAAAAATGATATCGGTTATATTACTGCGTTTTTCCCAGCCTTTTTACCTGGCACTGATATATTTCAAATTTTTATAATAGTTGCAGCGATTATAGTCATAATATTAGGGGCTTCAGCTCTTTACCGGAAAAAGAAATCATCTGAAAAAGTTAATAGAAGGATTTCAAGCTTAAGAAGAGAATTTAATAATGTGAAAGCGGAAAGTTTCAATGAAAGTGAGACTAACTGGATAAAAGATAGATTAGATGAAGAAGATCCGGATTTAGAGGATATGATCCCTGCTAATAAGAGATAAATTGCTTATATACATATTTACATTATTTTTATTTAAATAATTCAATTTTAGATGATTGTAACCATCAACCATCAATTATTTTGTTTAAAAAGTAAACTTCAATTTAATAAATATATTGAATCACCATACACAAATCTAGAATTAATTAAAAGCCACTTAATGACTAAGATTATATATAAACTTAGACAAAAATATTAAAGGTGAAATTTATGGCTACATTCGATATAACTGTAATCAACCAATACCTCGGTTTGATAATTGTTGCAGTAATTGCGGCAGTGGTTCTCATAGTCGTAATTAGTGAATGGCGAAAGGTTAGAGAAGCTCAAAATAATGTGGCGCTGGTCGAAAAACAAGTTGAACTTAAAAAAATCGCTCTGGTAGAAAAAGATCTTGAAACAAAACGTCTTATGGAAAATGTAATTCCATTACCTAAAGATCAGCAAGAAAAACTTGCTGACATAAGACAGGGCACTTCTGATATCATGCACAAGGTTGGATACCTTCACAGTGAAATAAGCGAAAGAGTGGCACACCTGGAAGCTAAAGCAGAATATGGAAAACTCCAAAAATTAATGAAAGACCTTGAAAAGAAAGAGAGTGAACTTGACAAGAGACTGGAAGATAGTCCTAAAAGGAGGATTTAATCCATGGGACCACTGGAACTGTTTGCAATCCTTGTTTTAGCAGGTGCAATAGTTGTACTTTTGTATTATTATATCCAGGAAACAAGAGGGGCTTCTTTGGTAGGTGTGAGATCCGGTATTTCTGAAATGGGAAACAAGGTATCCGAAGGAATATCTCAAAATAATAAAACCCCTGAAGGAGAAAAAAGAATGTCAGGAGTAAGTGAAAGAGTTTCTGAAATGAGTGAGAGGCTAAGAGGAAAAGTTACTGTTCCTATAAGCACAGACAGTTTATCTGGGAGAATTGACGAATTTTTAGATGAGCAGAGCGATAGACTTATAAAAGATTGGGAACTTGCAACTAAATCGGATGTAAAAGACCTTGAAAAGAAATACACTAAAGTTACACGTGACATAGATGATCTAGAAAAGAGATTCAATGAATACAGGGGCCATGCCAACAAAAAATTTGAGCACATTGAAGAGAGACTCACAAAATTAGAAGGCGAGGAAACAGAAAAAACAGAAGAATAGATAAACATCTATCTCATTTTTTTATTAACGGGTTAATATGATTGATTATGGAGCTATAATAGTTTACGTTGCCAGTATTCTTTCTTATTTTGGTGCAATAGTTATTTTTTATGGAGGAATAAGGGCCGCAATTGGAGTATTGTCCATCGAGATACTCAAGAGAAAAAACAGTTATAATGATGTGCGAATGGATTTTACACCAAAACTTCTCATTGGTTTGGAGTTTTTTATTGCCGGAGACCTCATAAAATCAATTTTAGAGCCAAATTTGAATCAAGTTGTTATATTGGCCATAATTGTAGCCATAAGGACAGTTGTAGGCTTTTCTTTAGGTAGAGAAGTTAAGGAATTAGAGCGGAGGGATCAAAGGTAATTCTTAATAAAATTATGCTTTTTTGGCGTAAATAAGTTTAAATTACTTGATTTAATATATATAGTTAGAATATTAATTGAAATTAATTTTAATTTTATTAAATTCGACTAAGAGAAACCTTTATATACTCTTAAGTACAAACCATGATACTACAGCGGGGTGGGGTAGTCTGGTGATCCCGCGGGGCTCATAACCCCGAGAGCCCTAGTTCAAATCTAGGCCCCGCTACTCATTTTAACTTCACTTATATCAAACTCAAAATTTATATAAGTTCAAATTCTATTACCTTCAAACACAAAATGTTTGGGGTGTTTGCAAAATCATCAAAAATCTATGATTTTTGTGAGATAGAAAATGCTACACATTTTCTATATTTTCAATTTTGCAACAGTAAAAAATCATAGCTTACGAAAATCTACGATTTTCGTGCTCCGAAATCGAAGATTTCGAGAGATTTTTTACATGCCAAAGATTCAAAGCTTTCAAAAACCTACGGTTTTTGATGCTCAAAAAATCCCTCAAAATTCGTAGAATTTTGGGGCCGTGAAAATTTTTAATTTTCACAGGCTTCGATTTTTGAGAGAATTTTGAATTTTTGAGCGTTTATTGGGCAAGCCGAAGGGCAGCTACCGGTTTCTTGCATTAGCAAGTTAAACTGAGGAAACTCCATCCATCATACAGAACCATGGTGCTGTGAGGCACATGTTGAGAAGCATGACACTGGAGCAGAAACGACACGTTTTTTAGTAGATGAACATGATGCAATTGCTGACCGATACTAAAAAGAGCGGTGAAACGGCCATTTCGTGGGATGCAAGGGCAAATACTGTCGATGAATCCTGTATGAGGCAGAGGTAGCTCGCATAGATGAATGCTGCTGGAACAGAAGGTGGGTTACTCTCGGCATGCCCCAAACACTCACATCTTTGAATTTTGTGTCCCAAACACGAAGTTTTTGAGGGCTTTTCAAAAAAAGAATCCAAAATTATTATTTTTCTCTGCTTTTTTAAAGACATTATTTAATTCTAATCATCAAAACCAGCAAATTTTCTTAAATCTATAATGTTCTATGCTCTTTTTAACTGAATAATAAAAAATATATGCTCCTATTGACATAATAATCATATTAACTGTTTATTAACATTAAAAAATTTATAAGGAAAGAAGATATGTCTGAACTATCAACATTACTCTTTGATATACTTCCTCTAGCTTTAGGAGCAGCTGTAAGCCCTACAGTGCTCATAGGAATTATTTTGATACTTTCCGTTGCAGATCGCCCGAAATTAAGCGGAATTGCTTTTTATATTGGGGCTATAATTATTTTACTCATTGTAGTTGCTGCTGGAATCTTACTGGGCAAAGGAGCGGCAGTTGCTGCAAGTAAGCCTCCATCTGCAGCATCGGCTTATTTTGACCTTGCCTTGGGAATAGCGTTAATTTTATTTGGAATGAGGAAAGTCTTTAAAAAAGGTGATAGTACTCCTGATGAAAGTAAATTCGGTGGGAAATCAAAATCAGCAGGATCTGATTTTATAAAATACATGATTTTGGGATTAGGAATGTTTACAATAAATTTCACTACCACTGTACTGGTATTTGCTGCAGGCAAGGATATTGGGATTTCAGGTGCGGGATTTATAGATCAGATAATAATAGTGATTATTTTAACTATAATCACTCTGCTTGTGGTGGAAATTCCACTTTTAATATACTTCGCAATGCCTGAGCGTTCTGAAAAAATATTAAAACCTGTTAATTTGTGGATGCAGAAAAATAGCCGTTATTTAATGGCTGCGGTTATATTTCTGTTTGGTATTTATTTAATGGTAAAAGGAATAGGAATTTTATTTTAATTTGTCGTTACATATGAATAGGAGGAATTTAAATGGATGAAAATAGAGTCGTGCCTGATACAGAAGAAAATGCAGAAAGATGCCGCTGCCCAGATTGTCCAGCATATAATAAATGCATGAAAAATAATGGGGAGTTCTTTTTTTGCTCAAGAGGCGGTACTGAATGTAAAATTGATAAAAGAGGATGTTTGTGTTTGCACTGCCCAAATGAAATAGAATACAGGCTAAATACTTTTTATTATTGTGAAAAAGGCGCCGCCACAGATAGAAATGTTGCAACTGAAACTTTAAAATAATCCCATTGCTTTTTTTTGAAATAATTTTCATTTAATTACTTATTATGACTTTGATTTCTCTATCGTTATAATTGATTTATTGAATAATTAAATTAACTCAAAGTAAACAACACAGGTTTTAATTAACTTTAATTTGTTTTTAAATTAAGATGATTAAATTCGGGATTGTTTAATTGAATAGTATACACATCTAACTTCATTTTACTGTAAATCTGTTCAAATGGGTTGGCGATACTATTTAGTAATAATTTATATCAAATAGTTAATAAATATTAATGATGTTATTAAATGATAAATGGAGGTATTTTTATGGTAGAAATTGGTTTTAAGCTTGCAAGTGAGGTATTTGGACCTCATGAACTTATAAGTTATGCTAAACATGCTGAAGAAGCAGGATTTGACTTTGCAGCAATATCTGATCATTATCATCCATGGATAAGCCAGCAGGGTAATAGCCCCTTCGTCTGGAGCACACTTGGGGGAATATCTCAGGTAACAGAAAGTTTAGGATTAATGACAGGAGTTACATGCCCTACAATCAGACAGCATCCTGCCCTGGTAGCTCAAGCTGTAGCTACAGTAGCTACACTAATGCCTGGAAGGTTTATTTTAGGTGTAGGTTCTGGTGAAAACTTAAATGAACATATTTATGGGGATCACTGGCCACCAGCACCAATAAGGATTGATATGCTTGCAGAAGCGGTAGATGTCATTAGAACTCTGTGGCAGGGAGGAATGCAGGATTATGATGGCTGTTATTACACGATTGAAAACGCACAGATTTATACTCTCCCCGAAGAGCTTCCACCAATATACATGGCTGCAGATGGACCAATAGCAGCTACCACAGCTGCAAACAATGGAGATGGGTTAATTGTAAGTGGTGGAAAGAAAGAAATTTTAGACATATTCAATGAAGCAGGGGGAAAAGGCAAGCCATCCTATGCTGAAGTCTCACTTAGCTGGGCAGAAACAGATGAAAAGGCAGTTGATTTAGTTTATAAATGGTGGCCATTAGCAGCTATTAAAGGAAGTAAGGGAAAATTAAGCTGGGAAATCCCAACTCCAACCCATTTTGAGGGACTTGTAGAAAATGTAAAAAAGGAAGATATACCTGGAAGTGTTCCCTGCAGTTCTGATCCACAGGTACACATCGATAAAATAAAGAAAACTATTGACGCAGGGTTTGACCGTATATGCATCCAGCAGATAGGTGACAACCAGCATGAGTGTATAGAATTTTATAAGAATGAGGTGTTACCAGAATTCAAATAAATTAGCCTTTTTCAGAAAAAATAGGGAGTTAGTGCTTAATAGCGTCTTTAACCTTGTCGAAGAATCCCTTATCTTCAACATAAATTTCATTACCACTTATATCCGCAAATTCCCTTAAAAGTTCTTTTTGTTTATTGTTTAATTTTTTGGGGACAACTACCTTCGCTTTGACATAAAGGTTTCCATGTCCGTTCCAGCGTAAATGGGGCATCCCTTTACCTTTAATACGGAAAGAGGTGCCTGATTGTGTGCCTGCAGGGATTTTCAAGCTTACTATTTCTTCTCCAAGTGTTGGGATATCCACTTCATCACCGAGAGACGCCTGAACAAAACTTATTGACCTTTCATAGATCAGATCAGAGCCGTGGCGTTCAAATAGCTTGTGTGGTTTGACAGAAATCATCACGTAAAGATCTCCTGGGGGACCTCCCCGTATACCCACATCTCCTTCACCAGAAACTCTAAGGCGGGATCCATCTTCCACACCTGGCGGAACCTTAATATGGATGGTGTTGGTTTCTCTTACTATTCCTTTTCCGCGGCATTCTTGACAAGGGGTGTCAACGATTACTCCTTCACCTTTACACTCTCTGCATGGCCCCACGTTAACAAATTGGCCGAATGGAGTTCGATTTATCTGCTGCACCTGCCCAGTACCTCCACACTGTGCACACTGCCTTGTTTCAGTTCCAGGTTCTGCTCTAGTACCTGAACATGTTGGACAGACCTTTTTATGGGGCACTTCTATATCAGTTTCAAGTCCAAATGCGGCATCTTCAAGCGTAATGTCTAGTTCATAGAGTACATCTGCTCCACGCTGAGCCTGACTTCTTCTTCGACCTCCACCAAAACCAAACATATCAAATATGTCCCCGAAGTCAAATCCAAAGCCTCTGAATATATCCTCGAAGTTTATATCTCTAAATGCGTCTTCTGTGGAATATCCGCCCATTCCGGCATGTCCGAACTGGTCATAAGTATTCCTTTTATCCTCATCTGAAAGAACAGCGTAAGCTTCACTTACTTCTTTGAATTTTTCTGCAGATTCTGGGTCATCACTCACATCGGGGTGATATTTCATTGCTAATTTACGATAGGCTTTTTTAACTTCTTTTTTATCTGCTCCTTTTTCTACTCCAAGCACTTCGTAATAATCACGCTTTTCTGCCATATCAATCTTACCTTCATCCTTTAATCAATTTATGATAACAATTTGTAAAATTTAAAACCTATGAAACTCTGTTTCATAAATATCGAAAAATTATAGCTTTTCGAATGCTGTCAAAAATCATAGATTTTTGACGTATCGAAAATGCTACGCATTTTCGAATGTTTAAAAATAGATCAGGAATTTTTTCCCAACTTTTTTATCTTATCTATCTATAGGATTTTTCCTATTTATATTTATAAAAGGGAGTAAAAACTCCCTTCTATTTTCAATTTTTAAAGATGAAGCTTATTTTTTAACTTCATAGTCTGCATCAATGGTATCGTCATCTCCGCCTTGCTGGCTTCCTTGAGCACCCTGTGCATTCTGTTCTGCTTGCTGCTGGGCTTGTTGAGCCTGTTGTGCCTGCTGGTAGATTTTAGCACCTACTTCCT
>JAEYPF010000008.1 GCA_023411115.1 Methanobacteriota archaeon
ACTTCTATTTTTATATTAAATTATGATACTAAGTTCATAAAAATGGATTATTACTCTAGTTTTGCGATAATTAGATAGTTAATAATATTTAATTGATTTTAAAGAAAAATCAAACATTTAATTAAACTAATGAACAATTAAATCATTTATAAAAAATACAAACAATCCAATGAATTAGTGAACTATTAGCCCTATTCATATTATATTTTGTTATTATATGATCTACTGGTTCAATTTCTTCAGTTTTTTTAAATAGTGACCAGCTTAAACAACTATTACTTAAATATTAATAAATTAAAGTTCAAATCTAAGCATAATTACTCAAATAGATTATGGATATAAAGATAAGTGAAATAATGATGATTAGATGCAATAAATGTATATTAAGGAAGTGGAAATCTACAGATCTTGAAAACATGGTTGAAAATGCCAATAATTACAATGTAGCCTGTAATCTGAGAGATGCATTTCCATACCCATATACAGTTGAAGACGGCAAAGAATGGATAGAATTTGCAAGAAATGAAGAATGGGGATATTATTTTGCAATAACTGTAAATAATAAAGCCATAGGTGGTATAGGCCTTATTGTTGGCAAGGATATAGAAAGAAAATCTTCAGAAGTCGGTTACTGGTTGGGAGAAGACTACTGGGGGAAAGGTATCGTATCTTCTGCATTAAATGGTATTGTAGAATTTGCATTCAATGATCTAAAATTAGAAAGGATTTTTGCAGTTCCTCTAGAACATAATATTGCTTCTAGAAGAGTTCTTGATAAAAATGGTTTTGCTCTTGAAGGTATTTTAAGAAACAGTGTGATAAAGTCTGGAAAAATGTATAATCAGGCGTTATATGCAATAATTAGAGAAGAATAAAGTAGAGTTCCCTCTTTGAAATGTAATATAATGTTAATAATACTGTTTGATTAAAAAAAATAAATGGAATTTTAATGTTAACTGGTTTTTTTAATAGTTTTAGAGTGATTACACTAATGTACTATCTGTATTTAGTAGGTACCTGTAGCTCCTTGAGTAGCCCCTGATGATGCAGCTCCAGTTGCAGTTCCCTGATTAGCCTCTGATGAAGTTCCCTGAGTAGATTCTGATGCAGTTCCTTGTGTAGCTCCAGTTTCTGTTCCCGCTGTAGCTCCAGTTTCGGCTCCTTGTGTACCTCCAGTTTCAGTTCCTTCAGGTGCAGTAGGAGTAGTTCCAGGCATTGGCATCATACCACCAGGCATTCCTGTCATTAACAATTGCAGTATGTAGAGTGCCTTAATCAGGTACAAGCTTACCAGACCTAATGGGTTATACATCCCCATAGCCATGCCTTGATTAGCATAACCTGTATATTGTTCACCACCTGCATTTTGTGCGGAATAACCATAGTTTTGTGCAGTTGCTGCCCCCGAGAATCCTATTCCAACTGCAAGGGCTAGCAAAATAGCTACTAGTTGCTTATTCACATTTTCACCTCCATGTCAAACTAAGTAATACACATATTAAATTATGTATTACAATGTGATCTATATCAAAAATGTGTTAAAAAGCTTTCTATTGGAGAGATAATTTTTCTTTCGCACGTGTTTGAACAAAAAAATAATATTAGAGCTAATCCATTATTTTAAAGAATCTTTAAACACAACGTGTTTGTATTATTATACTTCCTTGAATTTTGGATAAAATAGAAAGAGATAAAAAAATAATTCGATTATCCTGGTCAAAAAAGGGTATTAGTAAAAATGTTTCATTATTAGATGGTTTTAAAAAAGTTAAAAGAAATAGGGATAAAACCATGAATTCAAAATAGAGTATGATAAAAACTTTTCAGCTCAAATTAACATCAAACATAATGTAATTGGGAACATACAAATAGGATCATATCTGAACTACACTTCCATATGTTAACTGGTTTACATATTAGCTAAATTTAATAAAGGTAAATCCAGATATTATTTATTGACTAACTAGAAATTTAAATCCTACTAATTGAATTAATTTAATCTTAAATGTTTTATGAGGATGTGAATCCATGTCAGGAAATACAATGGGTAAAATGTTTAAAATAACAACTTTTGGCTCAAGCCACGGTACAGCACTCGGTGCAGTTATAGACGGCTGTCCAGCTGGGCTTGAATTATCAAAAAAAGATATACAAAAAGAGCTTGATAAACGACGTCCCGGAACAAGCAAAGTCACAACTTCAAGGGGTGAAACTGATGAAGTTCAGATTTTGTCAGGGATTTTTGAAGGAAAAACAGATGGTACACCTATTGCAGCAGTAGTTTATAACAGAGATATGGATTCATCAGCTTACGAACCTCTCAGAAATAAACCTAGACCTGGACATGCTGATTACGGCTGGACAAGCAAATATGGGCACTACGATTACAGAGGTGGAGGTAGAGCAAGCGGAAGAACCACTATAGGTCATGTAATAGGTGGTGCTGTTGCAAAAAAACTCCTTGAAAGATTAAACATTAAAGTTATTGCACATGTAACAAAAGTTGGCAATATTGAAGCTAAAAAAGTTGATTTAAGGGAAATAGAAAAAAATATTGAAGGGAATCCTGTAAGATGTGCTGATTTAAATGCAGCTCTCAAGATGGAAGAATTAATCCTTGATTTAAAACAGAAGGGAGATTCTGTCGGCGGAATTGTGGAAACAGTAGTTTTAAATGCACCTGCTGGTCTTGGTGAACCAGTATTTGACAAATTAGATGCAGACATCGCAAAAGTTTTGATGGGAATAGGCTCTATAAAAGGCGTTGAAATTGGAGCAGGTTTTAAGGCATCTGGTCTTTATGGATCACAGATGAATGATGAGTTCTATCTTGAAAACAGTAGAATAGAAACCAAAACAAACAATTCTGGAGGAATATTAGGTGGAATTTCAGATGGAATGCCTATTATAACAAGAATAGCTGTAAAACCCACCCCTTCCATATCTAAAGTTCAGAAAACTGTCGATCTTGAAAAAATGAAAGATACAGAAATTGAAATTAGAGGCAGACATGACCCCTGCATTTGTCCAAGGGTAACATCAGTTGCTGAAGCTTCCATTGCTGTTGTACTGGTGGATCATTTAATAAGAGCGGGTTTTATTCCTTCTGCCAGATTATAACTGTTTTATTATCAACTAATAAAATCATTTAGTACGGGAAAATTAGATTTTCCCTCTCTTTTTCCTCTTCTTTTTCTATAGATAATTTTTTTAACCTGTTATATGTATCAGGCAAGATATTTAGAAAATAAGACATTGTTAACTGTTATTAAATAAGTGGTAGCCATTCAATTTTTGCATTCTCTCATCCATTCAATTTTTATCTTAAATCAATGAATACTTATGATTTAAAAACAATATATTATTATTAATCGAATAAAGTGCTAATGCAGAAAACAAATAAATAGCTGAAAGCCATTTCAGTTATTCTATTAATTATAGGAGACATTAAAATGAAAAAAATTGTGATTGGTTTAATTGCAATCTTAATTTTAGTAACTTTTGCCTCTGGATGTACCAGCAACAATAATTCAACAGGAAACAATACTTCCAATCAGAATAACTCAACTATGCAGAATAATCAAAATATAACTGTTCAAGTTAATTCAAACAGTTCATGGAACGGTACAATAAAGTATATCAATGGAACTCTAGCTATAAATGGAACTGGAAATGCTACATACAATTTAGGTCCAAATCCGGGTAATGTAACAGTTACTTTACAGAAAACTGGTAACAACACTGGAACTATGACATTACAGTTGCTTAAAGGCAGTAACGTTGTTGTCAATCAAAGCAGCACTTCCAGTCAGGGAACTGTATCTTTAAATTATACATCTTAACTTCTTTTTTATTTTTTATGGAAATATATTTAAAATAATTCTATACAAATAAGAAAAAATAAGTTAGAAGTGATATGTGTGAATTAACAGGTGGTTAAATCTTATTAAGTGTAGTTAGTTTGAATGCTTTAGTATTCAATTGAAAATTTAGCCAATCTTTAAATAATTTATTATATAATCTTTATAATAAAACAGAGAGAGGGTAATATGCAGAGAAATTTCAAAGTAATCTACAATGCTTTATTATTCGTTTCTATCATCATAGATATCCTAGTTTTAATTTTTCTGACTCTTGACTTTGCTTTGGGTTTAAACCCAAGTATTATAAACTTAGTAAGATTTGATTTAATTGTTTCAATATTGATAATTTTCCAATCCATATCATGGATAAAAAAACAAGAAAATAAAAAGCAGTATCTGGCAAAAAACTGGAATAACATATTCGCTATGATCCCTCTAGCATTTATTGTGCTGCTTATACATCCTAATAACTATCTTTTAATTATTATATTCCTTTTAGCTAGAATTTACGCGTTAATTAAATATTCAATGAAAATTAAGGATATAATAACCATCACTGAAAAAACTAAATTAGATTATGCCACTTTTGTTCTTATAGGCACATTTGTCTTTGGATCTCTACTCTTTTTCTGGGTAGAATCTCCAGTAAATCCTCAAGCTGCCACTCTTGATGATTCAGCTTATTTTATGATAGTTACCATGTCTACAGTTGGCTATGGAAATATTATTCCGTATACAGGAATAGGCAGATTGATTTCAGTAATCGCAATAATTGTCGGTGTTGGGTATGCAGGATGGGTTACTGCAGCCATAGCTACCTCTCTTATCGAACAATTAAGAGAAGAGAGAAAAAAAGAAACTGAAAAAGAAACTAAATCAATAGAAATGATTTTAAATAAATTAGATAAAATAGAAAAAGAATTAGAAGAAATTAAATCTCAAAAAAAGGAATAACATTAATTTTTACTACCTGGCATTATCTGAATAAAACCTATAAAAAAATAGTAAATGACTAAACTTCCTTTTTTAAAATTCGGCCATTTTTACGCTATTTTAAACCGTAAACTATTTTTATTACTTTTTAGATATTAATACATGCAATCTGGTGTGAACATGGGCATTTATAGTCTTTCTTACAAAAATCTACGTCGAAATTGGTTGAGAAATGCCGGTGCAGTTTTAAGAATAGCCTTTGGAGTGATCATCTTTTTGACATTAATTAGCTCAGGAATAGGAATTACAACCTTTTTGGGACAAAATCAGATGTTAACGGATAATTCCGTTTCTAATCAATCAAATAACAATAATACAAGTATTTCAACAATTACAAGCACTATAAACGACTATTTAAACTCTAAATTAGGAATAAACATCAGTAATTCTCAATTTTTAAGTCTTGTAGAAACTATTTTAAGAAATGTCATCAATTTTTTTGATTTGATTGCCAGTATAGTATTTCTGGTTGGGATTTTTGGAATTTTTAATGCCATGACCCTTAATATGCTTGAAAGAAAAAGAGAAATCATGCTGTTAAAGTCATTGGGTTTTACAGAATATCAAATAATTTTAAGTCATCTTTTAGAAGCAGGCGTATTAGGATTTATAGGGGCATTAATAGGCACAGCAGTAGGAGTTCTTGGAATAACAATTTTATCAAGCGTGATAAAGATCATTCAGCTTTCTATTTTAATACCATGGTGGCTACCAATCTTAGCTATTATTCTTACAACAAGTCTCAGTATATTATTACCTGCCTACATCGTGTTTTACGGTGTTAAAGATGATGCAATGGAGGATCTAAGATATGGCTGATTATATTCTAGAGTTTCAAGATGTTTGGAAGTCATATAAAGATGGGAAAAAGGAATTAAATGCACTGAAAGGGATAGATCTTGCGCTTAAGAAAAATTCCCTAAACATTATTTTAGGGCCTTCCGGATCTGGAAAAACTACCCTGGCGACTCTTGCAGGTTTACTAGATACTCCTACAAAGGGCAGAATCTTAATTAAAGGACGGAGTACATTTAACTTATCTAAATCAGAAAGAAGCAAAATTAGAAGGAAAGAAATTGGAATTATTTACCAGCGGGACAATTTATTACCCTATTTGAATGTCTTAGAAAATGTCATGCTTTCTATGGTCTCTCCAAACCAACATAAATGCATAAAAGCACTTGAAGCAGCTGAATTAACTGAAATTGGTAAATTTCCTGAAGAACTTTCCATTGAGAAACAGCAAAGAGTTACCCTCGTAAGAGCAATGATTAATGACCCACTTTTAATAATAGCTGATGAGCCTACAGGTGAACTTGATACTCAAGGCACTGAAATAATAATGGATTTGATAAAGCAGACGAAAAATAAAAGCACAGTCTTATTGGCATCCAATAATGTTGATTTAAGGGAATATGGTGATGAAATATTTTCCCTTAAAGAAAGAAAACTTGAAAAGACTGATTAAATTCGTTAAATAACATGTTAATTGATTAAATATTGTTTTTAACTTAATTTCTTGTAATTTTAAATTCATTAAGGTCATTTAATTATTTTAAAGGTCCAGTAAAAGGTAAAAAATTATAAACTTTAACATGAAATAGTTAATAATTATTATAAATTAAAACATGCTCCATATATCCCTGGCCTTAGCCCCCTTACCTTTCTCCATTTTAACATTAGTTAAAACGTTTGAATAAACTCAAATCATAAGAAATTAATAATAGATAAGACATATAAATACAGAGGGCTTGTTTGAGTAACCTTTAGGGGGGAATTAAATGGCCGAAGGAAATAATGCACTTTTAGGTATATTAGCAGTGATTCTTGGTATTTTAGTTCTAGCATTTCCTTTGATAAGCGTTTTTACAGTTAGTGTTCTTGCAGGATTTGGAATTCTGTTTTTAGGTATCTGGCTATTGGTTCAAAGCTTTGGTGTCTGGGATGTTAGCAAAGGCGCTGCTATAGCAAACCTGATATTTGGTCTTTTTGCTATAATCATTGGTATTGGATTATTTGGAAACATACTTGCATTCAGTTTCTTAGCAAGTTTCTGGCTCTTCTTTGCTGGTTTCTTCCTGATAATTTCAGGTATAAGCTCATTGCTTACAAGGACAGGAACAGGGGGAAAAGGAGTCGGTGTTTTAGGTGTTCTACTTGGTATACTCTACATAGTTTTAGCAACATTCGCATGGAACCCATTCTATTTAGCAATGATAATCGGAATATGGCTAATAATCGACGGTATAGCCCTATTCTTTGTAGGTCCATCCGCTTTAATGGGAATGGAAAAATCAGACGTTCAAAAATAAAAAATATTAAAAACCAGGCAAGCCCTATCTAAAAAATAATTCGATATAACATTATACTAGCATAATAAACAATACCTAAATTTACCCTTTGATAAAGTTGGAACCTAAATTATAGTATAAGTAATTTAAAACCATAATAATGAGAATTAGCATTGAAAATGTTATTTTTTTAAAATTAGAAAATATCATTACACTAACATATTTTAAATATGGATACTACTTGTTCTAAAAGTTCCATTGTTATAATTTTTTAGTTTAAACCTCTAAATTTACACGCAACCATTTAATAAAATATATTTAGTAGAAATAATGATATTATAAATATAGATTGAAATTAAAAGAGTTGTTGGAACAAAAAGTAAAAAGAGGTGTTTAATATGCAGAAAACAGGAACCGCATTGATCCTTATAATTCTCGGTTTGATAGTTATAGCTTTCCCTGTTTTAGGAATCCTCCCTTTTAGCGTGCTAACTGGTATAGCAGTGGTATTTTTAGGTTTAGGTCTCCTATTTATGGGTGCAGGTTCCATGGGCGAAAGTGCCGTCATGGGAATCATAGAAATTATTTTAGGATTTTTAGCATTAATTTTGGGCCTTGGATTCATTTTCAACCCTGCCTTATTCAGCTTTGTAGCAGCTTTATTCGTGTTTATTGCAGGTATATTCCTGATTATAGCAGGAATAGCTGCTATAGCCACTAAAGTTACAGGAAGTAGATGGACAGGACTAGTAGCCATAATATTAGGTGTAATCTACTTAATTATAGCTGCTTTCATTAAAAATCCACTGTATTTAGGTATATTAATTGGTTTATGGCTTTTAATTACCGGAATAATAATGTTATTCCAAAAAGAATAATTAGAGAGTTATTTCCAGCAACTCTTTCTTTTTTAATAATTATCCAATTTCAACTCTATTAGACAACTATATTACTAAAAATAATCTATAAATACTTCTTTTTTATATTTTCAAATTCTTCTTTAGTAATTACTCCAGAATCCATTAATTCCTTTGCTTTTTTAATCTCATCCATTGGACTGATCTTTGCAGACTTTCCATACTTTTCTTTTCTAGTTTCTTCCAGTTTATTTCTTAATACTGTGACGAATGCGTCTCCTTCATCCTTTTTGACTCTTTCAACCTCTATTTTCGTTCCAGAAGTTGATATTATTAAATCTCCCCAAACTACGCCTTTTTTAAACTCTATACCTGTTATATCCTCATATTCCACGAATTGTTCTCCTTTAGTCCGCCCTATTAATCTTCCTGTTTTTTTAAGACTTAATCCATCTCTTTCCAGTTTCAATTCAATTTTATTCCCTTCATGATGCCCAACTACCACTTCTTTCACCCTTCTTTTTCAATACGTTTGAAAATTTTACTTATATTTTAAATTGTACATTTAAAGTAAATAATTATTTATATTTAATTAACATATTAATGTATAAGGGCTTGTTGAAAAATAAGGAGGCAAATAACATGGCTGAAGGAAATAATGTATTATTAGGTATTTTAGCTATTATTTTAGGTATTTTAGTGATGGCTTTCCCATTATTTAGTGTATTTACAGCAAGTGTACTAGCCGGATTTGCTATAATGTTTTTAGGAATCTGGTTAATTGTACAGAGTTTCGGAATATGGGGAACAAGCAAAGGAGCAAGTATAGCTTACTTAATCCTCGGATTAATAGCATTCATCGGTGGAATTGGCCTATTCGGAAGCATACTTGCATTCAGTTTCCTAGCTAGTTTCTGGCTCTACTTTGTTGGTTTCTTCCTGGTAATTTCAGGTATAATGTCATTATTCACCAAAGAAGGAAATGCAGGCAAAGGAGTCGGAGGTATAGGAATCATATTAGGTATATTATACATAATATTAGGCGCATACGCCTGGAACCCATTCTACCTGGCAATGCTAATTGGAATATGGTTAATAATTGACGGTATAGCCCTATTCTTTGTTAGTCCCTCTGGTTTAATGGGTATGGAAAAATCAGACGTTCCAAAAGAATAAATTTCAAACCAAACAAGCCCTTATTTTTAAAATTTGGAGATTTAAGCATGAACGAAAATAGAAATGTTTTTGTAGGAATTTTAGCTATAATCTTGGGTTTAATTGTTATTTTATTCCCTTTAATCAGTGTGTTTACCATTAACAAAATTGCAGGTATTGGAATTATATTTTTAGGAATATGGTTTTTAGCACAGAGCTTTAAGACAGGGAGCTTTGCTGCAGGAATCGCAGGAATATTACTTGCTATTTTATCTATAGCATTTGGAGTAGTCTTTATTGCAGATATAAAGGCATTAGAATTCTTTACATTTGTAGCACTTTATATTGTTGGATTTTTTATAGCGCTGGCAGGTATAACACCATTAATATCCGGTGAAGGGCTTAAAGCAAAAGCTATTGGAGCCCTAGGGGTTGTAATTGGTATTATTTTTGTAGTAGTAGGCTCTTATGTTGGCAATCCATTAGTATTAGCCGCAGTAATTGGCGCTTTCTTGATCATTGCAGGATTAATGGAAATTTTTGATTTATTTGGTAAAAGTAAAGACAACATTCAATAAACTGTTTAAAGAATCATCTTTTAATTTTTCATTTTTTTAATATTCCAGATACCTAATAAATTTAAATAATCATATACATTTCATTTAATTTCTTAAAATTGCACATTTAAAAGAAATAAATATTTATATCTAATTTAAATATTTATTAAGCATTTAAAAGGAGTTAAAAAAATGATGGATGATTATAAAATACCCCCGTTTCTCAGGCTAATTATTATCATAGCTGTTATCTTCGTAGCCATTATAGGATTGAAATTTACCGCTCCTATTTTAGGTCTAATAATACTTTCAATTTTTCTGAGTCTACTTTTCTATCCCTTTTTGAGGTGGTTAGAAAAAAGAGGCCTATCTTACAACCTATCAATTTTAGTAACTTTAGTTGGGATATCTGCTCTATTTTTAGGAATATTAGCTCTTCTAGCAGTTTCATTAACTCAATTAGTAAAAGAACTTCCTAGTTTAACTATAAACTATTCCAGTTTCCTTGCTGAATATGGAAATCAAATAATACAGTTCCTAGTCACCAATATACCTTTTGGAAATATAGCTGGACTCATTGCAGATGGAATTTTTATGTTATTTGCAGTTATATTCCTTGTTTATGAGCTTCCTCAAATTAAAAAAAGGCTTGTTAATAGCTTGGGTGCTGATAATCCTACTTTAAAGAAAACTTTTGATCTTATTGGAACTTTTATCAAATATTTTATAATCAGAGTAAAAGTAAATTTTATTTACGGTATAGGTGTTGCAGGTATTCTTTTCCTCTTCGACATTAATTTTGCGGTACTTTGGGGATTATTGACATTTTTACTGGGTTTCATTCCATATTTAGGAATTATGATTGCAGCAATACCTCCTATATTAGTAACATGGTCTAAGTATGGAATACAAAGTGCCATAATAATGGCAATTTTATTTATCATTATTAACACCATTGTAGAAAGCTATATCTTCCCTAAACTAACTGGAAAAGGGCTTCAAATGTCAGTCTATGTAGTATTTGCTGCTCTATTTGTATGGGGATGGATTTTAGGACCTGCAGGATTTTTCATTGGTATTCCTCTAACACTGATTATCATAAAATATCTGGATCACTTTGATGAAACCCGCTGGCTAGCTTCACTCATGACCAGTGGTGAGGAAACCCCTAAAAAGAAATAAACAAATAAGAAATTAAAAATGTAAATGGTAAATGCACTGCCATTTTCCATATTTTTTCTTTTTATCTGCATTAAAGTAAAATTTCATTTAAAGCTTTAAAATTTTTTTTTAACTGATAGAAAATATTATAAGCTTAAAATAGAAATATAGTCAAAATTTAGAATTAATGAAAATTAATCTATTGATAATATGGCAAACAAAACAAATAATGATGTTTCTAATTGTGAATCAGAATTAAATAAAGATTCTAAAAAAATAAAACGGTTAGAGGCCGAATTAGAAGAGATTGAAAATAAATTTAGAGAAGCAGAATCAATTGCTAAGTTTGGTTGTTATGAATTAGATCCGGTAACTTTTAATCGAACATGGACTGAGGGACTTTTTAAAATTGTAGGCTATGACCCAGAATGTGAAGAGCTAAAAGATTACCACGATAATAAGAAAATAATACACCCCGATGATTGGGATAATTTTTATAATGTTACCCAAACTGTAATTAAAACTGGAAAAGATAATGAAATTGATGTCAGGGCAATAAGGCCAGACGGTTCTATACGTTTTATTCATGTAATAATAAAACCAAAAAAAGATGAAAATGGAAAAATTATAAGCATAAGAGGCACAGCCCAAGATATTACTGATTTTAAAAAGATTGAAAATGATCTCCAACAATCAGAAACATTTTATAAAACACTCTTCGAAAATACAGGAACTGCCAGCATTATTGTTGATGAAGATACCACCATATTAATGGCCAATACTCAGTTTGAAAAACTTTCAGGTTATTCTAAAGATGATATAGAAAGTAAGAAAAGCTGGAATGAGATGGTCTCAAAAGAAGACCTGGAAATGATGGAAAAATATCATTATATGCGTAGAAATGATATAGAATCTCTACCTGAAAATTATGAAGCTAAATTAATAGATAAAGAAGGCAATATTAAGATTATTTTAATTAATGTTGCCATGATTCCTGGAACAAAAAAGTGTATAGCATCGCTTACTGATTTAACTGAACTTAAAAAGGTTGAAGAGTTACTTCAAACCATTTTAAAACGCTTTTATACTATTCTTTCCAATATGCGTGCAAGTGTTCTACTCGTAACAGAAGAAAACATAATTGAGTTTGCAAATCCATCATTTTGCGACTATTTCAATCTCAATGAATCACCAAAAAACCTGGTAGGGCTAAAAGCATCAGAAATGATCAAAAAAATTAAGAATGTTTATCAATATCCTGACGAGGAAATCAGACGTATTCAAGAAATAGTTAATCATTGGCAGCCTGTAATAGGCGAAGAAGTTCATATGCACGGTGGAAGGGCATGTTTGAGGGATTTTATTCCCATATTTGTTGGGGATAAACCTTATGGCAGATTATGGCTTCACCTTGATATTACAGAACGGAAAATGATAGAAAAACAACTGGCAGATAATGAAAGAAAATATCGATATATAGTCGAAAAATCTACTGCAGGAATGTTTATTTTAGATGAAAATGGCCTAATCAAATATTTAAATGAGCAAATGGCCCAAATAGTAGGTTATACCAAGGATGAAATGTTAAGAAAACACATCGAAAATTTTGTAGATGAAAAAGAAATATTCTGTAGGTATAGAAAGCCGTTTGAAACTCATATAGAACGATATAACTGGTTTAAACTTTTAGATAAGGAAAAAAATGTATTTTGGTCAAATTTGACAGTTTCGCCTATCTTTAACTCTAAAAATGAATATAATGGGCTGCTTGGAATTGTTACAGATATTAATATACAAAAAGGGTTAGAAGAAGCATTTTTAGAAAGAGAAGAAATATTTACCGATATTATTTACGACATGATGAAAATGCTCAACAATATTGCAAAGGACAATAATAAATCTGAATTCAATGAAAATGGATTATCATTTACCATGGACGGCCCTCCCCAAAATAATTAGTTTTATATATTATACTACATAAATGTATGATAAAAGAGGATATTTTATGAAAAATTCTTTAAATATTAATACTGACCCATATTTTATAAACTTTATAAAAGGAAGAAAACTCTCCAAATCATCGGAAATTGTGTACATTGGAAGACTAAGATCTTTTTGCGAATTTCTAGGTAAAAATCCCTCTGAATTAATTAAAGAAGCTCAAAAAGAGGGAGGACTCAAAACAGATGAATATTTCCATGAGTACATTGAAAACCTGAAAAAACGTGGAAAATCATCCAATACTATTATTAACCGAGTAGATACAGTTAAAGCATTTTATAATGAATATAATATTGATATAACTAATATTAATCATATAATATCTCCAGAAACAGATAAATTAATTCATAATCAGATTATATCTCAAGATCAGATTAAAGAAGCCCTTGAATTAAGCAGTTTAAGGGATAAAGCTATTATTTTGCTTCACCTATCTTCAGGCATGGAAGCCACTGAATTAAGGTATTTAACTTATGGAGATTTTATTAATTCTATTGAAGAGTACATAGACTTAAATTCTGAAGATAAGTTTAACGTAAATGAAATAGCAAATAAACTTTCTAAAATTGATACAGTTGTTGGAACCTGGAAAATAGAAAAAAATAGAATTAGAAAACCTTACGTAACTTTTAACAGTCCAGAATCAACTAAAGCCATTTTAAGCTATTTAATAGATAGAGAAAGGAAAAATAAGCCCATTAAATCATTAAAAGATCCACTTTTTGTTAATTCCCAAAATCGGGCTCTGAATGTTTCTGCTCATGGATCTATTTTTAAACGCGTGAATGATAGATCTAACTTCGGGTATTTGACCAAAAAAAGGAGATTTTTTTCTTCAACAATGCTTCGAAAATATTTTAAAACCAAATTAAATGAATCTGAAGTAGATGAAACAGTAATAAATGCTTTTTTAGGCCAAAAATTGAATATCGATCATTATTCTGATGCTAAAATTAAGTTTCTTAAAGATAAATATAGTGATGCATTAATGAATTTATCAATAGAAAAGACAGATATAGAAACTGTAACCAGTGAAGAATATAAAAATCTTATTAAAAAACTTAATGAGAAAGATAAAGAATTAGAAGAAATAAAAAAACATTTAAACCATATAAAACAAATCATTGAGTAAGAATTAATTTCATTGGCTTTATTTGAAAAAAAGAAGAATCATTTAGATGATTCTTTTTCGTTCTCTAAATCTGTTAATCTATTTTCAATGTTTTCAAATTTCTTATTAGAGTGTCCTCTGTATTCATTGAAACGTCTTTCTAGGTCGTTTATATCCATGGATACTTTGCTGTATTTCTTTTCAAGCCCACTTACATCGGATTTTGTGGCTAATTCCCAGTCTTTAATAAGCCTATCACTTTGATCATTTAAGAATTCATCAATTCGTCCAGAAAAGGCATCTGTACTTATGGGTACCTCTTTAACTTTTCCTTTTAATCCGTCTCCCATTTTATATACAGTTTCACTTATTCCGGATCTTTTAGTATTTCCCTCAACAGTACTGCTGGTGTATTGTTGGGTACTCTCAGAAACGCGGTTGCCCATATCTGTAACTTCTTTCCCCATGTTAGAGACACTTGACTTAAATGTATCAAATCCTGCATTACCTGTTCTATTCATTTCCTTCATGTAAAAGTAGAATAGTACAATTATGGCACCTGCTAAAACTATTATTGCAAATATTTCCAGAGCGGTCATAATTTATCCTCCTCAGGTCTTTATAATTTTTTATCAAGATCATTTTCTTTCTTTTCAAGGTCTTTCATTAATTTTTGGAGTTTTCCATATTCTGCTTTAGCTTCCAGGAGTGCTACCCTTTCGCTTATTTCACTGTGAAGGTATCCTACCTTGTGCATGATGTCAGAAGTGCCCTGTCTTATCTCAGCAAGCTTTTCTTGCTGATCTTTAGGTAATGGAATTACATTCTCCATTAAACGTTTGGTTTCAAGATCTTTCTCTACTAGGGCAATTTTTTTAAGCTCTACCTGTCTTTCGACAAGGGCTACATTATTTTGAGCTTGCCTAACTTTTCTCCATTCGCTAATTACAACTATAATAACAACTGCTGCAATTACCGAAACAATTATGGGGCCAAAATACTGGTTAATCACGGTTATGTCAAACGCCATATTTTTCACGTTCACTTATTTTTTTTACAAATTTACCTAAAATGGATATTAATAATCAGTAAATCATAGCTGGAAATATCTACATCTCATTTAGGAGTATTTTATCCCCAATTTGTTTAATCATGGCATAGGGAATTACATTTTCCTCTTTGGAGAAACCTAAACTTTCAGAAATACTCCCACTTCCCAAAACAATTGCTTCAATTTCATTAGTTTCCCAATTCACTTCGACGTCTTTTACTTTACCAGCTATCATCCCAGAGCTGTCTACTACTTCTTTTCCAATAATTTGTTCGGCTATTCTCATTTTATCACCACTAATTCTCCATAATTATTTTGGGTATTTAATCCACATTAATGAGTCTCAATAATTAGTTATAATAAAATTATGGTTCCTTACAATTTAGTACGCATTTTCCACTTTTTAAAATTCTTTTTCTAATTTAATATTTGATTAATGCGGTATATATTTTTAACTGTACATTTAAATTGGATAATTTTTAAATATCCCTAATTTTCTTTTCAAGATAGCTATAATAATCACTGATATCCTCATTGTCCCTATTACTTTTTTTAATAAGTACTTTATCCCCTATTTCATCAACTTCATCATAAGGAATAATTACTTCATCTCTGGATAAACCTAAACTTTCAGAAATACTACCTTTACCTAAAATAATTGCTTCAATTTCGTTATTATCAAGATTTACTTCAACGTCTTTTACCTTACCAACTACCATTCCAGAACTGTCTAAAACTTCTTTTCCAACTATTTGTTGGGCTACCTTTCTTTTATTAACATTAAATGTAGTCTTTTTTTTAAATCCTGAAAAATTAACTTTTTCATCCATCTTTGACATATCTTCAGAAATATTTTCAGCAGAAATCTTATTATCACCTGTTCCAGACATGAAATCTTCTTCAGATGCTATTTCCTCTAAATTACTGTTTTCATCCTGAACTACAACCGCTGTTCCAGTTGCAGTTACAATTAATGCGCTGCCCTGTAAGCCGCCCATGGAGACATAGCCAATTATAACATCTATAACATTATTTGCTCCGAGTGATTTAGCATTATCGAGCATTCTAGATATTGCCATCGTCCTGGCTTCGCCTAAATTCATGTCCCCCAGTAAAGTAGGTTCAATGATATTTGTAAGCATAGCAAGCTTCCCTTCAGATTCTTTTTCTTTTGCAATGCCTATTCCAGTAGCTAAACCTATATACTTTTTAATTTCACCTTTTTGTTCAGGAGAAACGGATAATAAAGGCGTTTCTAATTCATCAAGAAAATCGTCGAAAACTGACAGTTCAGTAATTATTTCCTCTTTTTCTTCTACTTTAGAAGGCCTTCTCAAGATTTTAGAAGGAATGTAAACCAGAAGCCCTATGAACTTTTTGAATGCACCTACAGAAGTTACGAGAAGAATATAGTTAATCAATGTTGGGAACGCGGCTTGAAGCGTGAGTATTATGGCAATTATAGTGATTAAACTGAGTCTAACTGGTTCTTTTGGGAAAATATAACCTGGACCGAACCATCCATAACCATTGATCAAAAGAAATGTTAAGAGAGCGCTGATAGCACCTGTACTTTTCCCATACTTTTTACGAGCTATTACAGTTTCAATAAATCCTGCCAGTAATGGGGACACTATGTACATGATGTTAAATCCAAAAATAACCAGATTCCATGCTATACAAATAATAGCGGAACCAAAACCCAGTATAGTTCCCACTAATATTGCAATCAATGCCCATCGTTTTTCTATAAGAAACTTTTTCACAGAAACAACCATTATATTACCTCTAAATTAGATACAAATTAATTATTCCTGGTAAGTAACAGCAGTTCCAAAAACGGTAACCATTATAGTATTTCCCATGGTACCCCCCAAGTTTTGATAGGCTACACGAGTTCCTATAATTGCATTGGCACCTTTTTTCTCTGCTTTCTCTTTCATACTTTCAATAGCTAATTGTCTGGCACTTGTAAGCTCTTCTTCATATTTAGAGGTTCTTCCACCTACTACGTCTCTTACTCCTGAGAACATATCTTTATACATATTTGCTCCCAAGAGAGAGTCTCCAGTTACTAAACCATGATATTCATCTATTTTTTTTCCTTCAATAGTTTGTGTAGTCACTATCAGCATTTAATTCCCCCTAAAGGTTATATTCAATATCCATCTATGGCATTCAAATTTTTATCGCACATTTAAATCAATAAATAAATAGTAATTGTTAATTACTGTATTCTTAAACTCATTAAAATGGAGTTATAGTCAGTTTCAGTTTGATTTAGTGCATTTGGTGGGCATATATACTCCAATATATAGTAATAATTGCCTTTGTCTATAACTGTCACTTTTTGAGCTAAATTGGGCCCATAAGTTCCAAATTGACTGGCTGTGATATTTCCAATGCTGGTTGTTCCAACAGTTGAATTTGTAGTGTTCATTAGCAGCGTATTTGTTCCTGGAAGTTGTAATGTTCCCTTAGACTTTTTCTGCATTTGAATAATTATATAGGAGGTTTGGCTATCTCCATTAGGAATATTTGCAGTTAGAATAACTTCAGAAAACAATGAATTATTATCAAAATTACCTATTACTTGCTCTTGGCCCCAGGATTTTGGATACTGGAAATATAAATTGCCTGTATTAAATGTGTTATTTCCAAAAGAAAATGCTACTATAGCCGCGACAGCTATTACTATCACTATAATTATCCCAGGTAATATTAATTGGTCTCGATCCATTATTATCACCGTTGTATCAATAATTTATCTTAAAATTATGATTATTAATATGTGGACAATCCTATTTAAATTTTGATTATACATTTAAAATAAATAATTATTTATACTTAAATTAAATACTTATATGTCAGATTGGGAAGTTAAAGGTTAATTAAAAAGTAATAAGCAAATAAGTGATACACATGGCTCATACAAATCAGAACAAGTGGGGCGTAGTAATAGTTGCCTGTATGGCAATTTTTATTATAGTTTTAGATTCATCTGCAATGAATGTTGCAATTTCAACTTTAGTTGTAGAATTAAATACAACATTGTCAATTATTCAGTCCATTATAGCTTTATATGCATTGATAATTGCTTCATTTATGCTATTTGGTAGTAAACTTCAGGATATTTTAGGCAGGAAAAAGACGTTTATTTTGGGACTCATAGTTTATGCTACTGGAACAACCATAGCAACACTAAGTCTTAATGCAGGTATGCTGCTTTTAGGTTGGGCTATTTTAGAGGGTATAGGTGCAGCAATGATATTACCTGCCACAACAACCATAGTCGGTGCTAGTTACGAAGGTAAGGATAGAATAACTGCTTTTGGAATTTGGGGAGGTATAGCAGCAATGGGTGCTGCAATAGGGCCAATAATAGGGGGTATTTTCACAACTTACCTATCATGGAGATTGGTATTTGGCTCAGAACTCATATTTGTTGCTCTAATCTTCATTTTCAGACATTATTTAACTGAATCAACACCAACATTAAAATGGAAAGACCTGGATAAAGTTGGAGTTTTACTTTCAATAGTATCTCTTGTTTTGATAGTACTTGGAATTTTATTCCTAACAAGGCCAGAATATTGGGGATATGTAGCAGTATTATTAGTTTCAGGCAGTATTCTGTTTATAGCCTTTTTATTATGGCAGAGGAGAAGAATTAGTAAAGGTTTGGAGCCTTTATCTGATATTTCCCTTCTTAAAAACCGTTTGTTTGGATTAGGTAATTTAAACTCAATTATACAGCAAATACCACTGGCGGGTTTCCTTTTTATTATTCCTGTATTTTTACAGCAGGTCACTCAAGTCGATGCATTTACCACTGGTCTTGCTCTTTTGCCCGCATCCATTACCATTTTGATTTTTTCACTCCTTGGAGCGAAACTGTCATCTGTTTTAGAGTCAAAATATATCTTAATGATTGGGTTTATTATTTCAGCAGCAGGATCATTCATATTAGGTGGGGTATTTAATGTAAACACTCAAGTATGGGATATAGTACCCGGAACCGTTGTATTCGGTATGGGAATAGGTCTTTTACTTTCACAGATGACTAACCTTATTATGTCTGCTGCTAGAAGCGATCAGGAGACAGATGCATCTGGTTTTTTAAATGCATTTAAAAATTTAGGTTATTCTGTTGGAACTGCTTTAATAGGTGTTTTACTTTTACTTGGAGTATTCGGCGGCCTTACTGCAGGAATAGAATCTTCTGGATTAGCAGGTAATATGACCACAGAACAGATACAGAGCAGTTTATTTAACTATGTGGAAAAAATGCAGACTACTTCGCCCCAAATACCTCCAGAATTAGTGCCTCAAGCTACACAGATTGTTGATTCTACAATTAGTTCAGCAATGCAGCAAACATTTAATGCACTAACCTTAATTCTGATTTTAGGGTTTATAACCAGTATTTTCATACCGAGACTAAAAAAGGATTCGTAACTTGAAAGGATGATATTAAATCATTTAGTATTATCCTTTTTCTGGAATTTTTACCAGAAGTCATTATTGTAGCAGTAATTTATATCTATTATGGAATGAAATAATGTCTGAATTATTCAATTTACTAGCAGTAGTTGTACCTGTAGCCCTTGTTGCAGCCATCAGCCCTACTACTTTTACTGTAATGGTATTATTGATGTCCCTATCAAAAAAACCAAAAACCTGCGGTCTTGGATTTTTGTCAGGATCTTTAATCATTATAGGACTGGCAGCCTTATTAGGACTTTTTGCTGCAGAAGGAGCTTCTTTTGTAGTTAATACCAATCTTAACATACTTCCAGGGTGGATAAATATAATTTTAGGTGTTATAATACTTTATTTTGGAATTAAAATTTCTCTTAATAAAGATTATAAATCAAGTGAAGAAAATTCAGAAAATCGTCTGAAAGATAGATATCATGCTTTTGGTTTTTTTAGCAGTGTTCTATTGGCAATGGGGCTTTTTACTTTAAATTTAATCACTACGGTTTTGGTATTTTTCGCCAGTAGCCAGATAGCAGCATCCAGTGTAAACTGGATAGGTCAAATAATCTCATTAATTTTACTGGTTACAATAACCCTTCTGTTAGTGGAAATACCCTTAATTATATCCTTCCTAACTCCTCAAAAAGCAGATGATATTCTTTCAAGGCTAAATGAATGGATTCAAAAAAGGGGACATTACTTAACTGCAGGTTTAGCCATTATAATAGGATTATATATACTTTTCAATGGATTAAAAGAATTAAACTTAATTTAAATAGTTTGATGTATAATATGAAATCAGATTTTTAAAAAAAATAATTTTAAAGAATGAAAAAAGAGGTGATAAAAAATGAGTTATTTAAATCCAGATAAAGAGGATATGAGCCCATTACAAAGGAATTTACTTATTATAATGCGCGTATTCCTCTTACTGGCAGGTATATACGTATTGATTTTTGGCGGTGCCAATGGTGCTGAAAGAATTTTCGGTTTGTTGATTTTAATAGCTTTAGTCTTAATTAATGTTCCTGCATACCTTTCAAAAGGCCAAAGAGCTATACCCATAGAAATTGAGCTTATATTATTAAGCATGGTTCTTTTTGAGCTTGTGGGTGGAGATGCACTTGGACTCTACGTGAAACTTCCACATTATGATAATTTCATGCATTTCATGCTTCCATTGTACATTGCACTCATTGGTATGATGTTAGTTTACACCATGTACTTCTACGGTAAATTGAAAGCAACCTACGCCACTATGGCAGTAGTTATTGTACTTGTAACTATAGGACTAGGTGGAGTATTAGAAATGGGAGAATATACTTACGATAAATACCTTGCAAACGGTCCTTTAGGACAGATTACGGGTAACACACAAATGCAGGGATCTCCAACACAAAATGCTATAGATGACACCATGAATGACCTATTTACAGATACAGCTGGAGGTATAGTTGGCGCAGCTTTAGGTATATGGTTGATTCGTAGAAATGAGAAGAAAGGTGAACACTGGAAAATTGCAGATAAGCTTGGGGAATTACAAAATTAATCAGATAAATCCCCTTAAACCTTTTTTTATAATAAAAAAAATATTGATTTTTACCTAAAACTATCCAGAGTTTCCTGTTTTGGCATAAACAGGTCCAGATTAACTTTCATACCATCGTAAGCTGCAACAGTGTTTACTCCAGTTTGTTCCTTAACCAGATTAGCTTCTTTTTTAGCATCGTTCACCAGCATTTTCATTCCAAGATGTGTCATTATGGCAAATTTAGGTGAAATCTCCTCAACAAGCTTAGCAAAATCGTATGTAGACATATGGCCCCTTATCTTCTCCCCTTTAGGTCTTATAACACTTGCTATCAAAACATCTGCCCCGCTGTGGTATTTATGGAGGTCATCGAAATACTCAGTATCAGTTGTGTAAGATAGTGAAAAATTCTTAATCTTCAGATTAAAACCTACAGCAGTTGGATCTCCATGAACTGTTTTTGTCCCTTTTATTTTGATTTTACCAACTTTCGATGTTTCATTAACTCCTAAAATTGAAACATCAGGTTTACTTAAATGATACTTGGAGATGCAAGGTCCCCACCGTTTATATCCTTCAATTACACTTTTACTTCCTATTACCGCGCCTTTTTTTCTGGTCATTCCCCTTGTCATTGCCTCTATAAGAACTTCTGCGTCTGTATAATGATCTGTATGAGAATGCGAAACCATTACAGCATCCAGCTTGAGTGGATTCAATCCAAACTGGTATGTCCTTACCAGAGCACCAGGTCCAGGATCAATATGGATATTTTTTCCATCCATTCCATCTATTCTAAGTCCACCAGTCATCCTACGCTGGGTAATAGTAGCGAAAGCGTCCGCCACCACTTCCTAAAAATGTTAGTTCCATCTATTCACCTTTGACTTAATTTGATTATTATCAGAGTCTACATAAAATAACATCACATGTGATATTAGATTTCGTTCGCATAATGCACAGGTTTTCATTTTCAATTACTGCGACATCTCCTATTTCAACACTTGAAGGGTCATCTGTATTCATCTCAATCAAGTTACCGGGGCCTGTGACAACATTCCATTCCATATCTAAAGCCTGAATACCTGCATTTAATAAAATTCCTATTTTATTACCATCTATGCTTTTAACTTTGCCTATTTCACCTTCACTCACTATTTTTGATGCCATTTCTATGGCTTTAGTATTTGCAATTTGTTGTTTTCTTAAATCTTCTCTCCATTTTTGAAGGTTCTTAACATCTTTAACCAGAATTTCCCTTAAATATTTTTTAGCTTCTTTTTTATCTAGATTACAGTGTTTGGTAATTATATCATATTCTTTACTTACTGAGGGTGTTTTAGCAGATACTTCGTCCATTACCTTTCTAAAAACAAAAGATACATTTTCCAAACTTGCTTTAGATTTCCAGTGCTCTTTCAGGATTTCGTTTGCCATCTGTTTGGTTACTTTATTTCCAAATACAATTATAGAGCTGTCCCCATTTTCAGCCTTTTTAATTTCTGATCCCACTAGTTCTGTAATGATATAACCATTTGTAGTTCCATAGATCCTTTTTCGCTTGGTTTCAAAAGGTGTTTTAAACCTGACCTCTCCAACCACAACGTCATCGATGCTTCTGACTTTTTCGGCATCGTCTGATATTTTAAGGGTTATATTCATTTCGCCTGCAACTTTAGTCAATTCTTCATCTGTGTGGATGGCTCCAGAATAAAGATATTCCTCAAGTTTTTCCCTATTATCTTTATCTCCGAAAAAACCAATTCTACGCTTATCTCCAGCCATTACACAACCATTACTCCCAATATATGATATTATAAGACTCATCTAAAATCACCTAATTGTTTTATAAATGATTCAAGTATTATTTATATATTTAAGGCCAAATAGTAACCCAATTTAAACATTAGCCTGAAACAATTTTAAGATCAAATTTACATAAACATGTGATACATCGTTTTGAATTCATCTCTAATTTATTTTATATATTCATTTGTGTTTTAAATCTGAATAAAGATAAAAAATATATGATTTTAAAGACAAACATAAAAATAACAAAATCTCTACACTTTCAAGGAAAAAACCATGAAAATCAGCTTATTTACACATCTTAAATCACAGAACTCATTTTCAAATCACAGTTTCCATGTCTAAAATCTCTATATCTGCCTAAATGAGATTTTGATACCTAATTACATTTATCTAATTCACGAGTTGATATGCTATGAACCCTGAAAAAAGATCACCAAAATCAGATGTAGAGTATAATCACCTGATAAATGAAAAAAGTCCTTATTTAATTCAACATGCAGATAATCCTGTAGAATGGTATCCATGGGGTGAAGAAGCTTTTGAGAAAGCAAACGCAGAGAATAAACCCGTTTTTTTATCAATTGGATATTCAACATGTCACTGGTGCCATGTGATGGCACATGAATCCTTTGAAGATCTTGAAATTGGTAGATTGATGAATGAAATATTTGTTTCAATTAAAGTAGATCGAGAGGAACGACCTGATCTGGATAATATCTACATGACTGTTTGTCAGATAATGACTGGAACTGGCGGATGGCCGCTAACAATAATAATGACTCCAGATAAAAAGCCTTTTTTTGCAGGAACTTATTTTCCAAAAATAAGCATGTATCGAAGGGTTGGCCTTAAAGATCTAATTTTAAATATTAGAGATATCTGGAATGAAAGACCAGAAGAAGTTCTGGATTCTGCAGATCAGATAATTGAAGCACTTCAAATGGCATCAAAAACTTCAGCAGGAGAGGAACTTGGCGAAAATATCCTTGAAGATACATATAAAATTCTTTCAAATAATTTTGACGACGTTCATGGCGGTTTTGGAAGTGCCCCTAAATTTCCTACGGCGCACAATCTTTTGTTTCTTCTTAGATACTGGAAACGAAACCAGACTGAAAGGGCACTGAATATAGTAAGGGAAACTCTCGATTCAATGAGAAATGGTGGAATTTACGATCATATTGGATTTGGTTTTCATCGTTACAGTGTAGATCAAGAGTGGCTGGTCCCTCATTTTGAGAAAATGTTATACGATCAAGCTACAATTGCAATGGCTTATATAGAGGCTTTTCAAGCGACCGCAGATGAAAAATATAAAGAAACCGCACAGGAAATTTTTGAATATGTTTTAAGAGATATGCAAGCTCCAGAAGGTGGTTTTTATTCAGCTGAAGATGCCGATAGTGAAGGTGTTGAAGGTAAATTCTACGTGTGGAAAAAAAATGAAATTAATGAAGTTTTAGGCCGTGAAGATGCTAAGTTTGCATCTAAAATATTTGATATAACTGATGAAGGCAATTTCAGTGAAGAAGCAACAGGAAAAAAGACCGGTTCCAATATACTTCATGTTGAAAATTCCCTTGATGAAATAGCAGATATAATTGGAATGAAAAAAGAAGATGTAAGAAAAAAGATTGAAAAAATTATAAAACTGCTTTTTAATGCCCGTGAAAAAAGAATTCATCCACATAAGGACGATAAAATACTTACAGACTGGAATGGATTAATGATATCTGCTTTATCAAAAGGCGCACAGGTATTTGATGACCGAAAGTATTTAAAGGCAGCCATGAGTTCTGCGGATTTTATACTTGACAACCTATTCTATAATAACCGTCTTCTACACCGTTTTAGAGATGGAGAAGCTGCAATAGATGCAAATTTAGACGATTATGCATTTTTGATATCTGGACTTTTAGATATCTATGAAGCATCATTTAATCCCAAATACCTTAAATTTGCAATAGTTTTGAATAAAACGTTGTTAGATCATTTCTGGGACGCTGAAAACGGAGGATTTTATTTTACACCAGACTATGGCGAAGATATACTTGTTAGAAAAAAAGAAATCTACGACGGCGCCATCCCCTCTGGAAATTCAGTGCAAATGCTTAACTTACTGAGACTTTCAACAATGACCGAAAATGAAGAATTTAAACATAAAGCTATGGAACTTGAAAAAGCATTCTCTCAAGATGTTATAAGAACTCCAACAGCACATACGCAGCTTATGGTTGCCATCGATTTTAAATTAGGCCCTTCTTATGAGATAGTAGTTGCAGGATCTCCTGATGATGAGGATACCCAGATCATATTGAGATCCACCAGAAGCGAGTATATACCAAATAAAACGGTTGCATTAAGGCCGCCGGGTAATGAAGCTTCTCAAATAATAGAACTTATAAATTCTCTGGAATTTAAAAAACAGGAAAATGGTAAAACCACTGTATACATCTGTTCTGACGGTACCTGTAAAACCCCAGTTACCGATTTAAATGATGTATTACACTTTTTAAATGTAGTTTAAAGGAGGTTGACCATGAAAGGAGTATTAGGTGGTATTAAGAAAAAAATGAAAGGGGAAGATCCATTAACTGAAGAAAAAATAAATGAAATACTGGCTGATAAGAACATAATTATAAGTGAAGATACAGGAAGAGAAAATCGAATTCCTCCAGGTCAGCACGAAATAAAAGCATGGCCTGTACTGCATGCAGGAGGGGTTCAAAATATTGACACTTCAAAATGGAAATTCAAGATATTTGGACTTGTTGAGGAAGAGAAAGAATTAAATTATGAAGAATTCATGTCGCTTCCAAAGGCCAAGGTTTTCTCTGACATACACTGTGTAACCACATGGTCCAAACTTAATAATTTATGGGAAGGAGTAAGCTCATCCACTATCAAAGAACTTGTTAATATCCCTCCAGAAGCCAAATATGTAATGATCCATGCATCAGGTAATTTTACAACTAATTTATCAATTGAAGATTTTTTTGAATCTGATGTTATATTTGCTACCACTCACAATGAAAACAAGATAAATTCAAAACATGGAGCGCCAATAAGACTTGTAGTTCCTAAATTATACTTTTGGAAAAGCGCCAAATGGGTAACAGGTGTAGAATTTATAGCAGAAGATAAACCTGGTTTTTGGGAATCTAATGGATACCATATGCATGGTGATCCATGGAAAGAAGAGCGTTACAACTGGCAGAGTAGTTATATTTAATTTAAAGTCAAAAATATCATTGGAAACGATCTATATAAAAATGGAAAATGATATTTACAAACAGAGACTCTTGCCATCATCTAATTTAAATACCATTTAAAATAGTTAACCATAAATTAATTATAATTATAAAAGATGAAGTAAGCGTTCGATCTTAAAGAATAAATATTAAATCAGAAAATAGTTATATAAAAATCTAGAAAAATATTCAAGACAAAACGTTTTCAATGCTTAAAGAATAATGAGATGATTAAATGAGAGGTAAAATAATAGCAGCTAAATCAGAAGAGAAGAAAGAAAATCCACTTCACAGACAGCTTAAACAATTTCAAAACAAAGATGTTCAAATACTTCAAAAAGATAATGAAACCAAAGAAGGTAGGCTTTTAGCCATAGATAACTACTTAAATGTCGCCATTGAAACATCGGTTGGTCTGGAATTTATAAAAGGAACTAAAATTTTATATATTCAACTTTTAAATTAATTTTCATAATATTTACTTATTATCTGATTAAACCCATCGTATTTACCTAAATTTTTGAAATCTAAAGGTAATGCTCATTCTTTATAATTAATATTTATAGTAAACTTTATAAGTTCGGTGTAAACAATAAGATATAAATATAACTAAATTTTCATTTGTAAATATAAATAAATTGTATTTTTTCAGATTTTTAAAAGAAATTAACATATAAAAACAAAATTTAAATAATAAAATTGATTGTTTAACGGTCGTGATATTAAATGGCAGGAATTGTAGGATATGGGGTTTACATACCATCATATAGAATTAAAGTTGAAGAAATAGCCAAAATATGGGGAGATGATCCAAATGCTATTTCCAGAGGGCTTGTTGTACAGGAAAAATCTGTTCCAGCCCCAGACGAGGACACAGCAACAATATCCGTTGAAGCCTCAAGATATGCTCTTGCTAGGGCAATGATAGATCCCCAAAAAATAGGGGCAGTTTACGTCGGATCAGAATCACACCCTTATGCTGTAAAGCCTACATCAACTATTTTAGCAGAAGCCATCGAAGCAGCTCCTCATTTAACAGCTGCAGATTTAGAATTTGCATGTAAAGCAGGTACAGCAGGAATGCAAATTTGTATGGGCCTCGTAGATTCTGGAATTATCGAATATGGACTAGCAGTTGGTGCTGATACATCACAAGGAGCTCCAGGAGATGCACTTGAATATACGGCATCTGCAGGAGGAGCAGCGTACATAATTGGAAAAGAAAATACAATCGCTGACTTTGAAGGAACTTACAGTTTTACAACAGATACCCCTGATTTCTACAGGAGAGAAGGGAAACCTTATCCTCGACACGGCGGAAGGTTCACAGGAGAACCAGCATATTTCAAACATGTAATATCTGCTGCAAAGGGATTTTTTGAGAAAACAGGCACAGAAGCTAAAGATTACGATCATGCAGTTTTCCACCAGCCGAATGGTAAATTCTACCTAAAAGCTGCAAAAAAACTTGGATTCAACAGTGAACAATCCAAAACTGGTCTTTTAACTCCAGTTATCGGGAACACATATTCAGGAGCAACTCCCTTAGGTTTAGCAGCTATACTTGATATAGCACAACCTGGAGATCGTATACTAGCAGTATCTTATGGATCTGGTGCTGGAAGCGATGCGTTCAGTGTAACTGTAAATGATAACATAGAAGAAAGACGAGATAACGCGCCAAAAGTTGCTGAAATGATAGCAAAGAAAAATTATGTAGATTACGCTGTATATGCCAAATATAAAGGTAAACTAAAAATGGCTTAATCGAATTAATTAAAAATCAAAATTTAAAATTATCACAAATAACTCAAACCAAAACTTATCACATTAGGGGGAAATTCCTTGAGAGATGTCGCAATTATCGGAGTTTCACAGACAAAATTTGGAGAACTCTGGGAAAAATCATTTAGAGATTTAATAGTAGAAGCAGGAATAAAAGCTGTTGATGATGCAAGCATAGAAGGAGAATCATTAGAAGCCATGTACGTTGGAAACATGTCTGCAGGACTCTTTGTACAGCAAGAACACATTGCATCTTTAATAGCAGATCACGCTGGACTTACACCAATTCCATGCGCACGAGTAGAAGCTGCATGTGCATCAGGTGGATTAGCACTTAGAAATGGAATAATGGCCGTTGCATCAGGATATCATGACATAGTAATGTCTGCTGGTGTCGAAAAAATGACAGATGTAGTAGACCCAACTCCAGCCATCGCCACAGCTTCAGACCAGGAATGGGAAGCACAGCAGGGTGTTACTTTCCCATCACTCTATGCAATGATGGCAAGAAGACACATGCATGAATATGGAACAACAAGAGAACAATTAGCAATGGTTTCAGTTATAAACCACAAAAATGGTGCCAAAAACCCGCTTGCTCAGTTCCCAATGGAAATTTCAGTAGATTCCGTACTGAACTCAACCATGGTTGCAGACCCACTGCGACTTCTTGACTGTTCACCAGTATCAGATGGTGCTGCTGCAGTGATTTTATGTCCAGCAGAAGACGCTAAAAAGTACACAGATACACCAATATATGTTAAAGCCTCAGCACAGGCTTCAGGAACCATTGCACTGCATGATAGAAAAGATTTAACCACAATTGACGCTACAGTGCATGCAGCCAAAAATGCATATAAAATAGCCGGTCTTGGACCAAAAGATATTGACACTGTAGAAGTGCATGATTGTTTCAGTATAAATGGATTACTTGCAATAGAAGACCTTGGATTTGTTGAAAAAGGAAAAGGTGGAATTGCAATTGAAGAGGGTATGACTGAACTTGATGGTAAAATCCCAGTGAACCCATCTGGAGGACTTAAAGCTAGAGGTCACCCATTAGGAGCAACTGGAATTGCCCAGGCAGCTGAAATAGTATGGCAGCTTAGGGGAGAAGCAGGTAAACGCCAGGTAGATGGTGCTCAAATTGGTATGACCCATAATATCGGTGGAACCGGTGGAACTGCCGCAGTCCATATTTTATCCAACTAACAGGAATCAATGGATTCCTCCCTCCTATTTTTAAAATTTTTTAAAATATGCTTCTAAAATATAATAAATCAACGTTTTAAAAAGTAAAAACATGTTAATTTTTATTTAGGGTTTAGTAATTCCATAATATTATATGCTTTAAAAATAAGTATACACATTAACGATAATATTGATATTTAAACTCACGTGGTGAATGATGGAAATTCTATGGTTTTATATTGCAGTAGTACTGGCTATCAGTGATGAAATTCACAGCAGGCTGTTATGGACTACATTTGCCGATTTCTATATTCTGTTATCTGGAATACTCCATGAAATTATAAATTCCAATATAAGGCTATGGATAGTTCATGAAAGTATGGAAGCCATTTTTCACGTTGTAATACTTTCAGTACTATTTTTATCCCTGGAAATAGGTATTTTAGGAGCTCTCATTCATCTAATAATAGACTGTTATCATGAATTAGCTGGAATGAAACTTAAATGGCTGCAGCATCGAGCACTGCATTTTACTATAGAGTCTATATTCTTTATATTGCTGTTTTCATCCCTGCAATGAACTTTGGATTTAATATTAAACGCAGCTTACAATTAATGATTTCATATTAAGTAATCTATTTAAAAAAAATAAAATTTTGATTATGCCTCCATTGGCAGTCTTTTTGCTTTCCATTTCTCAATTCCGCCCTCAATATGATATATTTCTGTAAACCCATGTTTCACCATTAAACCAGCAGCTTTGTCACTTCTTCGCCCTGTCCTACAGTATACAAAATATTTTCTATTTTTATCCATCTTTTCAAGCTCATCTTCAAAATCTTTAGATTTAATGTTTAAAAGAAAAGCATTTTCAATGTGTCCCTCTTCATATTCTTCAGGAGTACGTACATCCAGAACTACAAAATCCGGATTATTTCTGTTTTTTTCAAGCATAGTGAATGCATCTTTCGGTTCTATCTCATTAATCTCTTTTCTACCGCTTTTACCTACAGACATATTAATTCCCTCTATTATATTATCTCATTTAATTATTAAAATTATTTTGAATTCAACTTAACCCTCTTAAAGCTTTATAGACGTTCATGAAAGATTCCCTTATTATACCCACAAAAAATTTAATTTCTTTTGTTTTAATTCCTTTAAGTAGCCATAATACAAAAAGATACAGACCAAATGAAAATAATCCAGATAGCACAACGTTAACTGGGCCAAATGGTTTTAAAAGCAGCAACGCTATAGCCATGAAAAATGCAGCGTACATGGTTTTTGCTGCAAATCCTAGATAAAAATTACATCTTATGTAATTTAATGAATAGTAAGCTGTAACTAAAAACGCAAATAAATAAAGAAGCAGTGTTATAACGGCTATTCCTACAATTCCAAAGAGATATCCAAATGTTATATCTAAAACTATGTTTGATACCGCAGAAATAGCCCATATATTTCCTGTAATCCTTGTTTTCCTTTCCATAACTATTATCTGTGTTATGATACAATAAAGGCCAAAAAATAATCCACCCGTAGCTAGAATAGGAGTTATAATAAAACCATTATCAGCCAGCGCGGGTGTAGACAATATATATAACAAAGGTTTTGCAAGGATAGATAATCCAATAACTGCAGGTACAGCTATTACTAAATACAATTTTATAGCATAATTTAGAAGGAACCTGGTTTCCCTAATTCTTCTTTCAGCATAATATTGTGATAAAATGGGAAGTAAAACCGTGTAAAGCGGTGCTGTAAGAAGCGTCATTAAGGAACTTATTGTATAACCTGCAGAATAAAAACCAACTGCTGTTATACCAAGTATTATTCCAATTGAATAACGGTCTGTTGCGTCCAGTATCCAAAAAGATGCATTACTTGGAATCGTTGGTAATCCAAATGTTAAATATTCCCTTAGATTCCTAAATCTTGGAATTTTAAATCCAATCTGTTTAACTACCAAAAGAAACATTATTAAAGTAATTAATATCTGAGTTATGAAAATTCCCAGAACTGCCCCTACTATCCCCCAACCAAACATTACAAATAATGCAGCGAAAACAACAATCATATATGCTTGTAATGTGGTTAAAATAGCGTACTTTGTCATTTGATTGGACGCCCGGAAATAGTCAAAAAAAACAAGCATCAATGCCGTCAACAATGCTGTAAAAGGCAGGATTTTTCCCACTTCTACGTTACCATTAAAAAATACATGGGATATAGGAACTACAAAAATATACAACACTATCATCCCAATTATACTTGCAAATACAACCGTAAATAAAATTGAATAAAAAGATTCCTGTATTTCTTCCCTGCTCTTTGAAGCAGCAAGAAATCTTACCATTGTATAGGGTAATCCAAGTATTGCAATTGCAGGAATGATTGTTATAGTTATCTGAAACTGTATCCATACAGCATAATCCTGGATAGAAAGATTTAGAGTTAAAATAGGCAGTAAAATAATCGGCGTTATTGTTACCAAAAAGTTTGATGTCCCTATTAAACCCATTCTCTGTAAAAATAACCTGTATTGATCCAAAAATTCACCTCATAAATTAAAACTTATATAATTCATGAAATTTTCTATTACTTACTCAAAAATGTATTAATAATTATGTAAAAATTATTATTAAATCGTTTGCATTATAAACAATTAACTATTTAAATGAATTAAAATAAATGGAGCCATTCAAAGGTCATTCGACCACAATCATAGAAAATAATCGTTATTTGATGTAAATATCCAATAATTAAAAGTATTATAAATATACTACCTTTTTGTTGCTTTATTCAACTAGAAATCATGATTTTAGTAGTACATTATTATAAATAACGTACCTCAAAATCTTTAAATTTTCCGCTATAATCCTGCCATTTTACATTTAAATCAGTTACTTTTGCTCCAGAAGGCCCTTTACCTGTAAAATCTATAATTTTATCCACATTCTCTTTACTACCTTCAAAAACGGCTTCCACTCTTCCATCAGGACAATTACGAACCCAACCATTTACACCATGTTTTTTAGCTTCATTTCTTGTTTTGGATCTAAAAAATACACCCTGAACTCTTCCAGTTATAAAGACATGAGCTTTAACCAGCAGATAATCATCTCCATATTATATTATATCTAAATTTTATTTTTAATTTATTTTTTGAAACCAAAAATTTAGTGCTAAATTTCAGGAATGAACTTTGTTTTGAATGTCTAGGAAACTCTTTAGAACGTGAAATTTATAATAATTCCTAAAATTAGTTTTTAGGTATATTTAAATCTTTTTTTAAAAAATTAGACAAATTTAATAGGAATGAAGTTAATAATATTATATTAGCAATTAAACGGCTGGTTTAAAATGAAAAATAAAACCATTATCATCGCTGCGGTTGTCTTTCTAGTTCTTATTTCAGCCTTATTTTTCGCCCTATCCAAACCAGTAAACCAGCAAAGTAATGAAACAGAAATTTTAGCACAAAACTTGAACACACCATGGGCAATTGATTTTCTTCCTGATGGTAAAATGATCTTTACAGAACGTAATGGGAAAGTAAGTATTCTTGATAATGGTACCATTAAAATGGTAGGAACTATCACTGTCACACAAATGGGCGAGTCTGGATTGCTGGGAATTGCAGTTGATCCAGAATTTAATAAAAATAAATTTGTATATCTATATTACACTGGTCAAAATGGCAATAAAATTTCAAGATTCACACTTAATGGAAAATTGGAAAATGAAACTGTTTTAATTGACAACATTCCAAGGGGCCAAATTCACAATGGCGGCAGATTAAAATTCGGACCGGATGGAAAGTTATATGCAACCACTGGAGAATCAGGTAACCCTTCTTTAGCCCAAAATATTAATTCTACAGGAGGTAAAATTCTCCGATTGAATAAAGATGGGACAATTCCAGCCGATAATCCATTTGGAAACTATGTTTACTCTTATGGACATAGAGATCCCCAGGGAATAACATGGAACCCTTTAACTGGAGAAATGTACTCTTCTGAACATGGACAAACTAGAAATGATGAAATAAATATCATTACAAAGGGAGGAAATTACGGCTGGCCCCTGTATCAGGGAAATGAATCTGCACCAGGTTACATCAAGCCATTAGTTGTCTATACTGATTTCACACTTGCCCCTTCAGGAATAGCATATTACAACGGTAATTTATATATGGCGTGCCTGCGGGGCTCCCAATTACGTAAAATTACACTTTCAGTGGATGGAAACGGTGTAACTGGTGAACAAGAATTAATTACTAATTTAGGAAGAATCAGAGAATCTGTTGTGCATGACGGGTACCTTTACATCACTACATCAAATAGAGATGGCCGAGGAATTCCTCAAACTGGTGATGATAAAATTATAAGGATTAAACTTACCTAAAATTAGAAATTTTTTAATTAGTTTAATAAAATTTAAAATAAAGCCCTCGAGAATCAAAGCATTCGAAAACCTAAGGTTTTCGGTGCCCCAAAATTCTTCGAATTTTGAGGGATTCTCGGGGCCCTCGAAAACATAGTTTTTGAGGGAAAAGGAAATTTAGTATCTTCCTGTTTTGAACCTGAAAATGTATCCTGCTGCATTGTTACCCACATTGTCTTTTAATGCTGAGGCTGGAATGTATACTGTGTAATATGAGTAACTGGTTCTCTTGTAAGTTGTTTTAATGTAAAGCATGTTCCCTGAAATCCATTTAGTGATGCTAACAACTTTTCCGTACTTGTTTTTTACTATGATTTTAGACCAGTTGATACCTGCTTTAACGTTTTCACTTAGTCTAATAGCAATTATAGATGTTCTTGAAACGCCTGTTGCCCCGTTTTTAGGAGTGGTTGTGATTATCTTTGGAGCAATCGTGTCAATATTATAAGTTAGGGTTTGAGTTGGGCATTGATTGCCTGATGAATCCTTTGCATAGAACATTAGCACTGTTTTTCCCTGGTTAAGGTTCAATGTAACTGTTTTAGCTTGATGATTCCATGTAACTCCATTGTTAGTGCTGTAGTAAATTTCAGGATTCAAGTCGAAGTTATCAGTTGCAGTTAAAGTAACGGTTTTTACATTATTGTAAGCTCCGCTTGGATGATTAGTTGTTACGGTGGGGCTGGTTGTATCTGTCACTACTGTTACGTATGAATTTATAAATGTAGTTTGTGTATCTGATGTTGTAATAGTGGCTGTGCCTGGAATGTCGCAGTTAAATGTGGCTCTTGCAATTCCATTAACGGTATATGCATGATCGTCAATGTTACCTAATGTTGTAGAAAAAGTAAATGGTATGCCATCAGGAACATGACCCTTAGCTGGATCGTTGTAATTTCCGTGATTATCATGCAATAAGTCTGCAGTTATTGTTGATACACCATTAACTTTAATAAGGTTTGGATTTACATTTAGGGTTAAAACTAACCATGAACTAACTGTTGTGCCTGTAATTTCACTTACTAATGGGCCTTTATTTGAACCCCACCAATTATAGTTAGCATTAACCGTGCCACCTGAGTTGAAAATAGTTTCACTGCTACTATAATTTGCAGTATTTCCAACAATTCGACTGAAGTGAATAGTTGTAGTACCATAGAGATTGTAAATAGCGCCACCCCTACCTTCATCAGTTGCGATATTGCCTGTAAAATCACTGCCATTAACATTTAAAGTACCTTGATTATAGATAGCACCGCCCTGGCCATGAGATGTTGTGTTATTTATGAAGTTACTACCAACAATTGTCAATTTGCCATTTGCAAAATTGTAGATAGCACCTCCTACACCATACTGAATTGCATTGTTACTTAGGAAAACATTTCCAGATATTTTAGCAGGGATTGTTGAAGTACCTCCATCATTGAGTATAGCACCGCCCCAAGTTGCGTTGTTATTGTAGAATACGTTACCTGTTACAATCATATTATTCACGTTGTTAATGGCACCTCCGGCACCATACTGCGCTGTGTTCTCCCTAAACATATTGTCAGATACAACCAAATTTCCTGCATTGTATATGGCACCACCACTAGGGAAAAACGTTGAGAAACCATTTAAAGTACCGCCTCCCCCCATTTGTAGTGTTACACTGTTATCTGCGAATATATTACCTATAACTTTTAAATTACCGCCCTTATCATTGAAAATAGCACCACCATAATGAATTGCACTATTACTTTCGAAATTGCTATTAGTAACTGTTAAATTGCCATTATTATAAATAGCACCACCTTCTGTCCAAGAATACCAAACACCATCACCATTTACAGTATTATCAACAAAATCAGTGTTATTTATAATTAAATTTCCACCTACATCATTATAAATAGCACCTCCATTCCAGATAGCCCTATTCTCTAAGAAAATAATGCCATTTATAGTTAAAGTACCATTATTATAGATAGCACCACCATAATCTGCCGAATTTCCATTTGCAAGTGTTAAATTCTGGATTGTAACATTTTTACCCTTTTTAATAGTAAATATTCGTGTCAAATTGGTCCCATTGATAATAGTATCATCTTTACTTTGACCATTAATTTTCATATTCTTATCAATAACAAGGTTAGTGTTGTTTTCTCCAGTATAAGTCCCATCTGCAATGTTTACTGTTCCACCATTAGTTACAGTTCCTGTTGCATTTTTGATTGATTTTTTGGCAAATTCCCATGAAAATCCATCCCAATCATCATTTCCACCTGAATCATTCACATAAATGATTGATGAATCTGCAGAAACAGTATTAACGGTAGATAATGTAATGAATGCAAAACTAAACATTAAAATTAAAATTATCCACCTGTTTGCATATTTATAAGTCGTTTGTCCCCTGATCATATTCAACCTCTTAATCTTAATTTTAGAGAAAATAAACAGAATTAAGAGTTATTTTTATGAATTTTCTGTAATGGCATTCTTCAAAAAGGAATATGAAGTAAAAAAGCCATTAAAACTGATTAACCAGCAATGAATCCACTAATTTAAATAAATATATATTTATTCTCTACAATACTTCGTAGATCATGATTAATATTTAAATATTATTATTATAATAATATTAAATGGTTAATAAATGTTATATAAATTTTTAATACGCTAAAAACTAATTAATGAAAAAAATTTTAAAATTTAGAAATTGGATGTTAGTTTTGCTGGTTAAAGACTATTTTTATTGGATTTAAAAATAAATAACAGAAAATGAGTTTTAAACTCATTTTCTTCTTGGCAGTTTTAATCCACCAAATATTGCCAGTACAGCTAATATAAGTCCAGCAAGAGGAACTCCTGTTTGCTGCATTGGTATTGTTTTGGTTGCTGCATTTACTTTATTTGTGGAACCATCCTCATCGTCAACTGAGGAACCATTTCCACCAGTTACGGGGTTATCATTTGTATTGATAACCGCTGCATTGATAGTCACTATTGCTGCTAGTACCTGGTTATCAAGGTTGGCTGAAGTTAATGCTTCACCTGCACCTTCATCACCACGCAGTGTTGCAATAGCAAACCCATTTAAGGTCCCTATAACAATTGATTTACTGCCCACATTTCCCAAAGTGGTTTTAAATTTTACTGGTGCTCCGTCAGGCAAATGCCCTATTGCTGGATCAAGGTAATCTCCATTGGAATTGTATCTGAAATCAGCTGTCAATGCAGAAGTAGTACCTTGGCGGATAGTTGTTGGGGTGACGCTGTAAGCCATAATTATCCATGGATCTGCATCTACTGCACCACCATTTAATGGATTACCTCTAAATGTTAAAGTTGATGTGATGAGGTTAGGAACGTTCATTGGGTTTGTGTTAGAGCCCCACCAGTTGTTCTCAGCGTTCATTTGAGCACCAACATTAGCTATAGCAGTGCCATTTGAAGCTGTATTTCCATAGAATCTACAGAAATTAACTGTACAACTACCACCATTGATAATAGCACCGCCATATTGTGCAGTGTTACCTGTGAAAGTACAGCCAGAAATTGTACAACTACCTTGGTTAATAAGGATAGCACCACCACCTATTCCAGGAGCATTGTTGCCAGTAAAAGTACATTCATTTACAATTAATCCAACATCACTCCAAATTGCACCACCAGCCATAGTTGCCGTGTTACTAATAAAAGTACAGCCAGAAACAGTGCAATAACCATCATTAGCAATGGCACCGCCAAAACCTGGATTATCTGGATGTTCAAAACTAGCAGCAGAATAACCATTTGCAAATGTTAAATTCATGATTGTAACATTTACATCGCTAGGATAAATGTGGAATATCTGCGCACTGTTAGTTCCGTTTATAATTGTTCCCTTTTGGCTCTGGCCTACAATAATCATATTTTTGCTAATGAGTATGCCAGTGTTACCTGTTCCAGAGTAGTTTCCGTTTGCTACGTTAACAGTTCCCTCTGGATCAACTGAATCTATTCCTTTTCCAATTGTGAGGAATGGTTGATCAATTGTTCCGGGATTAGAATCACTTCCAGTAGTATTAACGTAAACCTGTGAAGCAGCACTCACACAGGATATAGAAATTAAAATGAGAAAAATACTGGTTATTATAAAGAAAATTTTACTAGTATTTAACTGTCTTCGAATCTTTTTCACCTCCTTTATGTCGATTAAGAACCGCTGTAATTAAGGTAATTTCTGCAATGGTTCACTCCATAAATCCAATTGAGGTGAAATAAGCCATTAAGACTGATAAAACGAATGTTAAGCTCTAGAATTCTATTTAAATCATTTATGCCCATATTAAAATAAATATTTCAAATATATAAATTTTACTATTAAATTATGAATTTAACGAAGTCATTATCAATTTGGAGGATTTAAAATAAATGAATTCCAAAAATATTAGTCAGCACAAACGGAAAAATAATATAAATCTTTTTTAAGATAATAAAAAATAGTTTAGAAATAATTAATCTAAAAAACAGTCGTTAAAAATATTTTTTCATAATTTTAAAAATTAGTCTATTAAAATCGCCCATTAAAAAATAAAAAAGAAGGGATGTAATTTAGATTACATCATTGGTGGCATTCCACCAGGCATTCCGCCCATACCTTCCATTCCTTCCATATCAGGTGCTCTTCCTGCGCCTGTTGATGCGATTACGTCATCAATACGGAGGATCATTTCTGCAGCTTCTGCAGCGGACTGGATAGCCTGTTTTTTAACTCTTTGTGGTTCGACAACACCAGCGCGGTACATGTCAGTTACATCGCCCTGGAATACGTCTAATCCCATGTATAATGATTTTTCGTGAGCTGCTCTTAAATCTACAAGAGCGTCAATGCTGTCTAATCCAGCGTTTTCAGCGAGTGTTTTTGGAACTATTTCTAGAGCTTCTGCAAATGCGGAAACTGCTAACTGTTCTCTACCGCTGATTGAGTCTGCGTATTCTTTTAATCCTTTGGATATTGCTATTTCTGGAGCTCCTCCACCAGCAACAACCTTTTTGTCTTCTACTGTGGATGCAACAACACCAATTGCGTCGTCGACTGCTCTTTCGATTTCGTCTACAACGTGGGATGTTGAACCTCTAACGAGTAATGTGACAGCTTTTGGATCTTTACATTCTTCCACAAAGATCATTTCGTCGCCGGATATTTTTCTTTCGACTACTTTTCCAGCTTCTCCTAAGTCATTGAATGAGAGATCTTCAAGGTTTGTTACAACTTTAGCACCGGTTGCTTTGGCGAGTTTTTCCATATCTGATTTTTTGACCCTTCTTACAGCGAGAATACCTGCTTTTGCCAGGTAGTGCTGTGCAAGGTCATCTATACCTTTTTGACAGAATAAGACATTTGCACCAGAGTCTTCGATCTTGTAGATCATGTCTCTGATCATCTGTTCTTCCTGTTCTATAAATGCCTGCATTTGTGCTGGGTCTGTAATCCTGATTTCTGCATCTACTTCAGTTTCTTTAACTTCTATTGCAGAGTTGAGTAATGCTATTTTTGCATCTTCTATTTTTGATGGCATTCCTGGGTGTACTCTTTCTTTGTCGATGATTACACCTTGAACGAGTGTTGAATCATCTACTACAGCACCATCTTTCTTCTCTATTTTTATGTGGTCTTTGTCAACTTCGCCTTCTTCTTCAACCTGTTTAACAGCGCTTACAATAAGCTCTGCTAATGGTTTTCTGGCTTTTTCTGTACCTTTACCTGTCATTGCAGTCATTGCAACTTTTAAGAGAGTATCACGGTCATCAGCATCTATTGAAATTACATTTAGTATTTCCTGTGCTTTTTCTGCAGCCTGTCTGTAACCCATAGCAATGATTGTTGGGTGAATATCCTGATCAAGTAATCCTTCAGCTTTTTTGAGTAATTCGCCAGCTATGATTACTGCGGTTGTTGTTCCGTCTCCTACTTCATCTTCCTGAGTTTTTGCAACTTCAACAAGCATTTTAGCGGCTGGATGTTCAATATCCATTTCCTTTAGAATTGTTACACCGTCATTTGTTACAACAATGTCTCCAAGGGAATCAACGAGCATTTTGTCCATTCCTTTAGGGCCTAAAGTAGTTCTTACTGTTTCAGCAAGGACTTTTCCTGCCATGATGTTCATTCTTTGAGCATCTCTACCTAAAAACCTGTTAGTACCTTCTGGTAAAATTAAAATTGGTTGGTTTCCACCACCTAATTGTGCCACTATATCACCTCAAATTTTTTTTTAAAAAAATATTTTGTGGTTTTCGAACACTGTCAAATCAAAGATTTGACGCCGGTGAAATTTTTAATTTCGCGACAGAGAAACATAGTTTCTCCTGCATGTAAAAAACTTTGTTTTTTACGGTTGTGAAACTGAAAGTTTCACAAACATCGAAAATCTTTGATTTTCGAGTGCTTTGTGTTCGGAACATGCAAAAAAACAAAGTTTTTTGCTGCCACAAAACCTTGGTTTTGTAAGCATCGAAAAAATGAAATTTTTTCGAATGTTCAGAAAATGTTACACATTTTCTTCAACCTCAATTATTTTGTTTTGTATTTTATCAATGGGTTAGAGGTTCTATAAGTAGTTTTCGATAGCCCCTCTATTTATAAGAATAATGATTTAACGGACACTAATGCATAAAAAAAGAAAAAATATGTTAGAAAGGTAACGATGAATAAATACCCTTCAAAGTATATGCATTCCAGTTACGTATTACGCCAAAGTCATTGATATTATTTGAAGCATCAGCATTGATCCATTTTCCATCGACATAGAGTTGCGCCCAGACATGTCCATATACATTACCGCTTAAAAAAGTACAATCAGCATGTACATATCTAGCTGGAATTCCTGCAGCTCGAGAAAGTGCTACAATAAGATGTGATAAGTCACAGCAATTTCCTTGTCCATCATTAGATGTATGTACTGCCCCACGTTGGGTATTGTAATAAAACGAATATTCCAACTGATCTCTTACATAATTGAAAATATTGGTGGCTTTTTCAAGATTGGTAAGTTGTCTGGTTACAGTTATATTTTCCTGATACTGGCTTAAATTTTGTTGATAATTAGCATAATCCTGGTCATATTGCTGTTTTAGTTGTAAATATTGTTGATATTCAGGGCTATTAATATAATCTAGATATTCTTGACTGTTTTGATCATTACTGCCATTATATTCTGGTGCTTGGGGTTCAATAGGAGCTACTGGTGCTGATTCATTATTATGTATTGTTACATTTTCAGGTCCTGTTAAATTTTGTGCAAGTGCTTTTATTCCTGGATCATTAGATTGAGCATTTGCAGTCGGCGCAGTACATTCCCCCGGAGGAACATCTCTCACATTATAAGTAGTATAAACATATTTGTAGTAGTATTTGTAGTAATATTTGTAAACATATTTGTATTTATACTTGGTTTTCCATTTACCCTTTGATTTGTACCTTACTTTTACTTTGACCTTTATTTTGGTCTTTACTTTGTAGTATACCTTAACTTTTTTCTTAATCGTTACTACATAATCTGCCTTAACTTTTAAAACATTGTCACCTGAACCAACTTTAGCATTATTGCTCGGTGTTAGCTGGCTTTCTGCTGATCCAACATAAGGAATAACACAGATTATCATAATTAGCGCAAGTAGCAACGAAAAGAATGATAGTCGCCTAATTATACCGCCTCCATGTCCCGATTGTCAAATTTATTATTTAACCCTTTACGGAACATTTATTAATCATATTACAAATATATATAAATTTTTTGATTTAATTCTCTAAAAAATAAGCTTATTTTGGTATTTTTTAGGCTTAAAACAAGCTAAAAACACATTTATACAATGAATTAATAATTATCACTATTGGTTTAAATTTTTAATAACTCAATAAATGCAAAATCATATTCTTAAAAAATATTACCGCTCAAAGTGTTTAAATCTTTAAATTTCCATATTTGAATTAATATAATTTGATTTTTAATGATTTTTAATTAAACAGACTTTATTAAACCCTTAATTATAAAAATTAAGTGATTTAATTAAGCTACATCTATATTAATATCTGTAAGAGCTCAAAATGTTATTAATGTAAAAATTTGAAACACGATTAACCACACATAAAAAATTCAAATTAAACAAAAGAATTTTGGTCTAATGTTTGCAAAACCAGACTCTACAACTGTTTTTGAATTTTTCCCTACATATTTATGCTGTAATTGCTTCATCGTATATAGCATTGATTATAGCGTTTAAATCTCCAGAATAGATGTAGTTATATCCATTATTTTTTAAATATTGATCGGGATGTTCCAGTCCTGTAAAGCTAGCTGGGCTAAAATTATCATCATGTGCCCTTGGCAACCATGCTAAACCAGTTATATCTGTAGCTGGAGGCATCCAAACACAAAATACTTCTTTAGTTCCTACTAATCTCTTATAATAGCTTTGTCCCATTTCATATATTGTACCAGCGCAAGCTCCGCCGTAAATATCAACTATTAACGCGTTTGCAGGTACTAAACTATCCTGAAGCACAGCATAATGAGAATTAGAGCCTAAACCCCAGTTTATTGCAGTTAATCCTAGATTTTGTAACCCATAGACAATGGTGTTGATCCGATTGGTGTCAACTGCGGTGTTTATTATATTGTCGCTTGTAATGTATACAGGCCTGCCCTGTGTCATGAATATATTCAAACTATATCCAGAAGCTCCGTTATTAAGTGCCGCTTGTATATCTTCATTCAGCTCAGCAGCAGGTATTTGAGTTAAATTGTTACCAGAGCGGTATGTTTGAAGACCTGCCACAACAGGTGTTCCATTAGCCTGGCTAACTATATAAGCCACAGTTGAGCCTATCCAGTCTGTACCATTTTGGTTATTGCTGTTGGTACCATTTGAACTATTGTATCCATAATCACCCTTGTAAATCATGGGGACCATAAAGTCAAGATACTGTCCAAGTTGGGTATAATTTTGACCGTAGTAGTAGGCATTCATTGTTCCTTCGGGCATTAAATTTGCTGAAATTGATACCTCTGTATCTATAGATTTCACTGAATCGTGAATCCTTTTAACAAAAGAAGTAATGACCTGTGTACTGCCAGAATATTTGTAAGCTGTCCCAGGATAACACACGTAATCAAGGTTAACACCATTCACTCCACTATTTTTGACCATATCTTCAATTGATTTTACAACCTGATCGTTATAGATAGTATTTATGCCAGTTTTTGTTTCAGTAGTAGTGACAGTTTTGTAAGTAGTTTTAGTTTTCCAGACGTATTTCCATTTATATCTCCATTTTCCATGGTATTTATACCATTTTTTGTACCATGACTTGTAACGCTTGGTTTTTACTGGAACTTTCTTGGTTACTTTCACGGTGTAAGTATATGTTGTGCCTGCCGGATTTACCCAAGTACCATTTGCATTCATAAAACATGATATCCATGCATTTACTCTTATTCCGCTATCTTTAAACATATTTACGACTTGAGAAAGGATAGTTATGTATGTGGAGTTAGAATAAGTGTTGTTTTTGACGAATATATCTGTAATTCCTTCATTCTGGAGTTCAGTGACATTAAGTTCAAGGGCTTCCCATGTATTAACCCACATGCCGTGAATATCGCTGTAGCCATTTCCTTCAGCCAAAACTGTTGAATTTACTGTGGAATTATTATTAATTGTGCTGTTAGTGCTATCATTTTGCTGTAATGCTACATCGTCTGTTAAGTTTTCAAGGGATGAATTATTCACATTATCAGCGTATATCCCATTTATTCCGTTTAAATTAAATATTGCCATGCAGAAAATTAGTAAAGCTGATATTAGCAACTTTTGATTAATTTTAGTACCCCCTCTCGCTGTGATTGCTAAATCAATTGTTTAACACACAGCAGAACAGGTTATTGTTTAGCGTTCAACAATATATAAATTTTTTGATTTTATTCTTCTAAAAATAGAGTTATTATGTTATTTTGGACTAAAAAAGGGTTTTAAAAGAGAGGATGGTATTTTAAATTAGATATAATTATAATTTTAAATAAAAAACATCAAAATAACGGTAAAATTAAAAAGAGCATAATTTTGAAAAATTGAGGGAGGTTCTATTTTTCTATTTTTTGCCAGATGATTGACCCGCCTTCTTTAGATGATTTAAAATATCCTTTCCTTTCTAAATTTCTTAAAATGCTGTTAAAATTATCAAAGGACAATTCTTTGAACCCGATATCCGTAATTTGTGCATAAAGTTCTTCAACTGAACCCTTATCTGTATTTAACAGTTGATAAACCTGTGACTGGAATGAAGTGAGATCTTTTTTTGGTCTGGCTGTGAGTGCATTAAAGTGACGCTTGATTTTTTCAAGTTCTGCTATTTCCGTATTTTTTTCCTGTAGAAGATCTTCAAATTCAGATATTTTTTTATCTTTTTCTTCCAATGTCTTTTCAAGTCTTTCTATTTCATTATTTTTCTTATTAACTAGTTCAGATTCTAATTTGCTTAACTTCTTGGATTCATTTTGAGATTTTTTAAGTTCAATTTTTAATTTGCTAATTTCTAGCAGGCAAGCCTTAACCAGTTGTCTCAACTGTTCCCTTTCATTATCTTTCAGTAATGGCATTTTATCATGTATCATTTATGTTGTACTTATTTTTAAGTTTAATGTTTTATTCTAATTTGCATTAACTTTTTGTTGAACTTTATTATATCATTTTCAATCCTTAGAATTAACCAAGCGCAAAATATACCAATTAAAGCCCCTGAAATTACATCAAATGGATAATGAACTCCATTGTAAATTCTTGAAAATCCTACCAGAAACGCAAATACCAGTAAAGGATACATTAATTTGTAGCTTTTACCTTTAATTGTAAAGTTATATCCTCTGCCAATTATAACTGCTCCTATAAATGACGCAACTGTATGCCCCGAAGGCCATGAAGAGCCATCTATACTTGTTAAAACTCTTACTCCCCCAAGTACATCAAAAGGTCTAGGTCTTTCAACCAAGTATTTTAAGATCTCAGTTAAGAAATATCCAAATATCAGCGCAACTATACAAACTAAAGCCACGTTTCTTCCCTTTTCTCCACCAAATACATAGAGTAAAATACATACCAGTATCCAAATACCAAAATATCCCACACTAGATATTAAAGGCATTATAACGTCGAAAACAGGATTTTGCATGTTGATATTAATTAAATAGAAAATTAAGACATCTATTTGATTCAGTGCTCCAATTAGTCCATCCATAAATATCATCGTATTTTTTGGTAAAATAAGAAACTACTACATATCTATTAAATTTTATATGATTTAAATTGATTTTAGAAAAACACTCAAACAAAAGTGTTTGAGATGTTTGCAAATCGTGGCTGGAGAAAATGCAAAGTATCTTTGATGATTTTCAAGCAAATAGAAAAAAATGAAATAACAATTACATTATTTCAGAAATCAGTTCTGCATTTAAAATAGAAGCACCAGCGGCACCTCTTATAGTATTATGTCCAACAAGAACATACCTAATACTATTATCAAATGCTGCATCTTTCCGTATTCTTCCAACAGTGACAGCCATACCGTTATCTGTATTTCTGTCCATCCTTGGCTGTGGTCTGTTTTCCTCTTCCCTGATTACAATTGGGCTTTTCGGTGCAGAAAACAGATCTAGTTTTTGTGGAAGACCTTTAAATTCATTGAAAGATTTTTTTACATCATCAACTTCAAGATCATCTTCCATTTCAATGAAAACGGCTTCTGTATGACCATCAACAACTGCTACTCGGTGGCATGATGTACTCACACCAAATGATGCTGGATTTACTGTTTCCCCATCAAATTCACCAAGTAGATGAAGGGTTTCAGTTTCCATTTTTTCTTCTTCGCCCCCAATAAACGGCACGAGATTATCTACTATTGCCATTGATGGAACTCCATTATATCCAGCGCCTGAAACAGCCTGCATTGTGGAAACATAAACTCTTCTTATATTGTACTGGTCATAAAGCGGTTTTAATGTGATAGTTAAAGCAATAGTTGAACAATTAGGATTTGTTACAATGAATCCATCCCATCCCCTGTTTTTTTGCTGAAGCTCTATCATATCAAGATGTTCTGGATTAACTTCAGGAATTACGAGGGGAACGTCGGGTTCCATTCTCATTGCACTTGCATTTGAAGCTACAACACATGATCTGGCAAATTTTGGTTCCACAATTGCTGCAGTATCTGCTGGAAGTGCAGAAAATACAATATCCACATCTTTAGTTTCCTTAGGGTCTGTATCTACCACAACTATATCCTTAACACTTTCAGGTATCTTACTGTCAAGATACCATGTTGCGGCGTCTTTATATCTTTTTCCTGCTGATCTTGCAGATGCTGTTAGGGCAGTAATTTCGAACTTTGGATGATCTGCCAAAAGTTCAATGAATCTCTGCCCAACCATTCCAGTTGCTCCGAGAATACCTACATTTACCATATAATCACCTATAATCATAGATTTGTATAAAATATTATAGCAAGCAATTAGATGTTTTAACTATCCAATTTCCATCACATTTACGTGCTTTAAATTAATTTATTTAATCTATTTAATATGTCTATTGAGTTACGTTATTTACTATAAATTTATGCACCTAATAATATTATTTTTCCATCATGCTTTTGAAGTCCTAACCGTAATTCTCCCTCATAAACCTTTGTATAGCCATTTACTATCTCTATCCTTGTACCACTCTTAATTTTCTCAAGAGGGACAACATTATCCCATAGTTCTAAAATTACATCTCCAGTGCTATCTTTAATCTTAATCAGTGTTAAAACCTTTGTGCCATACCTGGTTTCCATTTCAATTATTTCTTCAATGTCTATAACTTCTCCCCTTATTTTAATTTGACTGAGTCCCATTTTTAAATTATTTATATTAGTATCCCTATCAATTTTTGAGAATTCTTTTACCGTAAATTCACCGTGACCGTCCATTTTATAAAGTTTACCTGAAACTCTGACTTCTTCTCCAATTTTAGATGAGTCTAAATCAGTACTACTTCTCAAAACTTTTACGGCAATATCTTTCCTTGTTTTTCCCAGAATATAGGCTTTCTTATCATCCAGATAAGCTAAAACTCCATTAAATTTTACATTGCCATCATCTGAAATACGGATTTTTTCCCTATTAACTATTTTATCAAAATCTTTTTTATATCTTTGAAATATTCCAAATAAATGGTGGGATTTACAGGATAATACATACTCATCATCAATATATTCTTTTGAAGCCTTATGACTCCATAATTTAACAAAAAATCCTACTCCGCCGTTTACAGCTTTTACATCATTTGTATAAATGTTGGCCTCAATCTGAGGTTTTCCCTCATAGTCTCTAGATGATCCCAGTCCACTTCCTGTTAGATTTGAAGATCCAACTATCATCTCGTTATCATCTACAATTATCATCTTTGCATGGATACTGTTGTTATATTTTATATATATATTGTCCCCAAAAATACTTTTCCATCTCTCAATATCATCTAATTGCTGTAATCGACGAAAAACATCCTCTTTTTCGAGTTTAGTAATTAGATATACCTCTATGTCTTCATTACCTGACAATGCATTTTCAAAGGGAATGATAAATTCTTCACCTAGCGTAATCCATGGATATGTTATGTAGATATGATGTCGTGCGCGACTTATCATCTCATGAATTTTCCTTAAAGCAGACCGATCTTCCTTTAAGAAAGTTGGAACAAATTCAGTTACTGCTTCGCGTTTCTTAAAAAGCATGTATCCCCCGTAAAAATAGAAATATTATTATTGAAAGGCAAGTAGTAATTTATTTTAAGCCTAGAACATCTCCCATATCACTTATTTTTCCTTCAGGAGCTCCTATAACGTATCTCACTGCTTTAATTACTCCACTTACAAATGCTTGCCTACTGTGCGCTCTGTGGACAATTTCTAACCTTTCACCATCACCAGCAAATAGCACCGTATGATCTCCAACAATGTCCCCTCCACGAACTGCATGTATTCCTATTTCTTCTTCAGTTCGTGCGCCAACAATCCCTTGCCTGCCATAAACACATGATTCATCTTTATTTCTTCCAAGTGCATCTGCTATGATTTCATAAGCTTTAACGGCAGTTCCTGATGGAGCATCCGCTTTATGCTTGTGGTGAGCCTCTATTATTTCAATATCATAATCGTTAAGAATCTTCGCGAGGTCTTGTATAATTTTAAAGAATACGTTCACACCCACAGCCATGTTAGGAGCAATAACAGCTTTTATCTTATTTTCTTTGATAGAATCTTTTATTAATGCCATTTGCTCATCTGAAAACCCAGTTGTACCTACAACTACGTTAACCCCGCACTCAGCTGAAGTTTTGATTGTATTGACTGCCGCATTTGCTATAGTAAAGTCAACAAGTACATCGGGCTTCTTATCCTTTAAAACCTCAGCAAGTTTTTGAGCACCGTTTACTGGAACGTCCATATTTCCTACACCTATTACTTCACCTACATCCTTTCCCTCTAAAGGAGTATTTGGTGCTTCTATTGCTGCTACAACTTTCATATCGTCCTGTTCAAGTATGGTCTTAATTATTTTAGAACCCATTCTTCCGCCTGCGCCTGTTACAGCCACTCCAATCATTTTATCAATCTCCATGTTTAAAACATAAAAAAATAAATTAAATAAATATTATTCAACTAAAAGCACTAAAATTTAAATTAAATCAAGATTCTCAAGCACTTCTTTTAATCTGGCCTTACTTTCCTCTTTTAAAGGTGCAAGGGGCATTCTTACATGTCCTGCTGGTCTTCCCATCAAATTCAAAGCTGTTTTTGCTGGGACAGGGTTAGTTTCAATGAATAGAACTTTCATGAGATCATAAAGTTCATAGTGTGCTTTAAATGCTGATTCAAAGTCACCTTCCAGTGCATAATTAACTAACTGACTCATACGTGCCGGATCGACATTACCAACAACACTTATGACTCCTTTTGCGCCCATTGCAATCATAGGAAGTGTAAGATCATCATTTCCAGATAAGATTATGAATTTATCAGTTTTTCCTATCTCATCAATTTTTTTAACTATTTTAGATACTTTATCCAGATCAGGGTTTGCTTCTTTTATAGCAACAATATTATCAAGTTCTGCGACTTTTCCAATAGTATCAACGTCTATATCAGTACCAGTTCTTGATGGTACATTATAAACTACAATAGGAATATTTGAAGATTCTGTAAGTAATTTATAGTGCTCATAAAGACCATGTGGCTGCGGCTTATTGTAATAAGGTGTTATAACAAGTGCAGCATCTGCTCCTGTGTCTTCAGCATGTTTTACAAGCCCAAGAGCTTCCTTAGACGAATTACTACCCGCACCAGCGATGGTTGTAACTCTACCATTAACTTCATCGATTAGAATATCAACCAGCTTTCTGTGCTCGTCATGAGTTATTGTAGCCGATTCTCCTGTCGTTCCTGCGGCTAATATCCCACTAACGCCTTTTTCTATCAAATAATTTATGTTTTCACGGATTCCTTCTTCATCTATCCCATCATTTTTCGTGTATGGAGTCACCATAGCCACGGTCGTACCTTCAAATTTCATTTTAAGACACCTTTTACAAGTTCATAAGCCTTTCTACCATCATCCCAATCTACAAAGAGGACGACAGAAGTTTGACTTGAAGAAATTTCAACAATATTTATCTTACTTTTTTGTAAAGGTTCAGTTATTTCGGTTATTACGCCAGGAGTATCTATAAAATCCTGACTTGCAACAGTTATCATTGCTATTTCTCTCCCAAGGGAAAGAGAACTTAAATCATCGCTTTCCACAACAACATCATGAAGAATTTCATGGGCATGTTCTGAATCTGCCTTATTTATAAATACAGTTACTGAATTTTGACCTGTAGAGATGCCGTATATGTTGATTTTATGTTCAGCAAGGGTATCTGTAATCTTTGCCAGAACACCTGATTTTGTTAAGATTTCTTCACCAACAACAGCGATAACAGATATAGGTTCATTATTAAAGCTAGCGCTTTTAATCATTTCATTATTCGAAGGACCCATAATTTCTGTTCCTGGAGCAGAAAGATCTTCATTTTCATATCCAATTATTTTGGCATCTATTTTAGGATCTTTGTATTTAAGAGCATGAGGATGTAACACCTGGGCTCCATGTGTTGCAAGATCCCTCATTTCTTCAACAGATATTTTATCAAGTTTTTTTGCCGAAAGAAGTTTGTTTGGATCGGTGGACATTACTCCATCCACATCGGTTACTATGATAACTTCTTCAGCGTTAAGGCAGTGGCCCAGCAAGAATGCTGTTATATCACTTCCTCCACGCCCTAATGTTGTAATATTTCCTGATTCATCTTTTCCAAGGAAACCGCAGACTACTGGAATTATTCCTTCGTCCACCATCTTTTTAATTTCACTTGATTTTTTTTCTGTTGCTTCAAAGTTAACTTTTGCACTTAAAAAATTATTATCAGTAATTACGGGCCAAGCATCTGTATAAGGATCTACATATTCGGATTTAACGCCCAGTGATTCTATAGTTGATGAAAATATCCTGACACTGGTCATTTCACCCATGGAAAAAACTTCGGCAAGCTGCTTGTCTGTTATGGATTTTCCCATAGCACTGTCTACAACTTCTAAAAACTCATCTGTCGTTTTATTTATTGCAGATACAACAACTACCATTTTTTTGCCCTTCATGTACTCGTTCACAACTGATTGGGCTGCTTTTCTGATTCTATCTCCATTTCCAACGGATGTTCCTCCGAACTTGGCCACTATAATTCCCATTAATCGTCACCTGAATTCTATTGAGATCCCTGTCTTACGAGTCTGGTTACGTATCCAGCAATTTTGTTTCTAAGATGTTTTGTACTTACGGTAGAAAATTCTTCAACTAATTTTTTATTTTCATCAAAATCTGTGGTGAATCTTCCCTCATATGTTTCTACTAATTCTTTTGCGGTTCTTTTTACGAATGATGTTCTTATGTTACCCATTAGTCTCCCTCCTAAGTATTTTTTCTTGTTCTTTTTTGTTTAAATCTGTCAAAATTTTCATTATTTTTTTAATGCAGGTTTCATCTATTTCTTTTTCATCTGCTATTTCTTTTATTTTATCTTGAATATAATCTTCTCTTTTTTTATCCTCTATCTCCATACCAAGAACTATTTTTGCATTGACAATATCTCTGGCAAGAGATGTTCTTTCTTTTATAAGATGTATAATTTCTTCATCTATTTTATCTATTGCGTCCCTCGATTCTTGAAGAACTTTTAAAGCTTCTGCACTGTCCACTTGTCTTCACCTTCAACATTAATAAAAAAATGAGGACTAATTACCTTTAATTATCTTTGTACCTTCATTATCAACTTCAGTATGTATGATATTTCCTTCATATGATTTCCATATATCTAAAACATTATCTAGATCATCATTATCAACTATAGCTACAAATGAAGGCCCTGTACCCGACAATCCAGCTGCAATTGCACCAGCACTTAATGCATCGAGGGCGATGTTGGGATTAAATTCAAGAGCTGCACAATATAAAAGTCCATTTAAAGTTAGAGCTTTATAAATATCACCTTTTAAAGCCTGCTCAAAAGCAAGTTTGACATAAGGTGAAATAAGTTTCATCTTCAAAACATCAGATTGTGCAGTAAGTGATTTTTTATCTGGCATATATATTAATATGTTTTGCTCTTCCATTCTCTGTTTTTTCAAAATTTTTCGATTTACATTGTCTGTTACAGTCAATCCTCCAAAAAATGAGGCACTGGCATCGTCAAATGCACCTGTAATAGTTACACCAGCTTCCAATGAAGCATCTATAGCTAAATTTAATATTTCAAAATCATCTATATTTGAATCTAGACCATATTCATTCGATAAAGCTAAAACTGTAGCTTGAGTAATTGCATTTGATGTTGCACTGCTACTTGAAAGTCCTGACGCAACTGGAAGATCAGAATATGTTTTTACTTTAACTCCAGTATCGATATCAAGCCTCTGGAGAACCTTTTTTACACATAACTCCATTAAACCTGTATCAACGTCTTTATCCGACTCACATATTATTTTTGATGACTTTAATTCCACTTCTGCAGTCACATGGCGTCCAATACCAAATGCAGAACCACATCCTGTGGCTATTGCATTTATAACTGTTGCAGAACCTGGCGATTTAACAACTGTTTTCAATATATCACCTTTAGGTGTTATCAATCTTCATAAATAGATAATAAGAGTATGAATGTGTACATTTATAACTTTTAATATTTAAACGAAAGCAAAAATTCGTTAAATTTTGACAAACGAATAATTCAAATCAATGATATTAACTAAAATATAGAATAAAATATGAATTGAGGATCATATATACTAACTCTTTTAAATCAATTGAAGACTTCCTTGATCCATAAATCAAATTTAACCATTTATGGAAAAATATTAAGGCTACCAAGTGAAAAGATTAAATTCAACATGTTTTTACCCTCAATGACTTGTGGTTAAATTTAAATTCTAAAAAATCCATATAAATATTTTATTAAAAATAAATAACTAATATATATTGAATAAAAATCTGAACATAATGGAGGTTAAATAATGGCTGTTAAAATCGAAGTATTTACATCTCCTTCATGCCCATACTGTCCTATGGCCATAGAAGTTGTTGACGCAGTAAAAAAAGAAATGCAAGATGATATAGAAGTTGAAAAAATTGATATAATGCAAAATCGTGAAAAAGCAATTGAATATGGTCTAATGGCAGTTCCAGCAGTTGCTATAAACGGTACTGTAAAATTTGTAGGGGCTCCTGAAAAAGACGAGCTCGAAAAAGCTATTAAAGAAGAAATGCAAGCAAGTTAATTTTAGAAAAATGGAAATCCACAGTGAACCTCGCAGTAGCGAGTCTAAATACAAAAATACAGGGGAAAAAAATGATAAAAACTCCCCTTATGGGATTACAACTGGAAGCGCCGCAACTGGAGCAGCTCTTGCAGCCTTTCTGGCCATAAATAATGATGAGATATCATGCATAAATATTAAAACTCCTTTTGGAATCCTTAAAATTCTTGTAAATTGTTCTAAAAAACTTAATTCTGATTCTGGAATGGCATGTGTAATAAAAATGCCTTATAACGATCCTGACGTTACCAAAAATCTTAAAATATGTGCCCAAGTCAAGGTAACTGAAAACAATGCAATAGAAATTAAAGGCGGAAAAGGCGTTGGTAAGGTAACAAAGCCAGGTCTACAGGTTCCAGTCGGAGAATACGCTATTAACCCTGTTCCAAGGCAGATGATAAAATCTAACCTCCAGAAAGCGCTTCCTGAAGGAAAAGGAGCCGAAGTTACAATATTTGTACCAGAGGGAGAAGAAATTGCAAAAAAGACCATGAACTCTCGTCTTGGTATAACAGGAGGCATTTCAATTCTTGGAACAACTGGAATTGCACGACCAATGTCATCTAAAGCATATAAAGAATCACTGGCATGCCAGATTGATGTTGCAGTAGCTGAAGGATATGAAGATCTTATTTTTGTGCCTGGTAACATTGGAGAACGTCTTGCACTTCAAATTTTAGACGTCCATAAAGACCAGATAATTCAGATGAGCAATTTTGTAGGTTATATGCTGAATAAAGCCCAAGAGAAAGGTGTCCGCAAAATCACGTTATTTGGACATGCCGGTAAACTCATTAAAATTGCTGCAGGGATATTTAATACCAAAAACAGTGTTGCCGATGGGAGAAGAGAAATAATAGCAGCATACTGTGGGTTATTGGGCATTGATAAAGAGATAATACAGTCTATTTTTAAATCTAAAACCACGGAAGATATGATAGATATCCTCGATAAAGAAAATATGACCTTCCATGTATTTGATCTGATAGGAAAATCTATAAAAGAGAGATGCCAGGAAAAGTATAGATTAGATTTTGATGTAATTATTGTTAGAATGGATGGTAAAGTTTTAAATAAGGCATAATTACCTTTAAAACATAATTATAAAAAGATAGAGTAGAAACGTATAAATAAATTGTGTAATTATTGTCACGATGAATGGTAGAATTTTAAACAAGTCATAATTATATACATAAATAAGTTTTATTTTGATTTAAGGTGAAAAAAATGAAAATATGCATGATTGGTCATTTTCCACCACATTTAGGGGGTATTTCATCATATACATATCTTTTATCCAGGGAGTTGATAAATCGGGAGGATGAAGTTTATGTACTGACCTATCCCCATGAAAATATCTCGGATATTGAGAATATTCCCGTGTTTACAGCACCTACTTTGAATATTAAAGGACTTAGAGGATTTTTATTTTTTATATCGGCGACTTTCAAGCTGCTGGGAATAGTTAGAAAATATAAAATCGATCTTATACACGCACACTACGTTATGCCTCCCGGATTAATTGCAGTTATTTGCAGCATGATTTCAGGAACTAAAACCGCCATTACAATACACGGCTCAGATATATTTGTTTTGGCACGTAAACCTGTCCTTAAATCAATGATAAAATTCATTTTAAAAAGATCTGACTATGTATTTGTTGTTAGCGATTCTTTAAAAGAAGGAGTCATGAAATTAGGTATTGAAGGGATTGAAAATAAGCTTTCGGTAACCTATAATGCCGTTGATGTTGAAAGATTCAGACCAGATCAAAAGAGTACCTTTAAAGAAGAATTGAAGATAGATCCCCAAAAGCCAGTCATACTTTTTGTAGGCAATCTAGTCTGGCAAAAAGGTGTTGAATACCTTATAAGGGCGAAAGAATTTCTAAGTGAAGAGGCAGAAATTGTAATTGTTGGGAATGGACCATTATTTGAAGAACTTAAAGGCATTGTAGAATTCGAGAAAATGAAAGGAATTAAATTCACCGGAGCTAGAAGTGATATTGAAAATATAATGCCTGCTGCAGATGTTTTTGTACTGCCCTCCCTTTCTGAAGGTCGTCCTACAGTACTCCTTGAAGCTATGGCGTCGGGTAAACCAGTAGTTGCAACGAACGTTGGAGGAATCCCGGAGATCGTAAATAAGGAAATAGGGATACTTGTAAACCCAGAAGATCCTGTAGGACTTGCAGAGGCAATTAATAAAATATTACAGGATAAAGACCTTAAAGAAAAGATGGGTAAGGCTGCAAGAGAGCATGTTATGAAATATGCATCAATTAAAATTCCCTATTAATACTTACCAATAAAATTATTTTGTAAAATTTATAATAGCCAATTGTTAAATTCATAACCAGGAGCTGAACATAATGGAAGATAAATCATTTACACACCTTTCTGAAAAGGGAGTTCATATGGTAGAAGTTTCAGACAAGCCTGTTGTAAAGCGGACTGCCATAGCGAGGGGTAAAATATACCTGAATAAAGATACTATTGAACTTATAGAAAAAGAAGAAATAAAAAAAGGTAATGTACTTACAACAGCCCAAATTGCAGGTATTGGAGCTGTAAAAACAACACATCACCTGATTCCACTGTGCCATTCCCTTAAAATAACCGGTGTTGACATAAAATTCGATGTAAACCCTGATTTTATAGAAGTTGAAGTTAGTGTAACATCCCTTGGAAAAACCGGTGTTGAAATGGAAGCCCTAACTGGTACAAGTGTAGCGCTTTTAACAATATGGGACATGGTAAAAAGCGTTGAAAAAGATCCTGATGGCCAGTATCCTTCTACTAAAATTTCAGACATAGTTGTTGTCAAAAAAGAGAAAAAATAATAGATTTTTATAAACTATCCTTTTATTGCTCCTCCAATGGCTCCTCCAATTCCCATGAGGATTAAAGACTGAATTATTGCTACTACTACAACTATTATTCCTGTTGCTAATCCAGCTAAAAATCCTGCAGCACCGGCAAATAAGGTTCCACCGATTACAATCAATATAGCAAGTATTATTCCACCAAAGGCACCGGCTACGGCTGCATTCCATGCGCCGTTCAACGCCCCATCACCAACCATTAGCCCTACAATCAGTCCTGCAATGAATAATCCTATATATACACCGAATTGACCTGCAAAGCCAAAAAGCCATGACAGTACTATGGACAGAATAAATCCAATAATTACTGCTCCCCAATTTACCATTTAGATACCTCCTTTTCATATATAATGCTACTTACTAATTTATTTTTAGTTTTTAATATATTTTTCCTTTTAAATACGATAGATTGTTGAATTAGAGTTAAATTAACATTAAAATTACTTCTTTATGTAAAAATTGGAGTCATTCAATTATGTATTACTATTAGTAAAGAATTTATGAATGTAAAGTCATATTATAACTGGTTAAGATGGATGGTAGTAAAGATACATTAAGAGGAATTATAGCTATAGTGGTGGGAATTTTTGTAATTGCATACCCATTCACTAAAATATATACGATGAACCAATCTATAGGAATAGGAATAGCATTTTTAGGGCTATGGTTTTTAATTTTAAGTTATGATGTCAGAAATTATAGCAAAATTGAGAGTTTGATATATTTATTACTATTTTTAGCTGCAATTACCACCGGATTACTTATATTTGAAAATATAGTGTTATTTGGATATTCCATAATTTTCTGGTTCTATTTAACTGGATCACTAATACTAATCAGCGGAATAGTAGCATTATTCGGAAATGAAGCTATAGAAAAGGGAGCAGGGATAATAGGAATATTACTGGGCATTATGTATTTCCTTTTTAATTTTTATGGGATCAATAACTATTACTTAGCTGTAATATTGGGCATTTGGCTAATACTGATTGGATGCGTTCAGTTCTTCATTTCATACGAGGAAAGTTATGAATTTGGTTTTTTCAGGTTTTTTAGTTGAAGATTTATATGGTAGGAATAAGAAGCGTTGAAATATTTTTAGATAAATAATTAAAATAGATATTAGAATGATCTTATTAGTCTTCATTACTTTCAAGTGGAAGTTTACTCACTTTCCACCCTACAAATCCACCTAAAATATTATAAGCCCCATTAAAACCAGATTCTTTCATCTTATCCATGAAATAGGCCCCCCTAGCACCACTTTTACAATATATGAGATAATTTTTTTCTTTATCCAGTTTTTCAACTTTACTCTGGAAATGATGTCCGTGATAATCCAGATTCTGTGCTCCAGGAATGTGCTCTTTTTCAAATTCATCCTCTGGCCGGATATCCAAAATTGTTATTTCATTACCTTTCTCTTCAATTAATTTAAGTGCTGCTTTTGGAGTTATGGTTTGAAATCTAGGCATAATAAACACCAACTAATTCTTTGGTCATTATTATGTCACCTATCACTATTAATTTTTTCCAATTATAATCGATATTCATGTAAAAAGAAGATAAAATAAAGGCTTTAAAATTATTTAGAATCGATGATAGCATTATTAAAAAAACTGTGAAGGTATAATATATAAAAACCATTATGTACTATTATTTTTATGGAAAATGTAAATCAGGAAATCAGGAAAATAATCAGTGATTGTTATCCAAAGATTAAAGAACTAAATCCAGCACAAAAAGCGGTTTTAGACTCAGGATTACTTGAAAATAAATCTAATTATATAATAGCAATTCCAACTGCAAGTGGAAAAACGCTTCTTGGAGTAATTGCCGCGTTAAATACTATTTTAAGTGGCGGAAAGGTTGTATATGCAGCGCCACTTATATCGATTCAGAATGAAAAACTTGCAGAGTTTAAAAAGTTTGAAAAGTTTGGTATAAATGTTGGAAAGCATCCTAAATCCTCAGATCTTTCAGTTATGGTTTTTGAATCCTTCGATGCCATCACACGTTTTTCATGGAACAACTTAAGAGAAATCGATCTTCTTATTATCGACGAATTTCACATGATTGGTGAATACTCAAGGGGTCCAACAATCGAATGTGCCTTAACAAGATCAAAAATTATAAACCCTGCCTTAAGGATCATTGCACTTTCGGCAACACTTAAGAATATGGACGAGCTTGCAAGCTGGTTAGATGCAGAAATTGTAGAACACGATTACAGACCAGTTCCTCTTTACAAAGATGTTCTTATAACAGAAGAACTAGAGGTTAAAAACAAAAATGACGTTGTACTGCGCATTTTAAATGAATCCATTGATGATTCATCTCAGATTCTGGTTTTTGTATCTACAAGAAGGTTTACAGAAGCACTTGCAAATTATATCTCAGGTAAGATAAAAAGGAACATTCCAAGGGATAAAAAACTGGCATTCAGGACTGTAGCTGAAAAAATACTGGACGTGCCAAGAAAAAGGGGTTCACGCCCAACTTCAGTATGTTTAAAACTTGCAGAATGCGTTGAAAACGGTATAGCGTTTCACCATGCAGGTCTTTTTGACAAACAACGCGAAATAATTGAAAATGAATTCAGAGCCGGTAATCTCTACATGATAACTGCTACACCCAGCCTCATGTACGGAGTAAATCTCCCATCCAAAAATGTTATAATAAGAGACTACACCCGCTGGACATCAAGAGGTCCACAAAGTATTCCAGTATTTGATTATGAACAGATGTCAGGTCGTGCAGGAAGGCCGGGATATGATACTGAAGGATATTCATATTTAGTTGCAAAAAGCATGGAAGAAGGCTATAACTTAAAAGATCACTATGTATACGGAGAAATAGAAGTCACCAGCTCCAAACTTATAGAAAATAAGGACGCTGTTTACAGGCAAATAATAGCCCAGATCGCGTCCTCACTTGCTAAAAATCCTCAAGAAATAACAGAATTTTTCAGCGAAACGTTTTATGGTTATCAAATGAACTGCAATGATTTCTTTGGTGCACTTGCAGTAGATACCATGGAATATGAAATAAACAGTGCGCTCGAGTTTTTAATTCAAAACGGCATTATTCAGCTTACTCCGGAAGGACTTAAAGCAACTGATTTTGGAAATCTAATTGCAAGAAGCAATTATACCGTTGAAACAGCAGTTAGACTTAAAGAATACGCAAAACGAGCCCCCGAACTGGATATTTACCAGCTGATCTATGATATTTCAAGGACTCCCGACATGCCTAAAATTTCATTTAAAAGCCGTAAGAGCAAAGAGCCAGTAATGGATAAACTTAACGAACATGGAATTTTTGCCTGCGACATCAGCAACGACGAGGCCACAACTGCAGCCCTCTTAGAGTGGATAGACGAAAGAAGTGAATATGGAATCGAAAATGCCTTCAATGTATATGCAGCAACCACAAGAAGGGCAGCTTATGAGGCTTCAAGGATGGTGAAGTTCTTTAAAGAAATCTGTCATGTTTTAAATAACTATTCTTACTCCAGCGACCTTGATAAATTATCTGCGCGCCTTTATTATGGAGTCCGTGACGATATCATTCCGCTCGTTGTTAGTGTTAAAAGATTGGGACGAAAACGTGCACGTGCACTTGTGGAAGCCTTTGGAAGCGATTTAAGGTACGTGTCTCAGGAAGAACTCACTAAAATAGAGGGTATTGGACCTAAAACTGCTGAATCCATAATGAATAAGTTCGGTAAAAATCAGTTCGCCAAATTTAAGCCTTAATCAGTTTTTATAAATTAGTTTTGTGAGTTTAAATGATAGAAAAACTTGATTTTAAAGAAAAAATAAAAAAAATGGAACTATTAATAGTTTTAAAAGAAGAAGCTGCCAATATCTCAATCATAGATATTATGACTGCCCATGCTTATTTAGTTGATGAAGGGAAATATGTTCAGGGAAATTACAGAGAAGAATACTTAAAAGCATATTCAAAGGGATTTATCCTCAGAGTAAAAGAAATTAAAGATAATAGCGGCAAATTTGAAGGTGCTGTGGATCCAGACGAGCTTAAAGAAGCATTAAATCTTTTAAATGAGCAGGAACAGATGTTGATGAAATTAAGATCAAATGAATCGCACTTTTTCAAAATATATAAAGTTGTGTCCATTTATACAACCTTCATCCTTGATGAACCGATACACGTTGTTGGAACACCGTTTCCAGGTGGTTTTGAAGTTAGATATGAAAATAGGGCTTATTTATGTCCTGTAAAAGATAAACAGAAGGATAATCCCGGAGCTGTTTGTGGGTTCTGTATCGCTGAGCAGGATGAATCTGTATAAAACTCTATAGAATAAAACTAAAATTAGATGTTGTTATACTTTAAATCATGTGAAAATGAAAAATTATTGAACAAACAATTTGTGCCCACTAATTTATGAAATTTATTTTGGCAACACTGCCATATTAAGCCAGAAATTTTTAACTAAATCTATTGTATTTGCAAATTCATCAAATTCAACAGGCTTAGTTATATAACAATTGGCATAGTTATCATAGCACTCTTTTATATCTTCCCTTGCTGTTGAAGTTGTAAGAATTATTACAGGTAATTTCCTTAAGTCTTTATCACCTTTAATCTCTTTTAAAACTTCAATACCCCCTTTTCTTGGCAAATTTAAATCTAGAAGTACAAGCTGAGGATAATAATCATCCTCTTTGCATTGATTCAAATATTCCATTGCTTTCATTCCATCATGCTGTATATGTAGCTTATTTACAGCGTCAGTTTCTCCTAAAAATTCCTTTATTAAACGTGCATCGGCAGAATTATCTTCAACTAGTAATATATCAAATGTTTTGGTGTTTTGAGAGTTCATAGGGTATCACATCAATTTAAAAATAAATTAACATTAAAAATACATATTAATACTATCTTAACATTTAATGTTATTTATATTTAACGACAATAACTAAAACATGCAATTTAATCAAAAAAGATTCAAACATCTTATTTACAAATTTAGAGAAACTTAATAAGGGTAATGATAAAAATAGATAAAGATATGCCTTAAGTTCCATGTACGATAATTTTCCTGAAAATGTTTCTACTGAAGGCCTGCTTATTCAAATAATTATAATTATAGCCAATAACAGACAAAGGACATATAAATATATATCAAAGATTAAAATCATTAAAAATTAAACTCATTGGGGTTCAAATGGCTGAAACAATTGAAGAACTTGATTTTTCAAGTAATATCTCAAAGAACAAACTTTTAAGTGTTCTAAAAAAAGAAGCATCGAGGATCCACATGCATGATATCATGCTTGCCTCGGCCTATATTCAGGAAGATGCCAAGTACATGCATGCAGGATACAGGGAAGAGTTCATTAAAACATTTACGAAGGCATTTATAAACCGTTTCAAAGACATCAGAGAAGATAAAGGAAACTATGAAGGATATGTAGATAGCGGGAAGCTTCAAGAATTCCTAGAAGTGCTGAATAATCAGATTAAAGGATCAAAGATCAAATCTGAACTTTATTTTCTACGGTTAGCAAAAATTGTATCCATCTACACAACCTTTATTTTAGAAGCGTCCATTCACCCTGTTGGAACATCATTTCCAGGAGGATTCAAACTTGAATTTGAAAATGGTATCTATTTATGTCCTGTAAAGGATAAAAATATAGAAACTCCCGGTGCCCTGTGTAAATTCTGCGTTTCAAAACAGAACCCCCTAGTGGATTGACTTAAATTTTCACAGAATTTTTCCATTTATCTTGTTGAATATTCCACTGTGTCCTTAGGATACTCAAAGAACCTCAAACTGGAAACAGGAATTTCTCTTGCCCAAGTTCGTCCATCATCAATAAAATCAATGCGTATTCTTCCATCTTCAACTACTATCTGTGTAATCCCTTCATCCTTTGAATCGTAAGTTACAGGATCCCCCTCTGGAAATGCCAGAATGACCATTTCAATCTTCATTTCATCAACTCTTTTTAATAATTATTTATTATTTTTTATTATTAGGGGTAATTAAATTTTTTTAATTATATCCGTAATTTCTTTAAAATGAAACGTTTATTAAATCTGCTTAGATAAATTACTATAATCAAAGAATTGGTGGAAGTATCTTATTATGAAATCAAACAGTTCTACAAATCCCCAAATCAAAGATGACTACCGGCTGGAACTGGAAAAAATCAGAGAAGATGTAAAAAAAGGTGATTGTTCCACGTTAAGGGAATGTTTAATATTATTTGAGGATCTATGGCAGGAAAAACATCCTGAAAATCTGATATTTTCAAACAAAGCCAGGAAACAACTGGAGAAGCTAATACACGATGATCCAGAACAATATTCACACGTGGTAAAGAAGATAAAACAAATCCAAGCAAATCCCCAACATTACAAGCCACTTCGAGGAGACCTTCATAGTGCCCGGCGGGTCCACATTGGAGATTTTGTTCTGATCTATCAGCTTGAAAAGAAAAATGTGATTATTCAGGATTATAATCACCACGATAAGATATATGAATAACTCTAATCCAGTTAATAGTTAAATAGAGAGAATAGTGAGAGAAAAACACCTCTAAAAACTCTCACCCTCTCCATGTTGAAAAAATCTTCGATTTTTTCACGAGTAAAATCTCTGATTTTACATGTTGAAAAAATAAGAATTAAGAAAGGCGAGAGAAACACCTCAAAAACTCTCGCCATTTCTTACGACTATCTCCCAATTATTTTATAGCACTTATTTCTCCCTGCATTCTATTTACGTGCCCCAATAGTTCAATGGAGATAATCAAACTATTTCAACATAATTAAGGACATTTTCCGCATTAATTTAATCTCATTATTAATTCTAACGATCTAAGTCATTTCACGTTCAATTACAACCTGTTTATTTACTAATTGTAGATTATGCCCTGTTATGCAATATTTATCATGTCTAATGAGAATTGGCAGTCCAACTTTCACATCACATGTATGTAATTAATAACATAATCATATTTAGTATTATGAAGGTCATGCCTATTAAATGTTGCGGATTGTTAGGCTATATTTTCAGTTAAGTAAGTTGATTAGAAGAACATTTGTACCTATAACATGAAGAATGGTTTAAAAAATTAAATGTCTAAAAAATGTACATTTATTGTATAATTAAAATGTTTTTAGTTTTAATTGAAATTCAAAAGAGTTCTGATCAATATAAATAAAACAAACTATATGTAGAGCATGAAATTTTGTTGAATAAATCCCACTCGTTAGATCTTTTATTGATAAATGTTAAATTTTCGATTTCAATAATTGAATTTCAATTAGAAGTCCTCCATAATTGTTACCTCTTATATAGGTAAATATTTATAAATAAAAACTTAAAATATTATAACTAGGTAAAATTACCTATAATATAGGTATTATAAAGTAATTTTCACGCTATTTGCTGCAGGTGGATGGATAAATGTCATCAATTATCACAAACATAACAGACCAAAAAAAACTTGAAAAAATTGGGAGATATTTTAAAAAAGATATAATCATAGTATCATCAGAATCTCCAAAGGAAAGTAAGACCTTTTTAAGCATAAAAAGCTACCAGATAATCGATAATTACGAGCATTCCATCAAAATAATTAACCGTATCTTTCAGGAAAATGACATAGAAGATGCAGTTATAAGTTCAGATCTATTTGGCATATATCTACATGCATTCATCTCGGGTTTTAACAAATTGCCTTTAATTTATGTCTGTAAAAATGCCAAAATTGAGCCCATAATTGTAAATCCGACCATGCTGAATGAAACTAAAACAAAAATACTGGAATATATTGACAGAAATTCAGGATCAAAGGTTTCTGAGATATTTAAAAGTGTTGGAATTACTGCGGGGAGTTCACAGGGTTACAGGCAGATAAATTCTCTTAAATCCTTGGGTCTGATTGAAGAGGGTGATGGTTACGGGGTTACTGAATTGGGTAGGACTTATTTGAAGCAGCAGATTTTTTGATTAATTCACAATATTTGATTTTCCATGGTTCATGATCTCAAATTCTTTAATTACTTATTTTAATTAGATCAGTAATATCCCCACATATCTAAACAGAACTAGCAGCGATATTTTCCAAATTAAAGTCAATAATTCAGCTTATTCCATTTAAATCAGGCATAAATCATTAAAATAAGTAAAACTGACACTATTGTAAGAATAAAAATTAAGCAAAACTTTCTCACGAAAATTAAAATTTATAAAAAAACACCATTTCATCAATTCGACATTTTTAATCTCTTACTTCAGTTGGAGCATCTGGCCTAAACACGCCTCCATATATAGATCTGAGTACTTTACTAAATCATTCATACATCTTCGTAAAAATAAACGCTCGCATTTCACCTTCTTCAGTCCAAATTAAATATAAATTCATTAAAATAGTCAAAATTTCATACTATTTTTAAATTCATACATCAATTATAATAAATCCATAAAAATTACTAACCACTTAAAGAGATTCCATAACTCTACAAATAAAAACTTCATTTATGGCTTTTTTCGCTGAAATAAGCACTATATAAACTTATTTTTTTAAAATAAATCGCAATATATTTATAATAAGTTGAATTTAAGTTTTAGATCGTAAACACTGTTAAATCAGAGATATAGAGGTGATATAATTAAGCGAAAAAATATATTTGCACTAATATTAGCAGCAGGTATGCTTTCAAGCGGTATATCTCTTGCCCCTGATGAAAATCAGAATAGTAAAGACACCATAAAAAATTTAAATCCAATTTATGACATTAAACCTGTATCCAAAGTAAATGCTGGATCAACCAGAAAATTCAGGACACATAGAATGAGAAAAGGCAAAGGAGACTGCTGGAGTAACAGCGTAATCCTGTACAACAATCTCAAGAGATCAGGTAAAAGGGCAAGAATCGTCCAGTATAGGACTAGTCTCTCACCAAGGCATAGGTCTGTGCAAATTTACCGTGACGGAAGATGGGTTGACTTCAACTACAGGGGAAATGGCTATTCACAGACATATAATGCAACCAGATTCAAGCCAGGAATGCATGTAATAAGATAATTAAATTCTTGAAGGGTTTTTGTGGTATTAAAAACCCATATTATCCTTTATTTACTTAATCGCAGATTATTCTTTAAAAATATAATTTTTATAAATTCTGATCTTAATTTTATTTCCTAATTGAACCTTTGAATTGGTACTTAAGGTAGAAAAGTATCCCACTCCATAAAATGGATAATTTTCTTGCAGATGTGAGAAAGATCTAGAATCATCCACCATGAATTCTACCGACAGATCCCCTAATAACTTCGTATCCACTAAGCTTATCCTTCAAAACTTCCGCACAATTACACTCAGGATCACCGACTGAATACAACAGCGTAACAACATCATTCTCCTTTTCAATATCTCTAATAATCTTCAGCAATGTCTTACTAGTTCGAAGCTCACAGCGATAACTCTCCTTGAACTCATCAAAATCCACTGAATCCTCTATGATCCATTCATCGACATCTTTTGCGGGCCCAATTTCTTTAAGCCACAAATCAACTCCAGCATCATCATAGGATAATCCTTCAGGCCATAATTTTTCTACAAAAATTCTGAATCCATCTTCTTTAACTGCAGGTTCATAAATGCTTTTGGTTTTAAATATGTCACGTCCCCCACGTTACTTTGAAAAAACTAGCAATAAACTTCAATGTTGTTATATGTCGACAATGGTTAATAAATATACGCTTTAAAACAAGTTAAAATTAAAAATAACTATTATTCACATTTATCTATGAAACATGATGCTAAATCTCTTGTTTTAGGACTTGAACTCTCTAATTGGCCCTTAATAAATTTCATTACCCTACCCTTATCCTCAATTTCAGGATACATTTTCCGGAGCGCTTCAATGACATAAGACTTAACCAGTTCCTTCTGCCTGCCCTGATGAATGTTGTCAATGTCTAAGAGCCTGTCAAGTATTTTCGATTGAAGTTCAGGTTTGTTTACCGCTATTTTACTGGAATTCAATGCAACATGAGAAGCTGTCATAACTTTGTCCCCTGCAAGGATTCCATAATAGTCCTCGAAGATAGCATCAAATTTATTTTCCGCGTCTACTTGGGTAAGATCAGCTAAAATGTAAATAGCAATGTATTTATGGTAATTGTTTTTACTCAGGAGCATTTTATGGAAATAATCCCACTTAGGGTAGAGAAATTCAGGCCTTTCCTGGCTTATAATTTGTAGTGCCTCAAAACTATTAGATCTAGTGGTATTATCCTTAGATACAATCCCATTCAACAGTTCCTGAAATAATTCCTTATCTGTTAGCGCTTTTTTGGCTAAACTTTTAGTATCTATGTCTTTTTTATCTAAATCATATTTGGACACGTTAAAAACTCCTTTAATATGGCATTATCCCAAAAAATCCACAAATTCTCAATATAAATTCACATAATTAAATTTGTAATGAAGTTTTAGCTCTGTTGAATATGTAACTTTATTTTGAGTTATATTCTTTAATATTTTTCGTGTTCGTTTATATTTAAACTATAGCAAAAACATTGTATTAAACCTGATTTATAAAAGTAATACATTTTTGGTAATTATATGCTTTTAGAAAAACTGAAAATGGCAACTTTTACAAAAAATGACATTAATAATTCCTTTTATTTTTATATAGCACAGATATTTCCCCTTTAAAATAACCATAAAATGCTAATATTTTGGAGATTAGGGCAGAATTAGGAGACTACATGCAAAAATAATAATAAATTATTGAAACACCATAACACCATGAAAGAAAACTTTTTTTCCTGACGTTTTATGGTAAAATAAGCCCAGAATATGCCTATTTTTTGAAAATAAAGCGAAATATTTATATATCAGATCAGATTATTAGGGTTGTCTTGAATGCAGAATTTTAAAAAAAAGTATTCTTGACTTGGAGGCGGTATAATTAGGCGGAAAGCTTCATATACATATAAAATTGTATTTGTAGTCTATTTTTCCGGTCTAAGAGCATTGAAGACTGTAAAAAATCAAAATATCCTGAATAATATTTTAAAATTATAAATAATCTATTCAACATTATGGACACTAAAATGTCTTCTTTGCAAATCCGGAAGTATTAAGAGGTGTAAATGTGATTTGCCCAGAATGTGGCTTTAAAAATACCACGGGCGCAAATTTTTGCGGAAAATGTAATAAACACCTCGAAAATCTACGATTTTCGAGTTATTTTAAATCTTCATCAAAAAAATATTTTTTATCAACTGAATTTAAAGGTAAAACATCAGCACTGCTTAAATTATTGATACTGATGTTCGCTGTAATTGGAATTTCAGGAGTGGTCAGTGCTTATCCAGTTACAGGAAATTCTTTAGCTCCTAACTTACATGTAAGTACAGTTCAAAATGGAACTGTTTATATTGAAAATGGATTTTCAGGCGTTGTTAAAATTAAAGATCCAACCCTCCACAAGAGTGTTAATGTAAAAGTTAACTATGAGCCATTTAGTACGGGGTCAGGATCAATCGTGACTAAAAATGGTTACATCATAACGGCTTTTCACGTTATAAGTGATTCTAAAACGCTGGATAAAACAAACACGCTTAAAAAAATGGATTCCGGCGATGTGAAATGGTATGTAGAGGAACAGGCGCTGTCAAATTATCTGAAAAAAAATCCTGAATTAGCTCACAAACTATTCAAAAATACATCTAATCAAGACCTTAGAAAAAAAATGGATGATCTCACTGATAAATTCATTAAAAAAGGATGGATATCCACTAAATCCTATAAAATGAATATTAAGGTTAAAGGGCTTGGATTAAATAGAATCAACTCTAAAAATTCTCTAAATGCCAGTTTAGTGGATATTGGAGATAGTAAAAAAGATCAGGACATAGCCCTTCTAAAAGTTGATTCTAAAGGTAAAAAATTACCAGCACTTGTTGTTAGTTCAAAAGACCCGAAAATTGGTGAAAATATTTCTATATATGGTTATCCAGGAGTTAAAATGGAAAAAAGGCTGAAAAAACATGGAAAGAATAAGCAGTCAGCTTCCAAATCAGAAGATTATACCCCCTTTGTAACATCAGGTCATTTGACTGCAAAAAAACCTAACTCTCACGGTACAGTTTATTATAGAACCAGTGCAGTCACAGCAGAAGGATACAGTGGAGGGCCAGTCATTAACAAGAAAAAACATGTGACAGGTGTTTTAGTTTATGGGATTTCCAACGCAAAGTCTAAAGATAAAGTTATAGCCAGCCTTTTCTTATCTTCAAAGTACATTAAAAAAATCTGTAGTAAAAATAAAGTGCCCATTACTGTCGCTTAAAAAAATAATTATTTATTTTTTTTAATTAAATAATTAGAATTTATTTTTAATTTTTAACTAAATTAACTATTTTATTTTTTATAAAAATCCAGAACATCAACAGCACGATAGACCTTTCCATTGTAATTGAACTTGCACGGAATTGCCTGTTTTGGACAAAATGAAACGCATCTCATACAGTACTGGCAGTTTAAGCCGTGAACAGGAAATTCTTCTGGTTCCATCTTAATATTTTGGGTGGGACATAGGCCAACACATATCCTGCATTTATCGCATTTTTCTTCATCCGCCTTAAAAAGGAAGTATTTCTGGTGTAAATCAATTTCTGTTAACTTCAAAGCTCCCATGGAAAATAAATACACGGCATCTGAAAAAATTGGATGTCTGTCCCATTTTGCTTTTCCATTAATGAGGTCCCATGCATACTTTTTGGCCTTTAAAAGGCCCTTCTGGATTTTATTCTGGTTTGTATCTTCATCCTGTATATAAAAAATATTAGGAGGCATCTGGATCTCCATAGCTCCAATTGGGAAGTAACCTTTCTTTATAACGATTTCTCGAAGCGGGCCAACTATTCCACCAGAAAAACCGCCCAAAGTATCAACCATGAAAATTCTTGTACCATTTGCATGTGGCATTGATTTTATAAAGTCCCATACAAATGGATAGGTGGAAAGTACAGCTACAGGAAATGCGAGTCCAATCACATGTTCTAAATTGACTTCTTTAGGATCTGATTCTTCAATTTTATGTAGGTTTACATCTACACCCTTTTCTTCAAAAGTATCCCTCATCTTTTTTACTACAAGCAATGTATTTCCTGTTCCTGAGAAGTAGTAAAAATCAATGGTATCTGAGCTCATTTTTTTCCTCATTTTATATAAAAAAACAAATAGTATTTAAATTCATCTTTATTTGCGCTGTTTAAAATGTTTAAATGTGAATGAAACCTTCAATTATATATACCTAATAATAATTTTTACACAATAGTTATTTACATTAGCCACTCTTTACATAACCCATCCTATGATTGCTTTTATATCTGCATTTTTGACTGCTATTTTTGAATCAGTCACTGATTTATTCAGTAAAAAGGGCTTAAAGGCTATTGATGAGTATATAGCTTCATTTTCATTCAAATTTTTTGCTTTACCATTCTTGCTTCCACTGGTTTTCATCTATGGAATTCCTCATTTAGGTATCAATTATCTGATTGCATTAATTATCGGTGGATTGCTCAATGTAGTTACGATTACGCTTTATATGAGGGCTATTAAAATTTCAGATCTTTCAATTACGGTTCCTCTTGTTGCTTTTACTCCTTTATTCCTTCTTGTAACTTCTCCATTGATGCTTGGGGAATTTCCAGCCCCACTGGGTGTAGTTGGTATTATGCTAATAGTTCTTGGATCCTATTTATTGAACATCAGAAGTGTTAGTAAAGGCATTCTTGGCCCTTTTAAAGCGCTTTTGAAGGAAAAAGGGGCAAAATTAATGTTAATTGTGGCTTTTTTATTCAGTATAACCTCAAATATCGATAAAATTGGGGTTCAAAATTCTTCTCCGATATTCTGGGCTTTTTCCGTAAATTTATTTGTAATGTTAGCCTTAATTCCATTGATTTTTCATAAATCAGAGCATGATTTCAGTTCAATTAAAACAGACTTTAAAACTTTATTCCCCATTGGCTTTTTCAGTGCATTAGCTATAATATTCCAGATGCTGGCAATCAGCATGACACTTGTAGCTTATGTGATTTCTATAAAGCGTTCAAGTGTGATCTTTGGTGTTCTATGGGGCTATTTTATTTTTAATGAAAAGGGCATAAAAGAAAGACTCACTGGCGCATTAGTTATGGTTACAGGTGTTGCTTTAATTACCTTGTCACAGGTTATCAGATAAAAATAACATTTAAATTATTTCGCATTTCCTCTGGACTCAATTAAATTAACAATTCTATAATTAGGTCCAGCGTAATCTGTAGAATACTTTTCAATAGCTTTGTCTAAAGCATCTAGAATTTCTTGATTTCCATTATGCTCAAATGAATTAAGTGAACTACGATAAGTATCAAGGTTTTGTAAAAAGTGTTCAAAATTTTCCTTAGTCAGCGATTCATGGAATTCTCCATAACCCAATTTTTCAAGGAACATCGCATTAACAGTTTGTTCTGGCTGCTTTCTTACTGGAACACAGAATATTGGTTTTCTAAGATATATTGATTCTCCCATTAAAGTAAAACCACCATTAGATATAACGGCTTTAGATGATTCAAAGTCTTTAAAGAACTGATTTTCGTTAAATTTCTTAAAATGAAGATTTTTATCCCTTTTTTCCATGTCATATCCATAAATTATAAATTTTTCATTTATGGTTTTTAGTGTGGAAAGGAGCTCCAAATTTGAATCACTGGTTTGGTAAACAAGTATATGATCACCACTTACTGGTTTAAGGTTAAAAATTTCATCTCTAAGCACGGGAGGGAACAATTCGGTCTTATTCTTATTTTTAATTTCTGGGTAGAAAAAAGTAGTAATCAAATATTTTTTAGGCCTGTTTATAAATAAACGAATTACTCCTCCAGCTACTATCTTTTCACTTAGATATCTATCGGGAAGATCTAACCTGCACTGCGTGATAACATGTATGTTATCAAGACTAATCAAAGGAATTCCAAGCAATTTACTTAAAAGGTTGGAGAACGCTTCAAAATCAGAAACTATTATATTAGGTTTAAATGCCCTCGCAATATTATAAAGCAGCTTAATATTAAACTTCAAGCTTTTGGGGAGGTCTTTAATTACAGAGAAGAAAGTAGACTTATATTTTGCATTATTTCCACTGTAAACTGTATTTGGGCCCTCTATATAATATACATTATCAAATTTTTCTGAAAGATAATCAAAAGCTCTTCCCCCAGCGAAGATAACCACGTCATTTTCCTTTAACAGGTGTTTAATTACTACTGCGCTTCTAATGGCATGCCCCATTCCTTCTCCACACACCGAATAAAGTATCTTCTTCTTTTTTTCTTCAGAATGACCAAAAGTGTAATTTAACTCTCCAGCAGTAATTTTTTTTCCCATAAAGTCGTACAATGTACTTTTTGCGTAAATTAAGGCAAGGCTTTTAAGTCCTTCCTTTTCCAATCTTCTAGTAGATATCAAAAGTTTAGGTCCTCTTAAAACCCTGAAAGTGGATATTTTCCCTATTCTTTCGATGTAATCACTATCTTCGCCAAAATCAAGGGATTCTTTAAATCCTCCAACCTCTTCATGGAGAGATTTCTTTGTTAAAATCCCATAACATCCTGCTCCGTGAGGTTTTATGGATTCTACAAGTTTCATAAAGAAATTTGCAAAGTCATGCAATAATTTATCTTTTTTACTATCACTAATGGGAATTAACTGAGTTATACCTATTCCCAGATCATTTTCTTGAAATTCATTTAACGCAGATTCAAGATATCCTTCTGTCAATATAACATCAGAATCAAGAAATAGTAAGTATTCCCCTTTTGCTGCTTTTGCACCGCTATTTCGGCCCACAGCAGGAGATCCGCCTTCTACGACCTTGCAACCAAAAGATTCTGCAATCTCCCTTGTTCTATCGGCTGAATCAGCATCAGCTACGATGATTTCATAATTAAAAAAATTCTGATCTTTTATACTTTGAAGTAATTTAGGGAGATAATTCTCCTCATTATATGTTGGAATTATTATACTAAGCATTCATGCTATGGTCTATCATTTTTCACTCTTAAAAGTTACCCTTCATTGAATAATATTTCAAAAAAAATACGTAATACACAAAGTAGTTCTAAAAATTCTAATTTAAAACATGAAAAATTGATAAAAAATAATTTTATTTTTTAAATAAAAAAGGGTTTATCCCCCACCATCGCAGAGTTCTGTGCTCATATCGATATCGTCGCCAACAAGCTTCTTCCTTTCTTTAAGTTTTTCCTTGATGTCTTTGGATTTACGTTTAATTTCTTTTTCTTCAATTTTATCGATAGCCTGCAGGTAATTACTTTTATACCAGAGGTCTGTACCCTCAATTTTTGCCCATATACTTTCATTTTCTGTTTTAAGATCTACAACCTTACCAATGGTACCTGTTCCAGTATATATCACATATGAGCCTTTACTTATAGGTGCACCACATGAATCCGAAACTTCCATGTATTCAACCTCCTCTTTAATGACTAAATTAATCTTCTTTACCAAGAGTCAATCTTGTTTTTTCAGTAGTAGTTTCCTCTTCTTCTGAAACTATTCCTTCTATTTCTGCTTCTTCAAGATTTAGAAGTAAATAATCCCCTATCTGCTGAATATCACCGGGCTTAATTTCAAAAGTTTTATTTCTAAGCCACATATCACCAGTAGATATTGTAATTGAATTTATGGTTCCTTCTTTTGGCATTAAATCCACATCAGATACTTTGCCAATTTCCATTGCATTTTTATCCAGAACCTTTCTACCCAATAATTCGCTTACTTTCATAAATACACCTGATTCTAATCTGTTTTTTAAAGCATATATTTTTTATCAATGTAGTGCTAGAATTAATATAACTAGTTGTTTCAATTGAATTCAAAATATACCCTGAAAATATAGATTTAAAGTTTAAATAAATTGTTTTTATGAGGAAAATATAATTTTATTAACTTGATGAGCCCATAATAGTATATAGTGATATTATGAAATCTTCATTTAAAATATTCAGCGCCTTTGGAATTCCAGTGGAGTTACACGTTTCATTTCTTTTATTAATGCTTTTCATCTATGCCATAGCTTTTTTTAATATTATATCATTATATATAGCATTTTTAATCACATTGCTCTTTGTAACAGTTGTTATACATGAATTAAGCCATTCTTACGTGGCAAAAAGATATGGAGTTAAAATCGATAAAATAATTCTTCTGCCAATTGGCGGGGTATCTGCAATGGAAGAAATTCCTAAAGATCCCAACCAGGAACTTAGAATAGCTGCTGCCGGGCCACTTGCAAACATTGTAATTGCATTTTTCTGTTTTTTAGCGCTGCTGTTTGTTGGAGGAATTGGATCTATAAGCGCTTCATCCTTTTTTATAACAAACACCCCATCGGCAGATTTGCCCTTATTCCTTTCTAACTTTTTAGGGGTTAATTTAGTATTAGGACTTTTCAATCTTCTTCCAGCGTTTCCTATGGATGGAGGGAGAGTATTAAGGGCGTTTTTTGCAAGAAAAATGAGTTATACTAATGCGACCAAAATGGCCGCTTCTATAGGGAAACAGTTTGCCATTTTAATGGCTATTTTAGGGATATTTTTTAATATCATCCTGATATTTATAGCTATATTCATTTACATAGGAGCAGATCAAGAATACAAAAATATCCTGATTTCTTCAAGGCTAGAAGGGCTCAGAGTCAGAGATATTATGACTAAAGACGTGGATACTTTAACTCCAGATACTCCTGTTTCAGAGGCTTTAAACGTCATGTTTAGACAGAGACACATGGGATATCCAGTTGAAGACCATGGTAATCTTGTTGGTATCATCACATTTGAAGACATTTCCAAAGTGCCCGAAAATAAAAGAGATATCCCTGTTGAAGATATAATGACCAAAGACCTTATTTTAACCAGCCCTAACGAACCTGCAATGAACAGTCTGGAAAAAATTACCCGGAACAATATTGGAAGGCTTCCAGTCACTGAAAATGGGAATTTAGTTGGAATAATCTCCAAGACAGATATAACAAGAGCTTTAGAAGTACTGGATACTAAATCTAGAGAATAGAAAATAGGAAAAAAATGAAAATTTATATACATAACTATTAATTGCAACAGTTATCTATACTTCTATAGAGCAACAATGAGCTTTCATTATACCTAAACTATCTTTAATTTAAATACCCTCGAAAATCTATGATTTTCGGGTGCTAAAAATCTCCGATTTTTGAGCATGAATTTTAAACACCTATTTTTGGAGAAAATAATGATGGAAAATGCATGTAAACTAATAATTAACCAAATAATCGAGGGAAAAATTAAAACAAAAAAAGACCTGGAAAAAGCTAAACACAAAGCATGCCGAGACTATAAACTTGAAAAATTTATGAGCAATTCTCTGATACTGGAAAATGCAACTCCTGATGAGAGAAAGAAAATCGTAAGTATAATAAGAAAAAAGCCTACACGGACAATATCAGGGGTGGCAATAGTCGCTGTAATGTGCAAGCCCCATAAATGTCCACACGGTAGGTGTCTTTACTGCCCTGAAAGCGAAATAGCTCCTCCAAGTTATACTGGAGAAGAACCAGCAGCATTGAGGGCAAGGATGTTTAATTTTGATCCTTATTTACAGGTTTATAATCGTTTACTTCAGCTTGAAAGTATAGGGCACCCCTTAGACAAGGTAGAACTCATTATAATGGGCGGAACATTTCCATCATATTTTTTGTGTTATCAAGAATGGTTTATAAGCAAATGTCTTCAAGCTATGAACGATTTTGGAGTTAAAGAAGTATCAATGAATAATAGTTCCTCTGAAAATTTCAGGGGATCCAGTTTGACAAATAACATTGAAATTCCTAAATCCTTTGTTTATCTAAACGATGTCCAAAGTGAAAATGAAAATTCAAAGGTTCGATGTGTTGGAATGACCTTTGAAACCCGTCCAGATTACTGTAAAACTCAAGATGTTGATAGAATGCTTAATATGGGCGTTACAAGGGTTGAACTTGGGGTTCAAACAATTTATAATTACATTTACAAACGAATTGAACGCGGGCACACCGTGGAAGATACAATTGAGTCTGCAAGAATACTCAGAGATTCTGGTATTAAAGTAGCAATGCACCTCATGCCTGGGCTTTTTGCAGATTTCGATAGAGATCTAAGGATATTTAAAAGACTATTTTCAGATGAACGTTTTAAGCCAGATATGCTTAAAATATACCCCTGTTTAGTAACTAAAGGCTCAAAACTCCATGAAATGTGGGAAAAAGGAGAATATAAACCATATACAAGTGAAGAAGCCGTGGATTTAATCGTTGAAATTAAAAAGATTCTCCCAAAATGGGTGAGGACCATGAGAATTCAGCGAGACATACCATCTCCTTTAATTGAGGCCGGAGTTAAAAAATCGAATCTTGGCGAACTTGTATACAAAAAACTCCATAATCTAGACGTCAATTGCAAGTGTATTCGATGCAGAGAAGTTGGCCATAAAGCATCCCATGGAATAATCCCTGATATTAACAATGTAAAATTGTTGAAGCAAGAATATAATGCAGGGGGAGGTAATGAGATATTTTTATCATTTGAGGATGTTAAAAAGGATATCTTAATTGGATTTACAAGGTTAAGGATACCTTCTGAAAATGCCCACAGAAAAGAGATTGATGATAAAACTGCCCTTATACGAGAATTACATGTTTATGGTTCAATGATACCTCTAGGCGAAAAAGAAAATGGTCAGTGGCAGCACATGGGCTATGGAGAAGCTTTATTAAATGAAGCTTCTGCAATTGCATCTGAAGTCTATGACAGGAAAAAATTGCTTGTTACAAGCGGAATTGGAGCCCGAAATTACTATAGAAAATTTGGATACGAAAAATTAGGTCCTTATATGGCAAAAAAGATTTAATCAAATTTTAAAAGGCAAACTAAGGGAAAAAATGGACAACGACAAGACACTCAAATACAAAGTATTTGATGCCCCGAACATTTCATGTTCGAGGGTTCACCTGAAAATATTGGAACTTCTGTACATACAGAAAAGACGATGTAATGGCGGTGTAAGTGAAGAACTCTTAATAAAAAATCTGGATGAAAAAATTGATCTTAAATTTCATATTGATTGTTTAAATAAGGAAGGATATGTGCTTATAAAGCCAGTATATGACGGTTTTGTAACAGTTGAAAAATTTACCATAACTGCAAAGGGAATGAAGTTAATTGAGAATTCAAATTCATCAATATAATTAAAAAACTAGATGTGGTGTATATGATAGATTTTGTAGAATCTCCTGAAAAAATTGCAGAAATAATCGATCACACGAATTTAAAAGCCGATGCAACATTAGAAAATATAGAAAAATTGTGTAATGAAGCAAAAAAATATGGATTCGCTTCTGTTTGCGTTAATCCTGCAAACATTAAATTATGCGCAGAACTTTTAAAAAAATCAGATGTAAATATTTGCACCGTTATAAGCTTTCCATTAGGAGCAAATACTCCTAAAATGAAATTTTTTGAAACTAGAGATGCAATAGAATTTGGAGCATCTGAAGTGGATGTTGTTATGAACATTGGTGCCCTTAAATCAGGTTTTGAGGAAGCTGTAAAAGGAGACATAGGCGGAGTTGTAGCAGCGGCAGAAGGAAGTACAGTAAAAGTAATCATTGAAACTGCTCTGCTAACAGAAGAAGAAAAAATTCTGGCATGTAATATATCAAAAGACGCAGGTGCACATTTTATAAAAACTTCAACTGGCTTTGGACACTCAGGAGCCACAGTAGATGATGTTGCTCTAATTAAAAAAACCGTAGGATCCAATATGGGCATTAAAGCATCTGGAGGCATAAGAAATATAAAAACTGTTTTAGACATGGTAAAAGCAGGTGCAACACGAATAGGGACCTCTTCAGGCGTTGGAATTATGAAAGAATTGGATAAACTAAATGAACATAAGCCAGACAGTCCTTTTTAACTATCACAATTAGGTGAAAAAAATGGAAATAGAAATAGAAATAATTGGAAAAGGTAAAGCTATCGGAAAACTGGACGACAGAAATCCTGAAACTGCCATGAAATTATACGAAATATTACCGCTTCCTGGAACTGCACATATCTATCTAGAAGAGGTATATTTTGACATGACCTTAGAATTAGACTATGAAAACCCATCGAAAACAACTGAAAAAGGAGATATATCTTACTGGCCGCCAGGACCTGCTTTTTGTGTGTTTTATGGCAGTTCACAACCTGTTTCTGAAGTAAATAACATCGGAAAAATTACAGAAAATTTAGAACTTTTTAAAAAATGTGAAGATGGGGATGAAATAATAATTAGAAAGAAATAATTTAAAAATGTATCATTCCCAAGAAACTAAAATAATATTAAAATTGAAAACTAAATCTCGTTTATTTCAGTATACAGCGTATTTCTTCGGGCTGGAATTCTTCCAATATCAGTTATAGTTCTTTCTAATTCACTTGGAGGAGTAGATTCTCCATAAGCTGCCCCTGCAGACTTTGATATATTTTCTTCGCCTAAAGTTCCACCAAGGTCATTTGCACCGGACATAAGACAAAATTGAGCAAATTTAAAGCCGAGTTTCACCCATGAAGCCTGTATATTTTTAAGCAGGTCTCTAAACATAAGTCTTGAAACTGCATAAAGTCTTAAATCATCTGCTCCAGTTGTTCCGGCACTTGAAATTCCGTTTCTGTAAATTGGAGCATTTTTGTGCATGAAGGTCAGAGGAACAAATTCTGTAAATCCCCCTGTTTTTTTCTGTATATTCCTCAAAATTTCAAGATGTTCTATTCTGTGACTTTTATTTTCAACATGGCCATACATCATTGTACATGTTGTTGGAACTCCTGTTTCATGGGCTGTTTCAACAACATCAATCCATTGAGAAGTTGATAACTTTCCAGGGCATATAATATTCCTTATATCATCATTCAATATTTCAGCAGCAGTTCCAGGCATTGATCCAAGTCCTGCTTTTTTCAACATTTTGAGTGTCTCTTCTACCTCAAGTTCTGCCTTTGAAGACCCGTAAAATATCTCCATCGGTGAAAAAGCATGTATATGAACATCCGGGACTTCTTTTTTGACATTCAAAAGAATATCTTCATAAAAATAAGCATCTATATCTGGATGAAGGCCCCCCTGTATGCAAACTTCAATCGCGCCATCATCTGCAGCATTTTTTGTTCTTCGCACAATCTCATCAATCTCTAAAAAATACGCATCTTTGTCATTTTCATCTTTTTTAAAAGCGCAGAAACCACATGTTCCAGAGCAAATATCAGTGAAGTTAACGTTCCAGTTTTGAATATATGTAACCTGATCTCCAACTAGATCTTCCCTGAGTAGGTCTGCAGTGAAAATTAATGCTTGAAGTTCTTTTCCCTTAACTTTCATTAGTTTTTCAGCTTCATCCTTTGAAATTTCTTCATCAAGGGATTTTTCAAGTGTTTTCCTTATTTGAGAATCGATGTTCAGCTTGTCAAACATGCAATTTCATATTGAAGTTAACCGTCTTAAAAGTTTTGGTATGATCTTTCATAAGTTCTAGACTATGAGCTACCTCTAATATTATGTCACGTTATAAGTTAGAGGATATATTCAAAGTGCTGTGATCACAATATTCCATTGATGTTCTGTCATCTTTAAATTTTTTCATAAATGATAACCACATTTATTGGAACAGTATGGGGTTGACTCTAGCCAAATACCTTATGAAAATCGATAAGTTTAAATAATATAGATGCAAAGCTAAATTAGGAGGTGAAATTATGGCTGAATTACCAATCGCTCCAGTTGGAAGAATCATAAAAAATGCTGGTGCTCAAAGAATAAGTGATGATGCTAAGGAAGCTTTAGCAAAATCATTAGAAGAAAAAGGCGATGAAATTGCAAAAAAAGCAGTAGAACTTGCAAAACACGCTGGAAGAAAAACTGTCAAAGCTGAAGACATCGAACTAGCTGTTAAAGCAGCTTAAGTTTTTCTTTTTTGTTTTTATGGATATTATTTAGTATTTTTTTTCTATTTTTGAAAATTATAGATTTTCAATGCCCCAAAACATCGCTTTCGAGGGTTTTAAATCATTCTACAGTTATAAAAATCAAATATTGACTTTCTATTGATTAATATTATCTTTATAATCATTATTTCTATGTTTAATGCTTATTTAATCAATAATACAAACTTTAGTCGTGAATCAGTCATTTTAAAATTCTAATTTGTGTAATGGTAAAAAATAAATATTTATTCCACCAGATAAAACTTTGTATTGAATTAATTAAGGAGGCTATTTATATGAGCACAACTGAAAACTTAAAAGAAGCCTTTGCCGGTGAATCACAGGCAAATAGAAAATACCTTGCATTTGCAAAAAAAGCTGATGAAGAAGGATTTTTCCAGATCGCGAGATTATTTAGAGCTGCAGCTTACGCAGAAACCGTGCATGCACATAATCATCTTAAATTCCTTGATGGCATAAAAAGTACCGAAGAGAACTTAAAAGAAGCAATAGCTGGTGAAGTTGCTGAATTTACAGAGATGTATCCTGATTTTATAGAGAAAGCTAAAGAAGAAAATGAAAAAGGAGCTCTATGGAGTTTTGATGTTGCAAACAAAGTGGAAGAAATTCACGCTGGCCTTTACGAAAACGCGCTTAAAAATCTTGGAGATAATGTAGAAGTTATTTACTACGTTTGCAATTTCTGCGGAAATACAGTTGAAAAAGAAGCGCCTGAAATATGTCCAATCTGTGGAGCGCCAAAAAAAGAATTTAAAAAGATAGAATAATTTTAATTCTATTTTTAATTTTTATTTAATAAAAATTATAAAATTAAATTTAATTCATGTTATTTCTGCAGTATTGTATTTGCACTCTTAAACCATCTATAATTTATATATCAATACTGCAATAGGATCTTCATTTCTTACTGTACCTCAGAATATCGATTCACTTCTTATCAAAAACTTTCATTCTTACAATGTTTAATGTTATCACGCACACTATTATTCCTATTCTAATTAACGGATCTAAAGGTGCAAATAACATGAAGTAAAGTAATATAAACCCAACAATGGCGTGAACTAACCAGTTCTTTGGTTCTTTTAAATATTCTATCAATAATCCCATATATTTCACCAGTATTTCGATAATTTCATGTATTCATTGGTTTAGCTAAATCATGGACCATATAAACAGTTTATCATAGGTAAAATCTTTTTTAACTGTACTTTGTATATATTAATTTTATATATAACTAATAATTTATCTTTTACAGCGCAATATGATGTTTCCGTCATTACTAAGAATTTAATCTTTATTTATTCCTAAACTAATATATCTAATCTAAAAGCTCTAAATTAGAATTAAAAATAAAATTGTATGTATAATTATTCTAAATCCACTTTTATTTTATTGGCATCAATTCACAGCTTATAAAAAAGAAAAAAAATAATTTTTTATTTACCTATAAGTCTGAGTCCAGTTATTTCTGCCGTATTAGTGTCAAGGGCTCTTAAATCATCAGGTGAGAATTTTCTTATATCGTTGTGACCTGCAAGCTGTGCTAACATTTTAGTCTCTTCGGTCATAGATTTTATATAGTTTCCAACCCTTTCAGCGGCCAGATCAACATTTAACCTTTCTCGTAAGATAGGATCTTGAGTTGCAACTCCAACAGGACATTTTCCAGTGTAGCACATACGGCATGCACGGCATCCTGCAGCTATCATTGCTCCAGTTCCTATGTATGCCGCATCGGCCCCCATAGCCATTGCTTTAGCAACATCTGCTCCGCTTCTTATTCCACCAGTAATTATGAGATCTACTTTATCCTTCATTCCTATTTCTTCAAGTCCATTAACTGCCTGAACAAGTGAAGCCAGTGTTGGAACTCCAGTGTGTTCAATAACTACTTCAGGTGCTGCTCCAGTTCCACCTTCCATTCCATCAACAGAAATTATATCAGCCCCAACTTCAGCAGCTATTTTAACATCTTCATCTACTCTTCCTGGCCCTAATTTAACTATTATTGGAACACGCCAGTCTGTTACTTCTCTTATAAGTTCAATGTGCTTGGCAAGATCTCCTTCCTTGGTCGCATCCAGGAATCTACATGGGCTTAAGGCATCAGTTCCAATTGGTATACCCCTTATCTGAGCTACTTCGGGGCTTACTTTCTCAGCAAGTAAATGGCCGCCCATTCCCGGCTTTGCGCCCTGACCTATTTTTACTTCAATGGCATCGCCAGCATTTAAATAGTCAACTGACACTCCAAATCTACCTGATGAATATTGAACAACAAGTTTATCTGATTCTTCCCTCTCTTCGGGAAGCATTCCACCTTCGCCAGTGTTTGCACATGATCCAACCAGTGATGTACCCTTAGCAAATGCTACCTTACATTCTTTACTCAATGCACCAAAGGACATTCCTGCAATCAGGACAGGAGTATCTAAAACTAATGGCTCTTCAGCATATCTTGTCCCAAGAACAACTCCTGTGTTACAGGCCTCTCTGTATTTATCCACGGGGGCAATTGAAGCTTGTGCAGGTAAAATAATAATATCATCGAAGTTAGGAAGGCGCCTTTCAGTTCCAAAACCTCGCAGTACATATTTTCCTGCCTTTGATGTGTATCTTATATCTGCAATGGTTCTTGGGTCCCATATACTTCCAGCTCCACTGGGTATTAAAACAGGACATGCTGCAAAACAGGACCCACACATTATACACCTGGATTTATCGATTTCTGCATGGTCATCCACTATTTCAATTGAATCCGTTGGACACACTATCTCACATGTACCACAAAAAACGCAAAGTCCCTGTGTTGCATTTGCAAGATCTGAAGATGATAGAGGAGCTTTTGACGATGATATCTCCGAAGAGTTCCCATTCATTTCAATTCCCTGCTGCAGTCCAGTGGCAACGTCTTTAACATCTACAGCTTTTAAACAGTTCTGCTCACATGCATCAACACATAACGGGTTTCCACCATTTGAATCGGCACATTGCTGCTCACATTTAAGCATCTTCTCTTCAGTATATGTTATGCTTCCAATGGGACACATTAAAACGCATAACCTGCATCCAATGCAGAGATCATGGTTTATTTTGACAATTCCATTTCTGTCTCGATAAATAGCATCTCTAAAGCATCCTTTTATACATGAAGGGTTAATACATTGCTGGCAGACAATTGTCTGGTATCCTTTAGTCATTTTATGTAAAAATAATCCGCTTTCCTCATTTATTTTACTGCATGCTTCTACACACTCGTTACATCCGTCGCAGTTTTCAGGATTTGTTAAAAGAATTTGTTTCATTTAGATCACCCATAAAACGGCCTTAATTTTTTAGGCCCTATCTTGGTAAAATCGTCAATATTTGCTTCTATTTTATAAATATCAAAGATTTCTTTCAATTTATTCCTGTCTTCAACATCTAACTGGCGAATTTCTGCATTGGTTCCTGTTTTATAGGTACCTCCAACGTAAATAGTACCTCCAATCATCCAGTCTCCTGTATCAATACCTGCATTACCTGTTACTATGATTTCACCACTTAACATGTAAAGGCCAGATAAATTTCCAATATTTCCATCAATAAGAATTAACCCGCCTTTATTAAGCTGTCCTATTCCATTTTCGGCATCTCCATGTACAACAATAGTACCTTCGTAAGTCCCAAAACCAACTCCATCTCCTGCAGAACCCTTAACTATTATCTCACCACCAGTCATGTTATTACCAACATAACGTCCAGCGTTGCCTTCAATTTCTATTGTAGCACCGTTATTCAATGCTCCAACAAAATCGCCCACATCACCCTTTAAAGTGATGTTTACACCGCTGTCAAGGCCTACTGCTATAGAATCAAGTTTTTGGGGGACTTCCACAGTTAGATAATTATTTTCATTGATTATTTCATTCTTTATACCCTTATTTACCTGACGTGTGGACAGTTCTCCCTCAGATTTTACTCCATTAGTCATTTAATCCTGTCCTCCCTTTTAAATTTCTATTTTTAAATAAATTCATGCCCCTAAATAAACTTTGTTATCTAATCAATATTTATGATTGAATAGTCAATAGTTAACTGAGACTCAGATGATAAAATTAAAATATCTAAAATTAGTACTTATTTGTAGGTGATGGAATGAGAACTTTAATAACAAACCTCAGGGGAAAGTGCCTGTTTAACGCGTCCATGAAGACGCAGGCTGAAGGGTTGATTATCCTGAGTGGAAAAATTCATAGAAAAACTGAATTAGACAAGTTCATAAAAGGAGGAGAAATTAATATAGACTCTGAAGATCCAATAGAAATATGCGCAAAAATGTCAGAAATTATAAATGGCGCAAAAAAGCATGGCGAAGTATTTATTGCTTGTGGAGGGGACGGTTTAGGTTCATTACTTAATTTTGTGGCCAATAAGGAAGGCGCGAACGCTATTTTTAGTTGTTTTAATGATAGTATTATAAGGATTCCAGTAATGAAACTAGATATATCAAAAACAAGATTAAAAATACTGGAATTTTTGTCTTCAGAAGATTTGAATGCCTCTGAAATTGGAGAAAAAACAAATATATCCAAGGCAATGGTTTATAAACACTTATCAGGACTTATGGATATAGGATTAGTAGAAAAATCAAGATATTTTGAAAAATATTCCATAACCAGTGCTGGGAGAATTGCCATATAATAATATAATAAATATCGATATCGAATTTTTGGTATATATTACTCCATTGGATACTCAATACGTAACTTGTATCCTGCTTTTTCACTGAGTAAAACCGTGCCAGGAATGAACTGACTTTCATATTCTTTAACTATTTCTGACATTTTGTTATAGCTTTCAAATTTATTTTCAACCAGTCCTTTCTTTACGAGGATCATATATCTCATTTTTATAATTTCAGCCTTTAGTTTTTCCATCAAACCATCCCATTTATTAAAAAATATACAACTATTTTGTATATTTTCTAATCATAATAATAAACTGTTAATTATATTATATAAACTTTTTCAATATTTTAACCAAAAAAATGTTTTATTACAGCATTGAACGTAGAATAATTGAACATATGTATATAAAAATTAGAGATTAGTTGACAATATTTTAAAATAATTAATAAGAATAAATTGAATTTTAAAAATTAGGACTTTGTTATCAAAATAGGCTATTTTTATTTATATATTTTCAGTATATTCTAATAAAATAGTTATAATTAACATTATAATCCAAATATTTATATACAATGTTTATTGAATATACAGATGTAAAACAAAAATTAATTTAAATGCCTAATAATTTAAAATGTATAAGGGATTATATGCGTACAAAAATTAAAACTACCAGGGCAAGAGAAGATATTCCACGAAATACAGTGACATCTATTGTTAATAAACTTCAAAAAGAAGGTTATCACGTAAAAACAAACATTATGAAGGGCCAAAATAGGATTGCACGCGGAATATCTCGCAAATATGGGAGTTATACTCCAGATATATTCGCTTTTCGAGGTATAAATGATATTATGGTTATTGAATTTGAAAATTGTGCCAATATATCCTCACATGAAATTGAAAACAAATGGAAGTTATTCTCCTCTAAACCCGGCTTAGATTTTCACATTATAGTTCCCCTTAACTGCATGGAAAAGGCTCGATATAAAAGCAGGGTAAGAAACATTCCTGTAAAAGTTCACTGTATTAATAACTGGAAGCATATATTTGAATTAAAAGAAAATTAGTAAAAGTCATTGTTTTCATAAAAATAATCTTAATTCGGTTCCATTTAAGTCAAGATAAACTAGTACTATATACAAAAATTAATAGGAAGGTAACATTCCAAAAGGTTCATTTCCATTAGTTAACGAAATAAGAAACATTTCCAATCCTTCCTCAACTACAAAAGCAACTGGAACAGCCCAAATCCCTTTAACATTCCCTTCACTATTTTTTAGAATTGAAATTTGAATCACAGGATAAAGTATCTTTTCACCAAGTTCAAGAGGTTTGCCAATAATTGTGTTGGTTTCGGGTTTTATTATCTTTGACATATTAACTCCTCAATCCCCTAAGTTCCCCAATGAGCATTCTCACAGGTTTCTTGGTTAAAGCCCTTATAAACTCGATGACAATCCAAAGTAGCCTTATTTTTATATCGGCCTCTAATCTACCTTTTAAACCTACATTAATGAAGTCTGGCTCTATAGAAAAATAAGTATTAGGAATTACATTAACTAAAGGCACTACAGACCATAAACAACCGCTTACCATTGCTGTATTTACAGGATCGCCCAATCCAATGATTAAATCAAAATTGATCCTTTCAATGGAAGTTGATTTCAAAAAAGCATTTAAAATGCGTTGAATGTACTGCCATGAATCCATTAAAAGAGAAATTATTTTAGGAATACGTTTTATGTCAAATTTAGTTTTCTCTTCAGGTTTTTCTTCAGGTTTTTCTTCAGCCTTTTTCTCCCCCTCTTTAGGAGGTATCTCTCTTTGAATTAATTTTAGTCTCATCCACGTTAATTTGAAATTCCCATGGACTTTGAAACCTTCATTATATAAATCAAGACATATATGAAATGGAACCACCAAAATACCTATTATAATCAATAAAAAAATGAGGATAATGGTGGTTGCAATGATCAATTAGATCCACTCACAGAATTTGACTTGAAATCACTGTTGATTCATTTGGGCTCTTCAGCTGGCTTTTCATTTTTCATTTCGCCTTTTTTCATATCTTTCATAGCTTTTTGGCCTTCTTTCATCAAATCAATCACTGCAGGTACAGCCTCAGATACAGCCTGTCCAATTGTGCTTGGTGGAGTTAAATGCATTATTCTAACACCATCTGAACCTTTGACTCCTTTAAACACGACTACCATAGCTATAGGCTCAATACCGGCACCTCCTCCAGCACCGCTACCTTTACCTCCTCCTTGGTTTCCTGGACCTTTGCCTTCACCACTTCCGGCTCCGAATGCCATACCAAATTTCGTTACAGGGATTAATATTTTATCCTCTGTTTCGATTGTTTCGCCTATCACGTTTTCGGTCGCTAAGACCTTTAAAAGCTCATCTACTGTTGTTTTAATTGGTTCTACATCCATTTTATCTCCTCGCAGAGCTATGGATTTATATTTATTTTTTCTCAGTAATATATTGTTCGGTTCTGTATTTTTAGATATATTAGGTTATTTTATGAAATATTAGGTTATATAAATAATTGTTGGTTATTTATTTAATCTAATAGAATTCAAAATGAAATTTAAAATGATTAAATCTGATTTTTAAGGTACAAGGATAGATAAATACACATAATTAACAATTTAGTATTTATTGATAAATTAATAGGTTTAACGAACAAATTCAACCCATTGAATTAATATTAAAAATCCATATTAATTATCAAAGAAATTTTAAACTTTAAAATAGTAGAAAAGGTTATATAGGAATACAACTATATTCAAGATGGACGCACTCTTGGGCCGGTGGTCTAGGGGTATGATACCTCCCTGACACGGAGGTGATCACGAGTTCGAATCTCGTCCGGCCCATTTGCCGTGGTAGTTCAGTTGGGAGAACGCCAGACTGAAGATCTGGATGTCGCTGGTTCAAGTCCGGCCCACGGCACTCA